>NCHQ01000020.1 GCA_002281855.1 Rhodospirillales bacterium 24-66-33 | reverse complement strand
GGAACGAGCTTCGACGCCCCTGGGTGAGTCGGTCTACCCGCCGCCACCGCGCCGGCTAGTCTAGCAGATCCGGCAGACGCCGACTTACAAGGGTGAGGTCAGTGTTGAGATGCTCGGCTCGATTCTATCTCGTCCGGAAACGCTCTAACCTTTGAGCCGCGCGACGTAGCCGCGATAGGTGCAGCGGCCGGGTTTGGGATGCGTCTGGATGCGGTGGGCGAGCTGGTCGATGGTCCACTCGTCGAGGATCTCGTAGCCCGGCGTCTGCGGCGCGGCCGGCACTTCGTACGCATTGCGGATCTGGTAGGGCACTTCGGCCAGGCCGTCGCGCGTCACGACCTTGTTCAGCAGGATGTGGCGCGGCCGACTGCTAAGGCGGCAGGCCAGCTCCTCGAAACGGCTCGCGCGATAGGGCAGCAGGCCCGGGCAGCAGCACGTCCGCGGACGGCGCTCGGCCATAGGCCATGAAGCCGAGGTTTTTCAAAGGATCCAGCACCGCCGCGAAGCTAGCCAACCGCCGACGAGGTGTCCAAGATCGCGGCCGTAGCATGAGCCGACACGACATCCAACTCTGGGCCTGGTCTCTCGACGAAGAGCCGCTGGGCGGCGAGACCCTGCTTACCGATGAGGAGCGCGACCGCGCGCAACGCTTCGTCGGTCCGTTGCTGCAGCGTCGCTTCGTGGCGGCGCGCGCCCAGCTCCGCGCACTGCTCGGCCACCATCTCGGCCGCGATCCCCGTAGCCTCGTCTTCCTGCTGAACGAGTTCGGCAAACCACGGCTCGCCGACCATCCGGGCGTGCATTTCAGCCTCAGCCATTCGCAGGATCGCGCGCTGCTGGCGGTGAGCGACGGCCCGGAAATCGGTGCCGACCTCGAGATGATGCGCGCCGTCGACCATCTCGACCTCGCGCGACGTTACTTCCATCCCGAAGAGGTCGGCGCCATCGAGCGGCATCGGGACCCGCGGCAGGCCTTCTTCCGAATCTGGACGCTCAAGGAGGCGGTGGTGAAGGCGATCGGCCTCGGCCTCGCGCTGCCGCTCGACGGCTTCGCGGTCTCGATCGACGGGCCGCGCCCCGTCATGGCCGTCGCGCCGCCCGAGTCGCCGGATGCCTGGTGGCTGCACCTCGAGCCGGGCGACTACTGCCGCGCCGTGGCGGTACCCGGCGGCGGCGAACTGGGGCTGATCCAGCGCAACGTCTGATCGCTGCGGACGAGCAACGCCCGGAGGGCCGCCTCGTCGCGCAGCAGGGCGCCTCGGAAAAACGCGGCCTGGGTCCTGCCGATCGCCTCGTTGATGGCCGTACGTTCGAAGTTCGTGCGGATCGGCAGATGGCGGCGCATCCGGAACAGGCCATCAGCGAGGTCGTCGTGATCAGCAGCCGCGATATGCGCCCAGTAGCCGTGCGGTCGCTCCATGCGAAGACTGTTGTGCGGGATGTCGAGGGCACTCACCCTGGCGTAGTTGCGCGTGAACGCATCGGGTGAGGCGAGCTCGGCATCGGAGGGAAAGGCCTCGCGGCTCGACATCAGGAAATAGTTCGGCACGCCGATGCGACGGGCGGCAGGGCCGAACAGGCCGCCATCGAGATTGTAGACCGCGACGATGTGCGGGTCCTTGGACGCGGCCGCGAGGCCAGAGGGGCCGCCGATCGACATGCCGAGCACGCCGACGCGGTCGAGGGCGATGCGGTCGGCGAGGTCGCGAAGCTGGCCGTCGCGCAGCGCCGCCAGAACCTCGACAATGCGGTTGCCCTGGGTGGTGACATGGCGCTCCGCGCGCCGCATGGACTCCACCGTCTGCGCCTCGGTGAGCAGCTCCAACGAGACGCCCTTGTCGGGGTCGGTGGCGCGGTCGCTTGCATGGTCATCGACGCCCACGACGACAAAGCCGTTGCTCGCGAGATTCTCGACCTGCGCGCGGCTCTGCGCGCGCGTTCCGCCCCAGCCCGGCGAATAGAGGACCAGCGGCGCCGGCCCCTTGAGCTCGCGCGGCTGCCAGATCGTCACGACGAGCGGCTGCCCGTTGGCGTCCTTCAGCGTGGCGTTGCTCTCCGCGACCGCGTCGGGACCGCCGGGCGTCGGCGAGCGCGGCACGAGGACGTACCAGCCGGCCGCCATGACCACGGCGACGACGAGCACAGCGAGGAGGAATAGGCGGAGGAGGGTCACAGCGGACGCAAGACGGTTGCGATCTCGGCCGCTGGCCGCTCGCGGAACATGTCGAAATGGCCGCTGTTCACGTCGACCTTGGCGAACTTGCCGGCGACCAGGGGCTTCCAGCCCATGTGCTCGTCGAACAGCCGGCCGCGCAGCGGCTCGTTGCTGCGGAACAGCACGACGTCGCCGGCATAGGGCGTCGGCCGGTACTGCGCGACCTTGCTGTAGAGATAGTCGTCGAACCACTCGCCGACCAGTGCCTGCCGCGTCGGTCCCGCTTCATGGGGCAGCAGGCCGAGATGGTAGAGCACCGGCTTGCGCACCAGCTCGTCGAAGCCGACCTCGCCCTTGCGGAACCGCGTGACGCGCTTCTTGTACCGGTCGAGGCGGAGTTGCTGGCGGCGCAGCACGCGCTCCCAGCGCGACATGGTCTCGCGATAGCCGGGCCCCCAGCTATCGAACAGCGCGACCAGCGGCACCTCCTCGCCCATCGCCGTGAGCTGGCGCGCCGCCTCGAAGGCCAGCACGCCATACACACAGTGGCCGCCCAGGATGTAGGGGCCGCGCGGCTGCGCCCAGCGGATCAGCCGCACCGCATAGGCGCCGAAGTCCTCGAACGTGTAGGCGTCGAGATCGACCGGTCCGTCCTGGTGGTACATCAGGATGTCGGTGAAGGGCCGCTGCTCGCCGAGCTGGCGCGCGAGCTGAAAATAGACCGAGCGGTTGTTGAGCACGATCATCGGCGTGCGCGGACCGTCCTCGTGGAAGCGCACGACCTGCCGTTCCGGCTCGTGGACCGGGATGGGCTCGCCACGCGCCACGGCCGGGCGCCCCGACGGCAACGTCCCGCTGGGGGCCGCGATGCCGGCCAGAGCCACGTTCGCCGCCAGCGGCCCGTCGGCCGCGGTCGCGAGAGTCTCGAGGCAGAGGCGCCAAGCGTCCAGCAGCGCCTTGACGGTGGCCGGCTCGTAGAGGCCGGCATCGGCCTCGCAGGACAGGCGCCAGCCTTCGTCGCGGCCGATCATGTAGAAGTTGAGTGGCCACTGCGTGCCCGACGAGAAGGAAGGCAGCGAGACCAGGCCGAAGCGGCCTGCGCCGTCGCGCTCGGTCTCGGTGGTGCCGGAATAGGAGCGGTGCAGCACGAGGTTGACGGCGTGCAGCGGTCGCCCGTCGCGGCGCGCGGCGAAGTTCTCGGCGATCTCGAATGGCAGGCGCTGGTGGCGCAGCGCTTCCTGGACGCGCTCGTTGGCGATGCCGACGAAGCCGTGCAGGGTCGTGGCGTCGTCGACCGGCAGGCAGAGGGTGATCGAGTTCACCGTCGGCCCGATCAGCTCCGCGGCCTCGGGCTCCTCGCGGTTGGCGACCTGGGAGCCGAACACGATTTCGGCGCTCCCCGTCACGCGATGCAGCATCAGCCCCAGCGCCGCCACGGCCAGGCCGAACAGCGTGGCGTCATGCTTCCGCGCGAAGCTCTCGAACGCCGCGCTGAGTTCACCCGGCAGCAGCAGCGAGGTGATGTTGCTGCGCTCGCCGGGCCGCGCGCCGGTGGGCAGGGCGTGGTCGGCCGGCACGGGGGTGGCCGAAGCGCCGCGGAGCTGCCGCATCCAGTAGGCACGCGCCTCGTCGAGTTCGCCACTCGCCAGCAGCTCGTTCTGCCAGGCCGCGTAGTCGGCGAACTGCAGGTCGGGCGGTGTGATGTCGGGCGCGCGGCCGTCGTCGATCGCCTCGGCGGCAGCGCGCAGCTCGCGGACGATCAAGCCGGTCGACCACCCGTCGCAGACCAGCGAATGCAGGGTGAGCAGCAGGACGCCACGGTCGGGCGCCAGCCGCAGCAGGCTGGAGCGCAGGAGCGGCGCCACCGCGGGATCGATCGGCGCCACGGCTTCGGCGCGGGCGATCTCCTCGGCGCGCGACTCGCGCTCCTCGGCCGGCAGCGCCGTCAGGTCCTCGGCATTCAGCTTCACCGGGCAGGACGAATGCACCTCCTGCGCCAGCCGGCCGTCGATCTCGCGGAACGAGGTGCGCAGGATCTCGTGCCGGCGCACCAGCGCCTGCAGCGCGCCCTCCGCTGCGGCATGCGACAGCTCGCCGGTCACCAGCCAGCGCATGGCGATGTTCAGTCCCTGCGGACCGCGGCTGCGCTGCTGGGCGAAGAAGCGTTCCTGCAGCATCGTGCAGGCGAACGCCTGCGCGTGCGCCGGCGTCAGCCTGTCGTCATGTTCCCCCATGCTCACGACTTGAGCGTCCGCCGCCGCGCGCCGTGCCGGAAGTCGGCAAGAGCGGGGCCGCGACGGACGTTGGCCTCTCGCGACGCCGCCGGCGTGCCATCGATCGCTTCCGCGAGAGCGGCAACCGTCGGGTTCTTCATCAGCTCGCGTGCGCTGACCGCGATCCCCTCCCGGTCGAGCTGGGCGGCGATGCGGAACACCTGAAGTGAATCCGCACCCAGGGCGAACAGCGGGTCGTGCGCGCCGACCGTGGGTAGGCCGATGACGGCCGCCCACACTGCGGCGATGCGGCCCTCGAGCGGTGTGCGCGGCGGGCTGCTGACCGGCGACGCGGCGGCCGGTACGGGCAAGGGCAGCGCGGTGCGGTCGGTCTTGCCATTCGGCGTGAGCGGCAGTGCATCGAGCGTTACCCAGCGCAACGGCACCATGTAGGCCGGCAGCCGGTCGGCGAGGAAGGCCGAGAGCTGGGGCGCGCGCGCATCGCCCGCCACGTAGCCGACCAGCAGAGGATCGGGGCCGATGTCGGTGCGCAGAACCACGGCGGCGTCGCGCACGCCGGACGCCTGGCGCAGCACTGCCTCGATCTCCTCGAGCTCGATCCGGAAGCCGCGCAGCTTCACCTGATGGTCGATGCGCCCGTGCAACTCGAACGCGCCCGACGGCAGCAGGCGGGCGAGGTCGCCGGTGCGGTAGAGACGCTGCGGCGCGCGGCCGGCAAGCGCGAGGTCGCGGAAGGCGGCGTCGGTGAGGTCACTGCGGTCGAAGTATCCCTTGGCGAGTCCGTCGCCGCCGATGAACAGGTTGCGGACCGTGCCCGGCGGCGCCAACTGGTCACGGTCGTCGAGCACGTAGAGGCGCTGGTTGGCAAGCGGCCGGCCGATCGTGACCTCGGTCTCGCCCGGCAGCATCTCCTGGCCC
This sequence comes from Rhodospirillales bacterium 24-66-33, assembly GCA_002281855.1. GTDB lineage: Bacteria > Pseudomonadota > Alphaproteobacteria > Reyranellales > Reyranellaceae > Reyranella. The sequence goes on along the minus strand of NCHQ01000020.1, from coordinate 159,090 downwards.
GAGGAGTAGATCGTGGTCTCGGTCGGGCCGTAGAGGTTCCACAGCCGCCCGCCGCCCTCGATTAACCGGTCGACGGTGGCGCGCGAGATCGCCTCGCCGACAGTGATCATGCGCAGGCCGGGCCACGAGGTGAAGCCCGCGTCGAGCAGCATGCGCCACAGGGTCGGTGTCGCCTGCATCAGCGTGGCCGCCGATTCCCCGGCGAGGCGGATCAGCTCGACGCCGGTCCTCACCTCGTCCGCCTCGCTCAGCACGAGACGGCCGCCGCTCACCAGCGGCGCAAAGAGCTCGGTGGCGGCCACGTCGAAGGTGATGGCGCTGGAGCCGATCGTGACGTCGCTCGCCGTGAGTTCGAGCCGGCGGACCACGTCGGTGATCAGGTTGGTGAGCGAGTGATGGCAGACCTCGACGCCCTTGGGCGTACCGGTCGAGCCCGACGTGAAGAGAACGTAGGCCGTCGCGTCAGCCGCCACCTTGGGCAGGGGATGGCGCTGCAGCACCTCGTCGAGGGGGAGCCGGTCGGTGCGCAGCGCGAAAGCATAAGGCGCAATCCCTGCGATTCGGTCATCCTGACAGACGAGGCCGTCGATCTGGGCGGCGATCGCGATCTGCTTCAGCCGCTCGATCGGCTGGCTTGTGTCGAGCGGCACGTAGGCGTGGCCCGATTTCAGGGCGGCGAGCAGCGCGACCGGCAGCAGGCGCGAGCGGTCGACCGCGATGGCGATCCGGCCGTGGCGCCTCTCGCAGACGCCCAGCATCTCCTGTGCGAGCCGCGTCGAGTGCCGGTCGAGCTCGGCGTAGGTCAGCGAGCCCCGACGGTCGACGACGGCGACGGCGTCGGGTGTCTTCGCCACCTGCGCGGCGAACAGCTCGTGTAGGCAGCTTTCGCGCGGATGGACCGACGCGCTGTCGTTGACCTCGTCGAGGACGAAGCGCTCCTGCGCAGGGGTGAGCAGCGGCAGCGCGGCCATGGTCGTGGCCGGCACCGCGACGAGACCCTCGAGCAGCCGCCGGTAATGCACCATCCACCGTGCGACCGTCTCCTCGTCGTAGAGGTCGCTGTTGTAGTCGCAATCGATCCGGAGGCCGGAAGCGGACTCGATTATGTTCACGAACAGGTCGAAATTCACGGCGGCCTTGCCGTTGGGCGTGACCGAGACCCTGGGGCCACCGAAGTCGAGCGCTTCGGCAACCTTCTCCAGGTTGAACTGGATTTCGGTGAGCGGCAGTCGATTGGCGACCCGCTGTATCGGCAGCGCGCGGACCAGCGTGCCGTAGGTGCAGCGCGCATGGTCGAAGCCGTCGAGCAGGCGCTGCGCCACCGCCTCGACGTGGCGATCGAACGGCGCCTGCCAGTCCACGGCCGCACGGAAGGGCAGCATCTGCACGCAATGGCCGACGAGGTCGGGTTGGTCGTCGACCGACTGGCCGGCGACCGGCACGCCCATCACCACGTCGGAGGCGTTGGCGAGGCAGCCGAGCACGGCCTGCAGCGCGGTGAACAGGACGGAGAAGAGCGTCGTACCGCTCGCCGCGCCGGTCTTGCGGAGCGCGGCGTGGAGGCCGCCATCGAACCGCGTCGTGTAAGTGGCGCCGGCGAAGGAGCGGAGCGGCGGCCGCGGCCGGTCTACCGGCAGGTCGGGCAGCGGCGGCAGGTCGGCGAACTGGCAGGCCCACCAGGCAAGGTCCTGGGCGCGCGCGTCCTGGGTCTCCGTCTGCGCCGCCGCGTAGTCGGCGAAGCGCGGCGCCGGTCCGAGGTCGGCGATCGCGCCGGCGCGCGCCGCGCGATAGAGCGCGGCGAGATCGTTCAGCACGATGTTCACCGACCAACCATCGCAGACGATGTGATGTGCGGTGAAGACCAGCATATGGCGGTCCGCTGCCAGACGCACGAGCGCGGCACGGACGAGCGGGCCGTTCCACAGGTCGAAAGCACTGCGTGCATCGACGTCGACCAGCCCGGCCAGAGCGGCTGCCGGATCGGCCTCGTGCGAGAGGTCGCGCACGGGAAGGTCGAGCGTGAGGTTGGGCGCGAAGTGCATGCGCTCGCCCGAGCGGTCGACATGGCCGCGCAGCGCCTGGTGGCGCGCCACGACTGCGTTCAGCGCCGCCGCGAGGGCCGCCGGGTCGATTTCGCCCACGAGTTCGACACTCACCCCCTCGTTGAAGGCACAGGAAGCATCGTCACCGAGCTGGGCGGCCGCCAGGATCTCGAGTTGCGGCTCGGTGAGCGGCGCTGACTCGCCCGCTGCATGGCGCACCGCATCGAGGATCCCGCCGCGCTCCAGCGCGTCGAGCGTCGCCGTGAAGGCGCGCTCGATGGTGGCGATATCGGCATCGGAATGGGCCGTCGTCAGGAAGCAGGGATAGCCGTCCTGCACATGGACGCCGAGCTGGCGCATCTGCGGCCAGAACAGGGCGGCGAGCGGCCCTTCGGCCGCGAAATTCATGCGGAACCAGCTCGAATAGGCTTCGAGGCGCGTCGCGAGCCCGCGCCGCTGCAGCTCGCCGTTCAGCCGTTCCACCAGCCCGCCCATGCGCGCGGCGAGAGTCTCCTGCAGCGCCGGCCCTTCGGCCTTGAGATGCAGCAGCACCGCCTTGCAGGCCGCGAGCGCCAGCGGATGGCGCACGAAGGTGCCGGCGAAGAAGGTCGGCGCCGTCTCGGGGATCGAGTCGTCGCCGTAGCGCCACATGCCGCCGTCGAGCGCATCCATGAAGCGCGCCTTGCCGGCCAGGATGCCGATTGGCATACCGCCGCCCACCACCTTGCCGTAGGTCGCCATGTCGGCTCGGATGCCGAATACCGCCTGCATGCCGCCCGGATGGACGCGGAAACCGGTGACGATCTCGTCGAACACCAGCGCCGAGCCGCTGGCCTCGGTGAGCGCCCGCAGCTTCTGCAGGAACTCCTTGGGCCGGAGGTCGGGATGCCGGCTCTGCACCGGTTCGACCATGACGGCGGCGATCTCCTCACCGTTGGCCTCGATCCAGTCGAGGCTGCGGCGGTCGCCGTAAGGCAGCACCGTCATGTTGGCCACGGACTCGGGCGGGATGCCCGGCGCCACCGGCACGGCGGCGCGTGCCGCACCACCGCCCGCCTTCACCAGCACCTCGTCGAACTGGCCATGATAGTCGTGCGCGAACACCACGACGCGCTCGCGTCCCGTGACGGCGCGCGCCACGCGCATCGCGGCCATCACCGCCTCGGAGCCGGTGTTGCAGAAGGTGACCCGCTCGTCGCCGGTCATCTCGGAAACCAGCGTCGCGACCTCGCCGGCCAGCGGGCTCTGCGGGCCGATCGGGAAGCCGTCCCCGAGCTGCGCCACGATCGCCTCGGTCACGAAGTCGGGCGAGTGGCCGAACATGGTCTGGCCGTAGCCGTTCACCAGATCCACATAGTCGTTGCCGTCGATGTCGCGGATCTTCGAGCCCTTGGCGCTGGCCGCGATCACGGGATAGACGAGTTCCTTCCACTCCTGGCGGAAGCCCGCGGCGGTGCGCGGATCGGCCAGCGCCGCGCGGTCGCGCTGCGTCCTGACCTTGGAGAGCGGCGTACGCTCGTTGATCTGGCGCACCAGCGTCTCGACATAGTCGCGCTGGGCGTTGCTCAGCGTGTTCGGCACCTTGGCCGAGGACGGCCGGTAGAGCCGCACCCGCGCCTCGCCATCGTCGGCCGGCGGAGGAGCAGCGGCCGGGCGCGCGGCCTCGGGCTTTGGCTGCACCGCATCGGTCGGCAGGGTCGCGTCGAGATGGCGGGCGAGGGCCGCCGCCGACGGCGTGTCCTTCAGGAGCTGGCGGAAGGTGATCCGCATCCTGAACTTGCGCTCGACGGCGCGCGCGACCTGGCCCAGCAGCAGTGAGTCGAAACCCAGGTCTACGAAGGTCTCGCGCGGATCGATGTCCGCCGCGCCCGACAGGTGCTCGAGAATGCCGACGATCTCGGCCTGCAAGGTCTCCAGACGCGACGCCGACGCGGCGGCGGGTGCTGCTGCCGCGACCGGCTCCGCCCCGATCGCCGGCATGGGCGCGGGGGCGCTGCGCGAAGTGCGTTGGATCCAGTGCCGCGTGCGCTGGAAACGGTAGGTCGGCAGTGGGATCCGCCGCCCCTCGGGCGCGCCGACCTGGTTCCAGTCGATGTCGACGCCCGCGCTCCAGAGCGCCCCCAGCGCCTCGCGCAGATCCTCGGTCTCGGCGTCGGGCAGGCTCGCTGCCACGCCGCGCAAGGACTGGCGGTCGACGATCTGTGCCGCCAGGCCCGCGAGGTTGCGGCCCGGACCGACCTCCAGCAGGAACGGCTGGTCGCGTGCCACCGTGGCCAGCGCGTCGGCGAAGCGCACCGGTTCGCGGCCGTGGCGCGCCCAGTATCCCGGATCGGTCGCCTGCGCCGCACTCGCCCAGCTGCCCGTGACGCTGGAGGCGAAGGCACGCTGCGGTGCCTTCAGCGCGACCGCAGCCGCAGCGCGTTCGATGGCCGGCAGTGCCGGGTCGAGCGCGCGCGAATGGAAGGCGTGGCTGACGGCGAGCGGCCGGCACATCACGCCGCGCGCGGTGAGGCGGGCGTTCAGGGCATTGATGTCGGCCTTGGGTCCTGCGGCGACCACGAGCTGCGGCGCATTGATGGCGGCAAGGTCGAGCGCGTCGCCCAGCTCGGCGCGCAGCTCGGCTTCGGGCAGGCGGACCGCCAGCATCGCGCCCGGCGGCATGGCCTGCATCGCCAGCGCCCGCTCGGAAACCAAAAGGCAGCCTTCCTCGAAGGTGAAGACGCCACTGAGGCACGCCGCGACGAACTCGCCGACACTGTGGCCCACCATGGTATCGGGCTCGAGGCCCCAGGACATATAGAGCCGCGCCAGCGCGTACTCGAAGATGAAGAGGCCGGGCTGCGCATGGAGCGTCGCGTCGCCATCCGTGGCCTGCGGGTCGAGGAGCAGCGCCTTCAGCCCGTCGCCGACGAGCGGCCCCGCGATGGCGATGCCCTCATCGACCAGCCGGCGGAACAGCGCGTGGTCGCGATGGAGGTCGCGCGCCATACCGGCATGCTGCGCGCCCTGGCCGGGGAACATGAACACGAGCGGCGGCCGTCCCTGGGCCGTGGTGGCGGGCGGCAGTGAGCGCAATGCCCTGATCGCGTCCTCGGCTGAGTCGGCGGTGACCGTGACGCGGCGGCCGAAGGCTCGGCGGCCGGTCTGGAGGGTGTGGGCGACGTCCTCGATTTGCGCGGCGGGAGCCTGCTCGAGATGGTCGGCCAAGGCGGTTGCGGCCTCGCTCAGCGCCGTATCGTTGCGTGCCGAGAGCGGCAGGATGTGGCCGTGGGCGGCCAACGTCGGCCGCCGCGCGGGTTGCGGCGCTTCTTCCAGGACCACGTGGACGTTGGTGCCGCCGACGCCGAACGCACTCACGCCGGCACGGCGCGGCGTGGTGCCCTGCGCCCAGGGCACCGGCGTCACCGGGAAGTAGAAGGGGCTGCCGGCGAGATCGAGGTGCCGGTTGGGGCGCGTGAAATTGGTGAGCGGCGGGATCTCGCGATGCTGCAGCGCCATCACCGCCTTGATCAGGCCGGTCGCGCCGGAGGCGGCGTCGAGATGGCCGACATTGGCCTTCACCGAGCCCAGCGCACAGTAAGGCTGCTCGACCTTCTGCGCGCCGAAGCCGCGCAGCAGCCCGTCGAACTCGATGGGATCGCCGAGCGACGTCGCCGTGCCGTGGCACTCGACATAACCGATGGTGCAGGCGTCGATGCCGGCAGCGGCGATCGCCGAAGCGATGACCTCCGACTGGCCGCGCACGCTGGGTGCCGTGAAGCCCACCTTGTCGGCGCCGTCGTTGTTGACCGCGCTGCCGAGGATCACCGCGTGGATGTGGTCGCCGTCCTCGATCGCGTCGCCGAGCCGCTTCAGCAGCACGACGGCCACGCCGTCGCCGAACACGGTGCCGCCAGCGCCGTCGTCGAACGGCCGGCAGACGCCGTCGGGCGAGACAATGCCGCCTTCCTGGTGCAGGTAGCCGCGCTTCTGTGGGAAGGTGATCGAGACGCCGCCTGCCAAGGCCATGTCCGATTGATACATCAGCAGGCTCTGGCATGCCTGGGCCACGGCCAGCAGCGAGGTCGAGCAGGCGCTCTGCACCGTCATCGCAGGGCCGCGCAGGTTGAGCTTGTACGCGATGCGGGTGGCCAGCGTGTCGGACAGCGCGCCCAGCAGCGTGTCGTAGGAGCCGACCTGGTAGTCGCTGGCGAAGCCGTCGGCGCTTTGCCGCTCGGCCAGCACGTTGGTCAACAGGTAGGTGTTCATGCTCGAGCCGGCGAACACGCCGATCGAGCCGGGATACTTCGCGGGATCGTAGCCCGCGTCTTCCAGTGCGGCCCACGCGCATTCCAGCATCAGCCGGTGCTGCGGGTCAGTGAGGGCGGCCTCACGCGGCAGCATGCCGAAGAACTCGGCGTCGAACCTGTCGACGTTCTTCAGGATCGGCCGGGCCCGCACGAAGTTGGGGTCGTGGCGCACGTCAGGGCCGAAGGAATCCTCGAGCTCGGCTTCGGTGAAGCGCCCGATCGAGGTCTTGCCGCTGCGCACGTTCGCCCAGAACTCGGCGACGTCGTCGGCGCCGGGGAAGCGTCCGGCCAGCCCGACGATGGCGATGGCGTTTTCCGGCAGCTCGTCGCTCATCGCGCCAGCCGACTGCGCTGCATCCTCTTCAGCGCGTCCGCCTGCTGCTGTGCGCGGCGGCGGGCGGCCGGTTGGAGCGAAGTATCGCGCCCATCGATGGCGCGCGCCAGGTCGCGGATGTTGGGATGGCGGAACAGAGCCACCACGTTGACGCCGGGCCAGATGCGCTCGATCGCGGCATGGGCCTCGACCAGCTTCAGCGAGGTGGCGCCAAGATCGAAGAAGTTGGTGTCGGCGCCGATGTTGCGCACGCCCAGCTTGCGGCCGAAGATCTCGCGCAGCCAGCGCTCGGTGTTGTCTTCGGCGGGCTGCACGGTTTCGGCTTGCAGCGGATACGGCTTGGGCAGGCGGTCGTGGTCGACCTTGCCGCAGGTCTTGAGCGGGAACTCGTCGAGCACGACGATGCGCGCCGGCCGCATGTGCGGGGGTAGCGTGCCGAGCAGGACGTTGCGCGCCTCCGACGCCAGCATCGAGGGGTCGCTGTTGGCGGCGGCGCCCTTGATGTAGGCGGTGAGGACGTGGCTGTCGTCGACCTTGCTCGCGATAACGACGGCGTCGGCGATACTGACGCTGCGTCGCAAGGTCTCCTCGATCTCGCCGGGCTCGACCCGCTTGCCGTCGATCTTCACCTGACGATCGCGCCGACCAATGTAGTCGAGCGCGCCGTCCGGACGTCGTCGCGCGAGGTCACCGGTCCGGTAGATCGTCGCTCCGGGGTGAAAGGGATCGGGCACGAACATGGCTGCCGACCGGCGGGCGTCCCCGAGATAGCCCGAGGCGAGGCCGAGGCCACCGGCATAAAGCATGCCGATCTCGCCATCCGCCACCGGACTCATGTCGTCGTCGAGCAGGCGCACGTATGTGCCGCGGATCGGCGTGCCGATGGGCACCGGGCCGGCGCCCCAGCCGGCCGTCGGGATCCGGTAGCAGCAGGTGAAGGTCGTGTTCTCGGTCGGGCCGTAACCGTTGATGAGCTGGCAGTTCGGCAGCTTGGCGAGGGCGCGCCGCACATGGGTGGGCGACAGCACGTCGCCGCCGGCCAGGATCTGGCGCATGTCCCGCAACGCCCGGAGCTGGTGGTCGACCAGGAGATGGAATAGTCCGGCGGTGAACCAGGCCGTAGTGACGCCGTGGCGCTGTATCGTGTCGGCGATCTGCTGCAGGGAGGCTCGATCCTCCTCGACGACGACGCCCCGCGCACCGTGCAGCAACGTGCCCCAGATCTCGAACGTGCTGGCGTCGAAGGGCAGCGGGGCTGCGTGCAGGAACACCTCATCGGCGGCGAAGCGCGCGTAGGTCTGGTCGGTCACGAGGCGGACCACGGCGCGATGCGGCACGGCGGCTCCCTTCGGGCGGCCGGTCGAGCCCGACGTGTACATCAGGTAGGCAATGTCGTCGGGGCGGCAGCGATCCTCGATCGCCGATCCGTCCTCCCGCTCGCACGCCGCCAGCGCCGCATCGAGGCCGAGCACCTGCCCTGGCAGGTCCGCTGCGTCGGACCGTCCGGTCAGCGTGAGGCGGGCGCCGCAATCATGGACGAGCCAGGCGAGGCAGTCGGGAGGTGCGGCGGGGTCGAGCGGCGCGTAGGCAGCGCCTACCTTGAGGGTCGCGAGAATCGCCACGATCGAGCCGACGGAGCGGCCGGCATGCAATGCGATCACATCCCCGGCGCCGACGCCTTGGCGGACAAGGTAGCGCGCGAGCTTGTTGGACCGGCGATCGAGCTCGGCATAGGTCGTCGTCTGATCGCACTGGACGATGGCGACCGAAGCCGCGGCGGCGGCTGCGCTCGCGGCAAACCGCCCGGTGATCGTTCCGCCCACATCCTCGAAGTCGAACGCATCGACGTCGCCGCCGCACGTAGCGGACGTTGCGACGCCAGGTTGTACCCCAGCCATTTATCTTACGCCCTTCCCACAACACCAAAACCGTGACCTGGTGCATCGGAGCCCAACCCGACGCCCACGGTGGTGACCCTTCCCAAGGTCACCTCGTCCCAAGACCAACGTTATCTAGAGTTCGGCGATCGATCAATGTTTGCAACCCGCTAGAGACGAATAGGCGGATTGAATTTCTGCAATGTTCGCGGGCATTTGCGCCACGCACGCGTGCAAGACATGCCGATACCAAGATGATGGCCGATCCGAGGCGCATGGCCTATGTCGGCTTCCAGACAATCGTCGCTGCCTGGCCAGGCACGGTTCCGCAGCGACCGATCGGTGCACGCCGGCGGTCAGGGGATGATTGGACCGGAAGCCAAGGGGATGATGCCGCCGCCACGTGCGTAGCTGTTGCATGCGAAAGATTCGCGGCGCGTTCCTTGTGGGTGCAACAATCCTGGCATTGCCCCTCGTGGCAGCAACGCCCCGTGCAGCGATCGCGCAAAGGATCGGGATCACGTCGGCGGTCACGGGAGATCCGACCGGGAAGCCGCCCGACGAGATCGAGCGGATCCTCCATGTCGGGATCGACGTGACGGCGGGCGAGGTCGTCACGACGGGCGCGACGGATCGCGCGCATCTCCTGTTCCTCGACGGAACGGCCCTGACGATCAGCAACCAGGCTCAGGTCACCCTCGACCGGTTCGTCTACGACTCGGACCAGAAGCTGGGCGATCTCGCGATCACCGCGACGAAAGGAGTCTTCCGCCTGGTCGGTGGCAGGATCAGCAAGAAGACGCCGGTCGTCGTCGTGACGCCATCGGCCACGCTGACCATTCGCGGCGGCATTGCGATGTTCAGCGTCGAGCCGACGAAGACCATCGCCACCTTCATGTTCGGCTACGAAATGACGATGACCAGCCAGGGACGGACGCAGAGCGTGACGGTGCCCGGGTTTCAGGTCAGGACGCTTCTCGGCCAGGCGCCGGGACCGGCCATGCGTCCTGCGCCGGGAAGCCTCGCCGTCAACATGAGCCGGCTCGAAGCGGTCGGAGGCAGGCCAGGCAGTGGCGCGGACAGGGCGGCGACCGCGACCGGCTTCGCGGACGCGAATTCCGGAAAGGGACCGAACGCCACCGGTCCGGTCCAGGGCGGACCGGCACCGCGCGGTCCGGGCGTAGCCAACGGTCCGGGCGGACCGCCGAGGATGGGCGGACCGGGAAGCGGCGGCGGTGGCTTCGAGCCCGGCCCCGGACCGGCGCAGCTCAATCCCCTGGCCGGAGGAAGCGCGCCCCGCACCGTGCCCTAGTCCTGTTTCACCGCGACCAGGCGAATACCGCCAAGGTCGCGCCGCAGAATCAGTTCGACGAAGCGGATATAGGATTCGTGGAAGGCATCGTGGCCCATCGGCGTGCCGGCCTGACGTGCTTCCTCGCGGAGCCGCTGATACATGGCCAATCGCTGTTCCAGGATCGGCCCCCATTCGTCGGTGAGGTCCGCCGCCGCGTGAACGCGAAAGCCGGCCGCGCTCGCAATGTCTTTATATGACGAGAGCGTTTCCAACGGCTGAATGGCCATGCCGTCCCACATGAGCTTCGCATCCTGCGTCGAGAGTGGCGTGTTGGCGATCCAGTCGGTCATGGCCAGCCGCCCGCCCGGCCGCAGCACCCGGAAGGCTTCCGCCAGGGTCTTCCGCCGGTCCGGCACGTGGCAGAGGGCCTCCTGGCTCACGACCACCTCCACGGCGCCGTCGGGCAGAGGCGCCTCCATCACATTGCCCTGCCGGACCCGGGCGCTCCCCTGCAGGCCGACCAGCGCGATCAGCTCCTGCGCCGCGGCGACCCGTGACGGCGTCAGTTCGATGCCCGTGACGTCGGCGCCGTAGCGATGGGCGAGGTAGCGCACCGTGCCGCCCAAGCCGGCACAGAAATCCGCAACCGTCGTGGCGGGACCGATAGACGCCGCCTGCGCCAGCGCATCGGTTGCGGCGAGGCCACCATAGTGATCCTGGTCGTGCGGCCAGAGCTCTTCCGGCTTCACGCCATCCAGATGGCCACGCGCGGCCCGCAGCCTGGCCTTGATGATCTCGCCCGACATTGGATGGCGGTCGTAGAAATAGATCGCCTGGGCGGTGGCGTCGGTCATGGGCTCCCCTTTGTCGGGATGCCCCGACGATCATTGTTGTTGGAGGGACATCATCCGGATCGCGCCAAACCCGTCAAACCCTCTCAGTCGGGCGTGACACCGAAGCGGCGCTGCCAGAAATCGCGCGACCGTCTTTCCCCCACGTCGCAGCCCAGCTCGTATTCGGGCCGCACGAAGCGCGTATAGTCGTCGTCGGCCTTGACCGTGCGGCGGGCGCCGCCGCTGCCCGATTGCGCAAGCTGGACGCCGTCGCGCGTCGTGCCGAGTTCGCCGATGTCGAAGTCGTTCAGCGGGCCGATGTCGGCCACCTCCTGCAGCAGCTTCTTGCGGATGGCGCGGGGGAAATCCTCGAAGCTGCGCGCCACTTCGACGAAGGACCGCGGTCCGCCGGTGACGCAGTGCAGGTAGTACTTGTCGAGGTCGTCCTCGGCCGGGAAACCGAACGGGTTGGGGCGGCCGTTCATGATCGGCAGGCCGTTGATAATGATGCGCTCCTTCAGCGCGTCGTGGCGGGTCTCGGTGACCAGGCCGCCATCGTTGTTCGATCCATCGCCCGATATGTCGAGCACCTTGCGGTCGGCGTCGTAGGGACTGCGGCCGTACATGGGAATGGCATAGCGGATGGCGCCGCTGATCGAGGTGCGGCGCGAGATCGAGATCGGGGCGTCGGACAGGCGGCGGCGGAAGTCCGCGATGGCGGCCTCGGAATCGAGCAGGGTCCAGTCGATCAGCAGCTTCTGGATCCACGAGTCGGACCATTCGAAATAGGCGACGGCGATGCGGCCATGGTTGCCGCCCAGGATCGCCCTCATGATGACCGGGTCGTTGAAGGCCTCGACATAGCCCTGGCGCTGCAGCCTGGCCTCGTCGGGGTCGATGCTGCCCGATATGTCGATCGCGAGGACGAGCGCGAGGTCGACTTCCTTGCGCTCCTGCGCCGTCGCCGGCAGCGCGAGGAAGAGAAGGGCGATCAGACCAACCAGTCGGGCCACGGCGACCTCCGCGTTCGTTACGCTTCAGAGGCAAGAACCATACCGCCCGTCGAGCGCTCGTGTCAGCCTGCCACTGGACGGACGGTGGCGGCGGTCGCTAGCCTCAGCGGAAAGAGAAAGCGGAGGAAAGTCATGGATCTGGCGCTCAGCAGGGAAGACGAGGACTTCCGCACCGAGGTTCGACGGTACCTCGACGAGAACCTGACCGACGACCTGCGCGAGGCCGGGCGCAAGACGGCCGGTGTGTTCGCGGACTTCGCGGCCGGAATGCGCTGGCACAGGATCCTGGCCCGCCGCGGCTGGTCGGCGCCGAGCTGGCCGAAGGAATATGGCGGTACCGGCTGGAGTGCGACCCAGCGCTACATCTTCAGCCGCGAGTGCATCGCGGCCGACGCGCCCCGCGTCTTCTCCATGGGCCTGCGCATGGTCGGGCCGGTGATCATGAAGTTCGGCACGCCGGAGCAGAAGGAAAAGTACCTGCCGCGCATCGTGTCGGGCGACATCACCTTCTGCCAGGGTTATTCAGAGCCCGGCTCGGGCTCCGACCTCGCCAGCCTCAGGACCCGCGCCGAACGCGACGGCGACGACTACGTGATCAACGGCACCAAGATCTGGACGACCGGCGCGCATGTTGCCGACCACATGTTCTGCCTGGTGCGGACCTCCACCGAGGGCAAGCCGCAGGACGGCATCTCCTTCGTCCTGATCGATTCGATGACGATTCCGGGTCTCTGCGTCGCGCCGATCGTCACCCTGGCCGGCGACCACGAGGTCAACCAGGTGTTCTTCGACAATGTCCGCACCCCGGTCGCCAACCGCATCGGGCCTGAGAATGCCGGCTGGACGGTCGCCAAGTACCTGCTCGAGTTCGAGCGCGGCGGCGACGCCTACACGCCCAATCTCTACGCCCGTCTCGACGACGTGAAGCGCATCGCGCAGGAGGAGGCGGCCGACGGGTCGGGCCGGCTGATCGCCGAGCGCAGCTTCGTCGAGCGGCTGGCGGAGGCCGAGATGGACATCCAGGCGCTGGAGATGATCGAGATGCAGGTCCTGTCCGACCTCAGCCGCGGGCGCAATCCCGGCGCCGTCTCTTCCTCGATGAAGATCAGGGGCAGCGAGACCTTGCAGAAGCTCGACCATCTCGGCGTCGAGGCGCTGGCCTGGTATGCCGCGCCGTTCGAGCCGCAGGCCCGCGAGCTCGGGCACAACGAGCCGACCGTGACACCGGAGTGGGGCATCAGTGCCATGCCGCTCTATCTCAACAACCGGGCCTCGACGATCTATGCCGGCTCCAACGAGATCCAGCGCAACATCATCGCCAAGGCGGTGCTGGGTCTGTGAGCGCCTGTCACAAAGCTCTTGTAAGCTCGCAATACACGTCACAACTGTAGGGCTATGACAGATCCTTATTCCGTTCTGGGCGTGCCGAGGACTGCTTCCGAGGACGATATCCGGAAGGCGTTCCGCAAGCTCGCCAAGAAGCACCATCCCGACCTCAATCCCGGCGACAAGGCGGCCGAAGCCAAGTTCAAGGAGATCGGCCAGGCCAACGACATTCTCTCCGATGCGGAGAAGCGCCGGCGCTTCGACGCGGGCGAGATCGACGGCACCGGCCAGGAAATGCCGCCGCGTGGCTTCTACCGCGACCAGGCAGGGGGCCGCGGCGGCAAGTACGAACATGCCGGCGGCCACGAATCGTTCGTCGACATGGGCGGTATCTTCTCCGAGATGTTCGGCCAGCGCCGGGGCGGCGGCCCTGGCCCTGGCTTCGGTGGCGACGGCTTCGACATGGGCGGCATGCCCGTCACCTACAGTCTGCGCGTGCCCTTCCTGGTAGCGGCGCGCGGCGGCAAGCAGAGGGTCACGCTGCCCGACGGCAAGACGCTCGACATCGACGTGCCCGAGGGCACGACCGACGGCCAGACCCTGCGCCTCAAGGGCCAGGGCATGCCCGGCAGCCAGGGCCGTCCGGCCGGCGACGCCTATGTCGAGATCCACGTCGACCCGCACGCCTTCTTCCAGCCGCGCGACAACGACATCCATGTCGAGCTGCCGGTCACGGTCACCGAGGCGGCCTTGGGCGGCAAGGTGAAGGTGCCGACGGTGGGCGGCGCGGTGATGCTGAACGTGCCGGCTGGCTCAAACACGGGCACGTCGCTGCGGCTCAAGGGGCGCGGCCTGCTCGACCGCAAGTCGGGCCAGCGCGGCGACCAGTATGTGAAGCTGAAGGTCGTCCTGCCCGAGACGCCGGACGACAAGCTCAAGCAATTCCTCGAGGGCTGGGAAGCCGGTCGTGCCTACGATCCCCGTAAGGAGATGGAGCAGTTCACATGACGACGTTGGACGAACTGCTGCGCCAGCACGGTCAGTTGACGGAAGTCCATGTCGAACGCTGGGTGTCGCGTGGCCTGCTGCGACCGGCCGGCAGCGGCGACAGCTGGCGCTTCGAGCAGATCGACGTGGCGCGCGCGCGCCTGCTGGGCGAGCTGGTTGACGAGCTGGGCTTCGAGGAAGAATCGGTCGAGACGGTGGTCGACTTGGTCGATCAGGTGCACACGCTGCGCCGTCAGCTCGACCTGCTGGGCCATGCGATCGCCGAGCAGCCTGTCGCGACGCGCGAGTCAATCGCGGCAGCGCTCGACCGCCTGTCGCGGCGCTAGCGTCTTTCCGACGAAGAGAGACTCATATCGGTGTTCCCAAACCGACCTCACCCTGAGGAGCGCTCCGCAGGAGTGCGTCTCGAAGGGTGGGCACGAGCAGCGCGCCAATTGCCCATCCTTCGAGACGGCCCTTCGGGCCTCCTCAGGATGAGGTGGTGTTGGTGTACTCGAAGGGGACGGCGCTAGCTCAGCGCGCGGCCCGGCCGAGGGTGCGCATGGCGTCGAAGTACCGGGCGATCCTGTCGGGCTTGGCCGTTGCGACACCACCGACGATCGTGTCGCGCACCGGCCCGTAGCCCACGAAGCCCAGGATGTTGCGTTTCAGGTTCTTGACCGCATGGGCGCGGAAGTACCATCGGTAAACGAACGCCGGCATGCCCATGGTGACGATGATCCGGGCGCTGCGCCCCTCGAGATGTTTTTCCGGAAGGCCGTTGGGGCGATAGGCGAAAGCGAAGCCTGGCCGCAGCGCCTGTTCGAAGAAGCCCTTGAGCAGCGCCGGCATGTCGCCCAGCCACAGCGGGAAGACGACCACGAGATGTTCGGCGCGGCGGATCGCCTCCTGCGCCGCCGCGATGTCGGGCGGCGCCGTGCCATTCTCGAATTCGCTCTGGGAGCGCATCAGGTCGAACTGCAGCGTCCCGATGTCGAGCCGTTCGACCGTGTGGCCGCCGGAGGTCGCCCCCTCGGCATAGGCGTCGGCGAGGGCGCCGCACAGGCCCTTGCGGGTGGTATCGGGATGGCCGTTCAGGATCAGGATTCGCTTCCCCATGCGCGCGACGCTCGCATGGGGACGACGTTCCTGCCTTGATGTGGATCAGGCGCGATCGCTCATTCCGGCACGACGCCGGCACGCTTCACGGCGTCTCCCCAGGCGGCGCAGCCGGTCTTCATGATCTCGGTCATCTCCGCCGGCGTCGTGCCGGTGGCGATCAGCCCCATGTCGAGCAGCTTCTCCTTGCCCTCGGGAGTCTGCACCAGCTTGCGAATCTCCGCGCTCACCCGTTCGACGATCTCCTTGGGCGTGCCGGCCGGTGCCATGACGCCGTTCCAGCCCGTCAGGTTGATCTTGTAGCCAGCCTCCTCGAAGGTCGGCACGTTGGGCAGGCGCGGCCAGCGCTGGGCGGAGGTGACGGCGAGCGGGATCAGTTTGCCGCCCGCGATCGCGCCGCCGCTGGCGGCGAGGTCCTGGATGGTCATCGGGATGTGGCCGGCCACGACGTCCTGCACCGCGGGCCCGGCGCCCTTGTACGGCACGTGCGTCATGTCGAGCTTCTCGGCCTGGTTCAGCATCTCGCCCCAGATGTGCGAGGACGAGCCATTGCCGAACGAGGCGAAGTTGACCTTGCCCTTGCGCTCGTTGGCCCAGGCGACGAACTCCTTGACCGACTTCACCCCAAGCGACGGCGGCACGACCATGGCGAGCGGCGCCAGCCCGTGCTGGGTCACCGGCATGAAGTCCTTGAAGCCGTCGTAGGGGATCTTCTTGTAGACGTACGGATTGATGCACATCATCGACGAGTTGACGTAGACGAACGTGTAGCCGTCGGCCGGCAGGTTCTTGACGATCTCCATGCCGACCATGCCGTTGGCGCCCGGCTTGTTGTCGACGATCACCTGCTGGCCCAGAACACCGGACAGCTTTTCGGCGAAGTACCGGGACACGACATCGGTCTGGCCGCCCGGCGGATAGGGTGCGACCAGCTTGATGGGTTTGTTGGGCCAGGCCGCCTGGGCAAAGGCCGACGAGGCAAACAGGATCAGCGCGCCCGCGAGCGCGCCGACGGATTTCTTGGACATGCGTTTCTTCTCCCTTGGGCATGGAGCCTAGCGGGAGCGAAACGTCCTGCCAATCGTCAGGCCGCGACGAGTTTCACCGGAATCTTGAGGTAGCTCTGGCCGTTGTCATCGGGCGGCGGCAGACGACCGGCCCGAATGTTCACCTGCACCGAGGGCAGGAGCAGCACGGGTGCGGCGAGCGTGGCGTCGCGCTTGGTGCGCATCGCGACGAAATCGGCCTCGGCCACGCCGTCATGAACATGGACGTTGCGGGCGCGCTCGTCCGCGACCGTGGTCTCCCAGGCATACCGGTCGCGGCCGGGCGCCTTGTAGTCGTGGCACATGAACAGGCGCGTCTCCGGTGGCAGGGACAGGAGGCGCCGGATCGAGCGGTAGAGCGTGGGCGAATCGCCGCCGGGAAAGTCGGTACGGGCGGTGCCGTAGTCGGGCATGAAAATCGTGTCGCCGACGAACACGGCATCGCCGATCCGGTAGGCGACGTCCGCCGGCGTGTGGCCGGGCAGGTGCAGCACTTCGATGCGCAGGTTGCCCAGCGTCAGGACCTCACCATCCTTGACCAGCCGGTCGAACTCGCGCCCGTCCTCGCTCACATCGGCCGCGTTGAAGACCTTTTTGAAGATCCTCTGCACGTCGCGGATGTGCTCGCCGATGACGACCTTGGCGCCCGTCCGTGCCTTCAACAGCGGCGCCGCCGTCAGATGATCGGCATGGGCATGCGTTTCGAGGATCCAGTCGACCGAGGCCTGTCGTTCCGCGGCCTTGGCGAGGACGCGCTCCGCGGATCTGGTCGAGGCCTTCCCGGACTTGTGGTCGTAGTCGAGCACCGGGTCGATGATCGCGGCGCGGTGCGTCTCGGGGTCGGTGACCAGATAGGTCACCGTGTAGGTCGCCTCGTCGAAAAAGGCGTCGATGGTGGGAGCGTGTGCCATGATTTTCTCCGTTGCCTGATTGACGGATATATTAGAGATAGCTAAATTAGCAATACAGAAAATGAAAACAGCAAAGCAAACCATCGATCTCGAGACGCTCCGGGCAAAAGCCGGGGAAGTCGCGGACACCCTCTCGGCGCTGGCAAATGACCGGCGTCTGCTCATCCTCTGCAAGCTCGTGGAGGTCGGGGAGGCTACCGTCGGCACGCTCGCGACCGAAGTGGGCCTGTCTCAATCGGCGCTGTCCCAGCATCTCGCGCGCATGCGCGAGGAGGGGATCGTCGCCTTCCGGCGGGAGGCCCAGACCATCTGGTACCGGATCGGGGATGCCCGGATCGAGACGTTGCTTTCGACGCTTCACCGACTCTATTGCGCGGACTGAAGAGCCGCGCCGAAAGGATTTTCACATGTCGCTGCCAGTCATCGATGTTGCAAAGGCGCGTCAGCTCGTCGCCGAAGGTGCCGTCCTGGTCGACGTTCGCGAACCGGACGAGAGGGCACGCGAGCACATCCCCGGCACGAAGCATGCGCCGCTGTCGAGCCTGCAGCGCGTCGAAGCGACCGGCGCGATGGCGGTCATCTTCCATTGCCGCTCCGGTGCCCGCACCGGCGCCAACGCTGCCCGCCTGGGCGAGGCGGCGGGATGTGAGGCCTATCTGCTCGAGGGCGGGCTCGAAGCGTGGAAGCGTGCGGGGCTGCCCGTGGCGACTGACAGGAAGCAGCCCATCGAGATCATGCGGCAGGTCCAGATCCTGGCCGGCAGCCTGATCGTGCTCGGTGTCGTCCTCGGTATCTGGGTCGCACCGACGTTCCTCGCCGTCTCGGCCTTCGTGGGCGCCGGTCTGGTCTTTGCCGGCAGCACGGGCTGGTGCGGGATGGCAAAGCTGCTGGCCGTGATGCCGTGGAACCGGACCGTGCGGAAGGCGCTGGCCTGATGTTCGCTCCGGTCGCGGCGGTTGCCTCGGGCGGTGTGATCGGCCTCGTCCTCGGGCTCATCGGGGGCGGCGGCTCGATCCTCGCCGTGCCGCTGCTCCTCTACGCCGTGGGCATGCCGTCGGCGCATGTGGCGATCGGCACCGCGGCGTTTGCCGTGGCCGTCAATGCCGCGGCGGGGCTGGCGATGCATGCGCGCAAGGCGCCGATCCGTTGGCCCTGCGCCATCGTGTTCAGCCTCGCAGGCGTCGGGGGCGCCTTCGCAGGCGCCGCCCTCGGCAAGGCGATGGACGGGCAGAAGCTCGTCGCGCTGTTCGGCGTCCTGATGATCGTCGTCGGGCTGATGATGCTGCGACCCAAGGACAAAGGCGGGCGCCAGTCGGCGTGGCTCACGCGCGAGAATGCCGCGCAGATGCTGCCGCGGCTCGTGGTGCTGGGCGCGGGCGTCGGCCTGCTGTCGGGCTTCTTCGGCATCGGCGGCGGATTCCTGATCGTTCCGGGCCTGATCCTGGCGACCGACATGAAGCTGGAGGACGCGACCAGTGCCTCGCTGGTGGCGGTGACCGCCTTCGGCATGACCGCGGCGACGAGCTATGCCTGGTCGGGGCTGGTCGACTGGCAGATCGCGGGTCTGCTGGTCGCGGGCGGTGTGGCCGGAGCGGTGGCTGGCACCAAAGCCAACGCCGTCCTCGCCCGGCGCAAGGGCGCTCTCACCCTGCTGTTTGCTGTCTTCGTCATCCTCGCCGGCCTCTATGTCGGCGGCCGCGGCCTCTTCGACCTGCTGCAGGCCTGATCAACCCTTCTGCAAGGCCATCCAGACCTTGGCGGCGGTCAGCGGCATGTCGATGTGACGGACGCCCAGCGGCCGCAGCGCATCGAGAACCGCGTTGGCCAGCGCCGCCGGCGCGCCGTTGGTCGGCAGCTCCCCGACACCCTTGAAGCCCAGCATGTTGTTGGGCGAGAGCGTCACGATCGTCTCGATCCCGAACGAGGGCACGTCGTCGGCGCGAGGCAGGGCATAATCCATCAGGGTGCCGGTCAGCAGCTGGCCGCTCGCCTCGTCGTAGAGAGCCTCTTCCATCAGCGCGTTGCCTAGTCCATGCACGATGCCGCCATGCATCTGGCCGGCGAGCAGGCGCGGATTCACGATCGGGCCGCAGTCGGCGACGGCCATGAGCCTGTCGATCCGCGTTGCGCCGGTCTCGGGATCGACTTCGACCTCGCAGACCATGACCCCGGTCGGGAAGGCTTCCATCCTGTCGGCGAACACGGCGTCGCCGTCGAACGGCTTCCAGGCCGCGAGCTCGAACAGGCCGACCCGCCGGTCGGTGCCCACCACCTCGAAGGCGCCGTCGCGATAGGCGATGTCCGCGGGCGAGGTTTCGAGCCGTTCGGCGGCGAGATCGCGGCCGCGCTCGATCAACACGTCGGCGGCGCGCTTGAGCGTCGTGCCGCTGATGATGGTCGAGGAGGAGCCGCCGGTGCCGCCGCCGTGCGGGATGGTGCGGGTGTCGCCTTGCTGGATTTCGACGCGCTCGACCGGGACGCCGAGCGCGGCGGCCAGGATCTGCGCGAATACGGTCTCATGGCCCTGGCCCTGGCTCTGCGTGCCGACCCGTGCGACCAGCCGGCCGGCCTCGGCATTCACCACGACATGCTCGTCGGCAATGCCGCCGGTGCCATGGAGGTGGCAAGACAGGCCAAGGCCGCGCCGTTTGCCCGAGGCCTCGCTCGCGACGCGCCG
The DNA here is from genome assembly GCA_002281855.1 of Rhodospirillales bacterium 24-66-33. Classification (GTDB taxonomy): domain Bacteria; phylum Pseudomonadota; class Alphaproteobacteria; order Reyranellales; family Reyranellaceae; genus Reyranella. The sequence continues at coordinate 139,342 of NCHQ01000020.1, read as the reverse complement.
GGCTGCGAAGCCCGCTTCGTCGGCGGCCGAGAGCGCCGTTTCGAACAGCCTGGTGCAATCGGCGGCATCGTAGGTGTAGCCGGTGGCCGTGGCATAGGGCATCTCGTCGGCGCGCAGCAGGTTGAGGCGCCGCAGCTCGACCGGCGAGCGGCCGGTCTCGTGGGCGGCGAGGTCGACCAGTCGTTCCAGCAGGAACAGAGCCTCCGGCTTGCCCGCGCCGCGAATGGCGTCGACCGGCACGGTGTTGCTGAAGACGCAGTCGAAGTCGACCCGGATCGCGGGAATGCGGTAGAGGCCGGAGATGACCTTGGCGAGGCCCGTCGTCGGGATGGTCGGGGCGAACATCGAGACATAGGCGCCGTAATTGGCCTCTGCCTTCACGCGCAGGCCGATGAAGCGGCCCTCGGCGTCGAGTGCGAGATCGGCCGTGGCGACGAGGTCGCGGGCATGGCTGTCGGCCAGCGCCAGTTCCGCGCGCTCGCAGGTCCAACGCAGGCCGCGGCCGAGCTTACGCGTCGCCCAGGCGATCAGAGTCGATTCGGCATAGATGGGATATTTCGGTCCGAAGCCGCCGCCGACATCCTCGGTGATCAGCCTCAGCTTTTCCTTGGGGATGTGGAGCACCCGCTCGCACATCAGCCGGTGCGGGACCTGCACGCCCTGCGAGGAGAAGGTCACGGTGACGAGATCGTCGCCGGCGTCGTAGCGCGACCAGGCGGCCCGCGTCTCCATGTAGTGCACGATCTGGCGCGGCGAGCGGATCGAGAGCGTCGTGACATGCGCGGCGCGCGCAAAGGCGGCGTCGGTCGCCGCGCCGTCGCCCTTGCCCCAGCGGCACATCAGGTTGCCCGGCACGTCGTCATGCACCAGCGGCGCATCCGGGGCGAGCGCTTGCGCCGCGGTCACGACGGCGGGCAGTTCCTCGTAGTCGACCTCGAGCAGCTCGGCGGCGTCACGCGCCTCGTCGATCGTGCCAGCCACGATCATCGCCACGATGTCGCCGACATGGCGCACCTTGCCGGCCGGCATGGGCAGATGCTCCGGCTCGCGATGGCGATTCCCGGCCTCGTCCTTGATCTCGCTGATGGCCGGCAGGTGGCCGACCTTGTCGGCCACGAGATCCTCCGCCGTATAGATCGCCACGATGCCCGGTGACGCGAGGGCCGCCGCTGCATCGATGCCCAGGATACGGGCATGCGCATGCGGCGAGCGCACGAACAGCACGGAGAGTGAATCGGCCGGCGCTGTATTGTCGGCATAGCGCCCGCGACCGGTCAGGAACCGCTGGTCTTCGCGCCGCGTGATCGAATGACCGAGCTTGAGGGGCGCGTTCATCGGATGCCGTCGATCCGGGATGGGGCGGGGCGCCGAAAGGGCAGGTCTGTTGTAATCTTTGCCACCAAATGCACTCAGTCGTTCGTTAGCGGTCATCATACACCGGTTCCGGCGATCAGCATCGACGATGAAATTTCGAGTTTGGATCACCTCTGCCTTGGCTGCGGCCTTGGGAGTGCACTGCCTCGCTTCCCTCGGTCAGGCGCAATCGCCGGCCGCCGCGACGCCCCGTGAGCACACGACGCTCGCCCGCGCGATCGAGCTGGTCGATACGCATCTCGACAAGGCGCAGCGCGAGACGAATGCCGACCTGAAGCGGCGCATGCAGGTCGAGGCCTATCTGGCGCTGCTCTCCCTGCCGTCGACCCATCGTCAGTACGAGGCCGCCGACCGGCTGAGGGCGATCGACGAGGCGCTGGCGGAGAAAGCCGCGTCGAGCGATCGCGAAGTCATCGAAGTGGGCCTGGGCGCCGCCCGGACGCTGGCCGAGGAACGCGACGACCTGCAGCGGATTTTCCTGCTCGACCGGCAGTATTCCGGTCTGTCGTCCGGCGAGGGCGTGAACAAGCAATACTTCCTGCAGCTCATGCGCTCGAACGACGCCGAGGCCATGAGCTGGTTCTTCCAGTCGATGCAGCCGGGCGTCGGCGAGGTCGCGGGAATCGTCAATCGCAGTGTCGCCATCGACTGGCTGTGCCAGCGCGGCCACCGGACGCTGGCCCGGCAGGTGGCGACACGCCTGACCGCACCGGAACTCGACGCCGCGATGGGGCTGAGGCTGGCCGATCTCGGGGCCACGGCCGAGGCCGAGCAGCGGGCGGCCGGCAGCATGACCCAGACCACGCGCCGGGCGCCGGCCGGTCCGGAGATCCTGGCGCGCCTGGCCGTCATGGCCAGCCGCCGCGGCGACAGCGCGGAGGTCGAGCGCCTCGTCCGCAAGGTCGTCGAGGCGGTCGAACCGCGGCAGCTGTCGCCCGACCGCCGCGTGTCGGTCGACTATGGCGACTGCGACTGGACGCTGGATCGCAGCTTCGCGCGGCACTGGCAGGCGCGCAGCGTCTACTGGCAGTCGGCCTTCAAGCTGACGGCCCAACCCGGCGGCACGCCCCTGGGACAGCCCTATCTCGTGGCCCTCGCGGACTCGGTGGCCGGGGCGACGGCGGGACCGGCTTCGGTCGAACTGATCGAACAGCTGATCGCCATCTTCGACAAGAGCGCGCGCGAGAACGGCATCGATCTCACCAATGCCGCGATCCTGGCGGCCGATGCCCAGACCGATCTCGCGCGTCGCAACAATGCGCCGGCGCTCGCCTGGTACGGGGCCCGGCACTCGCTGATCCTCGCGCGCATGGCGGCGGGCGCACCGATCGACGACGCGGCGGCCAAGGCGCTGAGCGTCGACTGGGCCGTGTCCTTTCTGGCGATCTATCCCCGCTCACCGTTGGCGCGCAGACTGGCCGGGCCGGCAGGGGCCGACCGCGAGGCCCTGGATCGCATCAATCCCAAATTGCGGGCGCAACTCCAGTTGATCGCCCTGGTGCTTGAAGGCAATGCCGTCGATGCCCGGGCGCTCATGGAAGCGGAGCCGGCCGCGGTCGACCTCGATGCCGGCCCCATCCTCCACATCATCGAGGCGCAGCAGAATGCCGGTCTGACGGCGCGCGCCGCAGCGGCGCTCGATGCCTATCTGCACGTCTTTCCGGGCAAGGACCTTCCAGCGCTGCGGCTCCTGCTTCTGCAGGGGCGGGTCGACGGGGCGAAGGCGATGTTGCGCGACTTCGTGGCCGGCAGCGCCGGCGCCTTCGGCGTCTCCGACATCTTCGTCGGCGTCATGCTGCTGCGCGAGCTGGGAGACCGGACCGACGTCCCGACGCTCGTGGGGCTGCGCCAGGGCGCGGACGCTCCGGAAGCCAGCCGACGTCTGGTCGAGGTGGCCGATGCGCTTGCTTGGGACGGCGCCGCGAGCGAGATCGAAGCGGTGGCCCGCCAGCTTCCGCGCGAGCTGGCCCAGCTGCCCCCGAAGGATGCCGCCTGCCTGCGCGACACGTTGCAGGGCTTGCAGGCCGTCGCCCTGGCGCGGCGCGGCGAGCTGGAAGCGGGACTTCGCCTGGTCGAAGGTCGCAGCCTCGACCAGCGCCAGTTCTGCTGGGTCGGCAAGGGCTATGACAGCAAGCCGATTTTCGACCTTCGTTTCCTGGTCCAGGAGTGGGTCCGCCGCGGCCACGCCGTGCCGTAGGGCGTGGGTTGGTCGGCGGGCGTTGCTGGCCATCCAAGGTTGCGATAGCGTCGCCCTCATAGCGTCCGGCGGGTGTCATCTTGAAGCGCACGATCCCTACCATTCAGCTTCGCCCGACGAGGATGGCACCATGGATCTGGGCGCGATGGGCCATCGTCGTCGCCGCACTGGCCGTGGCACTGGGGATGTCGTCAGACGGCGACGCGCAATCGAACGGGAGCCGAACCACCCTGCAGCGCGCGACGGAACTGGTCGACTCCTACATTGCGCGCGCGGGACGGGAGAAAGACCCCGACCTGCGGCGACGGATGCTGATCGAGGGATATACGGCCCTGCTGTCTCTTCCGATCGAGCGCGACTTGCGGGACACGGCGAAACGACTGCGCAAGATATCCGACGGGCTGGACTCCACGGGTGCGGAAAGCCAACTCTTGGAGCAAGCGCAATGGCGAGCTGTGAGGCTCTTCGAGAGATATCAGGAGCCGGAGCGTGTTTACCAACTCCTGCGCATCCTCATGTACGATGCTCACTCGTTCGAGAGGGAGCGTCGAGACTACGAATTCCAACGCTTGGTCGATGCCGATGCCCGCGAGGCTTTGGTCGATTTCCTGTCGCGCAATGAGGACGGGAAGAGTGTCAATCGCATCAAGGATCTCTGCGAGGAGAACAGGTACGATCTGGCAGGATTTGCCGCGTTGAAATGGACTGATCCGGAGTGGGCCGCCTACAGGGCGGATATTATGGGTCAGCTCGGCATGACCCGGCAGGCCGAAATCCTGGCGCGGGAGAGTTTGGCGGCTGGCGATCGCCAGAAGATGCGCGGGATTGAAATTCTCACGAGGCTCGCCGCGACGGAGAGCCGCCGCGGCGATACGGCAGCCGTGCAGCGCCTGGCTCGTGCCGTGCTCGGCGATGCGGACGCACGGTTTGCGGCCAAGTTGCTCTCTCCTGGCACGAGTCGAGGCCCCTGCGACTCGAAGCTGTGGAACGAATGGCCGGAGTGGCGGCAGCGAAGCATCGCGAGTGCATCGTCGATCGGAGTGCGAGGTGAACCAGGGCCCGTCCGTGGAATGTCTGTCGGTGCATACCTGGGGGAAGCGATTGCGGGGGCAGGAAACGACCCGGGCTCAATCGAACTGATCGATCGGCTGATCGCGCTTCAGGACCGTGACAACGCGGAGAATGCCGTTGACCCGCTCAACCTGGCGCTCCTGGGCCGAAAGCCGGAGGGCATGGCCGAAGAAGAATTCCAGAGCTTGCTGGCGCGGTACTTCGAGCATCGCCATGTGTATCAGGCCTCCATAAAATCGTTGATGCTGTCGCGCTTCGCCGTCGGGCGCGCGCTGGACGAATCGTCGGCGACGATCCTTACGGCCGACGCGGTGAAGCAAACTCTCTGGGACTATCCGCATAGCCCAATCGCGCGCCGCCTACTGTCGCTGTCCGATCCCGAGAGAGAGCGGATCCGGCGCATCTCGCCGGACCTCGAGTCGATGCTGCGTTTCAACGCGCTGGTCTGGGAAGGGCGGGGGCGTGAGGCTCGATCCTTGTCGGCAGAGCATCCGGGATTGCGCCTGGAGTTTCACAGTGATCGGCCTCTTCTGCGGCTGGTGGGGGTGCTGTTGAACGCGGAGATGAATCACCAGGCTGCGGCGATGCTCGACGCCTATCTGGAGGTCGAGCCGGGGCCAGACACTATCGCGGTCCACTTTCTGTTGATGCAGGGGCGTATCGACCGGGCCAAGGCCATGCTGCGCGACTTCCTTTCGCAGGGAAGGGAAGTCTTCGTGAGTGTCATGTTGCTGCGCGAACTCGAACCGACCATCGATGTTTCCAAATTCGAGATTTCAGCTCGGTTTGGCGAAGCCTACGAGAGAATCGAGAACTGGCTGTCTGTCATGGACGCTTTGGCGTGGCGCGGCTCGAGCGACGAGATCGAACTCTGGCGGCGAAACCCGCCGATGGAGCTCGCATCGCTGGATGAAGATCAGCGAGCGTGTGTCCAGGATACGGCAACGGGCCTGGAAGCGGTCGCGCTGGCGCGGCGCGGCGACCTGGAGGCAGGCTTGAGGCTGGTCGTCGACCGCGACCTCAGGCAGAGGGGATACTGCGTGGTGCGCGTGAACAGGAATGAAACGTGGCGCTTCGACTATGCCGAAACGCCCTTTTTCGACTTACGCTACCTTGTCCAGGAATGGGTAGCGCGCGGACATGCCTTGAACTAGCGAGGCGTCTAGGCCGCCAGCGCGTCGCTGATCACCTTGAGAGCACTGTCGATGTCGGCCTTGTTGACGTCGAGATGGGTTACGGCGCGGATGCGGTTGCCGGCGGCGGTGCCCATGCCGACGCCGCGCGCCTTGCACGCCTCGACCAGCCTGGCCGGCGTCCAGCCGGGCTTGGTGACCTCGAAGAAGACCAGGTTGGTCTCCATGCGGGCCGCGTCGATCTTCAGGCCCTTGATGTTGGCGATGCCCTCCGAGAGGTGGCGGGCATTGTCATGATCCTCGGCGAGGCGGTCCCAGTTGTGTTCGAGGGCATAGAGGGCGGCGGCGGCGATGATGCCGGACTGGCGCATCGAGCCGCCCAGCATCTGCTTCTGCCGCCAGGCCTCGTGGATGAATTCCTTCGAGCCGGCCAGGCTGGCGCCGACCGGCGCGCCCAGGCCCTTGGTGTAGTCGAGCCACAGCGAGTCGACGCAAGCGGCATAGTCGCTGGCCTTCGTGCCGGATTTGACGGCCGCATTGCAGAGGCGGGCGCCGTCCATGTGCAGGCTGAGGCCGGCCTCGCGCGCCACCTGGGTCACGCCCTGCATGGTGGCGAGCGGCCACACCGTGCCGCAGCCGCCGTTCGACGTGTTCTCGATCGACACGAGGCGTGAGCGTGGGGCGTTGCGGCTGCCCGGATCGCGGATGGCTTCCTTGACCTGCTCGCCGGTGAAGACGCCTTGGGGGCCGTCGAGCATGCGGATCATGACGCCGGCATTGGCGGCGGTACCGCCCGACTCGGCATTGATGATGTGGGCCGTGCGGTCGGCGATCACCTCGTCGCCCAGCCGGCAATGGACGCGGATGGCGATCTGGTTGCCCATGGTGCCGCTCGGCAGGAACACCGCGTCTTCCTTGCCCAGCAGCTCGCACACCTTGTCGCGCAGGCGGTTGACGGTGGGATCCTCCATCTTCTGCTCGTCGCCGACTTCGGCGTCGGCCATCGCCTTCCGCATGCCGGGGGAGGGCTTGGTCTTGGTGTCGCTGTAAAGGTCGATGAAGCGGTTTTGCATGGCGTGCTGTGATCTCCTGCGCCACCATAACGGCAATCGCCAGGAGGAGGAAACATGAGCCAGTTTGCGGCCGAACCCGCAGTTTCAGTCATGCCGGAAGAGCTGCTCTACGCCGTCGACGGCGCGATCGCGACGGTCACGCTCAATGCGCCGCAGCGCATGAACACGATTTCCGGCCCGATGCTGAAGCAGCTCACCGATGCACTGGTGAAGGCGAACGAGGACCGCGCCGTGCGCGTGGTGATCCTGACCGGCACGGGCCGCGCCTTCTGCGCCGGACTGAACCTCGAAGCGCAGAGCAAGGGCACTGACAATCTGAGCGTCGGCTCGGGCGCCACGCCGACCAACATCGACCTGCGCAACACGCCGCCGCCCGTCCTGCATGCGATGGACAAGCCGGTGATCTGCGCCCTCAACGGATCCGCGGCGGGATACGGGCTCGACCTGGCGCTCGGCGCCGACATAAGGGTGATGGCGCAATCCGCCAAGCTCGCCGCCTCCTATGCCAAGCGCGGCGTCCTGCCGGAATCCGGCGGTACCTGGTATCTGCCGCGCATGCTGGGCTGGGCCAAGGCCTCAGAGCTGATCTTCACCGGCCGGACACTGACCGCCGCGCAATCGCTGGAGATCGGGCTGGTTAACAAAGTGGTGGCGGATGCCGATGTCATGGGCGCCGCCCGCGAACTCGCCCTCGAGATCGCCGCGAATGCACCGCTCGCCATCCAGGCGGCCAAGCGCATGATGCGCATGGCCTGGAACGAGCCGTTCAACGAGCATGTCCATCACGTCTTCCTGCAGCTGCTGCCACTGATGCAGACCGACGACATGAAGGAGGGCATCAGGGCCTTTCTCGAGAAGCGCGAGCCGAAGTTCACCGGCAGATAGCGAATGCAGACTCACTGAATTGAGTATGCCCGTGCTGCGCGGTGCCGCGGTCAGCTCTGCAAGTTTAAGTCGTTGACAGCAAACGGGTCGATAGTCTCCACTGGTTGAGAGATCGGGGGAGAGACTATCGATGGTAGTTGTGCGTTTTTTCGCAGTGGTGAGTCTTGTCTGCGTTTTCGTTTCGGCCTGTGCTCAGCCCCCTGTAACCCCGATACCGGACAGCACGCGACGAACCATTACGTCGATTTCCGGCGACGTCTCCGGGATCAAGAATTCGGACACGTCGCAGATCGGCGCCCGGGGCAGCACCGAAGGCGGCCAGCGCGGCGCCGCTCAGGGAGTTGCCACGATGACGGGCAGCGGCAGCTTGCTGGGCTTGCTCCTCGCGCCGGTGGGCGCAGCGGTCGGGGGTGCGAAGGGCGCGTCTGAGGCACAGTCGGAGGATGTGGTCGACACGACCCGCGCCGACCTGCGGCTTGCCATGCAGGATACCGACTTCGCCGAGGATCTGCGGGCGCGTCTGGCGGCCTCCACGATCGCCGGCGACATCGTGGTTTCAAGCATGACGTCGGGTGCATCGACGGCAGCTCAGCAGAGCGTGACCAATGTGTCGGCGGGCAGCGCGCCGTCGCACATCATCGCTCTCGAATACAGGCTCGCGATCTTCCATCAGGCGCACGTCAACCCGAAGATCGCGCTCATCGCCCAGGTCACGGCCCAGGTTCAGTCGCCCGACCGCAAGCAGATGCTGCACAAGGCGACCTGGACTTACTGCGGCCAGCCCTACGATTTCGTGCAGATGGCCGCCAACAACGCCGCCCTCCTGCGCGGACAGATCAACTCGGCGGCGGCGGTGCTCGCGGAGGCCATTCCCTATGACCTCTTCGTGAGCAAGGTGCCGCGGCCCCTGAAGGGCTATTGCATGGACTTCAGCGACCTGCCGAGTGGCACCGGGACCAAGGCGCCGGGCCTGATCTAGCCGGCAGATCCGTCCATCACGATGGCCACGCGGCCGGTGACGCTGCGCTCGAGGAGCGCACGCATCGCCTGCGGGGCGTCGGGCAGGGCGAAGGTGCGGTCGACATGCGGGCGGCACAGACCCTGCTCGCACCAGCCGCGGATGCGCTCCGCCAGGGCGAAAGTGCGCGATGCTTCCTCGAAGCGCGCATCGTGCGGGCTCCAGCCGACATAGTAGCCGTAGTTGAAGCCCATCACGGCGAGGGTCTTCACGAGGAGGATGTTGGCTGGAATCTGGGGAATCGTGCCGCTGGCGAAGCCGATGGGGCAGATGCGCCCGCCCACGGCCATGCACCGCAAGGACTGGGTGAAGACGTCGCCGCCGACCGGATCGTAGACCCGGTCGACGCCACGGCCGCCGGTGAGCTTCAGCACTTCCTCACGGAAATCCGTCGCGCTGTAGTCGATCACGTGATCGGCGCCGTGCGCCTTGGCGAATTCCGTCTTGCGCGGGCCGCCCGCGGTGGCGATGACCGTTGCGCCGAGGATCTTGCCGATCTCGACCGCGGCCATGCCGACCCCGCCGGCCGCCGCATGGACCAGCAAGGTGTGTCCCGGCTGCACGTCGAGCCCTTCGGCCCAGGTCAGGGCGCCGGCCGAGGTCGGGTAGGAGATAGCGAGCTGGATCGCCTCGACGAAGCCCACGGTGCTGGGCTTCGGAAAGACGTTGACCTCATGGGCCACGACTTCCTCGGCGAGCCCGCCCCAGTCGAGCACGGCCACGACCTCGTCGCCGACCTTGACCCGCGTGCAGGCGGGATCGACCTCCGTGACCACACCCGACGCCTCGGTGCCGGGCGCGAAGGGGAACGGCGGCCGCCGCTGGTACTTGCCCGCGATCACCAGCGTCGTGGCGAAACTCACGCCCGCCGCGCGGATGCGAATGCGCACCTGGCCGGGCTTCAACGGCGCCGACTCGATTTCTTCCAGTCGCAAATCCTCAGGCCCGCCCCACTGGCGGCAGATCATCGCCCGCATGTCTCTCCCCGGCTCCGCTCGACCGGCGGGACCTTACGGTCTGCGCTCGCCATTCGCAAAAGCCCGTCTGCGCGCTGCGGCTCTTGAAATGGCAAGCCGACCGGTCATATCGAATCCCATGGCCCAGAAGACCAACGTCCGGGAACGGTTGCTGACCTCCGCGCTCGATGCCCTGCATAAGAACGGCTTCAATGCCACCGGCGTCCAGGACATCACCGATGCCGCCAAGGTCCCCAAGGGATCGTTCTACAATCACTTCGACAGCAAGGACGCGCTCGGCGTCGAGGTGGTCGGACACTATGTCGCCAAGGGCGCTGAACGGCGGCAGGCGCTCGTCGACGGGCCGGGCGCGCCGCTCGCGCGGCTGAAGGCCTACTTCAAGTCCCTCAACCAGCTCGGACCGGCAAGCGGCTTCAGTCGCGGCTGCCTGCTGGGCAATTTCAGCGCCGAGCTCGCGAGCCAGAGCCCGGATATCCGGCAGGCCCTGGCCGGCGCGTTGGCCGACTGGACGAAAGACATTGCGCGTGTGGTGGCCGAGGCGCAGCAGGCGGGTGATATCGGCCGCGACGTTCCGGCCGCCACGCTGGCGGCCTTCCTGCTGAACGCCTGGGAGGGTGCGGTCCTGCGGTCCCGGGTCGACAGGAGCGCGGTACCGCTCGACGCCTTCATGTCGGTCGCCTTCAACAAAATTCTGACCTGACGCAGGAAAACTCGCTCGAACAACATTCGCGCTGCTCCCATTTCAAGACGACCGGTCATCTTGACCATTGGAGATGTAGCGTGAAAATCAAGGACTCAGTTGCCCTCGTCACCGGCGCCAATCGCGGCCTCGGACTTGCCTTCACCCAGGCCCTTCTGGCGGGCGGCGTCCGCAAGGTCTATGCGGCGGCGCGTGACCCCGCTTCGGTGAAGCAGGCGGGCGTGGTGCCGGTGCGCCTCGATGTGACGAATGCCGAACAAGTCGCGGCCGCCGCTGCCGAGTTGGGCGACGTCACCCTCGTGATCAACAATGCCGGCATCATCCGCGGCTCGGGCTTCCTCGGCGAGAACGGTGTCGAGGCGGTGCGCGCCGAACTCGAGACCAACTTCTTCGGGCCGGTGCATGTCAGCCGGGCCTTTGCACCCATCCTGGCGCGCAATGGCGGCGGCGCGATCGTGAACGTGCTCTCGGCGCTGAGCTGGGTCGCTTTCCCGGGCTCCTCGACCTACTCCGCCTCGAAGGCGGCGGCCTGGTCGTTCAGCAACGGCCTGCGCAACGAGCTGCGCGGGCAGGGCACGCAGGTTCTCGCCCTACATGTCGGCTACATGGATACCGACATGGTGCGCGACGTCGCGGCGCCGAAGTCGAAGCCGGAGGATGTGGCGCGGCAGACGCTGGACGCTCTCGAGGCCGGCCAGTCCGAGATCTTGGCCGACGAGGTCAGCCGCCGCGTCAAACAGAGCCTGTCGGCCGAGCCCGGCGTCTACCTGGTGCCGCCGGCGGGCTGAGCCCAGGGGCCGAAGGGTGGCATGTCCTTCGAGGGCTTCAGGGGAAAGACGGGCGCCCGCTTCTCGAAGAACGACTTGATGCCCTCCTGCGCATCGGCGCCGGCCGCGAGATGGCCGACGCACTGAAGGTCGAGCGTCACGGCATCGAGCGGATCCTGCGCGCCCCACATGCTCCACATCAGCCGGCGGTTGACCGCCGCGGCCACCGCGGAGGAGGTCGACGCGGCGAATTTCGCGGCCAGCGCCTGCGCCGCCGGCAGCAGTTCCTCCGGCGCATGGACGGACCGGACGAGGCCGCCCTTCAGGGCCTCGTCCGCGCCGAACAGTTCGGCCGTCATGACCCATTCCTGAGCCTGCTGCATGCCGACGAGGCGGGGCAGGAACCAGCAGCTCCCGGCCTCCATCGCCATGCCGCGCTTGTTGAAGACGAAGCCGATGCGGGCGGTGCTCGACATCATGCGGATGTCCATCGGCAGGCACATGGTGATGCCGACCCCGACGGCGGCGCCGTTGATCGCCGCCACGATGGGCTTCAGGCAATTGAAGATCGCCAGCGTGATCGAATCGCTGGCCTCGCGCTTCTCGGGTTTGCTGCCGTCGTTCCACACCTGGAAGGCGGCCGTCCCGCCCGAGATGTCGGCGCCGGCGCAGAAGGCTCGGCCGGCCCCGGTGACGACGATGGCGCGCACTTCGTCCATCGCGTTCACGCGCTGGAAGAAGTCGATCAGCTCGCGGCTCATCGTGGTCGAGAAGGCATTGAGTTTGTCGGGCCGGTTGAGCGTCACGGTCATCACGCCGCCGTTCATCGCCGTCAGCAGGGTCTCGTAGTCCATGGTCAGAATCCCCTCCCGGTTTGTTCCGCCCAGCAAGACGGAATGTCGTTGCGTGACTCATTGGTTTGGGAAACATTCGCCGCAACACCCGCCAACCGCAATCCCGGAGGAAATCCATGTCCCACCTGATCAAGACCGTCGAAGACGGCGTCATGAAGATCGTGCTCAACCGTCCCGAGGCCATGAATGCGCTGAGCCGCGACATGATGCAGGCACTTTCCGATTCGCTCGAGGAAGCGGCGGGCAATCGCGCCATCGGCTGTGTCGTGGTGCGCGGCGCCGGCGACAAGGCCTTCTGCGCCGGTGGCGACGTGAAGTCGATGGCAGCGGGCCGCGACCAGGAGAAGACCTACGAGGACAAGGTCCACGACATCCGCGAGCGCATGAAGGTCTCGGAGCTGCTGCACGAAATGGGCAAGCCGACGATCGCCATGGTGAACGGCGTTGCGGCCGGCGCCGGCCTGTCGCTGGCCCTCGCCGCCGATATGCGCTTCGCCGGCAAGAGCGCGCGCATGACGACCGCCTTCGCCAAGGTCGGCTTCTCCGGTGACTTCGGCTCGCACTATTTCCTGCACAAGCTGGTCGGCACGTCGAAGGCGCGCGAACTCTACTTCACCGCCGAGATCCTGAACGCCGAGCAGATCGAGAAGCTCGGCCTCGCGACCCGCATCGTGGACGATGCCAATCTCGACGCCGAGACGATGGCCTTCGCCAAGAAGCTGGCCGCCGGCCCGCGCGTCGCCTGGTGGCACGCCAAGAAGAACATGAAGGTGGCGGAAGAAGGCACCCTCTCCGAGGCGCTCGATAGCGAGGCCGCGCGCATGATCCGCACCGGCGAGACGGAAGACCACAAGGAAGCGGCGCGCGCCTTCGTCGAGAAGCGCGCCCCCAATTTCAAAGGCCTCTAGACTTCAAGGACCTCTGAGCTTCAGCCGGATGGCGAGGCGGGCCAGCGCGCCCGCCACGCCATCGGGTATCGCCACCATGGCGGCGATCAGAAGCACGCCGTAGAGCAGGGCGGAATAGCCCTTGCCGAGCCCCGCGGTCACGTCGGGGAAGAACTGCAGGAAGAGCCCGCCCAGGATCGCGCCGCCGGCCGAGTGCATGCCGCCGATCACCAGGCCGAACAGCATCTGGACCGACAGCGCGAAATTGTAGCTTCCCGGTCCCACGAACCCGAACTGCCAGGCCGAGAGGCAGCCGGCGACGGCGAGATAGGCTCCGGCAATCCCGGAGGCCGCGGCGCGCACCTGTGGCACGCGGATGCCCTGGGCGGTCGCCGCGAAATCCTGATCGCGGGCCGCCTTCAGCGCGCGGCCGGCGCGGCTGCCGATCAGATTGTGCGCCAGCCACATGCCGACGGCCAGGAGCGCCAGCGCCATCAGGAAGGCCCAGCGATCGTTGCTGAGCAGAGCGGTCGGTGGCGTCGGGAAGTCGAGGTAGAGCCCTTGGACACCGCCCGTCCAATGCTCGATCGGTCGCCACCGCAGCAGTTGCGGGAAGGCGATGACGACGGCGTAGGTGACGAGGGCCTGCGTCCAGAGCGTATGAGCGCCGGCGACCCGGCCGATGCCATAGCCCGCGGCGAAGCCCATAATCGGGGCGAGGGCGAGGCCGGCATAGGGCGAGAGTGGCATGTGTGCCGCCAGCAAGGCGGCCCCATAGCCGCCGATGCCGAACAGGGCGGCCTGTGCCAGCGAGAACTGGCCGCTGATGCCGCACAGGATCACCAGACCCGTCAGCGCGATCGACCAGATCGCCGCCTGGGTGAACCGGAAGACGACGAAATCCGGGAAGCAGAACGAGAGCGCGGCCGCCGCCACGAAGCCCATGGTCCATACGGTCCGCATGGCGCTACGATAGACCACACAACGAAGGAATGGGAGCGAAGCGATGAGACTGAGGCAATGCGTCTTCGTCTGCAAAGACCTGGAAAGCTCCACCGAGGAGCTGTGCGACATTCTCGGCATCGAGGTCGCCTATCGCGATCCCGGCGTCGCCAAATGGGGACTGGCCAACGTCGTCTGCCCCACCGGCAACGATTTCCTCGAGATCGTGTCGCCGTTCAAGGACGGCACGTCGGCCGGCCGCTACATCGAGCGCCGCAAGGGTGATGGCGGCTACATGGTGATCCTGCAGGTGCCCGATGCGGTGGCCGAGCGCCAGCGCGTCACCGCGCTCGGCGTGCGTGCCGTGGCCGAGAAGGACCTGCCTGAGTATCAGTACACCCACTTCCATCCCTCGGACACGAACGGCGTGCTGCTGTCGCTCGACACGACCTTTGCACCGCCGGGCGTCGATCCCGCTTTGTGGTGGCCGCCCGCGGAGAAGGACTGGACGAAGCATGCGCGCTCGGACGTCACCAACGGTCTGGCCGGGGTGGAGATCCAGCATGACGATCCCGACGGCGCCGCCGCCGCCTGGTCGCGCATCCTCGACCGGCCGGCCGTCGACAACATCATCCGGCTCGACGGTTCGCAGATCCGCTTTGTGCCGATCGTCGACGGGCGTGGTCCCGGCGTCTCGGCATACGACGTGACGGTCGTCGATCGCGACCGCGTTCTGGCCGCCGCCGAGAAGCGCGGCCGCCGGCATGGCGTCGGTCAGGTCGAAGTCTGCGGCTGCCGCATCAATCTGGTGTAACAGCGCGCTCTCAGATACAGGCAACAGGATCGTGCTGCGCATCCGTCCCTTCGTCATGGGCCATCTGGTCGGCGCCCTGCTCGTCGGGGCGGGGGCGGGCGCTTTCCTGGCGGCCGAGGCCATGCTGATCGGTGGCGTCGGCATGCTGGCCGGCGCGATCGTGAGCTCGCTGGTGTGCCAATGGAAGCCCGGCGTCGAGGCGCCGGCTTCGCAGCTCTGGCCGGTCGCCGTTGTCGCCAATCCGGTCTTTCTGGGAGCGCTCGTCTTCATGGCCCTCGACTGGGAATGCGTCGTGGGCCGTCAGCGCGGCTGGGGCTGCCTGGTCGCGGTGATGGCCATCATCGTCGCGAGCCTGTGTTTCCTGCCGCCCCTCGGCGGCCTGCTGTGGCGAACCTGGAAACGCCATCGCGCGCGACCGCGTTAGAGCCTTCGTCTCAGGTTAACCACACCACCTCATCCTGAGGAGCCGCGCGTAGCGCGGCGTCTCGAAGGATGGGCAACGGGCGGTGTGCGTTTAGCCCATCCTTCGAGACGGCTGCTGCGCAGCCTCCTCAGGATGAGGTTATTGGGAAATTCGACGCAGATTCGATCTCTGCTCGAAATGACCTAGGCCGCGAGCGACTTCGCGAGGCGGCCGCGGATCATCTCCTCGGCTTCGCTGACGATACGCTCGACCAGCTCCTTGCAGGACGGGATGTCGTTGATCAGGCCCATGCAGGTACCGGCCGACCAGATGCCGTGCTCCATGTCGCCGGTTTCGTAGACGACCTTGCCCTTGGCGCCAGCGACGATCGGGCCGATCTCCTGGATGGTCTTGCCCTCGCCTTCCATCTCGATCGTCTTCTTGGCGATGCTGTTGCCGTAGACGCGGCTGGTGTTGCGCATGGTGCGCAGGATCAGCGACGTGCTGCGCTCGTCGGAGGAGACGATCTTCTCCTTCACGTTCTGGTGGATCGGCGCTTCCTTGGTGGCCATGAAGCGGGTGCCCATGTTGATGCCCTCGCAGCCCAGCGCCAGCGCCGCCACGAGGCCGCGCGCATCGGCGAAGCCGCCCGAGGCGATCATCGGGATCTTGATCACGTTGGCCGCCGCCGGCAGCAGCACGAGGTTCGGCACGTCGTCCTCGCCGGGGTGACCGGCGCATTCGAAGCCGTCCATCGAGATCGCGTCGACGCCAGCCTTCTCGGCCGAGAGACCGTGGCGCACCGCGGTGCACTTGTGGATCACCTTGACGCCCGCTTCCTTGAGCTTGGGCATGAAGGGCTTGGGATTGTTGCCGGCGGTCTCGACGATCTTGATGCCAGAATCGATGATGGCGTCGATGTATTCGCCATAGGGGCGCGGCACGAGCGTCGGCAGGATGGTGAGGTTCACGCCGAACGGCTGATCCGTCATCTCGCGGCAGCGCTTGATCTCCTTGCGCAGATCCTCGGGCGTCGGCTGGGTGAGGCCGGTGAGGATGCCCAGCGCGCCGGCGTTGGAAACGGCCGAGGCGAGTTCGGCGCGGCCGACCCACTGCATGCCACCCTGAACGATCGGGTGCTTGATGCCGAACATTTCGGTGAAGCGCGTCTTGATCATATGGACTTTTCCCCCTGGGTAAGTTCCCCAAGCATTAGCGAACCGGAACGCCGGCGGCCAGTCCACGGATCGCACCGTGGACATGCCGTCCGCGATGCGGATCAGGTGCGATCGATGAACGAGATCGTGTCGTCGAGGGAAGGCGCGCGCTTGCGCAGCAACTCGGAAAAGGACCCGACGATGTCGATATGATCGACCTCGGGATAGAGCTTCAACTCGGCGCTTCCGCCGGCCTTGCGCCAGGCCGCCGCCAGACGTTCGCTGTTGAAGGGCTTCACCGTCGTATCGGCGGTGCCGTGCAGCAGCAGGAGCGGCGGCAGCGGCGCACGGGCATATTCGATCGGCTGCGTCTCGCGCCGATCGCCGCCGAAGATCTCCCTCAGCCGCCGGGAGGTGAGGGGCAGGAAATCGTAGGGTCCGGAGATGCCGATCCCGCCGGGCAGCTTCATGCGGTCGACACCGGCGGCGGCGAGATAGGGCGTGTTGGCGACCAGCATGATGGCGATGTAGGCGCCCGCCGAATGACCGGTGACGAACAGTTTATCGGTGCCGACTTTCCGGGCCGCCCAGGCCGTCGCCGCTGCGCCATCGTCGAGGAAGTCGGGATAGCGGACTTCCGGATAGACGCGGTAGTCGGGAATGATGGTCGTGATGCCGCGTGCGGCCAGCGCTTGGCCGACGAACAGATAGTCGCCCTTGGCGCCGGAATCCCAGGAGCCGCCGTAGAAGAAGATCACCGCCTTGCCGTCGGCACGCGGCTGCTCCGGTGTGTAGAGGTCGAGCTTCTGGCGGGGAAGGCTGCCGTAGGGAATGTCGGCGTCGAGGGTATAGCCCGAGCGCGCGACAGTCGTGTTCAGGAGCGCGGCGGGAGAGCAGCCGCCGAGCAGGCCGAGAACGCTGGCAAGGAGGCCTCGGCGCGCCAAATTCATGCAGGACCGGCGAGGTCGCGCACCTGCTCGGCCAGCGCCAGCGAGGCGGTGAGGCCGGGCGATTCGATGCCGAACAGGTTGATGAGGCCGGGCACGCCATGGTCGGCAGGCCCCGTGATGGTGAAGTCCTGCGCCGGCGCGCCCTGCGGCACGATCTTCGGGCGGATGCCGGCATAGCCCGGCTGTAGCGAACCGTCCTTGATGCCGGGCCAGTACTTGCGCACGGCAGCATAGAACTTGTCGGCGCGATGCGGATCGACCGTGTACTCGATGCCGTCGATCCACTCGACGTCGGGCCCGAACTTCGCCTGCCCGCCCATGTCGACGGTGATGTGCACACCCAGCCCGCCCGGCACCGGGACGGGGTAGATGAGGCGGGAGAAGGGGGAGCGTCCGGTCAAGGTGAAGTAATTTCCTTTGGCGTAGTACGCGGTCGGAACGTGCCCGGATGGCATCCCGACGATTTTTTTCGCAAGCGTCGGCGCATGAAGGCCTGCCGAATTGATCAGCAGCCGGCAACGCAGGTTCATCGGCTCGGTTCCGCCGACTTCGATCTCGATACCGCCCTCGACGACGCGGCCCGCTTTCACCGGACTGTTGAAGGCGAACATCGCCCCGTGTGCTTCGGCGTCGCCCTGCAGCGCCAGCATGTAGGAATGGCTGTCCACGATCCCGGTGCTGGGCGAGAACAGGGCGGCCGTGCACTGGAGGTTCGGCTCCATCGCCCTCGCCTCGGCGGCGCTCAGGAAGCGCATGCCCTCGACGCCGTTGGCTTCCGCGCGGCCCTTGATCTCGGCGAGCTTCTCGCTCTCGGCCTCGTTGGTCGCCACGATCAGCTTGCCGCAATTGAGATGCGGCACGCCGTGGTCCTTGCAATAGGCATAGAGCATGCGCCGGCCGGCGACGCAGGAGCGCGCCATCAGGCTGCCCTTGGGGTAGTAGATGCCGGCGTGGATGACCTCCGAGTTGCGCGAGCTGGTCTCGGTGCCGATGGCGTCGGCCGCCTCGACGACGATGACCTCACGGCCGGCAAGGGCCAGGGCTCGGGCGACGGCAAGGCCGACAACACCTGCGCCAATGACAACGCAGTCGACGGTTTCGAACGGGGACGAATTCATGGTCGCATGCTAGAACCGCCGCCTCTTTCAGTCACCAAGGGCGGGTGTCGCATCATGAAAGGCGCGTTGGTCACGGGGGCGGGATTGCGAATCGGCCGTGCCCTGGCGCTCGCGCTGGCGGCCGATGGGTTCTTCATCTTCGTGCACTACAAGGAATCGGCGGCCGGCGCGAAGGAGACCGTCGCGACCATCCGCGAGGCGGGCGGCAAGGCTGTCGCCGTGCGCGCGGACCTCGCCTCGGCGCGGCAGGCCGAGGGTCTGGTCGGCAAATGCCGGGCGCGCGGCGTGCGGCTCACCTGTCTCGTCAACAGCGCCTCGCTGTTCAAGCTCGACCGGGCGCCGACGGCGACGGCGGCCGATTTCGACCTGCACATGGCCATCAACCTGCGGGCGCCGCTGCTGCTTGCCCAGGCGCTGGCGCGGCAGCTGCCCGCGGACGAGACGGGGCTCGTGGTGAACGTGCTCGACCAGAAGCTCTACAACCTCAATCCCGACTTTCTCACTTACACGCTCTCCAAGATCGGCCTGCAGGGGTTGACGACCCTGCTGGCGCAATCCTTCGCGCCGCGCCTGCGGGTGGCGGGTATCGCGCCCGGGCTGACCCTGCGCAGCGGCAGCCAGACGGATGCGCGCTTCGCCGAGCAGCATGCTGCCAATCCGCTCGGGGTCGGCGTCACGGTCGACGATCTCGTCCGCGCGCTGCGCTTCATCGTGGCGACGCCGAGCTACACCGGCGACACCATCATCGTCGACGGCGGCGAGCATCTGACCGGCCGGCCCCGCGACATCGCCTTCGACCTGAAGAAGAAGAAATGACCATGGTCACCTCTCAGCGCCGCATCTTCATCCGTGACATGCGGCTGCTGGTGTCGATCGGCATCTATGACTTCGAGCTGGCCAAGCCGCAGGCCGTGGTCATCAACGTCGAGCTGCTCCTCGCGGACCCCGACCGCGCGCACGGCGACAGCATCGCCAACGTGCTCAACTACGACCTGATCCACGATGGCATCGCCGGGCTCGCGGCGAGCCGTCACTTCAACCTCCAGGAGACGCTGGTCGAGGGCATTCTCGACCTGTGCCTGGCGCAGCCTCAGGTCGTCGAGGCGCGCGTCTCGACCGAGAAGCCCGACGTCTACAAGGATTGCCGCGTCGGCTACGAGGCGGTCCGCCGTCGCGCCACGGGCTGAGCGGCAGGCTCGATGTCTCCCTCCGTCGGTGCGCTGCGGCGCGCCAGTCTGGTCCTGCTGCTCGCCGCCATGATCTGGGGATCGATGATTCCCGTGCTGGCGGCTCTGGCGGAGCATTACGACAACTGGCTCCTGTCCTGGTCGCGCTACATCCTGGGCCTGCCCGTGCTCTGGCTGGCGGTCTTGCTGAGCGCCCGGCCGGCGGCGGCGCCGCGGCCGCTCGACTGGACGAGGCTGCTGAAGCTCGGGACGGCGATGACGGCCTTCTCGGTGCTCTACACGTTCGGCGTGGCGCACGCTCATCCCGCGACCGCGGCCATCGTGCTGATGTGCGGTCCGATCTGGGCGACGTTGCTGGCGCGCGCGATGCTGGGCTCCATCACGCCGCCCGGCTTCGGGATCACGCTCGTGCTGGTCGTTGCCGGCGGTATCGTCGTGGTTCTGGGCACGCCCGGCCGCGCAGCCGGCTCCTTCGGCCTCGAAGGCGGCGAGGGGCTGCTGGTGATCGCCCAGCTCTGCTGGAGCTGGTACTCGATCCGTGCCCAGCAATGGCTGGCCGACCGCGGCCAGATCGCCCTCTCGGCCCTGACCTCGACGGTGGCCAGCGTGCTGCTGGGCGTGGTCTGCGTGGTGGTCTGGGCGCTGGGCGGAATCGCCTGGCCGACCCGGCCGCCGACGCCGATCGAGTGGGGCATGGTTGCCTGGATCGGTATCCTCGGCGTCGCGGTGGCCGTGCTCCTGTGGAACACCGGCGTCTCGCTGGTCGGCGTTCCGGTCGCCTCTTTGTTTGCCAATTCGGCGCCTGTCTTCGCGATCGGGCTTGCCGCCCTAATGGGGCGTGAGCCGAGCTGGCTGCAGGTCGGTGGCGGCGTCATCGTCCTGGCCGGCATCGCCCAGCTGCAGATTCGCCAGACCCGCGCGGCGCGGCGATGACTGGGGGGCCGGCACCGGGACGCGGCCGGCACCATATGCTGGGCGCCTTCGCGGCCATGGTCTTCGTGGGCGTGAGCTGGGGCGCCAACGTGCCCGTCTCCAAGGTCATGCTCGAGCACTTCGACGTGGTCCCCATGCTGACCATACGCACCCTGGCGGCCGTGGCGACGCTCGGCGTGCTGCTGGTGCTGGCCGAGGGTGTCCGCAACCTGCGGGTCGAGATCGGCCTCAAGCGCTTCCTGCTGATCGGCCTGATGATGAGCGGCTTCTTCACGGTCTTCATCGCGGGCATCCGGTTCAGCAACCCGATCTCGGCGGCCGCCGTCCAGGTGGCGGGGCCGCTGGTCTCCGCGGCGACCGTGCGGCTCGTGACCGGCGCGCGCTTCGACCCCGGCTTCGGTGTCGCGCTGGCGCTGACCTTGACCGGAGGCGGCATTCTGGCGGCCGGCAGCCTGTTCGGCCGGGGCGCACTGACCCTGGGCGGCGGCGAGATCATCGTGCTGCTCTCCAACGCGATCTGGACGCTCTACAGCCTGAAGGCGCAGGCCTGGTTCGACCGGGCGAGCCAGCTGCACCGGGCCTATGTCGCGTCGCTGTCGGCCCTCGGCTGGATGACTGTCCTCACCCTGGTGTTGATCGGTCTGGGCTGGGCGAACTCGCCCTTTGCGGTGACCGACGGCTGGGTGTGGAGCCAACTCCTGCTCGTCGCCGTCTTCTCCAGCGGCGTGGGCGCCTATCTCTGGAACGTCGGCGCCAGCAGACTGGGGGTTGCAATTGCGTCGCTCTGGGTCAATCTCGTGCCGTTTTTCGCCGTATTATGGTCTATGACCTATGGCTTCATCCCCAACGCCTACCAGATCGCCGGTGGGCTCGTCGCCTTGAGTGGCGTCGTCTACATGCAATGGCGAAGGCTACAAACGATAAAGCGATAAGACAGGCTCTGCCATGCCCGACATGTCTCTTCCCCAGCTCAAAGTCTCCAATTGCCGCTGGCTTTCCGTTCCCGGACGCGGCGACGTCCGCGGCAAGATCAACTTCCTCGAGTTCGACCACCAGCTGGGCTTTACCGTGAGGCGCCTGTTCTGGCTGCACGACATCGCCTCCGATCAGTGGCGCGGCCGGCACGGACACCGTGAGTCGCATCTCGTCACACTCGTGATGAACGGCTCATGCCAGCTGCATCTCGACGACGGCAAGGTGAAGGAAACGGTCGTCCTCAGCGACCCGGGGCGGGCGCTTCACATCGGGCCGATGGTCTGGCACGAGCTCGACAACTTCGCGCCGCAGACCGTCATCCTGGTCATCGCCTCGACCCTGTACGACGAGAGCGAGTACCTGCGCGACTACGAGGCGTTCAAGCGCGAAGTCGCCGCGGCGAGCCGGGCATGATCCCCTTCCTCGACATGAAGTCCGTCTACACCGAGCTCAAGCCGGAGCTCGATGCCGCCTACGCGCGCGTGATGGAGTCCGGCTGGTTCGTGCTCGGCAAGGAGGTCGAAGCCTTCGAGGCCGGGTATGCCGCCTTCTGCGGGACGAAGCATTGCGTCGGGCTCGGCAACGGCCTCGAGGCGCTCGAACTCTCGCTGCGCGCCTGGGACATCGGTGCGGGCGATGAAGTCATCGTGCCGTCGAACACCTATATTGCGACCTGGCTCGCGGTGACGGCGGTGGGCGCAAAGGTTGTGCCCGTCGAACCGACTCCGGGCGGACCGAACATCGATCCCGACCGGATCGCGGCGGCCATCACACCGCGCACACGCGCGATCATGCCCGTCCATCTTTACGGCCAGCCGGCCGACATGGACGCCATCATGGCGCTCGCCGCCAAGCACGGGCTGAAGGTGGTCGAGGACGTGGCGCAGGCGCAGGGTGCCAGGGTGCGCGGACGGCGCACCGGGTCGCTCGGCGATGCGGGCGCGCACAGCTTCTTTCCGAGCAAGAACATCGGCGCCTTCGGCGATGGCGGCGCGGTCACGACCGACGACCCGAAGCTGGCCGAGCGGCTGCGCACGCTGCGCAACTACGGCAGCCGCGTGAAGTACGTGAACCTCGAGAAGGGCCTGAACTCACGCCTCGACGAACTGCAGGCGGCCTTCCTGCGGGTGAAGCTCACGAAGCTCGACGAATGGAACGATCGCCGCAGGAAAGTGGCGGCGCGCTACGATGACAGGCTGTCCGACATCACGAGTCTCGCCTTGCCCAACGTCCCGCAATGGGCCGATCCGGTCTGGCACCTGTACGTGGTGCGAACGAACCGGCGTGCCGATCTCGTGAAGGCGCTGGAGGCGGCCGGCATCGGATCGCTGATCCACTATCCGATCCCGCCGCACCTTCAGGATGCCTATGCGGAACTCGGCCAGGGCAAGGGGACCTATCCCCTCGCCGAGAAGCTGGCCGAGACCGTGCTCAGCCTGCCGATGGGCCCGCACATGCCGCTCGAGTCGGTCGACGAGGTCTGCGCCGTGATCCGGGAGACGCTCGCCTAGAGTTCCGGCGCCGAGTGAATGCCCGGCTTCCCCATTCAAATTTGAATGGGGAGGAAAGTCATTCTTCTAGTGATTGTGCAGGATCTGGCCGAGGAACAGCTTGGTGCGCTCGTTGCGGGGATTGGCGAAGAACGCCTCCGGCTCGTTCTGTTCGACGATCTCGCCGCGATCCATGAAGATCACGCGGTCGGCGACGGCACGGGCGAATCCCATTTCGTGGGTGACGCAGAGCATGGTCATGCCTTCGCGCGCCAGCTCGATCATCACGTCGAGCACTTCCTTCACCATCTCGGGGTCGAGCGCCGACGTCGGCTCGTCGAACAGCATGATCTTGGGCCGCATGCACAGCGCCCGGGCGATCGCCACACGCTGCTGCTGTCCGCCGGAAAGCTGGCCCGGATACTTCAGCGCCTGCTCGGGGATGCGCACGCGGGTCAGCAGGCTCATCGCGATCTCCTCGGCCTCCTTCTTCGGCGTCTTCTTTACCCAGATCGGCGCCAAGGTGAGGTTGTCGAGGATGGTGAGATGCGGGAAGAGGTTGAACGACTGGAACACCATGCCGACCTCGCGGCGGATCGCCTCGATGTTCTTCACGTCGTTGGAGAGCGTGACGCCGTGCACCACGATGTCGCCACGCTGGTGTTCCTCCAGCCGGTTGATGCAGCGGATCAGCGTCGACTTGCCCGACCCCGACGGTCCGCAGATGACGATCTTCTCGCCTTCCTTCACGTCGAGATTGATGTCGGTCAGCACGTGGAACTGGCCGAACCACTTGTTGACGCCCTTGAGCTGGATCACCGATTCGACCTTCGAGAGATCTCGCGCGGTTACGGCCATGACGTGCTCCCTGACGGCGCCTAGCGGCGCGTACCCTTGTTGAGCTCGACTTCGAGGTACTTGCTGTACCGCGACATCGAGAAACAGAAGATGAAGTAGACGAAGGCGGCGAACAGGTAGACCTCGCCCGGGAAGCCCGCCCAGTTGGGATCGACCAGCGCCTGGTTGGCGGTGTTGAGGAAGTCGAAGATGCCGATGATCAGCACCAGCGACGTGTCCTTGAAGAAGCCGATGAAGGTGTTGATCAGTGGCGGGATGACGACGCGCAGGGCCTGGGGCAGGATGATCAGCAGCGTCTTCTGCGGGTAATTGAGGCCCATCGCGTCGGCGGCCTCGAACTGGCCCTTGGGCAGCGACTGCAGGCCGCCGCGGATCACCTCGGCGATGTAGGCGCCGGCGAACAGGATCACGGCGACCTGGGCGCGCAGGAACTTGTCGATGGTCGTGCCGGACGGCAGGAACAGCGGCAGCATGACCGAGGCCATGATCAGCAGGCTGATCAGCGGCACGCCGCGGATCAGCTCGATGAAGCCGACGCACAGTCCCTTGATGAGCGGCAGGTTGGACCGCCGCCCCAGAGCCAGC
This sequence comes from Rhodospirillales bacterium 24-66-33, assembly GCA_002281855.1. Classification (GTDB taxonomy): domain Bacteria; phylum Pseudomonadota; class Alphaproteobacteria; order Reyranellales; family Reyranellaceae; genus Reyranella. The sequence goes on along the minus strand of NCHQ01000020.1, from coordinate 114,994 downwards.
AGGACGCCGTAGGGAAAGGCGAAGGCCAGGCCGTAGGTCGCCAGGATCAAGGTCACCGGCAGGCCGCCCCACAGGCTGGTTTCGACGTAGCTGAGCGGGGCGATGGCGATGCTCCAGGACGGCAGCACGCCCGCGAAGCGCAGGACGAGGCCGGCCGCGCCGATCGCGACCAGCGCGTAATAGGCCATCCGCTCGGACGGTGCCGCCAGCGCGCTGCGCAGGGTGAGGCCGATGCCGCCGCCGGCCAGGGCGACGAACAGGATGAGGCTGAGCGGAATGTGGATCTGGCCGAACATCAGCAGGAAGGTGACGAACGAGCCGACCCCCCAGATCACGAGCAGGCGCCAGTTCCACATCCGGCGGTCGGCGCTCAGCACCAGCATGGCGAGCATGGTGATGACGGCGAACAGCGGCCGCCAATGCTGCTCGTAGGGGAAGGAGCCGAAGAAGATGTAGCGGAATTTCTCACGGATCAGCGCCCAGCAGGCACCGCCGCCGCGGCACTCGGCGCCGGTCGAGGCCGTGAAGTTGGCGGTGAAAAGCGCCCATTCGAGGAACCAGGAGAGCACCCAGACGACGGCTGCGATCAGCACGATCGTGGTGATGCCGTTGCCCCAGCTCGAGAACAGGTTCTTGCGGGCCCAGCCGAGCGGGCCGGTTTCGTCGACGGGAGGGGCGAGCGGCTTGCGGTCGCCGACAGGCATGGCGTCGGTCATGCTCAGCGCTCCCTCAGGGCGATGCGTTTGTTGTACCAGTTCATGAACGCCGAGATCGACAGGCTGACCGACAGGTAGGCGGCCATGATGATCAGGATGTTCTCGATCGCCTGGCCGGTCTGGTTGATGGTCACGTTGATCGACGCGACGAGGTCGGGGTAGCCGATCGCGATCGCCAGCGAGCTGTTCTTGGTGATGTTGAGATACTGGCTGGTCATCGGCGGGACGATGACCCGGAGCGCCTGCGGCAGCAGCACGAGCCGCATCGACTGGCCGCGCGACAGGCCGAGCGCCGCCGCCGCCTCGCTCTGGCCCTTGTGCAGGGCCAGGATGCCGGAGCGCACGATCTCGGCCACGAACGCCGAGGTGTAGAGAACGAGGCCGATCAGAAGGGCGGTGAATTCGGGCTGGATGACGGTGCCGCCCGCGAAGTTGAAGCCCTTCAATTCCGGCCAGCTCATATGGTGCGGCGCGCCGCCGGCCAGCCAGACGAGGGCCGGGAGGCCGATGATGAGGGCGAGGCCCGCGGAAATACCGGGGAAGGGCTGGCCGGTCGCCTCCTGGCGCTTCTTGCCCCAGCGGTTGACGAACCACGCGGCGGCAATGCCGACCAGGAAGGCAACGCCCATCCATTTATGGATGGGATCGGCCATCGGCACCGGGAAATAGACGCCGCGGTTGCTGAGGAACACGCTGTTCCACAGCGAGAGCGCCTGCCGTGGGCCGGGAAAGGCTTCGCTGATCAGCTTGTAGAAGAGGAAGAGCCACAGCAGCAGCGGCACGTTGCGGAAGGCCTCGACGTACCAGGCGCAGATCCGGCTGAGCAGCCAGTTGGGCGACAGCCGCCCGACTCCGACCAGCGTGCCGAGAAGGGTGCTGAGCAGGATGCCGAGGACGGCCACCCGCAGCGTGTTGAGGATGCCCACCCAGATGGCGCGGGCGTAGGTGCTGGCCGGCGAATACTCGATCATCGTGTCGCCGATCTCGAAGCCGGCTTCGCGCTCGAGATAGTGGAAGCCGCTGGCGATCTTCTGGCGCTGCAGGTTGTCGATCGTGTTGCTGACCAGATACCAGGCAAGGAACCCGACGAGACCGACCACGACGATCTGGAAGACCCAGCCTCGAATGACCGGATCGTTCCACGGTGCCACCTTCGTCCGTGGCGTGGAGCCGAGAGTCTCGACTGCCATACGCTATTCCCCCTGCCTGGTGCGGTCTTTCCGCCCGGGCGTTGTATGCCCGGTATTGCCCTCAGTGTATGTGGGAATTGCCCCTGCGCAACGGGACAAAACCCGCCATCCCCAGCCGCGATCGCCCTGCATCAACGGATGGGCGGGGAGTATTGGAGGCCGCCCTGCGTCCACAGCGCGTTCTGGCCGCGGGCGATCTTGAGGGGCGATCCCATGCCGACGTTGCGGTCGAAGCTCTCGCCGTAGTTACCGACCCGCCGAGGATGCGCTTGATCCCGGGATTGTCGCTCTTCAGCATCTCGTCGACGTTCTTCGAGGTGATGCCGTGCTCCTCGGCCTCGACCATGGCGTAGAGCGCCCATCGCACGATGTCGGCGAATTGATTGTCGCCGTGACGCACGACCGGTCCCAGCGGCTCCTTGGAGATGATCTCCGGCAGGATGACGTAGTCGTCGATGGTCTGCGGCGGCGGCACGTTGGCGGCGCGCGTGGCGGCGAGGCTCGATGCGTCGGTCGTGTAGACGTCGCAGCGGCCGGAGAAGAAGGCCGAGCGGATCTCGTCGACCTTCTCGATGACGACCGGCTTGAAGGTCATCTTGTTGGCCCGGAAATAGTCGGCGAGGTTGAGTTCGGTGGTGGTGCCGGGCGCCACGCAGACCGTCGCGCCGCTCAGCTCCCTTGCGCTCTTCACGCCGAGCTTCTTCGGCACCAGGAAGCCCTGGCCGTCATAGTAATAGATGCCCGTGAAATCGAGCCCCAGCGCGGTATCGCGGGTCAACGTGTAGGTGGCGTTGCCCATCACGATGTCGACTTCGCTCGACTGCACCGCGGTGAAGCGCTGCTGGGAGGTGAGGGGGACATACCTCACCTTCTCCGAATCCCCGAAGATGGTGGCCGCGACGGCTCGGCAGACGTCGACCGAGAGGCCCTTCCACTTGCCCTGGCTGTCGGCGAGCATGAAGCCGGCGGTGCCGATCCCGACGCCGCAGTTCAGCGCGCCCCGGGCCCTGACGGCATCCAGGTCCTTGCCCGCGTGTGCCGTCCCGGCGGCGCCTATCAGAGCTGCGACGATACCGGCAGCTGCCGCCACGATCCTGTTGCGCATTCAACCTCCCCCTGTTCTTGAACACAGCATGCCGCCTTCTTCGCGGGGCTTGCAAGCCGCAGGCCAAAATGAGCGCACGCAGCCCAAACGAAAACCGCCGCCCTTGCGGGCGGCGGTTTGTAATGACGCGCCAGGAAGACCTAGCGGATCGGCGGGGAATACTGCAGGCCGCCCCGCCGAGGATGCGCTTGATCCCGGGATTGTCGCTCTTCAGCATCTCGTCGACGTTCTTCGAGGTGATGCCGTGCTCCTCGGCCTCGACCATGGCGTAGAAGGCCCAGCGCACGATGTCGGCGAACTGGTTGTCGCCCTGGCGCACCGCCGGTCCCAGCGGCTCCTTGGAGATGATCTCCGGCAGGATGATGAAGTCGTCCGGCTTGGCCGGGGCCGGGGTGTTCGCGGCGCGCGTCGAATAGAGGCCCGAGGCGTCGGTCGTGTAGACGTCGCAGCGGCCGGCATAGAAGGCGGCGCGGATTTCCTCGACCTTCTCGATGACGACCGGCTTGAAGCTCATCTTGTTGGCGCGGAAATAGTCGGCGAGGTTGAGCTCGGTCGTGGTGCCCGGCTGGACGCAGATGGTGGCGCCGTTCAGCTCCTTGGCGCTCTTCACGCCGAGCTTCTTCGGGACCATGAAACCCTGGCCGTCATAGTAGTTGATGCCGGTGAACTCGAGGCCGAGCGCGGTGTCGCGGGTCAGCGTGTAGGTCGTGTTGCGCGAGAGCACGTCGACCTCGCCCGATTGCAGGGCGGTGAAGCGCTGCTGTGCCGTGGTCGGCACGTATTTGACCTTCTCGGAGTCACCGAAGATCGCGGCCGAAACGGCGCGGCAGACATCGACGTCCAGGCCTGTCCACTTGCCCTTGTCGTCCTGCTGCGCGAAGCCCGCGACGCCCGTGTTGATGCCGCAGACCAGCTGGCCGCGCGCCTTCACCGCATCGAGATCCTTGCCGGCATGCGCCGTGCCGGCGACACCGACCAGACCGGCGGTGACGACGCCGGCCATCATTTTCTTGAGCATTTTTGTCATCCCTCGTGGTTGCCTCGGACGTTCCCGTCAGTCGCCTGTCGCGACCGTTCAGAATCGATGACGCAATTCGTAGGCGAACCGCCGGACCTGCGCAACGGCAGTGCGCGTGCAATCGCCGGAGATCAGAGACGGTCGGCGGTGCGCGACGAGAAGGGGTTGGACGACCACGGATCCGCGCCCTGCAGGCCCTGGAAACGGTTGTCGCTGCTGCCGCGGCTGCGCTCGGAGGCGCGCTTGATCTCCTGCTGCCATTGCCGATAGGAGACGAGCTGCTCGCCCGCCAGACTGCCGTTGCCGCCCTTGTCGGAAATGTAGGGCTGCGGGTCCACGAACTGGCCGTTCACGATCACCGAGAAGTGCAGGTGCGCGCCGGTGGAGCGGCCGGTCGACCCGACATAGCCGATCAGGTCGCCCTTGCGGACGCGTGTGCCGGGGCCCATCCCCTCGGCGAAGCGCGACATGTGCGCATAGAGCGTCTCGAAACTGTCGGCATGGCTGAGCTTCACCGTGCGGCCGTAGTTGAAATACCAGCCCTGGTGATTGATGACGCCGTCGGCAGCCGCATAGATCGGGTCGCCGGTCTTGCCCTCGAAGTCGATGCCGTTGTGGAAGCCGCCGCCGCTCCTGCGGCCATAGTAGCGCCGCGTGCCGAACGGCGAGGATTGCCGCGCTTCGGGCCGCGGATTGGCGAGGGCTGTGCCGCCGAGCCGTCGGCCCTGGTCGTCGAACCAGCCTTCGGGCTGGTTCTGGGGGGCGAACCACCAGAAGGATTGCCGGGCCGTGCCATCACCCAGGCTCGCCACGAGAATGCGCGGCGTGCCGTCGATCGTCCGGCCCTGAACGACGTCGATGCGGGCGGCAGCCGGTGCGAAGCCGGCGAGCGCCTGGGTCAGTTCCTTGAGGGCGGCCGGATTGGCGCCGGTCGGCGCCAGAGCACTGGCCAGGGTGGCGCTGCTGGTCTTCACCGTCTTGACCGAATCGGCCACTACGGAGCGCGCACTCGGTCCGACGGTCGCGGGAGCCGAGCCGGGCAGGCTCGAGACGCGCTCGTCGTCATCCTCGGTGGCGCCGGGAGCGAGCTTGAAGCCGAACGAGCCGTCGGTGCCCCGCGAGAGGTCGACGGCCAGCGATTTGTTCGAATAGAGCTGGAGCGAGACGAGGCGCTTGGGCTGGCCGGCGCCCTGAGGGGCGAGCACGGCGCGGCCGGAGCTGGCAGCCTTTACCTCGGGCTGGCTCAGGGCCTTGCCGACGGCGTCGGCGGCAGCCTGCGCATCGTTGGGATCGACCTGCAGGAGGACGAGCTGCTGCGCGACCGAGCTTTCGGCCGCGATGGAGAAGGCGTGGACGTCTTCGCTGGGGACGGGCGCCGGGGCCGAGCGGGCGACAGGCTTCTTGAGGTGGCTCTTGGAGGGGGCCTTCACCTGGGCCATGGCGCCGGCGGCGCAAAAGAGAGAGGAGACTGCAAAGGTCGCTGCCGTGAGGCTGCGGATGGTTCGCCAGCTATAGGCGCGTTGGAGACGCGTCATGTTGGACGTCATCGTGTGGCCGCTCCCGTTCATTGAACGCTACTAATTGACGGTTGGGGCTCCTGACGATCCACCGACTCCCCCAGTCGATGCCCCTGCGTGCCCCGCTTGAGGGGCACTTTGGCCACGGAGCATCCACAAGTCCATAAAAAGTTGCAAAAATGCAACACCCGTGAAAACTGCCTAACACCTTGAAAATGTTAGAATTTTAGACTCGGCATCCTCAGAGTCTTTAAAGGTCACAGGGGAATGGCGACGGTTTTTGCTGCGTTGCGAATAAGTCCGCATCACGCAAGAAGTCCGGAAACTACGCGAGAGCCCGCGACGTCGGCCCTGCAGGGATTGACCGGCACGACCCTTCCGCATAACCGGCATGACTGAGCATCTGGATGCCCGCGCCACCAGAAGAGGTGGCTAGCACACGCGTAGGAGGAGAGCGAAATGGCCGATCCGATCGAGCTTCTGATCCAGGGACGGGCGCACGATCTGGGAGGCGGTTTCGCGGTCCGCCGTGTCCTGCCGAGCGTCAAGCGGCGTACCGTCGGGCCCTTCATCTTCCTCGACCATTTCGGCCCGATGGACGTGCCGCCGGGTGGCGGCATGGAAGTCCGGCCGCATCCGCATATCGGCCTCGCCACCGTGACCTACCTGTTCGATGGCGGCATCTACCATCGTGACAGCCTGGGCTATTCGCAGGCGATCCGGCCAGGCGACGTGAACTGGATGACCGCCGGCAGTGGCATTGTCCACAGCGAGCGCACCGAGCCCGAGATGCGCGCCACCGGCTTCCGCATGCACGGCGTCCAGACCTGGGTGGCGCTGCCGAAGACACATGAGGAGACGGCGCCGGCGTTCGAGCATGTCGAGGCGGCCCGGCTTCCGGCCTGGACCGAGGGCGGCGCCTCGCTGCGTCTGATCGTCGGCACCTATGCCGGCCGCACGGCGCCCACGACCCATTTCTCACCGATTTTCTACGTCGGCGTGGAGATGACCGCCGGCGCCTCGCTGGCCGTCACCCCCGATCACGAGGAGCGCGCGATCTACGTCGCCGAGGGCATGATGGTGGTCGGCGAGAGCCAGCTCGGCGTTGGCGATCTCGCGGTGCTGGCGCCCGGCCAGACCGTCGAGGTGTTGGCCGGACCGGAGGGCGCCAAGGCCATGCTGCTGGGCGGCGCCACGATCGACGGCCCGCGTCACATCTGGTGGAACTTCGTTTCCTCGAGCAAGGAGCGGATCGAGAAGGCCAAGGAAGACTGGCGCGAGAAGCGCTTCGCCATGGTGGCAGGGGATCCCGAGTTCATCCCGCTGCCGGATCGGTAGAAGGAACGGGACCCCAGCGAGTCCCTACTGTCATCGCGAGCGGGGTAACCCCCGCTCTGGAGCGCAGCAAAGGATCTGGCGCTAGTCAAGGAGCCCTCTGGTCGGTCTGCTAGGTCTTTCGCTTCGCTCCAGACGACAATGGCCGCCTACTTCTTCTCGACGTTCCAGAACACCGTGATGGGCGATTCGATGTTGCCCGTCACGCCCTTGCGCCGGGCCATGGGCTGCAGGAACTGGCCGAGCGGCACCGTGACGCCGCCGTCCAGGATGCGCTTCTGGACCTGCTCGGCGATCTCGAACTGCTTCTTCGGATCGCCTTCGCCGACAAAGGCCAGGCGAAGGCGTTCGATCTCCTCGTCGAGCGGCCAGCCGAACTGCGCGCGGTCTCCGCTCGCCTCGGCATAATGGTTGTTGACCGGGTCGATCAGCAGCACCGCGGCCGCCGCCGTCATGGCGATGTTCCAGCCGCCCTCGGCCACCGGCACCTTCTTGGCCCGTCGGGCGACCAGCGTCTGCCAGTCCATCGACTGCATGTCGACCTTGAAGCCGCCGCGCTCCAGCAATGTCTTCGCCACCGGCGCGAGGTTGGTCAGCACGGCGAGGTCGGTCGACTGCAGCAGCACGATCGGCGTGCCGTCATAGCCGGCCTCCTTCAGGATCTTCTTCGACTCATCGAAGCGCGATTCGAGTATCCCTTCGGTGCCGGCCGCATTCTCGAGCGGCGTGCCGCAGCCGAACATGGCCTTGCAGACCTTGTAGTAGCGCGGATCGCCGATGACCGCCTGCAGGAAGTCCTTCTGGTTGAGCGCGACCATGGCGGCACGGCGGTAGCGCACGTCGTTGAACGGCGGCTGTTTCCAGTTGAAGCGCAGGATGTAGGTCGAGCCGAGCTGGTCGGGAATGACGATCTCGACGTTCTTGTCCTTCTCGATGACCGGCAGCAGGTCGTGCGAGGGCTGCTCGATCATGTCGATCTCGCCCTGCTGCAGGGCGTTGATCGCGGTCTGCGCGTCGGGGATCGAGACCCATTCGACGCGATCGACCTTGGCCACCTTGCCGCCGGCCAGGCCCGAGGGCGGCTCGGCGCGCGGCTTGTAGTCGGGATTGCGGAGATAGACGACCTTCTCGCCGGGCTTCCATTCGTCCTTCTTGAAGATGAACGGCCCCGAGCCCGTCGTGTCGGAAATCTGCTGGGTGACCGGCGTCTCGGCGACCCGCTTGGGCATGATGAAGGGCGGAATGGAGGATGGCTTGGCCAGCGTCTTCAGCATCATGCCATAGGGCTGCTTCAGGACGATCTGGAAGGTCCGGTCGTCGAGCGCCTTCATCTCCCGGGTCTGCTTGCCCAGCAGGCCGCCCAGCGTGTCCTTGGCGGTGAAGCGATTGATCGACGGCAGAACGTCCGCCGTCGTCACCGGCTGGCCGTCATGCCACTTCAGGCCCTCGGGGAGCTTGAAGGTCCAGGTGAGCTGGTCGTCGCTCACCGTCCAGCTCTCGACCATCTGCGGCCGCGGCTCGAGCTTGGCGTCGAGCGCGAACAGCGTGTCGTAGATGAGATAGCCGTGATTGCGGACGATGTAGGCCGTGGTCCAGACCGGATCGATGATCTTGAGATCCGACTGCATGACGACTTTCAGCGTCTTGCTGGGCTGGGCTTGAGCAGGCGCTGCGGCGAGCAGCGCGACGGCGGCGAACAGGGCACGACGCAGCATGAAGGGCTCCCTCAATTGATGGCCGGAGGAGTCCAGCTCGTTTCTTCGTCGAGCGGATAGACGGGCCTCGGCAGTTTGGTCCAGGTGAAGTTCGCCAGCACCGGCGAGGTCAGGCCCGGACAATCGACTTCGTAGATCTGCTCCGGCTTGAAGAACTCGTCGAAGCCGCCGCGGAAGTGGCCACGGCTCTTCACGACCACCGTCCGGGCCTGTGCAATGTCCAGGCCAAACATCTCGAACTGGCGCGGGTCCATGCACTGGCAGCGGATGCTGATGACGACGATGAGGATGCCGCCGAGATCGAGCAGCGCCGACGGCCCCATGTCGGCCGAGACGTTCTTCAGCACGCCGCGACGGCCGACATACTGGCCGTCGGAGAGCTTCACCACCTTGGCTTCGCAATCGAAGGGCAGGGAGAATTCCTGATGCTCCTGCGTGTTGAAGGAGGCGTTGAAAATCGCGCCTTCGCCCAGCGCGTGCGCCTGGGCCGCGAGGGCCGCGTCGTTGAACACGCCGAAATAGACGCCCTGCGCCCGCGCCGCCTTGAGCGCGCGCAGCAGATAGGTGGTGTTGCCGCGGCCGCCGCCGCCGGGATTGTCGGCGACGTCGGCCAGGATGATCGGCTTGCGCCGCTTGTCGCGGCCGATGGCGGTGGCGTGCTGCACCGCATCGGCCAGGTTCATCATCTCCCGCTTGAACCGTTCCCTCGTTCCCCAGGCGCGCTGGGCGATGTCGAGCGCCAGGTCGCCCGCCGCCTTGCGGTTGCCGTTGCGCGCCGTGACGACGGCGGTGAGGCCGTTCTTGGGACTGTCGCTGTAGGCGAAGCCCGCCATCACGGAGACGTTGAGGATGTCCCCGCCGACCTTCGTCTGGCCGTACTTGATGAGGTCGGCATAGGGACCGCGTGCGGTGAGCAGGGCGATCTGCGGCGGGACCAGCGGGATCTTGACCATCTCGACCGCGGTGCGCGTGCCGGCGAGCAGCTCGCGCATGTGCTTCGCCGCCTCGACGCCGCGCTCGTAGATGTCGACATGCGGGTTTTCGAGATAGCCGACGAAGACGCTGAGATTGTCGGTCATGCGGCGCGAGACGTTGGCGTGCAGGTCGAACACCGAGACGATGGGCACGTCGGGACCGGTGACGCGGCGCAGCATCTCGAACAGGTCGCCGTCGGGATCGTCGGTGCCCTCCGCGAGTGCGGCGCCATGGCAGGAGACGAAGATCGCATCGACCGGCAGGACCGACTTCAGGCCGGATTCGATCTCGGCGAGGTAGGCCTTGAAGAACTGTTCTTCCACTGGACCGCCGGGCTGCGCCAGCGAGACGCGCAACGGCACCGGCGTCCAGTTGCCCGTGCGATCCATCTCGGTGAAGAAGCCCGGCAGGTCGGGCATGGTGATCGACTTGCCGGAGCGCGCCTCGCTCACGATACGGTTGCCGCGGATGTCGACGTCGTGTTCGAAATCCTCCGCCGTCGTCACCGGTGCGAACCGGTTGCACTCGATGGCGAAGCCGAGAACGGCGATACGCGGATTGTCCTGGGACAAAGAAACCTCCTAGCGCGGTCGCGCGAGGAATGCGTCGACCAGCGCGTTGAACCTAGCGGCCTGCTCGAAATATGGCGAGTGTCCGGCCTCCTCGATGATCTGGGCTTCGCCGCAGGGCAGGCTTGTCGCGATGGCGCTTGCCAGGAACGGCGGGAAGACGGTGTCCTCGCTGCCGGCGATCAGCAGGGTCGGCACGCGAAACGTCTTCAATTCCGCCAGGGTGCGCGTCGCCGTGCGGCGCAGGCCGGCGCGCAGCTTTTCCTTGTCGAGCGTACCGGCCATCTCGTCGATGCTGCGATAGAGAAGGTGTAGCGCGGGGAAGGCCTCGGCCGCGCGTTCGCCCATCGCCGGATGGATGCCGCGCGCCATGCCGGCGGCGATCGCGGCCTCGGATGTGGCCAACCAGGCATCGTACGCGGTGCCGCCGGACGGATCGCTGCCGCGGCGGTCGAGCGTCCCCGAGGTCGAGCTCAGCACCAGCGCCTTCACGCGGTCCGGATGGGCGAGCGCATATTCCAGCATCGTCCAGCCGCCCATCGACTGCGCGACCAGCCGCACCTCGGCAAGGCCGAGATGATCGATCAGGGCGGCGAGGTCGCCCGGATAGTCGGCGGGATCGACTCCGTTCGCGACCGTATCCGACGGCGCGAAGCCGCGATGGGCAAACGTCACGCAGGTGTAGTTCGGCGCGAAGTGCGCCACCTGCTGCCACCAGCTCAGGTGATTGCCGCCCAGCCCGTGGGCGAAGATCAGCGCGGGGCCGCTGCCGCTGACTTCGTAGTGGAGATTGCCAAACGGGCGCTTCAGCCGCCCGACGGTGCGGGATGGCGCGGCGTAGGAACTCATGCGGAGCGTCTCCTCTCAGAAGAGGATCAACCTAGCAGACCGTTGGAAAAGTCGGAGTCACGACGAATAAACGAAACAAACGAAATAAGCGAAACAATCGAAGCCAATGTCGCAGCCCCTGAATCCTGTGCCGCGGCGAGCGCTGGCGCAACAAAATTGCTCGTTGGCGCTTCAGAGACTCGCTTTCGAAGGGCGAGCCGGTGACAGGGGTAGCCGCCTTGCCGTGGACGGCTGTCCTCAGACGAGGGGTTCGGTATCGAAGGCTTCGATATCCGTCGAGAGATCGCTGAACTGGCCGCCGAGCTTGTCCACCACGTCTTGGGCAAGCGTGTCCGGGGCGCCGGCTTCGAGGCGCGCGAGCGGCCGCGGCTGGCCGAACAGGAAGACCTCGCGCCCGCGCACGCCCAGCAGCTGGCCGGTGATGGCTTTGCCGGCCGGGGAGCAGAGCGCCGTCACGAGATTGGCGACATGGTGCGCGCCGACCCTCAGCGCGCGCTCCTTGTAGGCTTCCTCAGCCTCGCTGGCGGGCTGGAAGATCTCGGTGACGCGGGTGCGCGCGAACGGCGCCACGGCATTGGCGGTAATCTGCGCCTGCGCAAGGTCCATGGCCGCGACCCGGGTCAGCCCGAACAGTCCGGCCTTGGCGCTGGCATAGGCCGCCTGGCCCAGGTTTCCGTAGAGGCCCGCGGAGGAGACGATGTTGACGATGCGGCCCCAGTCGTAGCCGTCCTTCCCGCCGCGGCCCGTCCTGCCCTGATCGCGCATGGCAGCCGAGGCGGCGTTGATCACGTAGAAGGCCGAGGAGAGGTTGGTGCGGATCACGGCATCCCAGTCGGCCGGATCGGCGCGGAAGACCGGAGCGTCGCGCAGGATGGCGGCGTTGTTCACGACGATGTCGATGCCGCCGAACGTCTTGACCGCGAGGTCGACGAGCTGCTTCGCGACGCCTGGCGAGGCGACGCTCTCGGTGAAGGCGAGCGCTTTCGTGGTGCCGGCCCTGTCGTTCAGCTCCTTGACCGCGGTGCGCGCCGCCTCCGGGTCGCCGCCGGCGCCCGCGATCGAAGTGCCGTTGTCGGCCACGACGACCTGTGCCCCCGCGGCGACCAGCGACTCGGCGATGGCGCGGCCGATGCCGCGGCCGGCGCCGGTGACGATGGGGACGCGGCCGTGCAGGAGACCGCTCATCGGTCCGCGCCCGTTTTCTTCCCCGCGCTCGCCATTTCGGCCGCCGTGTAGAAGGCATCGGCATGGATATCGAGGCGCCGCATGCCGCGCTGTTCCAGCAGCAGGGTCGCGGCCTCGACCATCACGGGAGGGCCCGCGAGATAGGCCGTGCAGCCATCGACCTCGTCGAAGTCCTGGGCCACGGCCTCGTGCACCAGACCTTGCCGCAGGCTCGACTCACCGCCTTCGCTCAGCACCGGGATGAAGTGCAGGGTCTTGTGCTTCTCCGCCAGCGCCGCGAAGTGGTCGTGCAGATAGAGGTCGCGTTCGCTGCGGACGCCGAAATAGAAATAGATGTGCTGCGGCAGTTCCTTCTGCAGCGCCCGCTCGATGATCGACTTGATCGGCGCCATGCCCGAACCGCCGGCCACCGCGATGATCGGACCGCGATGGCTCTCGCGCAGGTAGGAGGCGCCGAACGGGCCTTCGACCCGTACGCTGTCGCCGACCTTCAGCTTTTCCCACACATGGGCGCTGGTGGCGCCCCCCGCCGTGCGGCGGATATGGAATTCGAGGATCGGGTCGCCCGGCACGTTGGCCATCGAATAGTCGCGCGGCGGGCAGCCTTCGAAGGTCACCGACGCGAACTGGCCGGCGGAAAATTCGAAGGGACCGCCCGAGACGATCTCGAGGCGGATGCGCTTGATGTCGTGGGTGGCGTCGTCGAGGGCCACGACCCTGCAGTCGAGCAGGCGCCGCGGATGGACGAGCAGATCGTCCTCCTCCTGCCATGCGACTTCGCACGCGTCCCCCGGCACGGCGCGGCAGGCCAGGATCAGGCCGCGCGCCTTCTCGTCGTCAGACAGCGCGAACTCGGAATAGCCCGCCATCGTCACCTCGCCCTTCACGAGCAGCGACTTGCAGGCGCCGCAGTTGCCGGACTGGCAGCCGAACGGATAGGAAATGCCGGCATCGAGCGCGGCTTCCAGGATGGTGGCGCCGGCCGGCACGTCGATCGTGCGGTCGGCGGAGGCGATGCGAACTTTGAAACTCATCTGGTGCGCCGGCGAATGGGTGTGCTTCCGAAACAGTCCGCGTCTAGCGCTCCGGCGAAGGGCCGTCCACCTGCGGCGCTCCGCCGGGCGTCCTTTCGACGACCGAAACGCGGACGCTCATCCAGCTTCTGGAAAAGGTGCGGGCTTCCGTCCGTCCGTTATAGTCCCCGCCCCATGAGCTCAGCCCATCCAGACTTCCAGAACTTCCCCAAGGATCTCATGCACGATTCGGAGATGCTCGAGATCCTGCGTGCCAACCCGCCCGAGGCGGTGAAGACGCTGAACGGCGAACTGCTCGATATCGACTCGGCGCGCGGCTATGCGCGATTCCGGTTCGAAGTCGTGCCGGCCTTCTGCCATTCGCAGGGCCGCGTCTGCCAGGGCGGCTTCCTGACCGGCATGGTCGACAGTGCCATGGCAAACGCCGCCATCGTCAAGGGCAAGCTCGGCGTCGCCGTGCCGACCCTCGAACTCAAGATCAGCTTCTTCGAAGCGATGGGGCCGGGCATCGTCTATGCCGAGGGTCGCGTCCTGCGCTGGGGCGGCTCGGTCGGCTTCCTCGACGGGGACCTCAAGGACGAGAAGGGCCGCCTGATCGTCCACTCGACCTCGACGATCAAGATCGTGCGCCCGAAGGTGAAGGCGTAAGCGAGTTGATCCTAAGTAAGCTCCGTCGTCTCGACCGGAGCGCGCAGCGCGGAGTGGAGAGACCTTCTCTCCACGATTTGCCGGCTTATTGTTGAAAGAAGGTCTCTCCGCTCCGCACCTTCGGTGCTCCGGTCGAGACGACGACATTTTTTGAATTACCCGAACCGCGCCTTCCAGTGCTCGGCGATCTGGCGGCGGGTGGCGAACCAGGCGCCGCCCTTCTGCTTCATGTGCGACACGATGCGGTCGAGCGCGGCGATGCGGCCGGGGCGGCCGATCATGCGCAGGTGCAGGCCGATCGACATCATCTTCGGGAACCGCTCGCCCTCGGCCCACAGCGTGTCGAACGCGTCGGTCGTGTAGTCGGCGAAATCGCGCGCGGAGACGAAGCGGTGGAAGCCCTGGTGATAGTGCATGTCGTTGGTGTCGAAGCTGTAAGGCAGCACCAGGTGCCGCCTGCCGGCGACCTCGACATGGAACGGCAGATCGTCCGAGTAGTCGTCACTGTCGTAGAGGAAGCCGCCTTCCTCGACGAGCAGGCGCCGCGTGTTGGGCGACGGCGTCGAGCGGGTGTGCCAGCCCACGGGGCGCGTGCCGGCAATCTCGGTCAGCGCCTTGACGGTGCGGGCGATGATCTCGCGCTCCTTCGTCTCCTCCATGTGGGCGTGCTTCTCCCAGCGCCAGCCATGGCAGGAGACTTCATGGCCCCGCGAGACGGCATCCTGGATGAGCCAGGGCGAGAGTTCGGCCGCGAGGCCGCAGGTGCTGACCGTGGCCGCAACGCCCAGCCGCTCCAGCGAATCCGCGATGCGCCACCAGGCGGCCTTGGTGCCGTACTCGAAATGCGACTCCATGCACCGGTCGGGGACGCCTAAAACCTCGTCGGTGACCTCGTAGACCTTCTCGTTGTGGGCGTCGCCCGCCGACAACGACATCTCCGCGCCTTCCTCGAAGTTGATCACGAAGGAGACGGCGACCCGCGCGCCGCCGGGCCATTTCGGATCGGGCGGCGTGCGGCCGTAGCCCTTGAGATCGCGCATCGCGGTCACGCCTCCCGATGGCCGATGATGTCGGCCAAGGGACCGGCGAGACCCTTGGAGTCCTTGGCGGCAGGGCGGCGATAGGTGCCCTGGGTGGCCTTGCGCGGATTGAGGCGTACCAACCCCTCGGCCATCGTCACCGCAGCCTGGATGCCGTCGACCAGCGGCACCGGCACCCTGTCGCGGATCGTATTGGCCATGCCGGCCAGCGGAGCGCCGGCCAGGATGACCACGTCGGCGCCGTCGTTCTTAACCGTGCCGAGGGCGAGGTCGATCAGCACCTGCTCCTTCTCGTGCTGCACGTCGTCGATCGAGCGGAAGCCCTCGTCGGGCGTGCGGATGGCAGCGCAACGGCCGGACATGCCATGCCAGTCGACGATCTCGGCGAACCAGGGTTCGAGCGCTTTGGCGAAACTCACGATGGCGAATCTGCGGCCGAGAGTGCAGGCGACCAGCATGGCGGCTTCCGCCATGCCGACCACGGGGAAGTCGAACAGCTCACGCGCGCCGCCGAGGCCGGGGTCGCCGAAGGCGGCGACGATGGCTGCATCGAATGTGCCGCGCCGCTCGGCCAGCATCTCGAGCATCATGGCGCTGCCGATCGCGGCTTCGGCGCGCGTGGCGATGTAGGGCACGCCGCGCGGCGCGGTCATGGGCAGAAGTTCGGTGCCCGGACTGGCGACCAGCTTGCCGGCTGTCACGAGCCGGTCGGTCACGCCGGTCGACGTGTTGGGATTGGCGACGAGGATTTTCATGGCGGGACCTTAACCGATGGGGGCACGACCCGCGCGCTGCCACAGCCGGTCGGCGACGGTCTGGGCCCGGGTGACGATCTCGGCGCCGTCGACGCGCGTCGGCTGGCCGCCGGCCAGGACGATGCGGCCGTCGACGATCACCGTGTCCACGTCGCGGCCCGAGGCGCTGTGGACCAGGACGCCGTAGCCGTCGACCAGCGGTGCAAGCGACGGCGAGCGGTTGTCGAGCAGCACGATGTCGGCGCGCCTGCCGACCTCCAGCGAGCCGATTTCGTTGCCCATTCCGAGGGCGGCCGCGCCTTCGCGGGTTCCCCAGTCGAGCACGGTGCGGGCGTCGAGCACATTGCCCTGGCGATCGATGCGCTGCATGGCGATCGCCCAGCGCATGGCTTCGATCAGGTCGCCGGAGAAGGTGTCGGTGCACAGCGCGATACGGGCGCCGGCGTCGCGCAACTCGACGATCGGCGCGATGCGGCCGCCCTTGGCGTTGCCGATGGGGGCGTGCGCCACGGTGATGCCGGCCTTGCCGCAGAGCTCGATGTCGGCGCGCTCCATATGGATGCAATGGGCGGCGATCAGGCGCTCGTTCAGCAGGCCGAGCTTGTCGAGCAGCCGCGCCGGCGTCATCCCGCTGCGCGCCTGCACGGCCTCCACCTCGATCGGCAGCTGCGCCAGGTGGGTATGCAGGTTTCCGCCATGGGCCTCGGCCAGCCGGCCGACCTCGCGCAGCAGGTCGTCGGAGCAGGTGTCGGGCGCGTGCGGGGCCCAGTCGCAGCGGATGCGGCCACCGTCGTGGCCGTTCCAGCGCTCGATGAGTTCGGCGTTCTCGCGCAGGCTGGCCTGGCCGACTTCGACCCTGTGCTCGTAGCGGCCGACCGCGAGGGCCGCCGGGTCGGCGTCGTGCACGCGGCCGGCGATCACGGCGCGCAGGCCGAGTTCGGCGGCGGCGCGGGCACACGACGACGGATAGCGATAGTAGTCGACCACGGTGGTGCAGCCGGCGCGCAGCAGCTCGTACATGCCGAGGCTCGACAGCGCGTAGGCGTCGTCGGCGTCGAGCCAGTGGCCCTGCGGGATGCCCGGCGTGTACATCGGCGCGAAGCCGATATCCTCGATCATGCCGCGCGTGATCATCAGCGGCGTGTGGTTGTGCACGTTGACCAGTCCGGGAATCACCAGCCGGCCCTTGCCGTCGACATGCGTGGTCGCCGACCAGCGTGCCTCGAGCGTCGCCGCCGGGCCGATGTCGACGATCCTGCCGCCACTCACCGCCAGGGCGCCGTTGCGCAGGATGCGGCCGTGCTC
Source organism: Rhodospirillales bacterium 24-66-33 (assembly GCA_002281855.1). Taxonomy (GTDB): domain Bacteria; phylum Pseudomonadota; class Alphaproteobacteria; order Reyranellales; family Reyranellaceae; genus Reyranella. The sequence continues at coordinate 98,038 of NCHQ01000020.1, read as the reverse complement.
GTCGAGGGTCAGCACGAGGTCGCCGCCGACGAGCAGGTCGCAGGGTTGGAGATCGGTATGGTTCATCTAGAAATCCGCCATCTTGCGCAGACCGACCAGCCGGTCGCCGACGATCAGGGCGAGGATCGCCAGCAGCACGAGGCCGGCGGAGATGGCGGCGATGGTCGGATCGGGCCGCTCCTCGACATATTGCAGCATCTGGATGGGCAGCGTCTTGGTCCAGGCATCGGTGAAGAACATCGAGATGGGGTAATTGTCCATCGAGGCGAGGAACGCGAACATGCCCGAGGTCAGGAAGGCGGGTGCGAGCGACGGTACCAGCACGCGCGTGAGCGCCGCCGGGTAGGAACAGCCCAGGGTGCGCGCAGCGTCGATCAGCGAGAAGTCGAACAGCGACAGGGCGCCGACCACCGTGCGCACGATGTAGGGCAGGGTGATGACCACGTGGGCGACCAGCAGGCTGGCATAGACGTCGCGCAGCCCCATTGCCTTGAAGCCCTGCAGCATGGCGATGCCGATCACCAGGCCCGGCAGCATCAGCGGCGACACGAGGAAGGTCGAGATCGTCTCGCGGCCGGGGAAGCGCCCGCGCACCAGGGCGATGGCGCACAGGGTGCCGAGGACCATGGCGACGGCGGTGGAGACGGCGGCGATCTGCAGCGAGACCAGGAGGGCGGGCAGTAAGCCGCGCATGCCGGCCAGCCGCTCGTACCAGCGCAGCGACCAGTCGGGCGGCGGCAGGGTGAACACCGTCGAGGAGCCGAACGAGACGGCGATGGTGACGACGAGCGGCGTCATCAGGAAGACGACGGTGAAGCCCGCGATGGCCCAGACGAAATACTGTGTGCCGCGCTCGATGGTGGTCATGTCTGGCTGCCTCCGATGCGGCGCGCCAGCCAGGTCGAGCCCACGACGATCGACACGGCCAGCACCAGCAGGATGACGGCAGTGGTCGAGCCGAGCTGCTCGTTGCGCATCAGCAGGAAGGAGCGGCCCGTCAGGGTCGCCAGGGTCTGGAAGCGGTCGCCGATCAGCAGCGAGGGGATGACGAACATCGACACGCTCATCGAGAAGACGAAGGCGACGCCCGAGACGATGCCCGGCAGGGTGAGCGGCAGGGTGACATGGGTGAAGCGGTAGAGCGGCGTGGCGCCCAGGGTCGCGCCGGCCTCGCTGAGGCGCGGATCGATCAGCTTCACGACGGAATAGATCGGCAGAATCATGAAGGGCAGGAAGATGTTGGCGGCGCCCAGCACCAGCCCGGTCTCGGTGAAGAGGAGCCGCTGCGGCTCGTCCCAGAGGCCGAGCCCGACCAGCGTCTGCGAGACGATGCCGTCGCGGCGCAGCACGATCTGCCAGGCGAAGGCCTTGACCACGGCACCGACCGAGAGCGGCAGGATGATCGAGACCAGCATCACGATCTGCAGGACCGCGCCGGCCCGCGCGAGCGCGAAGGCGGCGGGATAACCGATCACGAAGCAGACGACCGTCACCCAGGCGGCGACCCGCAGGGTGTTGCCGACGACGCGCCAGTTGAACGGATCGCTCAGGAAAGCGACGTAGGGCTGGATCGTGAGCCCGCCCGGTCCCGTCAGGCTCTTCATGAACAGCCAGAGCAAGGGGAAGGCGTAGACGACCAGCAGGTAGAGGACGGCCGGCGCCGCGAGAAGGGCGACGGGATCCCGCCATGCCGAGGGAGCCGCTTTCGTCGTCATGGCGCCGGGTAGATCAGCGTGTCGGCGACGGCCCAACCCAGTCGCATCTCGGTGCCGGGTGCGGGCAGTCCATCGGAAAGGTCCGCGGTCTCGACCATGAGATGGTCGCCCTCGCGCGCCTCGAAATGGAGCTGGACCTTCGATCCCTGGAACACGGCGTCGCGCAGGCGGGCAACCAGCGCATAGTCGCCCGGTGCGTCGACCGTGATCCGTTCGGGCCGCACCGCGAGCATCACGGACGCGCCGGGCACGAAACTCCCGGGCGCCCGCAGGGGCCCGAACGCCGTGTCGACGATGACCTGATCATAGTCCTGGCCGACGACCGTGCCGGCGAGGCGAGAGGAGAGGCCCACGAATTCCAGCACGAAGGCGGTCGCGGGCGACCGGTAGATCGTGGCCGGCACGGCAAGCTGCTCGATAGCGCCCTTGTTCATCACGGCGATGCGGTCGGACATGGTCAGCGCCTCGTCCTGGTCGTGCGTCACGAACACGGCAGTGATGCCGAGTTCCCGCAACAGCCGACGCAGCTCGATCTGCATGTTCTCGCGCAGCTTCCGGTCGAGTGCGGAGAAGGGCTCGTCGAGCAGCAGCAGCTTGGGCTGCACGGCCAGCGCGCGGGCCACCGCGACCCGCTGCTGCTGGCCGCCCGACAAAGCGCGCACCGAGCGGTCGGCGAAGTCGGTGAGGTGGACCAGCGAAAGGAAACGCTCCACCGTCGGCGCGATCTCAGCCGTGGGTCGCTTCCGCGCCTTGAGACCGAAGGCGATGTTCTCGGCAACGGTCAGGTGCGGAAACAGCGCGTAATTCTGGAAGACGACGCCGACGTCGCGCCGGTGCGGCGGCCTGGCGCCGATCTCCTCGCCGTCGAGCCGGATGGTGCCGCGGTCGGCGGCCAGCAGGCCGGCGACGATGCGCAGCAGGGTGGTCTTGCCGCAGCCCGAGGGGCCCAGCAGCGAGATGAACTCGCCCGCGGCGACCTTCAGGTCGACGCCGCCGAGCACGGTGACGCCGCCGAAGGCCTTTTCGGCGCCGGCGACGTCGAGGAACGAATCGGAAGTCACGACGCGGCCGCGACTACATCGCCATGTCGCGGTCCCAGCGTTTCACCCAGTCGGCGCGATTGTCGGCGACGAATTTCCAGTCGATGCCGAAGATGGTCGCGCTGGTCGGCGCCCCGGCCGGCACCGGCGTGTCCTTGTTGGTCGGAAGCGAGTAGGTCGCGGCCGAGAGCTTGGCCTGGATTTCCGGCCCGATCATCTCGTTGATATAGCCGGCGGCCAGTTCCGGCTGCGGTCCGCCCTTCACCAGAGCGACGCCCGACGGCATGGCGAAGATGCCTTCCTTCGGGACTGCGATCTCGACCGGGGCGCCGGCGGCCTTGCGCTCCAGTGCGACCTGGGAGATCGCGCTCGAGATCATGAAGCCTTCGCCCTGTTCCAGGAGATTGTAGGCCTGCGGCATCTGGGTGTAGGCGGTCAGCAGGTTGGGCTTGATCGTCACCAGCTTCTTGAAGCCGGCCTCGATGTCCTTCTGCGCCTCGGGCATCGGCTTTCCGGTGGCGAGGAAGGCCGCCATGAACAGGTTGGCCAGGCCCTCCGTGTTCTGCAGCGACGGCAGGATCACGCGGCCCTTATACTTGGGATCGTAGGCGTCGGCCCACGAGGTCGGCGCGGTCTTCATGGCCTTCGGGTTGTAGGCGATGCCCAGCCAGGGCTGCAGGTAGTTGCACCACATCCCGTCCATGTGGATCGTGCCCGGCTTCAGGGCGGCGAGGTTGGGGACCTTCGCGGCGGTCAGCGGATCGAGCAGCCCCTCGGCGACGGCCGGGATCATGACCGGATCGTCCATCATGACGACCGACAGATACTGCTTGTCCTTGTTCTTCTGCATCTTCTCGAGATTGACCAGCGAGCGCGAGCCCTCGAACACGACCTTGCAGGAGAATTTCTTCTCGACGACCGGCGCGATGATGGTCTCGACGAAGCCCTTGTGGCTGGCGGCGCCGCCCACCACGAGTTCCTTACCCTGCGCGCGCAGGATGCGCGGCGCGGCCAGTGCCGCCGTGGCAGCACCTGCGGCCGCGAGGACGGTGCGGCGGTTGAGGACGGCGATCTTTGACTTGTTCATAGGCAATTCCCCCTGCTCGAAGGCGGGGAAGCAAGGACCGTGCCGAGCCTTGTCATCCTGAGCGAAGCGACGGATCTCGCGTTAGCCAGGAGTACGTTGGTCGTTGCGTCAGGTCCTTCGCGTCGCTCAGGACGACAGCGGTTTTGTCTATTGGCCTTTCAGCCGGGCCACTTCTTCTTCGAGGTCCTTGATCCGCCGGGCGAGGCTGTCGACGGCCGGGGCGATTTCGGCCTCGGTATAGCGCGGCACGATGTGCTGGCGGCAGTTGATGTCCCAGGCTTCGATCGTGAAGGCGATCGCCCGTTGAGGTCGCGCGCGGTAGGTCGGGTCTACGAGGCGCTCCATCAGCTCGAGGTCGCCTTCGACGATCCGTGCCCGGCCCCAGAGTTTCAGCCGCTGTTGGGTGGCGAAATGCAGGACGAAGATGTGGGCGCGGTCGTTCTCCCGCAGGTGGCCGAGGGAGATGTACTGCTGGTTGCCCGCGAAGTCGGCGAACGCCAGCGTGTCGGTGCCGATGGGCTTCAGGAACCCCGGAGGCCCGCCGCGGTGCTGTATATAAGGTCTGCCGTCGGCGCTGGCCGTGGCGAAGAAGAACGTGTCGATGACGCCGAGGAAGCGACGGAGATCGTCGGTGATCTCCGTGTTCCAGGTTCGGCCCTCGAACTGGGGGCGCGATCCGAGACGTGTCTGCTCCGCCTTCACGCCGGCTGAGAACATCACGTCTTCGGGATCGCTCATCCCAGCCGCTCCATCGTTACCCCAGCTTCTTGCCGAGCTCGCCGGCGATTTCCTGGATGAACTGCCAGGCGACGCGGCCCGAGCGCGATCCGCGCGTGATCGACCATTCGACCGCCCGCTTGCGCAGCTCGTCCCTCGGGATGTCGAGCCCGTAGAACTCGCAATAGCCCTCGATCATCGTGAAGAACGTGTCCTGGTCGGCATTGTGGAAGCCGAGCCACAGGCCGAACCGGTCCGACAGCGAGACCTTCTCCTCGACCGCCTCAGACGGGTTGATGGCCGTCGAGCGCTCGTTCTCGATCATGTCGCGCGGCATCAGGTGGCGCCGGTTCGAGGTCGCGTAGAACACGACGTTCTCCGGCCGGCCCTCGATGCCGCCGTCGAGCACTGCCTTCAACGACTTGTAGGCGGCGTCCTGCCCGTCGAACGAGAGGTCGTCGCAGAACACGATGAAGCGACGGCTCGAATCGCGGATCATGGTCAGCAGGGCGGGCAGGGACGGGATGTCCTCGCGATGGATCTCGATCAGGGCGAGCGGACCCGGCGGTCCGCCCATCTCGCGGTTCACGTGGGCATGCACCGCCTTCACGATCGAGCTCTTGCCGGCGCCGCGCGAGCCCCAGAGCAGCGCGTTGTTGGCGGGCAGGCCCTTGGCGAAGCGGCGGGTGTTCTCGACCAGGGTCTCTTTCTGGCGGTCGATACCGACCAGAAGGTCGAGGTTCACGCGATTGACCTTGGGGACCGCTTCGAGGCGATGGCCGGCCGCATGCCAGACATAGGCTTCGGCCGCGCCGATGTCGGCGCCGGCGGGAAGAGGCGGCGCCAAACGGTCGAGCGCTGCCGCAATGCGTGAGATAGTGGCTTTAAGGTCTTGATCCATCGTTGCCGGCTGCTGAAAAGGGGGGGACCATATCGTCCCCCGCTTGCATTGCAAAGCGGGCCGAGACCGCTATAGTCCGCGCGCTTTTTCGACGGCCGGAAGACTCGGGAGCAGAAGATGTTTATTTCGCAGGCGTGGGCGCAGGGCACGGGTGGCGGCAGCGGGGATTTCCTCGTTCAGCTGTTCCCGCTGGTCCTCATCTTCGTCGTTTTCTACTTCCTGCTGATCCGTCCGCAGCAGGCCAAGGTGCGTGCCCAGCGTGAGATGCTGGCTGGCGTCAAGCGCGGCGATCGCGTCGTCACCGGCGGCGGCATCATCGGCCTGGTGACCAAGGTGATCTCCGACAACGAGGTCCAGGTGGAACTTGCCGAAGGCGTGCGGGTTCGCATCATCAAGCAGACCATCACGGACATCCTGACGCGCGGCGAATCGGTGCGCGGCCCGAAGGAGAGCAGCGAAGAGGACGACAAGCCCATGCTGCCGCCGCCGGCCCCGGCTGCGGAGCGCAAGAGCCTGCTGGGCAGCCTGTTCGGCGGCGGCAAGAAGTAACGGCCGCAGAAGGGCTTAGGTCGGAATGCTCAACCTTCCGCGCTGGCAGACCATCGTCATTGCCGGCATCACGCTCCTGTCGGCGCTGTTCGCCCTGCCGAACCTGCTGCCGGCCAGCGTGCTCCAGCACCTGCCGCAATGGTACGCGACCAGCCGGATCAATCTCGGCCTCGACCTGCGCGGCGGCGCCCATTTCCTTCTGGAAGCCGACCTGCGCTCGGTGCTGACCGAGCGCCTGACCAACCTGTCGGACGCGGTGCGCGCGGAGCTGCGCAAGCAGCAGGTGCCGTTCCGGGACGTGGCGGTCGAAGCCGGCAAGAACCTTGTGGTCACCCTGCGCGACGAGGCGAACCGTTCCAAGGCGCTCGAAGCGATCCGCGCGGTCGATCCGGCCCTGGCTCTGTCGGGCAGCGGCGACACGATCCGGGTGGCCTATTCCGAGCAGGAGCTGGCGAAGCGCAAGAAGGAAGTGATCGACCAGTCGATCGAGATCCTCCGCCGCCGCGTCGACGAGACCGGTACGCTCGAGCCCACGATCACGCGCCAGGGCGACGAACGCATCCTGCTGCAGGTCCCGGGCATCAAGGACACCGGCGACCTCAAGCGCAAGATCAACCAGACCGCGAAGCTGACCTTTCATCTGGTCAACGAGGATCTCGCGGCGACCGGCCAGAACATCCCGCAGACCGTGCCGCCCACCACCTTCCTGGTGCCGACGCGCGAAGGCATGCTGGAGCTGCGTCGCACCAATCCGAAGGCCTGGGAGGACATCCAGGCCGCCAATCCGCGCCTGTCGCCCGAGCAGATCTGCCGGCGCTACCAGCCGCAGTGCCTGCCGGTCCTGAAGCGCGTGGTCGTCGGCGGCGAGGACCTCGACGATTCGAAGGCCACCTTCGAGCAGCAGCAGGGCGGCCGACCGATCATCAGCTTCACCTTCAACTCGGCCGGCGGCCGCGCCTTCTGCAACGCCACCCGCAACAACATCGGCAAGCGGCTGGCGATCCAGCTGGACGGCGAGATCATCAGCGCCCCGGTCGTGCAGAGCGCGATCTGCGGCGGCAGCGGCATCATCACCGGCAGCTTCACGACCCAGCAGACGCAGGAGCAGTCGCTGCTGCTGCGCTCCGGCGCGCTGCCCGCGACGCTCACCATCATCCAGGAAAGCACCGTCGGCGCCGACCTGGGCGCGGATGCGATCCAGGCGGGAACCGTCGCGGCGCTGGTCGGCACGCTGCTGGTGGCGATCTTCATGTTCGTGGCCTACGGGCCGGTGTTCGGCGGTTTCGCCAACCTCGCCATGCTGGTGAACCTTCTGATGGTATTCGCCGGCATGTCGATCCTGGGCGCGTCGCTGACCCTGCCGGGCATTGCCGGACTCGTCTTGACGGCCGGTCTCGCGGTCGACGCCAACGTGCTGATCTACGAGCGCGTGCGCGAGGAAAAGGCGCTGGGCCGGTCTCCGTTCAGCGCGCTCGCCACGGGGTATGAGAAGGCAATGTCGGCGATCATCGACGCCAATCTCACGACCCTCATCGCCGGCCTCCTGCTGTTCGGCTTCGGCTCGGGGCCGATCCGCGGCTTTGCGACGACGCTGACGCTCGGCATCATCACCTCGATGTTCAGCTCGACGATCTTCACGCGCATGCTTCTCTCGGTCTGGGTGCGCTGGCGTCGCCCCACCGAACTCGTGATCTGAGGCGCAGCCATGTGGAAGCCTGTCCGCCTGTTCAACTTCAAGAAGAAGTTCGACTTCCTTGCCCAGCGCCGCGCCGCGCTGATCATCTCGACGCTGATCAACGTCGTGTCGATCGTCGGCGTCTTCACGCTCGGCCTGAACTTCGGCATCGACTTCAAGGGCGGCATCGCCATCCAGGCCAAGGCCAAGGATGGCACGGCCGAACTCGACCAGCTGCGCAACATCGTGGGGAACCTGGGCGTCGGTGAGGTTTCGCTGCAGGAATTCGGCGATCCCAGCACCGTTCTGATCCGCGTGCAGCGGCAGGAAGGCGACAATCAGTGCGTCGCGGGCGCCCAGCGCGTGATGCAGAAGACCGCCGGCCAGGGTTGGCAGGTCAAGCCGGGGGCCGCCGGAACGGGCGATGTCGAGTTCACTTCGCCGACCGCTCTCGACTCCGTCAACTGGCGCGATGCGGTGAGCCGCGCCGGCCTCACCCTGCAGGAGCGCCAGCTGCCGCGTGGTTCGACCAACACCGCCACGATCGACATGTCGGTCGAGCAGCGGGCCGAATGGTGCCAGCAGGTCGCGATCAAGCTGGTCGAGGATGCGATCGGCAGCAACTACGAGCTGCGCGGCACCGAGTCGGTCGGTCCCAAGATCGGCGACGAACTGATGCGCGGCGGCATCTACGCCGTGATTGCGACCATGTTCGCGATCGCCATCTATGTCTGGGTGCGCTTCGAGTGGCAGTTCGCCGTCGGCGCCCTGATCGCCATGCTGCACGACGTGATCTCGACGATCGGCATCTTCGTGCTGTTCCAGCTCGATTTCAGCCTCACGGCCCTCGCGGCAGTGCTGACGATTGCCGGCTACTCGATCAACGACACCGTCGTCATCTTCGACCGCGTCCGCGAGAACATGCGGCGCTACAAGAAGATGCCGCTGATCGATCTGCTCAACCACAGCGTCAACGAGACCCTGTCGCGCACCTTGATGACCTCGGCCACGGTGTTCGTTGCCGTCGCGGCGCTGGTCCTGTTCGGTGGCCCGGTCCTGCACAGTTTCTCGATCGCCATGCTGTGGGGCGTCATCGTGGGTGCCTATTCCTCGGTCTGGGTCGCGTGCGCCGGACTCGTCTACCTCGGTCTGCGCGCCGACCAGCTCCGTCCGGTGGAGGACAAGGCCGACAAGGGCGGTGACACGGAGAAGGCTGAGGCGTGAAGCCGCCGCTCCCGGGCCCCGCCGACAAGACCCTGCCGACACCCGATCCGGCGCAGGTTCAATACATTCGCAGCTACGGTCCCGGTCGCTTCATGATCAGCGACAAGGAATGGCAGTCGCCCGTGCTGGTGACGCCGACGATTACCCATCCGTGGGCGATCACGCGCATCGAGGATCTTTCCCTCGACAGCCTGGCGCCGTTGCGCGAGGCGGCGGTGCCGACCGAACTCCTGGTGCTGGGCTGCGGTCCGCGCGCCGTGTTCGTTCCGCCCGACCTGCGCGCGGTCCTGAAAGCCGCCGGCATGGGGCTCGAGGTGGTCGATACGGGATCGGCCTGCCGCATCTACAATGTGCTGCTGGCCGAGAGCCGTCGTGTGGCGGCAGCCCTCATTCCGCTGTAGCGAACGCGGGGTAGTCCAGTGAAAACGAGGCCGTGGGCCCCGTTTCCCTTGTTCGCCCCGAAGTCCGTCAGATGGGGGCGTTCTGCTGGGCCAGCATGCAATAGAGCATGCCGATCGAGAACATGGTGTTGAAGCGGCTGGCATAGAGCGCCCTCGGGGCCGCCGCGGCCTTCTCTTCCGCCGTGGCTTCGACGAGCCCCAGGATCTTCTGCTGGTTCGGCCAGATGATGAACCAGACGTTGAAGGCCATCACCAGCGCCATCCACATGCCGACGCCGATCATGATGAATCCGGGACGCAGCGTCAGTGCCTCGACGATGTACCTGTTCATCGCGGCGACCAGGAGGCCGGTGATCACCGTCGCGAGGGCGGCGTAGCGGAACCACCACAAGACGGCCGGCGTGATGAACTTGGTGAGGGCGGTGCGGCTTTCCACCGGCTGGATCTTCGGCATGGTGGGCACCTGCACGAAGTTCAGGTACCAGAGGAGGCCGATCCACATGATGCCGCAAACTACGTGCACCCACCGCATAATGACCGTCGCATAGGCATGGTCGATCCTGATTGGCTGTCCGGTCACCGCGCCGGCGATCACGACGATCAGGATCAGGAGCACGACACCGGCGGATACGGTTCGTCCAGGCGAGGCAAACAAGGCACCCATGTTGAACTTCCCCCTTTATCTTATTGAAGGGATTGGTGAATCCCTGATCGATACACTCTAGTCTGGAGCCATTCTGCGTACAACTGTCGCACCCCAGCCTTTGATCCCTTCATGACCCGCTCCCAGTCCAGCTACCGTGCCGCCGAAGCTTCGCACCGCTACGTGCTCGACCTCGTACGCGCGGCCGACCGGGAGCGATTCCTCGGCGCCCTGTTTGCGCCGGAGCCCCGGCGCAGCGGCCTTCTGGCGCTGCTCGCTTTCGATCACGAGCTGGCGCGGACCCGCAGCGTGACCAAGGAACCGATGCTGGCGCGCATCCGGCTGGAATGGTGGCGCGAGGCGATGGCGGAAGCCGCCGGGAGCGGCAAACCCCGCGCCCAGCCCATCGTCGACGCGCTTTCGGAGACGGTCCGCCGGCACGGGCTCACGCTGGAAAGCCTGGTCGAACTGATAGACGCGCGCGAGGAGGAGATCGAAGGACCGCTCGACGTCATGCGTGCCGGCCACGCGCTGGCCGACCTCGAACTCGCCGTCCTGGGGGTCGAGGATGCGGCTTCGCGGCAGGCCGCCCACGCGGTGGGCGCGGCCTGGCTGATGGGCGAAGGCCCCGAGCGCGACGAGCTGGTGAGCGATGCGCGCGCGCTGCGCCGCAAGATCGATCCGGCCGCCCAGCCGATTCTCCTGCCGGCGCTTTCGCTCGGCCGGCCGCTGGGACCGCTGCGGCGGCCGTTGGCCTATTGGTGGGCGGCGAGGCGCGGGCGATACTGAGGGGCAACCCGGGAGGAAGCGTGGCACGCGCAAAGGCAAACGGCATCGAGATCGAGTACGAGACGTTCGGCAGCCGGCAGGATCCGGCCCTGCTCCTCATCATGGGCCTGGGCGCCCAGCTCACCCTGTGGCCCGAATCGCTGTGCGAGGGGCTGGCCGGGCAGGGCTTCTTCGTCGTGCGCTACGACAATCGCGATGTCGGCCTGTCGACCGACTTCGACGAGGCCGGCCTGCCCAACCTGATGGATGCCATGGCCAGGCTGATGAAGGGCGAGACGGTCGATGCGCCGTATCTGCTCTCCGACATGGCCGCCGATGCGATCGGGCTGCTCGACGCGCTCGACATCGACCGTGCGCACATGGTTGGCGGTTCGATGGGCGGGATGATCGCCCAGGTGATCGCCGCCACCTATCCGCAGCGCACGCGCTCCCTCGTCTCCATCATGTCGACCAGCGGCCGCTATGGCCTGCCGGCCGGCAAGCCCGAGGCGGTGGCGATGCTCTCGGCGCAGCCCGAGGGGACGGAGCGCGAGCAGCTGATCGCCCACGGCATGAAGCTGCGGACCGTCATCAGCGGCCCGGGCTATCGCACGGACCCGACTGCGATGCGCGCCCTGGTCGAGCGCAACATCGACCGACGTTATTATCCGCCGGGCGCCGCGCGGCAGTATCTTGCGATCATGGCGTCGGGCCCGCGCGTCGATCTTCTGAAGACGGTCAAGGTGCCGACCCTGGTGCTGCACGGCGAGGACGATCCGCTGCTGCCGGTCGAGTGCGGGCGTGACGTGGCCGCCCTCGTGCCGGGCGCGAAGATCGAGACCTTCCCCGGCTGGGGACACGACGTGCCCGAGCAGATGGTGCCCAAGCTGGTCGCGAGCGTTTCGACGTTCTGCAAGGCTGCCTGAGGAGCGCGAAATGAAGTTCGGCATCTTCTACGAGCATCAGCTGCCCCGGCCGTGGGGCGAGAAGAGCGAGTACCAGCTCTTGCAGGATTCGCTCACCCAGATCGAGCTCGCCGACCGGCTGGGCTACGACTATGCCTGGGAAGTCGAGCATCACTTCCTCGAGGAATATTCGCACTCCTCGGCGCCGGAAGTGTTCCTGGGCGCCGCCAGCCAGCGCACCAAGCGCATCCGGCTGGGCCATGGCGTCATCCAGCTCACGACCAACAACCCGCATCGCGTCGCCGAGAAGGTCTCGACGCTCGACCTGCTGTCGGGCGGCCGTGTCGAACTGGGCATGGGCGAAGCGGCGGGACCGGCCGAGCTCCACCCGTTCAACATCCGGGTGCGCGACAAGCGCGAGCGCTGGGAGGAGGCCGTGAAGGCCATCGTCCCGATGTTCACCAGGGAGAGCTGGGAATTCCACGGCCAGTACTACGACTTCCCGGCCCGCAACGTGATCCCCAAGCCTTTCCAGAAGCCGCATCCGCCGCTGTGGGTCGCCTGCTCGAACATCGCCACCATCGGCAAGGCCGGCGAATGGGGCATGGGAGCGCTGGGCTTCACCTTCGTCACGCCGGAAGCCGCGAGGGCCTGGGTCCACAAGTACTACAACAACCTGCTCAACAACTCGAAGAAGCTCGCCGACTATCCCAGCAATCCCAACGTCGCGATGGTCTCGGGCTTCATGTGCGCGGCCACTGACGAGGAGGCCGAGGCCAAGGCCGTCGGCTGGACCTTCTTCATCTTCGCGCTCTCCTATTATGGACGCAAAGGCGTCGATGCGCCGGGAACGTCCAACCTGTGGGACGAATACCAGGCCTGGCGCGGCGGACCGGAGGAGAAGAAGGCGCTCGAATCGGGCCTCATCGGCTCGCCGGAGACCATTCGGCGCAAGCTGCGCCAGTTCCAGGCCAGCAGGGTCGACCAGGTGATCCTGCTGAACCAGGCCGGCAAGACCAGCCACGAGGACATCTGCGCCTCGCTCGATCTGTTCGCCCGCGAAGTGATGCCGGAATTCCATGCCGCCGAGGCCGAGCATGCCGTCTGGAAGCAGAAGGTTCTGGACCGCGAGATCGTGCTCGAGGACCTGGACGTGGCGAAGTACGACATCTTCAGCCACCAGAACGAACACATCGTCCGCCTCACGCCCGAGCAGCTGAAGCAGAAGATGGCCGAGAAGGAGGCCGCGGCGAGGCGCGCCTGAGCGCGCTTCGGCCGGCTACCGCGTCGCCGGCACCTGCGTGCGGTACCAGTCGAGGATCTCCGCGCCGGTCCACATGACGACGCCCTCGTGGCCGAGAATGTAGTCGTAGAGCATCTCCAGATACTTGATCCGGTGCGGCACGCCCGTGAGATAGGGGTGGATCGAGATCGCCATCACGCGCGGCGCGGTCTTGCCGTCGAGATAGAGCCGGTCGAACTGGTCGCGGCCGCGCCGGAAGATCTCGTCCGAAGGCTGCTGCTGCACGGCGCTCATGACGACGTCGTTGATCTCGACCGTGTAGGGCACCGAGACGATCTCGCCATGCGCGGTCTTCAAGGGCAGCGGCTGTTCGTCCATCACCCAGTCGGCGACGTATTCGATGCCGGCCTCCGCCAGCAGGTCGAGCGTCTCGTCGGTCTCGGTGAGGCCGGGGCTCTCCCAGCCGCGCGGCGGCTTGCCGGTGAAGTCCCTGATGGCGCGGATCGTGTCGGCGATCGCACTTTGCTGGTCCTCGACCTTGTGCATCGGCTTCTGCACCCAGCCATGGCCCATGAAGTCCCAGCCGGCCTCGTGCGCTGCCTCGCAGGCCTCGCGGTATAGGTCGCAGGCCGTGCCGTTCACCGCGAAGGTCGCCTTGAGGTTGCGGGCGTTCAGCGTCTCGAGGAAGCGCCAGAAGCCCACGCGCATGCCGTACTCGTGCCACGCCCAGTTGGGCACGTCGGGCAGCAGCGGCACGCCCATCGGCGGCGGCAGGACGGTGCGCGGCATCGCACCGGCCGGACTCCAGTTCTCGACATTCACGATCGTCCAGACGGCGACGCGCGCGTCGCCCGGCAGGGCGAGCTTCGGCCGCTTGTGGATCGGCAGGTACGGCGCGCGGCCGCGGACGCTATTACCAAGGTCTGAAGACATCGAGCTTTCCAGTGAAGGAGTGCGTATTTCACGCAAGCCTGCAGCAAAATTCGCGCCGTTTGGCTCGCCCCAGCTACTTCTGCGCCGGTATGAATTTGGTTTGCTGGCCAGGCTTCATCGGTACTCCTGCCGTGGGCGGGGGCATGTACCAATTCTCAACCCAAAGTCCTGCGACGTTGCCCTCCATCTTGAAAGTCATGAGGCAACCGTCGTGGCTGTTGTTGGTACTAAGTTTGTCTCCGGCAACGATCTCGACGCTTTTCGCTCGAGGAATATTCCCTTCCGACAGCCCGCCCTCCGGCCTGCTTTGATCCACGTCGAAGGCCGTGGATTTCACGACACCTCTGACAAATACGATACGGGGCTCGCTGAAGAAAACTCTTACGCCGGCGGCTGTTCGTTCGACCTTGTCGATCCAGCAGATATCGCGAGCTTCCGCAGGTGCTGACATGGCGGCAAGACCCGCGATGGCCATGACAAGTTGTTGAAGCGGCCGCATGGCAAACACCGAACGCATTGGCGCGGGTGCCTCCCCTTGCTCCAGCGAGAGCAAGGGGAGGTGGTTGGTCACTTGTTCGGGTTGATCAGGAACTTCTCGCCGGTGGCGCGCTTGGCGTAGGCGGTGAGGTTCTTGAGATCGAGCGCTTCCGGCAGCGAGATGGTCCGCGTGTAGTGGCTGGCGAAGGTCGTCTTGAGCGAGTTCACGACCCTCTCGCGCAGGCGCATCTGATCGGGGCGGCCGATCTTCTGCAGGAACGGCGTCAGCAGCCATCCGCCCACGCCCCAGGCCATGCCGTAGTTGCGAGACAGCTCGACCGGACCGGTGCTGAGGCTGCCATAGACATAGACCTGCTTGTGCACGGAGGAGCCGTAGCGATTGTAGGTCGTGGCGGTCTTGTTGATGGCGATTTCCATCGCGGCGAGGATCTGGCTGGCGAGCTTGCCGCCGCCGATCGCATCGAAGGCGATGGTGGCTCCGGTCTCGACCAGCGCCTGCACGAGATCGTCGTTGAAGCTCGCGACGCTCGAATCGACGACATGCTTGGCGCCGATGCCCTTCAGCAGCTTGGCCTGCTCGGCGCTACGCACGATGTTCACGAGGCCGATTCCGTCCTCGTTGCAGATCTTGACCAGCATCTGGCCGAGATTGGAGGCCGCCGCCGTGTGGACCAGCGCCTTGTGGTCCTCGCGCTTCATGGTCTCGGTCATGCCGAGCGCGGTCAGCGGATTGACGAACCACGAGGCGCCCTCGGCGGCCGTCGTGCCGGCGGGCAGGGGCTGGCAGTCGCGCGCGTTCAGCAGCCGGTACTGGGCGTACATCGAGCCGCCGACCATCGAGACGAGCTTGCCCTTCAGTGCCTGCGCGGCGTCGGACGAGCCCGCCTTGATCACGGTACCGGCGCCTTCGTTGCCGACCGGGAGCGACTCGCCCAGGCGCGTCGCCAGGAACGGCAGGGCCGCTGCGGACACCGGTGCCGTCACCTTGACGTCATCGCCGCTGCCGCTCGACATGGCCTTGCTGAGGTCGGCGGGGCCGGTGAGCAGGCCGAGATCGGACGGATTGATCGGGGTCGCTTCGACCTTGACCACGACCTGGTCGGGGCCGGGCTCGGGCACGTCGACCCGCGCGAGCGACAGTTCGAGCTGACCTTCGGTGGTGATCAGGGAGCGAAGCTGCAGTCCCGATAGTTTGTTGGCGTCGCTCATTTCGATCTCCTGATTTTTTGAAGGCGCGCACGATGCCAAGCGTCACCGGTGTGAACAAGCGTCAATCGCGTTGTGGACGATGTCAGCCGGTCCAGGCCCGCCGCGTGGTCGAGAAGGCAAGCACGGCGGAGAACGCCACGATGCCCAGCGCCACGCAGGTATAGAGGCCCGAGACGCCCCAGCCGAAATGGTCGAGGGCCAGCAGGCTGCCGCCGCCCGCGATGGTGATGCGGGTGAGGTTGGCGGCGACCGGCCAGATCATCTCGCCGGTGCCCTGCGAGGCGAAGTAGAGCGCCATGGCCAGTCCGAAGAAGCCATAGGCGGGGCCGACGATGCTGAGATAGTGGCGGCCCGAAGCAAGCGCGGCCGGATTGGTGGTGAAGAGACCGAGCCAGAGGTCGGGCCAGAGTGCCACGATGAGGCCGATGGTGGCGGCGACCGCGCCGGCCATGAAGGCGCCGGTCCAGGCCAGGCGCTGGGCGCGGGCATATTGTTTGGCGCCGATGTTCGTGCCGACCAGCGCCGTCAAGGTCGCGCCGATGCCGAAGCTGATCGGGATCAGCATGTATTCGAGCCGCGAGCCGATGCCGTAGCCGGCGATGGCCGCGTCGCCTTCGCGCCCGATGAGGCCGGTGACGACCAACACGGTGCCGTTGGTCAGGATGACCACGAGGCAGGCGATCAGCCCGACTTTCAGGATGTCGCGGAAGGCGCGCCAGCGGAAGCCGTCTACCGGCCAGCGCAGCCTGAGCGGCGCCTTCACACCGGTCAGCTTCGACAGCATCCAGAGGGCGGCGAGGGCAAAGGCAATCACCGCGGCGATGGCGGGCCCGCGGATGCCGAAGGCGGGTAGGCCGAACCAGCCCAGGGTCAGGGCGCCGGTGAGCGGGATCTGGATTCCCGCCGTCACGACCAGCGCCAGGCCGGGCGTCTTCATATCGCCGGTGCCGCGCAGGACGGAGGCCATCGAGTTGGCGACCCAGTGGGCGACGCAGCCCGAGAACAGAATGGTGGCGAAGGCCTCGGCGCGGTCGAGGGCCGCGCCGCTGCCGCCCAGCGCGCCATAGATCTGTCGGCCGAAGCCCACGAACAGGATGCCGAAAAGTGCCGCCATGCCGATCGCGATGGCCAGCGCATGCGCCGCCGCGGCCTCGGCGGCTGCCTTGTTCCCCGAGCCCAGGGCGCGGGCCACCGAAGAAGAGATGCCGCCGCCCATGGCGCCCGCCGACATCATGCCGAGTGTCATCTGCGTCGGGAACACCAGCGCCAGCGCGGCGAGGTCGACGACACCGAGCTGACCGATGAAATAGCCGTCGGCGATGCTGACGAGGCTCTGCATGGCCACGTTCAGCACGTTCGGCGTGGCGAGGGTGAGGATGGTGGGCACGATCGGCCCGGCCAGCATCATCTGCCGGCGTTGTGCGGGAGTCATTGCAGGCGATGTAGCACGCGCCGCGTCCCCTGCTCGCTAACTTATCTCATGAGGTATGGAGTTTTGTCAGCGCCTCGCGCGCTGCGATACGACGGCCTCGGCGAGCTGGTCGATCGTCACGATGTCGGCCGCGACGTGCATCGGAATGGTGACGTCGAACCTGTCCTCGAGCTCCATGATGACGTCCATGATCGTGAGCGAATCGACGGTCAGTCCTTTTGAGATGACCGTCTGCGGCGTGATCGTTTTGCCGCCGGCGTTGTAGGGCGCCAGAAGGGTGAAGATCTCGCGCATCACGTCGTACTGCAGCGAAGGCGCGGCGGTGAGGGAAGTATCGGGGGCGACCAGTTCCTGAATGGCCTGCATGACTCACTCCGTCGAAAGGGGTGAGCCCATTTCATCCCGACACGGTCCGGATGTGAAATAACGTTTGGTTACCCACTGTTGCGGGACGTTACGGAATGTTTCCGCCGCTCGGATGACGTGAACGATGTGCCGTCTCACTCCGCCGCGAGCGGCGCTGGCTTCAGCCAGTCGTCGAAATCGCGCAGCGCCCGCACGGCCATGGCCTGCTTGCGCTCCTTGCCCTTGAAGTTGCCGGCGATGGGCGGGAACAGTCCGAAATTGATGTTCATCGGCTGGAAGGTCGTGGCGTCGGCGCCGCCGGTGATGTGGCCCAGCAGAGCGCCCATCGCCGTCGTCGACGGCGGCGGCACCTGCATACGGCCGAGCCGCTCGGCGGCGGCGAACCGCCCGGTCATCAGGCCGACGGCAGCGCTCTCGACATAGCCCTCGCAGCCGGTGATCTGGCCGGCGAACCGCAGACGCGGCATCGCCTTGAGGCGCAAGGTGCCGTCGAGCAGGCGCGGGCTGTTGAGGAAGGTGTTGCGGTGCAGGCCGCCCAGCCGCGCGAACTCCGCCTTCTCGAGGCCGGGGATGGTGCGGAAGATGCGCGTCTGCTCGCCGTGCTTCAGCTTGGTCTGGAAGCCCACGATGTTCCACAGCGTGCCCAACGCATTGTCCTGGCGCAGCTGCACCACGGCCCAGGGGCGATGGCCGGTGCGTGGATCGCGCAGGCCGACCGGCTTCATCGGCCCGAAGCGCAGGCTCTGCGGACCGGTCGAGGCGATGACCTCGATCGGCTGGCAGCCCTGGAAGTAGGGCGTGTTGTGTTCCCAATGCTTGAACTCGGTCTTTTCGCCGGCCAGCAGCGCCGCGACGAAGGCCTCGTATTGCGGCTTGTCCATCGGGCAGTTGAAGTAGTCCGCGCCGTCGCTGCCCTCGACATTGCCGGGACCGACCTTGTCGTAGCGCGACTGCTTCCAGGCGATCGACTGGTCGATGCTCTCGTGATGGACGATCGGCGCGATGGCGTCGAAGAAGGCGAGCGAGTCCTCCCCGGTGAGCTTGGCGATGGCGTCGGCAAGCGCCGGCGAGGTGAGGGGACCGGTCGCCACGATGACGCTGTCCCACTCGTCGGGCGGCAGGCCGGCCACTTCTTCGCGCTCGAGCGTAACCAGCGGATGGGCGAGCAAGGTTTCCTGCACGGCGGCCGAGAAGCCGTGACGGTCGACCGCGAGTGCGCCGCCGGCCGGCAGCTTGTGCGCATCGGCCGACCGCATGATCAGCGAGCCGGCGCGGCGCATCTCCTCGTGGATCACGCCGACGGCATTATTGGCGGCATCGTCGGAGCGGAAGGAGTTGGAGCAGACCAGCTCGGCAAGGCTATCTGTGAGATGCGCCTCGGTGCCGCGCAGCGGCCGCATTTCGTGCAGCACCACCGGCACGCCCGCCTGCGCGAGCTGCCAGGCGGCCTCGCTGCCTGCGAGGCCGCCGCCGACGATGTGTACGGGCTTGGTGCTTGACGTCATGCTCTCCGACCTGAAACCTGCGCCTCCTTACAATGGAGGGTCTGACATGGCCATCAAGTTCCACAATCCCAAATCTGTGTCCGTGGCCGGCAAATACAGCCTCGGCGTCGAGGTGCCTCCAGAGGCGCGCGTGCTCTACGTTTCGGGTCAGGTCGGCGTCGATTCCGCAGGCAAGCTGCACGACGGGATCGAAGCGCAGAGCGAGCAGGTCTGGAAGAATATCGGCGAGGTGCTGAAGGCCGGCGGTATGGACTTCCGCGACATCGTCAAACTCACCGTCTTCCTGACCGACAGCCGCTTCATTCCGGCGTTCCGCGACGTGCGGGGCAAGTATGTCGGGCAGGAACCCTATCCCGCATCGACCCTTCTGGTCGTGGCCGGCCTCGCCGATCCCTCGATGCTGGTCGAGGTCGAAGTGGTGGCGGCGAAGTCCTAGACCGACCGGAGACGGGTGTGCTTCGCCTCGAAGCCGTCGCGCGGGACGCCTTTCATGTGAGCGTGAATGCGGCGTCGGAGGCGATTACGCGGGCGGGTGGCTGGGTCTCCGGCCATTCGCTGCTCTCCGACGCGATGGCCGTCCTGCAGTTCGAGATTCCCGGCGATCGCCTGAAGGAGCTGGTGGACGAGCTCGAGGCGCGCGGGCTGAAAACGGAGCTTCCACTTGAACCGTCGGACAGCCCGAAGGAGGTCGCCGGACGCCTGACGCTCTTCTTCATTCAAGGAAGCGGCAACCTGCGCCGCGAGGTGCCGCCGTTCCAGTGAACGCGGTTCCCGCAGAGGCGTCTCGAACTCGTTTGGAAGTGTGGGAAAGGAACGTCGGGAGCGGCCTGATCGGGGTCATGCCCAACTGATGCGACCCGCAGTGACCGCTCCCGCCGTGCCGTTCGCGTCTGCCGCTATGCCGATGCCCGAACGATTGCCTCGACAATCACTGCGGCACGTTGCTTGGGTGGATTCATCAAAACCTCCCTACTGAACGTGACGATCGAATTCACGCACCGGCGGGCGCGGCTGTCAACGGTGTTTCGCGACGGCGGACTCGCCGGCCGGTGGATGCGGTGCCATTATCGTCTCTTCGAAGTCGAGGCAGGCGCGCGTTGGTTCCCAATATCAAGAAGCCCGTGGTCGGGGTGATCGGCAATTCAGGCGTGATCAACGACCGCCACAACGTCCAGCTCGTGGGACAGCGCAACATGCGGGCGGTCGCGGATGTCGCCGGGGCATTGCCGCTGATGTTTGCCGGTACACCCGACATCACCGACATCGAGGCGCTGCTGGGCGCGGTCGACGGCATCCTGCTCACCGGCGCCCGCGCCAACGTCCATCCGACCCGCTTCGGGGCCGAACCGCATCCGGCCCACGAACCCTACGACCAAGAGCGCGACGCGATGGCCCTGGCGCTGATCGACGCCTGCGTCGAGCGCGGCGTGCCGATCTTCGGCATCTGCCGCGGTTTCCAGGAAATGAACGTGGCCTTCGGTGGCTCGCTGCACCCAGAGATCCGCGAGATTCCGGGCCGCCTCAACCATCGCATGCCGCGGCTGGAAAATGGCGAGGTCCATCCCGATCCCACCGTGGTGTTTGCCGACCGGCACGAGGTCCAACTCGTGAAGGATGGCTATTTCGCGCGGCTGCTCGGTTGCGAGTGCATCCGCGTGAACTCGCTCCATGGACAGGGAATCCTCGATCCGGGCGCGCGCGTCGCCATCGAAGGCGTGGCGGAGGACGGCACGATCGAGGCGATCTGCATCTCGGAGGCCCCCGCCTTTGCGGTCGGCGTCCAGTGGCATGCCGAGTACGACCCGCAGAGCAACCCGATCAACCGCGCCCTGTTCCAGGCATTCGGCCAGGCTCTCCGCGAGCATATGCGCTCCTCCTGAGGCTTATGATGACGGACAAACTCAGAGTGGGATTGGCCCAGCTCAATCCCAAGGTCGGCGACGTGGCGGGCAATCTCGCCAAGGTGCGGGCCGCCCGCGCCGAAGCGGCCCGGCAGGGCGCCGATCTCGTGCTCACCCCGGAACTGGTGCTTGCGGGCTATTCGCCCGAAGACCTGGTGCTGAAGCCCGCCTTCCAGCAGGCCTGTCACGACGCGGTCGAAGCCCTGCGCGCCGACACCAATGACGGCGGTCCGGCCCTGTTCGTCACGACGCCGTGGCGCGAGGGCGAGAAACTGCACAATGCGATCATCGCGCTCGACAAGGGCGAGATCATCGGCAAGCGCTTCAAGGTCGACCTGCCGAACTATGGTGTGTTCGACGACAAGCGCATCTTCGCGCCCGGTCCGATGCCGGGGCCGCTGGTCTTTCGCGGTGTCCGAATCGGGGTGCCGATCTGCGAGGATGTCTGGACGCCCGACGTCGTGGAATGCATCGCCGAGACCGGTGGCGAGATCCTGCTGGTGCCCAACGGTTCGCCCTACGAGGCGGGCAAGACCGACGTTCGGGTGCAGCTCGGCGTCAAACGTGTCGTCGAGAGCGGCCTGCCCTTCGTCTATCTCAATCAGGTCGGTGGCCAGGACGAGGTCGTCTACGACGGCGCTTCCTTCGCGCTGGGCGCCGACCGCTCGCTCAAGGCCAAGCTCGCCTCCTTCGCCGAAGAGGTCGCGACCATCGAGTTCCGGCGTGGCGCCGGCGGTTGGGAGTGCGAGCCCGGTCCGATCGCGCGCGAGCTGGACCAAATCGAATCCATCTATCAGGCGATGGTTCTGGGGCTGCGCGACTACGTGAACAAGACGGGCTTCCCCTCGGTGGTGATCGGCCTCTCGGGCGGCGTCGATTCGGCGATCACGGCAGCGGTGGCGGCCGACGCGCTGGGCCCAGATCGCGTCCACGCGATCATGATGCCGTCGCCCTATACCAGCCGCGACTCGCTGGAGGACGCCGAGGCCTGCGCCCGGGCGATCGGCGTGCGCTACGACATCGTCGACATCGGACCGGCGATGGAGGCGTTCCGCGGCATGCTGGCGCCGCTGTTCGGCAACCGGCCCGAGGACGTGACCGAGGAGAACATCCAGAGCCGCGCCCGCGGCGTCACCCTGATGGCGGTGTCGAACAAGCTGGGCGGCATGGTGGTGACGACGGGCAACAAGTCCGAGATGGCCGTCGGCTACGCCACCCTCTACGGCGACATGTGCGGCGGCTTCAACGTGCTGAAGGACGTCTACAAGACCACGGTCTTCGAGCTCTGCCGTTGGCGCAATGCGCATCTGCCGGCGGGCGCGCTCGGCCGCCCGGGCGTGGTGATCCCGCCGCGCATCGTCGACAAGCCGCCGTCGGCCGAGTTGCGACCGGACCAGAAGGATTCCGACTCGCTGCCGCCTTATCCGACGCTCGATGCCATCCTGAAGGGGCTGATCGAGCGCGACCTCGATACGTCGGCGCTGGCGCGGGAAGGCCATGATCCGGCCACCGTCGACCGTGTCTGGCGTCTGCTCGAAGGTGCCGAATACAAGCGTCGCCAGGCGCCGCCCGGCGTCAAGATAACCTCCCGCAACATCAGCCGCGAGCGCCGCTATCCGATCGTGAACGGCTTCAGGGGGCACCGCCTGGGAGGCGCGGCATGAGCGACGAACTCGGGCGTCTGGCCACCCGTGAATATGACGTGACCCTACCGGACGGCACGCAGGGGAGGCTGGCCTTCGCGCTGTGCGATCTCACCAGCGACAATGCGCTGGCCCAGCATGCCCGCCGGCGGCGTGCCGTGGCCTTCGGCCTGCTGAGCTTCGCGGAGTTGCCCGACGCGCCGCGCAACGCGCTGCTCTGGGTGCGGACGAGGGACGGGATGGAGATGACGACGGCGGACGCCGACGACCAGCCCGGCGGCGATCTCCAGCGACTGGTCGCGCGCCACTTCATCGTGTTCTTCGACGAGATCAAGGACCTGGCGCCCGAGCTGGCGACGCTGCCGTTCCATATCAAGGATGCGTCGTGATGCCGGTCGTCTGGATTTCTGCCCCGCACGTGCAGAGCGAGACCGAACCTTTCCATGGGGGCACCGACCCGCAGGGCCTTCTCGAGCGGGCGCCCCGCACCAATGGCGGCCGTGCAGCCGACGCTCTGTTGCAGTCGGTCGGAAGAGGAATGCAGGTGGACTCCCGCGTCAGGTCAGCCCATCGCTGTCCGAGTTGATCGCCTCGCGCACGCTGGTGCGCATCCAGGTGGAACTGGCGCGGTGGTCTTCCGTTTCGGAGGCAGGATGGTCGCAACCAGCACACAGGGACTGATCAAGAGGCTCGGTCCCGGCGTGATCACCGGTGCCGCCGACGACGATCCCAGCGGCATAGCGACCTATTCCCAAGCGGGCGCCCATGCGGGCTTCGGACTTCTCTGGACGGTCGTGCTGACCTGGCCGCTGATGGTCGCGGTCCAGTCGGTCAGCGCCCGCATCGGCCGCGTCACAGGCCGTGGCCTGGCCGCCAACATGTGTCGCGCCTTTCCTCGGCCGGTGGTGCTGGGGTTGGTCCTGCTCCTGTTCGTGGCGAACACGATCAATATCGGCGCCGATCTCGCCGCCATGGGCGCCGCAATGGCGATGGTCGTGGGAGGAGGGCAGATCGTCTTCACCTTCGTGTTCGCGATCGCCTCGGTGCTGGCCATCGTGTTCATTCCCTACAGCCGCTATGTCGGGTTCCTGAAGTATCTGACCTTCTCGCTGTTTGCCTATGTCGGCGTCGTTTTCACCGCCCATATCGACTGGCGCGCCGTCGGCATGGGCGCGCTGGTACCGACGTTTGCTTTCGACAAGGATACTTTGATGCTGATCGTCGCCATCTTGGGCACCACGATCAGTCCCTATCTCTTCTTCTGGCAGAGTTCGCAGGAGGTCGAGGAAGAGGAGGGCGATGACGAGGCGGGGCCGCTCACCGACAAGCCGGAGCAGGCGCCGCGCGAGCTGACGCGCATCGGCTGGGAGACCGCCATCGGCATGGGGATGTCGAACCTCGTCGCTTTCTTCATCATCCTGACGACGGCAGCAACCCTGCACGCGAATGGCAAGACCGATATCGAAAGCACGCAGCAGGCAGCCGAAGCGCTGAAGCCGATCGCGGGTGACGCGGCCTTCCTGCTGTTCAGCCTGGGCATCATCGGTACGGGCCTGCTCGCGGTACCCGTGCTTGCAGGATCGGCCGCCTATGCACTGGGTGAGGTGCGGAACTGGCGGATCGGGCTTGAGCACGACTTCGGAGAGGCGCGGCCGTTCTACATCACCATCGCGGTGGCGATCCTGGCGGGTCTCGGCGTGGTGCTGCTACCGATCGCTCCGTTCAAGGCGCTGATCTGGAGTGCGGTCCTGAACGGCGTGATCGTGGTGCCCATCATCGGTGCGATGATGATCGTGGCCACCCGTCGCGAGATCATGGGCGATTTCACGGCGAACGTCTGGCAGCGGGTGCTGGGCTGGCTCACCCTGGTTCTGATGGCTGCGGCCGCCATCGGCATGTTCGTGTTGATGTAGAATGGCGCCGGCGTAAGCTCGTCGCCATGAAACTCTATTCCGGCCCGCTCAGCATGTTCGGCGCCAAGGCGGAGATCGCCCTGCGCGAGAAGGGCTTCGACTTCGAACTTGAGATGGTCCCTTTCGAGATGAAGGTGCTCTACGAGCCGAAGCATCCGGAAGTCGTGCGCATCAATCCCAAGCGCCAGGTGCCGGTCCTGATCGATGGCGACCTCGAGCTGTTCGATTCGACCCAGATCTTCGAGTACCTCGAAACGCTGAAGCGCGATCCCGCGCTGTGGCCGTCCGAGCCGCGGGCACGCGCACGGGCGCGCCTGCTCGAACACAAGTCCGACGAGGTCTATTTCCCGCACATTGTCCGTCTGATGAGCGATTCCGCAGCGCCGGGCGCGCACGATGCGGCGGCGCTCTTCTATCAGGAGATGGAACGCACGATCGGCGGGCAGGAGTGGATCGCCGGCGCCTACAGCTATGCCGACATCGCCTTCTACATGGCGCAGCTGTTCGGCGAACGGATGGGCGCGCCGGTCCCGGCCAGCCTGACGCGTCTGCACGCCTGGCGCGACCGGATGAGTGCCCGTCCGGCGGTCCGACAGGTGGCCGGCGCCATGGGACGCTATCTCCTGTCGATCGGCCGCACCCTGCCGCCGTTCATGGGCAAGCTGGGGCTCAATACATGACCAGACCGCGTACCCTGTTCCTGCCGGGCGCCGGCGGCTCGCCGCAATTCTGGAAGCCCGTCGCCGAGGCCCTGCCTGCGACCTGGGCCAAGGAGCATTTAGGCTGGCCGGGTCTTGGCGCTCAGCCGCACGATCCGGCAATCCGCAGCCTCGATGACCTGAAGCAGCTGGTGACGGCGAAGATGCACGAGCCGGTCGACCTGGTGGCGCAGTCGATGGGCGGCGTCATCGCGGCGCGGATCGCGCTGGAGCATCCGGAACTGGTGCGCCGTCTGGTGCTTTGCGTGACGTCGGGCGGCGTCGACATGGCGGGCCTTGGCGCCTCGGAGTGGCGCGCCGACTACCGTCGCTCCTTCCCGACGGCCGCCGCCTGGATCACGGATGGCAGTCCGACGCCGCCCCTGCCGGTCGAGAAGATCACGGCACCCACGCTGCTGATCTGGGGCGACAAGGACCCGGTCAGCCCTGTCGCCGTCGGCCGCCATCTCGCGGAACGACTGCCCAACGCCCGGCTTGAGATCGTGCCGGGCGGCGACCACGACGTGGCCAGCACCCATGCCGACCTCGTCGCTCGTTTGATCGCCAGACACCTGTCCTAGGGTTTGACGGTCTTCTTCAGCACCGACTCGTAGACCTGCAGGATCGACGAGCTGTCGTTGTTGCCCAGGCCCATGCGGCGGGCCATGCGCTGCAGATTGTGCGTGGCCGAGCCCTGCGGCAGCGGCACGTCGAGTTCGTCGGCCAGCTCCAGGGCGAGGTGGAGATCCTTGTGAGCGAGGTTGAGCGCGAAGGAGGGCGGCGAGAACCGGCCCGACAGGGCACGTTCCGAGAATGACTTGAACGCCGAGGAATTGCCGCTCGAGCTCGAGATCACCTGAATGAGCTTCTGCGGGTCGAGGCCGGCGGTGACGCCCAGCATCAGCCCCTCGGCGGCAGCCGCCATGTTGCAGAAGGCCATCATGTTGTTGACCAGCTTGGCCACCGTGCCGGTGCCGAGCTCGCCCATATGGATCACGTTGGCGCTGAACGACTGCAGCACCGGCAGCGCGTCGTCGAACACCTTCTTGTCGCCGCCAACCATGATGGCGATGGTCGCGGCCTCGGCGCCGACCGTGCCGCCGCTCACCGGCGCGTCGAGCATGGCGATTCCCTTGGCAGCCATGGCGGCCCCGATCTTCTTCACCATCGAGGGCGCATTGGTGCTGAGGTCGATGTAGGTCTGGCCGTTGCTCGCATTCGCCAGAATGCCGTCGGCGCCGAGCGTCACAGCCTCGACGTCGCGCGGCATGGGCAGAGACGTCATGACGATGTCGGCGCCCCGGGTCACCTCGGCCACCGACTTGGCCGCGCTGGCGCCGAGGTCGGTGCAGGTCTTCACCGCCTCGGGGTTCAGGTCGAACACCGTGACCGAGTGATTGCTGCGCTTGATGAGGTTGCGGCACATGGGACCGCCCATGTTTCCGACACCGATATAACCGACCTTCATGGCTTCTTCCTCCCGGGACAACGGTGACGGGAGTATAGGACAGAAACATCGCGCCCTTGCCACAAGGACGGGGCCGCGGGCAGGTGTGACGCGTCATGCCGCGAAACTGCATGCTGCGGGTCGCGTTTGTGTGGCTGGCTTGTTGAGGGAGGGCGTGTGAGCGAGCCTTTGAACCGCGATGCCGATCGCGCGCGGTCCCTGCGGCGGGTCAAGCTCGCGGCGACGTTGCTGCTGGTGGCAACGGCTGCGCTGTTCGTGATTGCCCGGCACTACGAGCCGGTACACTGGGCCTGGGGGTACGTCGCGGCATTCGCGGCCGCCGCCACGGTCGGAGGACTAGCGGACTGGTACGCCGTCGTGGCCCTGTTCCGCCGGCCGCTCGGCCTGCCGATCCCGCACACCGCGATCGTGCCACGCAACCATCATCGGATTGCCGAGAATCTCGGCGAGTTCATCGAGACGAATTTCCTCGCGCCGGAGCCGGTCGAGGCGCGGCTGCGCGACGTCGACTTCGCCACCCTCGTGGCCGACTGGCTGAGCGACCGCACGCGCAGTGCCGCCCTGGCGGGCTTCATGGTGCGGCTGGTGCCGCAGGCGCTGGCCGCCGTAGAGCAGTCGGGGCTCAAGGGGTTCCTGGGCAGGCGCGCCATGGCCGAACTGGAGAGGATCGAACTCGCGCCGCTGGCCGCCGGACTGCTGAGTGCCGTCACCGAGAAGGGGCGGCACCAGCGCGTCCTCGACGAGCTGCTGGCGGCGCTGGAAAAGGTGCTGGCAAACGAGGAGACGCTGGCGGCATTGCGCGAGAAGATCCGCCAGGAGTTGCCGGCGCTGTTCAATCTCTACCGCGCCGATGCCTATCTGCTGCGCAAGATCGTCGCCTCCACCACGGCCTTCATCAAGGAGGCGCGCGGAGACGCCGAACATCCTTTGCGACGCGAGTTCGACAGCTTCGTCGCGAACTTCATCGAGCGGCTGCGCACGTCCGAGGACTTCGCCCGCCGCGCCGAACGCCTGAAGCGCGACCTGCTGGCCCGGCCGGAAATCACGACCCTGGCGGAGGGCGCCTGGGAGAGTGTGCGGTCCTTCCTCGAACAGGATGCGCGGGCCGAGGACAGTCAGGTTCGCCGGCAGATGGAGGCGATGATGGTCGATGTCGGCAGCCAGCTGGCGCGCGATCCTGCAATCCGCGCCGAGATCAATCGCGGCATGGTGCGGCTGCTTGCGGATTTCGTGCAGAGTCAGAAGAGCGGCGTCGGTCGATTCATCGCCGATCAGGTGAAGTCCTGGGACATCGATGTGCTGATCGGCCGCATCGAGCTGACGGTCGGGCGCGACCTGCAATTCATCCGGTTCAACGGCGCGATGGTCGGTGGCCTGGCCGGTTTGGCCTTGCACGCGCTGGAGCAGGGGTTGAAGCTGGGCCTGTAACCACAGGAGGTTCACATGGCCGACCCAGCACAGAGCTTCACCGACATGTTCAAGAACTTCGGCGAACAGCTCAAGGTCCCGCCCTTCGACATGACGAAGATCATGGAGCAGCACCAGAAGAACCTGGAGGCCATGACCAAGTCGTGGCAGGCGATGGCGGAAGGCGCGAGCGGGATCGCGCACAAGCAGAAGGAAATCTTCGAGGCCGCGATGAAGGACATGGCCGAGATGGCGCAGTCCTACAAGCCGGGCGGCAACCCCCAGGAAGTGATGGCAAAGCAGGCCGAGTTCGCCAGGAAGGCCATGGAGGCGGCGATCGCCAATACCCGTGACATCGCCGAACTGGTCCAGAAGTCGAGCACAGAGGCCTTCAAGATCGTTCAGGACCGGATGAAGGAGTCCTACGAGGAAATCCGTACTTCGGTCGAGAAGAAGTCGTAGCGCGAGCAGGCGCAGCCCGAGGCGGTGCGCGACGCGAACGCGCCGCCTTGAGGCAATGATCGAGAAGATTCGGGAGAGGCGTCGTGGACCGGTTCTGGCTCAAGAGTTATCCGCCGGGGGTGCCGGCAGACATCGATCCGTCGGCCTATCCCAGCGTCGTGGCGCTCTTCGAGGAAAGCTTCTCCAAATATCGCGACAAGCCGGCCTATGTCTGCATGGACAAGGCCCTGACCTTCGGCGAGATCGACGCCCTGTCGAAGGCGCTTGGCGCATGGCTGCAGGGGCGGGGCCTGAAACGCGGTGCGCGCGTCGCGATCATGATGCCGAACATCCTGCAGTATCCGGTGGTTGTCGCCGCCGTGCTGCGGGCGGGATTTGTAGCCGTCAACGTGAACCCGCTCTACACGGCGCGCGAGTTGGAGCATCAACTTCGGGATTCCGGCGCCGAAGCCATCCTCATTCTCGAAAATTTTGCGACGACCTTGCAGAGGGTTATCGCGCAGACCGGCATCAAGCATGTCGTGGTCGCTTCGATGGGAGACCTGCTGGGCTTCCCCAAGGGGATGATCGTCAACTTCGTCGTGCGCACCATGCGCAAGATGGTGCCCGCCTGGTCGCTGCCCGGGCATGTGAAATTCAACGATGCGCTCAGCGCGGGGCGCAGCATGGTACTGACGAAGCCGCAGCTGGGCCCGGACGATGTTGCCGTGCTGCAGTATACCGGCGGCACGACCGGGGTTTCGAAGGGCGCGACCCTGCTGCATCACACACTGGTCGCGAACCTGCTGGCGTCCGAAGCCTGGATGCAGCCCGGCCTGAATCGCCGCAAGATCAGCGGCCAGCTCACCATCGCCTGCGCCTTGCCGCTCTATCACGTGTTCGCCTTCGTGACCTGTGGCCTGCTGGGATTGCGCACCGGCGCGCTGAACGTCCTGATCCCGAACCCGCGCGATCTCGCGAGCACGATCAAGGATCTCTCCAAGTACCAGATCAACGTCTTTCCGGCGGTGAACACGCTGTTCAACGGGCTGGCCAACAATCCGGATTTCGCGAAGCTCGATTTTTCGGAGCTGGTCATCTCCAACGGCGGCGGCATGGCGGTGCAGGAGGCCGTCGCGAAGAAGTGGCTGGCCATCACCGGCTGTCCGATCTGCGAAGGCTACGGCCTCAGCGAGACCTCCGCCGGTGTCACCTGCAATCCCACGGACTCCGAGACCTACACCGGCACGATCGGGCTGCCGCTGCCGAACGTCGAGATCCGCATCCTCGACGACAGCGGCAAGGAGGTCCCGAACGGGCAGGCGGGAGAGATCGCGATCCGCGGTCCGCAGGTCATGCGGGACTATTGGCAGCAGCCCAAAGAGACCGCGAAGGTCATGACGGCGGATGGCTTCTTCAAGTCCGGCGACATCGGCATCATGGATGCGCGCGGCTACACCAGGATCGTGGATCGCAAGAAGGACATGATCCTGGTCTCGGGATTCAACGTCTATCCCAACGAGGTCGAAGAGGTCGTCGCCGCCCATCCCGGCGTGCTCGAATGCGCGGCCATCGGCGTACCGGATGCCAACTCCGGCGAGGCGGTAATGCTGTTCGTGGTCAAGAAGGACCCCGCGCTGACCCAGGAGGCGCTGGCGGCGTACTGTCACCAGGAGCTCACCGGGTACAAGCGCCCGAAGTTCATCGAGTTCCGGGCCGAGCTGCCGAAGAGCAACGTCGGCAAGATTCTTCGCCGCGAACTCAGGGACGGCGCGAGTCGCAAGGCGGCGTAAGCGGCGGAACCTGCAACCATCGGCAACATTTCACGTTGCGCGCCCAGGACTTTATCCTGGAGGAACACGATGAGTGCCCCGAAAATCCTGGCCGCGGCGACGCTTGGCCTCATGGCCGCCGCCTGCAGCAGCACCAGCACCACCTATGAAGCCCGCACCGCCCGCGCGCCCTACGCGGTGACCGGCTCCGAGCAGGCCTGTGTCGACTACGGGTTCCGCGTCGGGACCGACAATTACAACCGCTGCGTCTCCCGCGAGGCCGCCGCCCGTGCCCAGGGGCGCGTTCCGGTGGGGTATACGGTCGCGAGCCTCGACGCCGACGCACGCAACGCCTGCTATTCCTATGGCCTGACGCCGGGAACCGCGATTTACGATCGTTGCGTGGGGCGTGAGGTCGACGCCCGTCGTTACCGCGATCAAGCCTACGGAAACCCGGTCCCGGCGCCGGCCCCGGGCTACTCGTCGACCACCTACTACACCACGGCGCCGACCGCCCCGACCTATTACGGCCCGGCCACGACGGTTTCGACCACCACCTACAGCACCCCGGCGGTGGCCCCCCAGCCGACCCCGCCGGCCGGCGTTGAGGCCTTCCGTGACGAGTATGGTTTCCGCTATGATGGTCAGGGAAACCGGCTCGACCGCAACGGCAACATCATCAGCCCGCAGTCGACCACACGATGAGGGGGCTTGATGGCTGCGAGACGTATTATGGCCGCGACGTTCGGCGTGTCGCTGCTCGCGGCCTGCGATCCGCTGCCCCAGCCCCTCTACAGTGAAACGACTCCGCCGCCGGCCTACCGCGTCCAGCCCGGCGGCCTGCGCGTCGACAATGAAGGCTTCCAGATGGACCCGGAGGGCTACCGGATCGACAAGAGTGGCGCCCGCGTCGGAATCATCGATGTCCCGGCCAAGACCGCGGGCGACAACTCCAACGCCGTGGCGGGCTACTACATAAGCAACATCGGAGCGGACGCTCCCGGTCGCGTCGCCTCGCCCAGCGAAGGGGCGGGCTCGGGCGTGGGAACGGGCCCCGGCGCCGCGAACGTGCCGACGCCAGCCCAAATGCCGCAACAGGCGCCGATCGCGCCGGCGCCGGGCAACGTGCCGCCGCCGGCCGGCTACCGCTAAGCCGCGCTACTCGATCCTGACGCCGGCTTCGCGAATGACCGGCGCCCATTTCGCGATTTCGTCCTTGATGAACCTGGCCGTGACTTCCGGCGTGGTGCCGGTCGTCGGCACGGCGGCGATATCCTCCAGGAATTTGATGGTGGCGGGGTCCTTCATCATCCGGCGGGACGCCTGATCCAGCACGTCGACCACCGGCTTCGGCACGTTGGCCGGACCGAGGATCAGGTTGAACGTGTAGGCCTCGTAACCCTTCACCCCGGCCTCGATCATCGTCGGGATTTCCGGGGCGACGGGCGCCCGCTTCGAATAGGCATAGGCGAGGATGCGGACCTTGCCGGCCTTGTGGAGCTGCAGCGTCGTGCTGAAGGTCTCGAACATCCAGGCGGTCTGGCCTCCCATCATGTCCTGCAACGCCGGCATGGAGCCCTTGTAGGGGATGTGCTCGACGTCCATGCCGCCGACCTCGCGCTTGAAGTACTCGCCGGCGAGATTGATGATCGAGCCGGCGCCCGAGGAGCCGTAGGAGTATTTGCCCGGGTTCTTCTTCATCAGCTCGACCAGGCCCATCACCGTGTCGGGCATGTCGGGCCGGGCCACCAGCACCAGCGGGTTCACGCAGATCGAGGAGATCGGCGTGAAATCCTTCACTGCGTCGTAGGCCGGCTTCACGAAGGCCGTCGGGTTGATGGCATGGGTCGAGGAGGGCGCGCAGAGCAGCGTGTAGCCGTCGGGCTTGGCGTTCTTGACGTCCACCGCACCGATCGAGCCGGCGGCGCCCGCCTTGTTGTCGACGATGACCTGCTGGCCGAGGATCGCGGTGAGCTTGTCCGCGGCCATGCGGCCGATGATGTCGGTGGGGCCGCCCGGCGCGAACGGAATGACGAAGCGGATCGTCCGCTCGGGGAACTTCGGCTGTGCGCGGACGATCGACGGGGCCGTAAGCGCGGCGGTGCCGGCCGCGATCAGGTGGCGACGTTTCATCTCGAGTCCTCCCTTGTTTCTTCGGTTCTAGTTCAGCGTCTCGTCGAACAGCTCGATCATGGCGTTCCATGACCGGCGGTCGGTGGCCTCATGATAGAAGAAGCCCTTCATGCCCCGCGAATCGGCAACCGGGTTGGTGAAGCTGTGGCCGGCGCCGCCATAGAGTTGCAGCCGCCAGTCGATGCTGGCTGACTTCATCTCTTTCTCGAAGGCCAGACGCTGCTCGGGCGGAATGATCGGGTCGTCCGCGCCGATGCACACCAGGACCCTGGCCCTGATGTTTGCCGCGTCCTGCGGCCGTGCGGTCGCGAGGCCGGAATGGAAGCCCACGACGGCCTTCACCTCGGCGCCGCTGCGCGCGATCTCGAGCGCGGTCGTACCGCCGAAGCAGTAACCGATGGCCGCGAGGCGTGCCGGATCGACTTCCTTCTGCGCCTTGAGCACGTCGAGGGCGGCCAGGGCGCGGGTGCGGATGCCCGTCGGGTCGGCCATCCAGGGCTGCAGGCGAGTCATGGTCTGGCTGGGATCCGCGAGGGGCTTGCCGTCGCCGTGATAGTCCATCGCAAAGGCGGCATAGCCCAGGCCCGCGAGTCGCGCGGCGATCTTCTTCGTGTGGTCGGTGAGACCCGGCCCCTCGTGGCAGACCAGCACCCCGGCGCGGCGCCCTGGCTGGCCCTCGTCGACGACATACTGTCCGACCATGCGGACGCCGTCGGCGCGGTACTCGATATCCTCGGTGCGCATGTTCGTTGTTTCCTCCGATATGCGAGGAGACTAGCGGAGCCGGCTTGACCCGCCAACGACCCGCCGCCCCAAGTCGCCGCCATGGTTACCCCGCTTCCCGGCCCGTCGTCCGTTTCGCGCCGAGCCGACCGGGCTGCTGCATGTTGGCAATATCCGGGCCGCGCTCTTCAAACTGGCTCTGTGCGCGGCAACGGTGTGGGACCTTCATCCTGCGCCTCGACGACACCGACGTCGCACGCAGCCGGCCCGAGTTCGAGGCGGCGATCGAACCGTTGATGGAGGATGCGGCATTCCTGGCGGAAGCGGCCGCCAAGCTGCCGGCCGAGCCGTGGGACGAACGATCTGGAAAAGCTGGACGTCCGGCCTCGGCCGCAAGGGCCGCGCGCTCTTCCATCCGCTACGTCTGGCGCTCACTGGCCAGGAGACGGGACCCGAGATGGCGAAGCTGCTCCCGCTGATCAGCCGCAGCCGGGCGATGGAGCGGCTTCACGGGCGAGAGGCCTGGAAAGCGTTGCCATGGGCGGCGAATTGCGCGGCAAGAACCCCTCGTATAGATTGTCGCCATGTCGCAATTCTTTCTTCCCGGCGCGTCCCTCGCGCGATGTATCGAGGCCTGAGGCCCAGCGGGCCGCGTCAGGTTTCGTTCGTTTTTTGAGTCGGGAGAAGGGGCGATGTCCCTCGTCGTTTACAACACGCTGATGCGCGAAAAAGAGCCGTTCGTGCCGCTCGATCCCTCGCACGTGCGCCTCTATGTCTGCGGCCCCACGGTCTACGACTATGTCCATATCGGCAATGCGCGCCCTGTCGTCGTGTTCGACGTGTTGTACCGGTTGCTGAAGCGGCGCTATCCGCGCGTGACCTATGTCCGCAACATCACCGACATCGACGACAAGATCATGGTGCGCGCCGCCGAGAACCATGAGTCGATCGACGTGCTGACGGAGCGCACGGCCGCCGCATACCAGAGCGACATGAGCCGCCTCGGGGCGCTGCCGCCGGACGTCGAGCCGCGCGCCACGAAGTATGTGGGCGAGATGATCGCGCTGATCGAGCGGCTGGTCGCCCGCGGCCATGCCTATGAAGCGGAAGGCCATGTGCTGTTCGACGTGCCCAGCATGGAAGACTATGGCCGCCTGTCGCGCCGCTCGCACGACGAGCTGATCGCCGGCGCCCGTGTCGAGGTCGCGCCCTACAAGAAGGATCCTGCCGACTTCGTGCTGTGGAAGCCGTCGACCGATGCGCAGGCGGGCTGGCCGAGCCCGTGGGGCCGCGGCCGTCCGGGCTGGCATATCGAATGCTCCGCCATGAGCGGCGCGCTGCTCGGCGAGACCTTCGACATCCATGCCGGTGGCCTCGACCTCATCTTCCCGCACCACGAGAACGAGATTGCGCAGAGCCGCAGCGCCTTCGGACACGCCATCATGGCGAAGTACTGGATGCACAACGGCTTCCTGAACATCTCCGGCGAGAAGATGAGCAAGTCGCTCGGCAACTTCTTCACCGTGCACGAACTGCTCGACCAGTATCCCGGCGAGGTGATCCGGCTGCTGCTGCTGTCGGCGCAGTATCGCCAGCCGCTCGACTTCACGCCCGACGGGCTGGCCCAGGCCAAGGGCACCCTCGATCGCTGGTACGGTCTGTTGCGCGGCAAGGAGCTGGAGGCGAAGCCCATTCCGGCTCCGGTCGAGGAAGCGCTGTCGGACGATCTCAACATGCCGCTCGCCATCAGCGCGCTGCACCAGTTGCGCGATCCATCGGAGCTGAAGGCGGGCGCCTCCGCGCTCGGCCTTCTGCAGCAGGATCCGGAAGCCTGGTTTCGCTGGACTCCGGCCGCTGCGGCCGCAGGCCCGTCGGACGCCGAGATCGAGGCTGCCATCGCGGCCCGTCAGGCGGCACGCAAGGCCAAGGACTTCAAGGAGTCCGACCGCATTCGCGACGACCTGAAAGCCAAGGGCGTGATCCTCGAGGACGGCCCGAAGGGCACGACCTGGAAACGCGGCTAGGGCATTCTCATGCGCTGGCGGGCGGCAGCGCCTTCTGAGGCGCGAGAGCCCGCACGGTGCAGAAAAGGCATGGATGACCCTTCCGCCCGCGCAGACGCGGGCACCTCCCCATCTGAATGGGGAGGACGGAGAGAATCCCTCACCGCTTCTCGAAGATGATGCTCTGCACCGCCCGGCCGAAATAGCCCTGGCGGTCGGCGAGCCGTGCGGCGGCAATGCCGACCGAGTCCGGGCCGATCCAGGTCTCGGCGTCGAGCAGCACCCACTCTCCGACCGGCTCGCGGCCGAGGCTGACGGTCAGGTCGGCGTTGATGAACGTCCAGTCGTTCATGTCGAAGACCGACGAGGTGCCATTGCAGAAGTCGGCCGCGATGACCGCGCGCATCAGCGGCGAGATCACAGCATGTTCCACGATGGGGCGGGTTGCGCGGTACCAGACGGCGGCTGGGCCGGGGATGCGGAAGCCGCCCTTGGCGGTGCGCATCTCGATACCCTTGAGGAACGGCGTTTCGGTCGCGAAGAAGTCGGGCGGGCTGCAGTGCTCGGGCATCGCAAGCGCGATCGATGGCCCGTTGGCGATCGCCGGCATTTCCTTGTGATCGATGCGGATGCGCAACGCGCTTGCCCGCACCACCTCGGCGCCGTCGGCCAGCAGCCGCACCGACACGAGCTGGATCTTGCGGCCTTCGCGGACGATCTCCGTCTCGATAGCGAGCGGCGCCACTGGCACGGGTCTCATGAGGTCGACGGTGAGGCGGGCAACGCGCATAGGCACCGGTGACGGAAGGCGCTCGACCGCCCAGCAGATCAGGGACGAGGGGGCCGCGCCGTGCTGAAGTTTGGGGCTCCACGGCCCGCCGGCGAAGGCGCTCGTCTCGGCAGTGGCGCCTTCGACGCGATAGATCGACTCCATACGCTCAGCTCCGTGTAGGGGGCGCTTTCATAGAAGCGGGCGCCACGACCTGCAATTACTTGACCGGCTTCTGTATTTAACATATATGTTAAATATGGATTATCTCTCCCAGACCTTCTCGGCCCTCGCGGATCCCACACGGCGCGCCATCCTCGCGCGGCTTTCGAGCGGCGGCGCCACGGTCGGCGAACTGGCCGAGCCGTTCGACATGTCGCTGCCGGCGGTGTCGCGCCACCTCAAGGTGCTGACCGAGGCCGGGCTGATCGAGCGCCACACCGAGGCGCAGTGGCGCCGCTGCGAACTGCGCGGTGAGGGGCTGCGCGCGGCGGCGGACTGGATCGATCACTACCGCAAGTTCTGGGAAGCGAGCTTCGACCGGCTCGACGCCTTCCTGAAGAGCACCGAAACCGATTCCAAGCCGACGAAAGGAAAGTCAGATGCCCGACGCAAGGCTCGATAACAACACGCTGCACATCAGTCGGATCTTCGACGCCCCGCGCGAAAGGGTGTTCGACGCCTGGGTGAACCGCGACCAGTTCGTCCGGTGGATGTGCCCGCCCGGCGTGGAGATCACGTTGTGCGAGGTCGATGCGAGGCGCAGTGGTGCCTGGCGGATCGATGGACGCAACGAGCGTGGGGTGTTCGCCTCGTCGGGCGTCTATCTAGAGGTCGTTCGGCCCGAGCGGCTGGTGTTCACCTGGGCCCATCACGCCGATGGCGATTACAGCCGGGCGCGCGGCCACGAGACGACGGTGAGGGTCGAACTGCGTGCGCTGGGCGAGCGCACGGAACTCATCCTGATCCACGGTCCGTTTGCCGATGTCGAAGATTTCGCCTGCCACAATGAGGGTTGGGCTGGCAGCTTCGACAAGCTCGTCGCCTTGTTCGGGAGGTCGGCATGACCGCACACCCCGTCGTGTCCCACGCGGAATGGCTCGCGGCCAGCCGCGACTTCCTGGCGAAGGAGAAGGAGTTCACCCGGCTGCGGGACGAGCTCTCGCGGCAGCGGCGCGAACTGCCCTGGGAGCGGGTCGAGAAGGAGTATTCCTTCGGGACACCCGATGGCTGCGCGACGCTTGTGGATCTCTTCGGTGGCCGCGGCCAGCTGCTGGTCTATCACCTCATGTTCGGCCCGGATTGGACCGAGGCCTGCAAGAGCTGCTCCTTCTGGGCCGACAACTTCAACGGCATCGACGTGCATCTGGCCCATCGCGATACGGCGCTTGTGGCCGTCTCGCGGGCGCCGCTCCCGACGCTCGAAGCGTACGCAAGGCGGATGGGCTGGACCTTCCGCTGGGTGTCGTCTGGAGAGAGTGACTTCAACTTCGACTTCGCCGTGAGTTCGCGACCTGGTGAGGCCCAAATGGACTACAATTTCGGGACGATGAAGGTCGGCCCGGGAGAGATGCCCGGGTTCAGCGCCTTCCGCCGCGATGGCGACGGCACTGTCTATCGCACCTATTCGACCTACGCCCGCGGCGTTGACATGCTGAACGGCGCTTACCACTTGCTGGACCTGACCTCGAAGGGTCGGGACGAGTCGGGGCTTCCGTTCACCATGGACTGGGTGAGGCGCCGCGACCAGTATTGAGAAAGGGAAGGTCGCCATGAAGGCGGTGTGGCATGGTAAGGTGATTGCCGAGAGCGACCGGACGCTCGAAGTCGACGGCTATCGCTACTTTCCGCGCGACGCGGTGCGGATGGACCTGCTCGAGCTCGCGCCAAAGACGGGCGGCGACCTGAAATGCCCGCACGGCGTTCAGTTCTACGACGTCGTGGAAGGAAAGGCGCGCAGCTCGCGGGCTGCCTGGTCGTATGAGGCGCCTCAGGAAAGGATGAAGCCGGTCGATCACTGGATCGGCTTCTGGGAAGATGTCGGCGTCAGCTGACAGCCAAAAGAAAACGGCCGGCGGATGCCGGCCGTTCGACGTTCAGCAGCCGACGATTCAGCGCGCCGGTGAGATGGCGGTGATCATCAGCGGGGTGGTCATCCCGATCACGACGTCGCCGACCTTGATCTTCTTCAGCATGTCCTGCTTGGCGATGGAGTTCGCCGAGTAGGTCCGGACCGGGCCACCGCGACCATCGATCACCGAGACCATGTTCTTGGTGAGGTCGACGCCGACGACCGTGAGGGTGAAACGGCCGGCCTCGACGTCGGTCTGGTTCGCGGTCTGGCCCATCTGGTCCTTGCGGGCGAGCCGGGAGCCCGGGCCCTTCTGGCGCAGGTTCAGCATGGTCACGACCTCGGAATAGGTGACGGTGGCCATCGACCCGTCGTCGATCGAATCCAGGTTCTTGACGCTGTCGGCCACCGGCAGGATCAGCAGCTGGCCGTCCGGCAGGGTAAAGGCCACCGTCCGGCTCTCGGTGTCGGCCGACTCGATCTTGACCCGCTGGGTGACCACGTCGTTGAAGGCCACGCCTTCGCGCGGCACAGGCCTCACCTGGGCCGATGCCTGCCGCTCGGGCAGGCTCGCGCCGATCGCCAGAACCGCCGCGAACAGGGAAGCGCCTGCGGTCATCTTCATCGAACGGATCGTCATTGCCGTCTACCTCGCAAAACCCCTAACGCGCCGGACAATAGCGATCCGAACCGGCGAAGCAACCACCAAGGGCGTGAGCCTCTCAGGCAAAATGAGCCAATACCGCCCGCGCGACCGCGTCCGGCTGGTCGAGATAGGCCAGATGGCCAGCATTGGGCACGGTTTCGACCCGTGTCGGGCCGTTGAGCCCCTTGTTGATTCGCTTGTTGATCCCCTGGGCGAACTTGCCCGCATAGCTTGGGGGCAGAATGGCGTCGCGGTCGCCCCACAGGATCAGGGTCGGCGCCGCGATCAGTCCCAGGCGCTTTTCCAGACGTGTATTTCCGAGCGGCCAGAAGGCCCGGGCGGCGGCTTCGGATGCCCGGGTCATCTCGATCGGCCATTCCACGGAATTCGCGCCCTCCGGTGCGGCGACCAGGTCGGTCCAGTTGGCCGGATCGGCGCACAGAAGGCCCGGCAGCACGTCCTTGCGCTGCGCCCAGGGATCCGCCGCCGGCTCCTTGTCGTCGAACAGGCCAAAGGGGGCGATCAGCGCGAGCTTGCCGACATGGCCGGGAAAGATCGCCGCCATTTCGGCGGCAAAGGCGCCGCCGACCGATGCTCCCACGAGATCGGCGCCGGCAAGGCCAGCCTTTTCGACGATCTGGCGCACCGCCAGCACCCAGTCGAGATGCGTGTCGAGCTCGGTGTGGCCCGTCGCGCCCGGATAACCGGGCAGGGAGGGGGCGACCACCGTCCGGCTCTCGGCGAGCCTGTCGAGGAAGGGCAGCCAGCGAGGCAGGCCGCCGAGGCCTGCCAGGAAACCCAGCTTCGGGCCTTTCCCCTTGGTCCAGACGCGGCAGGGATGGCCGTTGACGTCGACCGTCGTGGTCATGGGTTCGGACAAGGCTCTACTCCGCGGCGGCGGTCTGCGGGCGGAAGGCGGGAACCGCGGCGCGCTGACCCTTGGCCATCGGCTTGGGCCACCACTTGTCCTCCCATTCGCCGAACAGGTCCTTGACCTTCGGCATCACCTTCTCGGCGAACAGGCGCGTGTTGTACTTGGTGGTGTCCTTGCTCATGTTGCCGTACTGCAGCAGCAGCATGAGATGGCCGACGTTCAGGCTCTTGGCGACGTGGCGGATCTGCTCCACCACCTCGTCGGGCGAGCCCACGATGACGTAGCCGCCGTCCACGATGTCCTTCATGTTGGTGGCCTTCATGCTGAGCTTGCTCGAATAGCTGGCCGTATTGGCCGCCTTGCTCACCATGCTCTGGATGCCGGCGCGCTGCGTGGCCTCGGTGGTGTAGCCGGGCGGCGTGGCGTAGCGCGCATCGACGTGCAGGCAGCGGCCGTAGAAGTACTCGGCGGGCTCGGTATAGAGGTCGAGCGCCTGCTGACGGCTCTCGGCCACGCCGACGAACTGCAGGAAGCCGGCGCGGTAGGGATTACGGTCCTTGCCGAGCTTCTCCATCTCGTTCCAGAAGCCCTGCATCGTCGTGAGACCGGCCTTGTAGCCGTAGTACGACAGGTAGCAGTAGACGTAGTCCATCTCGGCGCACCAGCGCCACGTCTCGACCGAGCCGCCGCCGGGAATCCAGATCGGCGGGTGTGGGTCGTTCTGGATGGGGCGCGGCCAGATGTTGACGTAGCGCTGCTGGTTGTAGCGGCCGTTGAAGGCGAAGGTGTCCTTCTCGGTCCAGGCCCGCTTCACGAGGTCGTGCGCCTCGAGATAACGCTCGCGCAGCAGGCTCGGGTTCTGGCCATAGGCGTAGCAGGTGTCCATCGGCGAGCCGACCGGGAAGCCTGCGATCAGCCGGCCGCCCGAGATGCAGTCGATCATCGCGAACTCTTCGGCGACGCGCGTCGGCGGATTGTAGAGCGCCAGCGAGTTGCCCATGACGCAGAGCGCCGTGTCGGTGGTGCGCCGGGCCAGCGACGAGGCGATCAGGTTGGGCGAGGGCATCAGCCCGTAGCCGTTGGAATGATGCTCGTTGACGCAGACCGCGTCGTAGCCGAGCTCGGCGGCGTATTCGAGCTCGTCCATGAAGTCGTTGTACATGTGATGCGCGCGCCGGGGATCGAACAGC
This sequence comes from Rhodospirillales bacterium 24-66-33, assembly GCA_002281855.1. Classification (GTDB taxonomy): domain Bacteria; phylum Pseudomonadota; class Alphaproteobacteria; order Reyranellales; family Reyranellaceae; genus Reyranella. The sequence continues at coordinate 57,575 of NCHQ01000020.1, read as the reverse complement.
GAGGAGTGGATGTCGACCCAGACCGAGGGGTGCTTCCGGTTGAAGTCTTCCGGAAGCTCCGTATAGGGCATCAGGTGGAACCACATGAGTTTCATGGTGCGCTCTCCCTAAACTCGAGCTGCTTGGTAAACGATCGTTTACCTCGCAAGCCTGCCGCGACTTCAGGTTGCCGGCAATGCGGAATTTCCGCAGGGAGTGGGTAATTTTGTTGTTTTTCCCCTGTGCCAACCGTTCCGATTCGTATTTGTGCATTGCACTCTCGCGAATGCAGCAATAGTTTCGCTGCAACGCAGGAGGATTTGCCATGTCCGTCGTCGCTTTCGCGGCTCGCCCTCATCCCACGGCCAACCAGCCGAAGAAGGATCTCTACGAAGTCGGGGAGATTCCGCCGCTCGGACATGTGCCGAAGAACATGTATGCCTGGGTCATTCGGCGCGACCGTCATGGCCCGCCGGAACAGTCCATGCAGCTCGAGGTCGTCCCGACCCATACGATCGGCGAGGACGAGGTGCTGGTCCTCGTGATGGCCGCCGGCGTGAACTACAACGGCGTGTGGGCCGGCCTTGGCCTGCCGATTTCTCCGTTCGACGTCCACAAGCAGCCCTTCCACATCGCGGGCTCCGACGCCTCGGGGATCGTCTGGGCGGTCGGCGCCAAGGTGAAGCGCTGGAAGGTCGGTGACGAGGTCGTCATTCACTGTAACCAGGACGACGGCGACGACGAGGAGTGCAACGGCGGCGACCCGATGTTCTCCACCAGCCAGCGCATCTGGGGCTACGAGACGCCCGACGGGTCTTTCGCCCAGTTCTGCAAGGTCCAGGCGCGGCAGCTGATGAAGCGCCCGCCGCACCTCACCTGGGAGGAGAGCGCCTCCTACACGCTCACCCTCGCCACCGCCTACCGCATGCTGTTCGGTCACCGCCCGCACATCCTGCGGCCCGGCCACAATGTGCTGGTTTGGGGCGCGGCGGGCGGCCTCGGCTCGATGGCGATCCAGCTTATCGCCACCGCCGGTGCCAACGCCATCGGCGTGATCTCCGATCCGTCGAAGAAGGACTTCGTGATGTCGCTGGGCGCCCGCGGCGTCATCAACCGTAACGACTTCGACTGCTGGGGCCAGCTTCCCGACGTCGACGACCAGAAGACCTATGCCGAGTACATGAAGAAGGTGCGCAAGTTCGGCGCTGCCATCTGGGAACATACCGGCAAGGGCAATGACGTCGACTTCGTCTTTGAGCATCCCGGCGAGCAGACCTTCCCGGTGTCATGCAACATCGTGAAGCGCGGCGGCATGGTGGTCTTCTGCGCCGGCACCACCGGCTTCAACCTGACGATGGACGCGCGCTTCGTGTGGATGCGCCAGAAGCGCATCCAGGGCAGCCACTTCGCCAACCTGCTGCAGGCCAGTCAGGCCAACCAGCTGGTGATTGAGCGCCGCATCGACCCGTGCATGAGCGAAGTCTTCGAATGGGCCGACATTCCCAAGGCCCATACCAAGATGTGGAAGAACCAGCACAAGCCCGGAAACATGGCCGTGCTGGTCTCCGCCAAGCGCCCCGGTCTGCGCACCCTCGAGGACGCGCTGGACGACTAAGTGTCTTGCCTCCCCCGCAAAGCAGGGGAGGTGACCGAAGGCCGGAGGGGGGAAAGCCCCCGTCCGGTCCGTTGCTTTCCCCCTCCGCCCCTTCGGGGGCACCTCCCCCGTGTGACGGGGGAGGAGATGATTTCGAGTCCGCCATGTCCCTGATCCTTCCCGACCTCCTCTTGCTCTGCGCCGAAGCCGAGGGTGCGGCCGGCCGCCATGAAACCGCTGTCCGTGAAGCGGTGCGGGCGATGGTGGCGCCGCAGGGCAAGGTCGATCCGAATCTGCTGGAGCGCGAGCAGTTCGCGGCGCACGGCTTCGCCTGGATTGCGACCTACGTGGCCGCGCTGCGCCAGATGCGGCGCTGGGCCGAAGCGGGGGCGGGCGGCGAACTCGAGAGCCTGATCCTGCAGTCGGCCTATGGCGAATATCTCGCGCAACTGAAGGGCGGTATCGCCATCAGCCAGGTCGAGATCGTGCGGCCGGGCGATTTCGGGCTCGACGGTTCGGCGCTCCAGACGCCGGCCGTCGCGAAGCTGATTGCCGGCAACACGCCGGCGGTGCGCGGCCGCATCGCCGAACTCATTTCGGACGGTCTCGACACCGGCGGTTTCGGCGCGCTCGGGCTGGATGACGAGGCGCTCGACGAGGTGCGCCGTCAGTTCCGCCGTTTCGTCGATACCGAAGTGGCGCCGCACGCCCATGGCTGGCACCTGCGCGACGAGCTGATCCCGTTGCCGGTGGTGCAGCAGATGGCCGATCTCGGCGTCTTCGGCCTGACCGTCCCCGAGGAGTGGGGTGGGCTGGGCATGGGCAAGCTCGCCATGTGCGTCGTCACCGAGGAACTGTCGCGCGGCTATATCGGCGTCGGCTCGCTGGGCACGCGTTCCGAGATCGCGGCCGAGCTGATCCGCTCCGGCGGCACCGAGGCGCAGAAGCAGAAATACCTGTCGCGCATCGCCTCGGGCGAGTTGCTGCCGACGGCGGTCTTCACCGAGCCCAATACCGGCTCCGACCTGGCGAGCCTGCGCACCCGCGCCGTGCTCGAGGGCGAAACGTATAAGATCAACGGCAACAAGACCTGGATCACCCACGCCGCGCGCGCCGATATCATGACCGTGCTGGCGCGCAGCGATGCCTCCAAGCCCGGCTATCAGGGCCTGTCGATGTTCCTCGCGGAGAAGCCGCGCGGCACCGACGCCGAGCCGTTCCCCGCCAAGGGCATGAGCGGAGGCGAGATCCGGGTGCTGGGCTATCGCGGCATGAAGGAATACGAGATCGGCTTCGACGGGTTCGAGGTGCCGGCCGCCAACCTGCTGGGCGAGAAGGAAGGCCAGGGCTTCAAGCAGCTCATGGCGACCTTCGAGAGCGCCCGCATCCAGACCGCCGCGCGCGCCGTCGGCGTTGCGCAGAACGCGCTCGAACTCGGCCTGCGCTACGCCAAGGACCGCATCCAGTTCGCCAAGCCGCTCTATGCCTTCCCGCGGGTCGCCGGGAAGATCGCCTGGATGGCCGTCGAGACCATGATCGCCCGCCAGCTCACCTACTTCGCGGCGCGCGAAAAGGACTCCGACCGGCGCTGCGACATCGAGGCGGGCATGGCCAAGCTGCTGGCCGCGCGCGTCGCCTGGAGCAATGCCGACAATGCGCTGCAGATCCACGGCGGCAACGGCTATGCGATGGAATATCCCGTGAGCCGCGTGCTCTGCGACGCCCGCATCCTTAACATCTTCGAGGGCGCGGCCGAGATCCAGGCCCAGGTCGTCTGCCGCGGCCTGATCGAGGGGCGTAACTAGGCACCCCGGGCTCTTGGCCCGGTCGTTCAAGCCGCGGGCATCAGACTTGAGTGGCATCCGCGCGTCGGGCGCGGCCTGAGCTCCGCGTTAATCGCGGCTGGCCAGATACCAAAGCGGTATCAGCAGGACGGTGATCAACTGCAGCCGGACGCGCCAAGCCATCAGGCGGTTGCTGCGGCTTGCGCCGGCCGTTGCGTCGGCTTCATCGCGCCCCATTGAGAGCACGCCGACGAACAGGACCACCAGAGTTGCAAATGCAGAAACGAGGACGAGCACGAAGAGGACGTTTGCCAGTGTCATGAGGGCTCCAGACCGACGCGGCGGTCGATTGCGTGCAGGTGGTTGTGCAAGGGTTCGGCGGCAAGTCCTCACGATGGCAGGGGCCGCCATGTCGCACGCGTGATCCGCCACCGCTCCCGACGCGTACTGGTTGCAGTGTTCACAAGGATCAAAACATGAGTTCTCTTTATCGCGCCGTCATGGACTCCAGCGTCAACCCGCTTCGAACGCTGCCGGCGGCTCAGCGATTCCAGCTCATGCTGTTCCTCAGCGTCATGTGGACCAACATTTTCTGCCTCAGCGCCGGCGCTTGGATCTGGTACGGCGAGCTGATCGCTTTCCATGTGCTCGTTTCCGCCGGTATCGTCATCACCGGCCTTGTCTTTCACCAGGCCTCGAGAACCTCGGCCTATCGCACGTACCGGCATTTCCCGCTCAAGGATGGCACCGCCCGTTACGACGATGTCTGGGGCGGCTGACGCGCACCTCCTGGGAGGCATTGCCATCGTTGTCGGCTCGTCGGGAGGTATCGGCGGCGCATTGCACCAACGTCTCTCTGCGCACCCTCGCTTTCGTGCGGTGCTGGGACTGGGGCGACGAAGCTCACCGCCTCTAGACCTGACGGACGAGGCGAGCATTGCCGCTGCCGCGCGCCATGTCGGGGCGCTCGGGGCCGACGTGCGTCTGATCATCGATGCCAGTGGAATCCTGCACGACGACGGACTGTCGCCCGAAAAGACGTGGCGCGATCTCGACGCGGCGCAGATGGCCAGGGCCTTCGCCGTGAATGCCATCGGCCCGGCTCTGCTGATGAAGCACTTCCTGCCGCTGCTGCCGCGTCAGGGGCGATCAGTGTTCGCCACCTTGTCGGCGAGGGTCGGAAGCATCGGCGATAACCGGCTGGGCGGCTGGTACAGCTACCGCGCGTCGAAGGCGGCGCTCAACCAGTTCGTTCGCACGGCCGCCATCGAGCTGGGCCGCCGCCAGCCGGCCGCCCTCTGCGTGGCGCTCCATCCCGGGACGGTGGCAACATCTCTCTCGACGCCCTTCGTCAAGGCGGGTCTCGACGTGCAGACGCCGGAGCAGGCGGCCGAGCGTCTGCTCGACACGATCGAGCGCCTCCCTCCCGGCAGCAGCGGCGGGTTCTTCGATCACCGCGGCGATTCGATACCGTGGTGACCCCGCTCTAGGTCATCGATTCGGCAAGCCGCTATTCGCGCTTGTCGTCCACCTTGATGCCCATGATCTTCTTGGCGGGGTACTTCTTGAAGGTGCCGAGATGGTTGCGCATGCCGAGCTGGAAGGCCTCGATGTAGGCCAGCTTGCGCGTCAGGTAATTGTGCTGCTCTTTCGGGTCGAGATAGAGGTTGAACAGCTTCGGATAGGTGTAGCGCTCCAGCACGCCGGTGAAGCCGCCGGTGCCGAAGGCGTCCGTCGCGTTGTCGCTCGTGGCCGACAGCACCATCTTGTATTCGCCGCAGCGCATGCCGGAGAAGGTCTGGCTGAGCCAGTAGTAGTGGTACTTGCGGTTGGAGAGGCCATCGGGCGCCAGCAGGAACGAGCTCTGGTCGACGCCGTCGATGTAGCGGTCGGACGGCAGCAGCTCGGAGGCTCCGGCCAGGCCGAGCGCCGTCGGCACGATGTCGTTGAAGTCGAACAGCCCGTCGCTCTGGCGTCCGGCCTCGATCGTGCCCGGCCAGTACATCAGGCCCGGTACGCGCACGCCGCCTTCCCAGGTCGAGCCCTTGGCGCAGCGGAACGGCGTGAAGGCGGCGTCCGGCCAGGTTTCCATATGCGGGCCGTTGTCGGACGAGATGAAGATCAGCGTGTCCTCGAGCTGACCCGACTTGCGCAGCGCCTCGACGAGGCGGCCCATGATCTCGTCGAGTTCGAGCAGCGTGTCCTTGTAGGGATGCTTGGCCGGCGACTTGCCGAGGAACTTCTCGCCCGGATAGTTGTCGAAGTGGGCGCCGCGCGTGCAGTGATAGAGCAGCCACGGCTTGTCCGACTTGGCCTGCTTCTCGATGAACGCCTCGGAATACTTGCACCACTTCTCGTCGAGCTCGGAGAGGACGGGGATCGTCACCTCCTCGACGTTGGTCAGTTCCTTGCCCTTGGTCGCGTGCACGAAGCAGCGGTTGAAGGGCATGTTCTTGATCCACTCGGTGCGCGCGTCCGAATAGACGATCTCGGGGAAGAAGTGCGGGTCGCGCCACTCCGTGTACATGTCGGAGACGGAGAGGAAGCCGTAGAAATCGTCGTAGCCGACATGCTGCGGCTGGCTCTCCACGTTCTCGCCGAGATGCCACTTGCCGACCGCCTGCGTCGTGTAACCGGCCTGGCCGAGCAGCATCGGCAAGGTGATCTCGCCCTGCAGGCCGCCGGGTTCGCCGTACATCGGCGGACGATGCAGTCCATGACGGTTCGGAACGCGGCCGGTGTGCAGCGTGGCGCGCGACGGCGAGCAGGAGGGTTCGGAATAGCAGGAGGTGAGTTGCAGGCCACCGCGTGCGATCTTGTCGAAGTTGGGCGTCGGCGCGCCCACGGCGACGCCGCCGCCGTAGCAGCCGAAATCGCCCCAGCCGACATCGTCCATCAGGTAGATCAGGATGTTGGGCTTCTTCTTCCGGGCGGCGAGTTTCCGCGCTGCGGCTTCGACGTCTTCCTTGTGCACGAAAGCGGGTTCGAGATGGTTTGCCTTGCGCACGGTCTGCGTTGCGATGGCGTCGAATGCCGGCATGTTTCCTCCGTTGAATTGCGCGCAAACTACTCGTTTGCCACGTCGATGGCGATGGCGCGTGCGAGCGCAGTCAGCGGCGCGCCGTAGCGCTCGCCGGCCGCGGCCTCGCTCATCGCGGAGCGGGTGAACCGCATCGAGATGCATCCAAGAACACGCTCGTTCCTGTGAATGGCGACGGCGATGCCCTGCAGGCGCGCCGCACGTGTCACGACCGAGAAGGCGTGGCCTTGCCGGCGGATCCGCTCAAAGGCCGCCGCCAGTTTCGCATCGTGGCGGACGCCGAGGTCGCGCAGGATCGCGCGCCGTTCCTCGTCCGTCGAGAAGGCGAGCCAGGCGCGTCCGAGGGCACCCGAGAGGATCGGACTGCGGCGCTGCAGGGCCGTCCGCTCGAACGACATCGGGCTCTCGGCGGCGGTCGAATAGCGGATGGTGATGGCGCGGTGGCTGATCGAGCCGAGATAGAGCGGCCAGCCATGGTCCTGCGTGAAGCGCTGCATGTGCGGCGCGGCGATGTCGACGAGATGATCGATGAAGCGAATGCCTTGCGCGAGCGCGAGCACGCGATCGGTGAGGCGATAGCCCAGCAGGCGCGAGACCTGGGTCGCGTATCCCAGTTCGACCAGCGTGCCGAGCAGGCGCGCGACCGTGGGGCGGGGCAGGCCTGTCTCGGTCGACAGGGTCGCGATCGTCCCGTGCGGACGCCGGCTCAGCGCCTCGAGGATCGCGAAACTGCGGCGGACGGGCTCTATGGCCATCGCGCGAGGCTATTCCGTAATACGGACTCTGTCGACTTGGTCGAAGCGGCGCCCGTCAAACGGGTCTAACGTCGTCGCAACAAGAAAAGACGAGGAAACATGATCGGCAGACGGCGGTTCGGGATGGGGCTGGGCGCGGCAGCCTTTGCGATGCCCGCGATCGTACAGGCGCAGAAGTATCCTGCGGGGCGCGTGACCATGGTCGTGCCGTTTCCGGCTGGCGCGGCGACCGACATCAGCGCCCGCATATACGCCGAGCGCCTCTCGGCGCTGTGGGGGCAGCCCGTGGTGATCGACAACAAGGGCGGCGGCAATGGCATTCCGGCGGCCGAATCGGTGGCGCGCGCGAAGCCCGACGGGCTGACCCTCTTCGCCACCTCGGCCATGACGCAGGTCGTCAATCCTGCGATCTACGACAAGCTGCCCTACGATCCGATCGCCGACTTCGCGCCGATCTCGCGCATGGGCACCTCGCCCTTCGTACTGCTGGTCGACAGGAACAGCCCCATCAATACGGCGGCCGAGCTGACGGCGAAGCTGAAGGCCGAGCCCGGCAAGCACAATTACGGCGCCGGCGCCTTGCCTGCGCGCGTCGCCTCCGAACTCTACAAGATGGCGGCGGGCGTCGACGCGGTCTATGTCGGCTACAAGAGCAACCCGCAGGCGATCCCCGACGTGCAGAGCGGCCTGCTCACCTTCATGATGATCGACACCGTCAACGCCAAGATCGCGATGGACCGCGGCGCGCTGAAGGGTTTGTTCGTCACCGACCGCGAACGCTACGCCGCCGTACCGGCCATGCCGACGGCGGCGGAAGCGGGGCTTCCCGACGTCCTGCTGACGACCTGGACCGGCTTCTATGCGCCGAAGGGGACGCCGGCCGAGATCGTCAACCGGATCAACGCCGACCTCTACACGGTGTCGGCGATGCCGGAAGTCGTCGAGCGCCTGGCGGCCCTGGGCGGCACGCCGAAGCTCATGCGGCCGGCCGAGTTCGCTGCTTTCGCCAGCGCCGAGAAGGAGCGTTGGGGCCAGATCATCCGTCGAGCCAACATCAAGGTTGAATAGGAGAGACCCATGGCAGGATCCCTGAACGCCAATGCCGGCCCGCGTTACCGGCACAACGCCGACGAAAGCGCCCCGTACGAAACGATCACCCTCGACAAGCTGACGCCGATCCTCGGAGCGGAGATCAGCGGGATCGACCTCAGCCAGCCGCTCTCCAACCGGCAGCAGGACGAGATTCATCGCGCGCTGGCAGAGAACCTGGTCATCTTCTTTCGCGACCAGCACATCAGCCAGGATCAGCACCTGGCTTTCGGCCGCCTGTTCGGCGACCTGCACACCCACCCCGCGGCGCCCAGCGAACCCGGCAAGCCCGAGTTGATGATCATCCATGCCGACAAGGATTCGCCGCGCGCCAACGGCGAGGGCTGGCACACCGACGTGAGCTGCGATCTCGAGCCGCCGATGGGCAGCATCCTCTACATCAAGAAGTGCCCGCCCAAGGGCGGCGACACGCTGTTCGCCAGCATGTACGCCGCCTACGAGGCGCTGTCGGATCGCATGAAGACCTATCTCGACGGGCTGACCGCCGTGCATGATGGCGAATCGGTCTATCGCGGCCTCTACAAGAACTTCAACGTCGCCGACAAGCCGGAGTATCCCCGCGCCATCCATCCGGTAGTGCGGACGCATCCGGTGACCGGCAAGAAGGGCCTCTACGTCAATCGCGGCTTCACCCGCTCGCTGGTCGGCCTGCCGCGCGACGAGAGCGACGCGATCCTGCGGTACCTTTACGAACACATGGAGAACCCGCTCTTCCAGTGCCGCTTCCGCTGGCAGGAGAATTCCATCGCCTTCTGGGACAATCGCTGCGTCCAGCATCGCGCGATGTGGGACTACTGGCCGCACACCCGCAGCGGCAACCGGGTCACGGTGGCAGGCGACACGCCTTACTGATACTCCTCGGGGCGTGCTGGTCATATTCGATTGCGACGGGGTACTGGTCGACAGCGAGCCCCTCGCCAACACCTGCTTTGCCCGCGCGCTCCAGCGCGAGGGGCTCGACTGGAACGTCGAGGACACGATGCGGCGCCTGATGGGCCGCTCGATGAAATCGTGCGTCGAGATCGTCGAAGGCGAACTCGGCCGCGCCTTGCCTGACGATTTCGTCGAACGCCTGCAGGCCGACACGGTTCAGGCCTTCCGTGACGCACCGCTGCAGCCCGTTGCGGGCGTCGTCGAGGCGATCGATGCGATCGAGGCGGCAGGCATCGCGACCTGCGTCGCCAGCTCGGGCGGGTTCGACAAGATGCGGGTCACCCTCGGCATCACCGGCCTTTGGTCGCGCTTCGAGGGCCGCATCTTCAGTTCGAGCCAGGTGCCGCGCGGCAAGCCGTTCCCCGACCTTTTCCTCCATGCCGCGATACAGATGAACGAGCAGCCCTTCGACTGCACCGTCGTCGAGGATTCGCTGCCGGGCATTCAGGCGGCCCGTTCCGCCGGCATGCGCGCACTGGCCTATGTCGGCGCCACGTACAGCGACGTCGAGGCGTTGCGGGCTGCGGGCGGCCGGACATTCGATTCAATGTCGGCGCTGCCGATGCTCGCATGGGCCGGGCGGTGAGCCGCACCGGCTCCTGGTCGATGGGGGCGGGCAACGGCGAGTGCATCGTCGTGGTCGGTGCCGGCATGGCGGGTCTGGTCGCCGCGAGGCTGCTGCAGGATTCGGGTTTCACGGTCAGCGTGTTCGAGGCGCGCGGACGCATCGGCGGCCGGACCTGGACGGACGATCGCGTCGGCGCGGCCGTCGATCTCGGCGGCTCCTGGGTGCACGGGGTCGACGGCAATCCGCTCACCCTCTGGTGTGAGAAGCTCGGCGTCGACCTGATCGAATCGCAGGGTGAGCGCCTGCTGATCGACAAGCGGGCGACCTCGCCGACCCGCGAGGGCCAGCGCCGGCGTGCGGTCATGGGGCGGCTCGCCTTCAAGGCGGCGATCGAATGGGCGAGCTGGAAAAGCAAGGCGCTGACCCGCGTCCGCGGTCCGCGCTCGATCTCCGTACGTGAAGCCGTCGAGCCGCTGCTTTCGGCGTCCTGGCTGCCCGAGATCGACCGGCTGGTAATCGCGACCTTCGTCGAGATGAGCGAGGGCGTGCAGAGCGCGCCCTGGGAGGCGGTGGCGGCGGAGGAGTGGTTCCCCACCGAAGGGCTCGAGCGCAATGCCCAGCCCAAGGGCGGCTACCGGTCCCTGATCGGCGATGTCGCGCACGGACTGGACATCCGCCAGGGCGCCGTCGTCGAGCGGGTCGTGTGGACGGGCGAGGGCGTGACGGCGATCCTGCAGGGCGGCGAGCGCATCGAGGCGGACCGCGCGGTGATCGCCGTGCCGGTCGGGCTGCTGCGCGCCGGCCTGCCGGCGCTCGATCCCGCCCCGCCCGAGGCCCAGCGGACGGCGATCGGCCGGATCGGTTACGGGGCGGGCGTTCTCGGCAAGATCTACCTGCGCTTTCCGCGCCGCTTCTGGCCGGAGTCGCCGAAATGGTTCGGGCGCCTTCCGGATTCACCGCAGAGGCGCGGCGGCTTCAACACCTGGGTCAGTCATGAGCAGGAAACCGGCCTGCCGATCCTGCTCAGTTTCTGCAACGGCCACACCGCGATCCATCTCGACCGCGAGGCGACCGACGCGGAAGTGATCGCCGTCGCCATGAAATCGCTGCGTGCGATGTTCGGCGAGGACATTCCCGAGCCCGAGGCGATGGCGTTCCCGCGCTGGCTGAGCGATCCGTGGTCGCGCGGCGGCTATTCCTACCCCGGCGTCGGCAGCGATCCCGACGATTGCACTGCCCATGCCCGACCCCTGGGAAATCGCGTGTTCTTCGCCGGCGAGGCGACCGAGCCGGTCGAGTACGGTACGGTACACGCGGCGTTGTGGTCGGCCGAGCAGAGCGCCGAGACGATCTTCCGCCTCGCCACCGGCACGGCAGCCTCCCGCGATGCGCGACCCTGGGCGGGTGCCCGTACTGGCGCGGGCAGGCACAATGCGGGATAAGCCCCTATGACCCTTGCCAATGTTCTTTTTGTCCTCGTGCTGGTGTCTGCGTTTGCGACGCTCGGGACGCTGTTCGCCGGCCTGATCAACATGAGCCGCAACCAGGACGGCAACATCGAGGGCAGTCGCCGCAGCAACCGCATGATGTGGTGGCGCGTGCGTCTGCAGCTCCTCACCGTCGTGCTGATCATTCTCTGGTACTTGGCAAGCAGGAGCTAGGCGATGGCCGTTACCCTAAACCGCATCTACACGCGCGGCGGCGACACCGGCATGACGTCGCTGGGACGTGGCGAACGCGTGGCCAAGCACGACATCCGCGTCGAGGCCTATGGCACGACCGACGAGGCCAATTCGGTGATCGGCCTCGCGCGCAGCGCCATAACGCGCGCCGGCAGCGCCGATCCGCGCCTCGCCGAAGCCGACGCGATGCTGGCGCGGATCCAGAACGACCTGTTCGACCTCGGTGCCGACCTCTGCACACCCGAAGGCAAGACCAAGCGCGACGAGCCGGCCCTGCGCATGGTGGCCTCGCAGGTCGAGCGCCTCGAACACGAGATCGATGCGATGAACGCCGAGTTGCAGCCGCTCAAGTCTTTCATCCTGCCGGGCGGCAGCGAAACCGCCTCGTGGCTGCATCTCGCCCGGACCGTGGCGCGGCGCGCCGAGCGCTGCATGACGCATCTGGCGGCCGAGCAGGAGATCAACCCGGAGGCGGTCAAGTACATCAATCGCCTCTCGGACCACCTGTTCGTGCTGGCGCGCCGGGTCAACGACAATGGTGCGGCAGATGTGCTGTGGGTACCGGGCGGCGCGCGCTAACCGGCAAGCTGTTGAAAAATTGAGAAAAAAGCTTCCACCCTGCGGTCTTGTGCAGTGCGCCATAGCCTTGACATGATCGGCTCAACACCCCTACACGAAAACCCCTTCGCCGGACGGGTCAGTCCGGCCGCAACTCACCGATAGGCGCAACGCGATGAAAGTGCTGGTCGCGGTCAAGCGGGTCATCGACTACAACGTCAAGATCCGCGTAAAGGCCGACAACACGGGTGTCGAGACGGCTAACGTCAAGATGTCCATGAACCCCTTCGATGAGATCGCCGTGGAAGAGGCGATCCGTATGAAAGAGAAGGGCGCCGCTACCGAAATCATCGCCTTCTCGGCCGGCCCGGCCCAGTGCCAGGAGACGATCCGCACCGCGCTCGCCATGGGCGCCGACCGCGGCATCCTGGTCCAGACCGACGCCGATCTGCAGCCGCTGGCCGTCGCCAAGCTGCTGAAGGCCGTGGTCGACAAGGAGCAGCCCGGTCTCGTGATCGTCGGCAAGCAGGCGATCGACGACGATTCCAACGCCACCGGCCAGATGCTGGCCGCGCTGCTCGGCTGGTCGATCGGCACGTTCGCCAACAAGCTCAACGTCGCCGACGGCTCGGTCGAGGTTAAGCGCGAGGTCGACGGCGGCCTCGAGAACATCAAGATCAAGATGCCGGCGGTGATCACCACCGACCTGCGCCTGAATGAGCCGCGCTACGCCTCGCTGCCCAACATCATGAAGGCGAAGAAGAAGCCGATCGAGACGCTGGCGCCGGACGCGCTGGGTGTCGACGTCGCGCCGCGCCTCAAGACGCTGAAGGTCGAAGAGCCGCCCAAGCGCAAGTCGGGCATCAAGGTGAAGACCGTCGCGGAGCTGGTCGAGAAGCTGCGCAACGAAGCGGGAGTGATCTGAGATGGCCGTCCTCGTTGTCGCCGCGCATGACGGCAAGACCGTTCGCGCCAATGTCGCCAACGCCGTAGCGGCCGCTGGCCAGATGGACGCCGAAGTCCATGTGCTCGTGGCCGGCAGCAACGCCGGCGAGGCCGCCAAGTCGGCGGCCGCGATCCAGGGTGTCGCCAAGGTGCTGCAGGCCGAAGACGCGGCCTACGCCAACTGGCTGGCCGAGGACATCGCGCCGCTGGTCGTCAAGCTGGCGCCGAACTACAGCCACATCGTGATGGCCGCCGACTCGGTCGGCAAGAACGTGGCCCCGCGGGCCGCGGCCCTGCTCGACGTCGCGCAGGTCTCCGAGGCGATCCAGGTCGTCTCGCCCGACACCTTCGTGCGCCCGATCTACGCCGGCAACGCGATGGCGACGGTCCAGAGCACCGACAAGATCAAGATCGTCACGGTCCGCCCGACCAACTTCAAGGCGGCGGCCGGCGGCGGTTCGGCCACGATCGAGCAGATCGAGGGCACGGGCAGCGCGGGCCTTTCGTCCTTCGCAGGCGCCGAACTCTCCAAGAGCGAGCGTCCCGAGCTGACCAGCGCCAAGATCGTCGTCAGCGGCGGCCGCGGCCTGCAGAGCGGCGAGAACTTCAAGATGCTCGAGACCCTGGCCGACAAGCTCGGCGCCGGCCTCGGTGCCAGCCGCGCCGCGGTCGATGCGGGTTACGTGCCGAACGACTACCAGGTCGGCCAGACCGGCAAGGTGGTCGCGCCCGACCTCTACATCGCCATCGGCATCTCCGGCGCCATCCAGCATCTCGCCGGGATGAAGGACAGCAAGACGATCGTGGCGATCAACAAGGACGAGGAAGCCCCGATCTTCCAGGTGGCCGACTACGGACTCGTGGGCGATCTCTTCCAGCTCGTTCCCGAGCTCACCGCCGCGATCGAGAAAAAGTAAAGTAACCCGAGGGTACCCATCATGATCAAGCGCATCGGAGTCATCGGTGCCGGCCAGATGGGCAGCGGCATTGCCCATGTCTGCGCGTTGAAGGGCTTCGACATCCGTCTCGCGGATGTCGACCAGGCCCATCTCGACAAGGGGCTCGATGCGATCGGACGCAACATGGACCGGCAGATCGGCCGCGGCATGATCCGTCCGGAAGACAAGGACGCGGCGCTCAACCGCATCTCGACCGCCACCGACTACAAGGCGTTCGCCGACTGCGACCTGATCGTCGAGGCGGCGACCGAGAACGAGGCGGTGAAGCGCGAGATCTTCAAGAAGGTCTGCGAGGGTCTGCCCGCCAACGTCCTGCTCGCCACCAACACCTCATCGATCTCGGTGACGAGGCTCGCGGCGGTCACCGACCGCCCCGGCAAGTTCATGGGCATGCACTTCATGAACCCGGTCCCCCTGATGGGCCTGGTCGAACTGATCCGCGGCATCGCGACGGAGGAGGAGACCTTCCGCACGGTGCGCGAGGTCGTGGTCAAGCTCGACAAGAAGCCGGTCAATGCCGAGGACTTCCCGGCCTTCATCGTGAACCGCATCCTGCTGCCGATGATCAACGAGGCGGTCTATGCCCTCTACGAGGGCGTCGGCAACGTTGAGGCGATCGACACCGGCATGAAGCTGGGCGCCAACCATCCGATGGGCCCGCTCGAGCTGGCCGACTTCATCGGCCTCGATACCTGCCTCTCGGTGATGCAGGTGCTGCACGAGGGCCTGGCCGATTCGAAGTATCGTCCGTGCCCGCTGCTCGTGAAGTACGTCGAGGCCGGCTGGATCGGACGCAAGGTCAAGCGCGGCTTCTACGACTATTCCGGCGAGCGTCCGGTCCCGACGCGCTGACGAGGCGGACGGCGCGATGCGTATCGCCGTCCTGCAGTTCGCTCACGAGACGGTGACGTTCCTCCCGAACGACACCACGCTCGACGATTTCACCTATCCCGGCTCGCCGGCCAGCGGCGAAGCGCTGCTGGCGCACGATCCCAAGTCCTACATGGGCGGGTTCGTGAAGGTGGCGCGCGAGTATGACGGTGTCGAATTGGTCGGCATCGAATCGCCGCTGTGGCCGAAGACGGGCACCGGCTCGGGCTGGATCACACAGGACGCCTACGAGACCCTGCTCGGCCGCATGCTCGCCGGCCTGAAGGAGCAGGGGCCGTTCGACGGCGTCTATCTCAGCCTGCACGGGGCGATGGGCGTCCGTGGCGTGGCGCGGCCGGAGGCCGACATCGCGCGGCGGGTGCGCGAGGTGGTCGGGCGCA
Organism: Rhodospirillales bacterium 24-66-33; assembly: GCA_002281855.1. Taxonomy (GTDB): domain Bacteria; phylum Pseudomonadota; class Alphaproteobacteria; order Reyranellales; family Reyranellaceae; genus Reyranella. The sequence goes on along the minus strand of NCHQ01000020.1, from coordinate 42,397 downwards.
AGGCCTTCATCGTCGGCACCTTCGATCCGCACGGCAACGAAGACGCCGAGTTCCTGACTCAGGCCGACATGGCCTTCACGGTCAAATACTTCCCGCACTATGACAGCCATCTGCAGGGCCAGCGCGCGGCGCGCATGCTGGTGCGTGCGATCCGCGGCGACTACGTCCCCGCCACGGTGACGGTGAAGGTGCCGATCATCACGCCGACCGTGCTGCAATGGACCGGCGCCTCGCCGTGGATGGACCTGGTGCAGCGCGCCCTCGTCTGGGAGGCGCGTGAGCCCGACGTCTATGTGAACGTCTTCTTCGGCTTCCCCTTCGCCGACGTGCCCGATGTCGGCCTGACGTTCCAGGTCATGACCAACGGCAATCCGGCGCTGGCCCAGAAGGTCGCCGACGACATGTCGTCCTGGGCATGGCGGCGCCGTAAGGATCTGCTCGACACCGCCAAGGTCCATCCGATCCCTGAGGGCGTCCGGCTCGCCAAGGAAGCCATGGCGCGGGGCGAGACGCCGGTCGTGCTGGCGGACCATAGCGACCGGTCGGGCTATGCGACCTGGATCCTGAAGGAAGTGATCGGGCAGGACCTGTCGGACGTGCTGATCGCCACGATCGCCGATGCCAAGGTCATCGATGCGCTCAAGGCCGAGGGCGTGAAGGTGGGAGACAAGTTCGACCGTGAGATTGGCGGCCTCGCCGACGAATCGGCCGGCCGGCCGGTCCGCGTCACCGGTACGGTGATCGGCGCGCACGAAGCCCATGGCACCCTGTGGGTGAGCGTCGCCTTCGGCCGCGGCAACGTCGTGCTGATCAGCCGCTACCTGACGCAGATCGTCGAGCCGTCGGAACTCGCGGGGCCTGCCTTCGATCTCGCTCACTTCAAGGCGATCGCGATCAAGTCGCGCGTGCACTTCCGCCGCGGCTTCGACGATAGCGGCTTCGCCCGGACGATCCTGCTGGTCGAGCCGGTCGAGCCCTTCCTCGGCACCGTGCGGCTCGACGGTCTGCCCTATTGCAACGTCGATCTGAAGAACTTCTATCCCTACGGCGACGTAGAATTCCCACAAGCGAGACCTTCATGACCAGCCCGCTCTTCCGACCCTTCACGACCAAGTCGCTGTCGCTGCCCAACCGTCTGGTGATGGCGCCGATGACGCGCTCCAAGAGCCCCGGCAGCATCCCGGGCGCCGACGTCGCGGCCTATTATCGCCGCCGCGCCGAGGGGGGTGTCGGGCTGATTGTCACCGAAGGCACGACGGTCGACCGGCCGGCCGCCTCCAACGACACCAACGTGCCCGACTTCCATTCGCCGGCAAGCCTTGCGGGGTGGCGGCACGTGGTCGAGGAAGTGCATGCCGCCGGCGGCAAGATCGCCCCGCAGATCTGGCACCAGGGCATGATGCGCAAGACCGGCACCGGCCATCATCCCGAGGCACCGTCGGACGGTCCGTCGGGCCTGTCCGCGTCCGGCAAGCAGGTCGGTCCGGCGATGAGTGACGCCGACATCGCCGACACGATCGACGCCTTCGCGCGGGCCGCCGGTGCCGCCCGGGAGATCGGCTTCGACGCCGTCGAGATCCATGGCGCACACGGCTACCTGATCGACCAGTTCTTCTGGGAGGGCGCGAACAAGCGCAGCGACGCGTGGGGCGGCGACTTCGTGCAGCGCACGCACTTCGCCGCCGAGATCGTCAAGGCGATCCGCGCGCGCGTCGGTGCGGACTACCCGATCATCTTCCGCTTCTCGCAGTGGAAGCAGCAGGACTTCACGGCGCGTCTGGCGCTGACGCCCGACGAGCTGGCGCGTTTCCTCGAGCCGCTGACCGCTGCCGGTACCGACATTTTCCACTGCTCGACGCGCCGCTTCTGGGAGCCCGAGTTCGAGGGCTCGACGCTGAACCTCGCGGGCTGGACCAAGAAGCTCACCGGCAAGCCCACCATCACCGTGGGCTCGGTCGGCCTCAAGGGGGCCGACTTCGTGCAGACATTCCGGACGCGCGAGGATTCCGAGATCGGCGATCTGGGAGAGCTCGAGGCCCGGCTGGAGCGCGAGGAATTCGACCTCGTGGCAGTCGGTCGCGCCTTGCTGGCCGATCCGCAATGGGCGGCCAAGGTGCGCGAGGGACGCTTCGGCGAACTGGCGCCATTCTCCGCGTCCACGCTGGCGACACTCACGTAAGAAAAGTCTTTGCTGGGGGCGCGCCACTCCAGTGGCGCGATCTCACCTTGTGCCGGAAATGACGCGCCACTGGAGTGGCGCGCCCCCAGCAGAACAACGCGACAAAGGGAGCCGACGCATGCACAGGATCTTCAAGCCGCTCGTCGCCGCCGCGCTGCTCGCGAGCTTCGCGCTGCCGCTCGCCTCGGCCGAGGCGCAATGGGTGTTCGTCGCCCGCAAGGCCCTGGGCCGCATCCACCAGATGACCGAAGGCGGCCAGCCGGACGGCCGGCCCGGCTACGATTTCGCGACGGTCCTGCTCGATGCCCATGCCGACAAGATTTTCTCGACCGCGCTCGAACTGGCGCGGAAGAATCCGTCTGTCCGCATCCTGATGCAGGATCCCGGCGCACGCCGCCTCCAGATCGCCGAGGGCGACCGCACCGCCACGCTGAACGTGGTCCCGTTCAACGACGACGTCTCGCAGCTCATGATCGCAGGCCATGCCGGCGCGGGCGAAGGCTCGACCGCGTCGCTGGTCGTCCAGGCGGTGCTGCGGGTCTGCAAGGAAATGGGCAAGCACTGCGAAGTCAGCAATTGATGGGCTGAGCGGAGCTCAGCCCGTTTAGCGACAGGACATTGCGCGCAATGTCCGAGAGCGCCGAAGAACGAACGGTCGGTCCCTGACCTGGCGAGGGAAGTGATTCTAGGCTTCCCAGTCGAGGCCGATATCGAGGACGCTGGCGCTGTGCGTGAGCCAGCCGGCTGAGATCAGGTCGACACCGCTGGCGGCGATGGCCGGCGCCGTCTGCGGGGTGATGCGGCCGGACGCCTCGGCGAGGGCGCGTCCGTCGATCATGCGGACCGCGGTGGCGAGCTGCTCGGGCGTCATGTTGTCGAGCAGGACCGCGTCGACGCCGGTCGCCAGCGCCTCCTCGAGCTGATCCAGTGTGTCGACCTCGACTTCGATCTTCACGAGATGCCCGACGCCGCGCCGCGCCGCGAGGATCGCCGGCCGGATGCCGCCGGCCACGGCGACATGGTTGTCCTTGATGAGGACGCCATCGTCGAGGCCGAAGCGGTGGTTCATGCCGCCGCCCACGCGAACGGCGTATTTCTGCAGGGCGCGCAGCCCCGGCATGGTCTTGCGCGTGCAGCAGATGCGCGCCTTGTGGCCGCGCACGGCCTCAACCAGCGTCGCGGCGCCACTGGCCACGCCGCTGAGATGGCCGAGGAAGTTCAGCGCGACACGCTCGGCGGTCAGCATGCCGCGCGCCGGGCCGGCAATGGTCGCGATGCGGTCGCCGGGCGCGAGCGGCGTGCCGTCCGGCCGTTCGATCGCGATCTCGATCGACGGGTCGACCAGCCGGAACGCCATGGCCGCGGCGTCGAGCCCCGCCACCACGCCGCGCTGGCGCGCGACCAGCGCGGTCCTGGCGCGCGCGGTCGGCGGCACGATGGCGTCGGTGGTGAGGTCGCCGGCGCGGCCGAGATCCTCCAGGAGGGTGGCACGCACCACCGGTTCGACCATGAGAGCGGGAAGGGAGGGGATCATCATCGGAGCCTCAGACTTCCAGCATGCGTTCGACCGCGCGCCGGGCCGGCTGGGCCACGGCGGGATCGATCGTCACTTCGTGGTGCATCGTCTCGAGCGTGCGGCGGATCTTCGGCAGGGTGATCTGCTTCATGTGCGGGCAGAGGTTGCACGGCCGGATGAACTCGACCTCGGGATGTTGCACGGCGACGTTGTCGCTCATCGAGCATTCGGTCACGAGGACGACCCGCGCCGGCCGCTTGCTATCGACATAATCGATCATCGCCGCGGTCGAGCCGGTGAAATCGGATTCGCCCACGACCTCGGGCGGGCATTCCGGATGGGCCAGTACCACGATGCCGGGGTGGCCGGCGCGCAGCTGGCGGATGTCCTGCGCCGTGAAGCGTTCGTGCACCTCGCAGTGGCCGGCCCAGGTGACGATCTCGACGCCGGTTTCGGCCGCGATGTTCTGCGCCAGATACTCGTCGGGCAGCATGATGACCTTCGGCACGCCGAGGCTCTCGACGATCTTGCGGGCATTGCCGGAGGTGCAGCAGACGTCGCTCTCGGCCTTCACGGCGGCCGACGTGTTCACGTAGGTGACGACGGGCACGCCGGGATAGCGCTGGCGCAGCAGCCGGACGTCGGCGGCGGTGATCGAGGCGGCGAGCGAGCAGCCGGCGTCGAGGTCGGGGATCAGCACGCGCTTCGCCGGATTGAGGAGCTTGGCCGTCTCGGCCATGAAATGGACTCCGGCCAGGACGATCGTCCCGGCGTCCACCTTCATGGCCTCGCGGGCCAGCGCCAGGCTGTCGCCCACGATGTCGGCCACGCAGTGGAAGATCTCGGGCGTCTGGTAGTTGTGCGCCAGGATGACAGCATCCCGCTCGCGCTTCAGCGCCAGGATGGCATCGATGTCCTCGGCGAAGGCCGGCCATTCGATCGACGGGATAACCGATTTAACGCGGTCATAGAGCGGTGCGGTGCGGGCCATCAGGTCCGGCGCAAAGGACAGGGACATCTCCAACCTCATTATGCTCACGACGAGTATTAATGAATTATACTAAGAGTGAGCATTAATCGGGTCAAGTTTTCAGATGGGGCGGGAGAGGGGGAGCTTGCTGCCGGCGACGGCGCGCTCGAGGACGATCTCGCGGCGGAAGCGGAACAGCTTCGCCGGCCGGCCCCGCGCTTCGGCAGTCGATGCGCCCGTCGGCTCGACCAGCCCCTGCGCGTCGATCAGGCGTCGGAAATTCTGCTTGTGCATGGGCCGGCCGGCCAGCGCCTCGACGGCGCGCTGCAGCTGCAGCAGCGTGAACTCGGGCGGCATCAACTCGAAGAACACCGGCCGGTATTTGATCTTGGCCCGCAGCCGGGCAATGCCGGTGGCGAGGATGCGGCGATGATCGTGGCGCATCGGCATGCCCGGCACGGGATCGGCTGCCGGATGTCTCGCCTCGGGCACCAGGCCAGCCTCGAAGAGCAGCTCATAGCGCTGCAGCACCAGGTCCTCGTTCCAGGTCTCGGCGCCATCGCCGAAGCTCACCTCGACCCGCTGTTGCCGCTCTCGCCGGGTTGCAGCATCGCCGCCGGCCTCCGCCCACGTGGCGAGTCTCGGCAGGATTGACTGGGCAATCAGCGGCGAGGGACCGGTCCGCCAGTCCTCCCAAGGGAAATAGCGGTACCAGCTCCGCCATTCCGGATCGCGTGCCCCGGCCGACAGGCGCTCGCGGGTGAGGCCGAGATAGCTGATCGACACGACTCGCTGCCGGCCGTCCGAGCCCGGCCGGTTGCGGTCGGCGAAGGTATAGAGCTGCTCGACATAGCCCAGCGGATGATGGGTCTGTCGTTCGACCCAGGCGCGCAGGCCGCTCTGCAGCGTCGGATGCTCGGTCGCAAAGGGTCCGGACGGCAGAAGCGTGCCGTCCTCCAGCGTCAGCACCAGCGGCTGGTTCGCCGTCAGGGCGACCAGCACTGCATTGAGTTCGATGGCAACGGCGTCGGAGGGCGCGGGAGGCGGCGTCATGTCGGCCGCATTATGCACGAACCCGGCGCGACCGGGCGTCTCGTCAGCCCTTGTCCTTGCCCATTGCCGCCTTCATCAGGGCGATCGATTCGGGCATGTCCCAGTCGGCATCGCCCTCGATGCGGCCGAGTTCGCGGCCCTTGGCATCGACCAGGATTGAGGTCGGCAGCAGGGTGACGTCGAGACCCTGCATGGTCTTGCGGCCCTTGTCGAAATAGATGCCGAGATTGGCGAGCTTCTGGTCCTTGTAGAAGGGCGCGACCTTGGGCTTGGTCGGTCCGTCGATCGACAGCGGCACGATCAGGAACTTGTCCTTCGGGAACGCGGCCTGCAACCGGTCGAGGCTCGGCATTTCCTTTACGCAGGGGGTGCACCAGGTTGCCCAGAAGTTCAGCAGGACGACCTTGCCCTTGAAGTCGCTGAGCTTCATCGGCTTGTCGTCGGCGTTCTGGATCTCGAGGTCGGGCAGGGCCTTCGGCTGGGCGGCGAGCTTGAACCGTTCCATGGAGCCCTTGGCCATGTCCGGCTTCACGCCGGCGATGGCCCGTCCCGCCAGGAGGGGCAGGGCGAGGGCGGCAATGCCGCCGGCCAGGACCGAGCGCCTGCCGGGGAGGAAATCTCGCTGGGGATGTGCCATAAGCCGCGTTCCTAAAAGGATATATGGCTGAATTCATGGCACGGAAGAACACGACTGCGCGAGCGGCCAAGACTGGCTCCAATCGTCGCTCCAACACGATGTGGGGCGGCCGCTACAAGCTCGGGCCCGCGGAAATCATGGAGAAGATCAACGCCTCCATCGGTTTCGACCGGCGGCTCTATGCGCAGGATATCGCGGGCTCGGTCGCGCACTGTGACATGCTGGTGGCCCAGGGCATCCTGACGGCCAAGGACGGCCGCGACATCAAGCGCGGCCTCGCCCAGGTCAAGGCCGAGATCGAGAGCGGCAAGTTCAAGTTCTCGACCAAGCTCGAGGATATTCATTTCAACGTCGAGCAGCGGCTGACCGACATCATCGGTCCGGCCGGCGGGCGGCTGCACACCGCACGCTCGCGCAACGACCAGATCGCGCTCGATGTCCGCCTGTGGGTGCGCGACACGATCGACAAGGTCGAGGAGATGCTGCGCGACCTGCAGGCTGCGCTGATCGACCGTGCGGACGAATATTCGGCCACCATCATGCCGGGCTTCACCCATCTGCAGACGGCCCAGCCGATTACGTTCGGCCATCACCTGATGGCCTATGTCGAGATGTTCGGCCGCGACCGCAGCCGCTTCGCCGACTGCCGCGCGCGTCTCAACGAATCGCCGCTGGGCGCCGCGGCGCTGGCGGGCTCGCCGCATCCCATCGATCCGCGCAAGACCGCCAAGGCGCTGGGCTTCGAGCGGCCGATGGCCAATTCGCTCGATGCCGTGTCCGACCGCGACTACGTCATCGAATTCATCGCCGCCGCCTCGACGACCGCCGTGCACCTGTCGCGCCTCTCCGAGGAGATCGTGATCTGGTGCTCGGCGCCGTTCCGCTTCATCGCGCTGTCGGATGCCTTCACGACCGGCAGCTCGATCATGCCGCAGAAGCGCAATCCCGACGCCGCCGAGCTGACGCGCGCCAAGGTCGGCCGCATCATGGGCGCCTTCGTGGCGCTCTGCACCATCCTGAAGGGCCTGCCGCTGACCTATGGCAAGGACATGCAGGAGGACAAGGAACCGCTGTTCGACGCCGCCGATTCGCTGGAACTGGGCATCGCCGCCATGACCGGCATGATCCGCGATCTCAAGGCCAATCCGGAACGCATGCGCGCCGTGGCCTCCGCCGACTATTCCGTGGCGACCGATCTCGCCGACTGGCTGGTGCGCAAGGTCGGCCTGCCGTTCCGCCAAGCCCATCACGTCACCGGGCGCCTGGTGGGCATCGCCGCGGACAAGGGCATCGACCTCGACAAGCTGTCGCTCGACGAGATGCAGGCGGTCGAGCCCAAGATCGACCGCAGCGTCTATCGCGTGCTGACCGTCGAGGCGTCGGTCAATGCGCGCAAGAGCCTGGGCGGCACCGCGCCCTCAAACGTCGAGCGCGCCGTTGCCGAGGCGCGCCGTCGCTTCCTGGGCAAGGCCGGGGGACGCTGAATATGAGCTTCTTCGCTTACAAGGATGGCGAGATGCACGCCGAGGGCGTCGCGCTCGCCGCCATCGCGGCCCAGGTCGGCACGCCGTTCTACTGCTACTCCGCCGGAGCCCTGCGCGCTGGCTGGCAGGAGTTCGCCGACGGCATCAAGGGCATGAACGCCAGCGTCGCCTACGCGATGAAGGCCAACAGCAACCTGGCCGTCATCCGCCTGTTCGGTGAGATGGGTGCCGGCGCCGATATCGTGTCGGTGGGCGAGATGAAGCGGGCGCTGGCGGCCGGCATTCCGGCCAGGCGCATCATCTATTCCGGCGTCGGCAAGAAGCCGTCGGAACTGATGGCGGCACTCGAAGCCGGCGTCGGCCAGATCAATGTCGAGAGCTCGGCCGAACTGGAGACGCTGAACGCCGTGGCAGGCCAGCTCGGCCTCAAGGCCGACATCACCATCCGCGTGAACCCGGATGTGGATGCCAAGACGCACGCCAAGATCACGACGGGCCGCAAGGAGAACAAGTTCGGCATCGACATCGACCTGGCGCGTGAGGCCTTCGCGCTGGCCGGGCGGCTGCCGAACCTGAATGTCGTGGGCGTGGCCATGCACATCGGTTCGCAGCTCACCTCGCTCACCCCCTATCGCGACGCCATCGTGCGGGTGCGTGAGCTGATCGCGCAGCTGCGCCAGGACGGCCATACGATCGACCGGTTCGACATCGGCGGCGGGTTGGGGATCGTTTATGCCGACGAGAAGCCGCCCTCGATCGCCGAGTTCATGGCCGTCGTGGCGCGCGAGACCGAGGGGCTGGGCTGCGAACTGGCGTTCGAGCCGGGGCGCCGGCTGGTCGGCGAGGCGGGCGTGCTGGTGGGGGAGGTCATCCTCGTGAAGCCCGGCTCCGCCAAGACTTTCGTCATCGTGGATGCGGCGATGAACGACCTCATCCGTCCGACCCTGTACGAAGCGTGGCACGATATTCTGCCGGTGCGCGAGCCGCGCCGCGATGCCGCCACGATCCGTTGCGACATTGTCGGTCCCATCTGTGAATCCGGCGACTTCCTGGCACAGAACCGTGATCTGCCGCCGCTGGCGGCGGGCGATCTCTTGATGGTACGGTCGGCGGGCGCATATGGGGCGGTGATGGCTTCCAGCTACAACAGCCGTCCGCTGGCGCCCGAAGTGATGGTGGATGGCACGCGGTTTGCGGTTACGCGACCGAGGCCCACCGTCGAAGAGATGATCTCCGCCGAGCGGTTCCCGCCCTGGATGGAGCCGAAAAAGGCCTAACGAAAGGACGTCGATGGACGCCAGCCAGACCACCCCGACGATCCAGGCCCCCGGGCTGGGACGCAAGATCGGTTTGGCGCGGGCGGCCCTGGCATGGGAGAGCCTCTGGCCGCGCTTCGTGCCGCTGCTTTCGTTCGTGGCCCTGTTCGTCGCCGCCGCCCATCTCGATCTGTTCGCCGGTCTGGATCCGTGGGTGCATACCGGCATCCTGGCAGCCATTGCAGTCGCCTTCGCCGGTCTCGCCTGGTGGCGCCTGCGTGATTTTTCCTGGCCGACGCGGGAAGCGTCGATCCGCCGGCTCGAGCGCGATAGCAACATTCCGCACCGTCCGCTCGTGGCCGTGCAGGACCATCTGGCCGCGGGCACGGCCGACCCGATGGCCAAGGCTCTCTGGGAGGCCCATCGCCGCCGCGAGGCCGAGCGTCTCGCCGGCCTGAGCAACCGGCCGGCCCATCCCGGCCTCGCCAGCCTCGACAAGTGGGCGCTGCGCTTCGTGCCGCTGCTGGCCCTCGTCGTCGCGATCGCCGTTGCGGGCGGCTGGCGCAGCGACCGCATGGCGGCCGCCGTGACGCCGGCCTTCCCGCCGCCCCCGCCGGTCGTCGCCAACCTTTGGATCGCGCCGCCGGCCTATACCGGCAAGCCGCCGGTCTATCTGGACATGGCCGATCCCGACAAGGTGTTGCGCGTTCCTGTCGGCAGCAAGATCGCAGGCTTCGTCGACGACGTGCGCGGCCGCAAGGCGCCCCAGCTCTCGATCGACGGCAAGGCGACCGAATTCTCGACCGTCAGCAAGGGCAAGTACCAGGTCGAGGAGGTCATCACCGAGGGCAAGCAGATCACCCTGCAGGCGCGCGGCGACGAGCAGGCGCGCTGGAAGCTCCACGTCATTCCCGACCTCGCCCCGACCATCGATTTCACGCGCCCGATCGGTGTCGACAAGTGGTCGACGAAGGTCGAGTACCTCGCCGGCGACGATTTCGGCATCACCGGCGTCCAGCTCCAGATGCGCCTGCACGGCAGCGTGCTGGGCGACGATGCGCTGAGCAGCGACGAAGAGCCCGAAGTGCTGCGCGTCGACCTGCCGGTCGCGGGCAACGCCAAGAAGATCTCCGACACCTTCGTGCGCGATCTCACCAGCCATCCCTGGGCAGGCCTCAAGGTCACGGTGATGCTGTTCGCGACCGATGCGCTGGGCCAGAAGGGCCGCAGCTCGGTCGAGACGTTTCTGCTGCCGGAGCGGGTGTTCAATGACCCGACGGCGCGAGCCCTCATCGTGCTGCGCAAGGCACTGACCCGCGATCCCAAGGGCTATCGCATCGACGTCGCCGACGGCATGCGCATGATCCACGGCCAACCGTCGAGCTACCGCGAGGACCCGGTCGTCCAGCTCGGCCTGCGCATCGGCTCGGTGCGGCTGGCGCAGAACGACAACAAGGAGACGATCGACGATACGCAGAAGCTCCTCTGGGATCTGGCCATGCGCCTCGAGAGCGGCGCCACGTCCGACGCCGAGCGCGCCGTCGAACAGGCGCGGCAGCAGCTGCAGGACGCCATGCAGCGCCAGGCCGGCGACGAGGAGATCGAGAAGCTGATCCAGCAGCTCTACGACGCCATGGCGCAGTGGCAGCGTGAGCTGGCCGAGAAAATGAAGGATCCCGACGAACGCCGCCGCATGGAAGAGCAGGCGGAAAAGATGGATCCGAACAACACCATCACCGGCGACGATCTTCAGAAGATGCTCGACAAGATTCGCGAGATGGCCAAAAACGGCCAGCGCGAAGAGGCCAAGCGCATGCTCGAGGAGCTGCGCAAGATGATGGAGAACGCCACCCCGATGATGGCGAACCCCAACGGCCAGCAGCGTCAGCAGCAGGGACAGCGCGGCCAGCAGGGCCAGGGCAATCAGCAGGGTCGCGAGATGATGAACCAGCTCGACCAGCTGTCGCGCCGGCAGAACCAGCTGCTGGGCGAGTCCGAGCGCGAGGGCCGCCAGCAGCAGGGCCAGCGTGGCCAGCAGGGACAGCAAGGTCAGCGCGGCCAGCAGGGCCAGCAAGGACAACAGGGCCAGCAGGGCCAAGGGCAGCAGGGCCAAGGGCAGCAGGGCCAAGGACAGCAGGGTCAACAGGGCCGAGGCCAGCAGGGGCAGGGGCAGGGTCAGGGTCAGGGCCAGTGGGGCGATCAGCAACGCGGCCAGCAGGAAGGCCTGCGCGGCCGGCTGGGCGAGTTCATGCAGAAGCTCGACGAAAACGGCCTGCAGATGCCGGAATCGCTGGGCCGGGCCGAGCGCTCGATGCGCGAGGCCGAGGAGGCACTGCGTCGCGGCGACCCGCGCGAGGCGTCACGCGCCCAGCGCCGGGCGCTCGACAATCTCCAGCAGGGCATGGGCGACATGGCCGAGCAGCTGCGCCAGCAGCGCGGCCCGGGCAACAACCAGGACATCGCCGAGATCGAGGAGCGTGAGCGCCGCAGCGAGGACCGCGATCCGCTGGGCCGCTCCGACGGCAACTACGGCGATGCGATCGACTCCGGCTCGGACAAGGTGCCGCTCGAGCTCGACCGCCAGCGCAGCCGCGAGATCCTCGACGAACTGCGCCGCCGCGCCGGCGACCAGCTGCGCCCGAAGGAAGAGCTCGACTACATCGACCGTCTGCTGAAGACTTACTGACGGCCGGAGGGAATGAGCGGGCGCAATTGCGCCAGGCGCAGGCGACCACATGAAGCGAGCGCCCAAGATCGTCGGAATTGCCGTGCTCGTCGCGGTAGCGTCCGTCATGGGCGTGGCAGAGAGCCTGGACTATCGGAACCGGGCTGAGTTCGATGCCGCCGTTTGGCGGAATCCACCACGCTGCGGACCTCATGGGTGCGAGGTGGACTGTATACGAGGTCAGATGGTTCGTGACCTCACTCGATCTTACTTGAAGCTCGGCATGTCGCGATCCGACGCGATAGCCCTCTTGGGAAATCCTCAGCCCGGATCGTTACCCGTCAAGACGTCGCTGAGTTACAACCTCGGAATGTGCAGCGGATTTCGTATGGACTACGATTCTCTCGTCCTGTCGTTCAACGAGAGGGATGCGCTGATCGACATCCGGACGCAACAGCACTGAGGCGATTTTCGTCGACGCTCGTCAGTCGGATGTTTTCTCGACCACGCCGATATAGGGCAGGCCGCGGAAGCGGTGGGCCCAGTCGAGGCCGTAACCCACCAGGAATTCGTCGCCCGCCTCGAAGCCCACGAAGTCGGCCTTGAGATCGGTGCGCCGCTTGGCCGGCTTGTCGAGCAGGGTGCAGATCGAGACGCGCCGCGCGCCGCGCTCTTCCAGGAGCTTCTTGGCAAAGCTGAGCGTCAGGCCCGATTCCAGGATGTCGTCGACCAGCAGCACGTCACGGTCCCGCACGTCGTCGACGATGTCGCGCACGACGCGGACGTTGCCGCTCGTCACGGTACCGCTGCCGTAGCTCGACAGGGTGAGAAAATCCATCGACCAGTCGGCGCCGGTACGGCTCAGCGCGCGGATCAGGTCGGCGGCAAAGACGAAGCTGCCCTTCAGGACCGAGACGACCAGCGTGTCGGACGCGAGCTTCTCGGAAAGATCGGTCGCCATCTCCTCGACGCGCGCGGCGATCTCGGCGGCGGAGAAGCGGATGGAGACGACCGGACGGTCGGAGGTGGTGCGGTCGGGCAACGGAAACTCTCGTGAAGGGGGGCGCTAGTCGACGGTCGGGACGATGTTGGTCGCACCCGACGGGGGCTCGTCAAGCGGCAGGCTGAAGCTCCGGCGCGCGCCGGGCGGGATCGGTCCCTCGACCAGCGGCATCGCGCGTTCGGCCAGGACCTGATCGCCAGCACGGAAGACCAGCTTGAGGCGGCGGGTCGAGCCGGGGGCGGTGCCGGTATTGATCAATTCGCCGAGTACGACGTAGCGCCCGTCGATCAGGTCGATCTTGGTCGTCGCCATGTCGATCCCGACATGGGCGCGCGCCACCTGGGTCGCGTTTTGCTTCGCGTTCGCGGCGTCGAGATGCAGCAGCGCGCGCCACGAGGCGGGCAGGCGGGCCTTGATCTGGTCGCGATAGGCGTAGCCCGCACCGCCCAGCAACACGACCAGGACGATCGCATAGGCGATCCAGGTGGCCCAGTTCGTTGACCGCTTTGGCGGCGGCGTCGTGAGCGCCGGCAGGCCGGCGCCCGGCGTGGACGGGCGGATGACGACGTCGGGCACGGGAGGCGCGGCCGGCGCGGGCTGGGCTTCCGCCGCCGATTCCGTGACGGAAGCGGTTTCTGCGGCCGGCGGCGAATCAGGTTTCTGGAACCAGCGATGGCTGCAGCGCACACACTGGACGGTGCGACCCGCCGGGCCGATCGCCATGGGGTCGACGGCGTATCGCGCGCCGCAATTGGAACAGGTAAGCTGCATGATGAGCGGGGTTTGCCCCACCAGATGTCCTTTGCGCGGCGACACTAGGCCACTACAAGTTGGCATACAAGCAACACGTCGCTCGCGAATACTTTTGAGATGATTGGCCTCCGGCTGCGCTCGCTCTTCTTCAATGTCGGCTGGTATGTCGGCACCACGATCCTCGCCATCGCCGGTTCGCCGATCCTGCTGATGCCGCGGCGCTTCGTTGTCGCCTGGTCGCTGGTGTGGATCGACTTCTGCCTGTGGTGGCTGCGGATCACCTGCCGGCTTACGCATCGCGTCGGCGGTCTGGAGAACATGCCGACGGGCCCGGTCATCTTCGCCTGCAAGCATCAGTCCTCGTGGGAGACGCTGGCGTTCTCACGACTGTTTCCCGGCGCCGCCACCGTGATGAAGCGCGAGTTGGTCCTGATCCCGATCGTCGGCTGGGCGATGGCGCGGGCGGGCAACATCGCCGTCGAGCGCGGCGACGGCGCCAAGGCGCTGCGTGGACTGGTGAAGCAGGCCAAGGCGACCTTGGCCGAGGGTCGGTCGATCCTGATCTTCCCCGAGGGCACGCGCGTCGCCGTCGGCGACGAGAAGCCCTACCAGGTGGGAACGGCGGCGCTCTACCGGCAGCTCGGCGTGCCGGTCGTCCCCGTGGCGCTGAATTCGGGCCTGTTCTGGGGGCGTCGGAAGTTCATCAAGTGGCCGGGCGTGATCGACGTCGAGATCCTGCCCGCGATCCCGCCGGGCCTCGGGCGGGACGTGTTCATGGCCACTCTGCGTGAGCGCATCGAGGGGGCCACCGACCGGCTCGTTGCTGCAGCCCGCGAGCGCGAACGAAAATAGAACGTTCGGTTGATATCGACGGGCCTTGGGCCTAGTTTTCAGCATGGAATGGTCGCCCGTCTCCCAGCGGATCTGGGACATGAAATATCGCTTCAAGAGTGCACCGGGAGCCAGCGCGGCTGCGATTCCCGACGCCGACCTCGAGGCGACCTGGTGGCGTGTCGCCCGCGCACTGGCCGCGCCGGAGCGGGATCCGGAGCTCTGGGCCGGCCGTTTCCACGAGGCGCTGTCGGGCTTCAAGTTCCTGCCGGCCGGGCGGGTGATCGCGGGCGCCGGCACGGGGCGGACGGTCACGCTCTTCAACTGCTTCGTGATGGGCACGATTGCCGACGACATGTCGGGCATCTTCGAGAACCTGCGCGAGGCCGCGCTCACGATGCAGCAGGGCGGCGGCATCGGACACGATTTCTCCAGTCTTCGTCCGCAGGGCGCGCCCGTGGTGGGCGTCGGCGCCGACGCGTCGGGCCCTCTGTCCTTCATGGACGTGTGGGACTCGATGTGCCGCACCATCATGAGCGCGGGTTCGCGCCGTGGCGCCATGATGGCGACCCTGCGCTGCGACCATCCCGACATCGAGGCCTTCGTCGACGCCAAGCGCGACCCGAAGCGGCTGCGCATGTTCAACGTCTCGGTGCTGGTCACCGACGCCTTCATGAAGGCGGTCGAGGCCGATGCCGACTGGCCGCTCGTATTCGGCGGCCGGACCTTCCGGACGGTGAAGGCCAAGGCGCTGTGGGAACGCATCATGCGCGCCACCTATGACGTTGCCGAACCGGGTGTGATCTTCATCGATCGCGTGAACCGCCGGAACAACCTGCGTTATTGCGAGACCATCCAGGCGACGAACCCCTGCGGCGAGCAACCCCTGCCGCCGTACGGTGCCTGTCTCCTCGGATCGATCAATCTCGCGGCACTGGTGAAGGCGCCTTTCACCCCCGGCGCCGCACTGGACGACGAGGCGCTGGAGCGGCTGGTGCCGCTTGCGGTGCGCATGCTGGACAATGTGATCGACGTCTCGCGCTTCCCGCTGCCGCAGCAGGAGAAGGAGGCCAAGGCCAAGCGGCGCATCGGGCTCGGCGTGACGGGGCTGGCCGACGCGCTGATCTTCTGCGGCGTGCGCTACGGCTCGCCCGAGGCGGTGCGACTGACGCGCGAGTGGCTGGGCGCCGTGCAGCGACTCTCCTACATGGCATCGGCCGACATTGCCGCCGAGAAAGGCAGCTTTCCCCTCTATGATCGCGGCAAGTATCTGGCGGGCGAGACGATCAAGGCCTTGCCTGAGGAGGCCCGGACGGCGATCGGCCGCTACGGCATCCGCAACGCCCTTCTGAACTCGATCGCGCCCACCGGCACCATCTCGCTGCTGGCCGACAACGTGTCCTCCGGCATCGAGCCGGTGTTCGCCTTCAGCTACGTGCGCCATGTCCTGCAGCCGGACGGGTCCAAGCGTGAGGAGAGCGTCGACGATTACGCCTTCCGTGTCTGGCGCGAGATGAAGGGCAACGAGGCGCCGCCGCCGGACGTCTTCGTCGATGCCCAGACCCTCGCGCCCGCCGATCATCTGGCGATGCAGGCCGCGGCGCAGGACCATGTCGACAGCTCGATCTCCAAGACCATCAACCTGCCGCGGGACATCTCCTTCGAGGCCTTCAAGGGCGTGTACGAGGAGGCCTATGCGCAGAACTGCAAGGGCTGCACCACCTACCGTCCCAACGACGTGACCGGCGCGGTTCTGGAAGTAAAGCCGGCGGAGACCGAGAAGCCCGTTCCGACGGTTGCGCCGCCGCGCGACAGCGACGTCGTCTACCTGGCGCCGCCGCTCGACCGGCCGGAGGAGCTGCCGGGCCGGACCTACAAGATCAAATGGCCGGGCAGCGACCATGCCATCTACATCACCGTCAACGACGTGGTGCAGGAGGGGCGCCGCCGGCCCTTCGAGATCTTCATCAATTCCAAGAACATGGAGCACTATGCCTGGACGGTGGCGCTCACGCGCATGATCTCGGCGGTGTTCCGCCGCGGCGGCGACGTCTCGTTCGTCGTGGAGGAGCTGAAGGCGGTGTTCGACCCGCGCGGCGGGCAGTGGATGGGGGGCCGCTACGTGCCCTCGCTGCTGGCCGCGATCGGCGGCGTGATCGAGCGGCACCTGATCGAGATCGGCTTCCTCGCGCCGACCGAATCGCCCCGGCTGATCGATGCGATCGAGGAGCGCATGCGCCTGGCTACGGGAGCCCGGGACGGCGCCCCGGCGCCCGGGGCCGGCGGCGGTTCAGACACCTCGATGGGGCAGTGCCCCCAATGCGGCGCCGCAGCCCTCACTCACCAGGAGGGCTGCGACGTGTGCCTGAACTGCGGCTACTCGCGTTGCGGGTGACCCAGTCACCCGCAACCTGCTCAGCCGAGCTCGAGCTCGATCCCGGCCGACTTGCTGACGCCGGCCCAGAGGGCGGCGAAGTCGCCGACGAAGGCGGTGTATTCGGCCGGCGTCATCGGCTTGTCGCCGGGCAGCAGCACCACTTCCTTGAAGCGCTCCACCACCTCGGGAGCCTTGTAGGCCTTCTGCAGCTCGTCGTAGAGCCGCGCCACGATGTCGGGCGACATGCCCTTCGGACCGGAGACGCCCACCCAGGTCGAGGTCGTGAGCTTGGGGAAGCCCTGCTCGGCGAAGGTCGGGGCGTTGGGATACATGTCGAGACGCTTGTCCGAGCTGACCGCCAGAAGGCGGACCTTGCCCGAGTTGATGTGCGGCACGTTTGTCGTGATCGGGTCGAACATCGAGGGGATGACGCCGGCCAGCATGTCCTGCAGCGACGGGGCCGAGCCGCGATAGGGGACGTGCTTCAGCTTGACGCCGGCCAGACTGCCCAGCAGCTCGCCCATCAGGTGGGTGTTGGAGCCGATGCCCGAGCTGCCGAAGGCTATCGCGTCGGGCCTGGCCTTGGCGGCGGCGATGTAGTCGGCCAGCGTCTTGTAGGGCGAATCGCCCGGCACGATCAGGACGTTGGGCGTGTGGCCGATCAGGGTGACATGGGTGAAATCGGTGATCACGTTATAGGGCAGCTTGGGGTAAATGCCGGGCGCGATGCCGAGCGGCGAGGCATGCGAGATCACGAGCGTATAGCCGTCTGGTGCGGCCTTGGCGGCCAGGTCGGAGCCGATCGTGCCGCCGGCGCCCGGGCGGTTCTCGACCACCACCTGGGTGCCGAGGGCGGCCGAAAGCTTGGGCGCCAGGATGCGGGAAATCGTGTCGGCGGTGCCGCCCGGCGGGAAGGTGGCGATCAGCTTGATCGGCTGCTTGGTCGGCCAGCCGGGACTCGCCTTGACGGCGGGCGCGGCCAGCGCAGAGCCCAAAGTGGCGGCCGATGCGGCCAGGACGGTACGGCGGGTCAGTTTCATGGAGCGCTCCGGTTTCCTCTCGCGCCAATGGGCTGGCGTGTTGTGCCCGGGCGTTGCAATCGATATGCCAGCGGATATCCGCCCTTGATTTGCCGCAAGACAATCCGCAAATCCGGGCCGACCAAGGAGATGTCTGTATGATGCGGCGGCTGGTTCTGGCGGCGGTTCTCGTGGGATGCGGTGTGGCGACTTCGATGGCCCCGGCTGCCGTGGCGCAGGGGCTCCCGAATTCGCGCAGCGAGCTCGCCTATTCTTTCGCGCCGCTGGTCAAGCGCGTGTCGCCGGCGGTGGTCAACATCTACACGACCACCACCGCCCGCGTGCAGCGCCGCGTGCCGTTCCCGTTCCCCGGCATGCCCCAGCAGGGCGGCGAGCGGGTGCAGAACTCGCTGGGCTCCGGCGTGCTGGTGGGCGCCGACGGCCTGATCGTGACGAATGCCCATGTCGTGAAGGGCGCCGACGAGATCCGCGTCGTGCTGGCCGACCGTCGCGAGTTTGAGGCCAAGCTCATCACGCAGGACGAACGCTACGACCTGGCGCTGCTGCGCATCGAGGGCTCCGACGAGAAGTTCCCGTTCCTGGAACTGCGCGATTCCGATTCGATCGAAGTGGGCGACATGGTGCTGGCGATCGGCAACCCGTTCGGCCTCAACCAGACCGTCACCAGCGGCATCGTCTCGGCCGTGGCGCGCAGCGCCGGCGGTATCAACGATTCGAACTTCTTCCTGCAGACCGACGCCGCCATCAATCCGGGCAACTCGGGCGGCGCGCTGGTCGCGCTCGACGGCAGGCTGATCGGCATCAACACCGCGATCTACTCGCAGAGCGGCGGCTCGGTGGGCATCGGCTTCGCCACCCCCTCCAACATCGTCGAGCGCATGATCTCGACCGGAACGAAGGGCGGCCGCATCGTGCGGCCGTGGCTGGGCGTCAGCATGCAGCGCGTGACGCCCGACCTCGCCTCGGGCTTCGGCCTGTCGCGTCCCGCCGGCCTGGTCGTGAAGGACGTCTTTGCCGGCGGTCCGGGCGCCGATGCGGGGCTGAAGCGCAACGACGTGATCGTCGGCATTCGCGAACAGGCGATCGACGACGAGGCGGCGCTGCGGTTCAGGCTTTCGACGCTCAATGTCGGAACCGTCGTCCCGGTGAAGGTCATGCGCGGCGGCAAGGAAGTGGTCGTGGACCTGAAGCTCGCGGCGCCGCCCGAGGATCCGCCGCGTGAACTGTCCCTGCTGGAGGGCCGGCAGCCCCTGTCCGGCGCCTCGGTGGTCAACATGTCGCCCGCCGTTGCCGAGGAGATGGGCCTGGCGGAGTGGCGCCCCGGCATCATCATCGTCGACGTGAAGAGCGGCGCCTATGCCGGCCGCTTCGTGCGTCCCGGGGACATGATCCTGGCGGTCAACGGCCAGGAAGTGAAGAACGTGGCCGAGCTCAAGAAGCGCGTCGCCAGCGGCATCAACAGCATCAGCGTGGGCCGCGACGGCGTGGTGTTTCCCGTCCAGTTCCGCTGACCCCATGAAAGCGTCGGGCCGTGCCGGCTGAACTCTTCGCCTCGCTCGCCCCGACGCCGCTTGCCGAACGCCTGCGTCCCAAGGCGCTGGGCGAGATCCTGGGCCAGGATCACCTGCTGGGACCCGAGGGGCCTCTCGGCCGCATGCTCGAGGCCCGCAAGCTCGGCTCGCTGATCCTTTGGGGGCCGCCGGGTTGCGGCAAGACGACCATCGCCCGGCTTCTTGCCGAAGCCGTCGACCTGCATTTCGAGCCGCTGTCGGCGGTGTTTTCCGGCGTGGCCGACCTGCGCCGCGTGTTCGAGGCGGCCCGCCAGCGCCGCAAGGACGGCAAGGGCACGCTGCTGTTCGTCGACGAGATCCATCGCTTCAACCGCGCCCAACAGGATGGTTTCCTGCCGTATGTCGAGGACGGGACGGTGACGCTGATCGGCGCCACCACCGAGAACCCGTCCTTCGAACTGAACGCCGCGCTTCTGTCGCGCTGCCAGGTACTGGTGCTGCGCCGCCTCGACGACGCGGCCCTGTCAGCGGTGCTCGGGCGTGCTGAGGAAGCCCTCGGCCGGCCACTTCCGATCGACGAGACGGGCCGCCAGGCGCTGTTCGCCATGGCCGACGGCGACGGCCGCTACATGATCGGCCTCGCCGAACAGCTCGCGCAGCTGAAGGACAAGGGTCCCGTGCCGCCCGCGCGGCTGGCGACGCTCCTGCAGAAGCGTGCGCCGCTCTACGACAAGGCCCAGGAGGCGCACTACAATCTGATCAGCGCGCTGCACAAGTCGCTGCGCGGGTCGGACGTCGATGCCGCGCTCTACTGGTTCGCCCGCATGCTCGACGGCGGCGAGGACCCGAAATACATCGCCCGCCGCCTGGTGCGCTTCGCGGTCGAGGATATCGGCATGGCCGATCCCCAGGCGCTGACCCAGACGCTGGCGGCGTGGGAGACCTACGAGCGGCTGGGTTCCCCCGAGGGCGAGCTGGCGATCGCGCAGGCGGTGATCTATCTCGGCACCGCGCCGAAATCGAACGCTGCCTATGTCGCTTTTGGGGCTGCGAAGCGCGCCGCCAAGACCCACGGCTCGCTGACGCCGCCGATGCACATCCTGAATGCGCCGACCAAACTCATGAAGGACATCGGCTACGGCAAGGGTTACGAGTACGACCACAACGCCGCCGACGGCTTCTCGGGCCAGAACTACTTCCCCGACAACATGAACCGCGAAGAGTTCTATCAGCCGGTCGAGCGCGGCTTCGAGCGCGAGATCGTCAAGCGGCTGGAATACTGGAAGAAGCTCAGGGAGAAGAAACGCTGATCGGCTGAGCGAAGCTCGGCCGCTGAGCGTCAGGACATCGTGAAACGATGTCCGGGAGCGCCGAAGGAGGGACGATCGCGCTGAGCCCTCAGGGCTTGGCCATCGCCCGAACGACACGGCGGTCGCGGCCATAGACGTCGTCGCGGAAGGTCGGCACGCCGTCGGCATTCGCGCTGACGGTGCGGTAGGTGACGTAGAGGGTGATCGGCTCGGGGAAGGTGTAGTGGGACTGCTGTCCGTCCCTGATCACCTGCTGGACCCGCTCCTTGCTGAAGCCGTTCTTGCCGTTGAACACCTTCTCGACGAAGTCGAGCGGGTTCTGCAGGCGGATGCAGCCATGGCTGAAGTTACGGCTGCCCTCGGTGAACAACCAGCGGCTCGCCGTATCGTGCATGTAGATCCCGTACTTGTTGTTGAACGGGAAGAATATGTAGCCCAGCGCATTCGACGCGCCCGAATCCTGCCGGATGCGGTAGGGGAAGGCCTTGGGATGGATCGAACTCCAGTCGATCGTGTTGGGATCGATCTCGTCGTCGTGGCTCCAGCTGGCGAAGATCTTGAAGCCGTTGCCGGCCAGGGCGTTGGGGTCACGCCGCAGGATCGGAAGATACTCCTCGCCGGCGATCGACGGCGGCACCGTCCAGTACGGGTTGGTCTGGAAGCCGCGCATGGTCGACTGGATTTCAGGTGTCGGGTCCTTCGGCGTGCCGACGATGACCTGGCTCTGAAAGGCGATCTTGCCCTCGTTCACGAACACCATCGAGTAGTCGCCGGTGTTGACGTAGACGAAGCGGCTGCCGAGATACTCCGGCAGCCAGCGGCGGCGCTCGAGGTTGGCGACGATCTGCTCGATGCGCTCGTCGATCGTGGTGTTGAGCGAGCGGACGGTCTTGGCGCCAATGACCCCATCAACGGTCAGGCCTTTCATCTCCTGGTACGACTTGACCACCCCGACCAGCGGCTCGTCGTAGAGGTCGGCGATGGCGCCGGCCGGCGGCACCGTGAAGTCGAGTTCGGCCAGACGCATGCGCAAGACAGGCACGCGGGCGTCGATCATGCCGGGCTTCAGCGCGCTGCCGTCGGGCATCGCAGTGTAGGTCGTGCGGGTCTTCTTTTCGCGCCAGGCGGTCAGCGCCTTCTGCAGCGCCGGGTAGTCGCCCTTGGGCGGCAGCGTCGCGAGATAGGCCGCGAAGTCGGGCGCATCGGCCGCCGCCTGCAGCAGCTCGGCCTTGTCGGCCTTGCGCTGGATAATGTCGATTTCCTTGTCGACCCGGTTGGCCCGGACGCGGCCGGTCGAGACGTCGCCGGCGTAAGCCACGAACACCGCCGACAACAGGGCCTCGGCCGCCCCCGGATCGGCGCCCGGCGCCATGGCCTTCTCGACTTCGGAGAGGTTGTACCACGCAGGATCGAGCCCGTGGTCGCCGGCGCTTTGCAGCGCTTTCAGCAAAGCCTCGGCACGCGCGGTTGCAGGACCGGACCCGGTCCACAGTACGCCTGAAGCGTAGGACGACGATGCTCCCGAAAAGGAGAGCGCGAACGCCAGGAAAGCGGCGACAAAATGAGATCGATTCACAGTTTTAAGTATAAGAAGAGTCGGCCGATTCGTCCATCAGCGCACGAATCCGTGAACGGCGAGGAAGGCGATGAGGTCGGCACTGGCGCGTTGCTTCAGATCGGCCGTGCCGCCGCCCGCGCGGGCGCCGCGGGTGACGCAGTGCCGTCGCGCCCAGGCCTGGAATTCGGGCTCGTCCATCGCCAGCCCGAGCGAGGGCACGAAGTGGCGGCCGTCATCCTCGATGATGTTGCGACAGCACGACCAGTTCTCAGCGTCCTTGATGTCGAAGACCGGTCCCAGCGACTCCCAGCCGTGATGGGCGCCGCCATAGACCTTCACCCGGATCCGGTCGTTGCCGGCCGCCCGCATGCGTTCGGCATACTCGATCGCGAACTCGGCCGGCGTGTAATCGTCCTTGGCGGCCAGCATGAAGAACATCGGCTTGCCGTGCGTGGTGGCGTCGCGATGCTGCGCCGTCGCGCCGGGGCAGAGCGCGACGTGGATGTCGAACAGATGGGGGAAGCCGCGCCGCCAGCGCTGACGCGCGGCGAGGGCGGCGTTGAGCGTGGCGACCCCGCCCTTCGACACCCCCATGATTCCGATGCGCTCCGGATCGAAGCGGCGGTCGTCGCGGAGCAGGGCGAGGGCTGCGAAGGCATCGCCCTCCATCTGCGCCGCCGAGACCAGGCTCTGGTCGGCCACGGTGCGCCGGACGCCGCGGCTCCTGAAACTGTCGACGATCAGCGCCGCGGCGCCGGCCGCATTCAGCAGGTCGGCGTAATAGTGCTCGCGGTGGCGCTGGACGCCGGCGCTGCTGGTCAGGATGACCATGCAGGGCAGCGGTTCCGGGCGGTCCGCCGGAATGTGCAGGGTCGCGGAAATTCGCGCCGGACGGCAGGCCGTCGGATGGTCGAACGTCAGCGTGTCGAAGGACACCGATTCCATGGACCCTGTGTAGCTTGTCCCGTAGTTTGTGCGCCATGAGCGACAACCCCGCCAATGGTGGTAGCCAACAGACCAAGGTCCAGACTCGCGCCGTGACCGACGACGAGGCCGGCATGCGACTGGATCGGTGGTTCCAGCGCCACTTCCCCGAACTGAGCCACGGAGCCCTGCAGAAGCTCCTGCGTACCGGCCAGGTCAGGATCGACGGCAAGCGGGCCGAGGGCAAGGACAGGGTCGAGCCCAGCCAGTCGATCCGTCTGCCGCCCGGTGTCACGAATACGCCGGCGCCCAAGCCGCGAACGGAGGCGAAGCCGACAGTTTCGGACCGCGACGCCGCCGAAATCCAGCGGATGGTGATCCATCGCGACGATCACGTGATCGTGCTGAACAAGCCGCCGGGGCTCGCCGTCCAGGGGGGCAGCGGCACGGAAAAACACATCGATGGCATGCTGGATGCGCTGCGCTTCGGCTTCGAACAGCGGCCGCGCCTGGTCCACCGGCTCGACAAGGACACGAGCGGCCTGCTGCTGATCGCGCGCACCGCTCAGGCCGCCAAGCGCCTCGCGGAGTCCTTCCGGGACCGCGAGACCGAGAAGCTCTACTGGGCGATCGTCGTCGGCGTGCCACCCAAGAAGGAAGGAACCATCGACCTGCCGCTCGCCAAGCGCCCCGGGGCACGCGACCGCGAGCTGATGCAGGTCGATGAGGAAAACGGCCAGAAGGCGCTCACCCATTTCCGCGAGATCGATCGCGCCGGCCGGCGCGCCGCGCTGCTGGCGCTGTGGCCGCGCACCGGCCGCACCCACCAGCTGCGCGTCCATTGCGCGGAGATGGGCTGCCCGATCCTGGGCGATCGCAAGTATGGCGGCGAGGAGGCGCTGCTGGCGGCGGTGGCCGAGGGGCGCCGGCTGCATCTCCATGCCCGCCGCCTGTCGCTGCCGCACCCGTCGGGCAAGGGCGAGCTGACGGCCGTGGCCGAGCTGCCTCCTCACTTCTGCCGCACCGTTGAAGCATTTGGCTTCTCGACGGACGGTGTTTGAGGGAGAATCCATCATATGCGGATACCCTGGAGGCGCATGGCGGTGATCACGGCGGTGGCGGTGCCGATCGCCGCCGTCGTCGGCGTCGTCTGGGCCGCCACCCGCGACCTTTCGCGCTACCAGGCGCGCATGACCGAACAGGTCCGCAAGGTCACGGGCCGGGAACTCGCCGCCCGCGTGCCGCTCTCCGTCAAGCTCGGCAGCGAGCCGGCAATGGTCGCCGAGGGAGTCACCCTGTCCAATGCGGCGTGGGGATCGCGGCCCGACCTGGCGCGCGTGCGTCGCATGACGCTGTTCCTCGACCCGATCTCGCTGCTGCTGGGCGAGGTCAAGATCGGTCGCATCCTGCTCGAGGGCGCCGACATCGCGGTCGAGCGCAACGACGTGGGCGACAGCAACCTCGAGATGCTGCCGCCGCCCGACGGGTCGGGACCGCATCCCGGCGAGAACCGGTCGCTGCGCCTGCGCACGACCGTTGCCTTCCCGTGGATCAACACGGTCGAGGTCCGCGACTCCGTGGTGACCGTCTCGGAAGGGGCGGGCCGGCCACCGGTCGTGCTCGAAATTCCCAACGCCACCTTCAAGGCGGGGGCGCCGAACCAGAGCCTGCAGGTCGACGGCCGGTTCGGCGTGGCCCAGGGCGTGCCCATGGAACTGACCGGAACCGCGGGGTCGCTCAACGGCTGGATGGCCGGGCTCCCGGGCAACCTCGACCTCCAGGGCGGCTTCGGCGACGGCAAGATCTCGATCAAAGGCAGCATCAACGCCAAGGGCACGTCGCTGCAGATCGCTTCGGAAGGCGCCGATGTCTCGGTCCTCGGCTCCTACATCCGCCTGCCTGTCCCCATAGGTGGCCCCTATGCGATGAACGCCAAGGCCTCGACCCAGCGCAACGGTTTCAAGGTCGAGGTCACGTCTCTGAAAGTCGGCTCGAGCGAGGCGGCCGGCGAGGCGCTGTTTCGCGTCGACCGCAAGGGCACGCCGACCATCATCGTCAATGCCGACGTGACCCGCCTCGACGTGTCGGAACTCAAGGCGCCGCCCGCCATCGCCGCGCCCGCCGCACCGGCTCAGGTGTCTGCGCCACCACCGCGGCTCATTCCGACCCTGCCGTTTTCCGCGAGCTGGCTCGGCCGTTCCAGCCTGTCGGTCACGGTGAGGTTCGGCGAGGTCGTGGGGCTCGGCGCCAAGATGCAGAATGCATCGGTGACGCTGGCCTCGGGCGAGACGCGCTTCACCTTCCGCGCGGCCGCGACCGTCGGCGGCGGCTCGGCGGGTGTCGATCTCATCTACGACCCCGCCGGACGCATGGGCCAGACCACGCTGACGGCGACGGCCAACCGCGTCTCCCTCGGCGAGCTTTCGACCCTGCTTGGCCTCGACTTCGGCCTGCGCGACGGTGTCGCCGACGTCGATCTGCGCCTGCGCGGCGGGGGCCGCACGACACGCGATGCGCTGAATTCGGCCAACGGCTCGATCGACATCGCCATGGGCAAGGGGGTGTGGCCGCACAGCCAGCTCGCCAACTGGCCGCCGGAGACGCAGCGGCTGCTGGGCGGCAGCAATGCCGGCGTACCCTTCAACTGCATTGCCGGCCGCTTCGAGGTGAGCAGTGGCGTCGCCAATCTCAGGCGCCTCGTCGTCGACACGCCGCGCGGGGTGCTGGTGGGTGGCGGGTACTTCCATCTGCGCACTGACAACTGGGAGTTCATGCTGGCGCCCGAGGCGCGCGACCATCAGAACGCGGCGCTGGCCGTGCCGATGCGCATCAAGGGCGGGGCCGGGAAGGCCACGGCGAGTGCGGTCGATCCGAACCTGTCCAAGCTGCTGGTGGGCGGTGGCCCGATCCCGAGCTTGGTCGCGCAGGTGGCGCAGGCCGGCCGGCCGGCCGGCGCCAACGCCTGCGCCGTGCTGGCGCCGCGGGTCGAGGCGCTCCGGCCCGGCCTGCGGGCGCAATTGCCGGCGCCCACCTCCGATGTTCGTCAGCGGGCGTCCCGTCCGCAGGGGAAGACGCCCGGCCCGCAGCGCAGCCAGGGCCGGCCGTGACCGGAGAGCAGACTTCCGAAGTCGCAATCCCGGTCAGTCGTTCGAAGGTCGGCTTTCTGGCGATTGCCAGTCTCGCGATGGCGGTGGCCGCGGCCTGGATGCTGCTGGCGGCGCCGGGTGTCGGATCGAACCCTTTCCACCAGTTTGGTCTGGGATTTGGCGTCTTTTTCTTCCTGTTGCTTGCCTACGGCCATCTGAGAACCCTGACGGCGAAAGAGCCGGGGCTCGTCATCAATCGCCAGGGATTCCTCTTCCGGCCGACGGGCCTTGCTTTCGGCTGGGTCGATTGGGCGGACGTGCGCGAAATCAGGGAAGGTTTGGGGAGAGGCGGAGCCTTTCTCTCGGTCAGGCTATACGATCCTCAAGAGTACATAGCGCGCGGCAATGGCCTTCAGCGGTTGGCGAAGTCCATCAATTGGCGCCTGTCGGGAAGTCCCGTCACGTTCACCAGCGGCTCGCTGCAGGCGGACCCGACGGAGATTCTCAAAGTTATACGGATGTACTTTTCTGAGGCGAAACGGGCCGAATCAGGGCCCTTGTCGTCCTCCCCACCTCCCATGTAAGCCCCTCGCGCAGGTCGTAGGGTGCGATGCGACGGTTTCGTATCGCGGACGCATGGCGCTGTTCGGGAGATGAATGAAGCGGTTTTATAAGCAAACGGGCGTCGACGAGGGCGAGGGCGGGTTTCGCGTCCTGCTCGATGGCAAGCCCATGCGGACGCCGGCCAAGGCGGTGCTGGTCGTCCCGACGCGGGCGCTCGCCGAGGCGAGCGCCGCCGAATGGGCGGCGGTTCCCGACAAGGCCGAGATCAATGCCGCGCATCTGCCGCTTACGCGTCTCGCCGCAACCGGCATCGACAGGGTCGTGGCGCGGCGCGCCGAAGTGATCGCCGATACGGCGAAGTATGCCGGCTCGGATCTCCTCTGCTATCGCGCGACGGCGCCGGAGAGCCTGGTGAGGCTGCAGCAGGAGCTATGGCAGCCCTTGCTGGACTGGGCGGCCGAGCGCCATGGCGCCCGGCTGGTCACCGCAGAAGGCATCGGCTTCGTGGATCAGCCGGAAGAGGCGAAGGCGCGACTTCACGAGGCAGTTTCGGCACACGGCGATCTGGCGCTGTCGGCGCTCTACAATCTCACGCACACGGCGGGATCGGTGGTGATCGGGCTGGCGGTGTCGGAGAGGCGCCTCGATGCGGCCGACGCCTTTGCCGCCGCCCAGATGGACGAACTCTACCAGGTCGATCGCTGGGGCGACGATCCGCTCGCGGAAAAGCACCGCGAGGGGGTTCGCCGGGACATCGAGGCGTGCGCCCGCTTTCTTGCACTTCTGGAAAACGCGCGTCTGCGCGGCTGAGGGGAATCATGGGAGCCGGCACCAGGCTGCGGAAGGTCATGGCCGAGAAGGGCCTCGTCGAGGCAATGGCGGCGCACAGCCCGCTGTCGGCCATGCTTGCCGCGGAAGCGGGCTTCGACGCGATCTGGGCCTCCGGCTTCGAACTTTCCGCGCTGTACGGCGTGCCGGACGTCAGCATCGTGTCGATGACCCAGCATCTCGACATGACGCGCGCCATGGCCGACCGGTCGGGCCTGCCGGTGGTGGCCGACATCGACACCGGCTTCGGCAACGCCATCAACGTCCTCTATGCCGTCGAGCAGTACGAGCGCGCCGGCGTCGGCGCGATCGTGATGGAGGACAAGAGCTTCCCCAAGGTCACCAGCCTGATCGCCGGTGGCCGCCAGGACATGGTCCGCATCGAGGAGTTCCAAGGCAAGATCGAAGCGGCGCGCTCGGCCCGGCGCGATCCCGATCTTGTCGTCGTGGCCCGCACCGAGGCGCTGATTGCCGGTCTCGGCCAGGAGGAGGCGCTGAAACGGGCTCGGGCCTACGAGGCCGCGGGCGCCGACCTGATCCTCGTCCATTCCAAGCAGAAGACGCCCGACGAGATCGAGGCCTTCATCAAGGCTTGGGACGGCAAGGTGCCGATCGCGCTGGTGCCGACCGCCTATCCGCAGATGACGGTGGCGCGGGTGAAGGAACTGAAGAAGGTCGGCCTGCTGATCTGGGGCAACCATGCAATTCGCGCCGCGGTCGGGGCGATGCGGGCGACCTTCGCGCAGATCCGCCGCGACGGCGGAATTCACGGCGTCGAGGCGAGTATTGCCTCGGTCGACGCGGTATTCGATTTGCAGGGAATGGGAACGGTGAAGGACAACGAGAAGAGATTCCTCCGCTAGACGTGATCGCGTTATTGGCCGAAAACTGACCGAGGGCCGGAGATTTAGATGCAGAAAATGTTGGAAGAACTCGAGCGCAGGCGGGCTGCGGCGCGTCTGGGCGGCGGCGAGCGCCGCATCGAGGCGCAGCACGCCAAGGGCAAGCTGACGGCGCGCGAGAGGATCGATGCGCTCCTCGATCCGGAGTCGTTCGAGGAATACGACATGTTCGTCGAGCACCGTTCGATCGATTTCGGCATGGAGAACCAGAAGATCCCGGGCGACGGTGTGGTCACCGGCCACGGCACGATCAACGGCCGGCTGGTCTATGTCTTCAGCCAGGATTTCACGGTCTTCGGCGGGGCATTGTCCGGCATGCACGCCACCAAGATCTGCAAGGTCATGGACATGGCCATGAAGGTCGGCGCCCCGGTGCTCGGCCTGAACGATTCGGGCGGCGCGCGCATCCAGGAGGGCGTCGACTCGCTCGCGGGCTATGCCGACGTGTTCCAGCGCAATGTGCTGGCTTCCGGCGTGATCCCGCAGATCTCGATGGTCATGGGCCCCTGCGCCGGTGGCGCGGTCTATTCGCCGGCGATGACGGACTTCATCTTCATGGTGAAGGACAGTTCCTACATGTTCGTCACCGGTCCCGACGTGGTGAAGACGGTCACGCACGAGACGGTGACGCAGGAGGAGCTGGGCGGCGCGCTCACCCACACCCAGAAGTCCGGCGTGGCCGACCTCGCCTACGAGAACGACATCGAGGCGCTGCTGCAGCTCCGCCGCTTCGTCGACTTCCTGCCTTCGAACAATCGCGAGAAGGCGCCGGTCCGTGCGACGCTCGACCCGGTCGATCGCGACGATTTCTCGCTCGACACGCTGGTGCCCGAGAATCCCAACAAACCCTACGACATCAAGGAACTGATCCTGAAGGTCGTGGACGAAGGTGACTTCTTCGAACTGTCGCCGGAATGGGCCGCCAATATGGTCGTGGGCTTCGGCCGCATGGCCGGCCGCTCGGTGGGCTTCGTGGCCAACCAGCCGATGGTGCTAGCCGGCTGCCTCGACATCGACAGCTCGCGCAAGGCCGCGCGCTTCGTGCGCTTCTGCGACGCCTTCAACATCCCGATCGTGACCTTCGTCGACGTGCCGGGCTTCCTGCCGGGCACGACGCAGGAGTTCGGCGGCATCATCAAGCATGGCGCCAAGCTGCTCTATGCCTATGCCGAGGCCACCGTGCCGAAGGTCACGGTGATCACCCGCAAGGCCTATGGCGGCGCCTACGACGTGATGGCGTCCAAGCACCTGCGCGGCGACGTGAACTATGCCTGGCCGGGCGCGGAGATCGCGGTGATGGGCGCCAAGGGCGCGGTCGAGATCATCTTCCGCTCCGACGTCGGCGACGCCAACAAGATCGCTGCGCGCACCGAGGAATACCGCCAGAAGTTCGCCAATCCGTTCGTGGCGGCCAATCGCGGCTTCATCGACGACGTGATCATGCCGCACGGCACGCGCCGCCGCATCTGCCGGGCGCTGGCCACGCTCGAGACCAAGAAGCTCGAGAACCCGTGGCGCAAGCACGGCAACGTGCCTCTGTGACGGGGACGCCGTGCATCTGTCTCCCGAGGAGCGCATGAGGCGCGGCCGGATCGTGCGCAAGCACCTGATGGTCGGGCTTCTCGCGTTGCTCGTGATCATCCCGCTGAATTTCATCGTGAGTCGCCAGTATCCGTGGTGGCTCTGGGTCCTCATCGTCTGGTTGCCCCTGATCGGCGCGCACTCAATGTGGGCCAGGGGCTTCTTCGATCGCAGAAAAGAAGGAATGTGAGCATGGCCGCCAAGAAGAAGGTCGCCAAGGTCGCCGCCAAGAGCGCGCCCCAGGGAGCACCCAAGAACGCGCCCAAGAGTGCATCAAAGGGCGTCGCGGTTGCGAAGAAGGCGCCGGCCCCGAAGCCGGCCGCCGAGGGACCGCTGTTCGACAAGATCCTGATCGCCAACCGCGGCGAGATCGCCTGCCGGGTCATCCGGACCTGCAAGCGCCTCGGCATCAAGACCGTGGCGGTCTACTCCGAAGCCGACGCCGACGCGCTGCATGTGCGCGAGGCCGACGAGGCGGTGCTGATCGGACCGCCGCCCTCGGCGCAGTCCTACCTGCTGATCGACAAGATCGTCGAGGCCTGCAAGGCGACCGGCGCGCAGGCGGTGCATCCGGGCTACGGGTTCCTCTCCGAGAAGGAAGCCTTCCAGAAGGCGCTGGCCGAAGCCGGCATCGCCTTCATCGGTCCCGATGCCCACGCCATCTACGCCATGGGCGACAAGATCGAATCCAAGAAGCTGGCGCAGGCGGCTGGGGTCAGCACTGTCCCCGGCTATCTCGCGGCGATTCCCAATGCCGACGAGGCGGTGAAGATCGCCCAGAAGATCGGCTACCCGGTCATGATCAAGGCCTCCGCCGGCGGCGGCGGCAAGGGCATGCGCATCGCCTACAACGATGCCGAAGCGCATGAGGGCTTCGGCTCGGCGACCAACGAGGCCAAGGCCTCGTTCGCCGACGACCGCGTGTTCATCGAGAAGTATGTCGAGGAGCCGCGCCACATCGAGATCCAGCTGATCGCCGACGGCCACGGCAACTGCGTCTATCTCTGGGAGCGCGAGTGCTCGATCCAGCGCCGCCACCAGAAGGTGATCGAGGAGGCGCCGAGCCCGTTCCTCGACGCCAAGACGCGCAAGGCGATGGGCGAGCAGGCCGTCGCGCTGGCCAAGGCGGTCAAGTACAAGAGCGCCGGCACCGTCGAGTTCATCGTCGACAAGAACCGCAAGTTCTACTTCCTCGAAATGAACACGCGCCTGCAGGTCGAGCATCCGGTGACCGAGCTGATCACCGGCCTCGATCTCGTCGAGCTGATGATTCGCGTGGCGGCGGGCGGCCGGCTGCCGTTCCAGCAGAAGGACGTGAAGCTGCAGGGCTGGGCCGTCGAGGCGCGTCTCTATGCCGAGGATCCGTTCCGCAACTTCCTGCCCTCCACAGGGCGCCTGGTGAAGTATCGCGAGCCCGAGGCGGGACCCGACGTGCGCGTCGATACCGGCGTCTACGAGGGCGGCGAGATCTCGATGTTCTACGACCCGATGATCGCCAAGCTCTGCACGCACGGCAAGACTCGCGATGAGGCGATCGATCGCATGCGCCGCGCGCTGGACGAATTCTACGTCCGCGGCGTGTCGCACAACGTGCCGTTCCTGGCCGCGTTGATGGCCCATCCCAGGTTCCGGGCGGGCAAGCTCACGACCAATTTCATCGCAGAGGAGTTCAAGGGCGGCTTCACCGCGGCTCATCTGTTGCCTGAAGATCCGGCGATACTGGCGGCGATTGCGGCCGTGATTGACCGCGTTCACGAACTGCGTGGAAGGGATTCTCAGGTCAAGTACCGCACATGGGCAGAACTGGTGCCGGCGGCTAGCAAAAAGGTTGTCATGCTCAATCGAGAGCCGGTGGCGGTCACCGTCAGTGGCTACGATGAGGATTTCGCTGTGATGGCAGGTGAGCGCAGAATCATCGTCAAGGGTCGTTGGGCGCCCGGTCACCCATTGTTCCATTGCCTGGTCGATGGTCAGCAGGTTGCCGTGCAAGTCGATGTACTCGGCTCTGGCTGGCGCCTGACGCGTGAAGGCGGCCAAGCCGACGTGCTGGTGCTCACGCCGCGCCAGGCGGAGCTCTATGCGCTGATGCCGGTCAAGGCGGCGCCCGACACCTCGAAGTTCCTGCTGTCGCCGATGCCGGGCCTCCTGGCCTCCGTGGCGGTGAGCGAGGGGCAGGAGATCAAGGCGGGCGAGGCGCTGGCCGTGGTCGAGGCGATGAAGATGGAGAACGTGCTGCGTGCCACGCGGGACGGCACGGTCAAGACGCTGCACGCCAAGGCCGGTGACAGCCTGCGCGTCGACCAGAAGATCATCGAGTTCGCCTGAGCCGGATGGCGTTGCAGGCGCGTCTTGCGATCACCGGCCGGGTCCAGGGCGTCGGCTACCGCGACTGGGCGATGGCGACGGCCCAGCGGCTCGGCCTCAGCGGCTGGGTCCGTAACCGCGCCGACGGCTCGGTCGAGGCGCTGGTGGTCGGTGACGACGACGCGGTGGGCAGGATGATCGAAGCCTGTCGTCGCGGCCCGACGCTCGCGCGGGTGGATGCCGTCGATGTCGAGCCGGTCGACCTCGATGTCCTGCCGTCGGGCTTTACGCGGCTGCCGACGGCCTGATTTCGCCGAACACTTCCTGGAAGGTCTCGGCCAGTACCGCGTCGAGATCGGCCAGGGTCACCGGCAGGCCGAGATCGACCAGCGATGTGACGCCGTGGTCGGCGATGCCGCAGGGAACGATTCCCGCATAGTGCGAGAGGTCGGGCTCGACGTTGATCGAGATGCCGTGGAACGCCACCCAGTGGCGGATGCGCACACCAATGGCTGCGATCTTGTCCTCGCGCGGGCTGCCATCGGGCAGGGGCGGCTTGTCCGGTCGCACGACCCAGACGCCGACACGGCCCTCCCGCCGCTCCGCCTTGACGTTGAAGCGCCCGAGCGTGCGGATCGTCCATTCTTCAAGGTCGGAAACGTAACGCCGCACGTCCTGCCGGCGCGCCCTGAGGTCGAGCATCACGTAGGCCACGCGCTGGCCGGGGCCGTGATAGGTGTACTGGCCGCCGCGCCCGGCCACGTGGACGGGAAAGCGCGCCGGCTCCAGAAGGTCCTGGGCGCGCGCGCTGGTGCCCGCCGTGTAGAGCGGCGGGTGCTCCAGCAGCCACACCATTTCCCCCGCCGTCCCGGCGCGGATGGCGGCAACGCGCGCTTCCATGGTGGACAAAGCCTCGTCATAGGGGACTGCGTCGTCGGAGATGCGCCATTCGAGCCTGTTCATTGTGGCAAAATCGGCAGTTCCGCTCGTTCGTGCAAGCCCGCCTTGCCACTGCGGGAGCGATTTGGTATCCCCCGCGCCATCGAACCGGCGCGGCCATGGCGGAATTGGTAGACGCGCTAGCTTGAGGTGCTAGTGCCGCGAGGCGTGGAAGTTCGAGTCTTCTTGGCCGCACCATCGCCGGTTCGAACGAAAAGGTAAGGTCGCCGCCTGTTGGCAAATGCCAACGGGCGGCCCTTTTTGTTTGCAGGTGGGAGAGTGCTTTGGCCGACGATCTCAGCGAAAGCGCCCTCCGTTACCATCGCCTGCCCCGACCCGGGAAGATCGAGGTCGTCCCGACCAAGCCGCTGGCGACCCAGCGCGACCTCTCGCTGGCCTATTCGCCCGGCGTAGCAGCGGCCTGCAACGAGATCGTGCGCGATCCCGCGACGGCTGCCGAGCTCACCTCCCGCGCCAATCTGGTCGCCGTCGTCACCAACGGCACCGCCGTGCTGGGGCTGGGCGCGATCGGGCCGCTGGCCGCCAAGCCGGTGATGGAGGGCAAGGGCGTCCTCTTCAAGAAATTCGCCGGCATCGATGTCTTCGACCTCGAACTGGCCGAACTCGACCAGGACAAGCTGGTCGACATCGTCGCGGCGCTCGAGCCGACCTTCGGCGGCATCAACCTCGAGGACATCAAGGCGCCGGAGTGCTTCTACGTCGAGCAGAAGCTGCGCGAGCGCATGAAGATCCCGGTGTTCCACGACGACCAGCACGGGACCGCCATCATCGTCGGCGCCGCGCTGTTCAACGCCCTGTCGCTGGTCGGCAAGGACATCGCCAAGGTGAAGCTGGTCGTGTCGGGCGCGGGGGCGGCGGCGCTGTCGTGCCTCGGCGTGCTGGAGAAGCTCGGCCTGCCGCGTGAGAACATGTGGGTCACCGACATCGCCGGTGTGGTCTGGAAGGGCCGCAACGAGCAGATGGACCCGTGGAAGGAGCGCTATGCCCGCGACACGCAGGCCCGCACCCTGGGTGAGGTGATCGGCGGCGCCGACGTTTTCCTCGGCCTCTCGGCCGCCGGCGTCCTGAAGCCCGAGATGGTGGCCCGGATGGCCGCCCGGCCGCTGATCTTCGCGCTGGCCAATCCCAATCCCGAGATCACGCCGGAAGACGTGGCGGGCGTCCGCGACGACGCCATCATGGCGACCGGCCGCAGCGACTATCCCAACCAGGTCAACAACGTTCTCTGCTTCCCCTACATCTTCCGCGGTGCACTGGACGTCGGCGCCACGACCGTCAACGACGAGATGAAGATCGCCTGCGTGCGCGCCCTGGCGGCTCTGGCACGCAAGGAGCCCTCCGAAGTCGTGGCGCGGGCCTTCGGCGAGCAGGCGGGCGGCTTCGGCCCCACCCAGATCATTCCCAAGCCGTTCGATCCGCGCCTGATCGTCGAGCTGGCGCCGGCCGTCGCCAAGGCCGCCATGGACAGCGGCGTCGCGACGCGGCCGATCACCGACTTCGATGCCTACCGCCAGCAGCTCAGCCAGTTCGTCTTCAAGTCCGGTCTGGTTATGCGGCCGGTGTTCGCTCAGGCGCGCTCCGATCCGAAGCGCGTCATCTTCAGCGCCGGCGAGGACGATCGCGTCCTGCGCGCCGCGCAGATCATCCTGGACGAGGGCATCGCCAAGCCGATCCTGATCGGCCGGCCGGAAATCGTGCGCCGGCGCGCCGAGCGGCTTGGCCTGCGTTTCCAGCCGGGTGTCGATGTCGAGCTGGTCGACCCGTCCAGCGACCCGCGTTACGACAAATACTGGGGCGCCTATCTCGAGCTGATGGAACGCAAGGGCGTCACCGAGCCGACGGCCCGCAACCTCGTGCGCTCCAGCCCGACCTTGATTGCCGCTCTGGCGGTGAAGCTCGGCGATGCCGATGCGATGATCGCCGGCGCCTATGGCCGCTTCCGGACCCATCTGGCCCATGTGCGCGACGTCATCGGCCTGCGCGAGGGGGCCAAGAACATGGCGGCCCTCAGCCTGCTGGTCATGCCGACCCGCGCGCTGTTCATCGCCGATACCTACGTGAACTACGATCCCGATCCCGAGACGCTGGCCGAGATCACCCTGCTGGCCGCGGACGAGGTGCTGCGGTTTGGCCTCCAGCCCAAGGTCGCGCTGATCTCGCATTCGAGCTTCGGCGGCTCCGAGCATGCCTCGGCCAAGAAGATGGCGGCCGCGGTCAAGATCCTGCAACAGCGGGCGCCGACTCTCGAGGTCGACGGCGAGATGCACGGTGACGCCGCGCTCAACGTCGAAATCCGCAACAGCGTCTTTCCGCGATCGAAGCTCAAGGAACCGGCGAACCTCGTGGTCTGCCCGTCGCTCGATTCCGCCAACATCTCCTTCAATCTGCTGAAGGAAGCGGCCGACGGGCTGCACATCGGCCCGATC
This sequence comes from Rhodospirillales bacterium 24-66-33, assembly GCA_002281855.1. Lineage (GTDB taxonomy): Bacteria > Pseudomonadota > Alphaproteobacteria > Reyranellales > Reyranellaceae > Reyranella. Next base: position 6,679 of record NCHQ01000020.1, on the reverse strand, counting down.
CTGCTTGGCACGGATCTGCCGGCGCACGTTCTGACCCCGTCGGTGACGGCCCGTGGCATCCTCAACATGACCGCGCTGGCCGTGGTCGAAGCGCAGCGCCTCGCCGAGGCGCGTGGATGAGCGGCGAGATCGACCATCTCGACGAAGTGACGCCGGACCTCGTCCGGCGCGTCGAGGCGGCGCTCAGCGACGACAGGCAGGAGGATGCGCGGGCGCTGCTGAGTAATCTCAGCGCCACCGGCCAGGCCTCCATTCTCGAACAGATCTCCGAGGATGAACGCGACAAGCTGGTCGGCATCCTCAAGGGTGACCTCGATCCCGAGGCGCTGACCGAGCTCGACGAGGAGGTCCTCGAGGACGTTCTCCAGCAGCTCGACAGCAAGGAGATCGCGGCCGCGGCGCGCGAGCTGGAGGCCGACGATGCGGCCACCATCCTCGAGGACCTGACGGAAGAGGAACGGCAGGAAGTCCTGGCGGAGATCCCCGCCGACGAACGCGCCGACATCGAGCGCGCCCTGGCCTATCCCGAGGACGCGGCCGGTCGCCTCATGCAGCGGTCGCTGGTCAAGGTGGCCGACACCTGGACCGTGGGCGAGGTCATCGACCATTGCCGCGAGGCGACCGATCTGCCCGACGACGTCTACGACATCTTCGTGGTCGACGCGGACGGCCATCTGCGCGGCGCCGTGCCGCTCGGCCGCATGCTGCGCACCAAGCGCCCCGTGCCGATCCTCGAGATCGTCGATCCCGACATCCCGTCGCTGCCCGTCATGGCCGACCAGGCCGAGGTGGCGCACGTCTTCCGCGACAAGAACCTGGTCTCATGCCCGGTCGTCGACGATGACGGGCGGTTGCTCGGCGTGATCATGGTCGACGACGTGGTCGACGTGATCGACGAGGAGGCGGAGGAAGATCTGCTCAAGATGGGCGGCGTCGGCTCCGACGACATGCACGCCGACACCGTCCGCACGGCGCGCCTGCGGGCGCCCTGGCTGCTGGTCAACGTCGCCACGGCGCTGGTCGCCTCGGTCGTGATCAGCCAATTCGAGGACACGATCGAGAAGATCGTGGTCCTGGCCGCCCTCATGCCGATCGTCGCCTCGATGGGCGGAAATGCCGGCATCCAGACCGTTACCGTCACGGTGCGCGCCCTGGCGATGGGAGAGCTCACGGCGGCCAATGCGCTGCGCTTCATCGGCAAGGAGGCGGTTGTCGGCAGCCTGAACGGTCTCCTGTTTGCCACGCTGCTCGCGGTGGGGGTCATGCTCGTGTTCCACGACTGGCGGCTGGGCGCGGTGATTGCCGCCTCGATGGTCTGCAACCTGATGGCCGCGTCGCTGGCCGGCTCGCTGATCCCGCTCGGCCTGCAGAAATTCGGGGTCGATCCCGCCGTCTCGTCGACGGTATTCCTCACCATGGTCACCGACGTGACCGGATTCCTCACCTTCCTCGGGCTGGCGACGATCTTCCTGCTTTGAGGTATCGTCCCCGGCAAAGGTGAGGACAGACATGATCCCGAATGCGATGCCGCCGTTCGATTTCGGCCTGGGTGAAACCGCCGATGCGCTGCGCGACCAGGTCCAGCGATTTGCCGCGACCGAGGTCGCGCCGATCGCCGCCGAGATCGACAAGACCGACCGGTTCCCCCGTGAGCTGTGGCCGAAGATGGGCGAGCTCGGCCTGCACGGCATCACCGTCGAGGAGGAGTTCGGCGGGTCAGGGCTCGGCTATCTCGAACACGTCGTGGCGGTCGAGGAGATCAGCCGCGCCTCGGCTGCAGTCGGGCTGAGCTACGGCGCCCACTCCAACCTCTGCATCAACCAGATCCGCCGCACCGGAACCGACGAGCAGAAGAAGCGCTTCCTGCCCAAGCTGATCTCCGGCGAGCATGTCGGCAGCCTCGCCATGAGCGAATCGGGCGCCGGCTCCGATGTCGTGTCGATGAAGCTGCGGGCCGAAAAGAAGGGCGACCGCTACGTCCTGAACGGCACCAAGATGTGGATCACCAACAGCCCCGATGCGCAGCTGGTCGTGGTCTATGCCAAGACCGACCCAGCGGCTGGCTCGCGCGGCATCACGACCTTCATCGTCGAGACCGACCGCAAGGGCTTCAAGGTCGCCCAGAAGCTCGACAAGATGGGCATGCGTGGCTCCTCGACCGGCGAGCTCGTGTTCGAGGATTGCGAGATCCCCGAGGAGAACGTGCTGGGCGCGGTGGGCAAGGGCGTCAACGTGCTGATGAGCGGGCTCGACTATGAGCGCGCGGTGCTGGCGGCGGGGCCGATCGGCATCATGCAGGCGGCGATGGACGTCGTCGTACCGTATGTCCACGAGCGCAAGCAGTTCGGCCAGGCGATCGGCGAGTTCCAGCTGGTGCAGGGCAAGCTCGCCGATATGTACACGACCATGAACGCCTGCAAGGCCTACGTGTATGCCGTCGCCAAAGCGTGCGACCGCGGCCAAACCACGCGCAAGGACTCGGCCGGCGCGATCCTCTATGCCGCCGAGAAGGCGACGATGGTCGCTCTCGACGCCATCCAGCTGCTGGGCGGCAACGGCTACATCAACGACTATCCGACCGGCCGCCTGCTGCGCGACGCCAAGCTCTACGAGATCGGCGCCGGCACCAGCGAGATCCGCCGCATGCTGATCGGTCGCGAGCTGTTCGCCGAGACCGCCTGATGGACGACGGGGTTTGACCGGGCGGAGGCTTTTTCTTACACAGCGTGTATGAAAGGCCTTCGATGCCGCGTTATCTGACCGAACAGGACATCGCCGATTTCCGCGCCGAGTTGTGCCGGGTCGCCACCGAGCGGTTCGCCCGCTTCGGCTATGAGGGCGTCACCATGCGCCAGCTCGCCGAGGCGCTGGGCTGCAGTCCCAAGACGCCCTATCGCTACTTCAAGGACAAGGCCGACATCCTGGCGACGGTGCGGGCCGAGGCCTTCTCCCGGTTCGCCGACACCCTCGAGGCTGCGGCGGCTGGAGGAGGGGAACCGCTGGACCGGGCGCGCCGCGTGGGCGACGCCTATCTGCGGTTCGCCGACGAGCATCCGCATGCCTATCGCATCATGTTCGAGATCGACCAGCCGATAAGCGACGACCATCCCGACCTGTTGCGCGCGTCGAAGCGGGCCCGCACCTTCGTGACGCGGCAGGCGGAAGACATGGTCAAGGCCGGGTTGATCGACGCCGATCCGCTGCTGTTCGGCTGGTCTATGTGGGCCGCCACGCACGGGCTGGTCATGCTGAAACAGGCGGGCATGCTCGATCACGGGCCCGATATCCGCACACTCGCCGGCTATCACGGCGCGCTGATGTTCAAGGGCGCGCTCGCGCTGCCCGGTAAGAAGGGAGGAAAAAAATGAACGCAGGCGTCACGGCGGGCGAGAGATTCCGGAGCTGGGCCGAAATCCAGGCCAATGCCGCGCGCGCCGCCGGCGGGCTCGAGGCGCTGGGCGTCGGCGAGAATGGCAGCGTCGCCCTGATGCTGCGCAACGACTTCGCGACCTTCGAAGTGAACATGGCGGCGAGCCAGATCGGCGCCTATGCGGTGCCGATCAACTGGCACTTCACGCCCGAGGAAGCGAACTACATCCTGCGCGACAGCGGCGCGAGCGTGCTGGTGGCCCATGCCGACCTGCTGGCGCAGATCGCCGGCGGCGTGCCCGAGGGGGTGAAGGTCTTCGCCGTCCCGACGCCTGACGAGATCACCGTCGCCTACGGTGTGCCTGCCGAGAAGCGCCGCGTGCCGGCCGGCGCTGAGGACTGGGACGCTTTCGTCGCGGCTTCCGTTCCGCGCACCGCGCCGCCGCGGCCCTCGCATGGCAGCATGATCTACACGTCCGGCACGACGGGACGGCCCAAGGGCGTGCGGCGCCAGCCGAGCACGCCCGAGCAGCAGGCGGCGGGCGCGCAGGAAGCCGCCCTGTTCTGGGGCCTGAAGCCCGATCCCGCGATCGTCGTCCTGATGAACGGCCCGATGTACCACTCTGCCCCGGCCGCCTACGGCATGGCGAGCGCGCGGCTTGGCCTGCACATGGTGCTGCAGCCGCGCTTCGAGGCCGAGGACATGCTGCGCCTGATTGCGCGGCACGGGGTCACCCACATGCACATCGTGCCGACCATGTTCGTGCGCCTGCTGCGCCTGCCGGCGGAAGTCCGCGCGCGCCACGACGTCTCGTCGCTGCGTTTCGTCAGCCATGGCGCCGCGCCGTGCGCACCCGCCGTGAAGCGCCAGATGATCGAGTGGTGGGGGCCGGTCATCAACGAATATTACGGCGCGACCGAGACCGGCGTCGTGGTCTGGCACGGCTCGGAAGAGGCGCTGCGCAAGCCCGGCACGGTCGGCCGGCTGGTGCCCGGCGGCATCCTGCGGATCGTGGATGAGGATGGGCAGGACGTGAAGCAGGGCGAGGTCGGCGAGATCTACCTGCGCGGTCCGCATCTGTCGGAATTCACCTACAACAACGATGACGCCAAGCGGCGCGAGATATCGCTTGGCCAGCTCGTCACGGTGGGTGACGTGGGCTACGTCGATGCCGACGACTTCCTGTTCCTGTGCGATCGCAAGCGCGACATGATCATCTCCGGTGGCGTCAACATCTACCCGGCCGAGATCGAGGGGGTGCTGATCCAGATGCCGGGCGTGCGCGACTGTGCCGTGTTCGGCATTCCCGACGAGGAGTTCGGCGAGCAGATCTGCGCCCATGTCGAGCCGGCGGCCGGTGCCTCCCTGGATGCGTCATCCGTGCGCGCCTATCTCGGGGAGCATCTGGCGCGCTACAAGGTGCCCCGGGTGGTTGAGCTCACCGCCGCACTTCCCCGTGAGGATTCGGGCAAGATCTTCAAACGCAAGCTGCGCGCGCCATATTGGGAGAAAGCGGGCCGCAGCATCTGAGGGGTTCCATGGCCGACGACGACGTCACCCTGTCCGGCGAGATCAAGGACAAGCTGGTCGACAGCAAGCAGAAGTGGGCCGAGGAAGGCCGCCTGCTCACCGGCACGACTGCGGCACCCTCGGAACGCCTGCCGCCCGGTCAGCGCCTGGTCGAGACCTGGCCGGTGCTCGACCTCGGCATCAAGCCCGAAATTCCCACGCATGCGTGGCGCCTGTTTATCGATGGCGAGGTCGAAGCCCCTGCAACCCTGAGGTGGGATGAATTCAAGGCCCTGCCGAAGACCGAGCTGACGAACGACATACACTGCGTCACCGCCTGGTCGCGCTACGACAACCGGTGGGAGGGTGTGAGCGCCCGCGATCTGATCGCGCTGGTGAAGCCCAAGGCGTCGGCGCAACACGTGATCTTCCACGCCTACGACACCTACAAGACCAACGTGCCGCTGGCCGACTTCGCCGCCGAAGACGTCATGCTGGCATGGAGCTGGAACGGCGAGCCGATCAGCCGCGAGCATGGCGGGCCGCTGCGCGTCGTGATCCCCAAGCTCTACTTCTGGAAGAGTGCCAAGTGGATCAAGCGCATCGAGTTCTCGGAACTCGACAAGCCGGGCTTCTGGGAAGTCCGCGGCTATCACAACTATGGCGATCCATGGCGCGAGCAGCGCTACGACGACGAAACCTGAAGGGAGGCCTGACATGGGCGCGCACGATTTCAGCTTCACGGCGATCGACGGCAAGGCGCTCGATCTGAAGAGCCTGGCCGGCAAGCCGATCCTGCTGGTGAACGTCGCCTCCTATTGCGGGTTCACGCCGCAATACACTGACCTGCAGGCCCTGCATGAGACCTACGGTCCGCGCGGCCTCGTGGTGCTGGGCGTGCCCTGCAACGATTTCGGTGCCCAGGAGCCGCGCAGCGAAGGCGAGATCGCGAGCTTCTGCCAATCGATGTACGACGTGACCTTCCCGCTGACTGCCAAGCAGAAGGTGATCGGGCCCGAAGCCCACGACCTCTACAAGTGGATCGCGGCGGAGGCCGGCGAGGGGGCGGCGCCCAGGTGGAACTTCCACAAGTACCTGATCGGCAAGGACGGCAGCCTGCAGGGCGCCTGGCCGAGCCGGGTTCGGCCGGTTTCCAGCGAGATCACCGCGGCGATCGAGGCCGCGCTGTAGAACACCCACGGGGGCGATGGCCGCGAGCTGGCAGGCCGTCGTCAAGCCGGCACTCTGGCGAATAAACGAAACAACCGAAATAACCGAAATAATCGAAATGAGAGTCGCATCCCCCGGGGTAAACGCGCGGAGCGCGACTCGAGGCATGGCCCGCAGCACCAGGCGGGTTGGCGAGAAAATGCAGCCAAATCAATGGTTTGCTGCGCAATGTCCGGTCTGTTCGTCGCTCTTGCAGCGACCGGATCCTGCGGTTCGGTGGCCTTGCGGGGCGGATATGAGCACCTACATTAGAGGGGCTGGTCTCGGTGGGTGCGGGCCCTGCTAACCGTCGGAAGACGTCGTCCTCCGAGGACGGTAGCGTTTTCCCCAAGATTCAAGTTGACGGTCTGGAGGGGTACCCATATAAGCCCGGCTCCCGACGACGAGCGGGGCCGCCGGAACCGCCTCAGACACTGAGGCGGGCGGGTCGAAAGACCCACCGGAAGTGCCGCTCGAAGAAGGTCCCGACCCGAGGGTCGTGTGTTCTATGCATTGTCTGATAGGAAAGGGATACGCCGGCGGCGGCGAACATGACGTGCTTCGGCATGAATTGTTTTCGTCGTCGCTAGT
>NCHQ01000043.1 GCA_002281855.1 Rhodospirillales bacterium 24-66-33 | reverse complement strand
AGGAACGAGCTTCGACGCCCCTGGGTGAGTCGGTCTACCCGCCGCCACCGCGCCGGCTAGTCTAGCCGATCCGGCAGACGCCGACTTACAAGGGTGAGGCATTGTTGTCCGACATGCTTTCCGCGCTGCCGCCAAACCGGCTACGATGCCGGTCGGAGGAAATGCATGTTCTCAGTGTCCGAGTGCTTCTCTGAAACCTACGCCGAGGCGCGTGCGAAGTTCTGCAGCGCCGCTGCCGAAGCTGGCGGCGCGCTGCGGTCCTGGCTGAACCCGAAGGCGCGCGGCCCCAACGGCGAGCCGCTGTTCCTCGACACGGCGCGGTTCGGGGCGGCCGATGCCGCGAACATGCTTGTGCTGATTGCCGGCACGCATGGCGTCGAGGGCCATTGCGGATCGGGCGCGGAGATCGCGTGGATGCGCTCGGGTGGTCCGGCGAAGCTGCCGCCCGACACGGGTGCGCTGCTGATCCATGCGCTCAACCCCTATGGCTTCGCGTGGACGCGCCGCGTCACCGAGGACAATGTCGATCTCAACCGCAACTTCGTCGACCACGACAAAGGCTATCCGAAGAACGACGGCTATCTCGCGATCGCCGACGCGGTCCTGCCGGTCGAGTGGAACGAGGCGAGTGCGGCCGAAACCGAACGCGTGTTCGCGGCCTATGCCCAGAAGCACGGTGCCTTCGGCCTGCAGAGCGCGATCAGCGGTGGCCAGTACACGCATCCCGACGGGATCTTCTTCGGCGGCACCGCACCAACCTGGAGCAACCGCACGATCCGCGCCATCGCCCGCGAGGAGCTGTCGCAGGCCCGGCGCGTCGGGATCATCGATTTCCACACCGGCCTCGGCCCGTTCGGCCATGGCGAACTGATCTGCGCGGTATCGCCGGCCGCCAAGTCGTTCGGCCGCGCCAAGGCCTGGTACGGCGACGAGATGACCTCGCCCGAAGGCGGCACCTCGACTTCGGCGGTGGTGGTCGGCGTCATGACCGATGCCTTCCCGCAGGAGCTACCCGATGCCGAGGTGACGCCGGTGGCGCTGGAATACGGCACCTACACGGTGCCGGAGGTGCTGAACGCGGTGCGCGCCGACAACTGGCTGCATCATCGCGGCGACCTCGGCTCGGCGCAGGGCCACGCCCTGAAGGCCGACATAAAAGAACGTTTCTTCCCGGCCGGCGACAAATGGCGGGAGATGGTGTGGGCACGCGCCGACCAGACCATCGGCTGGGCGCTGAAGGGAATGACCGGGGGATGAGCCTCGCCGTGCCGAGCGAGGATACCGCCCGGCTGCGTCTGCAGAAGGTGTTGCAGCAGACCCCGCTGTTCGCCGACCTCGCCCCCGAAGCCCTGGCCGCCGTCGAGCACCAGCTCACCTTGCTGATACTGCCCGGCGGCGCGCCGCTGTTCCGCCAGGGCGAACCGGCCGATGCCGTCTATGTCGTGACGAGCGGCTCGCTCGGGGTCTTTCGTCATCACGAAGCAGGCGACGCGCGCGAGCCCCTGCTGATCGCCGAGATTCCGCCGGGCAATCTCGTCGGCGAAATGTCGCTCCTGTCCCAGGGCAAACGCACGCGAAGCGTGGCGGCGCTGCGCGACAGCGAGGTCTGGCGGCTGCCCCAGACCAGCTTCCATGCCCTCACCTCCAACCATCCCGAGGTGCTTCCGGCGCTGATGCGCAGCGTCGTGGCGCGCAATGCACAGGACGCGGCCGGCGGCCGCCGCCAGCCGCGCACCTTCGCGCTGCTGCCGAGCGGCCCCGACGTTCCCTCGGCGCGCTTCGCGGTGATGCTGGCCAATGCGCTGGGCCGCATCGGCACCCAGGTACAGATGCTGGGATCGGAATCGCTCGAGCAGGAGCCCGAATGGTTCGCGCGCTGCGAGATGGAATCCTCGTTCGTCCTCTACCGCGCCGATCCGACCCTGACACCCTGGACCGAGCTCTGCCTGCGCCAGGCCGATTGCCTGGTCGTGATGCGCAACGCCGACAACGACGCGCCGACCCGGGTGCCGTTCGAGATCGAGACGGCGCAGAGCGGCGCGGTGTTCCACCGGCGCCGCGAGCTGGTGCTGCTGCACGAGGGTCACGATCCGAAGGCGGGCTCCACCGCCCCGCTGCTGGCCGGCGGCCTCTACGGCAACCACCATCACGTGCGCCTCGACGTCCACGCCGACATCGACCGGCTGGCCCGCATCCTCACCGGTCATGCGGTGGGCGTCGTCATGGCCGGTGGCGGCGCGCGCGCCTTCACCCATATCGGCGTGGTCAAGGCGCTGCGCGAGTGCGGCGTGCCGATTGATCTGGTGGGCGGCACCAGCATGGGCGCCATCGTCGCGGCCGGCGTCGCCTCACGCTGGAACGACCAGGAACTCGACGCGCGCTTCCGCCGCGCCTTCGTCGACAACAATCCGCTCAGTGACTACACGGTGCCGCTGATCTCGCTGTTTGGCGGCCGCAGGGTCACGCGCCTGTTGCGCATGGCCTTCGGCGAGAAGGACATCGAGGACCTGATCCTCCCCTATTACTGCATGACCGCGAACCTCACGACCTCCAGGGCCGACATCCATACGGTCGGGCGGCTGTGGCGATGGCTGCGCGCGTCGGTGTCGATTCCCGGTGTGATGCCGCCCTTCAACGAGGCGGGCGAAGTCCATGTCGATGGCGGCGTCATCGACAATTTTCCCGTGCGCGCCATGCAGCGGCTGGGGCGTGGCGTGACGATCGGCGTCGACATCGACACCGGCGGCGCGCTGTCCGCCGGCGAAGGCGTCATGGAGCCCTGGTCGGCGTGGCAGTTCTTCCGGCGCCTCGTCTGGAAGCGCAACGAGATGCTGCCCATCCCCTCGATCGTGCGCATCCTGCTGCGCTCGGCTCTGGTCGCCAGCACCTCGCGGGCGGCCGAGGATCGCGCCGCCGCCGATTTGCTGATCGTGCCGCCGATGACCCATATAGACCTGCTGGACTGGACGAGCTTCGATGCGGCGATCGAGCTCGGCTACCGCACGACGATGGAAGGACTCGAGAAGGCGCGCGCACTGCCGGTCGGCGTGCGTCTCTTCGTGTCGTGAGGGCCGACCAGACAGGAAAGGAAGCGCCATGGCGGACGAGACGACGGCACGGCATCTCGAGACCCTGAAGCAGCTCAATCACCATTACGTGCGCTCGGTCGGCGAGGCCGACGTCGAGTGGTTCGACCGGCATCTGTCGGACGATTTCCACAATACCAATCCCGACGGTACCCTGATCGAGCGCGCCGCCTTCCTGGCGCAGATCGGCCGCGGTTCGGCGGTAAAGAACCTGCGCGAGCACGACGTGAAGATCCGCCTGCTGGGCTCCTTCGCCATCATCCATGCGCGGACCAGCTACACCAGGCCCGACGGCAGCACGGGCGCCGGCTGGTACACCGACGACTGGCAGCTGCGGCCGGAGGGCTGGCGCTGCGTTTCGGCCCACGTCAGCCGTTCCTGAACGTGCGCCCACCATGTCGCTGAACACGGCTGCGGACACATCGCCGGCCGCCTGGCGCGTCGTCTTCGCCTGCTTCGTGACGGCCGTGTTCGCCTGGGGCTTCGGCTTCTATGCCCACGGCATCTATCTGGTTGAGCTGCAGCGTGCCCGCGGCTGGTCGACGGGATTCATCTCGTCGGTCGTGACCGCGCACTATCTGCTGGGTGCCCTGCTGCTCCCACGCATCGCCGAAGCGATCGGCCGCTTTGGCCCACGCACCGTGTTCCTGGCCGGCCTGTCGACCACCACCGCAGCTCTCATGCTGCTGCCGTCGGTCACCGAGCCGTGGCAGCTGGTCCTACTCTACGTGGTGATGGCGCCGGGCTGGAACGCCACCAGCGTGGCGCCGATCGCCGCCACCGTCGGCCAGTGGTTCGACCGCAAGCGCGGCCTCGCGCTCAATCTTGCGCTGAGCGGCGCGACGCTCGCCGGCCTCGTCGTCACGCCGGTGCTGCTGGCGGCCATCCCGGCACTGGGCTTCGCGACGGCCGAGCGGCTTCTGGTGGCCGTCGGCATCGTCCTGGCCGCAGGTGCCGTGGCGTTGTTCGTTCGCAGGGGACCCCTCTCGCCCAAGCCGACGACGGTGCGGCTCCATCGGCTGGCCCCGCTGCGGGAGTGGCATTTCTGGAGCATCGCCGCGCCGTTCGCCCTCGTGCTGACGTCGCAGGTCGGCTTCCTCACCCATCTCGTGCCGTTGGTGACCTCCCGTGCGGCCGCCAGCGGACTGGCGATCGACCCCGCCCTAGCCGTCGGCATCAATGCCGTGACGGCGCTGGCCGGCCGCATCGTACTGGGGCTGGTCATCGACCGCCTCGAGCCGCGCCGCGCCTCGGCGATCTGCTTCCTCGTGCAGGCCGGCGCCATCGCGGTCCTGGAATTCGTCGAGACACCGCTTGCGGTCTACGGCGCCTGTGCCGCCTATGGCCTGGCCGTCGGCAACATCATCACCCTGTCGCCGATGATCGTGCAGCGAGAATTCACAGCCGATCGCTTCCCCGCGATCGTCGCCCTGTCCACGGCGGTGATGCAAACCCTCTACGCCTTCGGGCCCGGTCTGCTGGGCGTCCTGCGCGACGCCTCGGGTGGGTACGGCGTACCGCTGGCAGTCTGCATGGGGCTCAACCTCGCGGCCTCCGCCCTGATCCTGATGCGCAGGAGGCGCCCTGGCTAAGCCAGGAACTTCAGCCCGTTCACCACCTTGTCGACGACCTTGCGTGGCCCGTGCACGCCGATGCCGACGAAGTCCAGCGCGTCCACCGGGGCCGCGGCCACGGAAGCGCGATTGTCGGCGTCGTTGGTCGTGGTGAACATCGGCTCGATGTAGATCGCGGGCACCAGCTCGCGCGACAGCGCCCGCTGGTGCGTCCGCCGAAGCTCCTCCAAGGTCGCGCCATAGACGAACACCGGCTCGCGGATCAGGGCCGTGTAGGCCCGGCCGCCGCCGTCGCGATAGGGTTCACCCATCAGATGGGCGTGGGTGCCGGCGAGGCCGCCCGCCAGGAAAGCCGCGACATTGGCCACCTGCCAGGCGGGCATGTCCTTGCGCAGCACGAGGGCTGTCTTGGTTTCGTAGATCATGCCCCCGATATGGGGCATGGTGCCCCCATCGTCTTGAACGTTCGTGCATGACCCTCGACCAGATCCGCCTCGACCGACCGGCCGCCGGCCTGCAGCGTCTCGAAGGGCGCTTCGGCGGCCATGCCTACGACCTGCATCGGCACGAGACCTACGGGATCGGCCTCACCCTCTATGGCGTGCAGCAATTCCACTATCGCGGCAGCCTGCGGGCCAGCCGGGCGCGGCAGGTGCTGGTGCTGCATCCGGACGAGGCACATGACGGCCATGCCGGCGAGGGCCGCGCCTTCGCCTATCGCATGCTCTATCTCGATCCGGCTGCGATCTCCCAGGCGCTGGACGGCGCCAGCCCGCCCCATGTCGCGGAGGCGGTCGGGCACGATCCCGAGACGGCGAGGGTCATCGAAGAGGCCTTTGTCGACTTCCCGCAGCCTCTGGAGCCGCTGGCGATCGACGCCACGATCGGCCGCCTCGCCGATCTCCTGGCGCGGCGGGGTGACGGCAGCCCCCGCCGGGGACGCGGCAGCGTCGCCCTTCGCGCCGTGCGGCAGGCCCGCGACTTCCTGGTGGCCGAATCCCATCGTGCCGTGGGCTCCGACGAGCTCGAGAGGGTGAGCGGGCTCGACCGCTTCACCCTCGCCCGTCATTTCCGGTCGGTCTTCGGCACCTCGCCCCATCGGTACCAGGTCGGCCGGCGCCTGATGCGGGCGCAGGCCCTGATCGGCGAGGGCAGTCCCCTGTCCGACGCCGCGGCCGCCGCGGGCTTCGCCGACCAGAGCCATCTCACACGGCATTTCTCCGCCCGATTCGGCGTCACGCCGGGCCGTTGGGCCGCCCTGTCGCGACGCAGCTAGAGCGGATAGCGGCCGTCGGCGTCCAGCGTGTCGGCCGTCCACCAGCCGCGGCGCAGGCCCGCCAATGATGCCGCCAGCATGCGCCGGGCAGGCGGAGTCAGGCAGGCACGGTGCAGGACGAGGTCGCGCGGGATCGCAAGGAGATCGTGGTGCGACTGGAAGAACGGCGTCAGCAGGTGGCTGGCGGTTCCGTAGAACCGATTGGACGTTCCCCGCCGCGCGGCGAACCGCTCCATCGCCTGCGGCACGTCGCCAGCCTCGGCGAGGCTGCGGGCCAGCGCATGGGCGTCGAGCAGGCCGAGATTGGCCCCCTGGCCGAGCTGCGGGCTGGTGCCGTGCGCGGCATCGCCGATCAACAGGACCGGCCCCTCGTTGCAGCGTGGCAGCGAGACATGACGATAGGTCGCGCGCGCGAACGCGCCGGCGTCGACCGCGCGCTCGACGATGGCGGCCGCGTCCGGCCAGAGCGCCAGGGCCTTGCGCCGTATCGCCGCGAGATCGAGCGGCCAGTCGGCCTCCAGCTCGGCGGTGGGCAGGCTCCAGAACAGGGTGAGCCGGTCGGACGCCACGGGGAGAAGGCCCAGCATCGCCGACGTGCCGAAAAAGCGCTGGCGCAGCAGGCCCGTTGCGCCGAAGGCATGGGTGTCTGGCACGGTCGCCCAGATGCAGCCCCACGGGTAAACGGGTGCCCGGGCCCGCGGGAAGACGCGGGGCCTCAGCGCGGAACTCGCCCCATCCGCGACCACCAGGAGGTCGAAGGGGCCGTGCCGGCGGGCCTTGCGGTCGAGCGCAACGGCCCGGGCGCCCTCGCGCTCGACGTCCACGATTTCGACGCCGGTGACCAGCCGGGCCCCCGCGCCGAGGACCCGGCGGTGCAACAGGTCGAACAGGGGCGACCGGCCAATGCCCAGCGCGAACGCCGCCGGATGCAGGTCGCCATAGGCGAGGTCGATGACCCTGACACCCCACTGGTTTTCGCCCAGGATCCCGTCGATCCGCGCGCCGGCGGCGACCGCCTCCTGCTCGAGCCCGAGGGCGCGCAGGACCGAAAGGCCGGTGGGCTGCAGCAACAGCCCGGCGCCCACCGCTTGCGGCTGCTCGAATCGTTCCAGCAGAGTGACGACATGTCCGGCATCGGCCAGGAAGCCTGCTGCGGCCTGCCCGGCGATGCCGCAGCCCACGATACCGATCTCAAGAGACCCCAACGCGCTCCACCCTCATAGCCTCTGTACCCCATACAACGAAAAAGGGTGGCCCGCAGGCCACCCCTCGATCCGTTGTTTCGTCGAGCGGCGCTCAGAGGCCGCCGTTCACGACGAGGCACTGGCCGCTGACATAATCGCTATCGGGGCTGCAGAAAAGATAAACCGAACCGGCCGCTTCCTCCGGCAGGCCGCCGCGACCCAGCGGAATCATCTGGTTCAGCGCGGCGAGGCGGCCGCCCTGGACGCCGATCTTGACGGTGCGGCCCTGGACCTCGATCTCGCCGGTCTCGCCCTGGGCCAGCGGCTTGGTGAGGCGGGTCTGGATGTACCCGAAGGCTACCGCGTTCACCGTGACGTCGTAGCGGCCGAATTCCTTCGCCAGGGTCTTGGTCAGGCCGACGATGCCGGCCTTACCCGCGGAATAATTGGACTGGCCGGCATTGCCGTTCACGCCCGAGGTCGAGGAGATGTTCACGACCTTGCGCACGACGCGCTTGCCCTCGGCCCGCTCCTTCTCGACGGCATCCTTGAAATGCAGCTGGAAGGCGCGAAGGATGCGGAACGGCGCGGTCAGGTGGACGTCGAGGATGGCGTACCACTGCTCGTCGGTCATCTTCTGGATGACCGAGTCCCACGTGTAGCCGGCATTGTTCACGACGACGTGACAGTCGCCGAACGCGTCGACGGCGGCTTTCACGATGCGATCGCCGAAGTCGGGCTTGGAGACGTCGCCGTTGCAGGCCACCGCCTTGCCGCCCGCCTTGATGATCTCCGCGACGGTCTCTTCCGCCGGCGCGTCGTCGATGTCGTTGATCACCACGCTGGCGCCGTCGCGCACCAGGCGCAGCGCGATCTCCTTGCCGATGCCGCGTCCCGAACCAGTGACGATCGCCACCTTGCCATCCATCTGACCCATGTCGTGATCCTTCAAGTCCGCCTCACCCCGAGGAGCCGCGCGCAGCGGGGCGTCTCGAAGGGTGGGAACCAGTCGTTATGTTGCCGCCCCTTCGAGACGCGCCTGTGGCGCTCCTCAGGGTGAGGTGGTGATGTTTAGTTAAGCGCGACCGTCGCGTTGCCCTGAAGCGTGTCCTGGCCGTTCTGGTTGGTGCACTTGATCTCGAGATCGACCAGCGTCTCGCCGTCCTTCTCGCGCTTGCCCGTTACCTTGCCTGAAACGGTGATGACGTCGCCCACCCAGGTGATCGAGGTGAAGCGCGTGCCGAGGCCGCGGACCTGCTTCTGCGGGACCCACGACGTGACGAGGCGCCCGAGGAAAGCCATCGACAGCATGCCGTGGGCGAACACGTCCTTGAAACCGAACTTCTTGGCGAAGTCGAGATCGACGTGGATCGGATTGTGGTCGCCGGAGCCGCCACAATAGAGGGCGAGCTGGTGGCGGCTGATCGGCGGCAGCACCAGCGGCTTGAGTTCGTCGCCGACCTTTACGTCGGCAAATTTCGGAGCGGTCGCAGTTGCCATGAGTGCCTCCCTTACTTCTTCGCCGCGTCGGGGTTGCGAACGACGGTGACGCCGCGGCCCTTGGCCAGCAGCTTGCCCGTCTGGTCCTTCATCTCCATCTCCTGGACGACGAACCAAAGGGCGCCGCCCTTCTTGTCGTAGATGTCGACGACCTTCTCCTGGCAGGTGACCACGTCGCCCACCACGACCGGCGCGTAGTATTCGAAGTGCTGCTCGCCGTGCAGGATCAGTCCGATATCGACATTGAGCAGGCGCAGCAGTCCGCCCTTGTTGGGATCGTCGGCCTGCAGGGCGCGCAGGAAGGTGAGCGGCGCGGTGATGCCGCGATAGCCTGCCGCCTTGGCCGCGGCCTCGTCCGAGTAGATCGGGTCTTCCTCGCCGATGGCCTTGCAGAACAGCTTGATCTTGCCCGCCTCGACGGTGGCGGTGAACGGATCGAACTCGTGGCCGATGAGCTTCTTGTCGAGCTCCATGGGTGTCTCCTCCTGATCGGATGCAAAGAAAAGCCCTCCCCCCGACTCCCTCGAGTCAGAGAGAGGGCTTCACGATTCGCGACTACTCGTAGCGGCCGACGATGGCCACGCTGGCGATGTTCTCGCGCGGCGCGCCGCCCAAATTGTGCGTCATGCCGATGCGCGGGTCCTTGAGCTGGCGGGGACCGGCCTTGCCCTGGATCTGCAGATACATCTCGTAGAGCATGCGCAGGCCCGAGGCGCCGATCGGATGGCCGAAGCACTTGAGGCCGCCGTCGATCTGGCAGGGGATCTTGCCGTCGGCGTCGTAGAAGCCGTCGAGCACGTCCTTCCAGCCCTTGCCGGTCTCGGAGATGTGGAGGTCTTCCATGGTCACCAGCTCGGTGACCGAGAAGCAGTCATGGACCTCGAACATCGACACTTCGTCGCGCGGGCTCTTGATGCCGGCCTCTTCATAGGCCTTCTTCGAGGCGATGCGCGTCGTGTGGAAGTAGCTGCCATCCCACGAATTGTGGCCCGACTCGGAGCCGTTCGAGACCGAGAGCTGCAGCGCCTTGACGCTGACGATGTCCTTCTTGCCCAGCGCCTTGGCGATTTCGGGCGTCGTCACGATGGCCGCGGCCGCGCCGTCCGAGACGCCGCAGCAGTCGAACAGGCCGAGCGGCGAGGCGATCATCGGGGCGTTGAGGATGGTGTCCATCTCGACGGCCTTCTGCAGATGGGCCTTCGGGTTCTTGGCGCCGTTCTGGTGGCTCTTCCACGAGACGTGGCCGATCGCCTTCTTGAGGTCCTCTCCCGACACGCCGTGCGCGGTCATGTAGGCGGTGGCGAGCTGGGCGAAGTTGCCCGGCGCGGTGCCATTGGCGTTCCACAGGACCTGCAGCGGGCCGCCGCGGCCGCCGGGAAGGCCGCCGTAGCCGGTGTCCTTCAGCTTCTCGACGCCCAGCGCCAGCGCGAAGTCGGCGGCGCCGGAGGCGACCGCGTAGCAGGCGCCGCGGAAGGCCTCGGTGCCCGACGCGCACATGTTCTCGACGTGCGTCACGGGAATGTTGGGCAGGCGCAGCGTCATCGACAGCGGAATGCCGGACTTGCCGACATGGACCTCGTCGATGGCGGTCGAGAACCAGGCCGCCTGGAGCTGGTTCTGGTCGATGCCCGCGTCCTTCAGGCATTCCTTGTAGGCTTCGAGCATCAGCTCCTCGGCGCCGCTGTCCCAGCGTTCGCCGAACTTGGAGCAGCCCATGCCGAGAATAGCGACCTTGTCCTTGATACCACGAGCCATTGCAGGTCTCCTTGGTGGTGAGGTTGAACTCTTGAAACTAACGAAACTGTTGAACCGGGAAGGCGATCCGAGCCGACAGGCTCAAACCGGGGTCGCCTTCCAGAAGTAACGCTTGAAGCCGCCGCGCATCTGGTCGTTGTCGCGCATGCGGAAGGTCATGCGCATCTTGGCGCCGACCTTCACCTGATCCTTGTCGCTGTCCGTGAAGTCGGCCATGAACCGCCCGCCCTCGGGGAAGGTGATCATGCCGTAATACGCCGGCGGGTCCGGCGAATAGGTGAGCGAGTCGGCAGTGAACGACATCACCGAACATTCCAGCCCGGCCATCGCGTAGGGGTCCTGGCTGTCCATCGCATGGCAGTTCGGGTTGACGCAGACCTGGCTGCGCGGGAACTGGACGGTGCCGCACACCTTGCACTTGCCGCCGACCAGCCCGTAGATCATGTCGCGCTTGCGCCACAGGACCGACAGCGCGGTCTTCTTGTCGAACTCCGCGCGCATGCCCTTGTCGATCGGCAGCATCTCGTTGAAGGCGAGGAACTTCATGTAGTTCTTCTCTTCCTTCCGGCGCGCCATCCAGCCCGACAGGCCCTTGCGCGCGGGAAGCTTGTCCTTCTCGGCCGTGACCTCGAACACCAGGATGTCGACGCCCTGGCCGAAGGCGACGACCATGATCTTGTCGCCCGCCTTGGCGCCTTCCAGCGCGTCGACCAGCATGACCAGCGCATGGGCGGCACCCGTGTCGCCCAGCGTCGCGCCGAGCAGGTCGCGCACCGCACCCTCGCCGATGCCCACCATCTTGGCCATCTGCTTCGGCACCGCCGGCATCAGGCTGGGCATGATGAAGTGCGTGATGTCCGAGCCGTTGAGCTTGCAGGCGGCAAGGGCGGCCTTGATCGCCGGCGGCACGATCTTCGAGTAGCCCTCGTCGCGGATCCAGCGCTCTTCCCAGCCGTAGTCGAAGTCCGACTCGTCGCCACGGAAGTGATCGACGAAATCCATCGAAACCGAATGATGACCGACCAGCTTGGCGATCACATTCTCGGTGCCGCAGAGCAGCGCCGCGGCGCCGTCGCCGTAGTTCAGCTCGTTCGACGAGGCGACGCGCGCCATCCGCTTGTCGGCGGCGGCGACCAGGGTCGGGGCGCCTTCCTTGGACGCGTTGAGGCCGGCGATGAGCGCCGAGGTGCCGGCCTTGAGCGAGCCGCCGATATCCGTGGCCGAGAGGTTCTGCTCGACGTTCAGCGCCGTGCCGATCACGCCGGCATTCTGGCGATCCTTGAACGGATGCGTCGTCGAGGCGAAGTAGATGTTGCGGACATCCTCGGCCTTGTGGCTGGTCAGGCAGTCGCGCGACGCCTCGACTGCCATGGTGATCGAGTCCTCGTCCCAATTGGCCATCGAGCGTTCGCCCTTGGCGAGGCCGCGCAGGCCGGCAGCGAACCACTTGTTGGCGTCATAGACGGCCTGACGATTGAGACGAAGGCGCGGCACATAAGCGCCATAGGCCACGATTCCGACCATCGTTCTTCTTCCTCCACCTGGTCCGACCGAAGTCGGTTCATGAACGAGCGTTTATAGGGTCGCTCTTAGCGCGCTCGCCCATTCCGGGCGAGCCGCTTTTCTTCGCCGCAGCGCAATATGCGGAATTATCTTCCGGTCTGCGGAACACCACCGCCGGGCGGCATCTCACGGACGAGATTGCGATATCCGGCGCCCTCGGGGATGTGCAGGAACTTCTTGCCGTCCTTCTCTTCGACCCAGGGCTGGACCGTGACGATCTTGCGCGCGCCGGCTGCGGCGATCGCGCCCGTGACCGTCTTGCCCTCGGCCAGGAGTTCGAGGTTCTTGGTCGTGGCGTGGACCAGCGTCCGCTTGCCGGCCTTCCCCTCCTCGATCGCTTCCTGAGGTCCGATCCATACGGAGTCCGTCGACTCGGACCCATCGTGCAGAGCGATCTGATCCTCCGGCGCCTCGGCCAGGAAGAACCAGGTGTCGAAGCGCTTCGGCACGAAGGTCGGCGTGATCCAGTGAGCGTAGGGCGTCATCAGCTCGGTCGCGATCTCCAGATCCTCGGCCTCGACCATGTCGACGATGCTGGCCTCATCCTTGGCAAGCTTGGCGCGCCAGCGCTCTTCGATCCCCTTGAGGTCGGCGGCCCCGATCAGGGCCCGCTGGCCACGCTTGCGGGCGAGCAGGACGCCGCATTCCTCGAAGGCCTCGCGCACGCCGGCGACGCGGAATTTGAGCTCGGCATCGTCGATCTTGTCGGCGCCGCCGCAACGCGCCCGCAGCGACGGGGCACCGTCCGCCTCCTCCAGCTTGCCACCGGGAAACACGAGCGCGCCGGAGAAGGAATCGATCTGGTGATGGCGGACCACCATGAACACTTCCAGCGGCGATGCCGCGTCGCCCGGCTGCGACGGACGCAGCAGCAGCACGGTGGTGGCGGGCCGCGGCGCGGCGCCCTCTTTCTTGGGTTCGGTCATCTTTTCCTGCATTCCTGTGACACTGAAGTTTCCCATACAACCAGCGACAGTGCCATTGGGCGGGTGTATCCTGACATTGTCCATTCCGCTCTGAAGGAGCATCGTCATGACAATGTCCACCAATACGCCGCTTCCTCCCAATCTCGCGGAAGGCCTCAAGGTCCTGCGCGCCAAGTGGGGATGGATCGTGGCCCTGGGCGTCGTGTTCCTGATCGCCGGCTTCATTGCGCTCGGCAGCGCCGTCGCCGCGACCGCCTCGGCCGTCATGATCGTCGGCATCATGATGATCATGGGCGGCGTCGCGGAAATCGTCGCGGCCTTCAGCGTCAAGGGCTGGGGCAAATTCATCGTCTGGATGCTGCTCGGCGCGCTCTATGTCGGCGCCGGCGTTATCGCCATCGGCAACCCCTTCGCCGCGGCCACCATCCTGACGCTGATGCTGGGCGCGGCGCTCGTGGCCGGCGGCGTGCTGCGCATCTTCCTCGCCTTCAGCATGAAGTCCGCCGGCAAGCCGTGGGGCTGGGTCGTCGTGTCCGGTCTCGTGACCCTGCTGCTGGGCGCCATGATCATCGCCCAGTGGCCGGCCTCCAGCTTCTTCGTGCTGGGCATCTTCCTCGGCATCGACCTGATCTTCATCGGGTCGGGTTGGGTGACGATGGGCCTGGCGCTGAAGAACCGGCCCGCCGCCTGAGGCCTACTTCCGGGTCGGATCCTCGGCGACCTGCACCAGCAGCTTGCCGAAGTTCCGGCCCTTCAGGAGGCCGATGAAGGCCTCGGGCGCGTTCTCGATGCCCTTCACGACATCCTCGCGATACTTGATCTTGCCGGCCTTCACCGCGGCCGGCACTTCCTTCCAGAAGTCGGCCATCTGGCCGAAGTGGTCCGAGACGATGAACCCGGTCACGGTGGCGCGCTTGATCAGCAGCAGGCGCCAGTCGGGACCCGGGCTCATCTGCATCTCGTTGTAGTGCGAGATCAGGCCACAGAGCGGCACCCGCGCGAAGTCGTTGAGCTGCGGCACGACCGCCGCCTGCACCGCCCCGCCCACGTTCTCGAAGTAGATGTCGATGCCCTTGGGCGCTGCGGCCCGCAGCTCCTTGAACAGGTTGCCGCCGGCCGCGCGATAGTCGACGCAGGCGTCGAAGCCCAGCTCGTTCACGACGTAGTCGCACTTCTCCTTGCCGCCAGCGATGCCGACTGCGCGGCAGCCCTTGAGCTTGGCGAGCTGGCCGACGACCGAGCCGACGGCACCGGACGCCGCCGACACCACGACGGTCTCGCCGGCCTTGGGCTTGCCGATCTCCATCAAGCCCCACCAGGCAGTCATGCCCGGCATGCCGAGCACCGATAGCGCGGTCGAGAGCGGCGCGGCGTCGGGATCGAGCTTCATCGACATGTCGCCGGTAGAGACGGCGTAGCTCTGCCAGCCGGCATATTCGACGACATAGTCGCCTTCCTTGAAGCGCGGGTTCTTGGACTTGACGACCTGGCCCACCGTGCCGCCGACCATCGCATCGCCGAGATTGACGTTCGACGCGTAGCCCTTGGCCTCTGCCATGCGGCCGCGCATGTAGGGATCGAGCGACAGCCAGATCGTGCGCGACAGATATTCGCCGTCCTTGGGCTCGGGAATCGCCTGGTCGACGACCTCGAAATTGGCGAGTGTCGGTTCGCCCTGCGGACGCGACTTCAGCAGCACGCGACGATTGGTGGCCATGGCATACTCCGTTGGTTTGCGGCACGGTATCACGCCGATGAAAGCTCGCGAAACGCTGCGCCTCGTCCTGGCCCTGCTCCTTCTGCTATGGAGTGGCGCAGTGACAGCCCACACCCTCACTAAAGACGAACGCGCCCTGATCGAGGCGACGCAACGCAACGACGTCGAGACCGCGCGCCGGCTGATCGCCGCCGGCACCAGCGTCAACGCCCAGGACGAGAAGCGCGACAGCGCCTTCCTGCTGGCCGGCGCCGAGGGGCGGCTGGAAATTCTGAAGCTCACGCTGCAGGCCGGCGCCGACCTCAAGAGCACCAACCGCTATGGCGGGACGGCGCTGATCCCGGCCTGCCATCACGGCCATGTCGAGACGGTGCGCGAGCTGCTGACGACCGCGATCGACGTGAACCATGTGAACCGGCTCGGCTGGACGGCGCTGCTCGAGGTCGTGATCCTGGGCGACGGCGGAGCATCCTATATCGAAATCACGCGCCTGCTGCTCGCGCACGGCGCCGACGTCAATCTTCCCGACAACCAGGGCGTCACGCCGCTGGGTCACGCACGCCAGCGCGGCCAGCGCGAGATCGCCTCGATCCTGGAGGCCGCCGGCGCGCGCTGAATGAGTGAGTCCCGTACCTACGTTTGTCTTCCCGGTGCCTGGATGGGCGCCTGGTCCTGGAAATTCGTCATCGAGCGCCTGACGGCCGCGGGCCATGACGCCCGCGCCCTGCCCTTTCGCGGCATCGGCGAACGCGCGGCGGAACTCTCGCCCGAACTCGACAACGACGTGTTCCTCGCCGACACGATCGCCACCCTGGAGAAGGAAGACCTGCGCGACATCGTGCTGGTCGGCCACAGTTTCGGCAGCCTGATCGCAACGCTGGTCACCGACCGCATCCCCGACCGCATTGGCCATCTCGTCATCGTCGACGGCGGCATCGCGACCGATGGCCAGTCGATCTTCGGCCGCATCCCGCCCGAGATCGTGGCCAAGCGGAAGAAGTTGATAAAAGTCGTGAACGACACCGAGGTGCTGCCCTTCGCGCCGGTCGGCAGCCTGATCATCGACGATCCCGAGCTGGCCGCCTGGACGCACAGCCATCTCACGCCGCACCCCGTCGCCTGCTACACCAAGCCGATCACGCTCCATCATCCCGCCGGAAACGGCCGGCCAATGACCTACATCGCCTGCACCAAGCCGCGCTATCCGGTGTCGGCCGGCATGCACGAGAAGGTCCAGGCGATGCCGCATGTCCGGTATCGCTCGATCGAAGCCGGCCACAACTGCATTCTCTCGGCACCCGACCTGGTGGCCGCGGAACTGCTGGCGGTTCCGCGGTGAGTGGGCGGCAAACACCAACAAGAACCTCACCCTTGTAAGTCGGCGTCTGCCGGATCGGCTAGACTAGCCGGCGCGGTGGCGGCGGGTAGACCGACTCACCCAGGGGCGTCGAAGCTCGTTC
>NCHQ01000019.1 GCA_002281855.1 Rhodospirillales bacterium 24-66-33 | reverse complement strand
CGCGCCGTGGAGTTTACCCCGAGGTACTCGAGGGGCGGCGCTCCTCAGGATGAGGTAAGTGCTTGAATCGATTCAATTCATTTCCGGCCAGACTCTCAGGATGGTGCAGTCGCGGGGCGCGGCAAGCCAAAATGATCGCGCAACGTGCTGCCTTCATAGGCGGTCCGGAACAGCCCGCGCTTCTGGAGGAGCGGCACGACTTCGGCCACGAACACGTCGAGCATCGACGGGAGCAGGGGCGGCATGAGGTTGAAGCCGTCGGCGGCGCCGTCGTTGAACCAGTCTTCGATCAGGTCGGCGATCTGCTCGGGCGTGCCGGCGGTGGTGAAATGACCGCGCGCACCCGCGAGATAGGCGAGCAGCTGGCGCAGGGTGAACTTCTCTCGCCGGACCAGCCCGACGATAACCTCGGTGCGGCTGCGCGCGGCCTGGACCGTGCCGGGATCGGGGAAGTCCTCTGGCGTGAGCGGGCGGTCGAGCGGCAGATGCGAGAAATCGTGGCCGCCGAAGCGGCCGCTCAGGCGCTTGCGCCCGACTTCGGGATCGGTGAGTTCGTTCAGCTCCTTGGCAAGCCGCTTCGCCTCCGTTTCGGTCGAGGCGATCACGGGGCTGAGGCCGGGCAGGATCAGGACCTGCTCTGACCGACGACCTTCGGCCGCCGCAAGAGTCTTCAGGTCGGCATAAAATTCCTGCGCGGTGGTCTTTTCCATCTGCGCGGTGAACACCGCCTCGGCATGGCGGGCGGCGAAGCGCCGGCCGGTATCGGACGAGCCTGCCTGCACGAACACCGGCCGACCCTGCGGTCCGCGCGGCATGTTGAGCGGCCCGGCGACGCGGTAATATTTGCCCTCGTGATTGATCGGCTTGATGCGCTCGGCCCGCGCATAGTGACCGTTCGCACGGTCGTCGATCACGGCGTCGTCGGCCCAGCTGTCCCACAGCGCCTTGGCAACCTGCACGAACTCCTCGCCCCGCTCGTAGCGCTCGTCGTGGCTCACCAGGCCCGCGCCGCCGAAGTTACGCGCAGCCGGGGCGAGCCACGAGGTGACGATATTCCAGCCGACACGGCCGCCACTGATATGGTCGAGCGAGCCGAACTGTCGCGCGAGATTGAACGGCTCGGAGTAGGTGGTCGAGGCCGTGGCGATGAGGCCGATGCGCTGCGTCGAGCCGGCGATGGCGGCAAGCGCCGTGATCGGCTCGAGCCAGGTGCTGGCGGCATGCGCCACCGTGTCGGCCAGCGCCAGCTGGTCGGCCAGGAAGATCGAATCGAAGAGGCCAGTTTCGGCTCGCTGCGCGAGGTCGCGGAAATACTCGATGTCGGTCAGCGCGAGCGGTGAGGAGTCGGGATGCCGCCACGACGCTTCGTGATGGCCCCGGCTCTGGATGAACAGGTTGAGGTGGAGCTGTCGCTTCATGCTCTCACTGTGCAGCCGGCGCGTAGACCGACGCAAGCTGGCGCGACACGAGTCGGGCATAGAGACCGCCGCGCGAAACCAGAGAGGCGTGCGTGCCGCTTTCCGCCACTCGGCCCTCGTCGAGCACCACGATCAGGTCGGCATCGCGCACGGTCGAGAGGCGATGGGCGATCACGATGGTGGTGCGATCGGCCTTGAGCACGTCGAGTGCGCGGCGCACCGCCTGCTCGTTCACCGCATCGAGATGCGAGGTCGCCTCGTCGAGGATCAGGATCGGGGCGTCCTTCAGGAAGGCGCGCGCGATGGCCACCCTCTGGCGTTGGCCGCCGCTCAGGCTGGTGCCGCGCTCGCCGACCGGCGAGTCGAGACCCTGCGGCAGTGCGGCGACCAGTTCGCCCAGCGACGCATGCTCGATCGCGGCCAGCAGCTCGGCCTCTGTCGCCTCGGGCCGCGCGATCAGGATGTTGGCGCGCAGCGTGTCGTTGAACAGATAGGTGTCCTGCGCCACCAGCGCCACGAGGCCACGCAACTCATCGAGCTTGTAGTCTCGGAGATCCGTGCCGTTCAGGGTGATGCGGCCCGAGTCGGCATCCCAGAAGCGCATCAGGAGCTGCGCCGTCGTGGTCTTGCCGGCGCCCGAGGTGCCGACCAGCGCCACCGTCTTGCCGGCGGGAATGGCGAAGCTGACATCGGACAAAGCGCGCCGGGTCTGGCCGGGATAGGTGAAGTTCACCTGTTCCAGGGCCAGCGCCGCCGCCCCGCGCGCGGCGGGCACGCCGCGGCCGTCGCGCACCGGGATCGGCTCGTTGGCCAGCGCGTAGACGCGCCGCGTAGCGCCCAGCGTGTCGGCGAGCTGGCGGCCGATCTGCGCGATCTCGGAGACCGGCAGGAAGGCCGACATGGCGAGGATGGTCATCAGCGGCAGCAGGCCGGGATCGAGCGTGCCGCGCGAGGCGAGGACGGCGCCGACCACGACGATGGCGAGGCCGCCCAGGCCCGTCAGCACTTCCAGGATGGCGTGCTGCATCGTGAGTTCGCTGAAGAAGGGCAGGCGCAACGAGATGTGGCGGTCCGACAGCTCGTCGAGCTTGTCGCCGCGCGCGCGCTCCTGCTGGTTGGCCACGATCTCGCCCAGCCCCTGCACCGAATCGACGGCGAAGGCGCCGAGTTCGCCGGCCGCCTCGCGCGCCTGGCTGCCCAACCGGTCGACCCGCTTGCGCATCAGGAACGGGCTCAGCCCCACCGCCAGCAGGAACGGCACCAGCGTGATCGCCAGCCAGCCGCTGGTCATGGCCAGCGCGATCACGACGGCAGCGGGGATCAGGATGGCCACGAAGGCCGGCGCCACCGTGTGGGCGAAGAAATACTCGACCAGCTCGATGTCGTTGGTGGCCAGCGCCATCAGGTCGCCGGTACGACGGCGCGTCAGATAGGCGGGCGCCAGCGCGTCGAGCTTGCGGAAGGCGTCGATGCGCATCTCGGCCAGCAGGCGGAAGGCCATGTCGTGCGCCAGCCAGGATTCGAACCAGTGCAGGATGCCTGAGACGGGCGCGAGGATGGCGAGCGCGATGGCCAGGCCGCCATAGGGCTCGTGGTTCTTGAGCGCCAGCACGATCAGCGCCGAGAGCACGCCGATGCCGATGAAGGAAACGACGCGCGCTACGCCCAGGATGAAGGTGGCGGTGAGCTTGCCCTTCCACGGCATGATGACCTTCATCAGTGCCGCGACGACCTGGTACCAGGTCAGGCCCTCGGCCTTGATGATGCCTTCGGTAATGGGCTTCATAGCGCCGCCCGAGGTGCTGGCGATCGTTTCGGCGCGCTGGGGTGCCGCGAGCGCATCGAGCGTGACGTCGGCCTGCTGCTCGCGCGCCTGCTCGGCCATCAGCTGCGCATAGACGCCGCCCTGGCTCATCAGCGCGGCATGCTTGCCCTGTTCGGCGACATGGCCGCGGTCGAGCACGAGGATGCGGTCGCAGTCGATGACGCTGGACAGGCGGTGTGCCAGGATGAGCGTCGTGCGGCCCTGCATCAGACGGTCGAGCGCTTCCTGGATCACCGCCTCGTTCTCGGCATCGACGGCGGAGAGGGCCTCGTCGAGCACCAGGATCGGCGTGTCGCGCAGCAGCGCGCGGGCGATGGCCACCCGCTGGCGCTGGCCGCCGGAGAGCTTGATGCCCTTTTCGCCGATGATCGTCGCGTAGCCCTGCGGCAGGCTCTCGATGAAGTCGTGGATGTTGGCGGCCCTTGCCGCGTCCTCCATCTCTTCACGTGACGCGCCGGGCCGGCCGAGGCGGATGTTCTCCTCGACGGTACCGTGGAACAGGAACGTGTCCTGATTCACCACCGAGATCAGCGAGCGGATCTGCGCGAAGGACAGCGTGCGCAGATCGTGGCCGCCCAGCAGGATGCGGCCGTGGTCGGGATCGTAGAAGCGCAGCAGCAGGCGCACGATCGATGACTTGCCGCCGCCCGAGGAGCCGACGAGGCCCAGCCGCTCGCCCGCGGCCGCCGTAAAGTTCAGCCACTCGTGCACGGTGCGACGCGTGCCGGGATAGGAGAAGCGCACATCCTCGAAGGCGATCGTCGGGGCCAGCAGCCCATCGAGACGGGCCGGCGCCGGGTCGATCACCGACGGCGTGTCGTCGAGGATGCGGTAGATGCCCTGCGCCGCCGAGAGGCCGACCATGCCCTGGTGCAGCACCGAGCGAAGTTCGCGCATCGGCCGGAAGATCTCGATGCCCAGCATCAGGATGACCAGTAGCGAGGTGAGCGTCATGGCGCCGGCTTCGACTCTCGAGGCGCCATAGATCAGCGCCGCGGCCGCGCCGCCTGCGATCGACGTGTCGGTGATGCCGCGCGCCAGCGAGTTGGTGCCCAACACCCACATGGTGCGGCGGAAGAGATCGCGCGCCTCGACCTCGAGCTTGTCGGCGCGCGCCTTGCCTTGGCCGAACGCCTTCAGGGTCGCCAGGCCCTGGATCGAATCGAGGAACTCGGCGGCGAACGACTTGTAGGCCGTCATGCGCGCGATCGAGGCGCGGACGTCCCACTTGTGCCAGAGCGCGGGAGCGAACAGCGCGACCAGCGCGAAGCCCAGCATGACCAGCGCCACCGGCAGGTCGATGAAGGAGATGACGACGAAGATCAGCAGCGGCGTCAGCAGCGCGATCAGGAACTGCGGCAGGAACTGCCCGAAATAGGTTTCGAGCTGCTCGACGCCGTCGATCATGGACAGCGTGAGACCGCCGGAGCGCTGCCGGCCGACCGTCGCCGGGCCGAGCGAGGCGACCTTGTCGTAAAGGGTTCGGCGCAGCGCCTTCTGGACCCGCGCGGCCGTCTCGTGCGCCAGCACGGCGCGCCAGTGCTCGGCCACGCCGCGCAGCACCATCACCCCGGCGATCAGCAGGATCGGCAGCACCAGCTCCTGCAGCGGCCGTCCGACGAAGATCTGGCCGATCAGCCAGCCGAGAAGGCCGAGCCGCGCGATGCCGCAGCCCACGCCCAGGAGGCCGACGGCGACGGTGGCGGCGATTCGGGCACGCACGCCCTTGGTGAAGACGAGGAGGCGGGGTTCGATGTGCATGATGCGATGCTAGGGCGAACACCCGTATTCGTCAGTCCACATTTAGGAAAGCCCGCTGTACATTTCTGAACATGGATAAGAACTGGGACGATCTCCGTATTTTCCTGGCCCTGGCGCGCGGCGGCACCCTGACGACGGCGGCGAAGGCGCTGGGGGTCAGCCATCCAACAGTGTCGCGCCGCGTGCAGGCTCTGGAAAAGCAGATCGGCGCGCGGCTGTTCGACCGGCTGCCCGATCGCTTCGTGCCCACCGGCGCCGGCGAGGAACTGCTGGCCGACACCGAGGCGATGGAGAAGGCGGCGCAGTCGATCCATCGCCGCAGCGCCGGTCTCAGCGACACGGTCAGTGGCACGGTGCGGCTCTCGGCGGAGGAAGCCACGGCCGCGCTGATCGCCCGTTACTCCGCCGAGCTCAGGCGCAAGCTCAGTCAGATCGAATTCGAGGTCGTCTCGAGCCACACCCTGGCCAACCTGTCGCGCCGCGAGGCCGACCTCCTGATCCGCGAGCAGGTGCCGGACCTCGGCGGCATCGTGGCCCGCAAGCTGGGACGGCTGGCCTATGCGGTCTATGCCGCGCGGAATTTTTCGGTGAAGCGCGCCACCCCGGCGGCGCTGGCGGCCCTGCCATGGGTCGGCTTCGACGACGACCATCTTCGCATGCAGGGCCAGAGCTGGCTGCTGGCGTTGCGCGGCGGACGCCGTCCCGAGATTCGCGGCAACAACTGGCTGGTGCTGCACGAGGCGGCCCGCACCGGCGCCGGCCTCGCCGTGCTGCCCTGCCATCTCGGCGATCCCGACCCGCTTCTGCGCCGCATCGGCGGCATCATCCCCGACGTCTTTGCCGACCAATGGCTGCTGGTCCATCGCGACCTGCGCGCGCTGCCGCGCGTGCGCGCCGTGATGGATGCCGTCATCGACCTCTTCCAACGCGAGCGGCCGTTGCTCGAGGGAAAGTCATGAGAAGCTGATCGCTGGGGGCGCGCCACTGGAGTGGCGCGCCCCCAGCAGTATGTGAATTGCGCGCGCGATCAATTCCGCACGGTGGTGCAAACCGCGATCATGGATTAGAAGGACCTCCTCCAGGGAGGGAGATACTTGATGATCCGTCGTTCGTTTCTGGCGCTCACCGGTCTGCTTCTGGCCGGTCCGGCCGCCGCCCAGCAGCCGCCGCTCAAGGTGGCGCTGATCTACAGCAAGACCGGTCCGCTCGAGGCCTATGCGCGGCAGACCGAGGCCGGCTTCATGCTGGGTCTGGAATACGCGACCAAGGGCACGATGGAAGTCGATGGCCGCAAGATCCAGGTCATCCTGAAGGACGACCAGTTCAAGCCGGACCTCGCCAAGGCCGCGCTCGAACAGGCCTATGGCGACGACAAGGTCGACATCGCCGTCGGCACCACCGGTTCGGCGGGCGCGCTCGCCATGCTGCCGATTGCCGAGGAGTACAAGAAGCTGCTGATCGTCGAGCCGGCCGTGGCCGACCAGATCACCGGCGAAAAGTGGAACCGCTACATCTTCCGGACCGGGCGCAACTCCACTCAGGACGCGCTGGCCTCCGCCGCGACGCTCAAGGACGAGAACATCAGCATCGCCACGCTCGCCCAGGACTATGCCTTCGGCAAGGACGGCGTCGCCGCGGTGAAGGCCGCGTTGGCCGCGGTCGGCTCCAAGGCCAAGGTCGTGCACGAGGAATATGCCCCGCAGGCCACGACCGATTTCACCGCATCGGCGCAGCGCATCTTCGACGCGCTGAAGGACAAGCCCGGCCGCAAGGTCGTGGTCGTTGTGTGGGCCGGCGCCCATCCGCTGCCGAAGCTGATGGACCTCAAGCCCGAGCGCTTCGGCATCGAGATGGCACCCGGCGGCAACCTGCTGCCGGTGATGGCCGGCTGGAAGCAGTTCCCCGGCCTCGAAGGCGCGATCTACTACTACTGGGGTTTCCCCAAGAACGCGGTCAACGACTGGCTGGTGACCGAATACAAGAAGAAGAACAACGGCGTGCCGCCGGACTTCTTCGTGGCCGGCGGCATGAGCGCCGCCATTGCGCTGGTCGAGGCGGTGAAGAAGGCCAAGTCGACGGACTCTGAGAAGCTGATCGCGGCGATGGAAGGCATGAGCTTCGAGACGCCGAAGGGTACGATGACCTTCCGCAAGGAAGATCACCAGGCCCTGCAGGAGATGTATCACTGGCGCATGAAGAAGAACGCCCCGGACAATGTCGACCTGCTCGAACTGGTGCGCGTGATCCCGGCAAGCGAGATGACGCTGCCGATCAAGAACAAGCGCTAGTCGCTTCGACTGGGGCTTTCCCCCACCGGCCTTTCGGCCACCTCCCCCGTCTGACGGGGGAGGCAGGGAGGGGGAGAGCGACACTCCCGATGCTCGAGACCAAAGACCTCACCATCCGCTTCGGCGGCCACGCGGCCGTCGACGGGGTGTCGTGCGCCTTCGAGAAGGGCACGCTCACCTCGATCGTCGGCCCGAACGGTGCGGGCAAGACGACCTACTTCAACCTGATCTCCGGCCAGCTCCCGGCCACCTCCGGCCGGGTCACGCTGAACGGCCAGGACATCACGACCCTCGCGGCGCCACGCCGGACACGGCTCGGCCTGGGGCGCGCCTTCCAGCTCACCAACCTCTTTCCCAATCTCAGCACGCTCGAGAACGTGCGGCTCGCGGTGCAGGTGAAGAGCGGCAAGGGCTACGACCTGTTCAGCCGCACGCTCACGCATCGCGAGCTTATCGACCGGGCGATGGCGCATCTTTCGGCCGTGTCGCTGGCCGACCGCGCCCAGGCGATCGCCGCGACCCTGCCGCACGGCGACCAGCGCAAGCTCGAGGTCGCGATCCTGCTGGCGCTCGAGCCCGACGTGTTCATGTTCGACGAGCCGACGGCCGGCATGAGCGTCGACGAGGTGCCGACCATCCTCGACATCATCGCCGCCATCAAGCAGCGCGGCGACAAGACGATCCTGCTGGTCGAGCACAAGATGGACGTGGTGCGCTCGCTGTCCGACCGCATCGTCGTGCTGCACCAGGGCAAGCTGGTGGCCGACGGCAAGCCCGCCGAGGTCATCAATTCCGACATCGTGCGCGAAGCATATCTGGGTACGACGGCTGGCAATGGCTGAACCTCTCCTCTCCCTGCGCGGCGTGCAGACGCATATCGGGCGCTACCACATCCTGCACGGTGTCGAGTTCGACGTGGCCGAGGGCGGGCTCACGATGCTGCTGGGCCGCAATGGCGCGGGGAAGACCACGACCCTGCGCACCATCATGGGCATGTGGCGGGCGGCGGCGGGCGAGATCCGCTTCGACGGGCGCGACATCACCCATCTGCCGACGCCCGACATCGCGCGGCTGGGCATCGCCTATGTGCCGGAGAGCATGGCGATCTTTGCCGACCTCACGGTCCAGGAGAACCTGGTCCTGGCCGCGCGGTCGGGACCGCCGGACCAGAAGCGGCTCGACTGGATCTTCGCGCGCTTCGAGGCGCTGAAGCGGTTCTGGACCCTCCCGGCAGGCCTGCTGTCGGGTGGCCAGAAGCAGATGCTGGCGGTGGCGCGCGCCATCGTCGAGCCGCGCCGCCTGCTGCTGATCGACGAGCCGACCAAGGGCCTGGCGCCGGCCATCATCGCCAACATGATCGACGCCTTCCGCGAGCTGAAGGACGGCGAGTCGACCCTGCTGGTGGTCGAGCAGAACTTCGCCTTCGCCCGCCAGCTCGGCGACTCCGTCGCGGTGATGGACGACGGCAGGGTGGCGCACCAGGGCGGCATGGCGGCCTTCGCCGCCGACTCCGCGTTGCAGCAGCATCTGCTTGGGCTGGGGATGGGGGAACATCAATGAGTTCTTTTGCTGGGGGCGCATGAAACGCGACTGGCTTCCGCTGCTGCTCATCCCGGCCCTGATGATCGGCGCCCTGCCGCTGATCGGCTCGCCGGCGAGCTGGGTGACTCTCACCGTCGCGGGGCTCGCGATGGGGCTGATGATCTTCATCATGGCCTCGGGCCTCACGCTGACCTTCGGCCTGATGGACGTGCTGAACTTCGGCCATGGCGCCTTCATCGCCGTGGGCGCCTTCGTGGCGGCCAGCGTCATGCTCGCGCTGGCGCCCTGGATGACCGCCGATTCGATCTGGCTGAACCTCGCGGCCATCGGCCCCGCGGTACTGGCGGCCATGGTGGTGAGCGGCGTGCTGGGCCTTGCCTTCGAACGCGTCATCGTGCGGCCGGTCTACGGCCAGCACCTCAAGCAGATCCTGGTGACGACCGGCGGCCTGATCGTGGCCGAACAGCTCCTCAAGGTGATCTGGGGACCGGACCAGATCACGCTCAGCCGGCCGACGGCACTGCGCGGGGCCTTCCTGTTCGGCGACGTGGCGATCGAGAAGTATCGCGTGCTGGCCGTCGCGGTCGGGCTGGTCGTGTTCGCGGCCCTCGCGCTGACGCTGAACCGCACCCGTATCGGCCTGCTGATCCGGGCCGGCGTCGAGAACGGCGAGATGGTCGAGGCGCTGGGCTATCGCATCCGCCGCCTGTTCGTCGGCGTGTTCGTGGTCGGCTCGGCGCTGGCGGGCCTCGGCGGCGCCATGTGGGGCCTCTACCAGGAGACGGTGACGGCGGCGATCGGCGCGCAGGTCGCCGTGCTGGTCTTCATCGTCATCATCATCGGCGGGCTGGGGTCGGTGGGCGGCTGCTTCGTGGGCGCGCTGCTGGTCGGGCTGACCGCGAATTACATCGGCTTTCTCGCGCCCAAGGTGGCGCTGGGCTCCAACATCCTGCTGATGGCGCTGGTGCTGCTGTGGCGGCCGCAGGGCCTCTATCCCGTGGCGAAGAGGTAGCGGCGATGCTGCGCTCGATCCTGTCCGACGACCTGCCGCGCAGCCGCTGGCTGGCGCTGGCGCTGCTCGCCATCCTGGTCGGCCTCGCGGTG
The DNA here is from genome assembly GCA_002281855.1 of Rhodospirillales bacterium 24-66-33. Taxonomy (GTDB): domain Bacteria; phylum Pseudomonadota; class Alphaproteobacteria; order Reyranellales; family Reyranellaceae; genus Reyranella. Next base: position 106,185 of record NCHQ01000019.1, on the reverse strand, counting down.
GCGCCGTTCCTGTTCCCGGGGGCCAAGTCGCTGAATGTCGCGGCCAAGATCTGCGTCTTCATCGTGCTGGCCGCCTCGTTCGACCTGCTGCTGGGCTATACCGGCATCGTCTCCTTCGCCCACACGATGTTCTTCGGCATCGGCGCCTATGGCGTCGCCATCTCGCTCACGCGCATGGGGGCGGGGTGGGACGCGGTCGCCGTCGGCACCGTGGCAGGGCTCGTCGTCGCCATCGTGCTGGCCACGGTGATCGGCCTGTTCAGTCTGCGGGTGCGGACGATCTTCTTCGCCATGATCACCCTGGCGGTGGCCAGCGCCTTCGCGATCCTGGCCTCGCAGCTCTCCGATCTCACCGGCGGCGAGGACGGGCTGAACTACCGGCTGCCGGCGGTGCTGCGCAGCTCCTTCTCGTTCGGAGACACATGGTTTGGCGTGCGGCTCAACGGCCGGCTGCTCGACTACTATCTGGTCTATGGCGCGTCGCTGGTCCTGATCCTGATCCTGCTGCGCATCGTGAACTCGCCGTTCGGCAGCGTGCTGATGGCGATCCGCGAGAATCCGTTCCGCGCCGAGGCGATCGGCTACCGCACCGTGGTCTACCGCACCATCGCGAGCTGCATCGCCGCCGCCACGGCCGCCCTGGCCGGGGCGCTGCTGGCCCTGTGGTCGAGCCAGACCAATCCCGACACGACGCTCAGCTTCGACATCATGGTCGACATCCTGCTGATGGTGGTGATCGGCGGCATGGGCACGATGTACGGCGCCGTGATCGGCGCGGTCCTTCTGGTCTTTGCCCAGAACTACCTGCAGGACTTGCTGGCGATCGCCAACAAGGCGCTGGTCGGCGTGCCGCTGCTGGCCAACCTGTTCCACCCCGACCGCTGGCTGCTGTGGCTGGGCGTGGCCTTCATCCTCTGCGTCTACTTCTTCCCGACCGGCATCGTCGGCCGCCTGCGCCAGAAGCGCTAAGGGGCGGCCGGGAACGGCTCGACATAGGTCTCGCCGCTGCGGCCGTAATAGACGGCGCGCTGGCCCTGCATCGACACGAGGTAGCCGACGCAGCCGGCTTCCATGATCTGGCGGCAGAAGGTCAGGTACTTCGTTTTTCCGGCCTGGATCGCGCGCACCGCGGCCAGTACGCCGTCGGCTGTGAAAGCGTCGGCAGGTCGCGTCCCGAGCGCCTTGTATGTCACGCGATGGGACCGATCGTCGGGCATGAAGTAGGTCGAGTCCCCGCGAACGAGGTCGACATGATAGCGCTCGACGCCGGCCGCGATCAGGCGTCCCACGACCTCACCGAAGGTGATGCGCTCCTCGTGGGAGGCCCTGGTGCATTCCTCGATGACGGCGATGTCCATGGTTCTGTCCTACTCGGTGGGGATGGTCTTGAGGTCGTGCCGGCGCACGATGTCCTTCAGCGTTTTTTCAAGCGCCGCGCGTTCGGCCGGTTCGAGATGGCCGAAGAACTCGGCATCGTTGCGGTCGGCCAGCTTTGCCAGCTTCGGCACCAACATGCGGCCGGCGTCCGTCAATGACAGCGTCTGCTGGCGCCGGTCCCCGGTCGAAGCGGTGCGCGCGATCAATTCCTTGGCAATCAGCCGGTCGGCCAGCTTGGAGATTGCCCCGCGGGTCATGCCCAGCCGGTCGGCCAACGTGCTGGGCTGGATATCGGCGAGGTCGAACAGCTCGCGCAGCACGACCCATTCGGCAACGGTGACGTCGCGCGCCTGCAGCTTGAGACTGAAGGCGTGCGAGACGTGATTGGACACGAAGCGCAGCCAGTAACCCAGATGGGTTTCAAGATCGGAAGTCATGTGTTGACTAGGAAACTATGCAGTTGATTGCCTAGTCAACTACTTTGGGTTCGCATTAAGCTGCGCCCCGGCGATATCGTCAACCCGCACAAACGAAATAAGCGCAATAAACGAAACAGTCGAAACGGAGGGAGGCTTCCGGATTTGTGGTAACTGCATACCTCTCGAACCCGGGGCCACGCCGCTCATGACGCGCCACTTCGGCGCGGGGGTTACCCCGCGCGCAGTGGCGCACCCCGGCAATGACTAGAGTTCGACCTGGCGGATGCCGCCGCGGGGACGGCCGGCCTCGATCTCCTGCCACAGGACCTCGTGACCCTGGGGCAGGGGGCGGTTGTTGCGCATGGTGAGCCAGAGGCGCAGCAGCATGCGGTCGTTGCCCGAGGACGCATCGTCCTCGAACGGCGTGCGGCCGTGATAGGTGACGTGGCTGTTGATGAGCTGCAGGTCGCCGGGTTCGAGGGTCATCTCGAAGCACAGTTCCTCGGCGGTCTTCATCAGCACGTCGATCGCCTCGCGCTGGGCGTCCGTGAGCTTCGGTACGCCGGGCGCCATCTGCGCCGCCTCGATGAAGGTCAGCGAATAGTGCGACGTGAACTTGCCGTCGCGCAGGCCGAAGATCGGCAGCGGATAGGCCGTCTCGCGCGTCGTCGCCTCGCCGTCCTTCTGGGTGCCCTCCTCGCCGAAGCGGCTGCGCCAGTAATCCTGGAACAGCAGCTCGAGCAGGTCGGGCCGGCGCTCCAGCATCGCGTTGTGGATGGCCGGGGTCGAGGCGAGCTTGCTGACGCCGCCGGCGCGCGCCTGGCGCACGCACAGGAGGGTCACGACGTCGGTGCGGTCGGTGTGGAACCGCAAAGCGCCGTTGGTCAGCGTGCGGGCGTAGGAGGAGAGGAAGGTCGAACCCTTCTCATCCTTGGTCTCGCCGTAGGTGCGGCCGACATGGGCACCCTCGTCGCGAATGGCGCGCATCAGTTCGCCGTTGCGGTTCTGGAACACCGGCGTGCCGACATGCGTTCCGATGGCGAAGTACAGGCGCCGCAGGTCCTCCTCGCTGTAGCGGTCGACCGGAATGCCGCGCAGCTTCACGATGCCGCTGCCATTCTCCAGCTCGTCGGCGATGTCGTCGAACAGCTCGTCGAGGGTCGGCAGGTGGAAATCGCCGCGTGTGATCTCCGACCATTCCATGCCGCGCAGGCCCTTGAGGGCGGCGTCGAGTTCGTCGATTCCATCGGGTGTCAGGGTGCGAATCCAGCGCGTGGAATTCTTGATGTCCTGGCCGTGCCAGACGGACGGACCGGTGAGGGGGGTGCGGCTGCTCATGCCCTTGAGACTAGCAGACCGCGCCCCCGGTTGCTCCACTGTCAATCGGTCGCGCAGTTGGCGCGCGGGCTGGGAACATTCCGACGGCCGATCAGGAGAGTGGCTTGCGCATGTTGATCGAGGTCGGATGGTCGAAGCCGGGGTGGGCCTCGCGCGAGGTCTCGCGGTAGCCGAGCGCCTGGAACAGGCGCTGGTTGTCCGTGAGCACGATGCGCACCCCGAGGCGGACGCCGTCGAGGCCGCGACGGCGTGCCTCGGCCTCGACGGCAGCGATCAGTTGCTTCGAAAGGCCCTGGCCGCGCGCCGCGGGCACGACGGAGAGACGGCCGAAATAGAGGTCGCCGTCCATCTCCTCGACGAGCACGCACCCGAGCATCTGGCCGTTCCGCTCCGCGACGATCGCGCCGACGCCTCGTTCAAGTTCGGCGGCGATGTTCTCGGGCATTTCGCGGAAGGCGCCGGACTCTGGCACGAGCTTGCCGCGATACTGTTCGAAGGAGGCTGCGATGACGGCGGCGATCGCGGCTGCATCACCGATGGCGGCCTTGCGCAGGATTGGACTGTCGCTCATCCGCTTTTTCTCGCGTAGGCTCCGCGCAAAATCGAGAGGAATTGACGGATGGCCTTGATTACCTACCTGACCCGCATCCAGTTCGACTTCGGCGCGCTCAAGTTGCTCGAGTCGGAGCTACAGCTCATGGGCATGCGCCGCCCGCTGATCGTCACCGACAAGGGCGTCATCGCGGCAGGCCTGTGGGCCAAGGTCAAGGAACAGCTACCCGGCAACATGCCGATCACGATCTACGACGAGACGCCGGAGAACCCGACCGAAGCGGCCATGCGCGACGCGCTCAGGATCTACAAGGAAGAGGGCTGCGACGGCATCATCGCCATTGGCGGCGGCTCGCCGATGGATCTCGCAAAGGCCGTGGCGCTGATGGCGACGCATCCCGGCCCGTCGCTGCAGGCCTATTCGTTCGTCGAGGGCGGGGCTGGCAAGATCACCGCGGCGGTGGCGCCCATGGTCGCGATCCCGACGACGTCGGGCACCGGCAGCGAAGTGAGCCGTGGTGGCGTCATCATCATGGACTCGGGGCGCAAGCTCGCGATCGGCAGTCCTTACCTGATCCCGCGGCTCGCGCTGATCGATCCGGAACTGACGATGAGCCTGCCGCCGCATCTCACGGCCGGCACGGGCATGGATGCGCTGACGCACAATATCGAATGCTACCTCGCCAACGTCTTCAATCCGCCGGCCGACTCGATCGCGCTGGACGGGCTGGAGAAGGCCTGGAAGTACGTCGAGCGTGCCACCAAGGACGGGCAGGATCGCGAGGCGCGCTACAACATGGCGGTGGCCGCCATGGAGGGCGCCATGGTGTTCCAGAAGGGGCTGGGCGCCGTGCATGCGCTCTCGCATCCGACCGGCGGCCTCAAGGGCTACCGCCTGCATCACGGCACGCTGAACGCGATCTATCTCCCCGCGGTGCTGCGCTTCAACGAGCCGGCCGTGGGCGACAAGTTCAAGCGCGTGGCGCAGGTGATAGGCCTGCCCGAAAGCGAAGCCAATGCCGACGGCGTGGCCAATGCCGTGTCGGCGCTCAACGAGCGGCTGGGCATCCCGAAGGGTCTGGGCGCGGCGGGGCTGGCGCAGGATACGATCGAGAAGATCGCCGACGGGGCGATGGGCGACCACTGCCACCTCTCGACACCGCGCCAGCCGACCAAGGCGCAGTACATCGACCTGATCGAGCAATCGTGGGGCTGACATGAAGGTCAAGGGCAAGGTCTGCGTCGTCACCGGCGCGGCGGGCGGCATCGGCGAGGCGATCGCGCGGCGCTTTGCGAAGGAAGGCGCCAAGGGGCTGGTCGTGGCCGACCGGGATGCCGAGCGGCTCGAGAAGGTCGCCAAGGACATCGGCGCCCTCGCGGTGGCGGGCGACATCGGCCAGGAGACCGAGGTGAAGCGGCTGATCGCCGAGGCGGAGAAGAAGTACGGCGAGATCGACATCTTCTTCTCCAACGCCGGCATCGGCCGCGGCGGCCACGAGGATGCGACCGACAAGGACTGGGCCGATTCGTGGGCCATTCACGTCATGGCGCATGTCTATGCCGCGCGGGCGCTGGTGCCGCAGATGCTGAAGCGCGGCGAGGGCTATCTGCTCAACACTGCGAGCGCGGCCGGCCTGCTGGCCTCGATGGGCTCGGCGCCCTACGGCGTCACCAAGCATGCGGGCGTGGCGCTGGCCGAGCACCTTTCCATCCAGTACGGCGACCGCGGCATCCGGGTTTCGGTGCTCTGCCCGCAGGCGGTCGACACCAACATGCTGCGCATGGCCGGCGCGACCGCGGCCTCGGTCGACGGCGTGATCAACACCGATGCGGTGGCGCAGACCGTCATCGAGGCGATGGACGAGGAGCGCTTCCTGATCCTGCCGCATCCCGAGGTGAAGGAATACATGGTGCGCAAGCTCGACCGCGACCGCTGGCTGCGCGGCATGCGCCGCCTGCGCGACAAGACGGGCGAGGGGCAGGAAAAGCGCTGAGCGGCGCTCCACTATTCCTCCCCCGCCTTACGGGGGAGGTGGCCCCGGCGCTGTTACAGCGCCTTTGGCCGGAGGGGGAAGGCCATGAGTCTGAACTCTTCCCAATCCACAATCATTGCGATGCTTTCCCCCTCCCGGCCTCCCCCGTAAGACGGGGGAGGTGAGATGGGACAACGATCGCCGCATGATCCCCTACATCCAATCCCTGTTCGCCGAGACCGGCCTTTGGACGGCGCTGGGCGTGACGCTGATCGCCGGCCTGATGCGCGGCTTTGCGGGCTTCGGCTCGGCGATGTTGATGGCGCCGATCTTCGCCATCCTGTTCGGCTCGGCCGAGATGGTGGTGACGGTGGTCGCCATTGAACTCGTGGTGTCGCTGCAGCTCTTCCCGCAGGTCCGCCGGCATGCCGACTGGAAACTGCTGACGCCGATGAGCCTCGCGGCCTGCCTCGCCATGCCGGCGGGTGTCTGGCTGCTGGCCAGCGTCGACAAGAACACGATCGTGACGGCGGTGTCGGCCGTCATCGTGGCCTTCGTTCTCCTGATGTGGACGGGCTGGAAATACACCGGCCGGCGCTCGACGGCGGCGACAGTGATCGTCGGCGCCGTCTCGGGTGCGATGATGGCCACGACCAGCGTCGGCGGGCCGCCGGTGCTGCTCTACCTCCTGTCGGGCAACGATCCGCCGCAGGTCAACCGCGCCAACATCGTCACCTATTATTTCCTGACGCAGTTCCTGCTGATCGTGATCGTGCTGGCCACCGGCGTCGCGGGCGTCGACGCGCTCGCTCGCGCCGTCGTGCTGTTTCCGGTCATGGTGCTGGGCGCCTGGGCCGGCGGGCGGCTGTTCCACGGGCTCGCGAGCGAGCGGCTCTACCGTAACGTGGCCCTCACGATCCTTTTCCTGACCGGCCTGTTCGGCCTCTTGAGGAACTGGCTGGTTGGCTGAGAGGCGGTGTATGATGCGCCATCCATGGAGACTCGCATGCGCATCATCGCCGCCGGATTTGCCACTCTCGTTCTGACGCTGGGCTTTTCGTCCGCCTCTCGCGCCGACGACCTCATGACGGAGTGCATGGTCACGGCCTCTGAAAAGACGTGCCAGTGCATCATCGCGCGCATCCCGGCCGACCAGCGCGCAAACGCGATCCTCGGCCTGCGCAAGTCGAACCAGTCGGTGAGTGTCAGCGGCAACCTGCTCAACCCGTCGAACCTCTCGCCGCAGGAAATGCAGGGCCTTAACGCGGTCGTCGCGGCCCAAGCCTACTGCATGTAGCCTGTGCGGATCTTCGGGGGCCCCGCAATCCTCTAGGCTTGCGGCGGACGCCGCGTTATCTTGCCGCCCATAGAGTTGATGCCGGTCAACGGCGCGATCCATGGGAGGGCCTGAATGGCACTGTTTTCACGCAGATTTGGTCTGGTGGCGGCGCTTGCCGTCGGTCTGGCGGCTCCGGCCTTCGCTCAGGCGCCGGCCCCGGCACCGGTGCGCGGCGGCGCCCTGACCATCGGCGTCGAGAGCGACTTCGAAGGCTTCGATCCGATCCGGGCTGGCGTCTATTCCAATTCGACGGTGACCGCGGCGTCGCTCTTCTACGAGACGCTGATGCGACTCGACGACAAGGGCAACCTGATGCCGGCGCTCGCTTTGTCGATGACGCCCAACGAGGATGGCAGCGTCTGGACGGCCAAGATCCGGCCGAACGTGAAATGGCACGACGGCACGCCGTTCACCGCCCAGGCCGTGGCCGACCATTTCAACCGGCTGCTTGATCCCGCCAACCGCTTTGCCGGCCGCGCCTATCTCGCGATCGAGAAGGTCGAGGCGCCGGACGATCTGACCGCCGTGTTCAAGATGCGCGGCCCCAATGCCGCCCTGCCGCGGACGCTGGCGCAGCCCACGGTCACGACGCTGATCATCTCGGTGAAGGCTGCCCAGGAAAAGGGCGCCGACTACAACCGCAATCCCGTCGGCACCGGCCCGTTCGTCTTCAAGGAATGGCGCGCCGCCGACCGGCTGGTCGCCGAACGCAATCCCAACTACTGGGACAAGGACAAGCCCTACCTCGACCGCGTGACCGTGCGGCCGCTTCCGGATTCCGACGCGCGCTACGCCAGCCTGGTGAAGGGCGACGTCCAGGTGATCTGGGAAGATCGCGCCGAGAACATCGTCAAGGCGAAGAAGGACAAGAACCTGCGCGTGCTGACCTGGGTGGGCAGCGGCGCGCTCGTCATTCCGCTCAATACCCAGCGCGAGCCGCTGAACGACAAGCGCGTGCGCCAGGCGGTTTCGATGGCTCTGAACCGCAAGGGCAACGCCGCGGTCCTGACCCAGGGGCTTCGTCCCGTCCATGACGACCCGTACGGGCCGAACTCGGGCATCGAGTGCAAGGACACCGGCGCGCTGAAGTACGATCCGGCGGCCGCGCGCAAGCTGATTGCGGACTACGGCAAGCCCGTGAAGCTCACCATGACGGTCACCGCGACGCCGCGCGGCCGCGAGGGTGCCCAGGTCTTCCAGGCCGACATGAAGAAGGCCGGCATTGACGTCGAGATCAAGCCGGTCGACCAGACTCAGCTGGTGAAGGAGGCGCTGACGCGCGACTTCCAGGTCACCGGCTGGCGGATCATCGACCTGGCCGACGTCGATCCGCAGATGTTCGCCAACTTCCACTCCAAGAGCCCGATCAACTTCTCCGGCTACAACAATGCCGAGGTCGACCGGCTGCTTCTGGTCGGGCGCACCAGCCTCGACGAGAACAAGCGCAAGGCAGCGTACTGCGACCTCATCAAGATCCTGAACGACGATGCGGTCTGGCTGTGGTCCGGCAGCAACATCGACTTCGCCATCACCCGCGCCAACGTGCACGGCATTCCGGGGCTGCGCGGCGGCGCGGTGCAGGTCGAGGGCGCGTGGCTCACGAAGTAGGGAACGTGCGAAAGCGATCAGCGTAGGCGTTTCCGATGCCGTGGCTTGCGCGCCAGATGGTGCGGCTGGTGGTGGTGCTGTTCTGCGTCACCCTGCTCACCTACATGATCGTCAACATCCTGCCGGGTGACGTGGCGATTGTGATCCTGGGCAGCCTCGCGACGCCCGAGGACATTGCCGGCCTGCGCGCCGATCTCGGCCTCGATCGGCCGATGCTGGTCCGTTATTTCGACTGGCTCGGCTCGGCGCTGTCGGGCGACCTCGGCCGCTCCTACCGCAACGGCGAGCCGGTGGTGCAGGCGATCCTCGACCGTCTGCCGGTGTCGCTGCAGCTCATGGTGATGGCGCAAGTCATCGCGCTGGGGATCGCGATCCCGGTGGCGCTGCTCTCGGTACGGCGGCCCGGCGGAATCTTCGATCGCATCTCGGCCTCGGCCGCCTTCGGTTTTCTCGCGATGCCCAACTTCATGTTGGGCATCGTCCTGATCTACCTCTTCTCGGTCACCTTCGACCTCCTGCCGGCGACCGGCTTCACGCCGATGTCCGAGGGCCTGTGGGACAATTTCGAATCGATGATCCTGCCATCGCTGACCCTGGGCCTCATCGAGTGGACGGTGCTGATGCGCGTCCTGCGCTCGGACCTGCTGACCACGCTCAAGGAGGACTTCATCCTTTTGGCGCGGGCCAAGGGCCTGCCGCAATGGCGGGTCCTGCTGCAGCATGCGTTGCGTCCCTCGTCCTTCACGCTGATCACCATTCTCGGCTTGAACATCGGCGGGCTGATCGGCGGCGCGGTGATCGTGGAGCAGATATTCGCCCTGCCGGGCGTCGGCCGGCTGTTGCTGGGCGGCATCTTCAACCGCGACCTGATCCTGGTGCAGGGCACCGTGGCCTTCATCGCGGTGGGCTTCGTGGTCATCAACTTCCTGGTCGACATGCTCTACGCCGTGCTCGACCCGAGGGTGCGTCATGTCCGCTTCCGCAGCTAAGGGCGCCGTCGTCGCCGCGACCCGGCCGCGGCGCCGCTGGCACTGGGCGCTCGCCCTGCCGCTGGGCTGGCTGCTGCTCGTGGTCTTCCTGGCGATCACCGCCGACTGGATCGGGCTGCCCGATCCCTCGGCGCAGGAACTGATCCTGCGCCGCAAGCCGCCGTCGGCCGAATTCCTGCTGGGCACCGACAATCTCGGCCGCGACATGCTCTCGCGCGTGATCTACGGCGCCCGCACCTCGCTGATCGTCGGCATCTGCGCGCCGATCCTGGGCTTCCTCATCGGTGGCGCGATCGGCATGAGCGCCGGCTACTTCCGCGGCAAGGTCGACATGCTGGCAGTCGGCTTCATCGACATCCTGCTGGCTTTCCCGTCTCTGGTGCTGGCGCTCACCTTCACCGCCTATCTCGGACAGAGCCTGTTCAACGTCACGCTGGCGCTGGGCATCCTGTCGATCCCGGCGGCGGCGCGCGTGGCGCGGGCCAACACGCTGGCCTGGGCGAACCGCGACTTCGTGCTGGCCGCGCGCACCGTCGGCGCCAGCGACTGGCGCATCCTGACACGCGAGATCCTGCCCAACCTCCTGCCGCCCATGTTCGCGTTCTGGCTGGTGGCGATCAGCGTGATCATCGTGGCCGAGGGCGCGCTGTCGTTCCTGGGGCTCGGCATCCCGGCGCCGCAGCCGAGCTGGGGCGGCATGATCGCCGACGGGCGCGAGGCACTCGACGTGGCGCCCTATACCGCGCTGATCCCGGCGGCGGTGATGTTCGCCACCGTCCTGTCGCTCAACTTCGTGGGCGACATGGTGCGCAACATGGTCGATCCGCGGAGGTCGGCGCTGTGAGCGGCTCGTCGAAGAGTCAGGCGCCGCTCTTGTCGGTGCGCAACGCCCAGGTGAGCTTCTCCACGGCGCGCGGTCCCCTGCGCGCCGTCGACGGCGTTTCCTTCGACCTGCACGCGGGGCGGACGCTCGGCATCGTGGGCGAATCGGGGTCGGGCAAGTCGGTGCTGGTGCGCTCGCTGATCGGCCTCGTTGGCGCGGGCTCGGGCGCCGGCGTGGCCGGCCAGGTCCTGTTCGAGGGGCGGGATCTTCGCAGCCTGTCGGCGCGGGAGTTCCGCAGCGTCCTGGGCACCGAGATCGGCATCGTGTTCCAGGATCCGATGACCTCGCTCAACCCGGTGATGAAGATCGGCCGCCAGATCGGCGAGGGGCTGCGCCTCAACCGCGGGCTGGACTCGAAGGCGGCCGCGCGCCGCGCCGTCGAATTGCTGAACGAGGTCGGCATCCCGGAACCGGACCGCCGCGCGCAGCAATATCCGCACGAGATGTCGGGTGGCATGCGCCAGCGCGTGGCCATCGCCATCGCGATCGCCTGCGCGCCCAAGCTGCTGATCGCCGACGAGCCGACCACGGCGCTCGACGTCACCGTGCAGCGCCAGATCCTCGACCTGCTGCAGGGCGAGCAGCGCCAGCGCGGGATGGCGATGATCCTGATCACCCACGATCTCGGCGTGGCCGCGGGCCGCAGCGACGACATCATGGTCATGTATGCCGGCCGCGCGGTGGAAACCGCGGCGACCCGCGAGATCTTTCGTTCGCCGCGCATGCCCTATACCGAGGCGCTGCTGCGCTCGCTGCCGCGGCTCACCGATCCCACCCACACGCGGCTCAGTGCCATTCCCGGCCGCCCGCCGGACCTGGCGCGGCGCAGCGGCGGCTGTGCCTTCGGACCGCGCTGCCTCTATCGCACCGAGCGGTGCGACGCGGAGCAACCGGCGCTGACGATGGACGGCGGGCGCGGCTACGCCTGTTTCCATCCGCGCGGCGTGGAGCCGGGAGCGGCGGCATGAGCGATCTCCTCTCCATCCGGAACCTCGTGGTCGAATACCCGGTCGGCGGCGGCCGCCATGTCCATGCCGTCAGCGACGTTACGCTCTCGGTGAAGCAGGGCGAGACGCTGGGGCTCGTCGGCGAATCGGGATCGGGCAAGTCTTCTCTGGCGCGCGCGCTGCTGCAATTGCCGCCGGCCAAGGCCGGCGCCGTCGTGTTCGACGGCAAGGACCTGACGCAGTTGCGCGGCCAGGCGCTGCGGGCCATGCGGCCGCGCCTGCAGATGATCTTCCAGGACCCGATCGCCTCGCTCAATCCGCGCCGCAGGGTCGCCGAGATCATCGCCGAGCCGCTGATCGTGTCGGGTGTGTCCGATGCCGCCGAGCGCACCCGCCGTGTCCGCGCCGTGATGGAGGCGGTCGGCCTCGATCCCGACCTCGTCTGGAACAGGAGGCCGCACGAATTCTCCGGCGGCCAGTGCCAGCGCATCGCCATCGCGCGCGCCCTTGTCCTCGAGCCCGGCCTGATCGTGTGCGACGAGCCGGTGTCGGCGCTCGACGTCTCGATCCGGGCGCAGATCGTCAACCTCCTGGAGGACATGAAGGCACGGTTCGGCCTCACGCTGCTCTTCATCGCCCACGATCTCGCGGTGGTGAAGTCGGTGTCGGACCGGGTCGCGGTCATGTATCTCGGCCGGCTCTGCGAGGTGGCCGATTCCGATTCGCTGTTCGCGACGCCGGCGCATCCCTACACGGCGGCGCTGATGGCGGCGATCCCTGTGCCCGATCCGGACGTCCCGCTGGGCGACACCAAGCTGAAGCCCGGCGATCCGCCGTCGCCACTCGATCCGCCTTCGGGCTGCCGGTTCCGCACGCGCTGCCCGCATGCGCAGCCGCGCTGCACGGAAGAGGTGCCGCCGCTGCGCCAGATCGCGCCCGGCCGCGAGGTCGCCTGTCATTTCCCGCTGGTCGGCTGAGGCCAGCTACAGCGTGCGCGCGGTCGTGCCCTTGTAGAGGATCGGGCCGGTCGGGCGTCCGGTCGGCGAGCCACCGGACGGTTCCAGCGTGATCTCGAAGAGCTGGTCGGCCGCCGTGGTGGGCAACCGCTCGAGATCGAGCGACGTCGCTCGGGCGCGCTCGAGCAGGCCGACCGATCGCGGGCCGACCTCACGATTCCAGAGCGTCCAGACCTGCAGAGAGCGTCCCGCCGGTACCGTCATGTCGACGAGCGGGATCATCTCGACTCTGCCGTCGGCGAAGGCGTTCACGATGGCGCCGGCCTGGCGCGTCGCATCGTCGACCAGGATGGCGACATAGACCGGCTTGCGGGCCGCCACCTCCTGCGCGTGCCGCACGGTCACGGTGGTAACGACCGCGAGGGCCAGGGCGGCGGTGACCCCTGACAGCGCCGCGATCCGCAGTGCGCCCAGGCTGTTCCAGAACCGAGGCAGAAGACCGCTCGGGGCCACCGCGGGCGCGGCAACCGCCGTGCCCATGCCGGCCTCGATGCGTCGCCACAGTTCGTCGGCCGGCACGACCGGATCTGCCGTGTCGTCGAAAGCCGTGAAGTGCTTCTGCCAGGCGGCAACGTCGCGCGCGAAAGCGGAATCGGAGGAGAGGCGGCGCTCCGCCGCGGCGTGCGTCTCGGGCTCCAGCAGGCCCAGGACGAATTCGGCGGCGTGGATCCGGTCGTCGCGGTCGGGCGTCATCCCAGGCACTCCTGCAGGGAGACCAGGCCGCGGCGTATCCAGCTCTTGATGGTGCCCAGCGGCACCCCGAGGCGTCCCGCCAGCTCGCCGTGGCTGAAGCCGTGTACGTAGGCCAGGACGATGGCGCTGCGGCGGCCGGTATCGAGCTGTTCGAGGCAGTGCCGCAGGGCGCTGGACTCCGGCAGCCGCGCCAGCGCCGAATTGGGCTCCGGTATCTCATTGTCCGCCGGCTCGTCGGGCCCGAAGCGCCGTTCGTCGCGCAGGATCGTCAAAGCCTGGTTCCGCACGATCGTGTAGATCCAGGCGCGGGCGGAACCGCGCGCCGGATCGAAGCTGCGCGCGCTGCGCCAGATGCGCATGAAGGCGTCGTGTGTCGCCTCCTCGGCAAGATCGCGGCGGCGCAGGATGCGCATCGCCACGCCCACCATGCGGGCTGCCTCGAGATCGTAGATGACGCGCAGCGCCGACTGCTCGCCGGCAGCACAGCGCACGATCGCAGCCGATATTCCCGCTTCCAGCGCAGAGCGATCGGGGGGCAGTTCTGCCGTCATCGCTCCTGCCCTGCCTCCCTGCGATTGTCGCGCCGGTCGACACCGATGCGCTTTCTCCGAGGATACCTCGGAAAACAGCAATTGGATGCATTCTGCACCCGATCCCGATTCTTTTTCCGACGCTGCATCCAAACGAGCCGGTTGGCCGGTATCCGCTGCATGACCCGCTCATGGGTCTGCAACGGACGGAGAGATCCAATGACGGTGAAGGCAATCCTCGCGACCTCGACGGCCCTGGTGACCTGGGCGGGCATGGCGCAAGCGGCGGACGTCGCCGCGCTGATCGGAAACGACACGCTCGCCATCGTCGACACCTCGGCCAAGAAGGCGACGAAGAAGATGAAGGTCGAGGGCGTTACCGGTCCGCTGGTCGGCATCGACGTGCGGCCGGCCGACGGGATGCTCTATGCGCTGGCCACGGACGGCACGCTCTACACCATCGCCATGGACGGGAAGGCCACGAAGAAGTCGAGGCTCGAGACGATGCTGCCGGCCGGCGCCTCCGCCACGGTCGACTTCAACCCGGTCGCCGACCGGCTGCGCGTCATCGGCAGCGACGGCACGAGCCTTCGCGTCAACGTCGACGACGGCAAGGTCATCAAGGATGGCAGCCTGAAGTATGCCGACGCCGATGCCAACAAGGGCAAGGCGCCCAAGGTCATGGCCGGCGCCTACACCAATTCGGTCAAGGGCACGAAGGAGACGACGCTCCTCAACGTCGACACGACGACCGGCGCTCTGGTCAGGCAGGCGCCGCCGAACGACGGAGTCCTCAATACGGTCGGCGCGCTCGGCCCCAAGGTCGACGCCGTCGCCTTCGACATCCGGTCGGACGGCACGAAGAACGAAGGCTGGGCCATGACCGGCGACCAGCTCTGGTCGATCGACCTGGCGAGCGGCAAGGCCACGCCCGTGGCCAAGATCGAAGGCCTGGGCGGCGCCGTCACCGACATCGCCATCCTGCCGAAGATGTAGCGGTGCACTGAAACGAAAACGGCGGACCCTTAAGGTCCGCCGTTCTCTCGTAACCGATGCCGTGGGCATCGGTCTCGCCGATTGGTCGGAGCGAGAGGATTCGAACCTCCGGCCCCTAGCTCCCGAAGCTAGTGCTCTACCAGGCTGAGCTACGCTCCGTCAGGATTTGCGGACTCCGGCCCGCGGCGAGGCCGGGGTTATAGCCGCCACCCCGGTGGGTCGCAAGGGCCGAGGCGGCCCGCTATAGTCGGAGCATGATTCGGGTCCAGGGGGATAGATGGCGAAGGAAAAGCGGCTGAAGATCGCGCTGATCGGCTACGGCGCCATCAGCCAGATGCTGTTCGACGTGTTTCGCGAGAAGAAGCCGCCCATCGATATCGTGGGCGTTCTGGTCCGACCGGAGCGCGTCGTGGCGACGCAGAAGAAGCTCGGCAAGAAGGTCGCGGTGGTCGACACCCTGAAGGCGCTCCTGCAGCTCAAGCCCGATGTCGTGGTCGAGGCGGCGAGCCAGCAGGCGGTCCGCGACTGGGGCGAGATCATCCTGAAGAAGGGCATCGACTTCATGGTGATCGCCACCGGCGCCTATGGCGACCCGGCACTGTGGAAGAAGCACCTGAAGGCGGCGGAGAAGGGCGGTGCGCGCCTGCGCCTGCCGGCCGGCGCCATCGCCGGCCTGGACGGGCTGCTCGCCATGCGGCTCGGCAAGCTGGAGAAGGTGAAATACATCTCGATCAAGCCCCCGCATGCCTGGACGGGCACGCCGGCCGAGACCGAGTTCGACCTGCCGTCGATCAAGGAGCCGACCGTGATCTTCCGCGGCTCGCCCGCCGATGCGGGCCGGCTCTACCCCAAGAATGCCAATCTGGCGGTCACGGTGGCGCTGTGCGGCGCCGGTCTCGACAAGACGGAAATCGAGCTGGTAGCGGATCCGACCCTGCCGCCGGGCACCAACGCCAGCAAGCTGGAGGTTGTCTCCGATTCAGGCGAGCTGAAGCTCGAGCGGCTGGGTCGGGCCATGCCGGACAATCCCAAGACCGGCGTCCTCACCGCCCTCACCATGGCGGACGAGCTGATGAAGATCGTCCGCCACAGCGACTGGTAGAGCTCAGCGCGGGCCGGGGCGGCCCATCGCCGCGCCCGCGTGATGGCCGAAGCCCATTCGCGGACGGTCGAGGATGGCCTTCTGCTCGGGCGTCAGGACGGCGACCAGTGCCGTCAGCGGGGGCTTCACCGCCTCGATCGTGGCGATGCGAGCCTTCATGACGTCCTCTTCCATCGTGAGACGCTCGAGATAGGTCGGACGCTCCTTCATCTCGGTCGGCAGGGTCTGGCAGCGGGCCATGGACTTGGCGCTGGCTTCGTCCGCCACCTTCTCGAAGGCGTTCCAGGCCGTCATCTGCTCGGGCTTCAGTTCGAGCCGGGCCTTGAGGTAGGCACGGTCGCCGATCCGCCGGGCGACCATGTCGACGCACATCGACCTGGGCGAGACGCTGCGCTCGATGCGCGCGGCCCCACGCTCGCCGGGGGTGCGCTCTCCCCGTGCGGCCGGCGGCGGCGGCGGGGCGGGCGGGGTGGCCTGTGCGAGCTCGACCGCCTCGTCGCCCTCGAAGAGGTCGAAGGCGGAGGCAGGTGTGGTGAAGGCAAAGCCCGCCGCAAGGACGAGAGCGGTGGGCAGGACCAGGGAACGGAACGACATCGGGAACCTCGCCATGGAAGGGGTGGTTCCCGAGGTACGGACCGAAGGTGCCGAGCGTGCCCAGGTCGAAGGTTAAGTTATGTAAAGTTGAGCCGTTGCTCTGCCAGCCACCGCGCGAATGCCTCGCGTTCTTCCGCCGACATGTGCAGGCCCTCTTTGGTCCGCCGCCACAGAACGTCCTCTGGATCGACGGCCCATTCGTCGCGCACCAGATGGCGCACCTCGACTTCGTAGAGCGAGCCGCCGAAATGGCGCCCGAGGTCGGCGACGGTCTTCACGTTCTCGAGCAGGTCGTCGAGGCCCGAGCCATGGCGCCGGGCGAGGATTCGCACCAGCTCCCTCGGCAGGCCGGGCTTGATGGCGGCGGCGCCCTCGACGAACCGGTCGAAGGCCTCCTCGAAGGTCGGAGCGTCGGCCATTTCGCCATCGTAGACGGCGCGACCGTCGGTCCAGGGACCGCCCATGCGGGGGAAATAGGGCTCGAGGTCCCGCAGCGCATGCTCGGCCAATCGGCGGTAGGTCGTGATCTTGCCCCCGAACACCGAGAGGATGGGGGCCTTGCCCTGCGGGGAGCCGTCGACCTCGAGGTGATAGTCGCGCGTCACCTTGGAGGGATTGTCGTCGCCATCGTCGAACAGCGGGCGGACGCCGGAATAGGTCCAGACCACGTCTTCCGGCCGCACGGGCCTGGCCATGTAGCGGCTGGCCAGCTCGCAGAGATAGACGATCTCCTCGGGCGAGCAGACCGGGTGCTCGCCTTCCTGGACCGCGATGTCGGTCGTGCCGATCAGCGAGAACTCACGCTCGTAGGGGATGACGAACACGATGCGGTTGTCGCTGTTCTGGAGGATGAAGGCGTGGTCGCCGTCGTAGAGCTTCGGCACGATGATGTGACTGCCCTTCACGAGGCGCACCCGCTTGGGCGTCTTGATCTCGGTCTGCTCGTCGAGAAAATGCTTCACCCAGGGGCCGGCGGCGTTCACGAGGGCGCGCGCCTTGAGATGCACGGGCGCGCCGCCGGGGCCTTCCAGGTCGATGTGCCAGAGCTTGCCGTCGTCGCTGCGGCGGGCCGAGACGCAGCGATGCCGGGCATAGATCGCTGCCCCCATCTCGCGGGCCGATTTCAGGTTGGAGATCACAAGGCGTGCGTCGTCGACCCAGGCGTCGGAATAGACGAAGCCCTTCTGGAACCCGGGCTTGAGGCCGGCCCCGAATTTCGACCGGGGCAGGTCGACCTGGATCGACTTGGGCAGGGTCATGTGCCAGTCGAGGTGGTCGTAGAGCCAGAGGCCGAGCCGCAGCATCCAGCGCGGCCGCAGGTGCGGCTCGTAGGGCAGCACGAAGCGCAGCGGCCAGGAGAGATGCGGCGCCTTGGCCAGCAGCACCTCGCGCTCCTGCAGCGCCTCGCGGACCAGGCGGAATTCGTAGGTTTCCAGATAGCGCAGGCCGCCGTGGATGAGCTTGGTCGCCTTCGAGGAGGTCGCGCTGGCGAAATCGTTCATTTCGCAGAGCCCGACCGTCAGCGCCCGCCCGGCCGCGTCGCAGGCGATTCCCGCCCCATTGATGCCGCCGCCGACCACGAACAGGTCGAGCGGCCGATCCTCCGTCACACTCATCGCCTACCTATAGCCCGCTTGACCGGGTTCTGCAGGAACCGCAAAAGGCCGCATGGGTTTCCTGCTCAAGATTGCTCTGTTCGGCCTTGCCTTGTACGGCGTGTACAGGACTTTCCGGCACTGGAAGGGTCTTTTCGACCGTTTCACCGGCAACGATCTGCCGCAGCGTCCACCGCCGCCTCCACCGGCTCCCGTGCCTCCCGAGGCGCCGCCGGCGCCCTCGCGCAAGCCTGTCGTGATCGAGGACACCGTGCAGTGCGCCGGCTGCGGTGCCTACATTCCGACCACTGCTGAAAAATGTGGCCAATGCGGTCGTCCACGGCCATAAGGCCGCAGCGCGCCACCAGCCTTGACCGGCTGGGGGGTGGAACCTATTTTGCCGCACCGCAAAAACGGCCATAAGTTGCGGAAATAAAAGGCCTTTAGAGCTTCGGGGAATACCGGTGTCGAACCCCTCAGCAGCGCGCGGGAAACCGACGTGCTTTCAGGAATTGATTTTAACCCTGCAGGACTATTGGGCGGCGCAGGGCTGCCTGATCCTCCAGCCCTTCGACATGGAGATGGGCGCCGGGACCTTCCATACCGCGACGACCCTTAGGGCGCTGGGCCCGAAGCCCTGGTACGCGGCCTATGTGCAGCCGTCGCGCCGCCCCGGTGATGGTCGCTACGGCGAAAACCCGATGCGGCTGCAGCACTATTATCAGTTCCAGGCCATCCTGAAGCCGTCGCCGCCCGACATCCTCGAACGCTACCTGGGGTCGCTCCAGGCGATCGGCATCGATACGACGCTGCACGACATCCGCTTCGTCGAGGACGACTGGGAGAGCCCGACCCTGGGGGCCTGGGGGCTGGGCTGGGAAGTCTGGTGCGACGGCATGGAGATCACGCAGTTCACCTACTTCCAGCAGGTGGGCGGTATCGAGGTCGATCTGGTCGCCGGCGAGATCACCTACGGCCTAGAGCGGCTGGCCATGTACCTGTTCGACAAGAAGTCGGTCTACGAGCTTCCGTACAATCGCGCCGACTCCGACGTGCCGCTGACCTATGGCGACGTGTTCCTGCAGAACGAGCGGGAGCAGTCGGCCTACAATTTCGAGCATGCCGATACCGAGATGCTGTTCCGCCACTTCGCAGACGCCGAAAAGGAAAGCGGCCGGCTGGTCGAGAAGAAGCTGCCGCTGCCGGCCTACGAGCAGTGCATCAAGGCGTCGCATGCCTTCAACCTGCTCGATGCCCGCGGCGTGATCAGCGTGGCGGAGCGCCAGAGCTACATCCTGCGCGTGCGCGAACTCGCCAAGGCCTGCTGCGAAGCGTGGTTGGCGACGCAGAAGAAGCCTGCCCTGAGCTTAGTCGAAGGGGCTGCCTGAGATGGCCGAGTTGCTTCTTGAACTGCTCTCCGAGGAAATTCCTGCGCGCATGCAGGCGCGGGCGGCTGAAGATCTGAAGCGGTTGATCTGTGACGGGCTGAAGGGCGCGGGCATCGGCTTCGAAACGGCCCAGGCCTTCGCGACGCCGCGCCGTCTCGCGCTGGTGGTCGAGGGCATCCCGGCCGTCCGGGACGATGTCAGCGAAGAAAAGCGCGGACCGCGCGTTGGTGCGCCCGACCAGGCCGTGCAGGGCTTCCTGAAAGGGGCGGGCCTCGCTTCGCTCGACCAGGCCGAGAAGCGCGACACCGGCAAGGGCGAGTTCTGGTTCGCCGTGATCACGAAGAAGGGCGGGCCGACGGCCGATGCGCTCGGGGCGGTGATCGATGCCACCCTGAAGGCGTTGCCGTGGCCCAAGTCGATGAAGTGGGGCAGCAGCACCATGCACTGGGTGCGCCCGCTTCAGTCCATCGTCGCGCTGTTCGACGGCAAGGTGCTGAAAGGTGAGGTTTCACCGGGCGGCCAGATGGCGCCGATCGCTTTTGGTGCGATGACGCGCGGCCATCGCTTCCTGTCCAAGGGCATGTTCGAGGTCGCGGGCTTCGCCGATTACGCGGCCAAGCTGCGAGAGGCGCATGTCATCCTGGACGCCGCCGAACGCAAGGCGATCATCCTCGAGGGGGCAGGCAAGCTCTGTACCGAGGCCCAGGTCAGGCTGAACGAGGATGAAGGCCTGCTTGATGAAGTGGCCGGCCTGACCGAATGGCCGGTGCCGATGCTGGGCGCCATCGACGCCCAGTTCATGGACGTGCCGCCGGAAGTGCTGATCGTCTCGATGAAGGTGCATCTGCGCTTCTTCACGACGTCCAAGGCCGACGGCACCCTGGCCAACCGCTTCGTCGTGGTGGCGAACAACGTGGCACGCGACGGTGGCAAGACGATCGTCGCCGGCAACGAGCGGGTGCTGCGCGGCCGTCTCGCCGACGCGAAGTTCTTCTGGGATCAGGATCGCAAGACCACGCTGGAAAGCCGCCTGCCGTCGCTGCAGCAGATCGTGTTCCACGCCAAGCTCGGCACCCAGGCCGAGCGGGTCGAGCGGGTCGTGACGCTGGCCGGCGAGATCGCAAAGTCCATTCCCGGAGCAGATGCCGCGGCTGTCGAGCAGGCCGCGCGGCTCTGCAAGACCGATCTGGTGAGCGGCATGGTGGGCGAGTTCCCCGAGCTGCAGGGCGTGATGGGCCGCTACTACGCGCTGGGCGAAAAGCTGCCGGAGTCGGTTGCCGACGCCATCGGCGACCACTACGCGCCGGCCGGGCCCAACGACCGTTGCCCCACGGCACCGGTATCGATCGCCGTCGCGCTGGCCGACAAGCTCGATGCGCTGACCTCGTTCTGGTCGATCGGTGAGAAGCCGACCGGCTCGCGCGATCCCTTCGCGCTGCGCCGCGCGGCGCTGGGCATCATCCGGATCGTGGTCGAGAACAAGCTGCGGCTACCGCTCAGGCCGTTCCTCAAGGCCGATGACCTGCTGGCCTTCTTCGCCGAGCGCCTCAAGGTGCAGATGCGTGAGAAGGGGGTCCGCCACGACGTGGTCGATGCCGTCGTCTCGCTGGGCGGTGAGGACGATCTCGTCCGGCTGCTGGCGCGGGTCGAGGCGTTGCAGGATTTCCTCGGCACCGAGGCCGGCCGGAACCTGCTCACCGCCTATGGCCGCGCGGCCAACATCGTTCGGGCCGAGGAAAAGAAGGACAAGGGCCTGGCGGCGAAGATCGCCGGTGCGCCCGATGCCGCACTTCTGGAACAAGCCGAGGAGAAAACCGTTGCTTCCGCCTTGGACCAGGTGGCGCGCGCGGTGAAGCCGGCGCTCGCCGCCGAGGATTTCGCGGGTGCCATGGCGGCCTTCGCGGGCCTGCGCGGGCCGATCGACGCCCTGTTCGACAAGGTCACGGTCAACGTGACGGACAGGCCGGAGGTTCGCCTGAACAGGCTGAAACTGCTCAACCAGATTCGCGCCACCATGGATGCGGTGGCCGATTTTTCGAAGATCGAGGGCTAAGAATGGCCAAGTGGGTCTACAGTTTCGGAGATGGCAAGGCCGAGGGCCGCGCCGACATGCGCAACCTGCTGGGTGGCAAAGGCGCCAACCTGGCCGAGATGTCGAGCCTCGGCCTGCCGGTGCCGCCAGGCTTCACCATCACCACCGAACTCTGCACCCACTTCTACGACAACAAAAAGACCTACCCGCCCGAGCTCAAGGACGAGGTGGAAAAGGCACTGGCCGAGGTCGAGAAGATCGTCGGCACCCAGTTCGGCGATGCCGCCAACCCGCTGCTGGTATCGGTCCGTTCGGGCGCGCGCGCCTCGATGCCGGGCATGATGGACACGGTGCTGAACCTCGGTCTCAACGACAAGACGGTGCTGGGCCTCGCCAAGTCGTCGGGCGACGAGCGCTTCGCCTGGGACAGCTACCGCCGCTTCATCCAGATGTACTCCAACGTCGTGCTCGACGTTGGGCATCACTATTTCGAGGAAGCGCTCGAGATCAAGAAAGAGGATCTCGGCGTCTCGATGGACACCGACCTGAAGGCCGAAGACTGGCGCGCGGTCGTGGCCGAATACAAGAAGCTGGTCGAGAAGCGCACCGGCAAGCCGTTTCCCCAGGAGCCGCGCGAGCAGCTGTGGGGTGCCGTCGGCGCGGTGTTCGATTCGTGGATGAACCAGCGCGCGATCACCTACCGCCGCCTGCATGCGATCCCCGAGAGCTGGGGCACCGCGGTCAACGTCCAGGCCATGGTGTTCGGCAACATGGGCGAGGATTGCGCCACCGGCGTCGCCTTCACGCGCGATCCCTCGACCGGCACCAACCTGTTCTACGGCGAGTATCTCGTGAACGCGCAGGGCGAGGACGTGGTCGCGGGCATCCGCACGCCGCAGCACCTCACCGTGCAGGGAAAGCTTGCCCAGAAGTCCGATGCGCCGGCCATGGAAGAGGTCATGCCGGAAGTGTTCAAGCAGCTCGACAGCGTGCGCCAGCGGCTCGAGCGGCACTATCACGACATGCAGGACATCGAGTTCACCGTCCAGCGCGGCAAGCTCTATATGCTGCAGACGCGTAACGGGAAGCGGACCGCGAAGGCAGCCCTCAAGATCGCCGTCGACATGGTGCACGAGGGATTGATCGACAAGCGCGAGGCCGTTTCGCGCATCGTGCCGGCATCGCTCGACCAGCTCCTGCATCCGACGCTCGATCCCAAGGCGCCCCGCAAGGTGATCGCCAAGGGCCTGCCGGCGTCGCCGGGTGCGGCCTCGGGCAAGGTCGTGTTCACCGCCGACGATGCCGAGAAGCAGGCGCGCGCGGGTGAGAAGGTGATCCTGGTGCGGCGCGAGACCAGCCCGGAAGACATCCATGGCATGCACGCCGCGGAAGGCATCCTGACCTCGACCGGCGGCATGACGAGCCACGCCGCCGTGGTCGCGCGCGGCATGGGCAAGCCCTGCGTCGCAGGCGCCGGCGACGTGCGCATCGACGGCAAGGCCGGCACGCTCAGCGTGCGCGGCACGGTGGTGAAGACCGGCGACACCATCACGCTCGACGGCAGCACCGGCGAGATCATTCTCGGCGTCGTGCCGACCGTGCAGCCCGAGCTCAGCGGCGACTTCTCCCAGCTCATGGAATGGGCCGACGAGTTCCGCAAGCTCGGCATCCGGACCAATGCCGAGACGCCGACCGACGCGGCCCAAGCGCGCAAGTTCGGCGCCGAGGGCATCGGTCTCTGCCGCACCGAGCACATGTTCTTCGAAGGCGATCGCATCGTGGCGGTACGCCAGATGATCCTGGCCGATGACGAGACCAGCCGGCGCGCGGCGCTCGCGAAGATCCAGCCGATGCAGCGCCAGGATTTCGTCGAGCTGTTCGAGATCATGGCGGGCCTCCCCGTCACGATCCGCCTGCTCGACCCGCCGCTGCATGAGTTCCTGCCGAAGACGGCGGCGGAGATGGAGGTCGTGGCCAAGGACCTCGGTGTCGACGTGAAGGAGATCGAGGAGCGTGCGAACAAGCTGCACGAGTTCAATCCCATGCTCGGCCATCGCGGCGTGCGTCTGGGCATCTCCTATCCCGAGATCTACGAGATGCAGGCCCGCGCCATCTTCGAGGCCGTGGCGGAAGTCCAGAAGAAGGCGGGCAAGACCGTCATTCCGGAAATCATGATCCCGCTGGTCGCGACCAAGAAGGAGCTCGACCTGATGAAGGTCGTGATCGACCAGGTCGCCGAGGAAGTGAGCAGCTCGTCGGGCCAGAAGCTCGAATACCTCGTCGGCACCATGATCGAGCTGCCGCGCGCCGCGCTGCGGGCCGGCGACATCGCGGAGTCTGCCGAGTTCTTCTCCTTCGGCACCAACGACCTGACGCAGACCACCTTCGGGTTGAGCCGCGACGACTCCGCTTCGTTCCTGGAGAAGTACCAGCAGCGCGGGATCTTCGAGCACGATCCGTTCGCCTCGCTCGACATCGAAGGGGTGGGCGAGCTGATCGAGATCGCGACGGAGCGCGGCCGCAAGGTCCGCAACAGCCTCAAGCTCGGCATCTGCGGCGAGCATGGCGGCGATCCAGCCTCGGTCTTCTTCTGCCACAAGGCCGGCCTCGATTACGTCTCCTGTTCGCCCTACCGCGTGCCGATCGCGCGGCTGGCGGCGGCGCAGGCGGCGCTGGGCGGCCCGCTCAAGACCGAATGACGCTGGCGGCGCTTCGCACGGACGGCAAGCGGGCGCTGGCCGCCGCCCTTGCCGGCCTGGAGCGCGATCCGGAAAGCGAGACCTCGCAGGCACTGCTCGACGCGGCCTGGCGCGAGCCGCGCGCTCATGTCGTGGGCGTGACCGGGCCGCCGGGCGTCGGAAAGTCCTCCCTCTGCGCCGCAATGGTCGCGGCCTGGCGACGCGCCGGCAGGACCGTCGGCGTGATCGCCGTCGACCCCTCGTCGCGCACGAGCGGCGGGGCTCTGCTCGGTGACCGTGTCCGCATCGCCCACGACGGCTCTGACGAAGGCAGCTTCGTGCGCTCGATGGCGGCCCGCGATCGCCTGGGCGGGCTCGCGGACCAGACGGTGGCGGCCATGGTCGTCATGCGGGCTCTGTTCGATCGGGTGCTGATCGAGACGGTCGGTGTGGGCCAGTCGGAGACCGACGTGGCAGGGGTGGCCGACACGGTACTCTTCTGTGTTCAGCCGGGTTCGGGCGATTCGCTGCAGTTCATGAAGGCGGGCATCGTCGAAATCCCGCACCTCGTCGCCGTCACCAAGGCGGACATGGGCGCCCCGGCGGAACGGGCCCGCGCCGACGTGGCGGGAGCGCTGTCGCTCGCCACCGCGGGCGGCAGCGACTGGCCGGTGAAGGTGCTGGCTGCTTCCTCGCGCAGCGGCGTGGGGATAGACCGGCTCATGGAAGCGCTGGAGGCGCACCGGGAGTTCCTGACGGCGGCGGGGCGGTTGGCGGTCGCGCGTCATCACCAGAGCGAAGGCTGGATCGCCCAGTCGCTGCGCGACCGGTTCGGCCGGGACGGCCTTGTCAGGCTCGACCGTCTGGGTCTTGATCTGGCGCTGGCGCCGGGCATGCAGCCCTTCCAGCGACTGCGCGAACTGGGCATTGCCCTGGAGAGACCGTGATGAGCCATCCGACCGACGAAAGCTGCATCTTCTGCAAGATCGTGGCGGGACAGCTGCCCTGCTTCAAGCTGCTCGAGGACGAGGCGACGATCGCCTTCATGGACATCAATCCGGTCAATCCCGGGCATGCCCTCGCAGTCGCCAAGGGCCATTGGCCGACCATCGATGTCATTCCGCCCGAGATCCTCGCCGCCGTCGCCAGGACGGCGCAGCGCGTGGCGAAGGCGGCGATGACCACGCTCGAGCCGAACGGGGTCAATCTCCTGCAGTCCAATGGTGCGGGGGCAGGGCAGAGCGTGCCCCATCTCCACGTTCACATCCTGCCGCGTTTTCCGGGCGACGAGGTCAGGCTGAACTGGACCTACAAGCCGGGCGATAAGGCAGAGATCGACGCGATCTGCGAGAGGTTTAAGGCCGCCCTCTAGGCCGCTGCCATCGCATTGCTGCTGCGCGGCGTGGCAGAGAACCACTCGCGCTCGTCGTGGCGGAACTGCTCGCGCACATAGTCGATCACGGTGCGGATGCGCGCGCCCTTGTTGGTCTCCTCGTGGCTGACCAGCCAGATGTCGCGGACGATCCTGAGGTTGATCGGCGCCGCGACCAGGTTCGACGACTTGGCGATGTAGTCGGGGAACACCGAGATGCCGTAGCCGGTCTGCACCGCTTCCATCGCGGCGTAGGAGGAGTTGGTGCGCAGGACCACCGAAGTGCTGCGCTCGACCACTTCGCTCCAAGGCTTCATGGCCGGGAGGCTGTGCAGAGTTGTGTGGTCGACGATGTGGTGGTCACGCATGTCGTCGAGCGTCTGCGGCAAGCCGTACTGCTCGATGTAGGAGGGCGCCGCGAAGATCGACATGTTGACCTGGCCGACGCGCGCCGCGACCAGCTGGTTGGAGGTCGGGCGAAAGAAGCGAATGGCGAGATCGGCCTGGCGGGTGGCGAGGTCCAGCACCTGATCGCCGGCGATCACCTGTACGATGATGTCGGGGTGGGTGCGGCGCAGCACGCCGAGGCGCGGCACCAGCCAGTGTGCCGCAATACCCTCGGTCGCCGCGATGCGGACGATGCCCGCCATCTCCCGATCGAGACCCGCGAGATGCCGTTCGATCGCCGTGGCGTTGGACATCATCGATTCGGCCTGGGAGAGCACGCCGCGTGCGGCCGGCGTGACCTCCATTCCGTGGCGATGTCGGTCGAACAATTTTGCGCCCAGTCGACGTTCGAGGGCCTGGATGCGGCGCCCCACGGTCGTCTGCTTCGTATTCAGCTGCGTTGCGGCGGCACTGAAGCTGCCGGTTTTTGCAACCGCAAGGAAAAAACGGACGTCGTCCCAGTCGCCGAGAATGTTCGGCACCTTGTTCTTGCGCGGAGGGAGGGGGACCATGGCGACAATCGATACAAAAGATGAGCGGCTAAGGCTTAGCTGACGGGAACCTCGTCGATTACCCTACACCATTCCCGGTGAAATGTCGTTTTTGTCTAATTTCAAGGCGTGAGGAGGTTCTGGACCCCGCAGCAGGCCCGCCAAACCCTTCGAAGCCGGCCATCCACCAGCCCGCCCGACGGTTGTTTGCACTGGGAGTGATACTCGCAAAGAGAGAGGAGTGCTGCCCGTGGCTGCCAACGGCGGAAAAGAAAAACCAACACAGGCGGCAGTTTGGACCCCCAAATTAAACCGCTATCTGCGCAGCCCATCGACGCGCATGGCCGCCCTTGGCGGACTCTTAACATACCTGAGCTATGCGTACGCGCACGGCAGTTGGGCTAACCCCGTGCTGATCTGCGTGTCAATCTTCATTGGGGCGTTCCTGCCGAGTTACGCCAAGCTCAGTAACAAGGCCGAACTGTGGGCCAACAACCAGTTCGGTTTCGTCACAGCCGGCCGGCTTGGACGGTTCACCCCGCAGTTGGCGTTCAACCTGGTGATTTTCTGGCTGATGTTATGGGGGGGTGCGCTCAACCAGCTTGGGATGGCGTCCGTGGGCGGGGTTGCCGGCGCGGCGGTCGTCACGACCCTTGCGTCACAGGGTACGCAGTATCTCGGCGGCTATCTGGTCGCGCGGGGCGTCGGCGACGCGAACCGAAACACACTGGTCGGAATTCTGGTCAATGTCGTGCTGGCCGGGCTGGGCACGGCGGGCGTGCCTGGGGCGCGCGAAGCCTTCCTGATGACGGGTTTCGGCCTGGGGGGTGCCCTGTTCGCGCTTGGGCTTTTGTCCGACTTGCGCTCGGGCATGGCGCCGAAGGGCGGCATCGGCCTGTTCTTCGGAACCTTCAATCCTTTCCACAACAGCCATCTCAGCCTGCTCCGCGCAGCCATCGATCAGCGTGGACTGGACAAGGTCATCATCCATCCGGTCCTCATCCCCAAGCTGCATGTGGATGCGTTCCGCAAGGGCGAGATCCGGGTCGGTCGACTGAAGGACGGCTTCCAGATCTACGAGAAGACCGACAAGGCCGATTCCAACGTCGACTATTTCCCGACGGGCAACGTTTTCCTGCCGCCGGAAACACGCGTCGCGCTGATCGAGCTGGCGCTGGCCGAAGCCGACATGGCGGACGAGGTGGAGGTCGCAGTCTATCCCGACATCTACTACAGCAAGGGCTTCCAGGGCGTGATTGCCGAGATCAAGCGGCGCCATCCCGACGTCCAGTTGCACATCATCCATGGCACCGATTTCGGCGGCATGCTGGTGCGCCAGATCGCCGACGAATGCGGCTGGATCTACCCTTGGTGCATCCTGCGCCGCGACCAGGTCTCGGCAACCGCCATCCGTCGCGGTGCGAAGGGCATGACGCCGCCCATCGTGACCGATGTCCTTGACCAGATTTCACAGAATCTACCGACGGTTTCGGCCGGTGGCCGACGCTTCCGCAACGACAATGGTGTCTTGACCGAGAGGAACCGAAATGACTGAAGAGCCGGCAACGAATCTTGGGAATCGGCCCGAGATCACGATCAAGCTCGCATCGACGTCCGATGAGATGATGCAGTGCTTCATGCTTCGCGCCGCCGTGTTCATGGGCGAGCAGCAGTGCCCCTACTGGGAAGAGTATGACGGCAACGACTACACGGCCAGCCACCTCATCCTGTATGTCGACGGTGAGCCCGCGGCGTCCATTCGGGTGCGCTGGTTTGCGGGCTTCGCCAAGCTCGAGAGGGCCATCATCCTGAAGCGCTACAGGTCGTACGGCCTGTTCCTGCCCTTCGTCCACTGGGCCAAGGAGTTCTGCCGCAAGAAGGGCTATCCCAAGGCCTACCTCCACGGTCAGAGGCGCCTGTGGCCGATCTTCGAGAAGGACGGATTCCGCAAGGTCGACGACACGATCTTCCATTTCTCCGATCACGAGTATGGCGCGTTCGCCTGCGATCTCGATGTCGGCGAGGATGCTCCGACCGTACTGACCGATCCGATGGTGCTGAATCGGCCGGAAGACCAACTCGACACGCCCGGCGTCCTGGAGCAGTCGATGGAGCGGGGAGCGTCGAATCCCCATGCGGGTTGGACCGAGCGGCGCACGAGCTGAAGGGAGTGAGACACATGAACGACAGGACGATTTCGATCGGCGGCCAAGCCGTCACGGTCAAGCTCGCGATGAAGATGGAGGATTCGCTGCAGGCCTTCGCCGTGCGCGCGGCCTGCTTCATCGGCGAACAGGACATCCCGTACTCGGAGGAGTTCGACGGTCACGATTTCGGCGCCACGCATATCCTCGCCTGTCTCGGCGACGAGCCGGTGGGCACCGTCCGGCTGCGCTGGTTCAAGTCTTTCGCCATGCCGGAGCGGCTGGCGGTCATGCAGCGCTTCCGGGGCAATGGCATCGGCGAGCTGTTGATCGAGCGGTGCCGCCAGCTTGCGGAAAGCCGCGGCGCGGGCACTCTCTACACCCAGGCGCTGCCGCAGGACGTCAAGTACTGGGAAAAGCACGGCTGGCGCCGCCTGGAGGCCGACGACCCCGGCAAGGGGCCGAGGCGTCTCATGGCCATGGTTCGGCCGGTCGATCCGAGCAAGCCGTTGCCGGATGCCGACGCACCCGGGCAGGTGACCCTACGCAACGAGCCGCAGGTCGATACGTCGGGTCTCCCGGTCGGCGGTGATCGCCGCTGAGCCCGCCCGAAGGTTGGGGAGCGATCACGCCGGATGGCTCTCGCCAGACCACTTTTTTCCGGGCAGGCTGGATCGGCCGGCGATATGCTGGAGGCAGGGGAGCGACGTCCCGGACCTGGGACACAAGGTGGGAAAACATGACGGATGTGTTCGAGATCATCGTCGAACCGAGTAGTCGGCGGCGGCGCAGTCGTGCGCTGCTTTCGGACAAGCAGCGGGCGGCGGCGCTGTTTAGGGTGTGGCATGGGGTACGGGACATGATCGAGGAGGCCGAACGCCTCGGCGATAGCGAAATGGTGCATTTCCTCGCCATCTCGCAGCTCCTCGTCGAGGAACGGATCACGACGCTCACCAGCGGCGTGCCGGCCTTCGCCATCGTCGATACGTCGCGGCCCAACTAAGCGGACGCGCGGCTGCCGGGAACGCTAAGGGCGTTGGTGCCGATCCGGCGGTACCTCGCCCACTTCGACCGTCACGGTGAGCCCGGCAACGAGGCGGACTCCTTCTGGCACGTGCGAGAGACGAACGCGTACTGGCACCCGCTGGGCGAGGCGAACCCAGGTGAAGATTGGGTTGACGATTGCAAGGCCGAGTTGATCGGGCCTTGCATTCCCGACGTTTATCCCTCGCGCGACGCTCTCGACTTCGCCGAGCATGAGCTCGTCGTAGCCCATGAGCTTCATGCGAACCGGCGCGCCCTCGCGGATACGGGCAAGCTGCGGCTCCTCGAAATAGGCGTCGACCCAGAACGAATTTCCATCGACGACCGACAGAACGTTGACGCCGGTGTTGGCATAGTCGCCGAGTTGAACGAGCAGGTTGGTGACCCAACCGTCCACGGGTGACCGGATCTGGGTTCGCGCCAGATTAACCTTCGCCTGTTGGCGATTGGCGACGGCCTGCTGGTACTGGGCCTGGTTGGCGAGGGCACGGGTCGCGAAATTCTGCTGCTCCTCCTTTGAAACGGCTTCCGCGCTCAGCCGTGCCCGCCGGTCCGACTGGACGTTCGCATTCTGGGCGTTGACCTCTGCCTGCTTCACCGCAGCTTCAGCCAGTTCGACCGCGATCCGATAGTTCGTCGGATCGATCGTCACGAGCACGTCTCCCTTGCGCACGAACTGGTTGTCGCGAGCTGCCACGCTGACGATCTCTCCCGGGACCTGGGGAGCCATCGTCACGACGTAGCTGCGAACCACGCCGTCGCGTGTCCAGGGCGTGCCCATGTACTCCCGCCACATCGCCCAGGACAGTCCGACCGCGACGGCGACGACGACGAGCGTCACGGCGATGCGTACGAGGTGTGCGACCCGCGCCGACATCATGCTCCCCGCAGCAGAGGAGCGCTCAGGACCATGAGCGACAGGACGACGAGAAAGAGCGCGAAGGCGAAGAGGGAAGGATGCCAGACGTGGCGCATGAGGCCGGTCAGCATCAACAACCAGCGCAATAGAAGCGTCGCGAGCCATGCCACGAGCATCATCACCGATATGGGCGCAACGTAGACTCCGAAGATGTTCACTTCGCTGAACGTCATGGAAGGGACCCTCCGCTTAAATAGGCGGCCTGCTGCGCCAGACCGTCGTCGATCACCTCCAGCAGTCCTCGGGAGCGATCGGCGGTCGCGCGCCCGAGCGCTGAAGTGCTTCTCGCGAGGGCCATGTCGACCCGCTGGAGGCCATGGCGCGCAACGGCGACGTCCCCATGAGCGAGCGCAGTCAAGGCGGCGTCCAGTTCGGAGTTCAGCGGGAAGGAGCGAAGCGCGCGCCGCAGCCGTATCAGAGCGAGGCCGAGCGAGAGGGCGGCCAGAATCTCGGAGCGTTGCTGCGGCGTCGCCGAATCCGGGATGGCGGCGAGCCTGCCGTACATCAGCGATTCCCAGTCGCCGCGCGACGTGTCAGCGTCGGGGCAGCACAGCGAACGAAAATCCCGGAGCGTGAGCCGGAGAAGCCTGCGCGTCCGTGTGGCCGGCGAAACAGGAGGCAGGATCAGGTAGGACATCGCGCCGATGCTGCAACCGACCACGACCGCCATCGATGCGTTGTAGAATTGCACCGTGTCGTAGGACATCTGGTTTTCGGGGTTCAGCAGCGGCACGAAGAGAGTCGCCATGGCGCCGAAGACAGGCGGCTTCAACGGCAGCGTACTGAGCGCGCCCGCCGGGACCAGATAGAGTCCAAGGACGAGGCTCAATCCGGCGAAGCTGTGGACGTTCGGGAGAACGGCGAACGCCGTCACTGCTGCGCACCCCGCGGCCAGTCCCGTCCCGAGCGCCCAGGCCGACACGCGTGCGAAGGACTCGTCGCCGGCGGCCGCGAAGATGACCGTTGCCAGCGCCGCCCAGACGATCGCCGTGGATCCGTTCGGCCATGCCGTGGCAATCCAGAGCGCTGCCGCGATCAGGACCACGGAGAAGGCGCGGAGGGCCGCAACCAGCGCCGGCAGAAAATCCGATGGAGCCCGTCGACGCGGGCGTACCGAGTTGAGGGGGGCCCGTGCATTCCGCAACAGGGTGAGACCATCGAGCATCCGGCAGAAGCCCGCCATGATCCTGGCTGTTTCGTCCGCGAGCAGCCTCATGGACGCGCTGGCAGCCGGCTCGCGAAGCAGCGCGCGCGCGGTAGCGGCATATGCGCGTCGATCCGCAGGGTGAGGCTGAGTGCCCGCCAGCGCGAACTGCGGCGTCAGCTGGAGAATGCGCCCCGCCTGCCGGGCTGAAACATCGCTCGGCAGGGCGGAGAGGCGCAGAGCAAGAATGCGCCAGCTCATGAGTGCCTGAAGCAGACCCTCCAGCGCTCTCTGCAGAAGGGGCGCGTTGTAGCGGACCTGCCACGACTCGCCGATGGCCTCGTCGATCTGCGCGTTCAGGCCAATGATCCTGCGGGCGAGATCGCGCCGTGCCAACTGCGAATCGGGAAGAGCGCCCCCGGCATTCGCCAGCATGTTCGACACGTGCGACCGGATCTCGGCGGCAATGCCGGAGATCTGCTCCTGCAGCCGGTGCGATGCGACGCCGACATGAGTCGAAGCCAGCACGATCCCGGCGGCGGCGACTCCGATGCAGATCTCGGTCGCTCTGCTGACCGCCAGCAGGAAGACCTGGCCGTTTGGCCCGCCGACGGCACCCAGTTCGCCGCCCGCCACGATGGCCGCCGTGGCTCCGACCAGGGAAGCCGAAAGCGCCGAAGCATTGCCGAGCTGCGCGGCAACGAAGGCAGATGCGCCGCACAGGAGAGCCAGCCCGATCAGGAAGGCGGCTCGGTCCTGCGGGAAGGCGGCCGAGAGCAGGACGATCGCCCCGGCGCCGACCACGGTGCCGACCACGCGGAACCAGCCGTTCCGCATGGATGCACCAAGTCGCGGTTGGCAGACCAGCGCCGCGGTAGTCCCGGCCCAGGACGCGTTGTCGAGCTCCAGCCAGAACGCGACGAACAGCGCGAGGCAGACGGCGGCCCAGAGACGGAAGCCGAAGAGAAGGGGCGCACTTGAAGCGCGAAGAGCCTGTGAGAGGAGTCTGGGCATTCTCGAACCAGCGAAGCCGGGACGTGTGTCTCGGGTGCCGCCAGCATCGCCGACACGTCATCACGGGGCCAAGACTACGAAGTTTGTCCGGCAATGCCTCTTCGTCTGGTGACGCCATACCTTCGTATAGGAAGGCACCGCCCCGAAGGGCGGCCCCGGCCCCGGCTACTTATGCCGGGGATCGAGCGCGTCGCGCAGCCCGTCGCCCAGCAGGTTGAACGACAGGACCGCGAAGAAGATCGCGAAGCCCGGCCAGAAGGCCATCCATGGCGCCTGGGCGATGAAGCGCTGGGCCGAGTTCAGCATGCTGCCCCACGACGGCGCGGGAGGCTGCTGGCCGAGGCCGAGGAACGAGAGCGCCGCCTCGGCGATGATCGCGCCGGCGATGGCGAGCGAGGCCTGCACCAGGAGCGGCGGCACGATGTTGGGCAGCACGTGGCGCAGCGCGATGCGCCAGTGCGGATTGCCGACGGCGCGGGCCGCCTCGACATAGTCCTCGACCCTGGCCGCGATGGTCTGGCCGCGGGTCAGCCGGATGAAGACCGGCGTGGCGGTGACGCCGATGGCGATCATCGCATTGCTGAGGCTCGGTCCGAGGAAGGCGGCCAGCGCGATCGCCAGGATCAGGAACGGGATGGCCAGCATCGCGTCGACGATCCGCGACAGCACGGCATCGACCCAGCCGCCGGCATAGCCCGCCAGAAGGCCGAGCGGCACGCCGATGCCGAGCGCGATGCCCACCGACACGAGCCCGGCACTGAGCGAGGCGCGGGCGCCCCAGATGATGCGGGCCAGCACGTCGCGGCCGACCTCGTCGGTGCCCAGCCAATGCGCCCAGGACGGCGGCTTGCGCACCTGCGTGAAGCTGGTGGCGATCGGATCGTAGGGCGAGATCAGCGGTGCCAGGATCGCGACCAGGACGAACAGCACCACGACGACCAGCCCAAACATGGCGCCCTTGCGCCGCTTGAGCCGCCGCCAGGCGCGGGCCCACGGGTTCTCTTCGCGGGCGTCTGCGGTGGGAACGGTGGAAGCGACGGCGGCAGTCATGGCGGTCAGCCCCGGAGACGTGGATTGACGAGCACGTAGGCCACGTCCGCCAGCAGGTTCAGCACGATGTAGGTCGTGGCCGTCACCAGGACGACGCCCTGCACCACCGCATAGTCGCGGTTGAAGACCGAATCGACGATCAGCTTGCCGAAACCGGGGATGGTGAAGATCTGTTCGGTCAGGACGGCGCCCGACAGGAGCGTGCCGAACTCGAGCGCGCCCAGGGTGATGACCGGTGTCATGGCGTTGCGCAGCGCATGTTTCAGCACGACGCGCCTCTCGTAAAGCCCCTTGGCGCGCGCCGTCCGGACGTAGTCCGCGCCCATCGCCTGCAGCATGGCGCTGCGCGTGTGGCGCATCAGCACGGCGGCGATGGCGTTGCCCAGCACGAAGGCCGGCATCACGGTCGTAGCAAGGCTGGCGCGCCAGTCCTCGCCCAGCCGGACGTAACCCGAAGCCGGCAACCAGCCGAGCGTCACCGAGAACAGGAAGATCATCAGGATGCCCAGCCAGAAATTGGGCGTGCTCAGTCCCCACAGCGCGAAGATGTTGGCGCCGTAGTCCCAGGCGGTGTCCTTCTTCACCGCCGAGATGATACCGGCGGGTATGCCGATGCCGAACGCCACGATCAGCGCCATGGCGGCGAGCTGCAGCGTCACCGGCAGCTTCTCGGCGACCAGCGAGGAAACCGAGCTCTTGAGCCGCATCGACTCGCCCAGATTCCCCGAGAGAACGCCCTTGATCCAGTAGAAGTACTGGACCGGGATCGGCTCGTTCAGCCGGTACTGCTCGCGGATTTCCTCGAGCACCTTGGGGTCGCGCTCCTCTCCCGCCATGATCAGCGCCGGGTCACCCGGCAGCAGCTGCTGCAGGCCGAAGATCAGCATCGACACGAGAATCAGCGTCGGGATGATCTGCAGCAGCCGCTGGGAGAGGAAGGTCAGCAAGGTCTTACTTCAGCTTGACGCCGACGACGCGGATCAGCCCGTCGGGCATCTGCTTGTAGCCATCGACCCTGTCGGACAGCGCGACCAGCACGCGGCGATGATACAGGTACTTGATCGAGCCTTCGGGCAGGTACTTGGCGGTGATCTTCTCGTAGATCTTCTTGCGCTCGGCCGGGTCGCTCTTGATGCGCGCCTCGTTGTGCCAGGCGTCGACCTCCTTGTCGCAATAGCCGGAGTTGTTCTGCGGCTGGCCGCAGACATGGAAGATGTAGGAGTTGCCGTCGGGGTCGCTGCGGCCCGACCAGCCGATGAGATAGAGCTGATAGTCGCCGGTCTCGGACTGCTTCAGCGAGGTCGCGAACTCGGTGACACGGATCTTGAGGTCGAAGCCGATCTCCGCGACCATCGACTGCAGCACCTCGGCGACCTGCCTTGTCTCGGGGTTGTTCGGCACCATGAGGTCGAGCGACATGCGGCCGGTGACGCCGGCCTCCTTGAGCAGCGCCTTGGCCTTGGCGACGTCGCGCTTCGGCACCGGGAAAGCCTGCTGATAGTACGGGTTGCTCGGGTTGATCCACTGGTTGCCGACGACGAACTCGCCGTTGAAGACGACCTGGTTCAGTGCGTCGCGGTCGATCGACAATTCGAAGGCCTGGCGGACGCGGGCGTCCTTGGCCAGCGGCGTGTCGGCCTTCGGACCGTTGGACAGGTTGATGGTGAGGCCCTGATAGCCGAGCTCCACCGCCGTCACGAGCTTGAGTTTCGGATTGTCGCGCACCGTCTTGATGTCGGTCGCCAGCACGCGCTCGATCATGTCGAGGCTGCCAGACCGCAGGTTGGCCAGACGCACGGTCGAGTCGGTGATCGGCAGGTAGGTGATCTTGTCGATGAAGACCTGGTCCTTGTTCCAGTAGTCGGCGAACTTCTCGACGACGATGCGGTCCTGCTGGACCCTTTCGACGAACTTGTAGGGACCGGCGCAGACCGGTTTCAGGCCGAACTTGTCTCCGGCGGCTTCCGCGGCCTTGGGCGAGACCATCATGCCGGCGCGGTCGGTGAGCTGCGCCAGCAGCGGCGAGAAGGGCTCCTTGAGGTTCAGTTTGACGGTCGCAGGATCGACGACCTCGATGGAACTGACCGATGCGAGCTCGGGCCTGCGGAACGAGCCCTTCATGGTGAGGTGGCGTTCGAGGCTGTACTTCGCGGCAGCGGCGTCGAACGTCTCGCCGTCATGGAACTTCACGCCGGGGCGCAGCTTGAGAATGACCGTCTTGCCGTCGGCCGAGGTCTCGTGGCTGAGCGCCAGCTGCGGGACGATCGCCAGCTTCTCGTCGATGTCGAACAGCTTGTCGCAGATCGAGGAGAAGACGATGCGGCCGACATAGGTGCGGGCCAGCGTCGGATCGAGCACGTCCGGATCTTCGGCGAGGCCGACGCGCAGGTTGCTCTGGGCGGCCGCGCTGCACAGGGCGACGCCCATGAATGTGGCGGCCAGGGTCAGGCGACGAAACGTCTTCTTCATGTTGCCTCCGTTTGAGTGGTGACGAACGCCGCCTGCAGGCGGGCAAGTCGCATGCGGTCCTGATCGTTGCCCGTTCCCTCGGCGAGCGGGGGAGCGGGAGGAAGGTCGGGCCACCACGGACAGGCGGTGGCGTGACCGGCGCCGTCATCGGACAATTCCGGCACATCGATCCTGCACGTTTCGCGGGCGTAGGGGCACCGCGTATGGAAGCGGCAGCCCGGCGGCGGATTCATCGCGCTCGGAATGTCGCCTTCCAGCAGGGCGCGCTCGCGGACCACGGTCGGATCCGGCTGCGGCACGGCCGACAGCAGCGCGCGCGTATAGGGGTGGCGCGGGTTGCGGAAGAGCTCGCCGGTTGTCGCCGTTTCCACGATCTTGCCGAGATACATCACGGCGATGCGGTCGGCGATATGCTTCACGACCGCGAGGTCGTGGCTGATGAAGACATAGGCGAGGCCAAAGCGTGCCTGGAGCGACCGCATCAGGTTGATGACCTGCGCCTGGATGGAGACGTCGAGGGCCGAAACCGGTTCGTCGGCCACGATGAGCCGGGGCTCGACGGCAAGCGCACGCGCGATGGCCAGCCGCTGGCGCTGACCGCCGGAGAACTCGTGCGGGTAGCGACGCGCGTGCTCGGGCCGAAGGCCGACCAGCTCCAGCAGTTCGCCGACCCGCGCGCGTCGCGCCGCGTCGGTGACGGCGAGCCCATGCAGCATCAGGGGCTCGCCCAGCATGGCGCCCACGGTCATGCGCGGATTGAGCGAGGCGTAGGGGTCCTGGAAGATCACCTGCATGTGCCGGCGCTGGGCGCGCATCCGCGACTCCGGAAGGCCGAGAAGATCCTGGCCCTCGAAGCGGACGCTGCCGGCCGTCGGCTCCAGCAGGCGCAGGACCAGACGGCCGACCGTCGACTTGCCGCAGCCCGATTCGCCCACGATGGCCAGCGTTTCGCCGGCGTCGACATGGAAGTCGACACCGTCGACGGCGCGGACATGGCCGGAGACGAGGCCGAAGGCACCGCTCTTCACTGGGAAGTACTTCTGCAGCCCCTTGACCTCGAGCAGAGCGCCGCTCATGCCACGACCTGAGAGAGCGGCGCGCGACGGCAGCGCGAAAGGTGACCGGGCGCGACTTCCACGAGTGCAGGCGGCGCGGCGACGCACGCCGGCTCGGCGAAGGGACAACGTGCGGCGAAGCGGCAGCCGGGAGGCGGCCGGGTCATGTCGGGCACGCGGCCCTCGATCGAGGGGAGCCGCTCGCGCTTTTCGTCGAGCCGCGGGATCGAGCCCAGCAGCCCGACCGTATAGGGATGCTCCGGGCGGGCGAAGAGATCGCGAACGGCCGCGCGCTCGACGATCTGGCCCGCATACATGACGGCCACGTCGTCGGCCATTTCCGCCACCACCCCGAGATCGTGCGTGATCAGGATGATGGCGGTCCCGGTGTCGCGGCGCAGGCCGCGCATCAGGTCGAGGATCTGCGCCTGGATGGTGACATCGAGTGCCGTCGTCGGCTCGTCGGCGATCAGGAGCTGCGGACCGCAGGCCAGCGCCATGGCGATCATGGCGCGCTGGCGCATGCCGCCGGAGAGCTTGTGCGGATAGTCGTCGATGCGCTTCTCGGGCGAGGGAATGCGTACCAGCTTCAGCACCTCGATCGCGCGCGCCCGTGCTGCCGCCTTGTCGAGGCGCTGGTGGCGCTGGATCGCCTCGATGATCTGGTCGCCGATCGTGTAGGAGGGATTGAGCGAGGTCATCGGCTCCTGGAAGATCATCGCGAGCCGCGCGCCGCGCAGGTCGCGGATCAGGTGGGCATCCAACGTCAGCAGATCGCGCCCCTCGAACACGACCTGGCCGCCGACCTTCGAGTTTTCCGGCGGCAGCAGACCCATGATGGCGAGCGACGTCACGCTCTTGCCGCAGCCCGACTCTCCCACCAGGCCGAGAGTCCGGCCCCTGCCCAGCGCCAGATCGATGCCGTCGACAGCGTGGACGACGCCGTCGTCGGTAGCGAAGTCCACCGTCAAGCCGCGCAGTTCCAGCAGCGCGTCACTCATCGGCAGGCGGGCGACAGGTTGGTAGAGGGTCGTTCATCGGCCCGCCGCGTAGCCCTGCATGCCGCGCGGATTGGCAGCCGCCTTGCGCCACGGATCGTCGCGCGTGGCGGCGGTGAGACGGCCCTCGGACCAGTCGTCGTTGACCTCGACCTCGTGGCCGCGCTTCCTGAGCTCGTCCACGGTCTGCTTCGGAATCCGGCCTTCCAGCACCAGCACGCCCGGTCGCGCGGTGCGCGGCCAGAAGGAGGAGGGGAAGTGCTCGCTGTGCCAGGCCGGCGCATCGATCGCCTCCTGCAGGTTCATGTCGCAATGAACGTGGCGCAGGAAGTGCTGCGTGACCCACTGGTCCTGCTGGTCGCCGCCCGGCGAGCCCCAGACCATGTACGGCTTGCCGTCGCGATGGGCCAAAGTGGGCGTGAGCGTGCTGCGCGGCCGCTTGCCCGGCGCCAGCGAGCCCGGAAGGCCTTCCTCCAGCCAGAACATCTGGCCGCGCGTGCCGAGCGGGAAGCCCAGTTCGGGAATGACCGGCGAACTCTGCAGCCAGCCGCCCGAGGGCGTGGCCGAGATCATGTTGCCGTCCTTGTCGATGATGTCGAAATGGACCGTGTCGCCGTTGGTCTGTCCGACGCGGCCGACTGTGGGTTCGCCGGCGCCGCTCGACGCAACGCCGAGCCGCACGCCGTCGGCGCGGCGCAGCTTCACCACGCCGCCGAACCCGTCGACCTTGCCGGGCCGCTGCTCCATCGAGGCATAGGCCGGGGCGACCAATTCGCGGCGCTCCGCGTTGTAGGCGTCAGACAGCAAAGTCTCCATCGGCACGTCGACGAAGGCGGGGTCGCCGTAGAAGACCTCGCGGTCGGCATAGGCGAGCTTCAGGCATTCGACCTGCAGGTGGATGAAATCGGGGCTGGTTGGATCCATGCCGTCGAGGTCGAAGCCCTTCAGCAGGGCGAGCTGCTGCAGAACCACCGGGCCCTGCGTCCAAGTATGCGCCTTGCAAACCGTGTACCGACCGTAATCGTAGGTGAGGGGCGCTTCGATCGTGGCCTGCCACTTCGCCATGTCTTGGCCGGTCAGCACGCCCTTGTTGGGTCGGCCCGAGACGTCCATCACCTCCTGCGTGCGGCAGAAATCGTCGATCGCCTCGGCGACGAAGCCCTGGTTCCAGGCTTTCCGCGCACGCTCGATCTCCGCTTCGCGACCACCGCCGCCGGATTCGGCCTCCTTGAGGATGCGGGCATAGGTATTGCCCAGGGTGACGTTGCGGAAGAGCGAGCCGGGCTTCGGCACATCGCCACCCGGCAGGAACACCGCGGCCGACGTTTTCCAGTGGGTGCGGAACTGCTCGGCGACGGTGGCGATGGTCGCGGTTGCGCGCTCGACGATGGCGTGGCCGTTCAACCAGTAGCCGATGGCCGGCGACAGCACGTCGGCCAGTCGCATCGTGCCGTAATCGCGAAGGACCAGCATGTAGGCATCGAAAGTGCCTGGGATGCAGGCAGGCAGAAGACCGGTGCCCGGAATGAGGTCGAGGCCGAGGCTCTTGTAGTGGGCGATGGTCGCGCCGGCCGGCATCGGGCCTTGACCGCAGACGACCTCGGTCTTGCCGCGGCGCACGTCGTGCAGGATCAGCGGTGCGTCGCCGCCGGGACCGCAGAGATGCGGCTCGACCACCTGCAGCGTGAAGGCGGTGGCCACCGCCGCATCGAAGGCGTTGCCGCCCCGTTCGAGGATACCCATGCCCACCGCCGTCGCGATCCAGTGCGTGGAGGTGACGACGCCGAACGTGCCGACGATTTCCGGCCGTGTGGTGAAGGGATTGGGATTGATGAGCTTCACGGTCTTCTCCTCGCGCAGGCGGCGTG
The DNA here is from genome assembly GCA_002281855.1 of Rhodospirillales bacterium 24-66-33. Lineage (GTDB taxonomy): Bacteria > Pseudomonadota > Alphaproteobacteria > Reyranellales > Reyranellaceae > Reyranella. The sequence goes on along the minus strand of NCHQ01000019.1, from coordinate 66,121 downwards.
GAGGGACCTTAAGGCCGGTGGCCTCTACCCGCCAGAGGCCGCCGGATCGGGAAGGCGCATCCAGGGCGGGGTTTCCGGCACGATGCGAGCGTCACCGGCCGTGAGCACGGACCCGTTGCCGCGCGCCGCATCGAGCCGCAGCATGGCCAGCGCGCGATCGCCCGTGCCGGACCGCAGTTCACCGACCTCTTCGCCATCGCGATGGACCGGCGTGCCGGGCTCGGGCAGCGCGCCCTCGACCCGCACGGGAAAGAGCCTCTTCTTGATCAGGGCGCGGTACTTGGTACGGGCCGTCAGTTCCTGGCCCATGTAGCAGCCCTTCTTCCAGTCGACGCCGTTCAGTTCGTCGAAGCCGTTTTCCAGCAGCAGCGCTTTCTCGACCTGGAGATCGCGGCTGCCGTCGGGCACGCCGAGCGGCAGGCGCAGCGCGTCATAGGCGGCGAGCGGCGCTTCCTCGAAGCCGCGGCCTGTGAGAAGCGCGGATGCCTGGCCCGCCGGAGCGATCACGCGCACACCGAGTTTCTCGAGGCGAGGATCGGTGAAGGAGGCCGCCCCCAGGCCGAGCGCCCTGGACGCCTCGTCTCCGAAAGCCGCCGCGACGTCCAGCGATGCCCCCAGATCCTCGACGGTGACCTTGGATCGGAGGGTGTACATCTTCAGCTTCTTCGCGAGCGCCGGCGCGCGCTCGCGCTCGGTCTCCAGGAAAAAGGTCTCGCCTCCGGCGTCGACGACGAACATGTCGTTGAGGAAACGCCCCTGCGGCGTCAGCAGCGCTGCCCAGATGGGCGAACCTGGCGCCACCTTTCGGGTGTCGTTGGAGATCAGGCCCTGCAGGAATTCGACGCGATCGGCGCCGGCGACGGAGATGACGCTGCGATGAGGCAGCAGGCTGAATTGGGAGGACATCACGAGCAGAGTTGGGGGCGACCGCTCGGCTTGGCAAGCGCCCCAAGGCCACAGATATTATGTGGAAATGTCTGGTTTGAGGACGGGCTCAGGCTGACGCTTGCCAGGCTTGGCGAGCGTCGTTCGGAAGAGCGAGGCGCAGCGCGGCAGGACGCGGGGTGGGCCATGCAAAAAGACTGCAATCGATGCCCATCTCACCCAGTCGTGCGATCGCCTCGTCGCGAACCGACGCATCGGCCAACTGATCCCGCCCGGCATCGTCGGACGGCCGCATGTGGCTGCTCTGGCCATTGCGCGTGCCGTCGAGAGAGTTGCCGAGTTTGGTCTCGATCGCGCGCATATGTTCCTTACGGACCAGCCGGACGGCCGCTGGGAGCATCGGCCATTCGCGCCGCGTTCCGGAGAAATGGTCCAGCAGGCAGGTTGCGGTTTCGACCGGCCGGTCGATCAGATTCTCGTACGGAATCATCTTCACCAGTCCGGGATGGCGGGCGGCCTGAACCTGGTAGGTGATGAACTGGCGCGCGTAGGAGATCAGTGCCGCGCCGAACAAATACTCCCGGAAGGACATTTCGGCGACCGGGCGACCATGAAACACACGGTACGCCGGATTCACATGTGCCTGACAGTAGCGGAAATACGAATATGCCTGGTCGACCGGGTTGCGATAGACCAGCGCGATCGGTCCTCCGCGGCCCTTTTGCGCCGCGCGCTCCATCGCCGGCACCTTGACGGGGGCATAGTCATAGATCGCGAGGTCTACGGGCGTGTGCCGGTAGCTCGCTTCTTCATGAAGGCAATCGTAGCCCGGTACATGGAAGGAGGTCTGCCGCCACCAATGGCGGGCTGGCAGCAAGTCCTGAAAGCCCGGACAGACCGTATGGCCGATGAACATGTGCTGGGTCGGTAGCGTCCCGGCCACGCGAAACAGCGGCCCGCCCCTGAAACGGCCGAAGTCGAAGGCCGGACCCTTTGGGTTGCCAACGACCTCGCCGGTCAACAGGTCGTCCAGTCGGCCGCCCCGTTCGAGGTGGCAGACAAAGGAGAAGAGGTAACGCAGGAACCACGTGCCCGAGCGGGGCACAGTCGACAGGACAGGGAGGCGATAAGTTCCGAACATGCAACCCGGTACGCGATGAGCGTCCTCTGTCTCCCCGTAATCAAATCATCAATCAATCTTATCAGGCTCGGAGCATTCGGGTCGCCTCTTTTATGCATTGTCGCCCGAGTAGCGGTGCAGACCACCATACACGTTCCAAATGTGCTTCATTCTTGAGCAAGTAGCCCCATTATGAGGCGACGGATTGAACCAAAGTGGCTCGCTGGATTGGAGTTGTCGTCGAATCGGCTCTCTTGGATCCCGTGATCGCTGGTCTCAAGTCGTTTGTCAGTGAGACTGCACGAGGCTCGCGTTTGCCTGCTCCGCCCCACCGCCCCGCCCGGTGCGACCGGCGAAACGGGACCTTCGCGGAGACTGTCTAAGCGTTGGCGGCCTTGCTAGACAGCGGCATCCATTTCTTGAGGAGCTCCCATGACCTTCCGCGCACTTGTCCTGACCCAGGGCGCAGACCGCAAAGTCAGCGGCGCCATCGAAACCTTGCCTGAGGACAGGCTGCCGGCGGGAGATGTCGTCGTTGCGGTCGACTATTCGACTCTGAACTACAAGGACGGCCTCGTGCTGACGACCGGCGGTGGACTGGTCAAGACTTGGCCCCATGTCGGCGGCATCGATTTCGCGGGCACCGTGGAGAGTTCCGAGAACGCGGCCTTCAAGGCCGGCGACAAGGTCGTCCTGAACGGCTATCGCGTCGGCGAACTGCACTGGGGCGGCTACGCCACCAAGGCGCGCGTGAAAGGTGACTGGCTCGTCAAGCTGCCGGCCGGCCTCTCGACGCGGCATGCAATGGCGATCGGCACCGCCGGCTACACCTCCATGCTCTGCGTCATGGCGCTGGAGAAGCATGGCATCGACCCCGCCAAGGGCGAAATTCTGGTCACGGGAGCAGCGGGTGGCGTCGGCTCGGTCGCCGTCGCGATCCTGGCCAAGCTCGGGTACACGGTGGTCGCTGCGACTGGCCGGCCCCAGGAGGGCGAGTATCTGAAGTCGCTCGGCGCCACCACGATCATGGACCGCAAGGAACTGACCGAGGCGCCGGATCGCCCGCTGCTCACGGAGCGCTTCGCGGGAGTTGTCGACACGGTTTCCGGCGTGATGTTTGCCAGGGCCCTGGCGCAGGTGAAGTACGGCGGCGCGGCGGCGGTCTGCGGACTCGCGGCCGGTCCTTCATTTCCCGGCTCGATCCTGCCCTTCATCCTCCGGGGCGTTTCCGTCTATGGCATCGACTCGGTGATGCTGCCGAAGGCGCCGCGTGAGGAAGCATGGCGTCGTCTCGGTCGCGACCTGCCGCTCGACAAGCTCGACAGCACCGTGAGCGAGGCGGGACTGGGCGATCTCATGGCGCTGGCCCCAAAAATCCTCAAAGGAGAGATACGCGGCCGCGTGGTTGTCGACGTGAACAAGTGATAGCGTAACCCGGAGTTCATCTTACCCGAAGGTCTGCCGATGACGCCGTCGAACACCGCGCCTGCCGCCAACAATCTCGAAGCGTTCTTCATGCCGTTCACTGCGAACCGGCAATTCAAGAAGAACCCGCGCATGCTGGCCAGGGCGAAGGGGGTTCATTACTGGACGCCGGAGGGTCGCAAGATCATCGACGGCACGGCCGGCCTGTGGTGCGTCAACGCCGGTCACGGCCGCGAGGAGATCAAGGCGGCGATCGCGAAGCAGCTGGATGAGATGGACTATGCGCCGTCGTTCCAGATGGGCCATCCCAAGGCCTTCGAACTGGCGGCGCGCCACGCCGCCCTCCTGCCGGGCGACCTCAACCACGCCTTTTACTGCAACTCCGGCTCCGAGGCGGTCGACAGCGCACTCAAGATCGCGCTGGCCTATCATCGCGCCAATGGCCAGGGCACCCGCACGCGTTTCGTCGGCCGCGAGCGCGGCTACCACGGCGTCGGCTTCGGCGGCATTTCCGTCGGCGGCATGGTCAACAATCGCAAATGGTTCGGCGCGATGCTGCCGGGTGTGGATCACCTGCCGCACACCCACCTCCCGGAGAACGCGTTCTCCAAGGGCGAGCCGGAGAACGGCGCCCATCTCGCCGACGCGCTGGAAGGCATCGTCGGCCTTCACGACGCTTCCAACATCGCCGCGGTCATCGTCGAGCCCTGCGCCGGCTCGACCGGCTTCCTGCCGCCGCCCAAGGGCTACCTGAAGCGCCTGCGCGAGATTTGCGACAAGCACGGCATCCTGCTGATCTTCGACGAAGTTATCACGGGCTTCGGCCGCCTCGGCGCCTCCTTTGCGGCCGACAAGTTCGGGGTGATTCCCGACCTGATGACGGTCGCCAAGGGCATCTCCAATGCCACCGTGCCGATGGGCGGCGTGTTCGTGCGCAAGCATGTGTTCGACGGGCTGATGAACGGGCCGGAAAGCGCCATCGACCTGTTCCACGGCTACACCTACTCGGCTCATCCTCTGGCCTGCGCCGCGGCGTCGGCGGTGCTCGACATCTACCGCGACGAGGAGCTGTTCGCCCGCGCCGCCGAGCTGTCGCCCTACTGGGAAGAGGGTATCCATTCGCTGAAGGGCCTGCCGAACGTCACCGACATCCGGAACCTCGGTATGGCCTGCGGCATCGACCTGGCGCCGGAGGGTGCGGTCGGGACACGCGGCTACAAGGCCTTCGTCAAGGCGTTCGATCTGGGCCTGATGGTCCGCCAGTCGGGCGACGCCATCGCCATGTCGCCGCCGCTGGTGATCGAGAAGGCCCAGATCGACGAAATCGTCGACATCACCGCAAAGACCATCAAGGCGGTGGCCTGACGCCCCGGCGCAGCTTGCGCATGGCGTTCTATACGGGGCGTCGCTAGAACCTGTTCTGGACCAGCCGCGGGCGGGGAACAGGCAACGTGACAGTCGATGACAATCTGGCGGCAGTGGTGGGTGCGACCGCTGCCGTGGCGCATGTCGCCCTTGCGGTCGCCGTCACGGTACATGTGCTGCTCTACAAGCGCAGCGTCGGGGCAGCGGTATCCTGGATCGGCATCGCCTGGCTCTCGCCGTTCCTGGGCGGGTTGCTCTACGCCATCATAGGCATCAACCGCGTGAAGCGGCGGGCCCAGCGGCTGAGACGTCAGCACCTGCTGCCTGCCGCGGACGATGCTGCCGCAACGGTGACGCGGGATTCGCTGACGCCGCTGGAGTATGCGGTCGGGCGGGTGACGGGCCTGCCTTCGAAGCCCGGCAATATCGTCGAGATGATGCACAGCGGGGACGAGGCCTACCCTCGTATGCTCGAGGAAATCGGCAAGGCGAAGTCGACCATCGGACTCTGCAGCTACATCTTCCGCGCCGATTCCGCGGGCGAGAAATTCCACGAGGCCTTGATCGCAGCGCAGCAACGCGGCGTGAAGGTGCGCGTCCTGATCGACGGAGTTGGCGGCGGCTACTTCTGGTCTGGCACCTACAACCGGCTGCGCAAGGCCGGCGTCCCGGTCGCGCGCTTCCTGCATTCCTATTTCCCCTGGCGCACGCCGTTCGTGAACTTGCGCAATCATCGCAAGCTGCTGGTCATCGACGGTCGCGTGGCCTTCACCGGCGGGCTCAACATCGGCGCAGAGAACGTCATCGCCGAGAACCCGCCCCATCCCGTCCGCGACACGCATTTCCGCATCGAAGGTCCCGTGGTCGAGCAGCTCACCGACGCCTTCGCCGACGACTGGCAGTTCACGACGGGCGAGCCGCTCGACGATGACTGGTTCCCGACGCTCGAGCCGGTCGGGACGGTGCTGGCGCGCGTCGTGCCCTCCGGTCCTGACGAGGACATGGAGCAGATCGAGTTCGTGACCCTGCATGCCATCTCCTGCGCGCGCGACTCGATCCGGGTGGTGACGCCCTATTTCCTGCCGGGCGAGCCGCTCACCATGGCGCTGGGCCTGGCGGCGATGCGCGGCATCAAGGTCGACATCCTGCTGCCGGAGAACTCCAATCACGCGATTCTCGATTGGGCACGGCGGGTGCCGCTCAGGCCGCTGATCGAAGCCGGATGTCGCATCTGGATGATGCCGGCGCCGTTCGACCACTCAAAGCTGATGACGATCGACGATTCCTGGTCGTTCATCGGCAGCGCCAATTGGGACACGCGCAGCTTCCGTTTGAACTTCGAGTTGAACGTCGAGCTGCACGACGCCGCCTTCGCACGCCAGATCGTGGACTCGAAGAAACCGCAGCGCTGCCTGACCCTCGCCGAGATCGACGGCGATCCGTTGCCGATCCGCCTGCGAAACAGCGCGGCCCGGCTGCTGCAGCCCTACCTGTAGAAGCGCTTCAGCCGGTCCTTGCGGGTCCGCAACGGCTCCTCCGCGGCCTGGCCGCTTTCGGCAAGGCGCAATTCGAGCCGGATCGGCCGGTGGTCGGAGGGGCCGAAATCCAGCGCATCTGCCGTGGTGCAGACAAGCCTGTGGGCGAGACAGCGGTCGAGCCGAACCGGCATGACATTGCCCGAAAGGTGCGTGGGCTCGCGCGGGCCGACATCGGCGAAACCAGGAAGGAAGACCGGCCCGACCGCATTGTAATCGCCGATAATGGCCGAGGGCTTGCCCTGCAACGCCGCGGCGATGCGGGCAAGCTGGCGGCGGTTCAACAGCTGGCCGTGCGAGAGGTGGACATTGGCGAAGGTGATCTCGCCCATCTGGATGATCTGGGCGCGCCGCCGCGGCAGTCTTCCGGGGAGCCGCGAGGCCGGTAGCGACAGGGCCACCGGGCGGGGAAAGTGAGTCGGACTCCAGACGGCCAGCCCGTGGATGCGCCCCAGCCAGGACAGCCGGTAGAAATGGCCGCCGACCAGGTCTGGCAGCGCCTCGATATGCTGCGTCGCCTCCTGCATGAGGAGTATGTCGGGCTTCTGGATGTTGATGAGGGTCGCTACATCCTCGACGGCTGCGCCGGTGAGGCGCAGCAGGTTCCAACTCACGACCTTCACGGCTTGCCCACCTTGTCGCGACGGGCGCGGCGGATCTGCTCTGTCATCGATGCCGTCCCGCCCGCAGCGGCCTGGAGTTCGTTTCTCACCTGCTCGCGTCTTTCATGGATCGAGGCCATGACCAGACCCATCGGCACGCCGAGGCCTACGAGCGCCGATTCGGCCAGCTGGAGGCTCGCCTCGATCGTCTCGGGCACGGCATCGGTGACGGCCAGCGTGTAGAGATGACGGGCATGCTCGGCATCGTGGGCGCGGGCGACGATCATCACGTCGGACCGCCGGGCACGCACGGCGCGTACCACATCGTCGACCGCCGCCGTGTCGAGGGTGACGATCACCCCCGTCGCCTCGTCGATGCCGCAGCGCTGCAGGAACAGCGCGTTGGAGGCGTCGCCGAAATAGACCGGCCGGCCGAGCTTCCGCCAGCGCTCGACGCGGGCGGCGTCACGGTCGGCCGCGATGTACGAGATCCCGTGCTTCTCGAGCTGGTCGCAGACGAGCTGACCCACCCGTCCGTGGCCGACGACGATCACCCGCCTTGCGTGGTCCGAGGGGGGGAGTTGCGTTGCCGGCGCGTCGCCCGTCACCTGCTGGGCCACGCGCTGGGCGGCGCGGCGCGCGAACAGCGACACGAACGGCAAGGTGCCCATGGTCAGCGACACGACCGCCAGGACGCCGGCCGCGACCCCCGGGTCGACCAGGCCCAGCTGCGCGGCGAGGCCGATGCCGATGAAGGCGAACTCGCCGCCCGGGGCCAGCAGCAGGCCGGTTTCGACGCTGGCGGCCCACGATATGCCGAACAGGCGGCAGAGCGGGACGAGCAGGGTTGTCTTGAGAACCATCATCGCGGCGAACCCGCCGAGCACGAGGACGGGTTCGCGCCAGATGAAGCTCAGGTCGATGTGCATGCCGACCGAAAAGAAGAAGACGCCGAGCAGGAGCCCGCGGAAGGGATCGATCATCGCCTCGACGGCACGCCGGTATTCCGTCTCGGCCAGAAGCAGTCCGGCGATGAAGGCGCCGAGCGCCATGGACAGGCCGGCAAAGGCGGCGATCACGCCCGATCCGACGGCGATCAGCAGCGTCGCCGCCATGAAGAATTCCGGGTTGTCGGTGCTGGCGGCCAGCCGGAACAGGGGCTTCAGGATCACCCTGCCGACAAGAGCGATCACGGCTATGGCGAGCAACGCCTCGACGACCGCGACGACCACGCCCTGGACGATCGAACCCTCGGAGTGTCCCCCGAGCGCGCTGACGAGGAACAGGAGCGGCACCACGGCCAGGTCTTGAGCGAGCAGGATGGCGAAGCTGGTACGGCCGGTGGTCGACATCATGCGGCGCTGGCCCGACAGCAGCTCCATGACGATGGCGGTCGAGGACAGGGCAAGGCAGGTGCCGATGATGAGCGCGGCGGCGGCGGGCTGGCCGAGCCAGAACGCCGCCAGGCTGATCGCCAGCGCCGACAGGACCACCTGCAGGCCGCCCAGTCCGAAGACCAGCCGGCGCATGGTGATCATGCGCCGCATCGAGAGTTCGAGGCCGATGAAGAACAGCAGGAAGACGATGCCGAGATCGGCGATGAAGGCGATCTGTCTTTCACCCGTGACAGTGAGCCAGTCGATCGCGCGGGAATAGTCGGCGAGGCGGCCGAGACCGTGAGGCCCCAGCGCGGCGCCGACGACCAGGAAGCCCAGCACCGGGCTGATCTTGAGGCGAGTCACGACGGGAGCCACAACGGCCGCCGTTCCCAGAACGATGAGAGCGTCCTTGAACGCGTAGATGTCGGCGGGTCCGGCCATGCCGCGCAAACATAGACTGCAGGCGGCGATCTGTGCACACTTTCGTCCGCACACAACGAAATCGGACGGAAACGACATGAAGGTGGTCATCACCGGCGGGGCGGGCTTTCTGGGCAAGAAACTCGCACGGCGCATACTGCAGCAGGGCGAGATCGCGGCGGCCTCCGGCCAGCCGCAGAAAGTCAACGAACTGCTTCTGTTCGATGTCGGCAAGGCCGAGGGGCCGGGCCTGGACGATCCGCGGGTCAAGACGATCGCGGGCGACATCTCGAATTTCGCGACCGTGCAGTCCATCGTCCAGGGCGCCTCGACCGTGTTCCATTTCGCCGCGGTCGTCAGCGCCGGCGCCGAAGCCGACTTCGACCTGGGATACCGGGTCAATCTCGACGGTACACGCAATGTGCTGGAGGCCTGCCGGGCCCTCGGCACCAATCCGCGCGTGGTGTTCACCAGTTCGCTGGCCGCCTTCGGCGGTGACCTTCCTCCGGCCGTCACGGACGACACCCCGCTGACGCCGCAGACCTCCTATGGCGCACAGAAGTCGATCGGCGAATTCCTGGTGCGCGACTACACGCGCAAGGGTTTCCTGCGCGGCACCTCGGTGAGACTGCCGACGATCTGCGTGCGCACAGGCCTGCCCAACAAGGCGGCGTCGACCTGGGCGAGTTCGGTGCTGCGCGAGCCGCTGACCGGCGTCGACGTCGTGTGTCCCGTCACGCCCGAGACGGTCATGGTGGTCCTCAGCCCGCGCAAGACGGTCGACGCGTTCATGCGTCTGCACGATCTGCCGCCGGACGCCTTCGGTCCGGGACGCACGCTGCTGCTGAACGGCATCAACGTGACGGCCAAGGAGCTGGAGCAGGCGGTCGGCCGCCATGCCGGCAACCGCAAGGTCGGCAAGGTCGTGTGGCAGCACGATCCGGCGATCCAGAATATCTGCGACGGCTGGCCCCAGGGCATCGATTCGGCGCGCGCCCGTCGCCTGGGCTTCGAGACCGACAAGGATCTCGACGAGGTCGTGCGCCACTTCATCGCCGACGATCTCGACGACCAGCTGAAGATTGCCAAGCCCGCGGCCTGACGGCCGCAGGAGCCGGCCGGCGCTCTAGCAGGCCGTTGAATACGTCGGAGTCATGGGGAATAAACGAAACAAACGAAATAAACGAAACAAATGAAGCGGATGTCGCAGCCCCTGATCGTGTTCCCGGCGAGCGTCGACGCAATAATGTTGCTCGCCGGTGTTTCTGAAAGGCCTATTTCAACAGCCTGCTAGCGGCCGCGGAGCATCCGCCAGCCGTTCTGGAGATGGCGCATCGGTCCCCAGACATGACGGGTCCGCATCATGTGCCAGCGCTGAGGCTCGTTGTCGGGGCCCGCGATGGCGCCGGCATCCTCGACATAGTCGGTAATGCCCACGGCGTCGGTATCCCAGGGGCCGGTCGTCTTGAAGATCGTCGTCTTCGCGCCATAGCCCTGCAGCGTCCGCGACATGCCGGATGCCATGAAGTCCATGTAGCGCGGCAGGCTCTCGGGCCGGCAGAGATAGCCCTTGTTGAACCCGACGGCCAGGAGCCGAAAGTGGAACGGGTTCTTCTCGAGGTAGCGGATGACTTCGGTCGTGTTCGCCGGGTAGCGCGGCGAGAAGAAATCGTCGATCACGACGATCCCCTCGGTGTTGACGATGCGGTTGGCGAATTCCAGCTCGCGATAGACGGCCGTCCCGGTATGCTCCCCGTCGATGTGGAACCACCGGACCGACTGGTGCATCGCCTGCAGGTCGAGCTTGGCCGGCAGGTCGGCGGACGGGCCGGACAGGGGCACGAGGTTCGTGGCCTTCGCGCCGACCGATTCGATCGAGCGCTGGACCGCGGCCTCATCGAGCCGCAGATCGCACAGGTAGAGCTTCTCGTTGCCCTTCCGGTAGGAGGCGAGGACCGAGGCCGACCGGCCTCGCCAGACGCCGATCTCGAACAGGTCGCCGGAAATCCCGGCCTGCTGGTCGAGCAGGGCCCGCCAGACGCAATAGGACTGGAACATGAACCAGCCCGGAATCGCGTCGATTTTCTCCCAACTGAGCATCCACCATCCCCGTTTGCCGCGCCTTGCTAACAGCGCCCCTTCGACGCTGCAAGCCGTCACCGCTTGCACCTGCGGCACGGGTCCTGTAGGCCCCCTCCCGGGGAAATGCCAACAACTACAGTCGCCTACAGGGCCACGGTCGGCCTGCTCTGGACCCTGGTGCTTTGGCACAGCTGGGAGTGCCGGGGGCTTTTCGTCGACGGGTCTGCCTTTCTCGTGCAGATAGCCCGACGCGAATGGTTCTTCGACTTCTACAATCCACGGCTCTACGCGATGATCGTGGGGCAGGTCCCGATCATCACCGCGGTGTTCCTGGGGGTTACCGACCTCCATCTGCTGGCGCAGCTATTGTCGCTGGGCCTCTTCGCGGTCCCGACGGCGCTCTATCATCTCGCCCTCTTGAGGGTTAAGGACGATCCCGTCCTGCTGGCCGCGCTGCTGGCCGTCATCGGGGTGGTCTTCATGACGACCTCGTTCTTCATCGTGGGCGAGTACAACACGGCCTACGCCATAGGCATCGCCGTGGCCGTCCGTCTGGTGACGGCGCGGGAACTGACGGTGGCCGACGGGGCTTTCCTTCTCGCAGTGGGGTTGCTCGGGATCCGGGCCTACGAGGTTATGCTCTATCTAGGCCCCTTGCTGGCCGCGATGATCCTCTGGACCGTTTACCGGATCCCGTCCCGCCCGGTCGTGGCCACCATCCTCTATCTGGTTTCCAGCCTGGCCTTTCTGGGTGGCCTGTGGGTGGCGGCGGATTCGCTGATCCATCCGTTTTCTCAGGACCACCTCAGCCGGACGGCGGCGACGGCTCTCGATGCCTGGCAGAACGTCCAGTTCGACCTGGCAATCGGCGCCGCCCTGGTCATCTCCGGCTGGGCGGTGTTGCGGCCCCAGGATCTGTCCGGCCGCAGGCCCTATGTCTTTGCCGGCATCTTCCTGCTGCTGCTCGCGCTCTCGCCGTTGCTCGTGCTGACGGACTCGCTGGTTCGCCCGCACGCCAAGTCGCAGTACACGGCGCGCAGCATCGCCGGCCTCGTCATCGCCACCGTCATCATCCTGATGTGGCTCTACACCTCATCCCTGGGCGCTCGGTTCGCCGCGCTGGCGGCCTTGCGGCGCCCCGAGGTCTCGCGCCGCATGCTCGCCTTCGGCTGCCTCATGGTGATCGCGGTGATGCCTTCCAACATCTACCTGACGCTCGAGTGGCGGAACTATCTCGAAACGGTGCGGTCGATCGTGCGGAGCAATACCGGCGTCGTCCCCTTCGAATCCACGCCGCTCGCCCAACGCCCCCTCGAGACGCTGGTCGAGTCCTGGATCCTGCCCAGCCAGAGCCTCGCCCTGCGGTCGAAGCGGACCGATGGCATCATCGCGCCGCCGCGGAACTTCAATTCCTGGCAGCCGTTTCCCCCGGCCGAACCCTATCCTCTCGGCCTCTACATGTGGCACGACTGAAGGTGCCGGGCATGTCACCGGTGGCCGTCGCCCGGGGCGTCGCCGTCATCCTGTGGGCACTGGCTCTGCACAACACCCTGGCCTGCCGCGGGCTGTTCTGGGACGGATCCTCGTTCCTCGTGAACCTGCTCGAGCACGGACACTTCCACGATTTCTACGCAGCTCGCGCGCATGTCGACTGGGTGACGCAGGCGCCCGTCCTCCTGCTCGCCCGGTTGGGCGTTCGCGACACGGAGCTGCTCGCCATGGCGCAATCGGCCGCTCTCTTTGCGCTGCCGACGGCGTTCTACCACCTCGCCCTCGCCCGCGTGCGCCGCGATCCGGTGCTGCTGGCGGCGGTGCTCGCGATCATCGCCGTCGTATTCCTCCCGACCTCGTTCTTCATCATCGGCGAATACAATGTCGCTTTTGCCTGCATCACGGCTGCCATGGCGGTCGCGCTCACGATCGGCGAGAGCAGCCGGCGGGACGCCGCCCTGCTGCTGGCCTTCGGCCTGCTCTGCCTCAGGTCCTACGAGGCCATGATCTATCTCGGGCCGCTGGTGGCGAGCGCGATCCTGTGGTCGACGCGGCGCAGCGGCGACCGACTGACGAGGCTACTCGGCGCGCTGGCAACGCTCGCCTTCATCGGCGCAGCGGTCGTATCGGCGGTCACCATCGTCGACTACTGGGACCATCCGCATTTCATGAAGGTGCGTTCCACCAGTGTCGATTTCTGGCAGAATATGCAGTTCTCCATTCCGCTGGCAGGCTTTCTCATCTGCGCCATAGCGGGCCTGCGAAGGCCGGCCTGGCTAGAGGGCAGGGGGCCGCTGGTGGTCATGGGCGTCATTGCGCTGCTGCTGACCTTGTCGCCCTGGTGGCGGCTCGTGCACGGACCGTCGATCCTCTACCCGCCCTCGCACTACGTCGCCCGCCAGGCGGCCGGTGTGCTGCTGGCGGCCTTCCTCGTCGGCATGTGGCTGCAGGTGGCCCGCCGCGATCTGCCTCAGGTCTTTGCCGTCGTGCGCCAGCCGGAGGTGGCGCGGCGCATGGTGCTGCTGCTGGGGGCGCTGACGGTCGCGGGGGCGGTTCCCGACATCGTGCTCACGCGCCTGTGGAGCGGCTATGTCGAGCGCCTGCGCGTCGTCGTCGACGGCAGCAAAGGCATGGTGCGGGCCGAGACGCTGCCGCTGCATGACTGGCCGAACAAGCTGTTCTTCCAGGACTGGTCCTATCCGGCCTTGAGCGCGGTCGTCAGCCGCTCGCCCGGCCAGTCCTATGTCGTGTCCGACCAGGACTATCTCAGCAATCCGCCCTTCGAGCCGGCCTGCGGCCTCTTGCCGAAGCTCAAGGGCTACGGCTGGCGCGGCTAGGGCCGCATCCACATGCTTGCCGGGCCGCTGCCGCGCACCGGGGCGGCCAGCTCCACGAATTCGCAAAGGATCTTGCGCGTATCGCGCGGATCGATGATCTCCTCGATCCAGAAGCTCTCGGCACTGCGGAACGGCGAGCGCAGCTTGTTCAGGCGATCCTCGATCTCCGCCATCTTGGCCTTGGGATCCTCGGCCCCGGCGATGTCGGCGCGATAGGCCGCCTCGATGCCGCCTTCCAGCGGCAGCGATCCCCAGCGGCCCGACGGCCAGGCATAGCGCCAATTCATCCGAGAGCCGTTCTGGTGCGCGGCACCCGCCACGCCGAAGGCGTTGCGGATGATGAACGTGCACCACGGCACGGTGGTCTGGAACATCGACGACATGGTGCGGACGCCCTGGCGGATGACGCCGCTCTTCTCGGCTTCGAGCCCGATCAGGAAGCCGGGGCAGTCGCAGAAATAGACGACGGGCAGGTGGAAGGTCTCGGCCAGGTCGAGGAAGCGCGTCACCTTCTGGCAGGTATCGGACGTCCAGCCGCCGCCATAGAACATCGGGTCGCTCGCCATCACCGCCACCGGCCAGCCGTCGACGCGTGCGAAGCCGGTCACGACCGAACGGCCATAGAGCCGGCCCATCTCGAAGAAGCTTCCCTGGTCGACGACCTTCTCGACGATCGGCCGGATGCGATAGACCTTGCGGGTGTCGCGCGGGATGACCTCGAGCAGCGTCTCCTCGCGCCGCGCCGGATCGTCGGTCACGGGGCCACGCGGCGGGGCGTCGTAGACCGAGGAGGGCAGGTAGGAGAGGAAGCGGCGCGCCGCGGCAAAGGCTTCGTCCTCGCTATCGACCGCCTCGTCGATCGCGCCGGCCCGCAGCTGGATCTCCCAGCCGCCCAGCTCCTGCTTGTCGTACTGCTTGGGGCTGAGGCGATTCACCACCGGCGGCCCGGCGACGAACATCGCCGATATCTCCTTCACCATCACCGAATAATGGGTGGCGGCAAGTCGCGCGGCACCGAGGCCCGCGACCGAGCCGAGCCCGAGGCCCACGGTGGGCACGACGCCCATGTTGCGCACGGCCCATTCCCAGCCGGCGACCCCCGGCACATTGGCGCGGCCGGTCGTCTCGATCGTCTTCACCGATCCGCCGCCGCCCGAGCCTTCGATCATGCGAATGACCGGGATACGGTACTGGTTGGCGTAGCGTTCGACGTAGTTGGACTTCTCCTTGATCGTGGCGTCTGCCGAGCCGCCGCGCACCGTGAAGTCGTCCCCCGTGACGGCGACATGCCGTCCGTCGATCTTGCCGCGGCCCATGACGACGTTGGCGGGCGTCAGATCGACCAGGTCGTTGCTTCCGTCATATTCCGCCTTGCCGGCGACGCTGCCGATCTCGCGAAACGTATCCTTGTCGAGCAACCGGTCGATGCGCTCGCGGACCGTGAGCCGCCCGCCATCGTGCTGGCGCTTCACTTTGTCGGCGCCGCCCATGCGCTTCGTCATTTCCTGACGGCGGCGCAACTCGTCCATTTCCGGTTGCCAGCTCATCTCGACGCATCCCCCGATCGTTTGTCGGAACGTTTCCAGCCCTGGCGGTTCGTACCAACGAAGACCCGGACCGGCTACAGTAAAGCGGTCTTCGCGGAGGAGCCGACCGATGGACGAAACGGCAGGGCGGGCTGGGGCAACGCTCCACATGATCTGCGGCAAGATCGCCGCCGGAAAGTCGACGCTCGCGGCCGGACTGGCGGCGCGTCCGGGCACGATTCGGATCAGCGAAGATGTGTGGCTCGCCAGTCTTTACAGGGACGAGCAGAGGACGCTCGAGGACTATGTCCGCAACTCCCGCCGCCTGCGGGAGGTGATGGGCGACCACATCGTCGCGCTGCTGGAGGCCGGCCTGTCCGTCGTGCTCGACTTTCCCGCCAACACACCGACCAGTCGTCAGTGGATGCGCAGCCTCTTCGAACGCGCCGGTGCGGATCACCGGCTGCATTTTCTCGACGTGCCGGACGACGTCTGCAAGGCCCGGCTGCGCGCCCGCAACGCCGCCGGTACGCACGCCTTCAACACAAGCGACGCCGAGTTCGACCTCTTTACCGGCTACTTCGTGCCGCCCTCGGCCGACGAAGGCTTCGAGGTGACGTTCCACGGCGAATCGAAAACGACGCCGTCGATCAGGTTTTCTTCGTAGAGCCGCGCCAGGTCGATGCCGCCCGGCGGGCGCGCCACGACGAAGCCGGCGATGGCGCGCTGGAGCCGTGCTTCCTGGTCGCGGCGCAGCGCCTCGGCTTCCTCGACGGTGATCGCTGTGAAGCGCACGGTCTGGCCGGGCAGCAGGCGGCCGAGGCGCGGCAGGTCGACGGAGGCGACGGTGGCGATCTTGGGATAACCGCCGACCGTCTGCCGGTCGGCCATCAGCACGATCGGCAGGCCGGCCCCGGGGACCTGGATGGCGCCGGGCGCGATGCCGTCGGAAATGATGTCGGCGCCGCCCTGGTCGACGCTTCTGGCGTGGGCGATCGTGGGTCCCTCGAAGCGGATGCCCATGCGATCGGCTTCCTTGGAAACGCGATACTCGGACTCCACGAAGGTCCGGCGGCCCTCGTCGCTGAAATAGTCCTCCTGCGGCCCCCAGACCACGCGCAGCGGGCCGCTGCCATAGTCGAAGGGCTGGGCGAGCCTGCGCTCGTCGCCCGCGGGGGCGCCGGCCTTCGCGAGCGGCAGCAGGTCGCCCGCGGCGAGCTTGCGGCCGTCGAAGCCGCCGATGCCGGCCCTCGAATAGGTCGAAAGGCTGCCCATGAAGGCCGGTAGGTCGAAGCCGCCGGCCACGGCGAGGTAAGCCGTGCTCGATCCCTCGATCATGCCGACGCGCAGGATCTGCCCGCGCTTCAGGAGATGACTGCGGTCGGAGTCCAGCGGCTTGGGGGCGGCATCCGGTCCGTCGATCAGCGCGGCCGACAGGGGACCCACCAGCCCGATCCGCACGCTGTCGGCCTCGACCAGCAGGTCGGGGCCCATGACGCCGATCTCGAGCCCGGCGGTATTGGCGGGATTGCCGGCCAGCGCGTTGGCGAGACCGAGGCCGATCCGGTCCATCGCGCCGGCGGTCGGCATGCCCAGCGCCATGAAGCCGGTGCGGCCGAGATCCTGCAGCGAGTCGAACAGGCCGGCGCGTACGACCTTCAATCCGGCGCTCATTTGCTCTTCACCAGGCTCGACCAGTCGAACGTGCCGGCCTCGACCTCGCCGGCGATGCGGTCGAAGCTCCCGCGGTCGATGCGCTCGAAGGAAAGAGAATCGCCCGGCGACAGGAAGACCGGCTGCTCGCGGCGCTTGTCGAACATCCACAGCGGCGTGCGGCCGATCAGGTGCCAGCCGCCGGGACTTTCGAACGGGTAGATCGTCGTCATGTCCATCGCGATGGCGACCGAGGAGCGCGGCACCCGCACGCGCGGCTGGCTGCGGCGCGGCAGGAAGAGCGCCTGGTCGAGCCCCGCCACGTAGGCGAGGCCCGGCATGAAGCCCAGAACATAGACCTTGAACGGCGACGCCAAGTGGGCCGCGATCACCTCTTCCGTTGTCTTCTTCGTGCGCTCCGCGACCTCGGCGAGATCGGGCGCGAATTCCGGATCGTCGTAGCAGCAGGGGACGGTGACCTGGCGGCTCGTGGCGTCGGCTGGCAGACCGCGGGCGATCAGCGCGTCGACCCGGGGCTGCAGATCGGCCCGCGAGGTCGAAAGAGGATCGTAGGTGACCATCAGGGACCGCATGGTGGGGACGGTCTCTTCCACGCCCGAAATCTCGCCGGCCTCGCGCGCCAGGCCGATGGCGGTATGGAGTGCCATGACCCGGCCGTTGATCTCGGGGGAAATCTCGTTGCCGAACTCGACGGTGAAGGCGGTGTCGCCGCAGGATAGGTATCGAACGCTCACATCTGCTAGGATAGCGCTTCAGATTGAGGGAGTCTCCCATGGCCGCCGCGACCAATGCAGGACACGTCAACATCAATTCGGACCTGGGCGAGAGCTTCGGGCCTTGGGTGATGGGCAACGACACCGAGGTCCTGAAGATCGTCGCCTCGGCCAACGTCGCCTGCGGCTTCCATGCCAGCGATCCCGTGGTGATGATGGATACGGTGAAGCTCTGTGCTCAGAACGGGGTGTCGATCGGCGCCCACCCGGGCTTCGCCGACCTGCAGGGCTTCGGCCGCCGCGTCATCAACCTCACGATCAAGGAGCTGGAGGCCAACATCGCCTACCAGATCGGCGCGTTGCAGGCGATCGCGGCCCTTCACGGCGCCAAGGTCACCCACATGAAGCCGCACGGGATGATGGCCAACATGTCGGCCGAGAGCCCGGAAATGTCCGAGGCGATCGCCCGGGCGACCAGGGCCGTCGATCGCGACCTGATCTTCCTCGCCCAGGCCAATACCGAGCAGGGCAAGGCCGCCCGCAAGCACGGGCTGCGCGTCGCCGAGGAGGTGTTCGCCGACCGGACCTACACCGATGCCGGCCTGCTGACGCCGCGCAAGGAAGCCAATTCGATGATCAAGGAGCCGGCCAAGGCGGTCGAGCATGTCCGGCGCATGGTCGATGAGCAGGCGATCTACTCGACCTCGGGCAAGCGCATTGCCTGTCAGGTCGATTCCATCTGCGTGCACGGCGACGGTCCGACGGCCGTGAGCGTCGCCAAGGCGGTCCGCGAGGGTCTCGAAGCGGCGGGAATCCGCATCGTGCCGCTGCCCGAGATGCCCAGCCTCCGTTCCTGATCCACCGGGCGATCCGTCGCGCTGACTTGTGGGACGCCGCTTCGCCGCTATAGTCCGGCCGATCCGGATGGGATTTCGCGGCGGGAGTGGCGTATGGCGGTTTTTGGCAAGGCTCAGTACATCAAGCGTGTCGAGGACGACCGTCTGCTGACGGGAACGGGCGGTTTCACCGATAACCTGTCGCGGCCGAACCAGGCCCATGTGGTTCTTGTCCGGTCTCCGCATGCCCATGCAAAAATCCTGAAGATCGACACCGCGGCGGCCAAGACGGCGCCGGGGGTGGTCGCGGTCTACACCTGGGCCGACATGGAAAAGGAAGGCGTCGGCAATTTCGCCTTCCCGACGATGTTTCCCGCCGCCGACGGCAGCAAGCCCGAGATGACGCCGCGCCGGTCGCTGGCCCACGAGGTCGTGCGTTATGTCGGTGAAGCCGTGGTCGCGATCGTCGCGGACACGCGCGAGCAGGCGCAGGATGCCGTCGAGCTGGTCGACATCGAGTACGAGCAGCTTCCGTCGGTCACCGAGATCGAGGATGCGCTGAAGCCCGACGCGCCGCAGGTCTGGGGCGGCGCCCCGGGCAATATCGCCGGCTACAACAAATTCGGCGATCACGCCAAGGCCGAAGAGGCGTTCAAGAGCGCCGCCCATGTCGTGTCGCTGGACATCGTGCACCAGCGGCTGATCGTGAACGCCATGGAGCCGCGCGCGGTGATGGCGGAGTGGGAGAACGACCGGCTGATCGTCCATATCGGCAGCCAGAACCCGTCCGTCACGCGCGACACGCTGTGCGACGTCATCCTGAAGATGCCGAAGGACAAGGTGCGCGTCGTGGTGCGCGACATCGGTGGCGGCTTCGGAATGAAGGTCGGCATCCAGCCTGACGAGGCGGTGGCCGTCTGGGCCGCCAAGGTGCTGAAGCGTCCGGTGCGCTGGCGCGCTGAGCGCAGCGAGGAATTCGCCGCGACGACCGCCGGCCGCGACCAGTTCCACAAGGGATCGATGGCCTTCGACAAGGACGGCAGGATCCTGGCCCTGCGCATGGAGGCCTTCGCCAATATCGGCGCCTATCCGTCGCGCGGCGGGGTGGTCATTCCGCTGTTCGTCGGCCCGAAGGTGACGACCGGCACCTATGATATTCCGATGATCGATCTCAGGATCACCTGCGTCATCACCAACACCGCCACGATCGGCGCCTATCGCGGCGCCGGCCGGCCCGAGTGCATCCTCAACCTCGAGCGGCTGATGGATACGGCGGCGCGCCAGATCGGCATGGATCCAGCCGAACTGCGCCGGCGCAACTTCGTGAAGCCCTCGCAGATGCCCTACACCACCGCGATGGGCGAGAAATACGATTCCGGCGACTTCAATCTCTTCCTCACCAAGACGCTCGAAGCGGCCGACTGGGACGGCTTCGCGGCGCGCAAGGCGGAAGCCGAGAAGCGCGGCAAGCTCTATGGCCGCGGCCTTGCCTCCTACGTCGAATGGACCTCGGCCAATGTCATGAACGAGATGGCGCATTACGAGGTGAAGGAAGACGGCAAGGTCGTCATCTGGATGGGCACGCAGGGCATGGGGCAGGGGCTGCAGACCAGCTTCACCCAGCTCGCCTCGGAACTGCTGGGCATCGACCCGTCCAAGATCGAGATCGCCATGGGCGATTCCGACCGGGTGGGCGGCGTCGGCTCGATGGGATCGCGCTCGGCCTATATCGGCGGTTCGGCGGTGCTGAGCGGCAGCGAGAAGCTGGTCGACAAGGGCAAGGAACTGGCGGCTGACGCGCTCGAGGCGGCCACCGCCGACATCATCTATTCGGCCGGCCGCTTCACCATCACCGGCACCGACCGCGGCATCGGCCTCGGCGAGTTGGCGGCGAAGCAGCCGGACAAGCGCATCTTCATCGAGAACGTGAACACGGTCGACGGCATTGCCTGGCCCAACGGCGCCCATGTCGGCGAGGTCGAGATCGATCCCGACACCGGCATGGTCGAACTCAAGCGCTACACGACGGTCGACGATGTCGGCAAGCCGCTGCATCGCCCGATCGTGTTCGGCCAGATCCACGGCGGCTGTGCCCAGGGCATCGGCCAGGCGCTGCTGGAGGAGAATGTCTACGATCGCGAGAGCGGTCAGCTCGTCACCGGCTCGTTCATGGACTATGCGATGCCGCGCGCGGAGACCTTCCCGAACTTCAACAACCAGCTCGACGACACGGTGCCGGCCAAGAGCAACCCGATCGGCGCCAAGGGCGTCGGCGAGTCCGGCACGGTCGGCTCGACGCCGACCGTCATGAACGCGATCATGGACGCGCTGTGGCCGCTCGGCGTACGCAACATCCAGATGCCGGCGACGCCGCAGCGCGTCTGGCAGGCCATCCAGGAAACGAGGAAGTAACGGGCGGGAGATGAAACAGCGTATCTTCGGCTGGATCTCCATCCTTTTCGGAGTTGTCCTTTCGCTCGCCGCACTCGAAGTGACGGCGATCGCCTGGATGTATCTTGAAGACGGCCGCTATACGCCGGCGACGGAGCTGTTCGAGCGCACTCAGAACACTTATGTGCGCGACGCGACCAAGGGAACAGCCTGCCGGTACGTAGATACGCTCTTCCCGCACCCCTATGTGGGGTTCGTCCATCACGCGAATCCGCCCTGCGGCATGCCGTGGGTCAACAACGTCGGCCTGTTCGGACCGGACTATCCGGTTCTCAAGCCGACCGACCGTTATGTCGTGATGCTGACCGGCGGCTCCGTGGCCTCGCAGCTCGGGCAGAATGCGCCGCCACCCGCGCCGCGCTACCTCGAGGAGGAACTCAACAGCAAATACATCAGCCCGAACGGCAAGCCGTTCCTCGTCCTGAACGGAGGCGACGGCGCCTGGAAGGAGCCGCAGCCCTTCATCCTCTTTACTCTCTATGCCTCGTCGGTCGACGCGGTCGCGGTCCTCGGCGGATTCAACGAGCACTATTTCTTCTGGCCGGGCTTCAGCGAGCGGCTGGAGCGGCCGCTCAGCAACTTCCTCGACGTCAATCCCTTCGTCGCCGACGAGAATTTTGGCGACGCGGCGATCGGCTGGGTCATGGGGCGGATCGCCGGCACGCTGGCCCTGAATCCGATCCTCGGCCATTCGCACGCCGCCTACATGGTGGTGCGGGGCATCGAGCAGGCCGCCAAGGGCAAGGACATCTTCAAGTCGACCAAGAAGACGACGCTGAACAGCATCTTCCACCTGCCGGAGGACATTCAGCGGAACCACAAGCTCGCCTTCGAGGTCCAGCTCGACCTGTACAAGAAGTACGTGAGAGCCACGTTCGCGGTCGCGCGCGACAACAACGTGAAGTCGGCTTACTTCATCCAGCCGGCCCCGGGCATCGGCAAGGAGCTCACCGAGGAGGAGAAGCGCGTCGTCGGCGACCTCTCCTATCGCGACATCTACAAGAACATCGTTGCCGGCCTCATGAGCCTGCGCGACGGCGGGGGCCCCGTCTACGACCTGACGCAGATCTTCGCCGGGGAGAAGAGAACGATCTATGCGGATCACATCCATTACGCGCGGGATGCCGACAACGAAAGCCTCGGCAACCGGATCATCGCCGCCCGCATGGGTGAAATCCTGGCGGAATCCTGGGGATTCAAGCGGAAACCCTGAGGGAGGGGGCTGCGGGGATCCCCGGGACTGCACGCGAGGGTAGGCTCTCAACTTGTAGTTATTCTCGAAATAACTGTTGATTCACGGTCTGTGCCGAGTTTCACTGTCCGAGACGCAGCGAGACAAGAGAGGCGGTCAACTGCCTCCTGCGCGTCGCTAGGGATGGAGTGAAACATGGCCGTTACTCGTCGGCAATTCATGAAGGTGAGCGCCGCCGGCCTCGCCGCCTCTTCCGTCGGTGCGTTGGGCTTTCTGGGGGCGGGCGAAGGGCTCGCCGCCGGTGTGCGGCCCTTCCGGCTCGAGAAGGCAACCGAGACGCGCAACACCTGCCCCTATTGCGCGGTCGCCTGCGGCGTCCTCATCTATTCGTCGGCCGACGGCACCAAGGACGGCAAGGCCAAGGTCGTCCATATCGAGGGCGACTCGGACAATCCGATCAATCGCGGCACGCTCTGCGCGCGCGGTGCCGCATCGCTTGGCTTCGCCAATAGCCCGAACCGTCTCCAGTACCCGATGCATCGCAAGCCGGGCTCCGACAAGTTCGAGCGCGTGACCTGGGATTTCGCGATGGAGCGTATCGCCAGGCTCGCCAAGGAGGATCGCGACAAGAACTTCATCGCCCGGAACCGCGACGGCGTCACGGTCAACCGATGGACCAGCACCGGCTTCCTCGCCGGTTCGTCGTGCAGCAATGAGGCGGGCTATCTGACCTACAAGGCGATGCGTTCTATGGGCATCCTCGCCCTGGAGAACCAAGCACGAATTTGACACGGTCCGACGGTGGCCAGTCTGGCCCCGACCTTCGGCCGCGGTGCGATGACGAACTCGTGGAACGACATCAAGAATGCCGATGTCGTGCTGATCATGGGGGGCAATGCCGCGGAAGCCCATCCCTGCGGCTTCAAATGGGTGACCGAAGCCAAGGCCAACAACGGGGCCAAGCTGGTCGTGGTCGATCCGCGCTTCACGCGGTCGGCGGCGGTCTCCGATCTCTATGCGCCGATACGGCCGGGTACCGACATCGCCTTCCTGTCCGGCGTCATGCGGTACCTGATGGGTAACGGCAAGATCCACCAGGAATACGTCAAGGCCTACACCAACGCCTCTTACATCGTGAAGGAAGGCTTCAAGTTCGAGGATGGACTCTTCGCGGGCTATGACGCGGCGCGGAAGAGCTACGTCGATCGCTCGACCTGGGACTACGAGTTCGACGAGCAGGGCATGGCGAAGGTCGACGAGACCCTGCAGAATCCGCGTTGCGCCATCAACCTGCTGAAGGCCCATGTTGAGCGCTACACGCCGGAGATGGTCGAACGCATCTGCGGCACGCCCAGGGAAAAGTTCCTGAAGGTCTGCGAGTTGATCGCGACGACCGCGAACGGCGAGCGCTCGATGACCTCGCTCTATGCGCTCGGCTGGACCCAGCACACGACCGGTGCCCAGAACATCCGCAGCATGGCGATGATCCAGCTCCTGTTGGGCAACATGGGCATCCCCGGCGGGGGCGTGAACGCCTTGCGCGGCCATTCCAACGTCCAGGGCATCACCGACCTCGCGCTGCTGTCGACGTCGACGCCCGGCTATCTGGTGCTGCCGACGGAAAAGGAAACTACCTTCGCCGACTACATGAAGGCGCGGGCGTTCAAGCCTATCCGGCCGGGGCAGACCAGCTTCTGGCAGAACTACGGAAAGTTCTTCGTCAGCCAGCAGAAGAGCCTGTTCGGAAACGCCGCCACCAAGGACAACGATTGGGCCTACGACTATCTGCCGAAGTTCGACACGGCCTACGACGTGCTGAAGATCATCGACATGATGGCAGGCGGGCAGATGAACGGCCTGTTCTGCCAGGGTCTCAACGTCATGATGGCCGGTCCGAACAAGACCAAGATCCACCGGGGCTTGAGCAAGCTGAAGTGGCTGGTGGTCGTCGATCCGCTGCAGACGGAAACCGCGCGCTTCTGGGAGAACCACGGCGAGTTCAACGACGCCGATCCGAAGGCGATCCAGACCGAGGTCTTCCAGCTGCCGGCCACGGCCTACGCCGAAGACGAAGGCAGTTACACCAATTCCAGCCGCGTCATCCAGTGGCACTGGAAGGCGGTCGATGGGCCGGGCGAATCGCGCAGCGACATCGAGATCATCGCCGATCTGCACGGCCGCCTGCGGGCTCTCTACAAGAAGGACGGGGGCGCTTTCCCCGATCCCATCGTCAATACGAGCTGGGCCTATGCCAAGCCCGCCCATCCCGAGCCGGTCGAGCTCCTGAAGGAGCTCAACGGTTATGCGCTGGAGGACCTTCCGGACCCGGCGGATCCCACCAAGTTGATGCTGAAGGCCGGCCAGCTGTTGCCGGGCTTCGCGGTCATGCGCGACGACGGCAAGACGTCAGGCGGATGCTGGATCTACACCGGCGTCTATACCGAGGCCGGGAACATGGCGATGCGTCGCGACGCCAGCGATCCGACCGGTCTCGGCATCCATCCGAACTGGGGCTTCTCCTGGCCGGCCAATCGCCGCATCCTCTACAACCGCGCGTCGGCCGACCCGGCCGGCAAGGCGTGGAGCGAGCGCAAGAAGTACATCACTTGGAACGGCTCGCGGTGGGTGGGCGGCGACGTGCCGGACTACGCCCCCACCGTCGCGCCCGACAAGTCTGTCGGCCCGTTCATCATGAACCAGGAAGGCACGGCGAGGCTGTTCAGCCGCACCGCCATGCCGGACGGGCCGTTCCCCGAACATTATGAGCCGATGGACGCCTACATCGCCAATCCGCTGCATCCCAAAGTCACCACCAATCCGGTGGCACGGGTGTTCGCGGCCGATGCGAAGTCGTTCGGCACCCCCGACAAGTTCCCGATCGTGGCGACCTCGTACCGCCTCGCCGAGCATTTCCACTACTGGACCAAGAACGTGCACGACAATGCCGTGGTCCAGCCGGAAATGTTCGTCGAGATGGGCGAGCGTCTGGCCAAGGCCAAGGGCATCAAGAACGGCGACTGGGTCGAGGTGTCGAGCCAGCGCGGCATGATCAAGGCCAAGGCCTCGGTGTCCAAGCGCTTCCGGCCGATTATGGTCGACGGCAAGCCCTGCGACGTGATCGGCCTGCCGATCCATTTCGGCTTCGTGGGCCTTGCGCGGAAATCCTACCCGCTGAACACGCTGACGCCGCCCGTGGGTGACGCCAGCACCAATACGCCAGAATACAAGGCGTTCCTGGTCGACGTAAAGAAGACCACCCCGCCGGCTTCGCAGCCGGCCGTGGCCTGATCGGGGAGGGTGAGATGTCCGTGATGCAAGCCCTCGATCTCCGCCGTCGGTCCGCCTCCAGCGTGCCGCCGCCGCCTGCCGGGGCGAAAGCCGCCGTCCCGGTGGCCAAGCTGATCGACGTCAGCAAGTGCATCGGCTGCAAGGCCTGCCAGACCGCCTGTCTGGAATGGAACCAGCTCGACCAGCCGATCGGTTACACCGACGGCACTTACAATAACCCGACCGATCTCACGACGGCCTCGTGGACCGTGATGCGCTACACGGAGTACGAGCACGGCGACGATCTCGAATGGCTGATCCGCAAGGACGGCTGCATGCATTGCGACGATCCGGGCTGCCTGAAAGCCTGCCCGGCGCCGGGCGCCATCGTGCAGTACACCAACGGCATCGTCGACTTCATCTCCGACAACTGCATCGGCTGCGGCTATTGCGTGAAGGGCTGCCCGTTCAACATCCCGCGCATCTCCCAGGTCACCAGCAAGGCCTACAAGTGCACGCTCTGTTCGGACCGGGTGGTGGTCGGCCAGGCGCCGGCCTGCGCAAAGGCGTGTCCGACCCAGGCGATCTACTTCGGCACCAAGGACGACATGATCGCCCATGCCGGCAAGCGCATCACCGACCTCAAGTCGCGCGGCTACCAGAATGCCGGGCTCTACAATCCGCCGGGCGTGAACGGCACGCACGTCATGTACGTGCTGCAGCATGCCGACAAGCCGTCGCTCTATGCCGGCCTGCCCGACAATCCCCACATCAGCCCGCTCGTCGGCATCTGGAAGGGCGTGATGAAGCCGCTCTCGCTGGCCGCGATCGCGTTCGCCGGGGCCTTCGGCTTCATGCACTACGTCACCAAGGGACCCAACAGGGTCACCGAACACGACGAAGAGAAGGCGGCGGAAGTGGCAGGGAGCGACCGGGCATGAGCCAGCACATCAAGCCGGTGAGCCGTTACACCACGGCGGCCCGCATCAACCATTGGGTCACCGCGGTCTCGCTGATCCTGCTGGCGCTCAGCGGGATGGCGCTTTTCCATCCTTCGCTCTACTTCCTCACCTACCTGTTCGGCGGCGGTCAGATAACGCGTGCCATTCATCCCTGGATCGGCGTCGTCCTGGCGATCAGTTTCCTCGGCCTGTTCCTCCGTTTCTTCACGCTCAACTTCTGGAACCGCGACGATACGGTCTGGATGAAGAACCTGGGATCGGTGATCAACAACAAGGAGGAGGGGCTGCCTGAACTCGGCAAGTACAATGCCGGCCAGAAGCTGGTCTTCTGGGGCCAGTCGATCCTGATCCTGCTGCTGCTCGGCAGCGGTTTCGTCCTGTGGGACACCTATTTCGCGGCCTACACCACGATCGACCAGAAGCGTCTTTCGGCGGTCATCCACGCGCTGTGCGCGATCGGCGCCATCCTGATCTGGATCGTGCACGTCTATGCCGCCATCTGGGTCAAGGGTACGATGAGTGCCATGACGCGTGGTTCTGTCAGCGGCGGCTGGGCGTGGAAGCATCATCGCAAATGGTTCCGCCAGGAAGTCGGCAAGCCCTGACGTCCGGCCCCGAAAACCCTGCGACTGCCTACGGCGAGTCGATCCTCGGCGACACTGCCGAGGGCGAACGCATTCGGTTACCCGACCTGTCGACGGTCTTTCAACGCCGCGCGGCCCGTCTCGAGGCGCTGGCGCCTGGCCATGATCTCGAAGGGTTCCTCCACCTGATCGCGGCGCTGGTGACCGCGCAGCACCAGGCCTTGTCGGGCCTGCCGCCGGGCTCGCTGCCGGGTGCGGCCGAGATCGGCAAGGCCCGGCTCGTGCAACGCGCACCGCTCGATCCCTTCATCCGGCCACGCGATGAGAGCTGGCGGGTGGCACTGTCGCGCATCCTGGCGACCATCGACGACACGGTGCTGCCGGAAGTGGCCCGCGCGGCCCGCGAGGCGATCCTAAAGGCGAACCCGGCTTCGCTCGAGGCGCTCGCCGATCGGTTCCTCGGCGGCGACGTGGCGGCCGACGAGGCGGCGCAGACGGTGTTCGTGGCGGCGGCCCTGCAGGTCGTCTGGACCCGCATGGCGGCCCTGCTCGATCCCGCCGACCTTTCGGGCTCCGAGGAGGGGGGTGACTGTCCCGCCTGCGGTTCGCCGCCGGTCTCCGGACTCGTCTCGCCCGGCGGCACGAAGTTCGGCCACCGGCATCTTCATTGTTCGCTGTGCGCCACGTCGTGGCGCTACACGCGGGTGCGCTGCGTGCATTGCGGCAGCACCGACAAGATCTCGTTTCGCAATCTGGCAGGCACGTCCTATCTCCGCGCGGAATGCTGCGAGGTGTGCCGGGGCTATTCCAAGGTCTTCTACGTGGAGAAGGTGCGAACCCTGGAGCCGCTGGCCGACGATTTGGCCTCGCTCGGGCTCGACGTGCTGGTGGGCGAGGCGGGCTTCGCGCGTGTGCCCAATCCGTTCGTGCTGGGCATGATGGAGCAACCGGAGAAGTGATTGATCGGCCGTTGGGCCTGAGCCATGGTGACTGTCGGCGGACCGGACGTCCGGCCTTTCTCTGGTAGGAACAAACCCGTGTCGCGTGTCGACCGCGCCGATGGCGCTCCCGAAACCCGTCCCCTGTCGATCGATCGCATGGCCTCCTGGCCGACCGTCGCGCCGCTGATCGCGCGCGCCGGCCGTGCGCTCGTCGTCGAAGCGCTTCGGGCCTGGGTCGACGAGCGACGGGGCACTCCCGAGGTCGCGGACGAAGCCGCCTGCGTCCAATGGTGCAGGACGCGTCTCGCTGTGTTCCTGCAGCCCTCGCAGCGCCGCGTGTTCAACCTCACGGGCACCGTGCTGCACACCAATCTCGGACGTGCCGTGCTTGCCGAGGAGGCCATTGCAGCCGCCGTCGAGGCGATGCGCTCGCCGACCACGCTCGAATACGATCTCGAGGGCGGTGCGCGCGGCGAACGCGACGATCACATCGCGCCCTGGCTCTGCCGCCTGACCGGTGCGGAGGCCGCGACGGCGGTCAACAACAATGCGGCCGCGGTCCTGCTGGTGCTCAGCGAGCTTGCCGCCGGCCGCGAAGTCATCGTCTCGCGCGGCGAGCTGATCGAGATCGGCGGCGCGTTCCGCATTCCCGACATCATGGCGCGTGCCGGCTGCCGGCTCGTAGAGGTCGGCACGACCAACCGCACCCATCTCAAGGATTACGCGGCGGCGATCGGGCCCGACACGGCCGCGATCATGAAGGTCCATCCGTCCAATTACGCGATCCAGGGCTTCACCAAGTCGGTAGCGGCCGCGGACCTCGTGCCGCTGGCCCGCGAGAAGGGCGTGGCGCTGATCGAGGATCTCGGCAGCGGCACCCTGGCGGATCTCGAAACCTGGGGCCTGCCGCATGAACCGACGGCGCGCGAGGCCATCGCCGCCGGCGTCGATGTCGTGACCTTCTCGGGCGACAAGCTGCTGGGCGGCCCGCAAGCCGGCCTGCTGGTCGGTCGCAAGCCGCTGATCCAGCGCATCGCCCGCAACCCGATGAAGCGGGCGCTGCGCCTCGACAAGGTGCGCCTGGCCGCCCTCGAAGCGACGTTGCGGCTCTATGCCGATCCGGGGAGGTTGGCCGAGCGCCTTCCGACCATACGCTCTCTCGCGCGGCCGGCTGCCGAGATCCGACCAGTGGCCGAACGGCTCCTGCCGGTGGTACAGGCGGCGCTTGGGCACGACGCGACGGCGAGCGTCGCGGAGGTGCGGGGACAGATCGGTTCGGGCGCACTGCCGGTCGACCTGCTGCCGTCGTTTGCGATCGCCATCAAAGCGAAGGGCCTCGACCGGATTGCCGATCGTTTCCGGCGCCTGCCGATTCCCGTGATCGGCCGGATCAGCGACGGCACGCTCTACTTCGATCTTCGCACGCTCGACGACGAGCCGGCTTTCGCAGCCCAATTGGACAAGCTCCATGTCATGGCTGGCTAGGCTTCTCGACCGCACGCCGCTGCCGGAGCAGCGGATGGCAGAGGCGTTGGCGGCTTGGAAGTCCGGTAACTATGGCGTGGCGCTCGACCTGTGGGCGCCGCTCGCCCATGAGGGCCATGCACGGGCGCAGAGCAACATGGGGGCCGCATTCCTCGAGGGGCGCGGGGTCGAGCAGGATCACGCCACGGCGATCCTCTGGCTTCGACGCGCCGCCGGGCAGGGCGATGCCGGCGGCCAGCGCAATCTCGCTTTGTGCCACTATGAAGGATGGGGCGTGCCGCAGGACCATGCCGAGGCCGCGCGGCTTTATGAGTCGGCGGCGCGGCAGGGCGATGTCGAGGCCCAGGACATGCTTTCGTGGATGAAGCTCGTAGGCGGCGGCTGCCCGCAGGACTACAACGGTGCCCGTTTCTGGGCCGAGAAGGCGGCGGGCCACGGCAGCGCCGCGGCCATGGCCCGACTGGGCGACATCCATCACAACGCGCTGGGCGTCGAACGCGACGCGGCGGTGGCCGCCGACTGGTGGGGACGCGCCGCACATCGAGGACATGCCGAGGCACAGGCGATGCTGGGGGCGGCCTATCTCGCCGGCAAGGGCGTCGATCGCGACCTGGTCGAGGCGCTTCACTGGCTGCGGCGGGCCGAGATGGGCGGTGCGGGCGAACTGGCCGCCGGCTTCTTCAGGGAGGCGCGGGCCCATGCCAAGCCCTCGCAGCGGGCCGAAGCCGAGCGCCGGGCCGAGGAGCCTTTGTCATGATCGTCGGAACGGCGGGCCATATCGATCACGGCAAGACCGCTTTGGTGAAGGCGCTGACCGGTGTCGACGCCGATCGCCTCAAGGAGGAGAAGGCGCGCGGCATCACCATCGACCTCGGTTATGCCTACAGCGATCTCGGCGACGGCCGCCAACTCGGCTTCGTCGACGTACCCGGTCACGAGCGGTTCGTGCACAACATGCTGGCCGGCGCCACCGGCATCGATGCGGCCCTGCTGGTCGTGTCGGCGGCCGAAGGCATCAAACCGCAGACGGTCGAGCATCTGCAGATCCTCGACCTGCTGGGCCTCGATCGCGGCATCGTGGCCCTCACCAAGGCCGACCTCGCCAACGACGACCAGCAGCTCGAGCGGATGGCCGAGATCGAGACCCTGCTCGCCACGACATCGCTGCGGGGCGCGGAAATCGTGCCCGTCTCGGCGGTGACGGGGCAGGGCATCGACGAGCTGAAGGAAAAGCTCCTGGTCTTGGGCGAGAGCGGCAAGGGCGCTTCGGGCTTCGCACGCCTTGCAGTGGATCGCTGCTTCGTCCTGTCCGGAGCGGGAGTCGTCGTCACCGGCACCGTCCATGCCGGCGAGATCAGGGTCGACGACCGGCTGCTGCTGACCCCGTCCGGCATCGAGGCGCGGGTGCGCTCGCTGCATGCCCAGAACCGGGCCGCCGCGGTGGGACGCGCCGGCGAACGCTGTGCGCTCAATCTCGCCGGTCCCAGGCTCTCCAAGGAAGCGATCAAGCGGGGCGATTGGGTGGTGAGTCCGGAGCTCCACGCGCCGACGGATCGAATCGATGTCCGGCTGAGCCTGCTCGCCTCCGAAGCGCAGCCCCTGAAGCACTGGTCGCCGGTTCATGTTCACCTGGGCTCGGCGCATGTCATGGGACGCGTGGCGCTGCTCGAAGGCGAGAAGCTGGCGCCGGGCGACACGGCGCTCGCTCAGATCGTGCTGGACGAAAAGGTCGGTGCGCTTTCGGGCGATCGGGTCATCCTCCGCGATCCTTCGGCGACGCGCACGATGGCGGGGGCGGCGGTGATCGATCCGTTCGGGCCGCCGCGCAACCGGCGCGCTGAGCGGCGTCTGGCGGAGCTGGCGGCTCTTGCCGTGGACGATGGCGAGGTCCTGCAGCGGCTACTGTGCCTGGAGAGCGGCTATGTCGATGTCGGCCGCTTCGGTCTGGCCCGCAATCTCCGTCCCGCCGAGGTCGAGACGCTCGTCGGGACGGCGGGCGGGCAGACGCTGGAAGGCTTCGGCTTTCTGGCGGAGACGCTCGAGGCGGCGCGCACCGACATCGTCGAGACGCTCAAGGCTTTTCACGAAACCAAGGCCGATGCGCCCGGTCTCCAGGCCGAGCGGCTGAGGGTCACGCTGAAGCGCCGCTGGCCCGCATTCGTGTTCAAGGTGCTGCTCGACCGCGAGATTCGCGCGAAGACCGTGGTCGTCGACGGCGCGTTCCTGCGCCTGCCCGGTCATTCGCTGAAGCTCGGCTCGCGTGACGAGGCACTGTGGAACAAGATCGCGGCCGACATGACACGCGATCGCTTCAAGCCGCCGAGGGTCCGCGACTTCGCCCAGGCCTACGGCGCCACGGAGGTCGACACGCGCCGGCTGCTGCAGCGGCTCTCGAAGCTCGGGAGGGTCGTCGAGGTGGCGCCGGACCATTTTTTCCTGCGCCCGGTCGTGGCCGAGATGGTCGCCATCGTGAACGGCTTCGATCACGAATTCAGTGCAGCCGAGTTCCGCGACAAGCTCGACAATGGGCGCAAGCTGGCCATCCAGATTCTCGAATTCTTCGACCGGCACGGCATGACGATCCGCCGCGGCGACCTGCGCCGGGCGGTCCCGCAAAAGGCGGGTCAGTACGGTCCGCCGCCTACTGCTTAGCGACCGGCCCGCTCAGGCTGACCGGCGCGCCGTCGGGGCCGGTGAAGAGCGATAGCAGGAAACCGTGCTCCTCGTGCGGCGCGCCGCCGACATTCACGCCGCGTGCGGTGAGTTCGGCCCGTTTCACGTCCAGGTCGGGGACGCGCAGCCCCGGCTGCCATGTCCCCGCCGGATTCTCCGCCGATGCTGGCTGAAGCGCCAGCCGGGTCGGACCGGTCTCGAATTCGGCCCATTCCGGGGTCTCGAACTTGAGCTTCAGGCCGAAGGTGTCACGCCAGAAGGCAACGGCTGCAGCGAGGTCGGAGACGTTCGCGATGATGTATTTGAGCTCGACGGTCATGATCTTGAATTCCTTGGGGATTTCACCCTAGCACGACAGGTGACAGGGACGAGGTTCTGGTGAATCATCCGTCCCGGAGGGGAAGCGCTCCCGGTGGGGCGGCTGGCCTTCAAAGCCAGAGAGGGCCGTTAGCCGGTTCTTAGTGGGTTCGACTCCCACTCTCTTCCGCCAACTCCCTTCCAGCAGCATCCAAAGAAGTCCAGAAAAGGCAGATAAATAGGCCCATATCTGGATTTCATCGTCCGGAGCCATCCCCTGCGGTGCGGTGGAAGTTACCCCGGAAAGTGGGGTAACATCTGGGGTAACAAATCCGACCCGCCGGGAGTTACCCCAATGCTGACCGATGTGCTGATCCGCAAGGCCAAGGCGCCTGCCAAACCGACGAAGCTGATGGACGAGCGCGGGCTGTTCCTGATGCTGACGCCATCGGGCGGGCGGTGGTGGCGGTTCCGCTACAGCTATGCCGGCAAGGAAAAGTTGCTCTCGCTGGGCACCTATCCCGACGTGTCGCTCAAGGCGGCGCGGGAGGCGCGGGACGATGCACGCAAAATGCTGGCCAAAGGGATCGACCCATCGGCCGTGCGGCAGGAAGAGAAGCGCGCCAAGGTCGAGGCGGGGGCGAATACCTTCGCGGCGGTGGCGCGGGAGTGGCTGGAGAACGTCAAGCCGAAGTGGGCTGCGGTCTACCATTCGGACACTGAGAAGCGCTTCGAGGCCTATGTCTTCCCCGATGTCGGCCGCCGTCCCATCGCCGAGCTGACTGCGCCGGAGCTGTTGGCGGTGCTGCGCAAGATCGAGGCGCGGGGCACCGTGGAGACGGCGCACAAGGTGGCGCGCGCCTGCGGGCAGGTGTTCCGCTACGGTATCGCCACGGGCCGTTGCGACCGAAACCCTACGGCGGACCTTCGCGATGCCCTGAAGGCCCGTCCCAAGGTGAAGCACATGGCGGCCCTGCCGGCGAGCGAGCTGCCGGACTTTCTGCGCAAGATCGACGGCTACGATGGCGAGCTGCAGACGCGACTGGCCCTGCGGCTGCTGGCCCTGACGTTCGTGCGCACTAACGAGTTGCGC
This sequence comes from Rhodospirillales bacterium 24-66-33, assembly GCA_002281855.1. GTDB lineage: Bacteria > Pseudomonadota > Alphaproteobacteria > Reyranellales > Reyranellaceae > Reyranella. The sequence continues at coordinate 32,786 of NCHQ01000019.1, read as the reverse complement.
GGCGCGACCTGGGCGGAAATCGACCTCGACAAGGCGGAATGGACCATCCCGGCGGAGCGCATGAAGACCAAGGCGCCGCACCATGTCCCCCTGTCGGAACAGGCCGTGGAAGCCTTCAGGATGCTCCAGGCGATAAACGGCAAGTGGCCGTGGGTCTTTGCCGGCCGCACGCCATCCACGCCCATGAGCAAGAATACAGTGCTGTTCGCACTCTATAGGCTGGGATACCACGGCCGCATGACGGGGCACGGCTTCCGAGCGCTGGCTTCAACGGCGCTCAATGAAATGGGCTTCCGGCCGGACGTGATCGAGCGGCAACTGGCGCATGTCGAGAAGAACGCGGTACGAGCCGCCTATCACCGGTCGCAGTATCTCGAAGAGCGCACGGCGATGATGCAGGCATGGGCCGATCATCTGGACGCGCAAAGGGCGGCCGATGGCAAGGTGGTGGCCATCGGACAGGCGCGCCGCACGGTTGAAAGCCAAGCGGCGGACCGTCAAAGGGCCGAAGCCTAGTCTTATCGACCGGGCCGGTGTATCCCGACCTGGGCAGCCGGCCCATCGCCTCTATCAAGGCGGCGGAGGTCCTGGCCGTGTTGCGCAAGGTCGAGGCGCGCGGCCGGTTGGAGGCGGCCACTTCCCGCAACCCTCGGTGCGTTGCGAGAACCCCACTATCGATACAATCTGAGGGCGTGCGTTGGCTTCTATTCCTTTTCGCCTTGATCTCCCTTCCTGCCCGAGCGGAGACCTGGACGGGCTTCCCCCAGATAATCGACGGCGATTCGCTCGTGATCGCTGGTAAGGGAATGCGCCTGCATAACGTGGACGCGTTTGAGACGGAGCAAATCTGCACGCGTGACGGCCAAGAGTATCGCTGTGGGATCGAAGCCACCTTCACCCTGATCGGCCTCGTTCAAAATCGGGAAGTTTCCTGCGAGGGTAGGATTCGGGACCAATATGGCCGTGTACTGGCAAAATGCAGGGTGGGCGGGATCGATCTGGGATCGGCAATGGTGCGTTCTGGATGGGCGATGGCGGAGTGGCGAGCCGAGTACCGCCCAGATCAGGAACACGCCAAGCAAGCCCGCCTCGGTGCTTGGGCTGGCACATTCCAACGACCAAAGGACTGGCGTAGAGACAGGCGCAATGCCTCTAGCGGAAAAGGGCAGTTGCCTGTGGAATGGCCGGACATACGTCAGGTGAGAGAGAGCGTGCGTCAATGAACGCGGTCGAAATCGAGGAGGCGATATCGAGGCTTGCGGACCAGCCGTTCGATGCCGGGGAGTTTCCCTTCGCCTTCCTGCAAGCCTTTGGGAACAAGGAAACGACGCTCAAGCGCCTGCGCAAGGGAGAGTCGAACAAATCAGACTTGGGCGGCGTCCTTCAAACGAACAACATCCATATCGCTGTTGCCGCTCCCGGCGCGGTGACGAGCACCCTCGCGGCCCTGAAGGCCAGTCCGGCGACGGTGCGGGCCAAGGCCAAGTTCATCCTGGCGACCGATGGCGATACGTTCGAGGCCGAAGACCTGGGATCGGGCGAGACGGTCGCCTGCGCGTATGCAGACTTCCCCGACCATTTCGGCTTCTTCCTGTCCCTGGCCGGGATCACCACCGTCGAGCAGGTCCGCGAGAGTTCCTTCGACATCCGCGCCACCGGCCGCCTCAACCGGCTCTATGTCGAGCTTCTGAAGGACAATCCCGATTGGGGCACCGCCGAGCGGCGACCGGACATGAATCACTTCATGGCGCGGTTGATCTTCTGCTTTTTCGCCGAAGACACCGACATCTTCCGAAAGCCCCTCCTGTTCACCTCGACCGTCGAGCAGATGAGCGGGAAGGATTCGGTCAACACCCATGAGGTGATCGGCGCGCTTTTCCGGGCCATGAACACGCGACATGAGGAGCGGGAGGCCGCGAACATCCCGCGTTGGGCCGACGCATTTCCTTATGTGAACGGTGGCCTGTTTTCCGGTGCCTCGGACGTACCCCGCTTCAGCCGCATCGCGCGATCCTACCTGCTCCACATCGGCGCCCTCGACTGGAAGAAGATCAACCCGGACATTTTCGGGTCGATGATCCAGGCCGTGGCAGACGACGAGGAACGCGGCGCGCTTGGGATGCACTACACAAGCGTTCCGAATATCCTGAAAGTGCTCAATCCGCTGTTCCTCGACGACCTGCGCGCCCGGCTCGACGAGGCCGGCGACAATCCCCGCATGCTGCTGAACCTGCGCAGGCGCATGGCGCGGATCAGGGTCTTCGACCCGGCCTGCGGCTCCGGCAACTTTCTCGTTATCGCCTACAAGCACATGCGGGAGATCGAGGCCGAGATCAACAAGCGGCGGGGCGAGCCGGACAGGCAAAGCGAAATCCCGCTGACCAATTTCCGGGGGATCGAGCTGCGCAGCTTCCCGGCCGAGATAGCGCGCCTCGCCCTCATCATCGCCGAGTATCAATGCGACGTGCTCCATCGCGGCCAGAAGGAAGCCCTGCGAGACTTTCTGCCGCTGGACGCGGAAAACTGGATCACCTGCGGTAACGCCCTGCGGCTCGACTGGCTCAGCATCTGTCCGCCGACCGGGACAGGTATAAAGCATCAGGCCGACGACCTGTTTCATACGCCGCTCGATCAAGCGCAAATCGACTTCGAAAATGAGGGCGGAGAGACCTACATCTGCGGCAACCCACCCTTCAAGGGAGCCCGAAAGCAGGATTCCTTGGAGAAGGAGGACTTGGAGAGAGTGTTTTCCGGCGTCACGTCCAAGTGGAAGAACGTGGATTACGTTGGGGCGTGGCTAATGAAAGCGGCGCTCTACAACGAGGCCTGCTATGCCCCGTTTTCTTTCGTGGCGACGAATAGCCTTTGCCAAGGTCAGCAAGTGCCAATTACTTGGGCGCTACTGTTACAGCGCGGGTTTCGAATCCGTTTTGCTCATACGTCCTTCAAATGGTCGAACCTCGCTGCAAACAAAGCAGGAGTAACCGTAGTCGTGACGGGTGTGGACCGCACCCAAACTGGTCCGAGAAAGATCTACACCGAAGAAAGTGTTCGAGAAGTCTCCAACATCAATCCCTATTTGACTGAGCACAACATCAGCTTCGTTCCTGCAGAGAAGAGGCCAAGGTTCACTTCAATTCCAATGGAGTATGGAGTGTATTATTCGAAGTCTGCTGGGCTAATTTTGGAGCCTGATGAGAAGGACGCCCTCCTCCGTAGTGGGCTTTCACAGACATTCGTTAGGCGCTTTCTTGGATCGACGGAATATATCAATGGCAAGGAGCGCTATTGTCTCTGGATTTCCGACGATGAGCTGCCGCATGTCAGATCCATAGATGCCGTGCGGCGCAGAATTGAGAGTGTCAGAAGCGACCGACTTGAAACTGATGATGTTGCAGTGAACAAGCTGGCCCAAAGGCCGCACCAGTTCCGAGAGCGCAAGGGCGACGACCCAGCCAAGATATTTGTTCCCATAGTCTCTTCTGAGAACAGAGAGTATTTTCCTGCAGGTGTTGCCGATCAATCGGTCGTTCCGACTAACAAGGCCTTCTACATACCCAATGGCCCATTGTGGACGTTAGCGATAATCGTGTCGCAGCTTCACCTTTCTTGGGTCGGAGCTATCTGCGGAAAACTTGAAATGCGATTCTCCTATTCGAACACGCTCGGTTGGAACACTTTCCCGGTGCCCACACTTACTGAGAAGAACAAAGCCGATCTGACGCGATGCGCTGAGGACATCCTGCTGGCGAGGGAGGCCCATTTTCCGGCAACCATCGCCGACCTCTATGAGCCCGATAAAATGCCCACAGACTTGCGCGAGGCGCACGAGCGCAACGACGAGGTGCTGGAACGCATCTATATCGGCCGCCGGTTCCGCAACGAGACCGAGCGGCTAGAAAAGCTGTTCGAGCTTTACACCAAGATGGCTGCTTCTCCCGGCCCGGCGAAGAAGCGCAAGGTGGAGGTGCCAGCATGACTGACGAAAATAAGTCGGTTCCGTCAGTCTCCGTCACCTATGCGCGAAACGGCAGCTCGACCAAGGCCAACGCTCTCGGCATGCGGCCAATGCAGGAGCGGGCTTACGAAAAGCGCGGCGAGCAATATCTTCTCATCAAGTCACCTCCGGCTTCCGGCAAGAGCCGCGCGCTCATGTTCATCGCCCTCGACAAGCTGCATAATCAGAGCCTGAAGCAGGCGATCATCGTGGTGCCGGAGAAGACCATCGGCGCGAGCTTCAACGACGAGCCGCTATCCCGGTTCGGCTTCTGGGCCGACTGGACGGTCAGGCCGAAATGGAATCTCTGCAACGCCCCTGGCTCGGACAATGGCGGCAAGGTCAATGCCGTCGAGGCGTTTCTTACGAGCGACGACAGGGTGCTGGTCTGCACCCATGCGACCTTCCGTTTCGCCGTGGACCGGTTTGGGGTCGAGGCCTTCGATGACCGGCTGATCGCCGTAGACGAGTTCCATCATGTGTCGGCCAATCCCGACAACAAGCTGGGTCTGCATTTGGGCGCATTCATCGCCCGCGACCGGGTGCATGTCGTGGCGATGACGGGTTCCTATTTCCGGGGGGACGCGGAGGCCGTCCTCGCTCCACAGGATGAGGCGAAGTTCGAGTCCGTCACCTACACCTACTATGAGCAGCTCAACGGCTACGAATATCTGAAGCAACTCGACATCGGCTATTTCTTCTATTCCGGCTCCTATGCCGACGACATTCTGAAAGTGCTCGACCCGGCCGAGAAGACCATCGTCCATATTCCGAGCGTCAACTCGCGCGAGAGCACGAAAGACAAGATCAGGGAAGTCGAGCACATCATCGAGGAGCTGGGCGAATGGCAGGGGGCCGACCCTGAAACCGGGTTTCAGCTCGTCCGGACGGGGAGCGGCCGAGTCCTGCGGATTGCCGACCTGGTGGACGACGATCCGGGGAAGCGCGAGCGCGTGTCCGCCGCGCTGAAAGACCCGGCGCAAAAGAACAACCGTGACCACGTGGACATCATCATCGCGCTAGGCATGGCGAAGGAAGGTTTCGACTGGATCTGGTGCGAGCATGCGCTGACCGTCGGCTATCGGTCTAGCCTCACCGAAATCGTGCAGATCATCGGCCGCGCCACCCGCGACGCCCCGGGCAAGCTGCGCGCCCGCTTCACCAACCTGATCGCCGAACCGGATGCGTCCGAAGAGGCCGTTACCGAGGCGGTGAACGACACGCTGAAGGCTATCGCGGCCAGCCTGCTCATGGAGCAGGTGCTGGCGCCGCGCTTCGAGTTCAAGCCGAAGAACCCTCAGAGTGGCCCGGCGCCGGGTTTCGACTACGGCGAGGGCGGCTACGATCCGAGCAGGACCAATGTCGGCTTCAACGGGGAAACCGGCCAATTCCAGATCGAGATCAAGGGGCTTGTCCCGCCCCGGAGCGACGCGGCGCAACGCATCTGCCGGCAGGACCTGAACGAGGTCATTGCCGCCTTCGTGCAGGACAAGACCACGGTCGAGCGTGGCCTGTTCGATCAGGAGCTGGTGCCGGAGGAGCTGACCCAGCTCCGAATGGGCAAGATAATCAAGGACAGGTACCCGGAGTTGGACGAGGAAGATCGCGAAGCCGTTCGGCAGCACGCCGTTGCGGCCCTCAACCTCACGCAGAAAGCCAAGGAGGTTGCGTTCGGCGGCGCAGAGGAGGAGGGGGAGAAGAGTCTCAATACCGCGTTCGTCGAAGGCGTGCGCAGATTCGCCATGGACGTGCGCGAGCTCGATATCGACCTGATCGACCGGATCAACCCGTTCGGGGAAGCCTATGCCATCCTCGCCAAAACCATGAGCGAGGAAAGCCTGAAGCAGGTCGCGGCCGTGATCGGGGCCAAGCGGGTCAACCTGACGCCGGAGGAGGCGCGGGACCTTGCGAGGCGTGCCCTGAAGTTCAAGCAAGAGCGCGGACGCCTGCCATCGATCACTTCGCCGGACCCATGGGAAAAACGCATGGCCGAGGGCGTGGCATTTCTGGCCCGTATGAAGTCGGAGGCGGCGCGTGGCTAGGAAGATAGCCAAGGACTTTACCGACGAGGACGATGCCCTGCTCGCGGAGCTTGGCGTCGAGGCTGAAGCCAAGACGGATTCCAACCGCACGCCCCGCGAGGAGCGGGTCGTCGCCGGGTTCGAGGAGATTCAGCGCTTCGCTGCGCAGTACGGCCGGGCTCCGCACCACGGCGAGGATCGCGACATCTTCGAGCGCCTTTACGCCGTGCGACTAGACCGGCTGCGGGAGCTGGCCGATTGCCGTGCCCTGCTCGAACCTCTCGACCGCCAGGGGCTGCTCGCGGGGAACGGGGGCACACCGGGTGCCGTGCCGGCCGACCTCGACGACGATACGCTTCTGGCCCAACTCGGGGTCGAGGATGGGCAGTCAGGCGACATTACCGAGCTTCGGCACGTCCGGTCGGCTGCCGAAAAGCGCGCGGCCGAGGAAATCGCCAATCGCCAGAAATGCGAGGATTTCGACACCTTCCGGCCGCTGTTCGAGCAGGTGCAGAAGGAGCTGGGCGCCGGCCTGCGGCAGACCCGGCGCTTCGAGCGCAAGTCCGAAATCGCGCCCGGCCGGTTCTACATTCTCGGCGGCCAGAAGGCCTATGTCGCGTCGATGGAGCAGCCGGGCGTCAACGAGCACGGCAATATCGACGCCCGCCTTCGCGTGATCTTCGATAACGGGACCGAGAGCAATCTTCTGATGCGGTCGCTGCAGAAGGCGCTGCAACAGGACCCGGCCGGGCGGCGGATCGTCGAGGTGTCGGCCGGCCCTCTCTTCGCCGATCAAAACGAGGAAGGGGACGAAGCCAGCGGGATCGTCTATGTGCTGCGCAGCAAATCCGACCATCCGGCTGTCGCGGCGCACCGCGACGTGCTGCACAAGATCGGCGTGACGGGCGGTGATGTTGCCCGCCGGCTCGCCAATGCGAGGTTCGACCCGACCTTTCTCATGGCCGACGTGGAAGTCGTCGCCACCTACGAGCTGTTCAATATCAACCGCACCCGGCTCGAAAATCTGATCCATCGCATTTTCGGGGCGGCCCGCCTCGACATCGAGATCAAGGATCGCTTCGGCCAGCCGGTCGTTCCGCGCGAATGGTTCCTGGTGCCGCTGTTCGTGATCGATGAGGCGATAGAGAAGATCAAGGACGGGACGATCACCGGCGTTGTTTATGATCCCAAAGCGGCGGCGCTGGCGCCGGCCGGAAGGTAGGGAGCCAATCCCGAGGGGGGTAAACGCGCCTCGCTATCCCCAAGATTGCGACTCCGGTTGTCCGGTGTCATGCGGTACAATCCAGCATTGTCCACTAGAGGAGGGGAAGTGGAATGATGCAAAGGATTGAGACATGGCCACACGTCACTATTCGGTTCCGCATTTCTTCCGCCAGGTGCCAAACGCGCTTCTGAAGCGCTACTTCGTCAGCCACGATCTTTTTGGAGACGTGGATTTCAAGAAGATGTCGGAGACAAAACCCGACGCTTTGTTGGCGGCATGGGATGCGTTGCCGGACGAGAGGCGCACCGCGATAGAGCCGCACTTTCGCCAGATCTTCAATCTGGCTTCCGGCAAGGGTTTCCATGCGATCCGCGACGAAGCGTACTTTCATCTCAGGGAAAAGCCGGACGAGTTTGCCGCGTTCTTTGAACGTCTGGCGGCCATGGACAACCACTACGAACGCGCCATGTCCACGTTCCTCGACCATCCTGCCTATTGGCCGGGCGCCGTGCATTTCTGCCATGCCGACTCCCTGTCCTTCTGGAGAAAGCGCCGGGGCCTGCCCGCCCGGCCGGCCGCGATCGATCTGCCCAGCCGCGCCGCGCTTGAAGCCGAGATTGGATCGTGGTTTCGCAAGGCCGAAGGGCGCGGGCGCAATTGCCGGGTCGAGCTGCTGCGCCGCGACCAGCGGGACTATTTCTTCGTGTTTCCCGAGGACTTCGCAAACGAAAGCATCGAATGGGTTGGAAATGACTTCGCCCGACGCCCCCACAACCCGGCCTTCGAGGTGGTGTTCGTCTGGTCGGCGAGCGACGGTTCCCTCGACTTCAACTATCGCGGCACGCCCAAGGCGAAAGTCGCGCTTCAAACCATCTTCGCCCGGAACGTGTTGAAGCTGGACAAGCTGCCTCCGGATGACGGCGACGAGGCCATCTATGACCTCAATCGGCTGAAGCGGCGCGAGTTCCAGTTCGTCTATGGGGCCGATAGCGGGATTCAAAGCGTCTGCGTTCGGAAGCTGCGGCTTTCCTCGACGGTGCGAAAAGGCGACCGGATTTCGCTGGAGGCCGATACGGTCAGCAATCCGCTCGCGCTCTACGACGTGATTGAGCAGGCCGGCAGGGCGTTCCCGCTGGAGCTGTGGAACGCGACGCAAGCCGAGATCGTGGTGCAGCTCGCTCCCGTGGACGACAAGCAGGGAAAGCGGGAAACCTTTACGGTCAGCTATCCGAATTCGTGCTCGCTCAAGTATGACGACCTCGGGTTGAAGCTGCGGGCGATGCTGGTCGCCTCCGGGATCGAAGTGCAATGACGGGCAGCGACGCGCTGGAGGCGCTGCTGTCGCGGGTGGCCGCGTCCTATGACGGTGCGGCGTTCTTTTCCCCCGACGAGCTGGATAAGTGGCCCAAGGCAGTCGTCGCGACCTTCAAGAAGGCTCGCCTGCTGTCGGCGGCGACGCCAGCCACCAGCACGTCCTGCGATGGCTGCGAGAGGTATTGCCATATGCCGGTCGAGATCGTTAGCCGCGCCGGACGGTCCGCCGCGTTCGTCCTGTGCGACAAGGAGAACGGTATCAACCGCGTGGACGTGCCGCTGGATAGGTTGGAGCGATGGCAGGCGAGCGGGGAGGCCATTGCCGCGCATCTGGCGCGTGAGTTGGGCGTCAATCGGCCTGTCAGTGCCTCGACGCAAGCGAAGCGCTGGGAAGTAGGTCGGTTGCGAAGCAAGCGCGTCGAACCGGTGGCGTTGACGATAGGCGATCAAGGGCTGGCCGTCGAAGTAGCCGGTTACTCCGTCCGCTTAGACGAGGTGCTGTGGTGGAAGGCCGGACGCCTTGAGTTGGACCGGCAAGGGTTGAGTGCCTTTGTCGACAATCCGGCATCGGTTCCCACCGGAAGAACCGACCTGGCGGCGCGAGTGGCGGAGATCGACGCGGCAATCGTGGATAATCGGCGGCGAGGAGTCCCGGCGCCGGTCGAGACTGCTGTGAAGGCTTTCCGGATGACTCGCCAGCGGCTGAGCCAGATGCGGAAGACGCTGGAGAAAAGGAAGGGCGTCAACGTTGACGTAAACCCCTGTTGACGTTGTTTCTTGGGTGTCGCGTCCAGCAACATTCAAGGAGCGACGAACGTGACGAACACCATCCTGCGGCTTCCGGCAGTGAAGCAGAAGACCGGGCAATCGCGGTCCACGATCTACGAAAAGGTGCAGCGCGGCGAGTTTCCAGCGCCGGTAAAGATCGGCGAGCGGGCGGTCGGCTGGGTCGAGGCGGAAGTTGACGCGTGGGTGCTGGGCCGGATCGAGGCGCGGGACGGGGGCGCTTCGTGAGCGGGATAGCGCCCGAGCAGATCGGGCAATTCCGTTCGGCCATTGAGGCGGCGGGACTTACGGCGCCGGCCGACATTTGGGCGGATGGCAAGCTGCATCGATTCGCCACGTCGGCCCGGCGGGGCGACGATGCGGGCTGGTATGTGCTTCACGCCGAGCCAGTTCCGGCGGGCGCGTTCGGCGACTGGCGCAGCGGCTTGTCCGGGACCTGGCGGGCCGGCAGGCGGCAAGAAGGGCGCACCTTTGGCCACCGGCCCGTCATCATGCGCCAGAAGGGCGAGGATCGAAGCCGGACCGAAGCCGCAATGGGCTTGTGGCGCGCGGCCGATCCCGCGCGGGGTACGCTGGGCGAGACCTACCTTGCCGCGCGAGGCATCCACGTCGCGGTGCCCGACTCGCTTCGTTTCCATGCCGCGTTACCCCATCCTTCCGGGGGGACCTGGCCGGCGATGCTGGCGCTGGTGACGGATGGAAGGGACGGCGCGCCCATGGCGGTGCATCGGACCTTCCTGGCGCGCGATGGCGGCGGCAAGGCACCGGTACGGCCGGCGCGCATGATGCTGGGGCCTTGCAGCGGCGGTGCGGTGCGGCTGGCCGATGCCGGCGACGTGACGATGATCGGGGAAGGTATCGAGACCTGCCTCGCGGCGATGCAGGCCGGAAACCTGCCGGCCTGGGCTGCGCTGTCGACCTCCGGTTTGCGGGGCCTCGATTTGCCGGACGACATGCGCGACGTGATCGTGCTGGCCGATGGCGATCTGGCGGGCGAGGTGTCGGCCGACGCTGCAGCGCTACGCTGGAAGCGGCAGGGGCGACGGGTGCGCATCGCCCGTGCGCCGCAGGGGATGGACTTTAACGACTTGTTGCTGGCGGGCGGGATGCCCGATGACGGGGGCATGCCATGACCGGCGCGAATCCGGTTGCCAACGCCATCGACGACGCGCGCGAAGTCGACGATCCGCTCGACGTACTGGTCGCCCGCGTTGCCGAAGATCCGGGCGCGCCTTTCAGGGCTGAATCCTTGACGTTGCTGGCCGGGCTTAGAAAGTCCGACCGTGCGGCGTTCGAATCCGTGCGCGCGCGGCTGAAGGCGACCGGGTGCCGGGTGTCCGCACTCGACGTCGCCATCGCTGAGGTGGCGGGGGATGGCGCGGCAGCGGCGGGTGGTGGTGCGACACAAGCCCAACTGTTGATCGAGTTGGCCAGCACGGCCGCGTTGTTCCACGCGCCGGACAAGACGTGCTTCGCAGATATCGTCGTGTCCCGGCATCGGGAGACCTTGCCCATTCGGGGGCGGGCCTTCGGTCAATGGCTGGGTCGGGGCTTCTATGAACGGACCGGCGGTGCGCCGGGATCGGAAGCCCTGCAGAGCGCTTTGAACGTGATTCAGGCTAAGGCACTCTTCGAAGGTCCCGAGAGGAAAGTCCACGTGCGCGTGGCCGGGCAGGATGGCCGGCTCTATCTGGACCTGGGCGATTCGACCTGGCAGGCCGTCGAGATCGATGTGACGGGCTGGCGCGTGATCGCCGACCCGCCCGTGCGCTTTCGGCGATCTGCAGGAATGCGCGCCTTGCCGGTACCGCAGGCTGGCGGTTCGGTGGAGGTCCTGCGGTCCTTCCTCAATGTCAGGTCGGATGGCGATTTCGTGCTGGCAGTGGCGTGGCTGCTGGCCTGTCTGATCGACCACGGGCCTTATCCGGTGCTCGTCCTGGCGGGGGAGCAGGGCACGGCAAAAAGCACCTTCACGGCTATGTTGCGGGCGCTGGTCGATCCCAATACCGCCGCGCTTCGCGCTCTGCCCCGTGAAGAGCGGGACCTGTTCATCGCGGCCAGCAATGCGCACGTCCTGGCGTTCGACAACGTGTCCGGCCTTCCCGGCTTTGTGTCGGATACCCTGTGTCGGCTGGCGACCGGTGCCAGCTTTGCGGTGCGGCAGCTCTATTCGGATCAGGACGAAGTTCTTTTCGAGGCGTCGCGGCCGGTGATCCTGAACGGCATCGAAGACATCGTGAACCGGGCCGACCTCGCCAGCCGTGCCTTGTTCCTCACACTGGAGCCCATTCCCGAGGAGCGGCGGCGGCCCGAGTCAGAGCTTTGGGCAGCCTTCGAAGCGGAGAAGCCGCGCCTGCTGGGCGCGCTGCTGGACGCGGTCGCCATGGGCCTGAAGCGGTTGCCGGATACCAGATTGCCACGACTCCCCCGCATGGCCGACTTCGCCACCTGGGCGACGGCCTGTGAGACGGCGTTGTGGTCGGCGGGTATGTTCATGGCCGCTTACGACGACAATCGCGCCGATGCGGTCGAAAGCGTCATCGAATCCGATTCGGTGGCCGCTGCCGTGCGCCTATTCATGGCCGAGCGGGCGAATTGGTCCGGCACCGCGACGGCATTGCTGGCCGCGCTTGCGGGTGCGGCCGGCGAACGCATCGCCAAGTCCAAGACCTGGCCCGGCGACGCGCGGGCACTGGCGAACCGCCTGCGCCGCGCCGCGACGTTCCTGCGTCAGGTCGGCATAGCGGTCGATTTCGCGCGGGCGGGCCGGGAGCGGACTCGTGTGGTGCATCTTGCGTCCGTTGCGTCCGCATCGTCCGCCGATACCGCGAAGGGGGCACCGGCGGGCAGTGGAGTGGTACGCCATGCGCGGACGAAAGGAACCGACGCGGACGCAGAAGAAGAAGCGGAAGGTGCTCGCGTCCGCGCGTCTTCGTGCCCTGCAGCGGGGATGGACGCTGCGGACGGTGCGGACGCTGATCCCGGATCGCTGTCGCCGGTTCGCGATGTCGACGGGCGGGACGAGCGCGCGGCCATCGCGGAATACGATGGTGGCCTGTCGCGCCAGGACGCGGAGGCGTTGGCGTCAGCGGAGTTGCGCGAGAACTTCGGGAGAATCGGAGGCGCATGATGCTTACATCGCGAGCGGACATTGCCGAAAGCAGGCGGAATATCGTGGCCGGCTGCGGATGCGAATCGCGCGGTGGAACCGTGACGGTTCGCCAAATGATTACGGCATAATCCATGGGCGGGCGGGGAAGCGGCAACCACTGGCGGTACGGCACGCGGTCGACGACCGACGAGATACGCAGCATCGATGTCCGGCGCTGGGCGCGCGAAGGCATGCTTCGGCCCGGCTATTGGGGCGGCTGGCGATGGCTGCGCGATGGCCAGCAGGTCGCATCGATCCGGATGCGCGCCGAGGCCGACCGCGTGATCCTCACCTATCGCCATCGCACCGGCGAGGGAGAATGGAAGGACGAGGAATATCCAATCTTCCTCGATCACACTCCCTGCCGGCTTGGGGGAAGCCGGCCGTGGTTCCTGTGTCCGGCGCGCGGGTGCGGGCGCCGGGTGGCGATCCTCTATGGCGGCACCATCTTCGCCTGCCGGCGCTGCCACCATCTTGCTTACGACAGTTCGCGCGAGGATGCCGGTGGCCGGGCGACGCGACGCGCCGATCACATCCGGATGAAGTTGGGCTGGCAGCCGGGGATACTCAACGGGGATGGTCCGAAGCCGAAATGGATGCGCTGGCGAACGTTCGACCGGCTCGTCGAACGGCACGACCGGTATGTGCACCGGTCCTGGGTTGGAATGGCGGTCAAGCTGCGGATGACCGGCCTGCTGCAACAACTTGGCGGCGATATCGAAAGGAAGAAGCGATGACGGACGACAAGGCAATGGTGCGATTCAACGCGACGCGGCACGGCGTTCTGTCGCGCTATACGGTGCTGCCCTGGGAGGATGCCGACGAATACGGCGCCGTCCTGGAGGCGCTGCGCGAGGAGCATGGGCCGCAGGGGCCGACCGAAGAGCATCTCGTCGAGGAGCTGGCCGGCATCATCTGGCGCAAGCGGCGCCTGCGGCTGGCGGAGACGGCGACCCATCGGCGGGGCCTCTATGACACGATAGAGGGCTACCGGAAGACCGTGCGGGTGGCGTTGGCGCATCTGCACGGGGGCGAGGGCACCGAAGGCGTCGAGGAAGCCATTCGCGACACGGCAGCCGGTGCGGACAAAGCAACTCGCGACCTGAAGGCAGACGAAGCCATGTCCCGGCGCGCGTTGACCCTGTTGGATTCGAAGCGGAACGACCGATACGAGGCGGCGCTGGCGGCCCTGCGTGACGATACCCGTCAATGGTGGAACGAACTTCTGGAGACCGATCCGGACGACCTGGACGAGGGCCAGGAGCCTTTCACGGCCGATCCTGATGCCCTTCGTCGGTTCATCGAGACAGAGGTGCTGCCCTGGTATGACCGGCGCCGGACCGAATTGGCGAATCGGCCGCTCATTCGCGATCAGGCCTTTGGCGAATCCCTCAACGGGGAGAAGCTGGAGGTGCTGGCCCGGTACGAGGTGCATCTCGACCGCAAGCTGGAGCGGATGCTGTCGATGCTGGTGCGGTTGAAGGAGCTGCGCCGCCAAGGGACGGCGCCGGAATGACCCGTTTGGCAAAATGGCGTGGATCGAGCCTCGGAGTTGGGGGGGCCGTCACGAACGTCTGTAGCCTCGGGGGAATAACCGCGCGGGGTATCACGCGGACATTTTTTTCTGGGCAGAGGATTCCGCGACGATATGGTGGGGTATATTCTTGATGCTCCCTCAGGGAGGTGATTTTTGGGGTAACTTTCGGGGTAACTTCATGTTGTCACAGTGAAGAATCCAATAATAACAATGGGTTAAGAGGCTTGTGTGCCTCCCACTCTCTTCCGCCAACTCTTTGGATCTTCGGAGTCCAGACGACCGATGCGTACCTTGATCTTCGTCGCCCTGCTGTCGCTGGCGGCGTGCTCGATAAACTCCCAGTATTCCGAGCCGTGGACGGTGCGAACGGTCAAGCATTCGTACGATGCGCGGGACGCCTGCCTCGTGAAGCATGCCGCCTCGTATGCCGTCGATGGTTCCGATGCGTCCAGCGTGGGTCGTAGCGTCAGTTCCAGTTGTGAGGCCGAGACGAACGCGCTGATCGCGAGCAGCAACCCGCACAACGACCCGACCGTGACGGCGGCCATCCGGCAGGATTCCGAATTCAGGGCAACGGGCTTCGTGCTCAAGGCCCGTGGGCAGTACAACTAGGATGTCGACCGAGGGAGACGTGACGAACGAGGACGCAAAGATCGCGCTGGCCAATCTCATGATCCGGAAGGCCGGCCTGATCCGGACCGTACGGCACGAGATGCACAAGCAGGGAGTGGTCTACTCCGTTGGCCTCACCGAAATTCTCGAGGCCATCGAGCGAGCGAAGAAGGAAGACTGACCGCTACAACCGGAAAGGATGCCGACATGCTTCGATCCATACTGACGATGACCGCGGCCGCGACGTTGATGTTCACGATGGGCAACGGCGCCCAGGCGCAGACCCCGGCCGCCCCGGGGACGCCCCAGGCGACCGGAAAATCCGGCGCGAATGTCGGCTCGCTCACCTGCAAGGTGGCCGGGGGCATGGGATTCGTCTTCGGCTCGTCGAAGGACCTCGACTGCATCTTTGCGCGCACCGACGGTGTCGGGGAGAAGTACACGGGCTCGATCAAGCGCTACGGCGTCGATATCGGCTTCACCAAGGAATCGCAGATCGTCTGGCTCGTCTTCGCGCCGGGCAGTATCGCCCCGGGTGCCCTGGCGGGCGCCTACGCGGGCGCGACGGCTCAGGCCACGGTGGGCGGAGGTGTCGGTGCCAACGTGCTGCTGGGCGGCGGGAGCGGCCAGGTCACCCTGCAGCCCGTCAGTGTCGAGGGCAGCGTCGGACTGAACGTCGCCGCCGGCGTCGCTGAGGTCGAGCTCAAGTACGCCAAGTAGAACGGCGCGCGGGGAGCTTGCGGCGGCGCTGCGAGTCGGGTCAACTCCCGGCATGCCGTCCGCCGTAGACTCCTTGATTGCCCGCCTCCAGGCGGATTGTACCGCGGCCGAAGCGGCCGAGCGCCAGGTGCGGGCTTCCGTCGAGGCCCAGATCAGGCACGCCGAGCGCGGGCGCACCTTCGCGTGGCGGCGTCTCAGCGCGCTTTCGGACATGGCCAGGGTCGCCGCGCTGGAGCCGGATCGCGACCGCGCGGTGGAACGCCAGCTGGAAGCGCTGTTCCGCGACATCGGCTGGATCGAGAATGGCCTCGCCGAACTGGGCGAGGGAGCGCGGCCGTTGCTCGACTGGCTGCGGCCGATCGCCGAGGCGCTGCATGCCGAGGCGCACCCGCAGCAGCCTGAGGACGGGCAGCCAGCCGAGCCGCCGGTGATTGCCGATCCGATCGCAGCCTTTCGTGCCTTCGAGGCGTGGTACGAGGCCGAGCGCGGCGAGCCCTTCCTGCAGGTGTTCGACCGCTATGTACCGCCTACCCCCGTGGTCGAATTCTAGGGGCGCGATGAGAACCGACTTCGAGCATTGGCTGACCGCTCAGTTTGCCGACACGGGCCCGTTCACGATCTTCATCCTGCTGGTGCGCATTACGTCGTCCAGCGCCATGCCCGTTCGATCGAGCTACGCCCATCTGATCGGCGCCGAGATGACGTGGCCGGAGATGCGGGCGCTGCTCGAGGGCGCGGGGGCACCATGGGACGGCGTCGCCTTCTTCGTCGGTCTCGGCCACGAAGGCGGCCCGCTGCCAGACCCGGTGGCTGCGCGCAAGCTGAAGGAGGTGGAGGCCGACGTGAAGGCCGATCCTCTGGTCCTCAATCGCGGCCTGTTCTTCGATCGCGAGGGGCGGCACCTGCGCATCGACGAGACCACGGCATGAGCCGCGAGGGCTCGGTCCGCCGTCCGGCGCGCCGTCTCACTGCCGGCACCAGTGAGACGCTCGAGGAGACGGTCGCCGAGGAAGTTGCCATTGCGCTGGTCTACAACGGCATCAGCCATGCGGTGATGATGGCGACCCCGTGCGACCTCGAGGACTTCGCCCGCGGGTTTTCCCTCACCGAGCGGATCGTCGAGCGGCCGTCGGAAATCTATGACATGGAGGTCGAGCCGGTCGGGCGCGGTATCGAGGTCAGACTCGAGATTGCGGCGCAACGGATGGCGGGTCTCCAGCAGCGGCGCCGCAGTCTGACCGGTCGTACCGGATGCGGCCTGTGTGGCGTCGACAGCCTGGAGGCGGCGCTGCGCGCGGTGCCCGCGGTTTCAAATCCACATCGGGTGGCGCGGCTCGCGATTGAAAGGGCGATGGCGGGGCTGCCCGAGCATCAGAAGATCAACCGCACCAACGGCGCGACGCATGCCGCGGGATGGGCATCGCCGGAGGGCACGCTGGTGGCCGTGCGCGAGGATGTCGGCCGCCACAATGCTCTCGACAAGCTGGCTGGCGCATTGGCGAGGAACGACGCTGCGGAGCCCGGCGGCTTCGTGGTGGTGACCAGCCGCTGCTCCTACGAGATGGTGCAGAAGGCGGCGGCGATAGGCGCGTCGGCAATCGCGGCGGTTTCCGCTCCGACCTCGCTCGCCATCGAGACGGCCGAGCAGGCAGGCGTTGCGCTGGTGGCCTTCGTGCGCGAGGGGCGGTTGACCGTTTATGCGCATGCGGACCGGATCATCGCGTGAGTTCGCAGAGAATCTTCGGGGTCACCGGCTGGAAGAACGCCGGAAAGACGACACTGACGGAACGGCTGGTGGAGGAGTTCGTGCGCCGCGGCTGGCGCGTGTCGACCATCAAGCATGCCCATCACGACATCGACATCGACCGGCCGGGCACCGACTCGTATCGCCATCGCGCTGCCGGTGCCGGTGAGGTCGCCCTTGTCGGCGGCCGGCGCTACGCCATCATGCGGGAGGCGCCGGAGCCATCGATCTCGGAGGTGCTGGGGAGACTGTCGCCCGCCGATCTCGTCCTGATCGAGGGTTACAAGCGCGAAGCGCATCTCAAGATCGAAGTCCGTGCCTCGCCCGAGGCCGAACCGCTGGCGCCGGGCGATCCCGCCATCGTGGCGATCGCCGCCGATTATCAGCCTACCGGCGGTGCCTTGCCGTGGTTCCGACGCGACGACATCGCAGCCATCGCCGACTTCATCGCCCGCAGGACGGGTTAGGGCGCCTTCTGTCCGAGGAAGCCACCCGCAGCCTGGTATCTGGGCCCGGTGACCGTGAACACGCCCGCCTGGGTCGACGAATAGCCCTGTCCAGCGAAGGCGCCGTTCATGGTCATCGTGCGGCCCGGCGTGTTGGGATTCGTCGTTGGCATGTTCGCCTGAAATCCATAATTGCCGTTACGGGTCGTGGTCCCGCTGTAGCTGCTGTTGTTGAAATTCGCGGTTGTCGTGCCGCTGTTCGTTCCCATCGACCAGACCTGCGTGTAGCTGCCCGTGCCGTAGGAAAAACTTCCGTTGTTTCGTACGAGACCGCCCATCACACCATTGTAGGTGATCGTCTGCGTCATCTGACCCGAGTTGCTGACGACTTTCGACGGCAGGGTCGGCGCATTCGACGGTGCAGTCTCGAACGCATTGGTGAGAACATTGGTCACGATGTTGCTGGGATTGGCGTTACGCGGCCCGGGACCGCTGCCGAAGCGGTTCCCCAAGGAATTTCCGGAGCCCTGACCGGAATTGGCGTTCGAGAAACCAGAGTTCTGGGCCGCCTGATCGGCGCCGCCCGATTGTCCGCCCCCTTTGCTGCCTTCGAGTTGGGCGAGAAAGCCGCTCAATGCGCCCGGCGGCACCGCGCTCGCGAGACCCGGCAGCGCACCGAACAGGGTCGTCACCTGGAAGCCGGGACGCGTGACGATTTCCAGTTTGCCGCCGGCGCCGACCGTCATGCTGATGCCGAAGACGAAGATCGACGTCGTCTCCTTCTGATCGACGCTGAAGATGCTGATGCCGCCGCGGATACCGATCGTGCTCGATGGGGTGGTGACGCTGATGGCGTTGGTCTTGCTGATCTTGCCGCCGACCAGACGGAACACGCCCTTGCTGGCGTTGATGGCGAGGTCGCCGGTCTTGGTCGCCGGATCGTAGACGAACCTGTCGATCGTGAGCTGCGCGTTCGGGCCGACCGACAAAGATGTCCCGTCGAGGAACATGAGGTGCGCGCGGTCGGTCGCCGACGTCGTGATCAACTCGTTGGCCTGCACGTCGACGCCGACGCGCAGCACGCGTTCGGCTTCCGTGGGCGGCTTGCCGCGCGGATCGCCGTCGGACGCCGACGTGACGCCGACCTTGGCGCTGGCGGCGGCCGGCAGAAGGGAAGTGCCCGCGGCGAGAAGTGCAGCGGTCAGCAGGGACAGGTTCGCGCTGGCAAGTCTGGGGGACACTGTGATCTCCTGAGCAGCGCTAGAAGCGCCAGGTTACTCCGATGAGCGCACTGTTGTTCGTGAACGCGTAATTGGGAATGTCCGAGGATCTCACGAACCTTCCGCCCGACACCGTGAACATCGTCCGCTGATCGAACGGAATGGACAGGGTTATATTGAGAATCGTGTCCGTCTGTTGTCTGGTAACGGACGGATCCACGACGGCATCGGGCTGGTCATAGTACCACCACTGCATGTTCGCGAACAGGCTGATGCTCCAAGGCAATTCGCTCTTGAAGACCGGGTCGGTGAAGGAGAAGGACATGCCGCCGCCGGCCCCGTAGAGCGTGTAGTCCTGCCAGGGCGTGCTGTCGGTCTGGTAGCGCTGCAGGTTGCCGTTGGCATAGAGCATCAGCGCATCGTTCACGAGGTACTGGAACGTCGTATTGCCCGAGTACTCGGCGCCGGTGAACTGGTTGTTGGTCGGGAGATACCAGCTGTTCTGGTACATCTGCCGTCGCCAGGTGAAGTTCGTGGTGTTGCGCAGCTTGTCCGACAGAAGCACGCCCACTTCGAGGCCGGAGCCGAAGCTGCCGTAGTAGGGAACGTCGTTCACCCAGATGTATCCCGCCGTGCCGAACGGCTTCAGGCTGACATCCTGAAAAATGCCCTGGAAAGCCTGGAAACGCGGGCCGGACGTCAGGTCGAGGATGGAGACGTTGGCGGCCTGGATCTGGAACTGCCGGTTGAGATAGCCCGAGAGCTGCGTCTCGAGCTGGCCGCGGTTGTTCTGACCGAGGTCGTACGTGTGACGGACGAAGCCGGAGGTGACGAGACCCCAATCCGCCGTGCCCAGGCCGGCTTGGTTGAGATTGGCGGTCTGCCCGAACAGGCGGACGCTGGAGGTTGGTGGACCAAGGTTTGCGTTCGATTGATAACGCACTCCGGCAAACACCTCGCCACTGAACCGCGACTTGGCCAGGCGCTTCTCCGACTCCGCGAGGAACTGCTCGGCGCGGGCCTTGACGTCGGGCGGAAGCGACGCCGATTTGAGCGTCATCTCGAAATAGGTCCGTGCCACTTCGAAAGAGCCCAGCCGATAGTAGAGCACCCCGAGTTCGAGGCGGACGCGCGGCAGATCCGGATCCACCACCAGCATCCGTTCGAGCGCCGAAATCGCGCCCTCGAGATCGCCGGTCTTCGCGGCGATCATTGCGAACTTGAACAGGACGTCGAGATCGGACGGCTTGCGCAGCATCTCCTGGAATGCTGCGTCGTATTCGGCTTCGTCCGTTGATGAAACGGTCGATGTCTGGGCCAGAGCAGGATACGCGTCCATAACGACAGAACCGACGCTGCCGGCGAGCAGCACAGCGACGAGGCGCGCGCATCGTCCTAATCTGTTCACAATGAATTCCCCCGCGCCCCGTGTGATCGGGCTCGACTGCTCGCGAAGAATGAAGCAGGACTCGTGCTAGATCAACCAACTCCGGATGGTGAGCGCCCAGCCGACGACGAGGTTGGCGCGGGCGGCTCGCATTCGCAGCACCATCCGACGGTACTGGCGGTCTCCCAGCGCCATCACGAAACGCTCCTCGTCGCGAGTCATTGCAGCGAGCATGCGGTCTAACATGGTCGAGTAGGTGTTTCCCCAGTTGCGGCTCGACAGATGGAGTCTTCCGCCGAGCACGGGGTTGTCGGCGGCTCCATTGCGGCCGTGAAGACGATAGGAATAGAGGGCGTCGTCGATCAGCAGCGAGCCGGCGACCATCTGCGCCATCACGACAACATAGAAATCCATGTGAAGGCGAAACGCCTCATCGTCCTCGGGAAAGACGAGGTTGATCAGCGAACGCCGGAACATCATCGAGGAGGTGCTGACCCAGACCCAGTGCACTACGCGCTTGGTGTACAGGTGGTAGGGAATATGGCTTTCCCAACCGGCGGTCCCGCGCGCCACATCGAGCTTGGGGACACGGCTTGCGTCGAGGGCCACGAAAGCCTGATCGCGATCGGCGCGGGCTCGGTCCTTGCCGAACCAGTACATGCCGCCGGCGATCAGCTCGTCCTGTCCGTTGATCAGGCGGGCATTGCAGGCGGTGAAGCCCACCGCGTAACTCTCGTTGAGATGAGCGGCGAGATGGCGTTCGAGGAAGTCCGGATTCCACAGATCGTCGGAATCGAGGAAGCAGACGAACATCGCGTTGGTTTCGGCGAGCCCGCGGCGCGTGGCACCGGTCTGTCCGACATTCCTGTCGAGACGGATGTGCCGGAAGCGGGAGTCGGCAAGCTCCGCAAGCGTCTGCTCCACGACCGCGACCGAATCGTCGGTCGAGGCGTCGTCGACGATCACGCATTCGAAATCCCGCAGCGACTGCTGTGCGACCGAACGGATGGCGGCGGCGATGTAGTCACGGCAGTTGTAGCACGTGACGACGACCGAGATGCGGGGGAGCCTGATTTCGGTCACTTCGCCGGTCCAAGGAAATCGAAGTCGACACCTTCGTCGGCCTGCAGGACGGTCTTGAAGAAAAGACCGGTGTAGCCGCGGTCGCTGCCGGGATGGGCAGGTGGGGCCTTCCAATCCTTGCGGCGCGCCGCGAGCGTCTTGGCATCGACATGAAGTTCGAGCCGGCGCTTCGGAACGTCGAGCGTGATGCGGTCGCCTGTCTTGACGAGGGCGAGCGGTCCGCCGACCGCGGCCTCGGGCGCGACATGCAGGACAATGGTGCCGAACGCCGTCCCGCTCATGCGGGCATCGGAGATGCGGATCATGTCCTTCACGCCGGCGCGGGCGAGCTTCATGGGGATGGGGAAAGACCCCGCCTCGGGCATGCCCGGCGCGCCCTTGGGGCCTGCATTGCGCAACACGAGGATGTCGTCTGCCTTCACGTCGAGATTCGGATCGTCGCCGCGCGCCGCGAGATCCTCCAGGGAATCGAACACCACGGCGCGGCCGGTGTGGGTCAGCAGGGAGGGCGAGGCGGCCGCGTGCTTGATGACGGCGCCGCGTGGCGCGAGATTGCCGCGCAGCACGGCCATGCCCCCGGTCGGCTTGATCGGATCCTTCGACGTGCGGATCACCGTCTGACCCGGAACCATCTCCGCAGCATCGATCACCTGCTTGAGCGTCTTGCCGGCCACCGTCCGGCACTTCTCGTCGAGATTCTTGCGGATCTCCTTCATCAGGCGCGAATTGCCGCCCGCCCAATGGAAGTGCTCCATGTAGTGGTCGCCGGACGGCTTCAAGTCGACCAGCACCGGCACGTTGCGGCCGATCTCGTCGAATTCCTCCAGCTCGATCTCGATGCCCAGGCGCCGAGCCACCGCGGTGAGATGGACCAGCGCATTGGTCGAGCCGCCGATCGCCTGCAGCACGGTAAGGGCGTTGCGGAAGGCCGCCTTGGTCATGATCTCGCTGGGCTTCGGGCCTTGCTTCACGGCCATCTCGGCCGCGAGCCGGCCCGTCTGCTCGGCGATGCGCAGCCGATCGGAATGCGTGGCGGGGATCGAGCCGCTGGTCGGCAAGCCCATGCCCAGCGCCTCGACGATGCATCCCATCGTGCTGGCGGTGCCCATCACCATGCAGGTGCCCTTGGTCGGGGCGAGACGCTCGCTCACCTTCTCGATGTCGGACTCGGAGAAGGTGCCGGCGCGATACTGGCCCCACAGGCGGCGGCAGTCGGTGCAGGCGCCCAGCACCTCGCCCTTGAAGTGGCCGACCAGCATCGGTCCCACCGGCAGCACGACGGCCGGCCGGTCGGCACTGGCCGCGGCCATGAGCTGGGCAGGCAGGGTCTTGTCGCAGCCGCCGATCAGCACGACGGAATCCATCGGCTGGGCGCGGATCATCTCCTCGGTGTCCATCGACATGAGGTTGCGCAGGAACATGCTGGTCGGATGGGAGAAACTCTCGTGGATCGAGATGGTCGGGAAGACCATCGGCAGCGCGCCGGCCAGCATGACGCCGCGCTTCACCGCCTCGATCAGGTCGGGCACGTTGCCGTGGCAGGGATTGTAGTCGGAGAAGGTGTTGGTGATGCCCACGATCGGCCGGTCGAGCGCGTCGTCGGAATAGCCGCCGGCCTTGATGAAGGCCTTGCGCAGGAACAGCGAGAATCCCGCATCGCCGTAGGTGGCGAGACCTTGGCGCAATCCGGTTTCCTTCTTCGGTCCGGCCTTCGACGTACGGCGCTTGGCAGTTGCCATCTCGATTTCACTCCCTGAATTCTTGCATTTTGTCAGGCCGGCCCATCGCCGACCAGACCGGCTGCCCAGCGCGCATGTGCCGCGACGTCGCGACCCTCGGCAATGGTCCGCGCGAGTTCGAGACCCATCAGGGCACCGAACTTGAAGCCGTGGCCCGAACAGGGCGACATCGCCCACCCCCTGGCGCCCGCCCTCTCGACGATGAAGCGCTCGTCGTCGGTGACGCTGTAGAAGCAGACCTTGAGATTGCGGATGGTCCAGCGATCGAAACCCTTGAGCAGGCTGCGGCAGCGGTCGAGCAGGGCGCTCATCTCGCTTTCCTGAGCTTCGCGGCCCGCGGTGGGGTCGCCGGTGCGGCTGAATTCGTGGTCGCCGACCTTCATGCCGCGCCCCCGGACCGGCGGCACCAGGTAGAGGCCGACATCCCCCGTCTTCTCGATGATCATCGGCCCCTTCGCCCAGGCCGCGCGCTGGTCGGCCGGCATATCGAAGTAGAGCACCACCTGACGTGACGGCACGACGCGCGAACCGAGCGCGGGAAGAAGGCGGGGAGCCCAGGCGCCCGCCGCGATCACCACGACATCGCCACCGTGGACCTCGCCGGCCCGCGTGACGATGCGTCCCTGTTCGAGATCGACCGAGCGCACGGGCGTGGTGGCGTGGAGCCGCACCCCGGCTCTCGTGCCGAGATGCCGTACCAGCGCAGCCACGATGTCCTGCGCCAAGAGCACGCCGCCCGTGTCGATCCAGAAGGCGCGCTCGAGCCCCTTCGTGTCGAGCAGCGGGAAGCGCCGCGGCAGTTCGGCCATCGACAGTTCGGTCATCGGCCGGCCGATCGAGGCGAGGGCGCCGGCAGACCGCTCCGCCCAGTCCGCGCCATTACCCGTCAGAGCGAGGGTCCCGGTCGGCTCGTAAAGGGTTTCTCCCAGGTCGGCCCACAGCAGGTCCCAGGCCGCATAGGCATCGTCGATCATCCGCGCGTAACCCACATGGGTGCCGTAGGGATGGCGGATCAGGCGGTGCTCGTCCATCGAGGAGGCCAGCGGATTCGGGAGAGGACCCTGTTCGAAGAGCTCCACCTGATGGCCGAGGCGCGCCAACCCCCAGGCCGTCAAAAGCCCCATGATGCCACCGCCGATGATGATCGCTCTCACGTTCCCCTCTTGTCGCTGAATGCGTCGCTCACAAACGATGGACCATTTCTACATGCTTCGAGGGGCATTGAGACCCCTTCCTGAAGGTGTTGCAAATCCGGGCGTCCTAAGCGTTGATGGCAACGAGGTTTACACAACCGATCAAGACCAAAGGATTGAACATGGCGATGACCATGCCGCAGATGGCCGTGGCGCAGCCCGCGCTGGATGCGCTGGCCGTGCTGCTCGGGAAGGCTGGTGCGGCGGCACGCCGATCGTCCACGTGCGTCACCAGTCCAAGGGCATGGCCTTCAACCAAAGTTCCGCGGGCTATGAGATCGTGAAGGAGCTGACTCCGCGTGACGGCGAGACGATCATCGACAAGGGCATGCCGAACTCCTTCGCCGGCACCGACCTTGCGTCGCGGCTCGCAGCGATCGGCCGTAAGAACCTGATCGTCGGCGGGTTCATGACCCATATGTGCGTTTCGGCGACGGTTCGGGCAGCCACGGATCAGGGCTTCATGAGCACGATTGCGGCCGACACGGTTGCCACGCGCGATCTGCCCGATGCGACGGGCGGCGACACGATTGCCGCCGATGTGATCAACAGAATCACGCTGGCGGCTCTGTCCGACCGGTTTGCGTGGATCGTGCCGTCGGCCCGGCAGATCGCCTGAAGCAGGCTCGGCACGCATGTGTGCCGATGTGGCTGCCGACGGCTAGAGGCTGCCCTGGCCGCTGACGGTGCTGATGGCCGTGATCGCTGCGACGGCGATCAGAGAGGCGATCAGCGTGTACTCGATCGCGGTGGCGGCCTTGTCGTCCGCCATCAACCGGCGAAAAAAGGACAGCATCGATATCTCCAGAGTGACGAAATGCTGGGAGCTGACTGCAGCCCGTGTCGATGAATAAGTTGAAAAATCGCCTCTAACGTATTGGACCGACACACCGATACAATGTGAGAATTGTATCAAGTTCATCGTGGCGCGCGCTGCGGTGAGCGCCGTGTTATCGTAGGTCGAGCAAGAAGGGGGCGAGTCATGAAGTCCATTCTGACAATGGCCTGGACGTCGGAAGATCCGTCCGCGTTCGATCTGGCAGCCAAGATCGCGCACAAGTTCGGGGCGCGCCTGATCGGCCTCGAGCCGCCGTCCTATGGCGTCATGAGCATGGCCTGGGCCGATGCCGGCATGGGCGCTCCGATCGGGGGCGGCCTGGCGGAAGACGCCGAGGAGCGCCAGCGGGTGTCCGCGGTCAAGCAGGCTTTCGACCAGCGCGCCGCCGGCCTGGCCGCCGAATGGCGCTCGGCCGACGATAGCGGCCCGACGGCCATCGGCACGATCGGCAGGGCGTACGATATGATCGTGTTGCCGCAGCCGGGCGCGCTGCCCAAGATGCCGGAGAGCGTCTTCGAGACGGCCCTGTTCGATTCGGGCCGCCCTGTCCTCGTTGTGCCGCCCGGATATGGCGGCATGGTTGGCAAGCGCATCCTGTTCGCCTGGAACGGCTCGACGGAAAGCGCCCGGGCGATCTCCCTCGCGATGCCCGTCCTGAGCGGCGCGGAGGCGATCGAGGTGCTGAGTGTCGAAGGCGCGATGGTTCCGGGGCCGACGGCCATGGAGATCGCCGAGTCGCTGAAGAGCCACGGCCTCAACGTTACGGGCCAGCACGTGAAGCCGGGCGCCAAGACGGCGGGCCAGACCATCGTCGATCGGGCGCAAGCGTTGGGCGCCGACCTGATCGTCAAGGGCGCCTATACCCAGAGCCGGCTGCGCCAGATGATCTTCGGCGGCGTGACGCGCGACCTCATCCTGTCGTCGCCCCTGCCGGTGCTGTTCTCCTATTGATCCACAATCCGCCGCCGGTGTCGTCACGGGCGGCCGTGCTAGAAACCGCCGCATGACGGCTGGCTCGCCCGCATCCGAATCGCCCTGGGGCCGCAGACTCGTGCTGCCGATACTCGTGCTCGGCTTGATCACGGGTGCCGCGCTGGCGTACGCCCAGTTGCAAGAGGACCGAAGCGCTCCGCCCCCGGCGACGATCGCCGAGAAGCTCGTCATCCTGCAGGCGGAGCGCGCCGAGTTGCAGACGCGCTCCGACAGCCTAGCGCGTCTCGAGATGCTTTCGTCGTTCCGCGCGGCGAGCCTGCTATTCGATGCGCTGGCCTCACGATACGAACCCGAGCGTGAGCAGTCCTTCGACCGGTTGCCGGCCACGCGACGCGAAATGTTCTCAAGGCTCGAGGCGGTGAATGCCGCATTGCGCGCCGCGATCGATCGCCCCGGCACTCCCGAGGGGCGCGCCGCGGTGGAGCAGGCGGCCAGCGGCATTCCCGCGGAATTGGAGTGGATGGCGTCCTTCGATTCCACGCCGGTCATCCTCTCCTACACGCCGATGTTCCTCACGCCCAAGCGGGCGGGACCCAGCGATGCGCCAGATCCGGCCGGCGACGATCCCGCGATCGAGATCGAGATTCTGGGCTTGCGCCTGACAAGGGATCGAACGCCGCCGGTACTGACGATCGGCTCATGGCGCGGCGAGGCCGCCATGACTCCGGAGCGCCTGAGGTTCGTCGTGCCGCGCAGCGTCTTTCCGACGGACGCCAAGCATGCGAGGTTTGTCTCCGGATCGCTTTTCCTGCGCCATGGCTCGCGCATCGTGGCGTTCCAGCTGCTCTTCGCCTCTATCCCGGAGAAGGCGGGCGCATTCGTGTTCGACCAGAAGGTGCGGTCCGCCGTACCGGAGTCCAACACGCTCGTATCGCCGGAGATATTGGCGCGGGCGCCGGCCGGCGAATCGCGGACCGTGCGGCGTTGCTTCGATCCTCCCCCAGGCTGGCGTTTCGATAAGAGCAAGAGGCGAGTCGTGATCGTCGAACGGCTGGGCTGGATCGACGACATCCCTGACGAGACGATGAACGGCGGATCGGTCGCATTCGTGCGCGAAGACCGCCCCAGCCAGATCTGCGTCGCGGTGGTGGCCAAAGCGGCGACCAAGGCCGCGCGCACCGCCACGATCGGTCGCTTCGAGGCCACGCTGGTCCGGGACGCCACGGTGGATCGCATGGTGAAGAGCGGGATCCGCCCTCTCGAGTGGAACGCGCCGGTAAGCGTGCCGGTCGAGGCGGGAATGGCCGAGTGGAAGCTCTACGTCCGCCTGTTCGACGAGATCGACCGGGAATATGAAGGCAGCGCCGGTGCCCCCGTCGTCCCCACCGGCATCCCCTTCCTGCACATTGCGATCGAGGGCGACAGCAAGCTGACGATCGAGGCCGACCTCGCGGGCTTTCGCTAACGGCCGCGTGCCTCGAGGCGCATGCGCCTCTTGCCGGTCTCGTCGTTGAGATCGAGTGTGGTGCCGGAAATCTGAGCGGTCCTGATCGCGCTGAGAGCCGCGAGGAAACGTTTCTCGATCGCAGCCTCGGCCGGTGGGCAGGCCATCAGGGTCATCGGCCCGGGCGTGAAGCGGAGGCCAGCCGGATCGAGGACATACTCGCCGGCCAATGTGTTGCAGCCCGTCGAGGCCGTGAACCTGTCGAGATCGTCGAGGCGCATCAGCGGCCGCCGGCGCCAGTCGTCGAAGGTGGGACGCTCGCCGTCGAGTTCGATCAGGCGCCATTCGGTGTCCCGCAGCGCCGAGCCGCGCGCCGCCAGCGCAGGACAGGCGCCGTTGCGCTTCAGCTCAATGAAGCGATCCACCTTGACCGAGTTGTTGCCGTCGAAGCTGCCGATGATCTCGACATAAAGGAAGGATTCACGGGAGGGTGTGGCATCCACCCACGCTTTTTCCAGATCCGGCTCGGCGCCACCCGGGGCGACGCCATAGAGGCGTCCGACTAGGCAGGGCGCGAACAGGCCGCCATCCTGCGCGTCGCGGTACATTCCGGCGAGCTTGAAGCGTCCGTCGATCGGGTCCGTGGTCGCGGTCTGCGGCAGCTCGGTACCGTCCTCGGCGATCAGTTTCTCGACACCGACCTCACGGAACGACCGTCGGCTACCGGCACCTCCGCGCAGGACCAGTCGCACGCCCCCTTCGACTTCCTGCGCCCACTCGCCCAGCTCCAGCAGGGGGGCCGCCGACCCTTCGCGCCGCTCCCGGAGCCGGAACGTGCCGTCGGGAAACAGGGTGACGGTCAGGGGGCCGCCCTGATAGGTCCGTGGCGGCTCGCCCGGCCTGCCGGCGGCATGACAGCGCATCGAGCGACCTGCGGCGGTGAGCGTCACCTCCCGGCCACGTCCGCGAAGTTCGTAGTAGGAGTCGGAATAGGCAAATCCCGATCCTGCGGCAATTCGCGACAGTTCGATCTCGGGTTGGCCCGGCATGCGCAGCGTCACGAACTCGCCATCGGCCGAGTAGGAAGAAGCGAAGTCCATCCCGCCTGGGCAGGAATACATCACCTCACCCTGGGGGACCGGCAGGGGCGCAGGCCTCGGCGACTGACCGGGCGGAGGGGTCTGTGCGGCAGCCGGCGTTGCGGCAAGCAGGACGAGCAGCAGGGAAAGACGGTTCATGTCGTCGACTCCGGGATGCGACCGTCGGCGGAAAGCAATACGGCGACCGGCCGGGTCGTCTCGAATTGCGCGAGCACGATCAGCGCGACCACCATGATCGGCACGCACAGGAACATGCCTACCACGCCCCAGATCGTGCCCCAGACGATGAGGGAGACGATGACCACCAGCGGTGAGAGATTGAGGGAGCGGCCCATGATCGCCGGCTCGATCAGATTGGCCGTCACGACCTGGATGGATCCGAAAACCAGCAGCACGATCAGGAAGGGCGTGAGATTGTCGAACTGGATCAGCGTGAGAAGCGCCGGCGCGATGATCGCAAGGATCGAGCCGACGGTGGGGATATAGTAGAAGAAGAACACCATCACCGCCCAGAAACCCGCGAAGTCGACGCCGACCGAAGCCATGACGAGATAGGCCAACGCCGAAGTGGCGGTGGCGAGCGTGGTCTTGATGCGGATGTAGATGCGGATCTCCCGGTCGATGCGGTCGAGAATGGCTAGGACGCGCGCCTCCTGTCCGTCGCCATGAAAAATGGCGGCGAGCTTGCTCTTGAAGTGAGCCTGCTCGACGAACAGGAACAGGGTGTAGATCAGGATGAGCCCCGCCACGCTCACCACGGAGGCCGCAGCCGCGGCGACGCTGCCCAATGTGTCGGCAAGGCTGATGCGGGACACGAGCTCCGAGAGCGTGGGAGCCTGCTCGACGCCGATCATCGGGGCGACCTGCTCGATGAGGTTCGTCAGCCGGGTTTCGTAGGAGGGCACGGCGGCCACGACGGCCTGGACGTTGAGGCCAATCGTGCGCCCGACCACCCAGAAAAGTCCGCCGATCAGCAGGACCGCAATGGCCAGTGCGATCGGCTGGGGCAGGCGCAATCCGCCGAGCCGGGGCTGGCTGAATGTATCGGCCAGTGAATCGATCATGTACCAGAGGACGATGCCGAGGACGAACGGCAGCAGGAGCCCGCGGCCGGCGACGAACAGTGAAATCGTCGCGGCGATCACGATGGCCCACAGGGCGGCGCGTTGTAGCGTCATGGCACTACTATACGGCCAGTCGTTTGCACTTGGGAGGCGGCCCGTTCCTATACGGCCCGGCCGCGATCCAGCATCGCACGCCCGCGCTCCGTCAGTTCGACCCTGCGCTCGCCGATCTCGCCGCCGCATTGGCGCACCAGGCCATCCGCACGGGCGTCCTCCCACACCGGGAAACGCGGGCAGGAGCTCTGCCAGGCGTCCAGCACATCCTCGCGTCGGCGCGGCCGGGCCGCCACCCATTCGAGGAACTGGATCATGATCAGGTCGGGGCTGGCCGACATGACACCCTACTCGAAGCCGCAGGACTGTGCCGTGGCGCCGACCGTCGCCCAGCGCCGGCCCTCGCGGAAACAGCCGTTGTTCCACTGGCCGGTGAAGACCTGACCATCAAGACCGCCGGACTTGGTACCCCAGCCGTTGGCCTGACCGTTGGCCCAGTCGCCCTCGTAGCGCGATCCGTTCGCCCATACCCGCACACCGCGGCCCTGCATCTTGCCGTTCACGAATTCCCCCTCGTAGCGGCCACCGTCGGCATAGAAAAGGGTGCCCCGGCCGGTCCGCTGATTGTCGCGGAAGTCGCCGATGTAACGGTTGCCGTTGGTCCAGACGTACAGGCCATGACCCTGCGGGCGGCCCTCGCGAAACTCCGCGGTCAGTCGAGCCCCGCTTGGAAAGACATAGGTTCCCTTGCCGTCCCGCTCGCCGGCCTTGAACGAGCCCTCGTACCGGGCCTTGTCCGCATAGGTGAGCTTTCCCGCACCTTCGTAGAGGCCATCCTTCATCTCGCCTTCGTAGCGATCCGTGGGGAGGCCCTTGCGGTACCATTGCAGGACACCGTGGCCTTGGGCCAGGTCGTACTCGCAGGCGCCGGACCAGCTGATGCCGACATCGGGTTCGGCGTTCATCATCACGACGCCGCAGCCTGTCCTGGGATCCCTCACCTCGTCGCTGGCGACCGGTGGCTGACCGGGCGTAGGTGCGGTTGGCAGGGGGCGGTTCTCACCGGATCCCATGTCCGGGACCGGCCGTGACGTCTGCGCCGCGGCCGGCCAGGCGAATGCACTGACGACGAGAGCGACGAGAGAAAGCAGGCGACTCATGGGGCCGTCAGATTAGCACTCCGCGTCGGTACCGTCTTTCCCGTCGCCTTTTTCGGGGCCCTTGGAGCCGGCTGAGGCTTGTTTCTTGTTCGCAACCAGCCCCAGCTTCCGCTCGAGCGTATGGAGGAGGCTCATGACGACCAGGATGAGGAAGGTGCCGAGTCCGGCGATCTGCCAGAGTCCGAGACCCGAGGAGAGGCCGACAGCACCCGCCATCCACATGCCGGCACCCGTTGTCAGCCCTTGGACTTCACCCCGTGTGAACAGTATGGAGCCGGCGACCAGGAACGCGACTCCGGCCGTGACGGCCTCCACGGCGCGCAGAGGGTCGCTCGCCGTCTGCCGGCCGGCGAAGGCCGTGGAATGGGAGATTTCGACCGTGAGGATGCCGAACGTCGCCGCGGCCACACAGATCAGGATGTGTGTACGAAGGCCGGCCGGTCTCGCCTGCCACTCGCGCTCGAAACCGATCAGCGCGCCGAGCAGCGCGGCGAACAGGAGCCGCGCTGCAATGACCGGAAAGGGCAGAAACGTCGGGTGCGCGATCTCTGCAGCGAGCGCGCCCATCGTCAGGAAGCGTACTTGAACTCGGGAAGTGCCTTGAGGGAGTCCTCCGTGGCGCCCGGCAGGACGATCTTCTTGCCGTCGGTCCTCATCTGTTCGTAGGGGAGGGCGACCAGCTTGTCGCCGAGGCCGAGAAAGCCGCCAACGGAAAGCACCACAAACGGAGCCTTGCCATCGGGCCCCACGATGATCTCATCGACCTTGCCCACGGTATCGCCGGCGTCATTCACGACCGAGGAACCGATGACCTTGCTGGCGCGATAGCCGGTCGAGACCTTGACGACATCGACCTTCGTGAGTTGGATGGTCTGCGGCGCGCCTTGGCCGGTGGCGAGGCTGGGAGCGGCGAGTGCGACGGCGGCCGCGAGGGCGGCAGGGACGAGGGGAAGACGCATTCTGGACCTCCATTGAGAGAGACGGTCCTCTCAACGAGCCAACGTTCGGCTGCGTTCCGCCCGCGCGATCAAGTGCGGACCCGTGTTCGATCAAGGCGTGAAATTGTGTGTCCAGCCGTTCTGGCGTCTGGTATCCACCGGGGTGAAAAATCGCCTCTGAAATTGGGCTCCGCAATCGGTTGCCCTGATCGTGAAGGCCTGCGGGCTCACGCAGACGGGCACGCTCCCCGCCCACTCGCGTCCCGTCGACTTGTCCTGTGCATAGACCAGATAGCGATCGTACTGTAGGGGGCCGGTCCATAGGAAGGCGCACGCGTTGGGTGGCAGCTTGTACCAGCCTTCGGATATGACGATCCGGCCGTTGCCGTCGCTCACGCCGGTATCCAGGGCCTTGGCAACCTCGATTTCGTTGTTCGAAAGATTGCAGGCCCGAAAGCCACTTGGGGAAGGGCTTTGGGCGTGTGAATACGCACCCAGGACAAAGAAAAAGAGAGCGATCAGGACGAACTTCATTCGACGTCTTGTTCCCCTATGTGTGAAGCCGCGCTCGAGGCGCCGAGGGGCCCTGCCGCAGATTCCCATATACGATCTGTCTAAGCTGTTGATTTGTATAGATAAAATTCAGTATTGCTGGAGAGGCCGCGCGGTCCCGAACCGATAGTGTGGCTGAGCCGCCACAGTCGCGGCAACAATGAGTTGGGAGCGCCTTACTTTGTGGCGCCGCCTGTGACAGGTCGAGTACATTACCTCCGTTGTCGTGACGAATTTTCGCTCCACCCCCGTTCGGTGGCGGGGCTGTGCAAGTAAGGGAGATATCTGATGAAGAAGGCTCTTCTGGCGGCCGCCGCCATTGTAGCGCTTCCGGTGGCTGCGCAGGCGCAGGCCCCGCAGCCGGGTCTGTACATTGGTGCCGAGGGCGGCATCAACTGGCTGACGAACTTCACGGCGAACACGAACATTCCGGCGTTCCCGACGGTGAACGTGACCCCGCAGCTGGGCTGGATGGCCGGTGGCGTGATCGGCTACGACTTCGTCGGCCCGCGCGTTGAGTTGGAAGGC
>NCHQ01000018.1 GCA_002281855.1 Rhodospirillales bacterium 24-66-33 | reverse complement strand
CATGAACATGCCCCAGACCGACAGGTCCTTCGGCAGAATCGCCTGCGCCGGTGCCGCAGCCGGCGGCCCCGCGGGCGGGGCGACAGCCGGTCCGGCCGGCAGCGCGGGATCGGCGGGTGCGGTCGTGGGCGCAGGCTCCGTCCCGGCGGGAGCTGCGGCCGCGGGCGGGGCAGCCTCTGTCGTCGCGGGCGCCTGCGCCAGGGCCAGCGACGGGAACAGCAGGAGGACGAGCAGAAGACGACGAACAACCTTCATGAAGCCCCTCGGCTATCGGGCATGACGTTGACAGACCAGGGCGAGCGGGCGGAGCCAGTGCGGCCGCCATGTCAGCGTGCAGACGACGGCGAAGGACGCGACCGTCAGCGTCGTCGCCCACACAAGCGAGCCGAATCCCGGGCCATCGCGCAGGAGCGCGAGACACAGGCCCGCGGCCAACGAGGCATAGCCGGCAACCCGCAGGCTGCCCGCGATGCCCGGCGGACAATGGCGCTCGCCGCAGAGATGGAGCCAATGCCGGTCCTGGCTGAGGGCCAGCAAGGCAAAGCCCAGGTAACAGATGGCCAGCACGGCAACGATGAGGGCCGCCTCCATCAGTGCGGCTTGGCCGCGGGCGGCGCCGGCAGAGGCTCGACCCCCTGCGGCTGCACGACCGTCAGCGTCGTCACATAGTTTGCAAAGTCGTACGCCTGTTCGCCGCGCTTGCCGGCTGCGTTGTCGTCGTGATGCACCTCGAAGACGTAGGCGCCGCGCCACGGCAGCTTGACCTCGAACTCCCCGTTGGCGTCGGTATGCTCCTCACGCCCCCAGCCCGATGGCGTGACGACCACGACCTTCGCCTTGGCCAGCGGCTTGCCCTTGAAGAACACCTGGAACTTGTCGCCGCCGGCGGGGACGATATCGAGCGTCAGCGCCGCAGCGCGCGGCGTCCGATCCGGCACGAAGCGAGCGGCCGGCATGTAGATGCCGGTCTTGTTGTCGCGCTTGCGCTCGAAGGAAGGCCAGCGAACGTCTTCGGCAACGATGCTGTCGGTGCCGTCAATCTTGCCGGTGGCGACGTAGGCGTTGGCCATCTTCTGGACCGTCAACGGACGCTCGCCGCCCGATGAGACCGCCTTGGCCTGCGGCTGCAGCTTGTCGAGCGTCCCGGGCGAGGCTTCGCGCAGGTTCTCGCCGAACTCGCCGAAGTAGATCTTGCCGCCCTGCCCGTCGACTTCGAGCCAGATGTGGTGCGCCGAAGCCGGCACGGCGAATGAAAAGGAAAGTGCCGCGAGGGCGGCGATGCCGAAGATGGGTTTCATGACGATTGTCCCTCCAGAGGATGATGTCGGAATTGCTTGGATGCGGCTCCCTGCCGGCGGTGCTGCAGGCGCCACGCCGTGACCGTCGCGGCGAACGCTCCGGCCAGCAGCACGAGGTCCATGCCGGCGACGGCGAGCTTGCCGTCGGTCCAGGCCTGCAGGACGTGATCGCCGGTCGTGGCCGCGTTGAGTATGACGGCAAGGATGCACAGCCCGGCCGCCAGCCAGCATTGGTCGATCCAGGCGGCGCCCCGCCTCGCCCAGCCATGAGCGAAGCTCAGCACCCAGGCGGCGAAGAAGACCCAGATCTCGAGTTCGTAGCGGGCACCGCCCATGAAGGTCGCGCCCGAGGGCAGCAGCCGATTGGCGACGAAGAAGGCGAGCGTCGCCAGGACCATGCCGCCGGTACCGCCGACCGTCAGGCCCTCGACGAAGCCGACGCCCTTCCAGCCGGCCGCCGCATGCGCCTTGCGCCGGGACTCGATCCAGAACAGGAGGCCGGTGACGATGAGGACGCAGCCCAGCAGGCCCAGCGCGAAATAGAGCCAGCGCAAGGTCCAGTGGCGAAACTGCGCGAAGTGCAAGCCGGTCAGGAACTGCTGCACCTGCGACGTCTCGCGGATGTAGGTGCGGTACAGCACGGCCCCGGTCGCGGCATCGAAGAAGAAGGGGTCGGTGCGCATCGCCACCTCGGCCTCGATCGACGGTCGCACTTCGACATAGGAATTCCGGTCGCCGTGGTGGAAGACCCGCACCAGGCCGGGATTGAGACCTCCCCAGGCCTCCCGCGCCGTGGCGACCATCGCGTCGAGCGAGCCGAGCGGCGGGCCCGGCTGATTGAGGCGCGGGCGGCTGAACACGTCGTAGGTGTCGCGCACGTAGCCCGACCGGCCGCCCTCGAACGCCACCCACACGCCCGACGGATAATAGACCGACGCCAGGATGGTCACGCCCGAGAAGGACATGATGAAATAGAAGACGAAGCCCAGCGTTCCCGTCGTGTTGTGCAGATCGAGCAAGAGGCGGTGCGGCTGGCGCGAACGGCGCAGCGTGAAGAAATCCACGAAGATCTTGCGATGGATGATCACGCCCGAGATGCAGAGGACCATCATTGCCACGCCGGCCAGTCCCGTGAGCCAGGTCCCGAGATTCCACATCCTGAGATGCAGCGTGTGATGGAACGGAAAGAAGAACCGCGTGCCGGCCCAGCTTTCGGCCGGCGCGACGGGCTTCAGGGTGAGCGGATCGAACAGCGTGCGTTCGAAGCCCCCTCTTCCGCGATAGCCGATCCAGAGTGCCGGATCGCGAGATGTCGGCAGGACGATCGCCCAGGGTGCGGTGCGCGGCGAGAGCCGGCCCGCCTCTTCTCGCAGACCGTCGATCGCGATCGGTTCACCGGCGTAGACCAGCCGCGTCGAGGGATTCATCCAGCGATCGATCTCGCGGTCGAAGACGCAGAGCGTGCCGGTCCAGAAGATCGCGAACAGCAGCAGGCCGACGACCAGACCCGACCAGGTATGCAGCCACCCCATCGATTCGCGGAAGGTCGCGCCCATCTCAGGCTCCGCCGATCAGGGCGGGAAGAAAGCCGATTCCGGTTCCCGCCGCCGTGACGAACAGCAGGGTGCCCACCATCGGCACCAGCCGGCGCGCGGCGGCCGCCCAGATCGCCAGTCCGACATAGAGGAGGAAGCCCAGGATGCTGCAGACGGTGAAGGCGTCGCTCTTGTTCACGCCCGCCAGGATCAGCCCGGCGACCCCCGCCGCCACCACCGCGGCACTGGCCGCATAGGCGCCGAACACGATGGCGAGGACGCGCACGACCACCTTGCCGGCGCCGACGGGTGCGGAGGAGGACGCAGAGGCAGCCTTCGCCATGGAGGCGCTAGAAATCCGCGGTCAGCGACAACAGGAAAGTGCGCGGCTGGTTCTGGACGAAGAACGAGGTCGTCGCGATCCAGTAATTGGCATCGAACACGTTGATGACGTTGGCGCGCAGCGTGACCGGCTTGCCGTCGGTCCGGTCGAACGTGTAGCGCAGGCCGGCATCGAAGCGGGTCCAGGGCGGTGCGGCCTGGGTATTGGCGGCATTGAGGTAGACCTGGCCGTTGTAGACGGCGCGGCCCATCACGCCGAGGCCTTTGACATAGGGCGTATCCCAGTCGAGCCCGAGCGACGCCTGGAACGGTGTCGTCCCGACCGCCTGCTTGCCGTTGGTCAGGCCGCCCTGGGTGTTGGTCTGGATGGCATTGAGAAGGGTGAGACCTCCCAGCAGCTTGAGGCCCGGCGCCGGTTCGCCGAAGGCGATGAATTCGATGCCCTGGTTGCGCTGCTGTCCGTTGGTAACGAGCGTGTTGGTCGCCAGATCCGTGTAGGAGCTCGGCAGCGTGATCTGGAAGGCACTCACCGTGGCGCCGACATAGCCGAAGTCGACCTTCACACCGACTTCGAACTGATTGGTGACGAAAGGCGGGAATTGCATGCCGGCATTGGTGAGACCCGCGCCCGCCACCGGTCCCTGCTGCAGCGCCTGGATGTAGTTGCCGTACACCATGACTTCCTTCGCCGGCTTGAAGACGAAGGAGGCCGAAGGCGACACGACGCTCTGATTGTTGCCGTTGGTCGGCAGGCCGGTCACCGTGCTGTAGTTTGCCGTCTGCAGGCGCTGCAGGCGCGCGCCACCGATGATCTGGAACATGTCGTCGTTGAACGACAGAGCGTCGACGATGCCGATGCTTCCGTAGACGGAATCCGACGTGAGCGGCGGCCCCTGGGTCCGGAATCCGAAAAAGCTCGGCTGCGAAATGAACGTCGGATTGTAGAGGTTGGAATTCAGTCTGGTCGCGATCGGATTGTTGAACGTGTAGTTCTGGGTCTTGAGATAGTCGCCGACCAGCGCCGCCTCGTGCTTGATCGGACCCGTATGGAACTTGGCACGCAACCCTGCCTCGAGAGACAGCGCCTCGACCGTGGACATATATTGACCGGCAGACGAGATCGTCGTGTTGCCGTTGTAGTTCACGATGTTCTGGTTGAAGTAGACCGACGTGTAGTTGCTGCGCCGCGCGCCGGCCTTGATGAAGCCCGTCAGACCTTCGACGATGTCGTGCTCGAAACGCAGCGCACCATAAACGTCGTTGCCCTGCAGCCGCTCCCATGGCTGGTAGGAGCTCTGGCTGGCATAGGGAGCCGGCGGCAGCTGGACGCCGGGCGCCAGGAAGATGCCGCCCTGGAACGCGCCTACGTCGCGCTTGAGGTAGCCGAGATCCGCGTCGATACGCGTGCGGTCGCTGCGGTAGTCGAAGCCGAGGGTGAGCGCCAGACGCTCGGCGTTCTGGTTATTGACGGCCGTGTCGCCGGAATAATACGTCCCGCCCGCGCGCAGACCGAGTTCGTTGTCGGGACCGAATCGGCGCCCGACGTCCAGCGAACCACCGAGTTGAGAGTCGGAATTGTAAAGAAGGGTGCCTTGTGTGATCGGCGTGTCGGTCGCGCGTTTCGGGACTAGATTGATGGTGCCACCGACGGCGCTGGGCAGCGCACCGTTCAGGAACGCCGTGGGACCGCGGAAGACCTCGACCCGCTCGATGCCCGTCATATCGGCCTGGTTGGGCACGATGCCGTAGAGACCGCCGAGGCCGAAGTTAGGATTGAGCACCGTGATGCCGCGGATCATGACGCGGTCGTCGAAGACGTTGCCGTTGGGAATGCCCGAGCGCAGCGTCGGGTCGCCGGCCAGGACATCGGTCAGCGTGCGGGCCTGCTGGTTCTGGATGTACTGGTTGGTGTAGGTCGTCTCGCTGAACGGCGTGTCCATGTAGTCGCGGTTGCCGAGCAGGCCGACCTTGCCGCCGCGCGCCACCTGCCCACCGGCATAGGGCGGCGACTGGTTGCCGATCTCGCCCTGCGACGGGGTGGTCGGGACAGCCTGCACGCGAACCGGATCGAGGATCAGTGCACTAGAGCCCGGCACGCTGCCAGGAGCCGGCACAGGAGCGCCGGCAACGGTCACCGCGTTAGCCGACGTGAACTGGTAGGTGAGGCCCGATCCCGACAGGAGCTGGCGCAGGGCCTGATCCGCCGTCATCGAGCCCGTGACCGGGGCGCTGATCTTACCCGCCACGGACCCGGAATCGACGGCGATCTGCATGCCAGACTGGCGGCCGAAGGCCATCAAGGCCTGGGAGAGCGGCTGCGCCGGAATGTCGAACGTTGCCGTCCTGCTGGCCTGCGCCACGAGCGGGGCCTGGCCTCCGGCCGCTCCTGTCTGCGCGAATGCGGTGGGAGCCCCCATCGCCAGGGCGACTGTGGCGATGGCAACTGCATGCGCGACGCTACCGGACCGGTCCTGCAACACAACGAACTCCCCCGCTGCTCCAGACCGGCGGGCCATGGAGACGCTGAACTGACGCGAACGATTTGCGTTCGCGACCAGAGGACGGGCGGAGCGGCGCGGATTTAAGGGGCGCCGGAAGAAATATTCAGGGCTTCGACGACGAGACGATCGTGAGGTATGGCGAAATTTCCAGGACCGAACCGTGCTGGGTCCGGGCCACCGTCTGCAGCGCCTCGAGCGGACGGCGGAGATCGAACACGCCGGTGATGCGACGGTCCGCCAGGCTGCGGTCGCTCACCACGATGACACCGCGATGATGGCGGCCCAACTCGTCCACGACCTCACCCAGGGTGGCGCCATCGACGACGAGCCTGTGTTCGCGCCATGACGCGACATCCTCCGGAGAGACCTGTGAGCGCGCAAAGGCACCCTCCCTGTCGACCACCATGCGCTCGCCTCGCAACAAGGTGGACAACACGTTTCGCTCGCCGCCGGAGACAAGGACCTCGACGGTCCCCGACTGAACCGCGACGGACACGCCGTCCCGGAACGAACCGACATCGAAGGCCGTGCCCTTGACGGTGACCGCAACGTTGCCGGCCGTCACGACGAAAGGCCGGTCGCGGGCGGATACGACCTTGAAGAACGCCTGTCCCGCCAACAGTTCGACCTCGCGGCGTCCCTTGTCGTAGCGAACGGCAATGGCGCTGGCGGCATCGAGATGCACGACACTGCCATCCTCGAGCGTCAGTTCGCGCAGCTCGGCAACGCCGGTCAGATGATCG
Organism: Rhodospirillales bacterium 24-66-33; assembly: GCA_002281855.1. Lineage (GTDB taxonomy): Bacteria > Pseudomonadota > Alphaproteobacteria > Reyranellales > Reyranellaceae > Reyranella. The sequence continues at coordinate 112,374 of NCHQ01000018.1, read as the reverse complement.
GCCTGGAAGTGCAGCTTCAGGCTCGGAAAGAACCAGAGCGCGACACAGGCCGCGAGGCCCGCTGCTGCGAGCCCCCAGGCGCGTCTCGTCCGGCGAACGCGCGACAGGTCGACGACCTTGTGCGACGACGAAAGCGCCGCCGACGGCGAGTTGCCGGAAAGCGTCCAGACCCGCTCGACACTGCGATAGGCACGGCGATTGGCCTCGCTGGACGCCAGCCACGCGTCCAAGCCTGCGCGGGCAGCAGTATCGTGCGGCGCGGCGTTGATGCGCACCAGCCAATCCACCGCCTCGCTGCGCAGGGAGTCGCTATCATCCACGTCGGAAGTCACCCGTCTGCAAACCCGCTCGCCCGCTCCGGACGATCACAACGAACAGACGGCGGGCGATGTCGACTTTTAAGGGCACCACCGCGAAACTTCCACGGGATCAGCCATCCGTGCCATCCAAACGGCGTGCGGCATGGAGGATCGCATCTTTCACGAGTTGGTGCGCTCGCACGACGGAGACACCGAGCCGGTCCCCCACCTGCTGGAGCGTGCAGCCCTCCAGGCGATACATGGTGAAGGCGATGCGCGTCCGCTCCGGCAACTCCGCGAGCGCGTCGGTCAGTATCCGCAGCTCGTCGCGATAGTGAAGGACATCCTCGGCCGTGGGCCCGTCCTGGGCGACCTGCTCGAGCGCCGGCCTGCCCTGTCGACGCGCTGTCCGAGGTCCGGTGAACCCAGTCGAGCGCGAGATTGCGAACGATCCGGTAAAGGTAGCTGACGGGACTGGTGATCAGCCTCTCATCGCTGCTCGCGGAGCTGAACCTGAGATAGGCCTCCTGCACGACGTCTTCCGCGCCCGCCCGATCCCTGACGATGCCGTTGGCGTAGTTCACCAGCGAGCCACGGTGCTTCAGATACAGAGCCAGGGTCGGATCCGCCGAACTCACGCCCACCACCACCCCTACATGCGAATAATTATCAATTCACTTATAGGGAAGGCAAGGAGTGACGGCAAGCATCGCGAGTCGCGACGCCCAGGGGGAAGCGATGGCGTTTCCGTCAGGCCGCGAGCAGAAGGCTCTGCTCCCGCTCGAGGACGCGCTTCACGGCCGGCCGCGCAAGCATGCGGTCCTTCCAGGCCGTGTAGTTCGCGAGCTCCTCGACCGGCAGCCCGATGCGCTTGCCCCAGCCGTAGAAAACCAGCGCATAGCCGTCGACCACCGAGAACTCGTCGCCCAGAAACCAAGTCCTCCCCGCCAGAAGACCGTCGATCTCCTTGAGGTTGCCGTGGAAGTTCTCACGACCGACCGCCTTCAGATGGTCGAACACGGCGGTGTCCGTCGCGAAGCGCTCGGGACGGCCGATGTGGGTGAAGTTCGGATGCACCGCATTGGAGAACCACGCCATCAGCGACAGCGCCCGGGCGCGCTGGACCGGATCCCGGGGCATCAGATGCGGCGCGTACTTGGTGGCAACATAGTCCAGGATCGCCGTGTTCTCGACGATCGTGCCCTCGTCGACCACCAGCGCCGGCACACGCCCGCGCGGGTTGACCTCGAGATACTCCCGCGTCCGCTGCTCGCTCTTGGCGAAGGAAAGCGCCTGCGAATCGTACTTCACGCCGCTTTCCTCGAGCCCGATGTGCGATGCGGTCGAGCAGGCGCCGGGGGCGAAATAGAGCTTGAGCATATGTGCCTCTGGAAAGCTAGAGCGGACGGGTTGCGTCGGCCGGCCGGTTGCGGTGGAGGAATTCGCGGCCGATCTTCACGCGCTTCTCACCATCGTACTCGACGATGTCGGCCGTGGCGTAGGTTTCGGACCAGTTGGACGGCAGGAACGAGCCCGAGCCCACGACATCGATCGGCGCCTTTGCCTCGGCCATGATCCGGCACTTGGCCGGGCCGAAACCGGAAGACGCAACGATCTTCACCTTGTCGAAGCCGTTGCGGTCGAGTTCGGCACGCAGGTGGAAAATAGCCGCCGCCGACACGCCGGTACCGACGAGATAGCGAAGCTCTTCCTCGCTGCGGTAGCCGCGGATCGATTCCGGGGAAAAGCGCTCGAGCACGGCATAGGAGGACGCGGGATCGAGGCCCTCGAGGTATCGGCCGCCGGTCGTGTCGAGGCGCAGCGACAGGTTTCCCTGGGCCGCCAGCTCGGGGAAGCGCCGGCAGACTTCGAGCGAGTCGGAAATCTCGCGCGCGAAATAGTCGACCAGCACCGTCATCCCCTCGTTCGGGAAGGTCTCGTGAAACATCTCCGCGGCGCGCAGCGTCGAACCGGCATAGCCGATCAGGGCGTGCGGCATGGTCCCAAGCCCGTATTCGCGGCCGAAGTAATGCGCCGTGGCGTGCGTGGCATTGCCGATGAAGCCGATGGCGCCGACCTTGCGCTTGGCGCGAGCCGAACCGACGGAGGCGGCATAGGCCATCATCTCGGCCATCTCCTGGCCGGCACAATGACGCGCATCCATGGCGAGGAAGGCCGACTTCGGCATGTCCGCGCACATCGTCCAAGCATTATAGGCGGCGACGCAGGCGGGCCCCAGCTTCTGCAGGAAGATCGTCTCGAGATCGACGAGATGGAAGAACGAGCCGGTGATGTACATCATCGGTTCGCCGGCACCGACCCATTTTCCCTCTCGGTAGCGCAGGTCGAGTTCCACCGTCGCATTGCGGGCACGGCAGGTTTCTTCCAGCCATTCCAGCGCGAGCCGCGGCGCGAACACCACCGGGCGGCGCATGAAGATGGCGTAGGTGACCTGGCAGTCGCCGAACTTGCCGACCACCTGCTTCGAGCGATTGAAGTAGTGGTCGGTATAGCGTTCGATCTCGCCATTCTCAGGATGCGTCATCGGCCCTCCCCGGGCATTCGTGCGCTCAGCCGGTGACGTCGGTCAGCTGGCCGGGCGCGCCCTTGCGACGGACAGGCGCTCCGCCTTGAGCTGCTCGGCGAGCAGGAAGGCGAGTTCCAGCACCTGGCTGGCGTTGAGCCGCGGGTCGCACTGCGTCTCGTAGCGTTCGTTGAGGTTGTCGACGGTGATGTCCGTCGAACCGCCGATGCATTCCGTGACTTCCTGGCCGGTCATCTCGAAATGAACACCGCCGGGATGAGTGCCCTCGGCACGGTGCACGGCAAAGAAGTCCTTCACCTCGCGCAGGATCGCATCGAAATGGCGCGTCTTTCGGCCGTTCGAGGCGGTGACGGTGTTGCCGTGCATCGGGTCGCACGACCACACAACCGTGCGGCCTTCGCGCTTCAGGGCGCGGACCAGCGCCGGAAGCTTGTCGCCCACCTTTTCGGCGCCCATGCGGGCGATGATCACGATGCGGCCCGCCTCGTTCGACGGGTTCAGCGTATCGATCAGGCGCAGCAGATCGTCGGTCGGCAATGTGGGTCCGGCCTTGAAGCCGATCGGATTCCGGACGCCGCGCAGGAATTCGACATGGGCGCCGTCGGGCTGGCGCGTGCGGTCGCCGATCCATAGCATGTGGGCCGAGCAATCGTACCACTCGCCCGACGTCGAATCGACGCGGGTCAGCGCCTCCTCGTACTGCAGCAGCAGCGCCTCGTGGCTGGTGAAGAAGTCGGTCTCGGCGATCTGCGGGGTCGTCGCGGAACTGAGGCCGCAGGCCGCCATGAAGTTCAAGGTCTCGTCGAGGCGCGCCGCGAGGTCTTCGTAGCGTGCCGAGGCGGGCGAACTGCGCACGAAGTCGAGATTCCAGCGGTTGACCTCGTGCAGGTCGGCATAACCGCCCTGGGCGAAGGCACGCAGCAGGTTGAGCGTGGCAGCCGACTGGTTGTAGGCCTGCACCATGCGCTCCGGATCGGGCAGGCGCGCGGCGGCGGTGAACTCGAAGCCGTTGACGTTATCGCCGCGGTAGGACGGCAATTCGATGTCGCCGATCTTCTCGACGTTGGACGAGCGCGGCTTGGCGAACTGGCCCGCCATGCGGCCGACCTTCACGACGGGCACGCCGGCGCCATAGGTCAGGACTACGGCCATCTGCAGCAGCACGCGGAATGTGTCGCGGATGTTGTTGGCGGTGAAGTCGGCGAAGCTCTCGGCGCAGTCGCCGCCCTGCAGCAGGAAGGCCTCGCCATTGGCGATCTTGGCCAGCGACGCCTTGAGCTTGCGCGCCTCGCCCGCAAAGACCAGCGGCGGATAGCGGCGCAGGCGCGCCTCGGCGTTCGCGAGGGCGGCGGCGTCCGGATAGACCGGCATCTGCAGGGCCGGCCGGCTGCGCCAGCTGGTCGGCGACCAGTCGGCGGCACTGGAACTGCGGGACTGCCCTTTTGCGGCGGTCCGCGAATCGGTCCTGGATTGACCCTGGATCGCGGTCATCGACTCCTCCTCGACCCGCGGGCCGAAGGGGCCGGCGGGGTGGGTGAACCTATACGTGCTGTGGATAAAAAACCAGCCGGCAGGCCGGCCCCGTTCTACTCCGCGGCTGCCCGTGTCGGGGTCGAATCCGGCCGCGCCGTGCGCATCGTCACGAACTCCTCGCCCGCGGTCGGGTGGATGCCCACGGTGGCGTCGAAATGGGCCTTGGTGGCCCCCGCCTTCATGGCGACTGCCAGGCCCTGGATCAGCTCGGCTGCATCGTCGCCCACCATGTGGATGCCGACCACCCGGTCGGTCGAGGCCTCGACGATCATCTTCATGAAGGTGCGCTGGTGGCGACCGGAGACCGTGTATTTCATCGGCCGGAACGCCGCCGTGTATATGCGCAGTTCGCCCAGCTGCAGCTTCGCCTGCTCCTCGCTCAGCCCGACATTGGCCATCTCGGGCTGGCAGAAGACAGCCGACGGCACTTCGTGATGATTGGCCTTCCGCGGCTTCTTGCCGAATTCGGTATCGGCAAAGCAGTGGCCTTCCATGAGGGCGACCGGAGTGAGGTTGATACGGTCTGTCACGTCGCCCACCGCCCAGATGTTGTCGGCCGTGGTCTTCGACCACTCGTCGACCGCGATCGCGCCCGCCTTGTTGAGCTGCACACCCGCCTTCTCCAGCCCGATGCCGGAGGTGTTGGGCGCGCGGCCGGTGGCGTACATCACGCAGTCTGTCTCGAACATGCCGCCCATCGGCGTGTGGACCTCGAACGGGCCGCTCTTGCCGTCTTCGCCCTTGGCGACGATGCGGGCGATTTCCATCTCGGTGCGCAGGCGAATGCCGCTGTCCTTCAGGGCCTCGTGCACGAAGGTGCGGCATTCCTCGTCGAAGCCTCGCAGGACACGGTCGCGCCGGAGGACAATGTCCACCTTGGCGCCGAGCCCGCGGAAGATGCCGGCGAATTCGACGGCGATGTAGCCCGCTCCAACGATGGTGATGTGCTTCGGCAGTTCGGGGAGATGAAAGGCATCGTTGGAGGTGATCGCCAGTTCGGCGCCCGCAATCGACGGAATGACCGGATGGCCGCCGGTTGCGATCAGGATCTTCTCCGCCGTGATCGTCTCCTCGCCGACCTGGATCGTGTGGCGGTCCATCAGGCGGCCGCGGCCCATGTGCAGCTTCACCCCTGCCCCCTCGAGCAGGCGCAGGTAGAGCGCGTTCAGCCGGTCGACTTCGTTGTTCACGTTGTCTCGCAGCGTCGTCCATGAATGGGTCGGTTCACCGACGGACCAGCCATAGGCTGCCGCATCCTCGAATTCGTGGGCGAACTTGGAGCCGTACATCAGGAGCTTCTTCGGCACGCAGCCGCGGATCACGCAGGTGCCGCCAACGCGGTAGTCCTCACAGATGCCGACGCGCGCCCCGTGGGTCGCGGCGATGCGTGACGCCCTTACGCCGCCTGAGCCGGCGCCGATGACAAAGAGATCGTAATCATAGGCCATGGGTTATCCCCAGAGAGAACAAAACCTCAACGCGGCCATAATTCGGTCGCCGGGCAGACTATATCCGCGCCTAGACCCGCCGGTAAGGGAAATGGCGCGTGCATTGCCATCTCCTGATACAACCCGAGGATCGACGATGCCGAGACTTTCCCTGATTGCGACCAGCTTCATGCTTCTGGCGAGCCCCGCTCTCGCCGCTCCCGGCGACGCAGCCGCGCCCCAGAGCACGCAAAGCGCGCCCGCCCCCCGGCCGGCACGCACCGATGGCGGTGTCATGCGATACGACGCCAACAAGGACGGCGCGGTCACGCTCGACGAATGGAAGGCCGGCCAGCAGGCGCGGTTCAAGAGGCTCGACACGAACGGCGACGGCAAGCTCAGCCCGGACGAGCTGTTCGCCCGCACCCCGGCCGCCGGCAACAGCGTCCTGCCGACCGACCGCCAGGCCGGCCGCCAGTCGAGCTACTTCCGGCTTCTCGATGTCGACAAGGACGGTTCCGTCACGCTGACGGAGTTCCTGGCGGGGAGCGAGCGCAACTTCACGCGCTGCGACCTCGACAAGAATGGCCGGATCGATACGGCCGAATGCCGCCAGGCCCTCCAGCGCAAGCCGGCGGAACGATAAGAGCGCCTACAGCCCCAAAGAAAAAGGCCGCCGGCACTGCCGGCGGCCCTTCGCTAGGTTCGAACCCAGGCTCAGGATCCCTCGGCCGACATGACGTCGCCGAACAGCTCCCAGGTCTCGCCCTTGAACCGGGCCAGCCGCACCGACTGGATCGGGTAATAATCAGTCGGGCTGGTGCTGACGGTGATGCCCGGCAGCAGCAGCGGCACCCTGAACTTCTTGAAGCTGGTGGCCTGCTTCATCAGGTTCTCGTGGGTCAGCGTGTCGCCGCACCGCTTGAGCGTCTCTTCCATCAGGGTCGAGACGGCATAGGCGAAGATGTAGTTGCCGTCGTCCTGGTTGGCGCCCGGCATGTGCTTGTTCATCCAGTCACGCCAGACCTTCATCTCGGCATTGTCGTTCCACTGCTTGTCGGTGGGATCCATCAGATAGAGCGCCGTGATCATGCCCTGGCTGTTCTCGAGACCGGCCGGCTTGAGCGTCGAAGCGACCGAGGACGAGACGTTGTTGAGGTACTGGATGGGCTTCCAGCCGATGTCGGCCACCTTGCGGATGGCCTGGGCAGCGAACTTCGGGATCGCGATGTTGAAGAAGACGTTGGCGCCGGCATCCTTGAGCTGGATGATCTGGCTGTCGACCGTCGGGTCGGTCGTCTCGTAGGTGACATGCTTGACCACCTTGTTGACGTCCTTGCCGAGTCCTTCCTTGAACCCTTCCCAGTAGTCCTTGCCGTAGTCGTCGTTCTGCATCAGCACGCCGATCTTGGGATCCTTCACGGTCGCGAGGATGTGCTTGGCATAGATGACGGCTTCGGTGTGGTAGTCGGGCTGGAAGCCCATCGTCCAAGGGAACTCCTTGTACTTGCCCCACTTGGAGGCGCCGGTCGAAACGTAGAGTTGCGGCACCTTCTTCTGGTTCATGTAGCGGTGGATCGCCGAGTTGGTCGGCGTGCCCAGCGTGTTGAACAGGCACAGTACCCTGTCCTGTTCCACCATCTGGCGGACCACCTCGACGGTCTTGGCCGGATTGTAGCCGTCATCCATGGTGATGAACTTGACCATGCGTCCGTTGATGCCGCCGCGCTCGTTGACGCTCTTCCAGTAGGCTTCCTCACACTTGCCGATGACGCCGTAGGAAGAGGCTGGCCCACTGTAGGGGTTGGTGTGGCCGATCTTGATTTCCTTGTCGGTCGCACCCTCGTCGTATTTTTTCTGCGCGAACGTCCTACCGGACGTCGACAAGACAGCGGCCGCCGACACGCCGCCCAAAAAGATGCGCCTGTTTGTCTTCACTGTTGCCTCCCTTCGTTGAACCGCGCTTCTTCCCTTTTTCTTATTCTTTATTCGTTATGCGGAATATCGTTGCGCAGAGCGGGCGGCTTGGAAAGGGAAAATGACCCCCTCTCGCGGTCTTCGATGCTGCAGTGCGGGAAAAAACAAAAAGGCCGCCGGGGTTGCCGGCGGCCTTTCTTGTCGTCGAGGAAGCTCTGGCTTCAGGAACCTTCGGCCGACATGACGTCGCCAAACAGATCCCAGGTCTCGCCCTTGAAGCGCGCGAGCTGCACCGACTGGATCGGGTAGTAGTCAGTCGGGCTGGTGCTGATGGTGATGCCCGGCAGCAGCAGCGGCAGCTTGTACTTCTGGTAGTTGGCCGCCTGCTTCATGACGTTTTCGCGCGTCAGCGTGTCCCCGCACTTCCTGAGCGTCTCCAGCATCAGGTTGGAGACGGCGTAGCCGAACACGTGATTGGCGTCCGCCTTGTTGGCGCCCGGCATCCACTTGTCCATCCAGGCGCTCCAGGCCTTGAAGTCGTCGGTGTTCTCCCACTGCTTGTCCGTGGGGTCCTTGAGGTACTGCGCCGTGATGATGCCCTGGCTGTTCTCGAGGCCGGCCGGCTTCATCACCGAGCCCACCGAGGCGGACACGTTGTTGAGATACTGCGCCGGCTTCCAGCCGATGTCGGCGGCCTTGCGGATCGCCTGGGCGGCCGCCTTGGGCGTCGCGATGTTGAAGAACACGTTGGCGCCGGAATCCTTGAGCTGGATCACCTGGCTGTCGACCGTCGGATCGGTGACCTCGAAGGTCACGTGCTTGACGATCTTGCCGGTTTCCTTGCCCAGGCCCTCGCGGAAGCCTTCGTAGTAATCCTTGCCATAGTCGTCGTTCTGCATCAGCACGCCGATCTTGGCGTCCTTGACGTTGGCCAGGATGTGCTTGGCATAGACGACGCCCTCGGTGTGGTAGTCGGGCTGGAAGCCCATCGTCCACGGGAACTCCTTGGGCTTGCCCCACTTCGACGCGCCGGTGGCGACGTAGAGCTGCGGCACCTTCTTCTGGTTCATGTAGCGATGGATCGCCGTGTTGGTCGGCGTGCCCAGCGTGTTGAAGAGGCAGAGGACCTTTTCCTGTTCGACGAGCTGGCGCACCAGTTCGACCATCTTCGGCGGCGAGTAGCCGTCGTCGCGCGTGATGAAGTTGATCTTGCGGCCGTTGACGCCGCCCGCATCGTTCACCGACTTGAAGAAGGCTTCGATCGTCTTGCCGATCTGGCCGTAGGACGATGCCGGACCACTATAGGGACCGGTGTGGCCGATCTTGATCTCGCTGTCCGTCGCGCCGTCGTCGTACTTCTTCTGGGCGAAAGCCGAGTTCGCCCCCCACACGGCGAACGCCGAGGCGCCCGCCACAAAACCACGCCTGCTTGTACGCATTTCTATTCCTCCCAGTTGATTCAGGCCTGCCGGAGCTTCGTCCGAATTTTGGCCAGAAAGAAGGCCGCCTTCCGGCGACCTTCCGGCGAAGAGGCCCGGGTTACGCCCGTGCACCCCGCAGCTTGCGGTAGGCCATGTAGAGCCCGCCGGCGATGCCCATCGGCATCAGGTAGATGATGGCGATCAGCAGGACACCGAACACGGTGTAGGCCGAGAGGTCGAACGGCAGGCCGAGGTCGTTGCGGATGAACTGGGTCAGCGACTGCGCGGAATTGTCGACCAGCACGTAGAAGATGCCGCCGAGTACCGATCCAAACAGCGAGCCGATGCCGCCCACGACCAGGCCGATCAGGAACTTGATCGACAGGAAGATGCCGAAGCTGTCGGGCGCCACGAAGGCGATGGCGCAGGCCGAGAGCGCCCCGGCGATGCCGGTATACGCCGCGCTGATGCCGAAGGTGACGGTCTTGTAGAGCGCCGTGTCGATGCCCATCGTGTCGGCAGCCATGTACTGGTCGCGGATCGCCATCATGGCGCGACCGCTGCGGCTGTTCAGCATGTTCGCCGCCCCCCAGAACAGCACGATCATGACCAGCAGGCAGAAGTAGTAAAGCCACTGGTCTTCGCTGAGTGGCAGGCCGAAGGGCACTTCCGGCTTCATCAGCACGATGCCCTGCACGCCGCCGGTCAGGCCTTCCAGCCACTTGTATTTGAGGATCTGCGGGACCGCGAGCGCCAGGGCGAAGGTCGCGAGCGCGAGGTAGTGCCCTTCGAGCTTGAGCGCCGGCAGTCCGAACAGGTAGCCGACGATGAAGCACACGATGGCCGCCGCCGGGATCGTCGCCCAGTAGGGAACGTTCAGCTTGTCCATCAGGATCGCCGCCGTGTAGGCGCCGACCGCGTAGAAGGCGCCGTGGCCCAGCGAGAACTGGCCGTTGAACCCGGTGAGCAGGTTCAGCCCGAGCACCGCGATCGCGGCGATGATCATCGTGCTGATCAGGAACAGGCGGTAGTTGGAGACCACATCCGGAAAGACCGGCTGCAGCAGCGGCACCAGCACCGCGAGGACGATGACGCCCAGCACCCACTTTTTCGACGAGGCGGCCATGGTCAGACCCTCTTCACGACGACGCGGCCGAACAGGCCGGCGGGTTTGACCGTCAGCACGAAGATCACGATGATCAACGCCACCGTGAGCTTTTCGCCGTTGCCGATGATGTAGATGCCCGTCGCCTTCTCGATCTGGTTGCCGGCATAGGCGACCATGTTCTCGAGGATGCCGACGATGAAACCGCCCGCCACCGCGCCCGCGGGATTGGAAATGCCACCGACCAGCGCGCTCGCGAAGGCATAGAGCAGGATGCCGCCCATCATGTTGGGCTCGAGATAGACGATGTGGGCGACCATGATTCCCGCCACCGCCCCCACCGACGCCGCAAGCCCCCAGCCCAGGGCCAGCATCCAGTCGACCCGGACACCGACCAGCCGCGCCATCTGCGGGTTCTGCGCCGCCGCGCGCATGGCGAGGCCGAGCGGCGTGTAGCGGAAGAACACGAACAGGAGCCCGAGCACGATCAGCGTGACCAGGACCACGCCCAGCTGATGGGGCCCGATCACGCCGGCAATGCCGAAGTCGGCCTTGGGGAACGGCGAGGGGAATTCCTTGATCAGGTAGCTCCAGAAGGCGCCGGCCATCGAGTTGAAGATCGCCAACAGGCCGATGAACACCACGATGATCGACAGGACCGGAGCATTGTGCAGCGGTCTCAGGATGAGCCGCTCGATCAGCACGCCCATGGCGAAGGAGATCAGCACGGTGAGGATGAACGCGACCCAGAAGCTCATCCCCCAGTCCATGAGCTGCCAGGAGATGTAGGCGCTGAACATCGCCATCTCGCCCTGGGCGAAATTGATGTGGTCGGTAGACACGTAGATCATGACCAGCGCGAGAGCCACGCAGGCATAGATGGCGCCGTTGGCGAGGCCGGAGGCGATCTGTTGGAGAAACTGTTCCATTATGTCTGCCTCAGTAGCCGAGGTAGGATTTGCGGACGTTCTCGTCGTTCTTCACGACGTCCGAGGGACCCGACATGACGACCTTGCCGGTTTCGAGCACGTAGGCGTGCGTGGCGAGATCGAGAGCGAGAGCCGCGTTCTGCTCGACCAGCAGGATGCTCACCTTTTCCTCCTCGTTGATGCGCCGCAGGATGCGGAAGATCTCCAGCACGATCAGCGGCGCCAGGCCGAACGACGGCTCGTCGAGCAGCATCAGGCGGGGCTTCAGCATCAGAGCCCGCGCGATCGCGAGCATCTGCTGCTCGCCGCCCGACAGCGTGCCGGCCTGCTGCTGGATGCGCTCCTTGAGACGCGGGAAGTAGACGAAGACGCGCTCCAACTCATCCTTCACCGCCTGCTTGTCCTTGCGGGTATAGGCGGCGATCCGCAGGTTTTCGTCGACGGTGAGTGTAGTGAACGTGCCGCGTCCCTCCGGAACGTGGGCGATCCGCTGGCGCACGATCTCTTCCGTGGCCATGCCGCGGATGTTCTTGCCGTCGAAGCGGATCGTGCCGTCGGTGCGGACCATGTTGCAGATCGCCCGCAACGTCGTCGTCTTGCCGGCGCCGTTGGCGCCCAGCAGCGTCGTGATCCCGCCCATGGGGATCTCGAAGCCGACGTCATAGAGCGACTGGGTCTGTCCGTAAAAGGCCTTCAGGCCACTGACCTCGAGTAGCGCAGCCATCACGCGGTCCCCAGATAGGCGCGGATCACTTCCGGATCGCGTTGCACTTCCGCCGGCGTGCCGTCGGCGATCTTCCGGCCGAAGTCGATGGCGACCACCTTGTCCGACACCGACATGACGAGGCTCATGTGATGCTCGACCAGCAGCACCGTGACGTTCTGCAGGTCCCGTACACGCTTGATCTGGTGCTTCAGCACCTCGATCTCGTCATGGTTCAGGCCGGCCGCCGGCTCATCGAGCAGCAGCAACTTGGGGCTGGAGGCCAGCGCGCGGGCCAGTTCGACGCGCTTGCGGATCGGGAATGGCAAGGGTCCCGCCATCGCGTTGGCGAAGGGCGCGAGGTCCATGAAACTGATCAGCTCCTCGGCACGCCGGGTGATCGCCTCTTCCTCGACCTTGACCTTGGGCACTCGCAGCGCGTTCTCGAAGAAGCTGGTCGAGCTCACGCTGTGGCAACCGACCTTCACGTTGTCGAGGACCGACATCTTGTCGAACAGGGCGACATTCTGGAACGTCCGCCCGATGCCGATCCTGGGAATGGCATGCCGCGGCCGGTCGAGGATGGTTCTCCCCTCGAACTGAACGTCGCCGGCATTCGGCGTGTAGAGCCGGCTCAGGCAATTGAAGAGTGTCGTCTTGCCGGCGCCATTGGGCCCGATCAGGCCGGCAATCTGGCCGGCATAGACGTCGAAGGTTACGCCATCGAGCGCGACGATTCCGCCGAACCGGACGGACACGTCACGCACGCTGAGAAGCGGCGCGCCGCGGGATGATATTGGTTCTGCCATGACGATACTGGTTCCGCCGGCCGGCGCATTACACGCGCCAGCGTGGCGAAATTACCCTTTCCTCCCAAGTACTTGCGACCCTTCTACGGAGTCTGCATGTCGCGGACGATGACGTATCCGGCGGTGGGACGCAACTCAAATGGCGAAGCGCCATGCTTTCGGCGCGATTGCGCCGCACGTTCGCTCGGCTTTGCAGACATTGACACGCCGTCAATTGCAACCGATACGAAAACTCCCCCTCCAAAAGCGGGCTCACCGCAGATGAATCGCATGTTTCGCCCGATCCTGTTTCTCACCGTCGCCTGCGTCACCTTCCCGGCGATGGCCCAGACCCCGCCCACGCAGGCATGGCCCCAGAACAAGCCGCCGGCCCCGGCTGCCCCGCCGGCCGCCGCTCCTACCCAGCCCGCCACCCCGCCGGCCGCCGGTGCGCCCACGGCATCGGTTGCGCCCGTCCCGCTGCCGCAGTGGTTCATCGAAATCGACGTCGACAAGAAGGGCGAGGTCACCCGCGCCGACTTCCTGAAATACCGCATGAAGTCCTTCGAGTCGCTCGACCTCAACAAGGACAACAAGCTGTCGCTCGAGGAGTTCACGAAGGTCGTCGAACCGCCGGCGACGCCGGCCGACGCCCCTGGCCTGCCCCCGCTGGAGGAGCGGCGCAACCGCGCCAAGGCGGAGTTCCAGAACCTCGACACCAACCGTGACGGGCTCCTGGAGCGCGGCGAGGCCGAGGCGGTCGTCCATACGGAATTCAACAACTACGACACCGATCGCGACAACAAGATCACCGAGCCCGAGGTTCGCCTGATCATCCAGCGCTCGATGCAGCGCGAGGCTGCCGAGCGCCAGCAGGCGGAAGCGCGCCGTCGCCAGGGCATGATGACGCTGAACGAGTTCATGGACATGCAGCTGCGGCAGGCCGACGAACTCGACAAGAACAAGGACAGCAAGATCAGCGGACCGGAATACACGGTCCTCGCCGGTCCTGCGGATGGGCCGCAGGCCAAGAACCTGCTGCCCTTCGACATGCGCAAGAAGATCGCCATGCGCAAGTTCGCCGAGATCGACACCAACAAGGACGGCCAGATCGACCGCGTCGAGCTGTCGGCCTATGCGCTGAAGCAGTTCGGCGAGATGGACCTGAACAAGGACCGCTTCATCAGCGAGGACGAGTTCAAGAAGGCGCAGGAAGCCGAGGCCGCCAAGGTTCGCGCCATCGTCCAGACGATGATGCCGGCCCAACCTGCGGCGCAGCCCCGTCCCGCGCAGCCCCAGCCGCGCGGCGGGCAGCCGGCGCCGGCTCCCTCGGGCCCGCCGCCCGGGCTGCCGCAGGGCACGCGCTGAGCGTCCTCGAAATCGAAAGCCGCGGGTCCGAAAGGCCCGCGGCTTTTTCATGCGCCATCGCCGGGCGTGCGCGCTATTCGACGGTGACGCTCTTGGCGAGGTTGCGCGGCTGGTCGACGTCGGTGCCTTTGGCGAGGGCCGTGTAGTACGCGAGCAGCTGCACCGGGACCGTGTAGAGAATCGGTGCCAGGAGCGGATCGACCGCCGGCAGGGTCACGGAAGCCGCGGCCTGCGATCCAAGCCGGGCCACGCCGGTGGCATCGCTGATAAGCACCAGCTTGCCGCCGCGCGCCTTGACTTGCTCGAAGTTAGACGCGGTCTTGTCGAAGATCGCATCGGAGGGCGCCACCACCACGACCGGCACCAGCTCGTCGATCAGCGCGATGGGACCGTGCTTCATCTCGCCGGCGGCATAGCCCTCCGCGTGGATGTAGGAGATCTCCTTGAGCTTCAGAGCGCCTTCGAGGGCGATCGGGAACGAGGTGCCGCGACCGAGATAGAGCACGTCGCGCGCTTCGGCGAGGATCTCCTCGGAGATCCGCCGGTACTGTTCCTCTAGATTGAGCGCCTCGTTGACCAGCGCCGGCAGCTCGATGAGCGCAAGTCCGATCTTCGCCTCATCGACCTCGCTCAAGGTGCCGCGCGCCCGGCCCGCGGCGATCGCGGCGCAGAGCAGGACGGTGAGCTGGGTCGTGAAAGCCTTGGTCGAGGCGACGCCGATCTCGGGCCCGGCCAGGGTCGGCAACACGCCGTGCGAATCGCGGGCGATCGCGCTCTCCGGCACGTTGACCACCGCAAGGATGGTCTGGCCGTGGGCCTTGGCGTAGCGGATCGCGGCCAGCGTATCGACCGTCTCCCCGGACTGCGAGACCGCTATGCAGACACCGTCCTTCGGCATCGGCGGTTCGCGATACCGCAGCTCGGAGGCGACCTCGACTTCTACCGGCAAGCGAGCCAGCTGCTCGAACCAGTACTTGGCGACCATGCAGGCATAGAAAGCCGTACCGCACGCCGTCATGGTGAGTCGGCTGACCTTGGCCCAGTCGACCGGCAACGCCGGCAGGGTCACCGTACGGGTCGCCGGGTCCAGATAGCTGTGCAGCGTGTCGCCGATCACCGCCGGCTGCTCGTGGATCTCCTTCAGCATGAAGTGGCGGTGATTGCCCTTGCCGATCATCGCCCCGGAAATGCCGCTCTGGCGGACCTCGCGAACGACTTCCTGGGTGCCCTGGTAGACCTTCGCCCCGTTCTGGGTGAGCACCACCCAGTCCTCGTCCTCGAGGTAGCTCACCCGCTTGGTGAAGGGCGCCAGCGCCAGCGCATCCGTGCCGATGTACATCTCGCCGTCGCCATAGCCGACGGCGAGAGAGCTGCCGCGGCGCGCGCCCATCAGCAGGTCGTGACGGCCGCTGAACAGCACGGCGAGCGCGAAGGCGCCGCGCAGTCGTGCCATCGCCGTGCCCATCGCCTGCTCCGGCGCCATCTGCCGTTCGAGGTAGGAGGTGATGAGCTGGGCCACGACTTCGGTGTCGGTGTCGCTGTCGAAACGGCGGCCCTCGGCCTCCATCTCCGCCTTCAGCTCCTGGAAGTTCTCGATGATGCCGTTGTGCACGACCGCGACCCGGTCCGTCGCGATCGGATGGGCATTGCGTTCGGAGGGCTTGCCGTGCGTCGCCCAGCGCGTATGGCCGATACCGATCGTGCCGGTCAGCGGCTCGGCGGCCAACCTGGCCTCGAGGTTCACCAGCTTGCCCTCGGCCCGGCGGCGGTCGATGTGACCGTTGACCAGGGTGGCAATCCCCGCCGAGTCGTAGCCGCGATATTCCAGCCGCTTCAGCGCGTCGACCAGGAGGGGCGTGACGGGCGCTTTGCCGATGATGCCGATGATGCCGCACATGGGATCTGTCTCGACCGAGGGAGGGGGTTATTTCTTGCCGGACGTTTCCGCCGCTGCCTTCTTGAGAGCCGCTGCCCGGTCCTTCAGTTTCGCACGAAGCGCCGCCGCGCGCCCCTTCTTCGTGACCTGCCGGGCGCGACCGAAGGCCAGCCCGTTGGCAGGCACGTCCTCCGTCACCACACTGCCGGCCGTCACGTTGGCGCCCCTGCCAACTTTGAGCGGGGCCACGAGGGAGCTGTTGGAGCCGATGAACACGTCGGCGCCGATCACCGTCCGGTGCTTGCCATAGCCGTCGTAGTTCACGGCGATGGTGCCCGCGCCGATGTTGCTGCCCGCCCCGATGTCGGAATCGCCGAGATAGGCCAGGTGGTTGGCCTTGGCGCCCTTGGCCATGCGCGTGGCCTTCAGTTCCACGAAGTTGCCGATATGGACACCGTCGGCCACCTCCGATCCCGGGCGGATGCGCGCAAACGGCCCGACCAGCACGCCCCGGCCGATGCGTACGCCCTCTATGTCGCAGAAGGCGTTGATGACGGTGTCGGCCCCGACGGTCACGCCGGGACCGAAGCGGACGTTGGGCCCGATCCGCACGTCGGTGCCGAACTTCGTGTCGGCCGACAGCCAGACCGTGCCGGGATCGGTCATGGTGACCCCACCCGCCAACGCGGCGGCGCGCAGCCGCTGTTGCAGCGCCTGCTCGGCCGCGGCCAGTTCGGCGCGTGAATTGACGCCCAGGAACTCGGCCTCCTCGCCCGCGACGGCAATCGCGCTGTGGCCGGCTTCGCGTGCCAGACGGACCGCGTCAGTGAGGTAGAATTCGCGTTTGGCATTGTCGTTGCGGATCGCGCCCAGCAGCGAGCCGATCAGCCTGCCGTCGATGCACATGACGCCGGAATTGGAGAAAGCGACCGTCCGTTCGGCCGCGTCGGCGTCCCTGCTCTCGACGATCTTCACCAGCTCGCCGTCCTGCACGATGAGCCGGCCGTAGGGCGTGGGATCGCGGGCGACGAAGCCCAGCACGCCAACCGCCGCCCCTGCCCTGGCGCAGGCCGCGACCAGCTTGCGCAGGCTGGCCGTCGTCACCAGCGGCGCATCGCCGAACACGATCAGGACCGGCCCTTTGTGCCCGTCGAGAGCTTCCAGGGCCGCCTTGGCCGCGTGTCCCGTCCCCAGCGGCTTGCTCTGGACCACCGTCGGATGGGGCGCAAAGGCCTTGGCCACCTCGGCGGCGCCGGGGGCGATCACGCCGACGATGCGCGCGGGCTTCAGCGCCTGTGCATTGGCCAATACGTGGGCCAGCATGGGGCGATTGGCCAGGGGATGCAGGACCTTCGGCAGCGCCGATTTCATGCGGGTCCCGGCGCCGGCCGCGAGGACGACCACGGCAATGGGTGATTTCATGCCCGTCGGATGCCATGGGGCTGGCGGGCGGGCAAGGCGGATGTGCTAGAGGAAACGGCATGCAGACAGATGCCGCAAAACTCATCACCGCCCGCTTCGAGACCGTCCTGTACGACCTCGACGGCACCCTGATCGACAGTGCGAAAGACATGCAGCTCGCCGTCAGCCACGTGCTGGCTGACCACGGGCTGCCGCCCGTGACCGAGGAGGATGTGCGGATCTTCATGGGCCAGGGCAGCAAGGTCACGATGGGCAAGGCCTTCGCCAAGCATGGCCGGTCGCTGGACGACGAGGCCCTGACCGCGGTGACGCGCGAGTTCGTGCGTTACTACGAGGCCGACCCGATCAGCCACACCACCGCCTTCGCCGGTGTTGCCGACGTGGTCGCGACCTTCGCCCGCCTCGGCCTGAAGCAGGGCGTCTGCACCAACAAGTTCGAGAAGCCCTCGCGCATGATCCTCGAGCATCTGAAGCTGATGCCGCCGATCAGCGACGTGGCCGGCGCCGACAGCTTCCCGGTGCGCAAGCCCGACCCGCGCCACATCCTGATGCTGCTGGAGCGCATGGGCGGCGACCCCAAGCGTGCCGTCATGATCGGCGATTCGACCCACGACGCCGAGGCCGCCCGCGGCGCCGGCATCCCTTCCGTGCTGGTGAGCTGGGGCTATACGGCGAAGCCCGCCAGCGAGCTGGGCGCCGATGCCGTGATCGACCGATTCGACGCTCTGCCCGAGGCGTTGGCCCGGCTCGCATCGGCCCGTTGACGACCAAGCCCGGCTGCCCTATACGCGCCCCTTCCGGGCGCTTAGCTCAGCGGGAGAGCACACCCTTCACACGGGTGGGGTCGTAGGTTCAATCCCTACAGCGCCCACCATTATTCCGGAAATCCAGCGTTCCAGCCGCCCCTCGTGCCTGATCGGCATGAGAGGGCGCGAACCTGCGCGCCGAGGGCTGGCAACCGTTTGCACCTGGGAAGGTTGAAGTCCCAGCACAGCAAACGGAGTTGAGCATGGAGCGCACCATCGTCGCCCGATTCGAGACACGACGCGAGGCCGACATTGCCGTCGAGCACCTCGTTCAGGCGCATGGGGTCGCGCGGACCGACATCTTCATCCGCGCCAAGGGCGAAGCGAATTCGGCCGGCACCCGGGCTGCGGGCGCGGATGTCGAGAGCGGCCATGGCCCGCAGAAGCGCGGCACGCCGGAACTGGCTGGCGAGATCGAGGTATCGGTCGACTACCATGGCAGCGAGCCCGAGGTCGTTCGCGAGGCGCTGAAGTCCGCAGGCTCACGATCGATCAAAGCAGAGTGAGCGAGGCCGCCCCGCCGTGGACCCGCGAGAGGACGCCCCGTAACGTCAGTTCGTGAACTTCCGCCGTTACGATCCAACCCGCCGCGCACTGCTATCAGGCTTCGTCGCCGTAGCCGCCTGGAGCGCCAGTCGTTCCGCCTCGGCGGAAAGCGACCCATGGGCTTCACTGCGCCGCCCCGGATGCTTTGCGCTCATTCGCCATGCCACGGCGCCCGGCACCAACGACCCGTCGGGCTTTCGCCTGGAGGACTGCGCGACGCAGCGCAATCTGTCGGCCGAGGGCCGTGCGCAAGCCGTCCGCATCGGCGACCTGTTCCGTGCCAACTCGATTGCCGGGGCCGGGGTCTATTCGAGCCAGTGGTGCCGGTGCCTCGATACCGCCCGCCTGATGAACCTGGGTGAGGTGCGCCCGCAACCGCTGCTCAACTCCTTCTTTCAGGACCGGTCGCGCGAAGCCGGGCAGATCGCGGCGCTGCGGCGGTGGATCGCAGAACTCGACCTTTCGAAACCGACGGTGTTCGTGACGCATCAGGTCGTGGTGACGGCAATCAGCCAGATCTTTCCCGGCAGCGGCGAGATCGTGGTGATGCAACGCATGCCGGGCGGCCAGCTTTCGGTTCAGGGGCGCCTCCCGACCGCCTGACGGACGCCGGCCCTGCCCCGGGCGGCCGAACGCTGCTATGAGCCCGCCATTCCGCCTGTCGCGGACACGTGAAAATTCCGCGCATGCGTACGACCAAACCGCCGATTTGGCTGCTGATGAGCGCCACCGTCTCCTCGCAGATGGCGCTGACGATCTTCCTGCCGTCGCTGCCGACCATCGCGAATGAGCTGAGCGTCTCCTATGGCACCGCCCAGCTGACGCTCTCGATCTATCTGTTTGCATTTGCATTCGCGCAGCTGGCGGTGGGCCCGCTCTCGGACAATCTGGGCCGACGGCCGTTGCTGCTGGGCAGCCTCGTCGTTTTCACGATCGGCAGCGTCTGCTGTGCGATCAGTCCGACGATCGAGACCCTCATCGCCTCGCGCCTGGTCCAGGCCTGCGGTGCGTGCGGCGGCGTGGTGCTGGGCCGCGCCATCGTGCGCGACAGCCGGTCCGGCCCCGAGGCGCCCCGGGCGATGGGCTACATGGCCTCTTCCATGGCGCTGGCGCCGGCGCTCTCGCCGCTCCTGGGCGGCCAGCTGCTGGGCTTCTTCGGCTGGCGCAGCAATTTCTGGTTCACGGCCGCCTGCGGGGTCGCGGTGCTGGTCCTGGTCTGGCGCATCGTCGGCGAGACCGCGCCGAAGGCCGCCCCGCGCACGACCGGCGTGGTGCGCGACTATCTCGACGGCTTCCGCGCCGTCCTGCGCGAGCGCCGCTTCATCGGTCTCATGACCGCGACCACCTGCGCCTCGGCCGGCTTCAATGTCTTCTTCTCCGGCGGTCCCATCCTGCTGATCCAGGTCATGGGCGTGGCCGTCGAGACGTTCGGCTGGTTCACCCTCGCCTGGGCCGGCAACTTCGTCCTCGGCAGCCTGGTCTCCAGCCGCCTGCAGGGCCGGGTGAAGAGTCTGCTCCTGATCCCGGTGGGCCAGGTCGTTCTCACGATCGGCGCCCTGGCGATGATGGCGACGGCCGCGCTGGGCTACGTCACGCCGCTGGCCCTGATCGTGCCGCTGGTCCTGATGGGCTGGGGCAACGGCCTCAATATGCCCAACGCGATGGCGAACGCGCTGTCCGCCGTCCCCGCCAGCCGGGTCGGCGCGGCCTCCGCCCTGATGGGCTTCGTGCAGATGGTGACCGCCGCGGTGCTGACCCTGCTGGTCGGCTACGTGCCGCACGACACGCAGATGAACATCGGCATCGGGGTCGCCATCACCGGCATCGTCGGGCTGATCGGCTGGTGGACGCTGGTGCGGCGTTCGCCGGCAGGCTGACGGACGTGGCGGCTTCCCGCCGCCAGCCACCCGCTATACGTTCACCTCGCCGCAACCGGACGACGTGAGACCGCCATGCAATTCATAAACGGCACGGAGAGCCTCGTCGTCGACGCGATCGACGGGCTGTTGCGCGGCAGTGGCGGCGCCAACCTGGCACGTCTCGATGGCTATCCCGGCATCAAGGTCGTTCTGCGCACCGACCACAAGCCCGGCCGCGTGGCGATCGTCGCGGGCGGCGGATCCGGTCACGAACCGGCGCATGCCTCATTTGTCGGCAAGGGCCTGCTGAGCGCCGCAGTCTGCGGCGAGGTCTTTGCCTCGCCGTCGGTCGACGCCGTGTTCGCCGCCATCATGGCGGTGACGGGCAAGGGCGGCTGCCTCGTCATCTTCAAGAACTACACCGGCGACCGCCTGAACTTCGGCCTTGCCGTGGAACGCGCCCGCGCCCTCGGCAAGCAGGTCGAGGTCGTGATCGTGAAGGACGACATCGCGCTGCCGCACCTTCCCCAGCCCCGCGGCATCGCCGGCGTCATGTTTGTCGAGAAGGTCGCCGGCCACTACGCCGAGCAGGGGGCGAACCTGAAGACCGTCGCCGCCATGGCCCGGAAGGCCGCCGACGCGGTGGTCTCGCTCGGCATTTCGCTCTCCTCCTGCACGCTGCCGGGCGTCGGCCGCGAAGACCGGGTTCCGGACGGCAAGGCCGAACTCGGCCTCGGCCTCCATGGCGAACCGGGCGTCGACCTGGTGAATTTCGAGGGCGCGCGCCAGGCGGCTCGCGTGCTCGTCGACCGCCTCTTCGCCGCGGCAAGGCCGGCGCGCTCCTATGCCCTTCTGGTCAACAATCTCGGCTCCACCACGGCGCTGGAGATGAACCTGCTCACCAACGAGGTGCTGGCGAGCCGCCGCGGTGCCAAGGTCAAACTGGTGCTGGGCCCGGCCACGCTGGTGTCCTCCCTCGACATGCATGGCTTCTCGCTGAGCCTGCTGCCCCTGACGCCCGAATTCGAGAAGGCGCTGCTGTCGCCGGCCAGCCCGCTGGTCTGGCCGAAGATCCGCACCCACGTGAAGCCAAACCTCGTGAAGCTGCCGCGGGAGCTGAAGAGGAAGCCCGTCAGGGCGAGCCGGAACCCGTCGTTGAGCGCCCTGGTGAGCCGGGCCTGCGACATCCTGATTGCCGCCGAGGGAAAGCTCAACTCGCTCGACGCCAAGGTGGGCGATGGAGATACCGGTTCGACCGTCGCCACCGCCGGCCGTCACCTGCAGGCCGCGCTGCCCCTGATGCCACTCGCCAGGCTCGACCGCTTCTTCGCGGCCATGAGCGAGGCGCTGTCGCGCTCGATGGGGGGATCGTCGGGTGTGTTGCTGGCCATCTTCTTCTCGGCCGCCAGCCAGTCCGCATCGGGTGGTGCGAGCTGGCAGAATTCATTGTCGGCCGGCCTCGCGAAGATGATGGCCTATGGCGGTGCCAGACCCGGCGACCGCACCATGATCGACGCCATCGCGCCGGCCCTCGCGGCCCTGTCGAGCGGCCTCGACGAAGCCGCGAAAGCCGCGCGCGCCGGGGCCGACGCGACCGCCCGGATGCAGTCGGCTCGCGCCGGCCGCTCGACCTATGTCTCGTCCTCGCACCTCGAGGGCGTTCCCGATCCGGGAGCGGAAGCCATCGCCCTCCTGCTGGAAGGCCTCGCGAAGGGGTGAGGCTGGTGACAGGTCGCGGCCTTTATCCAGATTGGTCTTCCACCCGTTCTCGGCGGACCAGGGAAATAGACGGTTGAAGAAGCGAATGCTCCGGGGAGTGTTCCTGATCAGCATGTTCCTGATCAGCACGCTTCTGATCATCACGGTATTGATTGCTCTTATGGACACCATCTTCCGTCCAGCCGCAATGCTGGCGCGTTGCTGGGGGCGACCGTTGATCGAGGATGATGTCGCAGCCATTGAGAAGGTGCGTCAACACTATCAAAATGACGACGCGATCACGCGCCTCATAGATGAGAATGCTCCGCTGAAGCTGCATTCGTCTTATAAGAGTGGCTGGAAGAAATTCGTGTCTCTCAATCACGGCAAAGGTTATTGGATGATCGGGCCAGAAGGCGCGTCATCCAACTTCTTGGATGGCACTTTTCCGATTGCTAGCGTTCGTGGCGTGATTTTCGAAAGCGCCCCACATAAGGGCGACGCTTTTGGGTTGAGCTGCAGCGTCCTGGCGTGCGGCGACGTTTTTGATTGCAAAACACACAACTGAGCAACCGTGCCAGACCGCCAACCTCCCGAATTCGACAAAGTCCCGCCTTGCTTCGTGTCTGCATCAGCGAAATCGGCATCAGCCGGGCGCGCTTGAACCGGTCCTGACCCACTGCTACCAGCGGCCATGACCAGCACATTGTCCCTCCGGCCCGGTGACCGTATCCCCGACTTCGTGCTGCCGGGGCTCGACGGCAAGCTGCGGAAATTCGTCTGGTCGTTCAACGGCGACCCGGTGGCGCTACTCGCGGTGGCGGATCTCTCCGCCCTGGATCCCATGCAGTTCGCTTCCCTGCGCGAGGCCTGTACCGCCGCGTCGACCAAGCTCGTCGTGGTCGCCGGCAATCCGGTCGCGGCGGCCGGTCCGCTCTGGAAGAAGCTCGGCGCCGAGCCTGAAGAGCCGCTGCTGCTCTGCGACGGCAAGGGCCAGTTCCTGCCGGCGTTTCTCGCCCAAGCCGGGGCGGTCTCGTTCGGCCAGGGCATGGGCCTGCGCCAGCGCGTGATCGCGCTCGATCCCAACCAGCGCGTTGCGACCACGTTCGACACGCGGCCCCTGCTGGCCGCTGCCGAGACGATCGGGAGCGTTGCCGACTCGGTGCGCGCCGACGGCGGCGCGGAGCTGCTGCTCAATACGGCGATGGCGCCGGTTCTGGTCCTGCCGCGCGTCTTCGAGCCGGATTTCTGCACCCAGCTCATCCGGCTGTGGGGCAAGGGCGACCACAAGGATTCGGGCGTCTCGAGCCGCTACGGCAATGTCGACATGGCCGCCCTGAAGCGCACCGAGGACTATACGATCGTCGAGCCAATGATGCTGAAGGCGGTGTCCGATCGCCTCGCCTATCGCATCGGTCCCGAACTCACGAAAGTCTTCGCCTTCGATCGCGAGTTCACCTTCGACTCCCATGTCGTGCTCTCATACAGCGCCGAGGGTCGGCATTTCTTCGCGGCGCATCGCGACAACGGCGCGCCGACGACGGCCGATCGCGCCTTCGCCGTGTCGCTGAACCTCAATGACGATTTCGAGGGCGGCGAGCTGGTCTTTCCGGAGCATGCCGCCGTGCGCGTCAGCCCGCCCGCAGGGGCGGCGGCCGTCTTCTCCTGCTCCCTGCTGCACAAGGTCGGCCCCGTGACGCGGGGCCGCCGCTACGCGCTCACGACCTTCTTCCGCCAGAAGCGCTGAGCGGGATCAGGCGCCCCCGATCAGACGGCAGGCGCCGGGATCCAGCTCTTCTTCTCGCCGAGATAAGGGGCGCCGGGATTGCCGTGCACCGTCGTGCGCCACATCAGCCGGCCCTCGCGCTCGCCGTCGAACCAGGTGGCGGCGTGGACGAGGCAGCGATTGTCCCAGATCAGGAGATCGCCCTCGGTCCATTCGTGGGCGTAGCAGAAGCGACGCTCCGTGAAGTGCGCCATGATCTCGTCGAGCAGCGCCGCGCCGGCGCCATGCGGCCCCGGCTCCAGGCCGACGAACGGCCCCTCGAACCAGTCCATCTGGCCCCACTCACAAAGGTAGAGCGACTTCTCCCCCGTCACCGGATGGATGCGCACGACCGGCTGCGGCTGCGAGCGTTCGTGGGCTGCGAAGACGCGCGGCGTGCGTCCGGCGACTGCGGCCTCGCGCGACCGGCCGCTGCCCGGCTGAGCATGCAGGCCGACCAGCGTATCGACCTTCTCCTTCAGCGCCGGCGGCAGGGCCTGGTAGGCAAGGATGCCGTTGGCGAACAGGGTCTGGCCGGTGTTCTTCTCGGCCGGCGTCACCGCATAGAACAGCGAGATGTCGGGCGGCGGCCGGCGATAGCTCTGGTCGGTGTGCCAGCCCATGCGGTGAGGATACTGCGTCGGGATGAGCCCGTCCGCCGCCAGCGGCGGGTCCGGCCTCTTGGGCGGCGCCTTGCCGACCGGCGGCATGTTCGACACCAACAGGATCTCGGGCACGCTGACATGCACCGACGTCAGGTTGGTGAGCGTGTGGCGATAATCCTCGACCTCGGGTCCGAAGACGCGGCTGAGCCGAATCAGCAGATCGGGATCGGCCGAGATGCCGTTCATGCCCTGTATCAGCAGCAGCCCCTTGGCCTCGGCCAATGCCGCCGGGAGGGCCTTCGGATCGCTCTCGGCCGCCGCCACGATCTTCGCGGCATCGCCGTCGAGTCGCAGCGCTGCGCCAAAGGATGCGCCGGGAAAAGGCGCCTCGCGTGTGAAGTTCATGCCCATCCTCATGCCAGTGTCGTGCCAACCTTCAGGGGCGTTGCCCCGCATAGGGATCGTTGACGCCGTCGAGTGGCCAGATGGGGCGGCGCAGCTTGGTGAACTTGAGCCGCGAGATGTCGGGCGAGCAGATACCCCCGGAATCCACGAGGACGACCTCGCGGGCGATCGGCGCATAAGCCGCCCGGAAGTGCTGCACGCTCTTCACCACGACCACGCTCTTGGTGCGCGGATCGATGCCCTGGCTCAGGAAGACCTGCAGGTCGATGGTCTGGATGCGGTTGGAGATGGTGACTACATCGATGCCGCCGATGCGCAGCACCGCGGTCGGTCCCATCGAGGTCTCGACGCCGGCATTCATCGGCCCGTCGTTCTTGAACGAACCGTCGGACAGCATCTTGACGATCGCCCTGGCCTTCACCGGCGCGCCCATCGAGGCATCGGTATGGCCGCCGAGCTCGACGTCGATCTCCGCGCCGACACCGGCCTCGATGGCCTGCTGCACGGTGCCGGGATCGTAGATCGTACCGAAGGCCACGTTCTCGACCTTGGCGTCGATCAGTGCCTGCAGCACCGGCGTCGTGTCGTTGTAGCCGCCGCCGCCCGGATTGTCGGTACCGTCGGCCACGACCAGCGGTCCCTCCTTGCCGACACCCGCCTTCGCCGCCGCGATCGCCTCGGCCACCGGTCGGAAGTTCGACGTGTTTTCGTCGCGGCGCTTCCAGATCTCATCGAGAATCGCGGCGGCCGCTTCCTTCGCACGGCCCTCGGCCCCCGGCTCGTGGCTCACCGCAATCGACGGACCGGTATAGGGAATGTCGGCCCAGGTGAAACCGGCTTGGACGCTGACCACGTTGATGCCCGGCTCCTTCTCGAAGGCGTCCGCCTTGGCCAACAGGTCGCGCATCAGGCCGGGCTGCGTGGTCTTGCCGGAATCGGCACCCTGCAGCATCGCCGGCTGGACCAGCAGGCACTTCGGCTTCTTGCGGCCTTCCAGCGTCTCCTGGACGAGCGCTGCCGCCTGCACCGCGCGGTCGTAACCGTCGATGTGCGGATAGGTGCGATAGCTCACCAGCGCATTGGCGTGCCGGGCCATCTTCACCGTGGCATTGGCGTGCAGGTCGAGCGTGGCAACGATGGGAATGTCCGCACCGACGATGCCGCGCAGCGCCTCGAGCAGCGCCCCCTCGGCATCGTCCTCGGTTTCCGTGACGGCCGCGCCGTGCAGCGACAGGCAGATCGCGTCGAGCTTACCGGCCTTCTTCGCCGCGTCGAGGATCAGGTCGCGGATATGCTCCCAGGTCTCCTTCGTGAGCTTGCCCGAGGGCGTGGCATTCGCCGCAGCCGCCCAGACCGGCTCCCAGCCGTACTTCTTCACCGAGTCGATATAGCCGCCCACTTCGTTCTTGGTGCCGGTGAAGCGCGGCACCATCTCCTCGCCCTCGATCAGCCAGCGCTTGCGGTAATCCTCCAGCGTCGTCTTGAGTTTGCTGAAGGTGTTGGTCTCATGCATGAACTGCGCGATCAGGACGCGGTACGCCATTTCTCTACTCCTACGCTCGACGCTTACAGCTTGGCCGTCTTGAGCCACTCGGCCTGGCCCTCTTCGCCGTCGACGCCCGTCGACTCGAGGAAGCGGCAGACCATCATGTAGTAGCCGATGGTCAGGGTGAGCTCGACCAGCGCGCCCGGCGTCAGAAAGGCCTGCACGGCCTTCAGCGTCTTGTCCGACGCGCGGACGTTGCGCACCACGTCGTCGGTGTAGCGCAGCACGGCCTTTTCATTGTCGGTGAAGGCCGGCGCCTCGATGGTGGCGTCGCGCAGGGCGGCGATCTTCTCCTCGCTCACGCCGACCTCGCGGCCGATGCGTTCGTGCTGGAAGACCTCGTAGGCGGTACGGCTCAGGCGGCCGACGCGGACGATGGCGAGTTCACGCAGCACCGGGTCGAGCTCGCAACGATACAGCAGCCCGTTGCCCATGCGCAGGAAGCCCTTCGCGCCCTGCTCGGAGTTGGCCAGCATCCGATAGATGTTGAGCATGGGGTTGAGCTTGCCGAGCAACTCGGCATGCTTGCCCGTGGCGTTTTCGACTTCGTAGTACGGAATGCGCGGCATAGGGGTCCTCTCTTCAGGCCGCAAACCTGAAGGGAACCCCTTGCGCGGTCAACGCCGCTTCAGATCCAGCCGCGACTGACCAGCGGATTGAGCCAGCGGCCCCACGGGCCCGTCAGCACGATAGGATTTTCCACGACGATCAGCGCGATACACGGCTCGCCCGGGTCGGCGATCGGCTCGTGCCGGTGGTCGCCGGGCCCGACCGCGAAATCGCCGACGCCGTAATTGCCGGTTTCGTCCGTGTAACCGCCCTGGAGGACGACCGTGTACTCATAGCCTGCATGCCTGTGCTCGGGCAGGCCACGCCCCGATTCCAGGCGCAGCAGCGAAACACGATGGAAGTCACCCGGCAGGTCGAGGCGGATCTCGTCGAACTTGCCCATGACCCGGCGCCAGTCCATGCCGGGCCGCAGGTGCGGCACGAGGGGCGCCGGCGCCCACTCGAACGCTTGATGACGGCGGCCGGGAGCGGCGGGTCGCGGCTCCACCGGTACTTCTTCGAGGCGAGCCAGAGCCTTTTCGAGCACCGCATCGTCGATCGCACCAAAGTCAGCAACCGGTTCGCGCTCGATCAGGGCCCCGCCGACGGCGTTCAGCCGGTCGACCGTGCGCTGCGACCGGGGATCCAGCGCAACATGCAAGGCCACGGCGAGGGCCGGACCGTCCGGCAGCGCGCCCGCGGCATAATCCAGCAGAAGTTCATCGGGTGCCGGATGGCGACTCATGGCTCGTCTTTCTCCAGTGCTTCCCGCAGGCGGGCCAACGCCAGGCGGATACGCGACTTCACCGTTCCGAGGGGCAACTTGAGCTCCTCGGCGATGGCCGTGTGGGTTTTGTCCTCGAAGAACGCCTTTTCGATCACCACCAGCTGATCGGCAGACAGCCCCCCGAGTAACGCCTTCAACCGAGTATACGTCTGCCCTGCCAGAACGGATTTGTCGGCATCGTCGTCTTCCGGTGCAAAAACCGTGAGCCAGTCGTCGGTATCGATCGCCGGCCGGTTGTTGCGCCGCAGGTGATCGATCCGCTTGTTGCGGGCGATGGTGTAGAGCCACGTGGACGCCGAGGCCTTCGTCCGGTCGAAGCTGGCTGCCTTGCGCCAGACCATGATCAGCGCTTCCTGCGCGACTTCCTGCGCCGCCTCGGGATCGGCCCCGCTGCGCATGATGAAGGCCTTCACGCGGGGTGCGAAATACTGGAACAGGCGTGCGAACGCCGCGCGATCCTGGCGGATCGCGATGGCTTCGATCAGGTCTGCGGCCTCTTCGGCTGAAAGCATCGGGTGGGAGCCTACCCCGGCCGGCCCTGTGCACCCAAATCCCAGAACAGGCCGGTCATCAGCCTGAGCCCGTCGCGGGCCACCGGCGCCAGCAGGTGCTCGTCGGGGGCATGCTGCGAGCAGGCGGCGTAGGAATGCGGCACCCAGACGGTGGGAAGGCCGAGAATGTCGGTGAACACCTCGTTGGGCAGGGAACCGCCCAGGTTGGGCAGCATGTTCGGCTTCTGGCCCGCCGTCTTCTCGATCGATCCGGAGGCGAATTTCGCCCAGGGGTTCTCGGGATCGAGGCGCGTCGCGTTCATGATCACGTCGCGCGCCTGTTCGATCTCGATCATACCGAACCCGTGGCTGTCGAGATGGCGGCGCAGCGCCGGGATGATGTCGTGCGGATCGGTGCCGACCACGAAGCGCAGCTGGCAGTAGGCCACGGCACTTGGCGGAATCGCATTGACCGGCCGGTCGGGATTGCCGGTCTTGAAGGCCAGGACCTCGAAGCTGTTCCAGCCGAACACGCGCTCGACCGGGGTCAGCGACTTCTCGCCCCAGTCCTCGTTGATCTCCGGCGCCCCCTCGCCCGCATCGACATGGGCGTCGGCCAGGGCCGCCCGGATCGAATTGGTCAGCGTCTTGGGCCGCCACTCGGGCACTTTGATCTGCCCCCGCTCGTCGGTGATGGTGGCCAGGGCGTGGGCCATGATGATGCCGGGATTGGCCAGCAGCCCGCCCCAGTTGCCGGAATGGTGGCCACCCTCGCGCAGGGTGAGCGAGAGGTTGAAATTCAGCGTGCCGCGCGTGCCGCCGAAGATGGTCGGACGGCGATGATCGAGCCGCGGCCCGTCCGATGCAATCAGGGCATCGGCCTTGAGAGCCTGCTTGTTGGCCTTGCAGAAATCCGCGAGACCGGGGGAGCCCGTCTCCTCGCCGGTCTCGATCAGGATCGTCGAATTGAAGCCCAGCGAGCCGCGCTCCTGCATGACGGAGGCCAGAGCGGCGATGTTGATCGTGTGCTGGCCCTTGTTGTCGGCCGTGCCGCGGCCGTACATCTTGTCGCCCTCGATCACGATCTTCCACGGCGACAGGCCGGTGCGCCACTGCTCCTCCTGGCCGCGGATCACGTCGCCATGGCCATAGGTGAGCACGGTCGGCCTGGACGGGTCCTCGACCCGGCGGGCGATCAGGAACGGGCCGTATTCGCTGCGCGGATTGGGCAGGACGGTGCAGTCGTAGCCCAGCTTCTGCAGCGATTCCGTCATCTCGCCCGAGACATACGCCTGCAGGGCCGGCATGGAATCGGCCTCCTGGCTGGTCGTCGGGATGGCGACCCGGCGCTGCAGCTCATCGAGGAAGCCGCCCTCGTCGAAATATTTCTCTGCGCGGGCGATCGCGCCATCCCGTGTCCCGGTCATGCTTTCCCTTGCCTGTTTTCGCAGCCACGATAGCAAAATACAGGGAGATGAGCATGACCGCTTCGGGCCGCGTCGTTTTCAGCAAAATGGAAGAAGTGGTCTTCGGCCGGCCGGCCGCGGAGGCCCTCTCGGAACTGGTCGAGCGCCAGGGCGCGAACCGGGTCTTCCTGATGGTCAGCGGCACGCTGAACCGGGAAACCGACGAGATCGAGAAGCTGCGCCGGGCGCTGGGCAACAAATGCGCAGGCACCTTCGACAAAATGCCGGCCCACTCGCCGCGCGCCGCCGTCGTGGCCGCGTCCGAGCAGGCCCGCGAGGCCGGCGCCGACCTGATCGTTACCCTGGGCGGCGGCTCGATCACCGACGCCGCCAAAGCCGTCCAGCTCTGCCTGTCGAACGACGTCCGCACGCCCGAGGACATGGACCGGATCCGCGGCCAGGCGGACGTGAAGCCGCCGACCGTTCGCCAGATCTCGATCCCGACCACCCTGTCGGCCGGCGAGTTCTCGGCCATCGCCGGCGTCACCAACGAGGCCACCAAGGTGAAGGAGATGTTCCGCCATCCCCTCACCATCCCGCAGGCCGTCATCCTCGACCCCGAGGTGACACGCCACACCCCGATGTGGCTCCTGCTCTCGACCGGCATCCGCGCCGTCGATCACTGCGTCGAAGGCGTCTGCTCCCTCGAATCGACCGAATACAGCAATGCCTCGTCGCTGCATGGTCTCTCCCTGCTGGCGCGGGGGCTCGCGCGCGTGAAGGCCGATCCTTCCGACATGGCCGCCCGCCTCGACTGCCAGACCGGTTCCTGGCTCTCCATGACCGGCATCGCCGCCGGTGTGCCGATGGGTGCCAGCCACGGCATCGGCTACGTGCTGGGCGCCGTGTTCGACGTCCCGCACGGCCACACATCCTGCATCATGCTGCCGTGGGTGATGCGCTGGAACAAGCCGGCCAACGCCGACCGCCAGGCCCTGATCGCCAACGCCATGGGCCATCCGGGCGCGGACGCGGGCGACGTGCTCGACGCGTTCATCCGCGGCCTCGACATGCCGCGCCACCTGTCCGACGTGAAGATCGGCCGCGAGCATTTCGACCGCATCGCGCAGCAGGCGATGGGCACCCCCTGGGTGCCGCGCAACCCGCGCCCGATCCCGACGCCCGCCGAGGTAAAGGAGATCCTGGAAATGGCCGCCTAAACGCAGGTCGGCTGCAAATTAGGGCGCCGACGCCGGGGTGCGGCATTGGCTTCGATTGTTTCGAATATTTCGTTTATTTCGTTTGTGCGGCCTGACGAGGCCGCCCGGACGCAGGGTCGGAACGCGTATGCGATCGAGGGTCAGTCCCACTTGCGGTCGAGGAAGCGCTTCACGTCGTCGGTGAACTGCTGCGGCGCCTGGAGCATCGAGAAGTGGCTCACTTCCGGCTGCAGCAGCAGCCCGGCATCGGGGATCGCCGCCGCCATGAATTCGGTGTTCTCGCGCTTGATCGCCTCGTCGTGATCGGCGTCGACGATCCAGGTATGGACCTTGATCCCGGCGAGATCGGCGGCCGTCCAGTTGGGCTGCGTTGCCCACATGGTGCTGATCTCCTCGACGAATTTCTTGTACTCGCGCGGCGTGGCCGACAGCGCCTCGTACTCCTTCTCGCCGCGGGCGATGAATTCCATGAACACGGGGCTCTTGTTCACGTCCTTGACGCCGCCGGGGTCGGAATTGGCGGCGAAGGCGAAGAGGCGCGACACGCGCTGCGGATGGGACATGGCCAGGCTGAGCCCGATGATGGCGCCATCGCTCCAGCCGACCACGGCGGCCTGCGGCAAGCCGAGATGGTCCATCAGTCCCAGGACATCGGACGCCATCAAAGCGTAGCCGTAAGGCTTGGCGTCGCGCGTGCTGCGCCCGTGGCCACGACTGTCCATGACGATCACCCGGTGGGTCTTCGCCAGTTCGGGAACCTGGTGGCCCCAGTAGTTCGAGTTGGCCAGGCCGCCATGCAGGAGGATCACCGGCGGACCGCTGCCGAAGGTGGCGTACCAGATCGAGATGCCGTTGACCGGCGCATGGCCGCTGCTGACGGCCGGCGGCAGCGAAGGCGTGGGCGGCAGCGTCATCCAGCGCGACACCGGCTGGGCCGAGACGGACGAGGCGACGAAGGCTAACAGGAGGCCGAAGAGAAAGGCGCGCATGCCCTGAAGATAGCCCCGTCAACCGGACGGAGCCATCCCCGCCTGGGCACGGACCGTCAGATCCGGCCCTTGCGCTTCGCCACCGATTCGGAGAGCAGGCAGAGGATTTCCCACATCATCGTGACGCCGACGAGCGCGGTGTTGCCGCTCATGTCGAAGGGCGGCGAGACCTCGACGACGTCGCCGCCGACCAGGTCGAGGCCGCGCAGGCCGCGCAGCATGCGCTGGGCCTCGTGCGGGGTGTAGCCGCCGATCTCGGGCGTGCCGGTGCCGGGTGCGTAAGCGGGATCGAGGCCGTCGACGTCGAAGCTCACATAGGTCGGGCCGGTACCGACGACGCGGCGCGCCTCGGCGATCACCTTCTCGACGCCGAGGTCGAAATACTCCTCGATCGTGATCACGCGCATGCCCTGGTCGAGGGCCCACTGATTGTCGTCGGCCTTGTAGAGCGAGCCACGGATGCCGATCTGCACCACGCGCTTCGGGTCGAGCAGCCCCTCCTCCACGGCGCGGCGGAACGGCGTGCCGTGCGTGTACTTGAAGCCGCCGAAATAGCTGTCCCAGGTGTCGCTGTGGGCGTCGAAATGCACCATGCCGAGCGGCGGCAGGCCTTTGCGGATGCCGCGCATGATCGGCAGGGTGATCAGATGGTCGCCGCCGGCCGACAAGGGCACCACGCCCACGGCATGCAGCCTGGCATAGTGCTTCTCGATCCGGTCGAGCGAATCCTCGAGGCTGGCGGGATTGACCGGCGCGTCGCCGAGATCGCCGCACCGGGCCAGTTCGTAGGGCGCGATGCCCGTCACGTGATGGATGCGCCGCATCATCGTCGAGAGATCGCGCATCTGGCGCGGGCCGTGCCGCGCGCCGGGCCGGTTGGTCGTGCCGCCGTCCCACGGCACGCCGACCATGCCGATCTCGACCTCCGCCGGGTCGCGGAACAGCGGCAGGCGCATGAAGGTGGCAACGTCTCCGAAGCGCGGCACCACGGTGCCGGCGACCGGCTGGGGGAAGTCCTGGCTCCTGGTCATTCCCCCAGTGTAAGCCGTTACGACGGCTGCAAAAGGGCCTTTCGCGCCGAAACGAACTCTTCCACGGCCGACACGAAGCGGTCGCCCTCAGCGTCGCCGATCATGACGTTCAGCGCCACGAAGCCGCGCCGGGCGATCCAGATGCCGGCGGCGCTCATGTCGAAGAAGAACAGCTCCTTGGCGTCCTGGTTCGACGAGGCGATATCCGCCGCCGTCTTGATGGGCCGCGCGGTGGCATGCGCCGTCATCATCGAGCCGATGCCGGAGAACTGGAAGGCGACGCCCGCCTTGCGGCAGATTTCGTTCAGCCGCTCGCGGATTCCGTCGCCGCGGTCGTTCAGTTCCTTCGCGGCCTCGGCCGTGTAGACCTCGCCATAGCCCGCAACGCCGGCCGCCATGGTGAGCGCATTGTTGTTGAACGTGCCGGCGTGCGGCAGCGCGTCGGGCTTGGTCGGGTCGAACAGCTCCATGATCTCGCGCTTGCCGCCAAAGGCGCCGAACGACATGCCGCCGCCGATATACTTGCCGAGCGTCGTCATGTCGGGGATGACGCCGTGCTTGGCCTGCAGGCCGCCCGGCGAGAGGCGCGAGGTCATGACCTCGTCGAAGATCATGGTGATGCCGCGCGCCTTGGTCTCTTCACGCACCGCCTTCAGGAAGTCGACGTCGCCCGGCAGGCAGCCATGGCTGCCCTGCATCGGCTCGAGCAGGACGGCGAACAGCTCCTCGCCGTGCTTGGCCAGCAGCGCCTTGGTGCCTTCGATGTCGTTGTAGGGCGCGACCACGTATTCGTAGGGCATGTTCACCGGGCTGCCGCCGCTCACGAAGTAGAGCACGCCGCCATGGTAGCCGCCGTGGAAGACCATGACCTTGGTGGCCTTGGTCCGGCCCTTGCGCTGGGCGAAGACGCGGGCCCCGGCCAGCGCCATCACGTTGCCCTCGGTGCCGGAATTGGTGAAGCGCACCAGGTCGATCGACGGCATACGGTCGGCGATCAGCTGGGCGAGCTTGCCCTCGTTCTCGTTGCGCCCGCCAAAGTTCCAGCCATGGTTCAGCGCGCGGTCGATGGCGGCGCGGATCACCGGATGGGAGTGGCCGTAGATGCCGGCGGTATATTCGCCCAGCACGTCGATATATTCGTGGCCGTCGGCATCCCAGAGGCGGCAGCCCTCGCCACGCACGACCGTCAGCGGGAACGGCGAATTGTGCAGGGTGGTGCGGGTGTTGCCGCCCGGCATCGCCACGCAGGCATCCTGATGGCGGGCGAAGCTCTTCGGATTGCGGTCGGCATAGGCCTGCTTGGCCTCCGTCAGGGCGGACTGCAAATCGGAATTCACCAGCACTTGATCGGGCACATCGCTCTCCTCGGATGAGACCGCGAGTATCACACGACGTTGAGTTCCCGGATAGGCCGCCCCGATTCAATGCGGTCATAACCAAAAGTATTGAGATCGAGCGTTCGATAATCCCCGTGCACGATCAGTTCGGCGACGGCGCGGCCCACCGCCGGAGACTGCTGGATGCCGTGGCCTGAAAAGCCGGTGGCGAAGATCAGGTTCTCGATCCTGGGATGACGCCCGACGATGCCGTTCTGGTCGAACGTGTTGTACTCGTAGTAGCCCGCCCACGAGTTCACGACCTTTGCCGCCTCGAAGGCCGGGACCCGCGCCGCCAGCGTGGGCCACACCATCTCGTCCCATTCCGGGTGCTGCACCTCGAGCGGCGCGCCAGCGGCATCGTTGCCCTCGGCCGGCGTGGTGCCGGCGATGTAGAAGCGCCCCTCCGGCCGAAACCAGGTGCCCGACGGATCGATGGTGAGCGGCGTCATGCCCGGCGCCTCGCGCACGTCGAAGACGAACACGGAGCGCCGCCTCGGCTCCACCGGCAGCGCGATGCCCGATCGCCCCGCCAGCTCGCCGGACCAGGGCCCTGCCGCCAGAACGACCGTGCGCGCCTCCAACCGGCCGCCGTCCCTCAGCTCGACGCCGCCGGCATCGAACGAGACGACCTCGTCGGCGATGTAAGTCGCGCCGAGATCCCGCGCCGTGCGCCGGAAGCCCTGCATCAGCGACGGCCCGTCGAACCAGCCTTCGTTGGCCGTGCCATGCGAGGCCAGCGCCAGCCCCTCCTCCGAGATCCAGGGAAAGCGCGCCTTCAAGGCCGCCGGATCGAGCAGCTCGACCGCACATCCCTCGCCCTTCTGGATGGCATGGTTTGCGCGCAGAACCGCCTCGCCCGCCGGGCTGGCGAGGAAGAGATAGCCCGGCTCCTTGAGGCCCAGATCGACGCCGAGCAACTCCCGCGCGCGCCGCAGGAAGCCTATGCCGTAGCGCGACAGTTGGATGTTGAGCGGCGTCGAAAACTGCTGCCGGATCGAGCTGGCCGACAGCGCCGACGAGGCCCGCGTGTACGCCGGATCGCGCTCGACCACGCTTACCGTCCCCGCGAAGGAAGGATCGGACTTCAGATGATAGGCGACGGACGATCCCATCGCCCCGCCCCCGATCACCACGACATCTGACTTCATCGCCTGCCTTGCCTATACTCATACCCGTGACAGCGCTTTATACCGCCATCCTCTATTTCGGCAGCTTCCTCGTGATCGGCTGGGTCGGCAAACTCGTCCTCACCCGATGGATGAGGCGGCGCGGCGCAACGCTGTCCGAGGTGAATGACCAGTTCGGCGGGAGCGCCGGAAAAGGCCGCCGCTTCCTCCTGGGCTTCTGGCGCAACGAGAGCTGACGCTCAATCGCCCGGCACCCGCACCCAGCCCTCCATCAGGCGGCGGGCGGAGCGGCTCATCATGACTTTGCTGACGGTCCACTGACCACCCTCCTCGCGGGCCTCGGCGCCGACGTTGAGGCTGCCCGACGGGTGGCCGAAGCGGATCCGGCCATCGCCGCCAGCGGGCGCGACGCGGCTCACAACCGTGCCCGGGATCGCGGCGGCGGCGGCGATGGCGACCGCACCCGTGCCGGTCATGGCGTGGTGCAGCACGCCCATCGAGAAGATGCGGGCCAGCAGGTCTATGGCGCCGCCCTCGATCTTCTTGCCGTCGGAGGCGGTGTAGGCGGCGGGCTTGGCTACGAAGGCGAGCTTGGGCGTGTGCGATCGCTTCTCCGTCGCCTCCTGGGGCGTGGCGACGAGGCCCATCGCGACGGCGCCCAGCGCGCGCACCGCCTCGGCCCGCTTCAGCAGGTCCTTGTCGCCGTTGACATCGCCCTGCAGCTCCGTGCCCTGGAGGCCGAGGCTCGCCGCATCGAGAAAGATCGTCGGATTGCCGGCATTGATCAGCGTCGCCTCGAGCCTGCCGACACCCGGCACGTCGAGCACGTCTATGCGGTTGCCGGTCGGGAACATGGCGCCCCCACCCGCGCCGTCGCCGCCCTCCTCGTCGGCGGCAGGATCGAGGAACTCGACCTTCACCTCGGCCGCCGGAAAGGCCACGCCGTCCAACTCGAACCCGCCCAGCTCCAGGACCTCTCCGCCCTGCATGGGAACGTGGTTCACGATCACCTTCTCGATATTGGCCTGCCAGATCCGCACCGTCGCGGTACCGTCGGCCGGCCCCTCGACCAGGCCCATGCCCAGCGCGCACGGCCCCACCGCGGCGCTGAGGTTGCCGCAATTGCCCGACCAGTCGATGACCGGCGCGTCGATCGCCACCTGG
Organism: Rhodospirillales bacterium 24-66-33; assembly: GCA_002281855.1. GTDB lineage: Bacteria > Pseudomonadota > Alphaproteobacteria > Reyranellales > Reyranellaceae > Reyranella. Next base: position 75,668 of record NCHQ01000018.1, on the reverse strand, counting down.
CCGAAGCGATAGTCGACGTCGCAGCCTTCGCGGTCCGACTTCGACAGGATCACCACCTTGCTGGTGCTCGAGGTCGCCCCGCCTATCCCGTCGGTATGCTTGCCGTAGCGGTCCGGGCTGCCGATCACGCGCAGCAGCAGCCGGTCGCGCGCCGCGGGATCGGACGGCAGGTCGTGCGCCAGGAAGAACACGCCCTTGCTGGTGCCGCCGCGCATGTAGACGGCGGGAATACGGAGCTGCTTCATGGCGCGATGTTCGCGCGAAATCAGCGCCGTCGCCAGACCTGCAGTCGGGCAAAGAGGAAGCGATCGGCGATCAGGTGCGCGGCCTTGACCGCGGCCGAGGTGAGCACGATCACGACGCAGAGGGCTGCCGCGGCAGCGGTCGTCCCCGCCTCCTCGATGTTCACGGCGGCCACCGAGGCGAGCTTGGTGTCGGGGGCGTAGAGGAAGATCACCGACGAGACGGTCGTCATGGCGTTGACGAACAGGTAGATCGCGATGTCGAGGATCGCCGGCAGGCAGATCGGTGCCGTCACGCGCACAAACGTCTTCCAGATCGGCACCTTGAGCGAGGCCGACACCGCCTCGAACTCCGGATCGATCTGCTTCAGGGCCGTCGTCGCCGTGAGATGCCCCACCGTATAAAAGTGCGCCACCGTGTTCAGCACCAGGATGCCCATCGTGGCGTAGAGGAAGTTGAGCGGGTTGTTGGGCGCGTTGAAGAAGAAGATGTAGCCCAGGCCCAGCACGAGGCCGGGCACCGCCATCGGCAGGAAGGCCAGCAACTGCACGACGCCGCGCATCATGCCAAAGCCGCGCGTCTTCTCGTTCAGCCAGGCGCCGGTGAACATCAGCACCGTGCCGAAGACCGCGGCCCCCAGCGCCATGCGCACCGAGTTCCAGTAGGAATCCCAGCCGTTGGAATCGAACTTGGCGAAGTCGTAATTGTCGAGCGTCAGGCCGAGATTGTACGGCCAGTACTTGATCAGCGAGCCCCAGATCGCCATGCCGAGGATGGCGAGGATGGCCGCCGACACCAACAGACAGAACAGGGTGAAGAAGAGATCGCGTGCGAACTTCGGCCGTGGCACCAGCGGCACGGCGCGCGCGGTGAGCAGCGCCACCTGCTTGCGCTGCACAAGGCGGTCGACCAGGAAGGCGAGCGCCGCCGGCGCCAGCAGCACCATGCCGACCACGGCGCCCATCGAGAAATCCTGCTGGCCGATCACCTTCTTGTAGACGTCGGTCGCCAGCACGTTGAAGTTGCCGCCGATCACCTTGGCGATGCCGAAGTCGGTCATCACCAGCGTGAACACGACCAGCGCTGCGCTGATCAGCCCGTACTTGGCGCCGGGCAAAGTGACTGTGAAGAACACGCGGCGCCTGGAGGCGCCCAGCACGTCCGCCGCCTCGTAGAGGCGCGCATCGGCGGTGGCGAGCGCGGTCGTCAGGATCAGCGTCGCGTGCGGGAAGCAGTAGAAGACCTGCGCGATCACGATGCCGTCGATGCCGTAGATCGAGCCATCGCCCAGCAGCGCCTTGAAGAAGCCCTGCGTGCCGAACAGGTAGATCAGCGCAATGCCCGGCAGCAGCGACGGCGCGAAGATCGGAATCAGGGAAATGCCCTGGAACAGCCAGCGCATCGGCAGCACCGTGCGCGTCAACGCATAGGCGTAGACGAAGGCCAGCGGTACGACGATCACGGTGGTGACCGAGGCGACCTGGAGACTGTTCAGCGCCGACTGAAACAGCGCCGGCGTGGAGAAATACGAGACGTAGTTGGCCAGGCCGATGAACTTGCCGTCGCGGTCCTCGAAGCCCTTGGCGAGCAGCGCCCACAGCGGCAGGCCCACCATGACCAGCAACACGCCGGCCAGCACGACCACACCGGCGCGCATCATCAGGTCATCGCGCGACAGGCCGACCTTCAGTCCCGGTACCGCCAGGCTCACGGGCAGCTTCCCCTCACGCGAAGACCCTGAGCCGGTCGGGCGGCAGGGCGATGTCGAGCTTCGTGCCAATGTCGACGCCGAGATCGCGGATCAGGTTGCTGGAGAAGTCGGCCGTCACGGCGACGTCGGCCGATGCCCGCGCGCGCAGGATGGCCCGACAGAAGGCGCCGACGAAATCCAGCTCCGCCACCTCGACCGGCACCCGGTTGGAGATATCGGCCGGCAGGTCGCGCACGCGCACGTCCTCGGGCCGGATGCAGAGGCTCACCTTCTGCCCAGGCGCCAGTCCGTCCTGGACGGGACAGGCGAAATCCACGCCCGCCACCCGCACCTTGTCCGGCGCCATCAGGGTCCCGGCGAGGAAGTTCATCGAGCCCACGAAGTCGGCCACGAAGGCCGTCGCGGGCCGGCGGTAGATCTCCTGCGGCATGCCCACCTGCTCGATGGCGCCGTGATTCATCACCACGATGCGGTCGGCCATGGTCAGCGCCTCCTCCTGGTCGTGCGTCACCATGATGGTGGTGACGCCGAGCGTGCGCTGCAGCGCCTTGATCTCGTGGCGCAGCCGCAGGCGCACCCGCGCATCCAGCGCCGACAACGGCTCGTCGAGCAGCAGCAGGCCGGGCGATGTCGCGAGCGCGCGCGCCAGCGCCACCCTCTGCTGCTGGCCGCCCGAGAGCTGGGCCGGATATTTCGGCCCGGCATCGGGCAGGCCGACCAGTGCCAGCAGTTCAGTGACCCGCTTGGCGATCGCGCCCCTGTTCTGTCGCCGGTTCACCAGCCCGTAGCCGACATTGGCGGCCACGGTCAGGTTGGGAAACAGCGCATAGGACTGGAAGACGATGCCGAAGTCGCGTTGAGCCGGCGGCAGGGCCGAGACATCCCGGCCCTTCTGCCGGATCGTGCCGGAGGTCTGCGGATCGAGCCCAGCAATGGCCCGCAGCAGCGTCGTCTTCCCGCAGCCCGAGGGGCCGAGGAAGCAGACGAACTCGCCCTCGACGACGTCGAGCGAGACGTCGCCGAGAGCCGAGAAGTCACCGAACCGCTTGGAGAGGTTGCGGACCTCGAGGTAGTTCGTCACCTAACCCGTCACTTGGCCTTGGGCGCGGACTTGCCGTCGTAGCGCTTGGTCCACTCCGCCAGGATGCGGTCGCGGTTCTTGGCCATCCACTCGACGTCGTTCTTCACCATCACCTTCTCGAGGTTCGGCGGATAGTTCGGCGGCGTGTTGGCGACGCCCGGATAGGCGACGATGGGATAGGTCTTGGCGTAGAGCTCGTTGGCCTTCTTGGTGGCGGCCCAGTCGGCGAGCTTCTTGGCCGCGTCGAGGTTCTTGGTGCCCTTGACGATCGCGGTGACCTCGAGCTCCCAGCCCAGGCCTTCCTTCGGAATCACCAGCTCGAGCGGGGCGCCCTTGGTCTTTTCCGAGGCGCCGCGGGTGTCGAGGCCGATGCCGATCAGGCGCTCGCCCTTGGCCGCCTGGACGCAGGGCGCCGAGCCGGAGTGGATGTACTGCGCGATGTTCTGGTGGAGCGCGTCCATGTACTTCCAGCCCGCTTCCTCGCCCATGATCTGCAGCCAGGCCGCGATCGTGAGATAGCCGGTGCCCGACGAGGCCGGGTTCGGCATCACGATCGAGTTCTTGTACTCGGGCTTGATCAGGTCGGCCCAGCTCGTCGGGACAGGCTTGTTGCCCTTCTTGCCTTCCGCCGTGTTGAAGCAGACCAGCGAGAGATAGGCGTCCATGCCGACCCAGGTCTGGGGCGACTTGCCGCTCAGGAACATCGGGTTGAGCGCGGTGGCGCCGGCCGGCGTATAGGGCTCGAGCATGCCCATCGAGGCCATCAGGCCGACGTTGGAGGCGGCGAGGCCCCAGATGATGTCGGCGCGGGGATTGTCCTTCTCGGCCATCAGCTTGGCGGCGACGACGCCGGTCGAATCGCGCACCCAGGCGATCTCGATCGTGGGATTGTCGGCCTCGAAGGCCTTCTTGAACGGGTCGAGCTGGTCGTTCTCCAGCGCGGTGTAGACGGTGAGCTTCGTCTTCTGCGCGAAGGCCGGCGATGCCAGGCCGAACATGGCGAGTGCGGCAGCGCCCGCGAGCGTGGCGCGCCTGAAGATGGTGCGATCGATCATTTCGTTAATCCCCCTTGGTCTTCCAACCCCTGTCGAACGCCTGCAGCTACAGGCCGTTCATGACTATTATGTTACACTTCCCGCGAACGGCTGCACCGGCCTTCTCACCCTTCCCCAGACAATTTGTTGACGACATCCACCAGCCATCACCGGACGACCTGCGCCTCGTCCCGATCCGGCAGTTCGAGTACCCGCCCCTCGACTTCCATGACCCGGGCCCGGACCAGGTTGTGAACGATCACGTTGATCGTTTGCGGGGTCAGAAATTCCTGCCAAGCAAGCTCTGGGCCAGAGCGGGGCCAGGCGTCGCCTTGCGCTTCATTTCGGTGAAAACACCTGCTTCAGCTCACTCGTCGGCATCGTCTCGCGCATCCATTGGAAACTGCCGGCCTTCATCTCGTTCGCTCCCTTCATGAAGGCCGCCAGGGCAAGCCGGGACAGCGCACCGCCGACGCTGATCCGCTTCACGCCGGTCGCCGCGATCTGCTCGGCCGTCAGGTCGGGATCGCCGGCGCTCATGACGACGTTCAGTGGCTTAGTCACCTCCGACGCCACGCTGCGCATCGTCGCAAGATCGTGGAGGCCGGGCGCATAGAGCACGTCGGCGCCCGCCTTCTCGAAGGCCTGCAGCCGCCGGATCGTATCGTCGAGGTCCTTCACGCCGCGGATCATATTCTCCGCCCGGGCGGTGAAGGTGAAGGGCACATCCAGCGAGCGCGCCATCTCGGCTCCCGCCGCCACGCGCTCCACGGCGTGGTTGAAGTCGTAGATCCGCTCGCCGCTCCAATCCTCGATCGAGCCGCCGACGATGCCGACCGCCGCCGCGTCGCGCAGAATCGTCGCCGCTTCCTTCGGATCGTCGGCATAGCCGTTCTCGAGATCGGCATTCACCGGCAGGTCGGTGGCGCTCGCGATTACGCGGCAGTTCTCCAGCAGCTCGGCGCGGCTCACTGCATTGTCGCCGTCGACGCGACCCAGCGCGTTCGACATGCCCAGGCTCGTCGTAGCCAGCGCCTCGAAGCCCAGCGACTGCAGCAGCCTGGCGGTGCCCGCATCCCACGGATTGGGCAGGAGCAGCAGGCCGGGCCGCTCGTGCAGTTCGCGAAACACCCGTCCCTTTTCCGCCTGCGTCCGCATCTCGTCTCCTCCGCTTTCTGCTAAGGAACACCGATGGACACGACCGCGCAACGGGAACTCGCCCGCCTTCTCGCCTCCCTGCGCCGCGAGCAACGCAGCCAGAGCGGCCTTGCCCCACACCTCGTGCCGCCGGACAAGGCGACGGCCTACAGGGTCGCCGGCATGGTCGCCGAAGAGCTGGGCTGGCCGGTGCTGGGCTGGAAGATCGCGGCGATGAAGGAAGAAATGCAGCAGGCGCTGCGGACGGATTCGCCGATCTACGGCCGCGTCTACTTCGTGAAGGAAACACCGCACAGCGCCGTGCATGCAACGCTGGCAAGCCCCATCCCCGAGGTCGAGTACCAGGCGAAGCTCGGCTGCGATCTGCCGCCGCGCGACAAGCCCTACACAGTCGAAGAGGTGACCGATGCGGTTGCCTCGCTGCATCCCGGACTGGAGCTGGCCGAGTGCCGCTTCATCCACGACGCATCGTTTCCGCCGCTGCCCTCCATCCTGGCCGACGGCGCCGGCTCGGGCACCATCGTCTACGGCCCCGCTATCGACGACTGGCGCAACCGCGACATCGCGGGCCAGGAAGCCACGCTCTCCTCCGATGGCCGCCCGCGCCGCAAGGGAACGGCTGCGGCCGCGCTCGACCATCCCATGGTCCCACTCACCTGGCTCGCCAACGAACTGTCGCGCACCGGCGTCGGCATGAAGGAAGGCCAGATGGTGAGCACCGGCACCCTCACCGGCATGCTGGCGCCCAGGCCCGGCGAAACTTACGTGGCGGATTTCGGCCCGTTCGGCTCGGTTACGGTCTCGTTCACCTGACAGCGGGCGCCCGGCTCAGGACGACAGTTCGACGTCTCGGCTCATCAGCATCGCGCCCAGTGTGAGGACGCAGGCCCCGAGGAGGTAATAGCCCACCCACGCCAGCGAGAAGTTGAGCGCAAGCCAGGTGGCAATGTAGGGCGCCAGCGATGCGCCGAAGATGCCCGCCAGGTTGAACGTCATCGAGGCGCCGGTGTAGCGCACGGAAACCGGGAACGGCGACGCGAGCGCCGCCCCGATCGGGCCGTAGTTGAAGCCCATCAGCGCCAGGCCGATGACGTTGAAGGCGAGCGCGCCGGCAAGGCCGCTGGCCAGCAGCGGCTCGAAGAACAGGCCGAACACGCCGGTGCAGGCGGTGGCGATCACGAGCACACCGCGCCGGCCGTAACGGTCGCTCAGCCAGGCCGCCAGCGGAATGGTTGCGGCGAAGAAGGCCACGCCGATCAGCTGAATTTCGAGATAGCGCTCGCGTGAATAGCCTAGCTTGCTGGTGGCCCAGCTCAGCGAGAACACCGTCATGAGATAGAACAGCACGAAGGTCGCCAGCGCGACCAAGGTGCCGAGGACCAGCGCGCGCTTGTGGTTCCGAATGAGGACCACGAGCGGTACGGCAACCCTCGCCTCGGTATCGACGGCCTTCTGGAACTCGGGCGTTTCGGTGATCTTGAGCCGGACGTAGAGGCCGAGCATCACCAGCAGCAGGCTGGCAATGAACGGCAGCCGCCATCCCCAGGCCAGGAACTGCGCGTTGGTCAGGGTCTCCGTCAGCAGCAGGAAGGACGTCGCCGACAGGACGAAGCCGAGGGGCGCACCGAGCTGGGGGAACATCGCATACCAACTCCGGCGGTGCGGCGGCGCGTTCTCCGTCGCCAGCAGGACGGCCCCGCCCCATTCGCCGCCCAGTCCAAGTCCCTGGCCGAAGCGGCAGATCGCCAGCAGCAGCGGCGCAAAGACGCCGATCGTCTCATATCCCGGCAGGAAGCCGATCAGGACCGTCGACAGGCCCATGGTGGTGAGCGCGGCCACCAGCGTGGCCTTGCGGCCGATCCGGTCACCAAAGTGACCGAACACCGCCGCGCCCAGCGGACGGGCGAAGAAGGCGATTGAGAAGGTCGCGAAAGACTGCAGCACCGCCGAGGCGGGATCGCTGGTCGGGAAGAACAGGTGCGGAAAGACCAGCACCGCCGCCGTGGCGAAGATGTAGAAGTCGAAGAACTCGATCGTCGTCCCGACGAGGCTCGCGACCAGGATGCGGGCCGGCGAGTTTACCTGCGCGACCATTTACTTGGAGAAGACCATCGCCTTGTCGCGCAGCGAGCCGTGACGCAGCGTGATTAGGTCGAGCACGTAATTCTGGTAGAGCTTCCACGGCCGCTTGCTGCCCTGCTTGGGCTGGTGCGGCAGGGCGCGCTGGATGTAGCCGGACGAGAAGTTGACCCAGGGCTCTTCCGTCAGGGTCGGATCGCTGTTGTGCGGAACCGCCTTGGTGAAGCCCTTGCGGTCCATGTAGTTCAGGAGCCGGCAGACATACTCGCAGACCAGGTCGGCCTTCAGCGTCCACGAGGCGTTGGTGTAGCCGAAGACCGAGACGAGGTTGGGCACGTCGGAATACATCATGCCCTTGTAGATCATGGTGTCGGACGGCTTCACCGGCTTGCCGTCGACCACAAACTTCGCGCCGCCCAGCGGCTGCACGACCAGGCCGGTCGCCGTCACCACCACGTCGGCTTCCAGCTCGGCGCCCGACTTGAGCTTGATGCCGGTCTCGGTGAAGGTCTCGATCGTGTCGGTGACCACCGACGCCTTCTTCTTGCGAATGGCGCGGAACAGGTCGGCGTCGGGCACCAGGCAGAGTCGCTGGTCCCAGGGATTGTATTTCGGCGTGAAGTGCGTGGCGACGTCGTACTCCGGACCCAGCATCTGGCGCACGCCGCCCAGGATCAGGCTCTTCACCTTCTCCGGCTTGCGCTTGCACATCTGGTAGAAATACATGCCCATGAGCACGTTCTTCCAGCGTGTCGCCATGTAAGCGAGCTTGAGCGGCAGCCGGCGCCGCATCTTGTTGGCGAACGGGTCCTGCGCCGGGCGCGCCACCACATAGGTCGGCGAGCGCTGCAGCATGGTGACGTGACCGGCGGTCTCGGCCATCGACGGCACGACGGTGACCGCCGTGGCGCCGCTGCCGATCACCACGACCTTCTTGCCGGCATAGTCGAGATCCTGCGGCCAGTGCTGCGGATGCACCACCCTGCCCTTGAAGCCGTCGATGCCCGGGAACTCCGGCAGGTAGCCGGCCTCGTAGCGGTAATAGCCGCTGCACATCCACAGGAAGCCGCAGGAGATGAAAGCACGCTCGCCGCCGCGATCGATCTCGACCGTCCAGCGGGCGTCCGGCGTCGACCACGATGCGCCGACCACCCGGTGGCCGTAGCGAATGTGACGATCGATGCCGTGATCGCTCGCGACCTCGCGGATGTAGCTCAGGATCGACGGACCGTCGGCGATGGCCTTGGCGTCTTTCCACGGCCGGAAGCGGTAGCCCAGCGTGTACATATCCGAATCGGACCGCACGCCGGGATAGCGGAACAGGTCCCACGTCCCGCCGCTGGCGGCACGGCCCTCGAGGATCGCATAGCGCTCGCCCGGACAGTTCTTCTGCAGATGCCAGGCGGCGCCGATTCCCGAAAGCCCGGCTCCGACGATCAGCACGTCGAAATGTTCAGTGGCCGTGCGGCTCTGCGGCGCGGGCCCGACGATTGTATCCATCCGGACTTCATCGCGGAAAGGAATGGGACTGGCAACTCGCCTTTGCCGCTTGCCCCAACCGCTCCTAGAGCGCCGCCGTGATGATGATCTCGATCAGGTCGCCCTCGGGCATGACGGACTGGACGAACGAGCGGACCGGACCATGGTTGGCCGGCATCCAGGTGGCCCAGGCCTCGTCGAAGGCAGGCTTGTTGTCGTGGTCGGTGACGACGATCTCGGCCTTCACGATGCGCGTCCGGTCGAGGCCGGCCTCCTTCAGGTAGCCGTCGATGACGCCGAGCGCGCCCAGGGTCTGGATGCGGATGTCCTGCGTCCGGTCGGGCGAGGTCGCCACGCCCCACAGGAAGCCGCCGCCGCCCGGCAGCCGATAGACGGCGACCGAGGATTTGGCCGGCACCCTCGGATTGGGCACGCGCGTGATGTCACTGGTACTCATGTTTCGAAACCCCTCAAGAACCTGTCGACACTACGCCGCCGACGCCATCGCCGACCAACGACTTCGACGCGGCCATGCTATGCTCGGCCTTCACGCGAACCACGAGGGAGACTGTCATGGCCACGAACGTCAAGCAGATGATCGAAGCAGCCAATGCCGCCGTGCCGCGGGTCACGCCGGCCGAGGCCAAGGAGATGATCGCCAAGGGCGACGCGCTGGTCGTCGACGTGCGCGACGCGGCCGAGGTCGCCAACAGCGGCAAGGTCGCGGGCGCCGTTCACGTTTCCCGCGGCATGCTCGAATTCCGTGCCGATCCCGAATCGCCCGCACACGACAAGGCTTTCGACAAGACCAAGACCTTGATCGTCTATTGCGCCTCCGGCGGCCGCTCGGCCCTCAGCGGCAAGGTGCTGAAGGACTTCGGCTACGCCAACGTCTTCAACCTCGGCGCCTTCAAGGACTGGGTCGACAGCGGCGGCGCCGTCGACAAAGCCTGACGCCTACCTTCCGTCGTCGAACTTGAGTTGCTGGATCGCCGTCATCAGCTTGGCGATCTGGGTGCGCTGGGCGTCGTCGAGCGGCTTGTTGTCTGGCAGCGGCTGCAGCACCAGCTCGATATCCTCGAGTTCCTTCACGAGATTGTAGGCCCTGTTGGTCTTCTCCTTCTCCGTGCCGGCCAGCAACGGATAGACCGAGAGGTACAGCGAGGCGAGGCTACGGTTCTGAAGTTCCGGTGTGACCGGGATCGCGCTCTTGAAAACACCGCCCAGTGCCGCCTTGGCGTCGCCGACCGTGACCGCACGACGAAGCAGGAAGCTCATCCCGTCCAGACGGTGCTCGATCTCGAAGCGGTGGCTGGTCAGGTCCGCCTGGTTCTTCAGTGATATCTCATGCTGGTGCTGCACCTGCTGCAGGAAGGCTGCGCCGCCGGTGAGGACGACCGAAGACAAGAGCCACATGCCCACCGAGCTGTTCAGGAACTCGTAGAGCTTGGCGCCGAAACCCGGTGGCGGAGGTGGCGGCGGCGGCTCGGCCGCGGGGCTTGCAGATTCCTCTTCGAGGGATTTGCGAATCGAATGGCGATAGCGCTCCTCGGCCGCGATGCGCTTCATCTCGTCTTCGGTAAGCATCTCGAAACTCTACTCCTTCATGAACGCATTGAGGTCGCCCGTCGGAATCGCACGGTCGAGATAGGTGAAGGTCCCCTTCTCCTTCACTTCGGTCGCCGCATCGATCAGGCCCGTCATCGCGACACGATAGAGCGAGGTGGCGAGACTGATACGCTTCACGCCTGCGGCCTCCAACTCGGCCTTGCTGAACGACTTCCCCTTGATGCCGACCATGAAATTGAAGGGCTTGCGCAGTGCGCCGCAAACCTTCTTGACCGACGCCAGATCGGGCAGGCCCGGGGCGAACAGGACATCGGCGCCCGCGGCCTCGAAGGCCTGCAGGCGCTTGATCACGTCAGCGAGGTCCGGCTTGCCGCGCAGAAATCCCTCGGCGCGCGCCGTCAGGACGAATGGTACGGGCAGCGAACGCGCCGCATCGACCGCGGCCTTGATGCGGGCCGTCGCGGTTTCGATGTCGAAAAGGGGCTGGTCCGGATTGCCGGTGGCATCCTCGATCGAACCGCCGACCAGCCCGACGCCCACCGCCTTGCGGATCGTCTCGGCCACATCGGCGAGTGCGTCGCCGAAGCCCTTCTCGAGATCGGCTGCCACCGGGAGGTCGGTGGCATTCACGATCAGCCGCGCATTGGCCAGCGCCTCGTCCCGCGTCACCCGGCCATCGCGCTTGCCCAGCACGCCCGCCTTGGCACCGCTCGAGCTCGCCAGCGCCTCGAAACCCAGCCCCGCCAGGATGCGGGCCGATCCCGCGTCCCAGGGATTGGCAATGACGAATGCGCCCGGCCTCTCATGGAGCGCCCGGAAATTGCGGGCCTTCTCGGCCTGGCTGACACTCATGAAACGCTTCCCCTCATTCAAATGACCCGGCGGAGTTTGTCCCGCCCGCTCTCTGTAAGACAATGAAGATTATTTCAACCTAGCCTCTCGTCCCGCCAGTCCGCCGAGGGCATTGCCGCAGCCTTCAAATGAATCATGATGTGCTTGGATCTGCCTAAACGGTAGATTGCATCATGATCGACCGCCTCAGCGGTCGCGGGGGGACAGTTCCATGCAGCGTCGCAGCCTGATGATCGCACTGGCCGCCACGGTCGCGGCCGGCGCCGGGCGAGCCGCATGGGCGCAGGAGGCGGGCGGTAAGCCGTTCACGCCCGAGCAGCTCGACCAGATCCTGGCGCCGATCGCGCTCTATCCCGACGCCCTGCTCGCCCAGACCCTGATGGCCGCGAGCTATCCCCTCGAGGTCGTCGAGGCGGCCCGCTGGTCCAAGGCCAATCCGGCCCTGAAGGGCGATGCCGCCGTCGCGGCCGTCAAGGACAAGAGCTGGGACGTCAGCGTCAAGTCGCTGGTCGCCTTCCCCCAGGTTCTCGCCCAGCTCAGCGACCATCTCGACTGGATGCAGAAAGTGGGTGACGCGATGATTGCCCAGGAACAGGACGTGGCCAATTCCATCCAGCGCCTGCGCGCCAGGGCCGCCGATGCCGGCAATCTCCAGAGCAGCAAGGAACAGACGGTTTCATCGCAGGGCTCGGGTACCGACCGCACGATCGTCATCGCCCCGGCCAATCCGGAGGTGATCTACGTCCCGGCCTACAATCCCAACACGGTCTACGGCACCTGGCCCTATCCAGCCTATCCGCCGACCTACTATCCGCCGCCGCCCGGCTACGGCTATGGCTCCGCGCTGCTGCGCGGCCTGATGTTCGGCGTGGGCATCGCGGCGGCCGGCGCGATCTTCGGCGGCTGGAACTGGGGACGCGGCAACAGCTACGTCAACGTGAACGTCAATCGCGCCGTCAACATCGACCGCAACTACAACGTCAACAACATCAACAACGGCCGCTGGCAGCACGAACCGATCCACCGCAAGGGCGTGGCCTATCGCGACCCTGCGACGCGCCAGCGCTTCAATCAGACGCGGCCCGGCGCCGACCAGCGCCAGGAGTTCCGCGGCCGCCTCGAAAACCAGCCAAGGCCGCAGGCCAATGCCCGCCCGAACCCGCCGAACCGCCCGGCCGGCCCCGGCCCGGCGCAGCGCCCCAACGTCACCAATCGCGCTGCCGGCGGCCAGCATCCCAACTTCCAGAATCATGCCGGCGCGCCGCGCGGCGGAGGCGCCATCCGCGGCACCAACAACGGACAGCAGGTCAATCGCGAGGCCGCCCGCGGCCGCGCGCAGCAATCGCGGGCGGCCACGCATCCGTCGGGCGGGGGCGGCGGCGCGCGCGGCGGTGGAGGCGGCGGGGCTGGAGGCGGTGGAGGCCGTGCGGGCGGTGGCAATCGCGGCGGAGGACGGCAATGAGCGCGTCAATGTTCCGGAAGGCGTTTCTGGCCCTCGTCCTGGCGGCCGGATTCGCGGCCGCCTTTGCGACGGGCGTCCAGGCTCAATCCGCGAAGCCCCAGGGCTTCGCGACGCCCGAGGCCGCCGCCGACGCACTCACCGACGCGATCCGGCGCGACGACAGCAAGGCCGTCGGCGCGATCCTCGGCAGCGATTGGCGCGACGTCGTGCTGGGCCGCCCGGAGGACGAGGAGCGGCTGCGCGAAAAATTTCTCGAAGCCTGGGACGCCCGCCACAAGGTCGTCATCGACGGCAACAAGGCCACGATCGAGGCCGGCACCACCGGCTGGACCGGCCCCATTCCCATCGTCAAGGACGGCGACCAGTGGCGCTTCGACACCACGGCCGGCCGCCAGGAGATCACGGCGCGCCGGATCGGCCGCAACGAGCTGTCGGTCATCCAGAGCCTGCTGGCGCTGGTCGATGCCGAGCACGAATATGCCGCCCTCGACCCGATGAAAGTCGGCGTCCCCGTCTATGCGCGGCGGCTGCTCAGCTCGCCGGGCCGGAAGGACGGACTCTACTGGGATACTGCCCCCGGCGAGCCCGAGAGCCCGATCGGCCCTGCCCTCGCGACGGCTCAGGCCCACGGCCAGGGCGGCACCGAGGACGGTTACTATGGCTACCGCTTCCGCCTGCTCTACGCGCAGGGCCCGGACGCTCCCGGTGGCGCATACGAGTATCTGGTGAACAATCGCATGATCGGCGGCTTCGCCATCCTCGCCTGGCCGGTCCGGTACGGCGACACCGGCGTGATGACCTTCATGGTCAACCAGGATGGCGTCGTCTACGAACAGGACCTCGGCCCCGACACGGCGGCCAAAGCCGCCGCGATCACCGTCTACAATCCGGACAAGAACTGGGACAAGGCCGACACGACCCCGCCGTGACGGCGGTCGCTAGCCCGGCCAGGGCAGCGACCAGGTCTTCACGTTGGTGAAGCTCTTCATCGCCTCGAGCACGCCTTCCTTGTAGCCGAGGCCTGAATCCTTGATGCCCCCGAACGGCGACATCTCGATGCGATAGCCCGGCACTTCCCAGACGTTGACCGTGCCGACCTGCAACTCGTCGACGAACTTCGTGATGTAGTCGAGGCGATCCGTGCAGACGCCCGACGACAGCCCATAGGCCGTGCCGTTGGAAACCTGGATGGCGTGGGCGATGTCCCTCACGCGGATGATCGGGATCGCGGGACCGAACGTCTCCTCGCGCACCAGCTCGGCCTGCGGGTCGACATGATCGACGACGGTCGGCGGGAAGAGCGCGCCCTGGCGGTCGTTACCGTGCAGCAGCTTCGCGCCGTGCTTGGCGACGGCTTCGCTCACGCGGTTCTGGAACAGCGTGGCGGCGCGTTCGTGGATCACGGTGCCGACATCGGTCTCGGGATCGAGCGGATCTCCCGCCTTCAGCTTCTTCGCCTTGGCGAGCACGCGCTCGACGAAGGCATCGGCCACCTTGTCGACGACCAGGATGCGCTTCACGGCAGTGCAGCGCTGGCCGGAATTCTTGGTGGCGCCCGCGACGGCCAGCTCGGCTGCCTTGTCGAGGTCGGCATCCTCCATGACGATCAGCGGGTCGTTGCCGCCCAGCTCCAGCACTATGCGCTTGTAGCCGGCCTTCTCGGCGATGTACTTGCCGACCCGGACGGAGCCCGTGAAGGTCACGAGGTCGGCACGCGGATCGACGATCATCGCGTCGCCGATGTCGGACGGGTTGCCGGTGATGACGGACAGCATCTCCGGCGGCAGTCCCGCCTCGTAGAGCGTGTCGGCGAGGAACAAAGCCGTGAGCGGCGTCAGCTCCGTGGGCTTCAGCACGACGCAGTTGTTGGTCGCGAAGGCCGGCGCCAGCTTGTGCGCCACCATGTTGAGCGGATGGTTGAACGGCGTGATCGCCGAGATCGCGTTCAGCGGCTGGCGCAGGGTGAATATCTTGCGCGACTTGCCGTGCGGGGTGAGATCGCAGGAGAAGGTCTGCCCGTCGTCCAGCATGCAGAGCTGGCCGGCGAAGGTGAAGACGTCGTAGGCGCGACCGACCTCGTAGAGCGAATCCTTGAGGCAGAGACCCGACTCCAGGGTGATCAGGCGCGACAGCTCTTCCTTCCGCGAAACCAGCAGGTCCGCCGTCTTGAGCAGGATCTGCTGGCGCTGATAGCGCGTCAGCTTCGGCTTGTAGTCGTGGGCGATCTGGAAGGCCTCGGCCACCAGCTCGGGCGTGGCGCGCGGCACGGTGCCGACCAGGCGATTGTCCCAGGGGAAATGCACTTCGAGGCGCGCCTTGGTCTCGACCTTCTTGCCCGCGATGCGGAGATATTCGTGGCGAACGTCGGAGCCTGTGCGGGTAACGGTGTCCATGGAATTCTCTCAGGCGACGAGGTTGAGGGCGAGGTCGAAGGCGTCGAAGTTGCGCCAGCGATGCGCACCCGTATCGGCGTTCGCGAGCTTGCGGTTGCAGAGCAGCGGGACGCGCTGCTCGGAGACCCCGCCATGGCTGCGCAGCGGCTCGGTGAGGCCCGAGAGATCGTGCCGCGACGCCGAGGTCCCCAGCACCTTGTGCTGGGTCGAAACAACGATGAGGTCGCCCAGGCGATCGGCCGGCAGCTCGAACCTGGCCGCCGCCTCTTCCTTGGTGAGCGCCGCTTCGATGCCCGGGATGGCCTTTAGCTTGGCCGCCCACTCCTGCGGGTTGTCGCAATAGACGACGGCGAAGGAACCCAGCGCGCCGTGATGCACGACATAGGGATCGGTAATCGGCAGGATGACGCGGGCCTTGTCCTTGCCCACCCAGCCGTCGAACACGTCCTGCAGATAGATCACGTCGGGCTGGCCGTCGCTACCGAACTTGGCGTTCATGCCATGGTCGGCGGTGACGACGATGGTGCAACCCATGGCGTCCAACTTGGACAGATATCCGTCCATCATCGCGTAGAACGCGTTCGCGACCGGGGTGCCGGGCGCGTGCTTGTGCTGGATGTAGTCGGTGGTCGACAGATACATGATCTCCGGCCGGTCGCGCTCCATCAGCTTGACGCCGGCGGCGAACACGAACTCCGAGAGGCCGGCGCTGTAGACGTCCGGCACGGCCATGCCGACCAGCTCGTTCACATGGTCGATGCCATTGTCGGCCAGCGTCGCCTTGTCAGACTTCTCCGACGAGAAAGAGCAAGCCTTGCCGGCACCCAGTTCGAGCCCCTTGCCGAGCAGGCCGCGCAATTTGTCCTTGGCGGTGACGACGGCGATGCGGCAGCCGGCGCGCTGGAAAGCCGGGAACAGCGTCTCGACCCGCAGGAACTTCGGATCGTTCATCATCACTTCCTTGCCCGTGTCGGGATCGAGGAAGTAGTTGCCGCAGATGCCGTGGACCGCCGGCGGACGGCCGGTGACGATCGACAGGTTGTTCGGGTTGGTGAAACTCGGCACCACGCACTCGCCGATCAGGTTGGTGCCCTCTTTCAGCACCTTGGCAAACCACGGCGCCTGGCCCGCCTCGACGGCGCGCTCGATATAGCCGGGCTCCGAGCCGTCGACGCAGACCACGACGACGGGCTGCTTGGGCAGGCGGTAGCTGCGACCGTTGACGGAAATCTCGCCGCCGCTGACGTTGATGCTGTCGGGTGCCATGTCCTGTTCCCCTACTCTGCGGCCAGTGCCGGGCCGCCGTTGGTGACCCGCATCTCGTCCAGCACCTCGCGGACCGCCGCCAGGGCGCCGCGCATGTGGTCGAGATAGAGCCGGCCGATGCAGCCCATGCGGAACGAATCCGCCACGGTGAGCTTGCCCGGATAGATCACGTAGCCGCGGTCCTTGAGCCCGTCATAGAAGTTCTGGAAGACGAACTTCGGATCGGTGGGCATGTGGAAGGTGACGATGATCGGCGCCTGCAGGTCGTTCGGCAGCAGCGTCTGGAAGCCCATCGCTCGCATGCCGTCGATCAGCACCTTGGCATTCTCGCGGTAGCGCTTGCCGCGCCCCGCCACGCCGCCTTCTTCGGCATGCTCCTCGATCGCCTTGCCCAGCGCGACGATCACGTGGATCGGCGGCGTAAAACGGTACTGGCCGGTCTTGGCGAAGCCCTCGGCCTGGTCGACCAGGTCGAGCACCAGCGTGGTCGCGTTGCCCTTGCAGTCGGCGAGGGCGCTGTTGCGGCAGACGACGAAGCCGAGGCCGGGCACGCCTTCGAGGCACTTGTTCGAGGAGGCCGCCAGCGCGTCGTAGTAGACGTTGCGCGCGTCGATTTCGATCGCGCCGAAGGCCGACATCGAATCGACCAGCAGGCGGCGGCCCTGCTTCTTCACCAGCGAGGCGATCTCTGCGATCGGATTGAGGATGCCCGACGTGGTCTCGCAATGGACGGCGAAGACGTGAGTAATGGCCTTGTCGTCGGCCAGCATCTTCTCGAGCCGGGCGAGATCGGGAGGCGTGTCCTCCGGCGTCTCGTAGGTCGCGACCGCGCGGCCCGCGATCTCGGCGATCTTCTTCGCCCGCTGGCCATAGGCCCCATTGATGACGACGAGGAGCTTGCCCGACTTCGGCACGAAGCTGGTGATCATCGCCTCGACGGCGAAAGTGCCGGAACCCTGGACCGGCACGGTGACGTGCGTGCCCTGTGCGCCGGCTAGCTCGACGATCTTCTCCAGCACCATCTTGTTGATGGCGATGAAGCCCTGATCGCGCGAGCCCCAGTCGTGGACCATGGCCTGCTTCACGCTGGCCGAGGTGGTGAGCGGGCCGGGCGTCAGCAGCAGCGGATCGCCGGTTTCGGAGGCAGCAGGCTTGGTGGTCATGGCGCGGATGATCGTCTCGCTGTTTCTATCCGTCCAGTATATAATTCATATGTTAACTATCGGTTTCCCATATATGACGCCCACCCAGCTCCGCGCCTTCCACCTCGTGGCCGAGGCCGGCTCCTTCTCGGCCGCCGCCCGCGCCTCGGGACTCAGCCAGCCCAATCTCTCCGGCCAGGTGACGGCACTGGAGAAAGCCTATGGCGTGCACCTGTTCGACCGCCGCGGCCGCAGCGTCACGCCTACCGAAACGGGCCGGCAGCTCCACGGCGTCACGACGCGTCTGTTCGCGCTCCAGGACGAGGCGCAAGCCCTGCTGTTGGGTGAGCAGGCCCTGACCCGGGGCCACCTCCGCATTGCCGCCGATTCTGCGCATCATGTCGTGCCGATCATGGCCGCGCTGCGTGAACGCGCCGGGGGCCTCACCTTCGCGCTCTCGATCGACAATTCCGCGGTCGTCCTCGAACGCCTGCTGCGTCACGAGGCCGACGTCGCGGTGATGGCCAAGAGCCTGTCCGACCCGCGCCTGCACGCCGTTCGGTTGCGGACCGACCGGCTGGTCCTGTTCGCACCCACCGGCCATGCCCTCGCCAGACGCGGCCGCACGCCCCTCTCGGCGCTGGCCAGCCAGGAGCTGGTGCTGCGCGAACGCGGCTCCATCACCCGCGAAGTGCTTGAACAGGCCATGGCGGCCGCCGATATCAGGCCGGCGTCGATCGTCGAGGTGCAGACCCGCGAAGGCGTGCGCGAGGCGGTCGCGGCCGGTTTCGGAATCGGCGCGGTGTTCGCGAGCGAGCTCGGTGAGGATCGCCGCTTCCGCCGCATCACCATCACCGACCGGGATCTCGCGGTCGCCGAATATGCCGTGTGCCTGCAGGAGCGTCGGCGCGTTGCGCTCGTTCGAGCCTTCATGGACGAAGCGACGCGGCTCGCCTCCTGAAGGAGGCATCGTAACAAAATTGTCAAAAAACTTTCATCGTCGAACGACGAGGCGTAGGATTCCGCAATCATGCAAGGCGTCGACACCATCCTGAACGTTCTCGGCAGCGTGTGCCTGCTGCTGTGGGGCGTCCGCATGGTGCGCACCGGCCTGACGCGCGCCTTCGGCGCCAGCTTGCGCCGCGCCATCGGCGCCTGCTCGCGCAACCGCTTCTCGGCCTTCGCCGGCGGCGTCGTGCTGACGGGCGTACTTCAGTCCAGCACCGCGACCGCCCTACTGCTCGCCTCCTTCGCCGGTCGCGGGCTGATCTCGCTGTCGATCGGCCTCGCGGTGATGCTGGGCGCCAATGTCGGTACGACGCTGACGGCGCAGATCCTGTCCTTCCCTCTCGGCTGGGTCTCGCCCCTGATGATCGCGGGCGGCGTCATCGCCTTCCTGTCGAACAGCTCCGACAGGGCCCGCCATCTCGGCCGCGTCGCCATCGGCCTCGGCCTGATGCTGCTGTCGCTGCACCTGCTGGAGGCGGCCGCCCTGCCGCTGCGCTCCGCGCCGGCCTTCGTGGCCGTGCTCTCGGGGCTGCAGAACGAGTATGTGATGGCCGTCCTCGTGGCGGCCGCTGCCACCTGGTTCATCCATTCCAGCCTCTCGACCGTGCTGCTGGTCATGTCCTTCGCCTCGACCGGCATCATCGATCCCAAGCTCGGCATGGCGATGGTGATCGGCGCCAATATCGGCGGCGCGGTCGCCCCTTATTTCGACCAGGCTGCGACCGACACCGAGGCGCGACGCCTGCCGCTCGGCAATCTCATCACGCGCGTGGCGGTCGGCGTCGCGCTGTTGCCGTTCCTGGACCAGTTCCACCAATGGCTGATGATGGTCGATCCGGCGCCCGGGCGGCTGCTGGTCAATTTCCACACCGCCTTCAGCCTGGTGGCCGCCATCGCCTTCCTGCCGTTGATCGATCCCATCGCCGCGCTGTGCCGGCGTCTGGTGCCCGACCGGCCGCAGACCGACGACCCCGGCAAGCCGCGCAATCTCGATCCCAACGTGCTCGACACGCCGGCGGAGGCGCTGGGCTGTGCCCTGCGCGAGACGCTCAATCTCGGTGACAAGGTCGCCGACATGCTGCGCCAGACGATGGACGTGTTCGAGAAGAACGACGCCCGCGCCATGAAGTCGATCGAGGCGGCGGACGACGCCGTCGACAGCCTCTACGAGGCGATCAAGCTCTACCTGATCCAGACCTCGCGCACGGAGCTGGGGGAAGACGACGGCAAGCGCTACGTCGAGATCCTGACCTTCGTCACCAATCTCGAACATGCCGGCGACATCATCGACAAGAACCTGATGGAACTGGCGGCCAAGAAGATCAAGAACCGCTACGCCTTCTCGGCCGAGGGCACGGCGGAGCTGCGCGCCTTCCACGCCCGTGTGCTCGACAATCTGCGGCTGGCGCTGAACGTCTTCACGACCCGCGACATCACCCTGGCCCGCCGCCTGGTCGCGGAGAAGACCGCGATGCGCGAGGCCGAGGCCCGCGCCGCCGACAGCCACTATGCGCGCCTGCGCGAGGGACGTCCCGAGTCGATCGAGACCAGCTCGATCCACATGGACGTGATCCGCGACCTGAAGCGCATCAACGGCCACCTGACGACGGTCGCCTACCCGATCCTCGAAGCCGCCGGCGAACTGGCCGAAACGCGCCTCAAGACGACCTTGCCTCAGGCGGCCAAAGAGGCCCCGTCGCACTGACCGGATCGGCCGACCCCACCTCGCGGGTCGGCCTTGCGGTCTTAGCGCGTCGACCGTTCCGCGCGGATGGGTGAATGACCTATTCGCTCAAGGTCAGGACGGGCGACATGTCTCCGTCGCCGCAGACAAAGCAGCACTTCTTGCAACTCTGATCGTTCTTGGGGCCGACTCCCCAGGTCTCGCTGCCGTCCCCGGTAACCCATGCCCCGTAGCAAATCTCCTCACCAGACCGGCACTGGAGAGGAAAGCTCTGGGTCTGCGAATCGTCCAGGGAGAATGCCCGCCCTGGTCCCGGCCAGACAAAATTGCGGCTCTGGGAGAAAAACGCGACCTGAACCTTGTACTGGTAGTCCGACTTGATCCGAAACGTAAATGTCTCCTCGGCCTGCGCCGAGCCGATTGCAAATACGGATGTCGCAGCTGCCAAAGCGATTCCAATAAAGAGTCTCAATGAACGCATTCCGCAAATCTCCATCTCTGGAGCGGCGGCGATCACCTCGACCGCACTCCAAAATGGAAAGTAACATCCGATCCTGGAAATTCTATTTAAAACTGCAGAGACACTTCAACATTCCGGCCGCGTCCAAGTCCCTTAGGCTTTGATGCGCGTTCCCGCCGGATCGAACGGACTTCGCAAGGACACCTTCGCGGCCAGACGGGTGCCGGCAAGGTCGACCTCGAAGCGGCCACCCTCCAGCCACGCCGCGTCGATCGCCTGACCGTCGCCGCGCTTCACGTAGCCCAGCCCGACCGACGCGCCGAGCGTGTGGCCGTAGCCCGCCGAGGTAAGATCGCCGACCGGCCTGCCGTCCCGCAGCAAGGCCTCGCCGCCCCACAGGAGCGGCTCGCCATCCTCCAGGACCACCGAGACAAGCCGCCGGGCAAGCGGCTTGCCATTGGCCTCGACCAATGCCTTCTGGCCGATGAAGCCGCCCGGCTTGTCGAGCTTCACCGCCCAGCCGAGGCCGGCCTGGAACGGCGTGTCGTCGGGCGTCAACTCTCGGCCCCAGGCGCGATAGCCCTTTTCGAGCCGCAGGGTCTCGACGGCGTAGTAGCCGCCGTCGCGCAGGCCGAGGGCCTCGCCCGCTTCCTGCAGCGTCTCGAACACGGTGACGGCGAACTCGACCGGGACATAGAGCTCCCAGCCCAGCTCGCCAACATAGGTGCGGCGCGACGCCAGGACCGTCGCGAAGCCGATGCCGATCTCGCGGATCGTCGCGAACGGGAAGCCTTCGTTGGAGAGGTCGGCCTTGCTCACTTTCTGCAAGAGTTCGCGGCTGCGCGGGCCCATGAGCGACAACACCGTCCAACCCGACGTGACGTCGGTCAGGACCGCATTCGTCTCCGCTGGCATGTGCCGGCCGATCCAATCCATGTCGCGCATCGGCTGGGCCGATCCGGTAATCACCAGGAACTTGTCGCGTGCCAAGCGGGCGACAGTGATATCGCTCTCGAAGGTGCCGCGCTCGTTCAGCATCCCGGTATAGACGGTGCGGCCGACGGGCACGGCGACGTCGTTGGCGCAAAGACGCTGCAGCACGGCCTCGGCATCGCGGCCCTGCACCAGCAGCTTGCCGAACGACGTCTCGTCGGTAACGGTGACACCTTCGCGGGTCGCGCGATGCTCGGCGGCGACGGCATCGAACCAACCGCCGGGGGCGCCGCGGCCCCAGCCATAGTGCATCTCGGGCGTCTTGCCGGCGCCCGCGAACCAGTTGGGACGCTCCCAGCCCATCTTGTTGCCGAACCAGGCGCCGCGCACCTTGAGGCGATCGTACAGCGGCGAGCGGCGGAACGGCCGGCCGCTCTCCTGCTCGCGCTGCGGCCACGGCATCTTGTAGTGCAGGCCGAGCGTCTCGGCGACCCTGTTGCGCAGCCACGCATCGTTGCCGTGAAAGCCCGCGAAGCGCCTGATGTCGACCGGCCAGAGGTCCATCGTCGGCTCGCCCGCGACGATCCATTCGGCCAGCGCCATGCCGGCGCCCCCGGAACTCGCGATGCCCATCGAGTTGAAGCCGGCGCCGACATAGAAGCCACGGACCTGGGGCGCCTCGCCCAGGATGTAGTTCATGTCGGGCGTGAAGCTCTCGGGGCCGTTCATGAAGGTCTTGATGCCGGTCTTCTCCAGCGACGGCACGCGGATCAGCGCATTGTCCATCAGGATCTGGAACTGGTCCCAGTCGTCCGGCAGCATGCCGAACTCGAAATCGTCGGGGATGACGTCCTTGTTCCACGGCTTGGCTTCGGGCTCGAAGCCGCCCATCAGCAGGCCGCCGACCTCCTCCTTGAAGTAGATGTAGCCGTCGGGATCGCGCATCACCGGCAGGTCGCGCGGCACGTTCTCCATCTTCTCCGTGACGATGTACATGTGCTCGCAGGAATAGAGCGGCACCGTCACACCGACCATGCGCCCGAGCTGGCGCGCCCACTGGCCCGCGCAATTGACGACGATGTCGGCCTTGATCGGCCCCTCGGTCGTCTGCACGCCGGTGATCCGCGGGCCGCCCGCCCCCTCCTCGGTGTCGATCGCCGTGACCCGGGTCTTCTCGAAGATGCGGACGCCGCCGTTGCGCGCGCCCTTGGCCAGCGACTGCGTGATGTCGGCCGGGTTGGCCTTGCCGTCGCCCGGCAGCCATACGGCGCCCACGAGATCGTCGGTGCGCATGATCGGATATTTGTCGCCGGCCTGTTGCGGCGTCAGCGGTTCGCACACGACGCCCTGCCCATTGGCCATGGCGGCGGAGCGGCGCAGCAGGGTCATGCGCTCCTCGGTGCGCGCCACGATCAGCGAGCCTGATTGCTTCCAGCCGGTGGCAAGACCGGTCTCCGCCTCAAGTTTCGAATAGAGCTCGGTGCTGTAGCGGATCAGCCGCGTCAGGTTCTGGACGCTGCGCAACTGACCCACGAGCCCCGCCGCATGCCAGGTCGTGCCGCCGCTCAGCCGCCCCTGCTCCAGCAGCACGATGTCCTTCCAGCCCAGCTTGGCCAGATGATACGCGGTCGAGCAGCCCATGATGCCGCCGCCGATGATGACGACGCGGGCATGCGACGGAACCGTTGCGGCGGGCGACGGCGACGACATCAGATGATTTCCATGTAGCGGTCGAGCTCCCAGTCCGTGATGGCCTTGCGGAACTCCCGCTCTTCCCACTCGCGTGTTGCGGAATAATGATCGACGAAGGCGTCGCCGAAGAGGTCGCGCGCCGGCTTCGAGGCCTTGAGCCGGCCGGCCGCTTCCATCAGCGTTCGCGGTAGCTGCGACTTCGCCGGGTGCTTCTTCTCGTAGGAATTGCCCGTCACGGGCTCGCCCGGATCGATATCGTTCTCGATGCCCCACATGCCCGAGCCGATCGCAGCGGCGATCGCCAGGTAGGGATTGGCGTCGGCAGCCGCGACCCGATACTCGACGCGGGTCGACTTGGCCGAGCCCGGGATCACGCGCAGCGATGTGGTGCGGTTCTCGACGCCCCAGGTCGAAGCGGTCGGCGCCCAGAAGCCCGGGATCAGGCGGCGATAGGAGTTCACGTTGGAGGCGACCATGCCCAGCAGTTCGGGCATCAGCGCCGCCTGGCCGCCGACGAACTGGCGCATCGTCCTGCTCATGCGATGCGGCGCCTTCTCGTCGAAGAACACCGGCTTGCCACCCTTCCACAGCGACATGTGCATATGACCGCCGCAGCCCGGCCAGTCCTTCGACCACTTGGCCATGAAGGTCGCGAGCCAGCCGCGCTTCTGTGCCAGCACCTTGGTGAAGATCTTGAACAGCGCCGCCTTGTCGGTGGCGGCCAGCGCATCGTCGACCCGGAGCGCCGCTTCGAGCACGCCGGCGCCGGTCTCCGTGTGCAGGCCCTCGATGCCCATGTCCATCGCCTCGCACATCGCGAGCAGGTCGCGGTACCAGTCGGACAGGACCGAGTTGCGCAGGACGGAGTAGCCGAAGAAGCCGGGCGAGATCGGCTTCAGATTGCGATAGCCTTTCTCGCGGATCGATTCGGGCGTCTCGGCGAAGACGAAGAACTCGTATTCGAACCCGACCTTGACCTCGAAGCCGAGCGCCTGCGCGCGCTGCAGCACGCGGCGCAGGGTGCCACGCGGACAGATCTCCTCGGCCTTGCCGACGAACTCGCAGAGGAAGAACAGGTTGCCGGGCTCGGTCGCGATCTCGCGGCAGGTCTCCGGCAGGATGCGGACGTTGGCGTCGGGGTAGCCCGTATGCCAGCCCGTGTAGGTGACGTTGTCGTAGAGCTGGTCGTTCATGTCCCAGCCCAGCACCACGTCGCAGAAGCCGAAGCCTCCCTCGAGCGCGGAGCGGAACTTGTCGACGTGGATGTACTTGCCGCGCAGGATGCCATCGATGTCGTGCACGCCGACCTTGACGTGCGTTAGTCCCCGCTGCTTGACGATCTTTAGTGCGTCGGCAGCCGTCTTGACCTGGCGCGGTTCCATTCCACTCCCCTCGTTACCCCGCGGCAGACTAGCTGCTGAGGTAGCGGGGAAGCCAGAGGGCAATGTCGGGGAACAGGGCGAGCAGCATGGTGAAGAAGACCATGATCGAGAGGAACGGCAGGGTTACGCGGGCGATATAGCCCAGCCCGTCGTCGGTCAGCCCCTGGATCACGAACAGGTTGAAGCCAACGGGCGGCGTGATCTGCGCCATCTCGACGACCAGGACGAGGAAGACGCCGAACCAGATCGGGTCGAAGCCGGCCCCCTTCACAATGGGCATGACGATGGGCAGGGTCATCACGATCATGCTGAAGCCATCGAGGAAGCAGCCGAGGATCAGGTAGAAGACGATCAGGGCGACGATCAGCATGAACGACGAGAGGCCGAGGCTGCTCACGAATTCCGCGACGGCCGCCGGAATGCCGAGGAAGGCCGCAGCGCTGCCGAGGATCGAGGCGCCCAGCACGATCAGGGCGATCATGGCGCAGGTCTGCACCGAGCCGATGGCGATGGCCCTCAGCGCAGGCAGCGACAGTTCCCGCTGAGCCCCCGCCACCAGCAGGGCGCCCAGCACGCCCACGGCGGCCGCTTCCGACGGCGTCGCGAAGCCGCCATACATCGAGCCCAGCACGCACAGGATCAGGAAGACGGCGGGTCCCAGCTCGCGGATCGACGTCAGGAATTCCGCGGCCGTCGCAATTCGGACCTTGCGCTCCGCCGCCGGGACGAGCTCCGGCTTCAGGGTGGTGTAGATCATGATCCAGCCCATGAAGCAGGCCGCGAGCAAGGCCCCGGGGATGAAGCCAGCCGTGAACAGCTTGGCGATCGAGACGTCGCCCAGGACGCCGTAGATGATCATGATGTTGGAGGGCGGGATCAGGAACCCGAGCGTACCGGCGCCGGCCAGCGACCCCACGGCGACGTCCTTGGAATAGCCGCGCTTCAGCAGCTCCGTCAGCGAGATGCGCCCCACCACCTGGGTCGTCGCCGCCGACGAACCCGAGATGGCCGCGAAGATGGTGCAGCCGATGACGTTCACATGCAGCAGCCGTCCCGGCAGCATCGCCGCCCACGGCGACAGCCCGCGAAACAGCGTCTGTGACAGCCGCGTCCGGAACAGGATCTCGCCCATGATGATGAACAGCGGCAGGGCCAGCAGTTCCTGTGTGGTCAGGATGTTCCAGGTGTACTGCGCCAGCAGCTTGTCGAGCGGGATGTCGCGGAAGATCGCCAGCAGGACCGTGCCGGTGACGGCCAGGGTCCAGCCGATCCACAGGCCACCCGCCAGGAAGGCGAACAGCACGACGAACATGGTGAGGACGATTTCAAGCATAAGATCTCAACTCGCGCGACAAACTACTCAGCGACGGAACCGGCGCGCATGTTGAGGTCCTCGAGCGGCAGGCCGAACAGGGCCTGGAAGAACCGCGCGATGAACTGCATGACCAACAGACAGATTCCAAAGGTCACCAGCGCCTGAGGAATCCACAGCGGCGTCGCGCTCGAGATCGACACCTGGTCCGACACGTAGCTGCGCCAGGTGAAGTTCACCATCGCCACCGCGAGATAGCCGGAGAAGGCAACACCCAGCGCCGCGAGGACCGTCTCCAGCCAGCGCCGGGCCTTTGATCCGATCCGCGCCAGGACGAGCGTGACGCGGATATGGCCGCCGGCCCGCAGGGTCATGGCGGCGCCGAACGTGAAGGCCGCCGCCATGAGATAGGATCCATATTCCCAGGCCACCGGAATGTCGGCCGGCACCCAGGGAAAGATGTCCGAGAGCGCCCGGACAAGGACCTCGCCCAGCATCAGGCAGGTGAGCGCCACCAGGCAGGCGGCGCCCATCCAGCCGTCGAGACGGCCCAGCATGTCGATCCCGTCGAGGAAGGCGCGCAGCACAGGCGGCGCGCCGGCGTTGGGATTGGGGCCGTGGCCGCTCACCCGCGCTTCATCTCCGCGAGATAGGCCTTGATCGGCTTCTCCGCTGCCGGAACGCGCTTGTAGAACTCGGCGATCATCGGCGCGGTCTTCTTCTGCAATTCAGCCGTCATCGCCGGCGGCGGAATGACCAGCTGCATGCCGCCGGCAATCAGGCGGGCGTTGCTGTCCTTGTCGGCCTGCAGCGACGACTGCCAGAACTCCGGCTCGAGCTTCTTCGCGAGCTCGACGATGATCTTCTGGTTGGCCGGCGAAATCTTCTTCCACGTGTCGTTGTTGATCGTGACGATCTCCGACGACCAGGCATGATTGGTCTGGTGGAAGAACTTCAGGAATTCCCAGAACTTCCCGTCGACGGCCGAGACGGACGAGGTCGACACGCCCGAGACGGCGCCCGACGACAGCGCCGCGATCGTCTCGCCCCAGGGAATCAGCGCCGGCGCCATGCCGATGGCGCTGCACATTTCCTGCGCGTTCTTGTCGGGCACGCGGATCTTGACGCCCTTGAGGGCGTCCAGCGATTCCGCCTTGATCTTGAGATGCAGGTACTGCGTCGGCCACGGCACCGTGTAGAGCATCGTCTGGTTGTTCTTCAGCAGCACCTTCTCGAACTCGGGCCGCAGATACTTGTGCAGCACCTTCAGCTCTTCGATGTTGTTGCAGATGAAGGGGATACCCTCGACGCCGAAGATCGGCTCGTCGCCGATCTGCTGGATGTTCAGGATGTCGGCCATCGGCACGAGGCCGTCACGCACGGCGCGCATCTGCTCCGGGCCCTTGAAGCCGAGCTGCCCGCCCGCCTTGACGTCGATCTCGACGGCGCCGTTGGTTCCCTTCTTCACTTCCTCGGCGAAGCGCTTGACGTTGACCGTATGGAAGTTTCCATCCGGCCACACGGTCGCCAGCGGCAGCTTCAGCGCCGCCTGTCCCATCACCACGGCCGGCGCACCGACCATTGCCATCGCACCCGCGCCCACACCGGCCTTCAAGGCCGTCCTGCGTCCCAGCTTCATCGAAGCCCCCATCGTTGAATTGACACCGTTCGCCGTATCCGGCCGCCGCCAGCCTACTCCGCGGCCTGCGGCGGCTTGAACTCGTAGACTCCCTCCGCCGATTCCGCCGAGATCAGCCCGTCGGCCAGGTCGTTGGCGACCTGCGCGCGATCACGGTCGCGCGGCGCGCCGATGCCGGCCCCGCCCGGCGTCAGGATCATCAGCCGCTCGCCCGGCGGGATGAGCTGGAAGCCCTTGCCCTTTAGCGTCTTGCCCGACTTGAAGGCGACCACACCGGCCCCGCCATCGCCGCCGCCGTCACGGCCCCGCGCCGGATAATCGATGCGGTCGAAGGCCGCCAGCAGGTCGAACGGCTCGTCGATGCCGCTCTCGATCTCCATGATCTGGCCGAGGCCGCCACGCGTGCGGCCGGCGCCGCCGGAATCGGGACGGAACTCCTTGCGCCAGAAGAGCAGCGGCGTCTGGGTCTCGGCGATCTCGACGGGCGTGCCGCGCACGCCGCTGGGATAGGCCGTGGCCGACAGCCCGTCCTTGTCGGGACGCGCGCCGGTGCCGCCATTGGAGGTGATGGCCATGCCGAAGCCATAGTTACCGCCGTCGCCGCCCTTCACCCGACCGCGCACGTTGATGTTCCACAGGCACGAGGTGCCTTCGGCCGGCACGCGATCCGGCACGACCTGGCGCAGGCAGCCGAACGCCACGTCGGGCAGCATCTGGCCCACGACATGGCGCGACGCGACGGCGGTCGGCTTGGGCGCATTCAGGATGCAGCCCTTCGGCGCCGAAACCGTGAGCGGCTCGAGCGATCCGGCATTGTTCGGGATGTTCGTGGAGACCACGCAGCCCAGGCCGAAGACCGTGTAGGCCGTCGTATAGGCGTGCGGCACATTGATGCCGCGCTGCGACACGCCCGACGTGCCCGAGAAATCGACATGGATGCCGGTATCGGAAATCGTCAGCGCCGCCTTCAGGGTCACCGGCTCGTCGTATCCGTCGACCGTCATGCTGTTGTGCCAGGTGCCCTTGGGCAGCTTGGCGATCTCGGCCAGCACTGCCTCGCGCGAGCGCGCGATCACGTGGTCACCTAGTTCGTCCAACGAGTCGATGGCGAACTCGTCCATCATCTCGATCAGCCGGCGGGCGCCGACATCGTTGCAGGCGGCCAGGGAGTAGACGTCACCCTCGGTATCGACCGGCTGGCGCGTGTTGGCGCGGATCATCGCCATCAGGGTCTCGTTCGCCTTGCCCTGGTCGAACAGCTTCAGCATGGGGATGTAGAGCCCCTCCATGAATACGTCGGTCGCGTCGGGGCCGAAGCCGATGCCGCCGATGTCCATCAGATGGCTGGTGCAGGAGAACAGCGCCACCAGCTTGCCGTTGCGGAAGCACGGCGTGGTGATGACGAAGTCGTTGAGATGGCCGGTGCCCATCCACGGATCGTTGGTGATGTAGGCGTCGCCCGGCTTCATCGTCTCGATCGGGAAGTAGCGCAGGAAGTGCTTCACCGACTCGGCCATCGAGTTCACGTGGCCCGGCGTGCCGGTCACGGCCTGGGCCAGCATGCGGCCCTGCAGGTCGAAGACGCCGGCGGATAGATCGCCGCACTCGCGCACGATCGGGCTGAAGGCGGTGCGCATCAGGGTCTGCGCCTGCTCCTCGACCACCGCGATCAGGCGGTTCCACATGATCTGCAGATCGATCAGGCCGACGCTGTTGGACTGGCTCATGGGTTACTCCTCACGCTGCCTTGCGATCCATGACGATACAACCGGAGGCGTCGATATGCGCGGCAAAACTGGCCGAGACATAGGTCGACGTCTCGTCTTCGGCGACAATGGCGGGGCCACTGAAGGTGCTGCCCGGCGGCAGCTTCTCGCGGCGATAGACCGGCACGTCGGTGGTCTTTCCGCTGCGCCCGTCGAACACCGGACGGCGGCCGACCGGCTCGGGCACGGGGGCACTGCCGGCCTTGCCCTGTACTTCGGGCCGCTTGGCCTCGGTCGATACCTGGACCGACCAGCTCAGGATCTCGATCGCGGCGTTCGGGATATGGCGCTCGAACAGAACGCCGTAATCACGCTCGTAGGCCTCGCGCAGGGCAGCCGTGTCGGCCGAGGTCAGCGGCCGCTGCGGCAGGGTCACCATGATCTCGTGGCCCTGGCCGACATAGCGCATGAAGGCGACGCGCCGCTCGAAGGTCGGCAGGCCGCGCGAGCCCGGCACCACCAGTGCCTTCGCTTCCTGGCTCATCTCGTCCAGCATTTCGCTGGCTGCCGCGGCATCGAACGTGTCGAGACGCATGTAACGGCTGCGCACCAGCTCGAACGACACCGGCGCGGCGAGGAACCCGACGGCAGAGCCGACGCCGGCATTCGGCGGCACGATCACGCGCTGTACGCCGATCTTCTCGGCCACGCGCGCGGCATGGAGCGGTGCGCCGCCGCCGAAGGCGATCAGCGTGTATTGATTGACCACGGAGCCGCGCTCGACCGCGTGGACGCGAGCCGCACTGGCCATGTTCTCCGACACCATCTCATAGACGGCGTAGGCGCCCATCTCGGTGGAGAGACCGATGCCCTCGGCCACGTCGCGCTCGATGGCGCCGCGCGCCGCATCGATGTCGAGCGCGATCGTTCCACCGGCGAAATGCGCCGGGTCGATCGTTCCCAGCACCACGTTGGCGTCGGTGACGGCCGGATGCCGGCCGCCGCGCCCGTAGCAGGCAGGTCCCGGCTCGGCGCCGGCGCTTTCGGGACCGACCGTGACCCGCTTCAAGGCATCGAGCCGGGCAATCGAGCCGCCGCCTGCACCGATTTCGACCATCTCGATGACGGGAATGCGGACCGGAAGTCCGGAACCCTTGAGGAAGCGGGCTGCGCGATCGACCTCGAACAGGCGCGCCGTGTGCGGCTGATAGTCGTCGATCAGGCAGACCTTGGCCGTCGTGCCGCCCATGTCGTAGCTCAGCGCGCGCGCTTCGCCCGCGCGCGCGGCCACCTGCGCCGCGAAGATCGCGCCGCCGGCCGGCCCGGATTCGACGAGACGTACCGGAAAGCGCCGCGCCGTCTCGATCGCCGTGAGACCGCCACCGGAGGTGACGAGGTAGATCGTGCCGGTGAACTTCTCGGCCGCGAGTGCTGCCTGCATACGCGCCAGGTAGGAGTCCATCAGGGGCTGCACATAGGCATTGGCCACCGCCGTCGACGTCCGCTCGTACTCGCGGACCTCGGGGCAGACTTCGCTCGAAAGCGTCACCCAAAGATCGGGCAGCTCCTCGATCAGGATCTCGCGTACGCGCCGCTCGTGGGCCGGATTCACGTAGGAGTGCATGAAGGCCACGGCGACGCTCTCGATTCCCTCGGCCTTCAGCGTCTTCGCCAATGTCCGCACCGCGCCTTCGTCCAGAGCCAGACGCACCTTCCCGTGCACGTCCATGCGTTCCGGGATGGTGAACCGCATCGCTCGCGAAACGAGTGGCCTCGGCTTCTCGATGCTGAGATCGTACTGGTCGTAACGGCTCTCGTTGGCGATATCGAGGACGTCGCGAAAGCCCTCCGTGGCGATCAGCGCCGTGCGCGCACCGCGTCGCTCGATGACGGCATTGGTGGCCAGCGTGGTGCCATGCACGAACACGCCGACGTCGCCGAACCCCTTGCCGGCATCACCGAGAATGAGACGTACCCCGTCCAGAACGGCCTGTTCCGGCCGCTGCGGTGTCGTCAGCAGCTTGCGGGTGATCCGATGGCCCCCCTCTTCCAACACGACGTCCGTAAACGTGCCGCCGATGTCGACGGCAATGCGCAAATCGTTGATCACCTTGAGTGCAAACCTCTGTCTGGGGGAATGGTCTGACGGTAGACCGGGCGCCGCCGCGTTGCAATTCGCAGGCCAGCCCGCCTATGGTCGCACCGTGACGGCTCCAGATAAGACGCTCCGCGCGCAGCTGTTCGAACTCCTGCGCCCCAACGCTCCCACACCGGGCGCTCGCCGGTGGCGGAAGGGCCATCTGGTCGTCCTCGGCATCGGGCTGCTTGCCGTCATTCTTCTTTCGGTCGAGGAGCTGTCTTCCTCCCAGCGGGTGATGCTGCGGGGGGCGATCTGGGGAGTGACGCTGATCTTCCTGGTCGAATATGCGGCTCGCCTGTGGATAGCGCCGGAACTGCCGCACTCGGCCGACATGACTCCCTTCGCAGCCCGACTGCATTGGGCGGGCAGCGCTCCGGGGCTGATCGGATTGCTGGCCATCATGCCCGCCATCATGCTGGCAGGCGGCTACAGCATCGCCGGAACCGACGCCGCGTCGGTCTTCTGCATCCTCTGGATCCTGAAGCTGGGGCTTCATGCGCCGGCCTTCGGCACCCTGGCGCGTGTGATCTCCAACGAACGCGCTCCCATCGCCAGCGTGCTGATCGTGTTCGCAATCCTGCTCATGACCGCGGCGACCGGCGCCCACATCGTCGAGCGGGACGGCCAGCCGCAGCAGTTCGGCAGCCTGCCGAACGCCATGTGGTGGGCAGTCGTCACCCTGACGACCACCGGCTACGGCGACGTGGTGCCCCTGACGCCGATGGGCCGCATCATCGGATCGCTGCTGATGATCAGCGGCATCGCGGTGCTCGCGCTGATGACCGGCGTGCTCGCCACCGGTTTCGCGCAGGAAGAGCGGCGGCGCGAGTATCTTCGCGTCTGGGACCAGGTGACGCGGGTTCCGATCTTCGCGTCCCTGGGCGTGGTGACGCTCTCGGAGATCGTGGGCAAGCTGCGCACCCGCTACTATCCGGCGCGCGTGCTGGTTCTGCGACGCGGCGATCCCGGCGACTCGATGTTCTTCATCTGCGCCGGCGAGGTCGAGGTGCGGCTGCCGACCGGCGGCACGGTCCGCCTGGGCGACGGCGCCTTCTTCGGCGAAATGTCCCTGCTCAACCGCCAGCCCCGTGCCGCCTCGATCGTCACGACCGCGCCGACCACCCTCCTCGTTCTCTACGCCAGCGACTTCTACGAGATCGCGTCGCACATCCCCGCTCTTGCCGAGGCGGTGGAGAACGAAGCCCGGCGCCGGCACGAGGAGAATCTCGGCAGGCATTCGGGCGCTCCGTCCCCCGGTGGAACAAAAGCATGATCGAAACCGATCTTCTGGTGGTGGGATCCGGCGCCGCCGGCTTCTCTGCGGCTCTCACGGCCTCACATGCCGGGCTCGACGTGCTCATGGTCGAGAAGGAGAAGCTGTTCGGCGGGACCACGGCCTACTCGGCCGGCGTCATCTGGATCCCCGGCAATCGCCACGGCCGGGCACTCGGCATCGCCGACTCCAAGGAGGATGCGCTCACCTATCTGCAGCAGGAGGCCGGCAACCGGCTGAACCTGGAATTGGCCAATGCCTTCCTCGACAACTGCAATCCGGCCGTCGAGTTCATCGAGAACAACACGCACGTTCGCTATGAGGCCGTGCCGATCTGGGCCGATTATCATCCCACCAAGCCGGGCGCCGCGCAGGGCGGCCGCTCGCTGCTGCCTTTGCCGTTCGACGGGCGGCGGCTGGGCAAGCGGTTCGACCAGTTGCGGGCGCCGCTGCGCACGATGATGGCCTTCGGCGGCATGATGCTCGGCCGCAACGACCTGCCCCACGTCTTCAAGATGACCCGTTCAGTGCG
The DNA here is from genome assembly GCA_002281855.1 of Rhodospirillales bacterium 24-66-33. Classification (GTDB taxonomy): domain Bacteria; phylum Pseudomonadota; class Alphaproteobacteria; order Reyranellales; family Reyranellaceae; genus Reyranella. The sequence goes on along the minus strand of NCHQ01000018.1, from coordinate 42,438 downwards.
CTCGGCGCTCCATGTCGCCGGCATGACCGCACGCTATGCAGTCGACCGGCTGAATCACGATCGCGGCACGCGCCTCACCAACGGAAACGGTCTGATCGCCGCCCTCGCTTTGTCGGCCGAGGAACGCGGCATCGACCTCTGGCTCGACTGTCCCGTCGTCGAACTGACGCAGCACACGGGCGCGGTCACAGGTGCGATCGTGCAGCGCGAGGGCAAGCGACAGGAGATCCGTGCGCGACGCGGGGTCGTGCTGGCCTGCGGCGGCTTTCCCGCCAACGACGAACTCAAGAGCCGCTACTACGGTCATGTGCGCGACGGGCACTTCCATCGCTCGGCGCCGCCGCCGGGCAATCGCGGCGACGGAATCCGGCTCGGCCAGTCGGTCGGCGGCGCCCTGGCGGAGGATGTCGCGCATCCGGCGGCCTGGGTTCCCGTTTCGCTGGTGCCGCAGCCCGATGGCTCGACCCTGCCGTTCCCGCATTTCTACGAGCGCGGCAAGCCCGGCTACATCGCCGTCGATCCGACCGGCCGGCGCTTCGCCAATGAATCGGCCTCGTACCACGACTTCGTGCCGGCCATGGTCGATGCCTGCCGCGGGCGCGACGAGACGAGCTGCTGGCTGCTCTGCGACCATCGCGCCATCCGCCGCTACGGGATGGGTGCCATCGGTCCCGCTCCGCTGCCGCTCGGTCCCCACATCCGCAACGGCTATCTGCTGACGGCGGGCAACTGGCCGGAGCTGGCCGGGAAGATCGGCGTTGACGCAGCCGGGCTGCAGGCTTCGATCGGCCGATTCAATGCGAATGCCGCCCGCGGCGAGGACCCCGATTTCGGCAAGGGGACCGATGCCTATCACCGCTTCAACGGTGACCCGGCACACAGGCCCAACCCCTGCCTCGCGCCACTCGAGCAGGCACCGTTCTACGCCATGAAAATGCTGCCGGGAGACATCGGCACCTTCCTCGGCCTGCGGGCAGACGGCCATGCGCGCGTTCTCGACGTCGAGGGCGCCCCGATCCGCGGCCTCTATGCCGCCGGAAACGACATGACCAGCGTCATGGGCGGCACCTACCCCGGCGCCGGCATCACCATTGGCCCGGCCCTCACCTTCGGCTATATCGCGGCCCGGCACGCCGCCACCGAAGCCGGCCAATAAAGCCCCTCCGTAACGAAAGCCGTCACAATGTCGCTCATCACGCCCGTTATCCTCGTCGGGGGCTCCGGCAAGCGCCTGTGGCCCCTGTCGCGCGAGAGCATGCCCAAGCAGTTCGTTCCGCTACTGGGCAAGCAGTCGACTTTCCAGCAGACGCTTCTGCGCGTGGCCGACCGCAGCCTGTTCGGCAAGCCGGTGATTGCCACCAACGACGCCTATCGCTTCATGTGCGAGAGCCAGGCCCGCGAGATCGGGGTCGACATCGACATCCTGGTCGAGCCGTCGCGGCGCGATTCGGGCCCCGCCATGGCCGCGGCGGCCGCATACACGCGTGATCTGGGCGCCAAGGCCGTCCTGGCGCTGGCGTCCGACCACCTGGTGATCGGCGCCGAGGAGTTCCTCGCCGGATGCCGCGAGGGTCTGGTGGCGGTCGAACAGGGCGGCATCGTCACCTTCGGCATCCCGCCCACCGAGCCCAAGACCGACTACGGCTATATCCGCCCCGGCACGGAAAAGATCGGGCCGGTGATGAAGGTCGCGGCCTTCGTCGAGAAGCCGAATGCCCAGAAGGCGATGCAGTACATCGCCGAGGGCCTGCTGTGGAACAGCGGCAACTTCCTGTTCCCGCCCGCTCTCCTGCTGTCGGAAATGGCCCGCTTCGAACCGGCCATGGCGGCCGCCGCCGAGGAGGCCGTGGCCAAGGCCCGGAGAACCGACTCGACGGTGTTCCTCGACGCCGACGCCTTCGCCAAGGCTCCGGCAAAGTCGATCGACTATGCCGTGATGGAGCGGACGGACAAGTGCTGGGTGGTCCCGGCCCGCTTCCGCTGGTCCGATCTCGGCACCTGGGATGCGCTGCTCGATGTCGGCCATGCCGACAGCGAAGGTAACGTCACCGAGGGTCCGGTCGAGATCGACCACGTGCGCAATTCCTACGTCCGGTCCGACGGCCCGCTGACCGCCGTGATCGGCGTCGAGGACGTCGTCGTGGTGTCGATGAACGACGCCGTGCTGGTCGGCCATCGCGACAACCTCCCGCGCCTCAAGGACGTCGTGCAGCGCATGTCGGACGGCAAGCACCGCGCCGCGACCGAGCATGCGCTGATGCATCGTCCGTGGGGCAGCTACCAGGACATCGACCGCGGGGAGCGCTTCCGCGCCAAGCGGCTGACGGTCAAGCCCGGCGCCAAGCTCAGCCTGCAGAGCCACAATCGCCGCGCCGAGCACTGGGTCGTCGTCAAGGGCATCGCCGAGGTCACGCTCGACGGCAAGGTCATGACCCTGCGCGAGAACGAATCGACCTACATCCCGATCGGCGGCGTCCATCGCCTGGCCAATCCGGGGACCGAACTGCTGGAAGTGGTCGAGGTGCAGACCGGCGACTATGTCGAGGAAGACGACATCGTCCGCTACGAGGACATCTACGCCCGGGTCTGAACATGCTGTTCGGCGCACACCACGAATGGGGCAAGCTGCGGGGTGTGGTGATCGGCATCTCGCCGGCCGAAGACTTCGTCGTCTTCCATGAAGACTCGTGCCGCTGGCTGACGCCGGAAGGGCTCGAATTCAGCCTCCGCCACACCGGGAAGCGGCTGATCGACGTCGATCCCGAATGGGCGCACCGGATCGAGCGCCAGGTCGATGCGCTGGCCGAACTCGTGGCGCGCGAGGGCGTCACGGTTCACCGCCCGCAGCGGCTGAAGGGCGATGAGCGCACCTTCCTCGCGCCGAACGGCGAAGGCGCGCAGCTGTTCGCCCGCGACGCCATGATCGTCGTCGACAAGCACGTGATCGATGCCTCGCTGCGCCTGAAATGCCGCCAGCGCGAGCGCTATGGTCTGCGATCGCTCGTTCAGAAGGCCGTGGCAACCAAGGGCGCGCATTGGTCGAGCGTCCCGCTGGGTTCGCCGGGCGGCGTCGACGGCCCCTTCCTCGAAGGCGGCGATACGCTGCTCAACGGCCGCGAAATCTATGTCGGCATATCGGGCTGCGCTTCCGATCTCGCCGGCGCCGACTGGCTGCAGGCCCTGCTCGGCGACACCTACCGCGTGATCCCCGTCGCCCTGAAATCGCATGTCCTTCATCTCGACTGCGCGATGGCCCTGATTCAGCCCGGCCTGCTGATCCACTGCCCGCAGAAGCTGATCGACGGCTTGCCGATGTCGCTGCGCGACTGGGACAAGATCGAGGTCTCGCCCGAGGAAGCATCGCTTCTCGCGACCAACGGCCTCGTGCTCGAGGCCGGCCGGATCATCGTCGATGCCGACAACCGCCGCGTGATCGAGGAGCTGCGCAGGCGCAGGGTCGATGTCATTCCCCTGCCCTTCGATGCGCCCATCCGTCTGGGGGGCGGCCTGCGCTGCGCCCACCACCCGCTGCTGCGCGAAAGCGTGCTGCCTTAAGTTCCGCGCTTGGGCGTGCGGTCGAAGACGACCGGCTTGGGTTTGCTGAACAGCTTCTTCACGTTGACGCCGAGCGAACGCACCACGGTCGCCACCTGCCCGCCCACGAACCGCAGCAGCACCACGGCGAACTGAAGCGGCGGGATCTCGCCGCCGCGGATGAAATTGTGCCCCGCCCGCAGGAACGTCGTCGCACAGACGAGCACCCAGGCGACGGTGACCACGAACAGTGTCAGCAACAGCGGTACGAGCGACGGGGCCAGCAGGCCCGCGAGGATGCCCGAAACCACGCCCACCAGAAGCACCGGCTGATTGAGCGCCATGCACAGGTGCAGAAGTGCGGCCAGCTTGGCCGACGGGGTGATGTCGCGGCTCCTCAGGATCTCGGGGAACATGCGCATCGAGACGTGGCGGAACCCGTCCTGCCAGCGCTGCTGCTGCCGCAGCCAGGTCTTGGTGTCGGCCGGCAGTTCACCCGGAACGCCGACGCTGGTGAGGAACAGGGCCCGCCAGCCCTTCACCCAGCCGCGGTAGGTGAGATCGAGATCCTCGGTGACCGTGTCGCCCTTCCAGCCGCCGCCGGCATCGATGGCCGCGCGTTGCCAGATCCCGCAGGTTCCGTTGAACGGCAGCGGATGGCCGGCCCAGCAGCGCGTCGCCTGTTCGATGCCGAGATGGGCGTCGAGCGTCACCATCTGCATCTCGGTGAGCGCGTTCTCGTGCGGATTGAGGAAGTCGAAGCGCGCCTGGACGAAGGCCGTCTTCGGCTCGGCGAAGAACGGCCGCATGCAGACGCGCAGGAAGTCGACCGGCGGGATGTAGTCGACGTCGAAGATCGCGAAGAAATCGTGCGGCGTCTTCTGCATCGCCTCGTGCAGCGCGCCGCCCTTGTAGCCGCTGCGATCGGTGCGCTGCAGCGCCACGATGTCGAACCCCTTGGCGCGCAGCTCGGCCGCGACCTGGCGCACCATTTCCGCCGTCTCGTCGGTGCTGTCGTCGAGCAGCTGGATGTGCAGCTTATCGCGCGGCCAGTCGAGCGCCGCTGCCGATTCGGCGCCGCGCCGCACCACGGCGCCCTCGTTGAACGAGGGAATCTGAACCACGACATGAGGCAGCTCGGCGTCCGGCGGCAGCGGCGTCGCCAGCAGGGTTTCCTCGCGTCGGAGGCCGGCGGGCTTCAGGCGATGATGCAGCACGACCATGTAGAGCAGGCTGCCGATGAAGGCCGCGAGCAACACGCAGCAGACAGTGAAGACGGCGCTGAAGAGAAGCGCCAGGGTGGCGAGAATGGCCATCGACGCTGCCTCAGATCCCCGTCTTGGGTGTGCGGTTGAACTCGGTCTTCTTTCCGAAGCCCGCCCCGACGATCGCAGCGGCATTGGCGACGGCGAGGTATACGATCAGCGCGGGCACACTGGCAGCCGTGACCAGGTAGCGCACCAGCCCGCCGCGCTTCAGGCGACGGTAGGCTCCCCAGGTCATGCCGAACAGCACGGCGAGCATGCCGAACAGCCAGAGCCAGAGCGCGAGGTGGAAAAGGCCGAGCAGCCGGCCATGGCCCAGGATGGAGACGACCAGGCCCAGCACGCCGACCACGATAAGCGGAAAGACGAGCTGCTGGGCGAGCGCGACGGTTGTCGTCAGCTTGGCCTCGGTCGGCCAGGCCGACTTCCAGATCGGCCCCAGCAGCTTGCGGGCGACCTGCACGAATCCCTTGGACCAGCGACTCTGCTGGGCACTGAAATCCTCGACCTTCTGCGGCAGTTCGCCGACCACGTGCGTGTCCATCAGGAACACGCCGGTCCAGCCCTTGAGGTAGGTCCGAAGGACGAGATCGAGATCCTCCGACAGCGTGTCATGCGACCAGCCGCCCGCCTCCTCGACGGCCGCCCGGCGCCAAATTCCTCCCGTGCCATTGAACTGGAACGGTACGCCGCGGCGCGCCCGTACGTCCTGCTCGACGGCGAAATGCGCGTCCTGCATGAGGCGCTGGGCCCGCGTCAGCCAGTTGCGCTGGCCGTTGCCCCATTCGATCCGGGTTTGGACGAAGGCGGCGCGCGGATGGCTGAGCATCGCGGCCATGGCCTCTTTCAGCCAGCCCGGCGGCGGCACGAAATCGGCGTCAAACACCGCGACATAGGGCGCATCGTCGAGCGCCAGGCCGGCCGCCAGCGCACCGGCCTTGAAGCCGCCGCGGTCGCTGCGGCGAACGTGATGCGCGTCGATGCCGGCACGGCGCAGGCGCGCGATCGCGTGCGCGGCGATATCGGAGGTGATGTCGTTGCTGTCGTCGAGAAGCTGGATGGTGAGCCGGTCGCGCGGCCAGTCGAGGGCGCCCATCGCTGCCATCGAGCGCTCCACCACCAGCGCTTCGTTGTAGACCGGCACCTGCACCAGAACGCGCGGCAGTTCCACGGGCAGCGAGGGCGCCGGGGCCTCGTCGCGCGGCAGTTCGAACAGCCAGTAGACCAGGTAGAGGAAATAGCCCGCGATCGCGAACTGTGCGGCCAAACACAGGAAGACGAGGAGATCGATCAGGAACAGCAGCATGCCGGGGCCGCCGCTCTCAGTGATAATGAATGGGGACTTCGAAGCAGCGGCCGTCCTCGATATGGAGGCGGCGCGAGGCCACGTCGAAGATGCGCTCGTCGTGGGTCGACAGGACCACGGCGCACTTGGCGCGCATCGAGAGATCCTTGAGCTGGTCGACCACCAGACGGCCCGAGACACGGTCGAGCGCCGAGGTGGGCTCGTCGGCGATGATGAGATCGGGCAGTCCGATCATGGTGCGGGCGATCGCGACGCGCTGCTGCTGGCCACCCGACAATTCGTCGGGCCAAGCGGCGGCTTTGTCGCCGAGCCCGAGCATGCCAAGCAGGTGCCGGGCCCGCGGCTCGTCCCAGGCCGGATCCGCGAGCGGCGTCGTCGAGACGCCGGCGATCACGTTCTGCAGCGCCGTCAGCGAGGACAGGAGGTTGCGCTTCTGGAACAGGAACCGGATGCGATTGCGCAGCACGTCGAGGTCGGAACCGCCCAGGCCCACGATGTCGGTGCCCAGCAGCCGCAGCTTGCCTTCGGAGGGCTTGCGCATCGTCCCGAGGATGGTGAGCAGCGTCGTCTTGCCCGAGCCCGAAGGGCCCGTGACGATCACGAGTTCACCTTCGCGGACCTGCATGTTGATGTCGAACAACACGTCCACCCGCTGGGCCCCTTCGCCGTAATGGTGATGGACGTCGACGGCCTCGACGACGGCCGGCCCGAAGCCGTGAGTGTCTGACATCGCGGTCACTCGAACAGCATGATCGGGTCGACCCGCCACAGGCGCCGGATGGCGAAGAGGCTGGAGACCAGGGTCATGATCAGGCAGGCGACCAAGGCCACCACCATCTCGCGCAAGCCCATCGACATACCGAGATGCATGGCCGCTTCCGTGGCACCATAGACGAAGCGCCCGAGCGTGAAGGCCACGAGGAAGGCCGGCGTGATGATGGCTGCACCGATCTGGGCGATCATGAACAGGAAGAACCACCAATCGTAGCCCAGGCTCTTCAGGATGGCGTATTCGGGCAGGTAGAAACGGATGATCTGGTACTGGGCATAGTAGATGAAAACCATGCCGATCATCACGCCCATCACGAAGCCCAGGTCGGTGATGTAGCCGACCGGCGTCTCACGCGACCAGTAGGTGCGCTCGCGCTTCTCGAACTCCCGCAGCGTCAGGACCTCGCCCCGCCCCGCCAGTGCCGTGTTGAGTTGCTGGCGGACGGTATCGACGTCGGCACCCTTGGCCAGCTGGATCGCAATGAAGGCGGGCCGCTGGGACCACCAGGACCCGAACACCTCGGCCATCGTGTCTTCCGACATGATGATCGAGCCGTCGTTCAGCACATTGGGGCCGAGCGCGAAGGTGCCGACGACGAAGAGCTGGCGCAGCAATCCGCGATTGTCCGGCGGCCCCAGGACCTGGAATTCTGGCTTGCCCGGTCCGACCTGCTCCGCGAGATCGCCGAAATAGGGTCGCGATTCGCGGTCGTAGAGCATCCGGCGCGCTTCGCGCAGACGATAGAGGTTCTCGCGCAGCCCGGGCACATCGATCGCGGGCCGCTCGACATCGACGGCATACCAGGCGATACGGCGCGCGCTTTCCATGCCCTTGTGCATCAGAGACATGACGCCAAACCAGAATGGAAGCGTATTCGTCACCTCGGGATTGGCGGCCAGGACGTCGGTCAGGGACGAAGGCACCTCGGCGTGAAGCTGCAGCGACTTGAAGCCGTAGGGCACCATGACGAGGTCGCCCGCCACCGAGCGGTGAAGCCGGATCGCCGAATCGTAGACGGCGCGCTCGATCCCGAGCTGGGCGAAGATTACCAGCAGGCTGGCCGTCACGCCGGCAAGCGACAGAAGCGTGCTCGTGCGCTGGCGCTTGAGCTGCTGGGAGCCCAGCGGCATGCGGGTCGCGGTGATCGCAGCGGCCCGCAAACGGGCAAGCGAGAAGGTCGGCAGCCAGCTGAACCAGCGCCGCCGCAGCGACTTCGCCGCTGGCACGGTGAGCGCCATCAGAGAAAGGTGACGCGCGTCTCGCGGCCCAGGACCTGCGGCATGCTGGACGGGTCATCGAGCTGGATCTCGACCTGGACCACGCGCGCATCGGTCGAGGAGCCACCATCGGGTTCCATGCGCTGCATGCGCTTCACGGTCGGAGCGACACGGGAGATCGTGCCATAATAGACTGTCGGGCTGCCGCGGAACGTCACCTCGACCTTGCCGCCCGCCGCGATGCGGCCGACGTTCAATTCGTCGACGTCGGCCAGGACGCGGAGTTGCGACAGGTCGACGATCTTGGCGATGCCGTTGGGGGAGACGCGCTCGCCCTGGCGGGTGTAGATCTGGATCACCATGCCGTCGAGCGGTGAGCGCACCAGCGCCTGCTCGCGCGTGTTGCGGGCATTGTCGAGCTTCGCCTGGATGATCGAGATATCCGTGTCGATCTGCTGAAGGTCGGTCTGCAGAGTCTCCTTCAAGACGCGCAGCTTGGCCTGCTCGCGCTCGAGACTCTGCTGGGAAATGCTCTGTTCCAGCTGCTTCTGATCCGGCGGCTTGCCGGATCGCTGCATCTCGAGGCTCTTGAGCTTGACCTCTTCGGCCGTCGACTTGACCACGACTTCCTGCATCGCGATCTCAGCCGCGCGGTAGCCGCTGACCATCGCCTCTCGCGCCTGCCGGGTCTTGGAAAGTTCCGCCTCGGTGGTGCGGACGGCAATGTCGGCCTTGGGATAATTGGACAGCACGGCGATGATATCGTCGCGCTTCACCTTCTGGCCGTCAGTGATCCGAAGCTCGATCAACACACCGCCCCCGGCGGGATCGCCGGCTATCAATGCCGTACCGGCCGGTGCGTCGGTGTACCCGCGCGAAATCAACGGCGCCACCGGACGAGGACCGTCCTGCGCGCTGCTGGTCTGCCGGCTGGGCATCATCCACAGGGTCAGCGCCGCCGCGACGAGCAGCACGGCCAATCCCGTGGCGCCCCAAGTGAACTTTTTTGCCTGCGCCATAACAGATAGTACCAGAAATCCCTCGGGCACGCTGCCCCTAGTTAGAAGCCGCCGGTCGAGACGATGTTGCCTCGCGCAACTCCAACGATCGAAACCGTACGGTAGATTGATGTCAATATCTTGTCGTACTCGTAGAGCGGGGCGTTGGTAATGTAGACCACGTCCTTCGGCAGCACGGGGAACTGCTGTGCGATGAAGATGGAGACCGGTTGGTAGAGATCCAGGCGGAAAACCTTCCCGCGGGCCGTGGGATTGGTCTGCAACTCACCCAATCTGAACACATAGACGCCGGTCTTGTTGGCCCGGGTGTCGTTCAGCCCACCCACCATGCCCATGGCCTCGAGAAGGCTGACCGTGTGCTTGGACATGTCGACATTGCCCGCCTTCACCACGGCCCCGAGAACCGTGAATACGCGCGGATTGGGGCGCACCACGATCTCGTCGTTCTTCTGGAGGCCGATATCGCCCCCCGCCAGGACATCGGAGAACTGCGACTGCAAAATGATCTGGCCGTTGCGGCGCACGATCACTTCGAACTGGTTGGCTCCAACTCCGTTCGCTGACTGACCGCCGATCCCGGCGGGACCGCCCGCCTTGTTGATCGCCTCCACCACCGTGCGGACTCCTTCGAGCAGGGAGACCCGTCCGGGATTCCTGACATCGCCCGAGACCATGACCGTATGCGTCCGGTCGGCAACGAACTCGACGATGACCTGAGGCTCCTGAGCCTTGCCCGACGCCGTCACCTGCTGGGCGACCTTCTTCTCGATCTGGCCCAAGTCGAGCCCGGCGACCTTGATGGTACCGACGAAGGGAACGTTGATCGTGCCGTCATCGGTGACGCGCTGGACGCCGAAATCCGCTCCCGGCCGCTGGATGGTCGGGAAAATGCTGCCTTCGTAGGGCTCGAAGATGCGCACCTTGATGGCGTCGCCCGGGGCCACGGCAACCCGGCCTCCCGCAGGCAGGTTGCTCACCGTCGAGGGGCGGTCGATCGGCGGCGGCTGGCGGTAGTTCGCGATCGTCGTCGGCGTGAGGTCTATCACGTCGAACGGCAATGCCTCAGTGGTCGTGGAGGCTGCGCCGCCCATCCAGGGACCATCACCGGGCAAGGCAGTACAAGCTGCCAAGCCAAAACCCAAGCCGAGGACAATGGCCGTAGGGCGCGCGGTGGCACGCAGCCAGCTCCAGATTGTCAAATCCCAATCTCCGTCCGGAACTGTCGCCACGCTTTGCGGCGCCTTGTCCCAACTCATTGATATCGCTCTCAGCCCGGTCGTAGTTAACCCGCGGTGCGGCGCTGGTGCAAGCTTTCCCCAGTGGATGGCCGCGGATCCTTCTCCAGTCGCGCCGTGGCTTCCTCGGTCGTAGCGGCGATTTCGAGAAGTTCGGAAAAGCCACTGACCAGGAGACAATCCCAGGCGGCCCCATGGAAGCTGCACAACACGACGCGCGCCTGCAGTTTCGCCGCCTCGTGCATGACGGTTGCGAAGGTGCGCACGCCCGCGGCACTCATGTATGCAACCGCGCTGCCATCGATGATGATTCGGGCTCCCGGCCGGAGAGCTGTCAGCAGCATGCCTTCGACGGCCGACACGGTCACCGTATCGACCTTTGCCGGCAACATCACGGTGGAGATCGGCTGGCTGCTGCTTCCGCTGCTCATATGGACTTCCCGGAGACGGTATTTCCTGACGACTCTTCAGCCGATGCCCGCCGGTCCCGCCATTGGCCGCCGAGGTCCGTGCCACGCCAATCGATGGCGCGGCTCGAAAGCGCACTTGCAATCAGCACCGGTGCCAGGGCTTCGCGGACCAGCGCCGCGGTCGCTGCGCGCGCCCCGAACGCCAGGCCGCGGCCCGTCATGAACCATTTCTCGGCCAACAGCCATCCCGCCGTATGGAGTACCAGCGCGATCAGGACGACAGCAACGTTCGCCCCCGAACAGATCAGCGCGCCGGCACCGGCCGCACCGGTCGCGGCCCAGCCGATCGCCGGCTCCCACAGAACCAGCGGCCAGACCGGCAGGCGCAACCGCGTGCGCGCCCAGCGGACCTGGCGCCGCCAGACGGTCGACCAGGATCGCCTCCCGAGCGGCAGGCGCGGCATCACCGCCCCGAGACAGGTTGTGAGATCCAGTTCGCGCACCGAGCGCACGACCGAATAGTCGTCCGCGATCCAGCGGTTGAAGCCCCGCCAGTTGCCGATGCGCTGCAGCGTGTCGCGGGTCATGATCGTGACGCCACCGGAGGCCACGGCCAGCCCCAGCCGATCGGCGGCGAACAGGAACTTGGCCTGATGCCCGTCGATATAGGCACGCTCGACTTCGGCCGCGAAATTACCCGGCGCGTCGGCTGCCTTGAGGGCAAGCACCAGTCCTGCCCCGGCCGCGAGCGGGGCGGCGGCGCGGGTCAGCTCGTCCGTACCGAGCCGGATGCCGGCATCGCACAGCGCCACCACGTCCCGGCTGGCCGCCTCGAGTCCCTTGCGGACGTTGTTCATCTTGGGGTTGAAGGTATCGTCGCTGCCGACGAGGATCGGCGCCTCGGGCCAAATCCCTCTGGTCGGCGCGACCGCGCCATCGTCGATGCGGGCCACGCAGATCAGGACTTCCGCCCCCGCATCCGCCAGCCGGCGCAGCGCCTCGACATAGTCCGCCGTCGCGTCCCCGGCACCGGCCATCGGCGCTACGATGCTGAAGTCACGCGCCTGGTGTCGGGTCTCGGGGATTGCCCGGGGCGTCCGCGCCAGCGCAGAACTCGTCCACTGGATCGTCGAGCCGAGCGACCACCAGCCGAAGCCGAGCCATGCCAGGATGCCCGGCTCCATGCGGCCCTACTCGCCCGCTGCAACCTGCTTGGCGTTTCCGGAAGAGAAGCGCTGGACGTCGTCCTTCTCGACCAGCAGGGCGCGATGGTAGGAGCGGATGACGTCGTTGGGATCGCCCTGCTCGCGGATGCGCCCCTCCTCGATCCAGATCGCGCGCGTGCACAGGCGGCGGACCTCGGCCATCGAGTGGGACACGAAGAGCAGGGTCCCCGTCTTGCGGAAATTGTCGATCCAGTCGAGGCACTTGCGCTGGAACGCAGCGTCGCCCACGGACAGCGCTTCATCGACGACCAGAATGTCGGCCTCGACATGGGCACAGATCGAGAAGGCCAGGCGCGTGCGCATGCCCATCGAATAGTGCTTCACCGGCTGGTCCATGTACTCGCCGATGCCGGCGAATTCGGCGATCGACTCGAACTTCCGCACGATCTCGCTGCGCTTCAAGCCCAGCACCGCGCCCCCGATCAGGACGTTCTCGCGGCCCGACAGTTCCATGTCGAAGGTCGAGCCCAGCGCCAGCACCGGTGCGATGCGGCCGTTGACCCGCAGTTCGCCATGGCTTGGCAGCGTCATGCCGCACACCACCTGCAGCAAAGTGGACTTGCCGCAGCCGTTACGGCCGAGGATTCCGATGCTCTCGCCCTTCTTGACCTCGAGGCTGATGTCGCGGAGGACCCAGAACGGCTTGAAATACGCCTTCCACCAGCCGAACAGCACCTGCTTCAGCCAGTCGTTGCGATGAGCGTAGAGTTGGAACGCCTTGCCGAGGTTCTTGGCCTCGACGACGATCTCAGAGGACGTCGACGATGACATTCCGATACCTGTCAAAGAACCAGTAGCCGAAATAGAAGCTGAACACCGAGATCAGCAGGGTCCAGCCGTAAACGATCATGTTGGGCAACTTGCCGAACAGGACGACGTCGCGCATGACCTCGACGAATCCTGTCAGCGCGTTGGCATAGATCCAGAAGTTGAACGGCGCCGGCAGACCGGCGTGGGAATAGAAGATCGGCGTCGCGAACATGAACAGCGGCACGATGGTGATCATCAGGTAGCCGGCGTCGCGCGTGAAGGCGCCCAGCGCTGCCAGGAACCACGACATGCCGATCAGGAAGGCCATGAACGGGATGAAGATCAGCGGCACCAGCAGCACGGTCCACGGCAGGGAGCCGGTCATCGCGAGCTGGAACAGCAGCATCACCGCGCCGGAAATCAGCGTGTAGGCCGTGGCGCGCAACGTCGAGATCACCGGCAGCATGTCGCTGGGAAAGATCGTCTGCTTGATGAAGTGGGTGTACTCGTGCAGCAGCATCGGCGCCCGGAACGCCATCTCCGAAAAGAAGCTGAACACGATGAGGCCGCTGAAGATGAACAGCGAATAGCTGACCTGCTTGCTCTCGGCGCCATCGGTCCCGTCGGCTCCCGGCAGAGAAAGCGTCGTCGTGAACGCGAATGTATAGACGGCAATCATCAGCAGGGGCGCGATGATTGCCCAGATCCATCCGGCGATCGATCCCTTGAAGCGCTCGCGCACCTCGCGACGCAGGATGGCGGCGATCAGGTCGCGATGATGTATCATGCGAACGAACGGCTTCACCGCGAAGCTTATGGCGCGCTCGATCGGACCGAGATGCTCGACCACGATCTGCTTGCCGTTGACGACTTTCACCGACGGCATGAGCCGTTCTTCTCCTTCTTGGGTCCAGTGGTGAGCCCGGTGGGGTACGATCCCACGACCCTCTGATTAAAAGTCAGATGCTCTACCGCTGAGCTACGGGCTCTTTCCGGTTCCGCGCCGCGGGCTTCTCCACCGCGCGGCGCCGATATAAAGTGCCGAGGGCCGATGGTCAACGCGACCTCCTCAGCCCTCACTTCTTGGCGAACTTGGCCTTCAGGCGCTCGAACACCTTCTTGGACACGAATTGCGAGGTGTCGCCGCCCAAACGAGCGATATCCTTCACGAGGGACGAGGCGATGAACTGGTGCCGGTCGGAGGCCATCAGGAAGATGGTTTCGATCGCAGGCTCCATGCGGGCATTCATGTTGGCCATCTGGATTTCGTACTCGAAGTCCGAGACGGCCCGCAGCCCGCGGATGATAAGAGACGCGTTCACGTCCCGCGCAAAGTGGATCAACAGCCCCTCGAACGGCACCACCGTGATGCGATCGCGGTCCGCCTGTGGAAAATCCGCGATGTCCTCGTTGATGATGTCGATCCGCTCCTCGAGCGAAAAAAGCGGCCCCTTGCCCACATTGATGTGCGGGCCGATCACCAGCCTGTCGACGAGGCGCAGCGAGCGCCGCACCACTTCCATGTGCCCGCTCGTGATGGGATCGAACGTGCCCGGATAAACCCCGGTGCGTTCTGCGGCCATGTCTCCCCCCTGTACGCAGACTGCGACGGCGAAGTCTTAGCGACACGACCGATCCTTATCCACCGTTTGTTTCGGAACTGGAGTCCTGATCCGTTCCCGTACTCGGCTCCCCCTGGACGTCGCCGCTTCCGCCGTTGCCGGCATCGTCGTCGCCGATCCGAACGGCGGTGACCACCCGCTCGCCCTCGCTCACGTTGACGATGCGCACGCCGCGCGTCGCCCGGCCCGCGATCCGGATTCCATCCACCGGACAGCGGATGAGCGTGCCGGCGTCGGTCACCAGCATGATCTCATCGGTGTCGAGCACCGGCACAGCCGCCACGATTTCGCCGCCCTTGGCCAGGCTCATCAGCTCCACGCCCTTGCCGCCGCGACCGGTCACCCGATACTCGTAGGCCGAGGTGCGCTTGCCGAAGCCGGACGAAGCGACCGTGAGCACGAACTCTTCCTTCGCGCGCAGCTCGGCAAATCGTTCGGGTGAAAGGATATGGGCGGTCGAAGCCGCCTCCTCGCCAACAGCGGCGTCCTCTTCCGTCGTCTCCACCAGCGGCTCGCCCGACTCCGTGGCGTTCTCCGCCTGCCGCTGGGCCCGCGACTGACGCAGATAGGTGTCCCTGTCTTCGGTCGGGATTCCCTTGCCCCCGTCGACCAGGGACATCGAGATCACCTCGTCGCCCTCGGCCAGCGCGATGCCGCGAACCCCGGTCGAATTGCGGCTGGCGAAGACGCGGACCGTCGAAACCGGGAACCGCATGGCGCGGCCCTGGCGCGTCGCCAGCAGCACGTCCTGCTCCTCGGTGCAGACACTGACGCCGATCAGGCGATCGCCGGCATCCTCACCCTCGAACTTCATGGCGATCTTGCCGCCCTGGTTGACGCTGGTGAAGTCGCTGAGCTCGTTGCGACGGACGCCGCCGCGCGCCGTCGCGAACATGACGTTCAGCTTGGCCCAGCCCGATTCGTCCTCCGGCATCGGCATGACGGCGCTGATGGTTTCGCCGTCGCCGAGCGGCAGCAGGTTCACGAACGCCTTGCCGCGCGCCTGCGGGGCACCGAGCGGCAACCGCCAGACCTTGAGCTTGTAGACGATGCCGCGGCTGGAGAAGAACAGCACCGGCGTATGCGTGTTGGCCACGAACAGGCTCGACACGAAATCGTCTTCGCGCGTCGCCATGCCGGAGCGGCCCTTGCCGCCGCGCCGCTGCGCCCGATAGGCCGACACCGGCACGCGCTTGACGTAACCGCCATGGGTCACCGTCACGACCATGTCCTCGCGCTGGATCAGGTCCTCGACATCCTGCTCGAACTCGTTGTCGACGATCTGCGTCCGCCGCGGCGTGGCGTACTTCTCCTTGATCTCGCGCAGCTCCTCGCCCATCAGCGCGAACAGCTTGTCGCGATCGCCCAGCAGTTCGAGATAGCCCTCGATCAGCTTTGCGACCTCGGTCAGCTCCTCGGCGATCTTGTCGCGCTCCAAGCCGGTGAGGCGCTGCAGGCGCAGTTCGAGGATCGCGCGGGCCTGCGCCTCGGAGAGCCGGTAGGTTCCCTCGGCCGAGACTTCCCGCCCGGGCTCGGCGATCAGGTCGATCAGCGGCTTCACGTCGGCGGCCGGCCAGTCCTTGGCCATCAAGCGCTCGCGCGCCACGTTCGGATCGGGCGAACTGCGGATCATCGCAATCACCTCGTCGATATTGGCGACGGCGATCGCCAGACCGACCAGCACATGGGCGCGGTCGCGTGCGTGGTTGAGCTCGAAGCGGGTGCGCCGGGTGATCACCTCGGCCCGGAACCGGATGAAGGCCTCGAGCAGCTCCTTGAGGCTCATCAGCTTCGGCCGGCCGCCGTCGAGCGCGAGGGCGTTGACGCTGAAGCTCGTCTGCAACGGCGTGAAGCGATAGAGCTGGTTGAGCACGACGTCGGCCATGGCGTCGCGCTTCAGGTCGATGACCAGCCGCACACCGTCCCTGTCGCTCTCGTCACGAATCTCGGAGATGCCCTCGACCTTCTTGTCGCGCACCACCTCGGCGATGCGCTCGTGCAGTCGGGCCTTGTTCTCCTGGTACGGAATCTCGGTGACGACGATCGATTCGCGGCCGCCGGATTTCTGCTCGATGTTGGTCTTGGCCCGCATCATCATCGAGCCACGGCCGAGTTCGAAAGCGGCGCGGATGCCGTTGCGGCCGAGGATGAGGCCGCCGGTCGGGAAATCCGGGCCCGGCACATATTCCATGAGCTGCGGCACCGTCAGCTCCGGATTGGCGATCAGCGCGAGGCAGGCATCGATCAGCTCGCCGAGATTGTGCGGCGGGATGTTGGTCGCCATGCCGACCGCGATTCCGCCGGCGCCGTTGGCCAGCAGGTTCGGATAGGCCGCCGGCAACACAGTCGGCTCACTCTCGCGCTCGTCGTAGTTCGGCTGGAACTCGACCGTGTCCTTGTTGATGTCTTCAAGGAGCGTCTCGGCGACCGTGGCAAGTCGTGCCTCGGTATAACGCATCGCCGCCGGCGGATCGCCGTCCATCGAGCCGAAATTGCCCTGCCCCGAGATCAGAGGCAGGCGCATCGAGAAGCTTTGCGCCATGCGCACCATGGCGTCGTAGATCGCGCTGTCGCCGTGTGGGTGATATTTGCCCATCACGTCGCCGACGATGCGCGCAGACTTGCGGAAAGGCCGCGTCGAGTCGTAGCCCCCCTCCTTCATCGCGTAGAGGATGCGGCGCTGCACCGGCTTCAACCCATCACGCGCGTCGGGCAGCGCCCGCGACACGATCACGCTCATGGCGTAATCGAGATAGGAGCGGCGCATCTCCTCTTCGATGGTGATCGGCGCGATATCGTGCGGGGAAGACGGGGGCGGAGGCGCGTCAGAGGGCGGCGGCGCCGGCGGCAGGGTCGTATCGTCGCTCACGGAGACCTGAGATTTTTCTCGTTCTTGCAGCCCGTCCGGAGGCTCCGGCAGGGGTATTGGGCAACCTACCAAACAAGCCCCGGAAGACCAACAAAAATCGCCCAGCGGACCGCCCTTTAATGCTTTGATATTATTGACTAAATTCGCACCGAAAATACCTCGCGGAAAGGCAGCGAATTGCCCCCAGAAAATACCCCGCCCCGCCCCTCTGTCGTGGTCTTCGACATGGGCGGCGTTCTGATCGACTACGATCCGCGCCACCTCTACCGGAAGCTCATCCCGGAAGGTGCGGAAATGGAGGAATTCCTCGCCACCGTGACCACCCGCGAATGGCACATGCGGCAGGACTACGATGGCGATCCCGCCACGGCCACACGCGAGCTGCAGGCGCGTCATCCCGGCAAGGAAGCGCTGATTTCAGCCTATTACGACCGTTTCGACGAGATGCTCGACCATGCTTTCCCCGCCATGGCGGCCCTGGTCGGACGCCTGGGCGACGCCGGCGTGCCGCTCTATCTGCTGTCCAACGCGCCCGGCTTCCTCGACGCGTGGCTGCGCGGACCGGCGCAGGCGAAGCACCCCTTCGTCGGCCGCTTCCGCGACTTCATCGTCTCCGGGAACGTCGGCTGCTGGAAGCCCGATGCCGCCATCTACCGGCTTGCCTGCGAGACGGGCGGCTTCAGTCCACAGGACGCGGTTTTCATCGACGACGTGATGGCGAACGTCGAGGGCGCGCGGGCCACCGGCATGGGCGGCATTCATCACCGTTCCGCGGAAGAGACGGTGGCCGGACTGCGGGCCCTCGGCTTTCCCGCGTGAAGGTCCCGCCGGCCCTGGCGGACCTGCCGCAGCCGCTCTACTTCTTCGACGGCCAATGCGTGCTGTGCAGCCGCTTCGTCGCCTTCTGCCTCAAGCGCGATCCCGACGGCCGCCTCAAATTCGCCAGCGCGCAGTCGTCCCTTGGCAAGCACGTCCTCGCCGCGCTCGGCCTGCCCGACGACACGCTGGATCGGACGATCCTGCTGATCGAGGACCACAGGCTCTACACGCGCTCGACCGCGGCGCTGCGGGCGCTGCGCCATCTGCGAGGCCCGGCGCGCTGGCTCTATCCGCTGATCCTGGTCCCGAAGCTCTTGCGGGATCCGATCTACGACGTCGTTGCGCGCAATCGGATCCGCTGGTTCGGCCGGCTCGACGCGTGCCTCGTGCCGTCGCCAGGGACGCGGGACCGCTTCATCGACCTGTGAGGAAACCGCGATAGCGCACCAGCCGGCCTATCCCCGGCAGGCCGATCTCGACATCGAACTGGAAACGCCCCTCCTCATCCTCGGTCTCGGCAGCCTTGATGAGGGGCCAGCAGAAGCGCGGCAGCGGCACGTCCGCGAAACGCATGCCCGTCATCACCAGTTCGAGCCGACCGTCTTTCACGGGCACCCTGAGATCGAAGGCGAACGGCCCGAACCGCTCGACGATCCAGCCGCCGGGCCGGCGCAGGCCGATATATTGCTCGGAGCGCATCGCGCGACCGCCGACCCGCCGGATCCAGGTCTCGCGACCGCCACGCACGACGAAGTCGACTTCGATGGGAGCATCCGCCGTCGCGGGCGGCAATGCGAACAGCCGGGCCACGAGTCGCCCGGCGAGGTTGGTGGGTCCGTCGACCGAGCACCGGCCGCTCCAGTTGGCGCCCGTTCCGCCATGTAGCCTTTGCCCGGCTTCGGACAGGGCGCCGTAGGCACGGCCCAGGACGCGGCGATAGAGCGACGGTCGGAAGGAGGCGCCGTCCTCGCCCCAACCGCAGGCGATGCGCAGGGACGCCTGCAGCCACTCGGTCTCGATCTCGGCCAGGGACAGGAGGCCGATGCAGGGCATGGCGCCCCGCTGGGTCACCTCCCCTCGCGCCAGCTTGCGAACCAGCGCCGCGGCAGGCGTGGCGGGGATGAAGGGACCATCGCCGCCCTCGGCCACGAGCGACCAGGTGCGCGGACCACCCGCCGCCTCGAAATCGATGCGCAGCCCTCCCTTGTCGGTGCCGAAGGCGCGCAGCCGGTCGGCGATCCAGGCCAGCGGCGTCGCCGCCGGGCTGAGCGAGCGAAGCAACCCCAGCCGGACGGGCGCGGCCAGCAGCCAAAGCCCGAGATGCAGGACCGAGAGCTCCAGCCCCGCGCCTGCGTAGGTCTCCGCGACGCCGAAACGCCGGCGAAACAAGGCAGGCTCCGGCAGGTCGCAGGACGCCGCCCAGCGGCGGCCCAGTCCGGGGACGGCAAAGCGTCGAAGGCTGCCCCAGACGTGCCGGCCCGGCTGATCCGGAATGGGCTTGCCCGCGCCCGACAGGATGGCCTCGATCAACGCGCGGCCGCGCGGCGCGTCATTGCCCGGCACGATGGCGAACGACACGCGGTCGACCGCCATCCCCTCTTGCAAGACTTGCTCGAGGACGGCGCCGGTGAGCGCGGGTGCAGTGCTCGCCCCCGAGCAAACGAACACGCCTGCGGCTCTGGCCGCCGCATCGAGCCGGTCGATGCCGCAGACGAAGGCGCGATCGTCGGACAGGTCGAGATAGTGGACGCCGTGACGGATGCAGGCTTCCGCCACCGCATAATCCTGGCCCTGGAAGGGGCCGGCGACATGGACCAGCACGTCGAACTGTCGCGAGGCGAGGACTCGGTCCAGGTCCCGCCGCCAATCGAGCACCAGGCCCGCGATGCCCAGTTCGGCCGCCAGAGCCTCGACCCTGGCACGATCGCGCGCGGCGATCGTGAGATCGACGAGAGGATCGCCCGCCAGCAGGCGGCACAGCCGGCCGCCAAAGACGCCCGTCCCACCCAGGACGAGCGTCCGCACGGCCTAGAACGGAATGTCGTCGTCGAGTTCGGCCTTGCCGCGCGGAGCCGCGCGACCGCCCCCGCCACCGCCGCTCGACATCCCGCCACCGCCGGACATGCCGCCGCCGCCGCCGAAATCGTCGTCCATGCCGCCGCCCCCGCCGCCCTCACCGCCGCCACTGCGGCCGTCGAGCATGGTGAGGGAGCCGCCGAAACGCGGAATGACCACTTCGGTCGTGTATCGCTCCTGGCCGCTCTGGTCGGTCCACTTGCGGGTGGTGAGCTGGCCTTCGAGATAGATCTTGGCGCCCTTCTTCAGGAACTTCTGGGCCACTTCGGCCAGCTTGTCGTTGAAGATCACGACACGGTGCCACTCGGTGCGTTCCTTGCGCTCGCCGCTGTTGCGGTCGCGCCAGGTCTCCGACGTCGCCACCGACATGTTCACCAGCGAACGACCGTCCTGCATGGACTTCACTTCGGGGTCGCGGCCGAGATTGCCGACCAGAATGACTTTGTTGACGCTGCCCGCCATCGGGGCCTCCTTGGCTTTCCCGGCGCCGCGGGACGCGGCACCTACCTCACGGCCGGCAACCTAGCCCCGGCCGCCTGTGGGAAACACCTAACTTCGGTTGTGAAGTTAGGTCTGCTCATGACCGCCCTCCGACAATTCATTGGTTGTGGCAGCAAAGTCTCCCGTATCTTCCCCGGCCATGAGCAAATCCTTCCACGTTCCCCAGGTTTCGACCGGCCAGGCCTACGCCATGCTGGGCGGGGCGGCGCTGATGATGACCCTGGCCATGGGCATCCGTCAGAATCTCGGCCTCTTCCAGGCGCCGGCCTCCAAGGAACTGGGGATCGCGATTTCGGACTTCGCGCTGGCGATCTCCGTGCAGCAGGTCGCGTGGGGCCTCAGCCAGCCGATCGCCGGCTTCTTCGCCGACAAGCACGGAACACGCTGGGTCGCGATGATCGGCAGCGCCCTGTACATCCTCGGGATCTGGCTGACCGCCACGGCCCAGGGCGTCCTGCCCATCATCCTGGGCGCCGGCGTCCTGATCGGCGTGGCGCTGGCCTGCACGACGTCGGGCATCACCGCCAATATCGCCGCCCGCGTCGTCGAACCCGGCCGCCGGACGCTGGCCTTCGGCATCGTCTCGGCCGCGGGCTCCGTGGGCACCATGGTGACGGCGCCGATCGCGGCCTACCTTCTCAATACCGACGGCTGGCGCGCGGCGGTCTGGGCCTTCGTGATTTTGGCGCTCGCCATGCTGCCGGCCGCCTGGATCGGCAGCCGCGCCGACAAGCTGCCCAACACCCTGTCGACCGACCGCAACCTCACCCTGGTCGGCGCCCTCGACGAGGCGCGGCGCCACACCGGCTACGTCGTGATGGCGCTCGCCTTCTTCGTCTGCGGCCTGCAGCTCGTCTTCATCACCACCCACCTGCCGACCTATCTCGCGCAGTGCGGCATGGATCCGTCCTACAGCGCCGTGGCGCTGATGCTGATCGGCGGCTTCAACATCCTGAGTTCGTGGCTGTTCGGTTGGCTGGGTGACAAATACCCCAAGCGCCTGCTGCTGGGCGCGATCTACCTGCTGCGCTCGCTGGCGGTGGCACTGTTCTTCCTGTTCCCGCCGACGCCCCTCTCGGTCGTGCTGTTCGGCGCCGCCATGGGCACGCTCTGGCTGGGAGTCATTCCGCTGGTCAACGGGCTGGTGGTGCAGATCTTCGGCCTGCGCTTCCTGTCGACCCTGACCGGCATCGCCTTCCTCAGCCACCAGGCCGGATCGTTCCTCGGCGCCTGGGGCGGCGGCTATCTTTTCGATCTGCTGGGCTCCTACGACCTCGCCTGGAAGATCGGCGTCCTGATCGGACTGATCGCGGGTACCGCGCAGCTTCTGATGAACGATCGGCCGACCGCTCGGGTGCTGGCAGCGCAAGCATCGCCAGCTTGACGCAGGGCACTGGCGGAGCTGTGGGATAATCGCCATATGCGCTGATCCCGCGCATACCTTATGGTTCCGGTCCTGATGGCCAAGTCCCGCTTACCCGCTGCCGAGCCCCATCGCTTCATCTCCGTCCGAGGGGCGCGCGAGCACAATCTCAAGAACGTCGACGTCGACCTGCCGCGCGACAGGCTGGTGGTGATCACCGGCCTCTCCGGCTCGGGCAAGTCGTCGCTCGCCTTCGACACGATCTATGCCGAGGGCCAGCGCCGCTATGTCGAGAGCCTCTCGGCCTATGCCCGCCAGTTCCTCGAACTGATGCAGAAGCCGGACGTCGATTCCATCGAAGGCCTCTCGCCCGCGATCTCGATCGAGCAGAAGACGACCTCGCGCAATCCGCGCTCGACGGTCGGCACCGTCACCGAGATCTACGACTATCTGCGCCTGCTGTTCGCGCGCGTCGGCGTGCCCTACTCCCCCGCGACGGGGCTGCCGATCGAGAGCCAGACCGTTTCCCAGATGGTCGACCGCATCAAGACGATGCCGGACGGCACGCGCCTCTACCTGATGGCGCCCATCGTGCGCGGCCGAAAGGGCGAGTACCGCAAGGAACTGCAGGAGCTGCAGCGCAAGGGCTTCCAGAGGGTCAAGGTCGACGGCAAGCTCTACGAGATCGCCGAGGCGCCCGCGCTCGACAAGAAGTTCAAGCACGATATCGACGTGGTCGTGGACCGCATCGTCGTGAAACCAGATCTCGGCAACCGCCTCGCCGATTCGCTCGAGACGGCGCTTACCCTCGCGGAGGGCCTGGCGATCGCCGAGAATGCCGACAACGGCGAGCGCACGGTCTTCTCCGCCCGCTTCGCCTGCCCGGTCTCCGGTTTCACCATCGAGGAGATCGAGCCGCGCCTCTTCTCCTTCAACGCGCCGCAGGGTGCGTGTCCGGCCTGCGATGGCTTGGGCGTAAAAATGTTCTTCGATCCGGAAATGGTGGTGCCGGACGACCGGCTCTCGCTCTCGGAAGGCGCCGTTGCGCCGTGGGCCGATTCGTCCGGCCAGTATTACATGCAGACGCTCGAGAGCATCGCGAAGCATTTCAAGGTGAAGACCTCGGTGCCGTGGCGCGACCTGCCGAAGAAGGTACGCGACACCATTCTCTACGGCAGCGGCAGTGAGTCGGTCGCCATGCGCTACGACGACGGCATCCGCCAGTATCAGACGACCAAGCCGTTCGAGGGCGTGATCCCCAATCTCGACCGCCGCTGGCGGGAGACCGATTCCTCCTGGGTCCGCGAGGAGCTGGAGCGCTTCCAGCACGAGAGCAAGTGCGAGGTCTGCAACGGCGCCCGTCTCAAGCCCGAGGCGCTCGCGGTCAAGATCGCCGGCCTCAACATCAGCCAGACCACCGAGTTCTCGATCGGCGAGGCGGTGAAGTGGTTCCTGGCGCTCGATCCCAAGCTCACGTCCAAGCAGCGCGAGATCGCCGCCCGCATCCTGAAGGAGATCAACGAGCGGCTGGGCTTTCTCGACAATGTCGGCCTGTCCTACCTGACGTTGAACCGCACCTCCGGCACCCTGTCCGGCGGCGAGAGCCAGCGCATTCGCCTCGCCTCACAGATCGGCTCCGGCCTGACCGGCGTGCTCTATGTGCTCGACGAGCCGTCGATCGGCCTGCACCAGCGCGATAACGACCGGCTGCTGAAGACGCTCACGCGCCTGCGCGACCTCGGCAATACGGTGCTGGTGGTCGAGCATGACGAGGACGCGATCCGCTCGGCCGACTATCTGGTCGACATGGGCCCCGGGGCG
The DNA here is from genome assembly GCA_002281855.1 of Rhodospirillales bacterium 24-66-33. Taxonomy (GTDB): domain Bacteria; phylum Pseudomonadota; class Alphaproteobacteria; order Reyranellales; family Reyranellaceae; genus Reyranella. Next base: position 18,633 of record NCHQ01000018.1, on the reverse strand, counting down.
GGCGCACTCGGCGGCCACGTGGTCGCCCAGGGCACCCCCGAAGAGGTGATGGGCAACAGCGCGAGCCTCACCGGCCAGTATCTGTCCGGCTTCCGCCAGGTCCCGATTCCCAAGGTGCGGCGCGAGCCGCCGCCGAAGAACGGCCGCTGGCTGACCTTGAAGGGCGCCAAGGAGAACAATCTCCAGAACGTGACGGCCAGCATCCCGCTCGGCACCTTCACCTGCGTCACCGGCGTGTCGGGCAGCGGCAAGAGCACCCTGATCGTCGAGACGCTCTACAAGGCGCTGGCCAAGCAGCTGAACAAGGCGCGCGAGCATGCCGGCGCCCACGCCGGGCTCGAGGGCGTGAACCATCTCGACAAGATCGTCGACATCGACCAGTCGCCGATCGGCCGCACACCGCGCTCGAACCCGGCGACCTATACCGGCGCCTTCTCGCCGATCCGCGACTGGTTCTCGCAACTGCCGGAATCGACCGAGCGCGGCTACAAGCCCGGCCGCTTCTCCTTCAACGTGAAGGGCGGCCGCTGCGAGGCCTGCCAGGGCGACGGCGTCATCAAGATCGAGATGCACTTCCTGCCCGACGTCTACGTCGAGTGCGACGTCTGCAAGGGCAAGCGCTACAACCGCGAGACGCTCGAGATCGTGTTCCGCGGCAAATCGATCGCCGACGTGCTCGACATGACCGTCGACGAGGGCTGCGAGTTCTTCAAGGCGGTGCCGGTCATCCGCGACAAGCTGCTGACCTTGCAGCAGGTCGGCCTCGGCTACATCCATATCGGCCAGCAGGCGACGACCCTGTCGGGTGGCGAGGCCCAGCGGGTCAAGCTCGCCAAGGAACTGTCGCGCCGCGCCACCGGCCGCACGCTCTACATCCTCGACGAGCCGACCACAGGTCTCCATTTCGAGGATGTGCGCAAGCTGCTGGAAGTACTGCATCGCCTGGTCGAAACCGGCAACACGGTGCTGGTGATCGAGCACAATCTCGAAGTCATCAAGACCGCCGACTGGGTGCTCGACATGGGCCCCGACGGCGGCTCGGGCGGCGGCCGGCTCGTCGCCGAAGGCCCGCCCGAGGCGATCGTGAAGGTGCAGGAGAGCTATACCGGCCAGTACCTCGCGCGCCTGCTGCCGCGCAGCTCGACGGCGAAGAAGCGGGCTTAGGAGCTAGATGCGGGCATCCCAGGTGATCGTGAAGTCGACCTTCACGTCCGTGAGTTCGGGGATGTCTTTCAGTGTGGTTACCTTGAAGCGATAGAGGCCCGGGCGCAGTCCAGTGCCGCCGGCTTGTCTCGAAATTTGCAGGTAACTGAACCTGTACGTTCCCTTCGTATCGATCGTCCGATCGTAGAAGGGAGGATGACCTTCATTGGCGACCGTCACCCGGATCGGAATGACGGCGCCCGGGCTCGCCTCTGTTCCGTCGAGCCGTCGGGAACCATCTCCGCTGACCTTCCGCAGCGACGGCGCTTCGGAGGGGTTCGCAGCCCGGAAGGTCAAATCGAACTGATAGAAGCGGGTGTCGGGGATCTTCACGAGGACGTCGAGTTCCGTCGCAGCACGGCTGGCATCGAGAGGAAACGAAACGGGCGGTGCCGCCGCCCCGAGCTGCTTGACGATCGAGCCTGTTACCGCACCCACCGCCGAGTTCGCACCGTAGTCGCCTCGTGTCTGCGGCGACAGTCGTACATAGATCCGCATGTATCCGGGCGGATCGGTACCCCGTTCGAGGCTTGCCCTCACCTGGTAGTCATGCCGTGGAATATGGGCGGGCTCCATGACGCCGTTGGGTGGTCTCGGCCAATCGACGGTCAGTCCGGCTGCCATGAGAATTCTCTCAGCTTCGTCGAACGACGCGCCTGCAGGAATGTAGTGCCGGACGATCCTGCCGATATCGACCGAGTATCCCACATAAGGCGGCGCGAAGTACTTGTAGACCCACGGCTTCCGGGTCTCCGGCAGCGACGCGTAGTACTGGTCGATCTTCGCCCGCAGCGCCTTGCCCCGGGCGTCGGCGTTCTTGAGATCCGAAGCATCCTTGGGCAACGGCGGCAGCCGCGGCACGGTCGGATCGATCGCGTCCCAGGCCGGAATGACCGCGTCGCCTACGATCCACAGCGGGAAGAAAAGCACCGGGGGGATCGCCGAGCCGACGATCGCGTACAGGGTCCCGACAAGGATCGACAAGGTGAGCAGGAGCCCCGCCATGCTTCCTGTCTTGCGCTCCGATGCTTCCGGCTTGCTCATCGCGGCTCCTACGACGGCTCCGGCCGGCCGTTGGGAAATGTCTTTCAGAAGTCAAGCAAGATCGCTGTTTCAACCGCCACCAAGACCCATGATTCGGGGGTGCGGCATTGGCTTCATTTATTTCGTTTATTTCGGTTGTTTCGTTTATTGGCCAGAACTCCGGGTTTTCTGGACGGCCTGCTGGAAGGTCGAGATCGCGGTGACTCGGGTGGCGCTGCCGCTGTCGGCTTCCCAGCCGGCGACGGTCAGCTGGCCGGTCGCGGGACACATCTCGACCGAGAGGCGCGTGCAGGCGTTGAGGACGGGGGCTGTCACCCAATCGAAGTCATCGGCATCGCGGCCGGACCAGGCGGCGAGCGCGGTGCGGCGGCGGATGTTGTTCTCGACCGGCTCGCCCGAGCCGCAGGCACGGGGCCGCCACGTCGGATGGCGTTCGCGCCAGTCGTTGGCGAAGACCGTGTCGTCGCGATAGGTCCGCGCACTGGTTTCTTCGCGTTCGATGACGATCCGCTCGCCGGGCTTCGTGCCGACCAGCAGGAACAGCACCGGTCGCGCGACCGGCGCGGTTTCGAGCAGATGCTGTGCTTCGTCGAAGCTCGCGCAGGTCTCGAAGACATGACGCAGAAGATGCTCGGGCGGCAGGCGCCCGCTGCTGCGAAGGCCGGCGAGCGCGTTCAGCACATAGTCGAGCCACAGCAACACCGGTGTCCGCCAACGCCGGCGCATCGGCGCCTGGTTGATCGAGGCGGCGAAGCGCCCCGGCGCCACCGCGGTCAGCACGCCGACGAAGCCCGGCCAGGTGACGTTCAGAAATTCGCCGGCCGCGCCGCGATGGCGCCTCACCTCGACGAGGCGGCCGAGACCGGGAAACGGCCAGTCGAGCGTGCGGCGGAGACGCGGCCCTTGCGCGGTATCGTCGGCCAGCGCGGTGCAGCCGAAGAGGTAGGCGCCGTGCAGGAGCCAGATGCCCGGCTTCTTCAGGGTGCGGGCGACGCTGTCGATCTCGGCGGTGTAGGCCGTCCCTGACCGCTTCATCCAGCCCCGCACGATCGGATCGGCGAGGCGGGCCAGCAGGCCCCCCAGCGGCAACCAGCCGAGGCAGGCGTCGCGAACGGCCAAGGCTTCGGCCTCCCGCTGGCGCACATGCCCGGAGGCCGCGCCGTCCGACACATCGATCAGCTTCACCGATTCCATAAGTGAGTGATTACTCACTCACGACATCGCCGTCAAGCCGAGGTCAGCGACGGTCCCAGTCGATGTGTCCCAAATCGTAGGCGAACTGGCGCTCGACCACAGTTGCCGTGGCGTCGGAGGCATCGCCCTTGCGGTCCGTCACGCGCTGCTGCGCCACGTCCTTCGGGACGTCGAGCCAGATGCCCTGGAACGGCACCCCGACCGTGCGCGCCAGCGCCTCGGCCGCGGCGCGTTCCCCGGGACGGGCAAAGACCGCATCGAGCACGACGCTCTGCCCGGCCCGCAGCACCCGCTCGGCGCGCGCCATGGAGGCTGCGTAGATCCTGGCCGACGCCTCCGGGGAATAGCTGCCCGCCGGCATGCGCTCTTCCAGAGGCACACCGGCCTGCCGTTTGCGCTCGACATCGGTCCGGACCACGACGGCGCCCGGCGTACGGCCGATCGCCGGGGCGAGCTTCAGCGCGAGCGTGGTCTTGCCGCTGCCCGACAGGCCGCCGATTGCGACCAGGCGCGGCGGCGCGGGCTGCAGGAAGCCCAGCGCCGCTTTCTGGTAGGCGCGCGCCGGCGCGTTGTCGGCGCCGCTGACGGCCGTGACGGCCGAATCGACATAGGCACGGATTGCGGCGCGGCGGGCGAGGAACATCGGCAGCAGCGCCAGCGCCTCCTCATGCGAGGAGCCCTCGACTTCGCCGACCCGCCACAGCCATTCGTTCAGCAGGCGGTTGGCCAGCGCTCCTAGCCCCTGTCGCGCCAGGTCCATGAGCGCGAAGGCGAGGTCATAGAGCACGTCGATGTTGGCGATCTTGTCGGAGAATTCGATGGCGTCGAACGGCACGGGCTGGCCGTTCAGGCTCACGATGTTTCGCAGGTGCAGATCGCCATGGCAGCGCCGGATCGCGCCGGCCGCGACGCGACGCGCCACCAGATCCACGAACGGTTCGAGCGAGCGCGGCATCGCCTCCGCCAACGCCTCGCTGGTCGGCGGATCGAGACGGTCCCCCGCCTCGCGCATCTGGCGGACATCGGCGGCCACCGAATGGCGATAGTCGTCGGGCGAACAGAAGCCCGAGGCGATGGCGGGCAACCCGTCATGAAACTGCGCCACGCGCGCGCCGAGGGCGGCCATCAGTTCGGGCGTCAGCGCGCCCCCCGCTGCCATGCGATCCAGCAGCCCCTCCTCGTCGAAGCGCCGCATCACAACCAGCCAGTCGACCGCCTGTCCGGGGGTTTCACCGACCTCGCCCAGAGCCAGCTTGCCGTTGCGCCTGAGGACGGGCGCGACGCCCAGGTAGATCTCGGGGGCCGATCGCCGGTTCACGTCGATCTCCGCGGCGCACATCGCTGCCCGCCGGCCCTCGGTCGAGAAGTCCATGTAGGGGAACTTCACGGCCCGCTTCAGCTTGTAGGCGCGCTCGCGGCACAGGAAGACGACGGCGCCGTGCGTGTCGATCCGGCGCTCCGGCTTGAGCTCGGCCTCGAGAAAGGCGATCGTCTCGGACTGGTCCTCGACGATGAAGGAAGGTTTGCCCGTCATGGAGCCGGCGCCGGATCGACGTGCAGGATGATGTCGGCGCCGGGATAGGCCTTGGCGATCTCGGCCTGGACCTCGAGCCCGATGGCGTGGCCCAGCACGACCGAGAGGTCGCGTTCGACTTCAATATGGAGCTGGATGAACCGGGTGAGACCGCTCGACCGGGTCTTCAGGTCGTGCACGTCCTTCACGCCGGGATGCGCCCGCGCGATCGCCTCGATCCTGCTGCCGTCCTGGGCCGGCAGTTCGTGGTCCATCAGCACGTCCAGCGACTCCCGTCCAACCTTCCAGCCGCCACGCATCAGGTAGAGCGCCACCAGGGCCGCGACACCGCTGTCGATCAGCGGCTGGTCCAGCAGGCCGGACAGGAAGACGCCCGCGCCGGTAACCAGCGTCGCCACCAGATCGGTGCTGTAGTGCGCCATGTCGGCATTGATGGCGAGTGAACCGCTGCGCCGCACGACATACTTCTGGAACGCAACGAGGCACAGGGTCAGTCCGACCGCCAGCACACTGACGACAAGGCCGATTTCCTCGTCACGGACCTGCTTGGGATTGCCCAACCGCTCGACGATCGCGACGAGGAGCGCACACCCCGAGGCGGCAATGAAGCCGGCCTGGATGAGTCCCGCCAGTCCCTCGGCCTTGCCATGACCGAAACGATGATTGTCATCGGCCGGTATGAGGGCCTGTCGCACGGCGAAGAAGGTCACCATCGAGCTGACGAGATCGAGCGACGTATCGACCAGCGACGACAGCATGCTCACCGAATCGGTGAGCCGCCAGGCCACCAACTTGGCGACGATCAGGATGAGCGCCGTCGACATCGAAGCGACGGTCGCCAGTCGCATCAGCCGTTGGGGCTCCATTGCCATCACGCCCTCAGGGATAGAGGGTTCGCGTGGTCCACGGCTCCGTGGGAGCGCCGCGCCGATATTCCAACCGGTCGTGCAGACGGAAGGCGCCGTCCTGCCAGAATTCGATCAGGGTCGGCTGCAGGCGGAAGCCCGACCAGTGCGGCGGCCGCGGCACCGTGCCGATCACGTGCCGGGCGCCATACTCCGCCACCCGCTTCTCCAGCGCGAACCGGCTCTCCAACGGCCGCGACTGTTCCGAGGCCCAGGCGCCGATCTGGCTTCCCCGCGCCCGGCTCGCGAAATAGGCATCGGCCTCGGCGGCGGTCGTCTGGGTGACCGGCCCCTCGAGGCGAATCTGGCGCCGCAGAGACTTCCAGTGGAACAGGAGGGCCGCCCTGGGGTGGGCCAGCAGGTGGTTGCCCTTGCGGCTTTCATAGTTTGTGTAAAATACGAAACCGTCGGCGTCATAATCCTTCAGCAGGACCATGCGCACGGCGGGCGTGCCGTCCGGACCGACCGTGGCCAGGGCCATGGCCGAGGGGTCGTTGGGCTCGGAAGTGGCGGCTTCGCCGTACCAGGCGGCGAAAAGCTCAAGCGGATCGGTGGTTTCCCTGATCATGACCACAATATGAGGGGGCACGGCGCGTTCCACCACCGGCATCTTGTCCCAATAGCGTTCCCCAGCTAGAACGAGGCATGACCGCAGCTGCACAACTGATGGCCGGTAAAAAAGGCCTCGTAATGGGCGTCGCCAACGAACGCTCGATCGCTTGGGGGATTGCCAAGGCCTGCCACGACCAGGGGGCCGAGGTTGCCTTCACTTTCCAGGGCGAAGCCCTGGAAAAGCGTGTGCGGCCGCTGGCCAACTCGATCGGCGCCAAGATCATCGAACCGTGCGACGTAACCAACCCCGCCAGCATCGATGCCGTCTTTGCCAAGCTGGAGAAGGAATGGGGCAAGCTGGACTTCGTGGTCCACGCCATCGCCTTCTCCAACAAGGACGAGCTGCGCGGCCGCTACCTCGACACCTCGTCCGACAATTTCAACCTCACGATGAACGTGAGCGTCTACTCCTTCACCGCGGTGGCGCAGCGCGCCGTGCCGCTGATGAAGGATGGCGGCAGCCTGCTCACCCTCACCTACTACGGCGCCGAGCGGGTCATCCCGCACTACAACGTCATGGGCGTGGCCAAGGCCGCCCTCGAGGCGAGCGTGCGCTACCTGGCGGCCGATCTCGGCGAGCAGAAGATTCGCGTCAATGCGATCTCGGCCGGCCCGATCAAGACGCTGGCGTTCGCCGGCATCAACGACGGCCGGTACATCCTGAAGTGGAACGAGCTCAACTCTCCGCTGAAGCGCAACGTCACGACCGAGGAAGTCGGCAATGCCGGCCTCTATCTCCTGTCCGATCTCGGCACCGGTGTGACCGGTGAAGTGATGCACGTCGATGCCGGCTACCATGTCGTCGGCATGATCAACACCTCGTCCGCGAAGCAGATCGCCGAATTGCTCGGCAACTTCGAAGGCGAGTAGCACAGGAGGCCGGCAGGCCATGGCCGGCAGCAGTTTCGGTACCCTCTTCCGGTTCACCAGCTGGGGCGAAAGCCACGGCCCTGCGATCGGCTGCGTGGTCGACGGTGCGCCGTCGCGCATCCCCCTCAGCGAGGCCGACATCCAGGTGTGGATGGACAAGCGCCGCCCGGGCCAGTCGCGCTTCGTCACCCAGCGCCAGGAACCGGACACGGTGAAGATCCTGTCCGGCGTGTTCGAGGGCGTCACGACCGGCACGCCGATCGGGCTGCACATCGACAATGTCGACCAGCGCAGCCGCGACTACGGCGAGATCAAGGACCAGTTCCGCCCGTCCCACGCCGACTACACCTATCAAATGAAGTACGGCGTGCGCGACTATCGCGGGGGCGGCCGCCAGTCCGCGCGCGAGACCGCCGTGCGTGTCGCCGCCGGGGCGATCGCGCGCAAAATCCTGGGAGAGGGCGTCACGATCCGCGGCGCCGTGGTCCAGATCGGCACGCAGAGGATCGACCGCGCCAACTGGGATTGGGAGGCGACCGGCGACAACCCCTTCTGGTGTCCCGACCGTCAGGCGGCGCAGAACTGGGAAGGCTACCTGGACGATGTGCGCAAGCGCGGCAGTTCGTGCGGCGCGGTCATCGAGGTCGTGGCCTCGGGCGTGCCCGTGGGTCTCGGCGATCCGGTCTACGACAAGCTCGACGCCGACCTCGCCAAGGCGCTGATGAGCATCAATGCCGTGAAGGGCGTGGAGATCGGCGACGGTTTCGCCTCGGCTGCGATGAGCGGCGAGGAGAACGCCGACGAGATGCGGATGAGCGACGGTCGTCCCGCCTTCCTGAGCAACCATGCCGGCGGCATCCTGGGCGGCATCTCGACCGGCCAGGACATCGTCTGCCGTCTTGCGGTCAAGCCGACCAGCTCGATCCTGACTCCGGTCCGCAGCGTCGACCGCAACGGCCGCGAGATCGAATTGCGCACCAAGGGCCGCCACGATCCCTGCGTCGGCATCCGCGGCACGCCGGTCGCCGAAGCGATGATGGCCTGCGTCCTCGCGGACCATCTGCTGCGCCATCGCGCGCAGGCCGGCTAGCGCGCGCGGTGGCCGCGCGGCAAGCCCTGCAGGTGCGCTACGGCACCCTCCACAATGTTGGGATGGCGGCCGTCTCGCTGCTGATGATCGGCTCGGCCGTCGCACATTTCACGTCGGGAAATTCCCCCAACGCGCCCACGCTGTCGCTGAAAGACCCGCGCTTCGTGATGTTCTCTCTCCTGGCGCTGATCATGGTCTATTACATCTATCTGGGCCTCAGTCGCGCTCTGGACCGCACGCCGCAGGTCGTGATCGACCATGAAGGAATCGCGCTGGGTTTTGGCCGCAATGCCCGCATCGCCTGGTCCGACATCGAGTGGGTGCGAATCCGCCGCCTGGCGATGCGCGCCCAGCTGCAGATCGGCGTCGAACCGCACGCCTTCCTCGCAGCAGACCTGCGCCTTTCCCAGTTCAACGTCGATGACAGCCTGCGCCCGATCCGCGGCGTCCCGGCAGCCGTCATCGTCCGGGATAACGGCCTAGAGACAACTGCCATGACGATGCTTGACGCCATAAAGGCGTTCCGGCCGAATCTCGTTCGCTCCTAGTCAGCACTCAGTCACAAGAGGGAAACTCTCGCATGCGGCGTTTCATCGTCGGCTTTCTTGCGACCATCGGCACCCTCGTCCTGCTGGCGGTGGTCGCCGGCGTGGCCTTCTTCGCCTCCGGTCCCTTCTCGCCCAAGCCGCTGCCGCAGCAGATGGTGCTGTCGCTGGACCTTCGCGCGCTGCCGCCGGAAACGACCTCGACCGGGCTGCTGAGCGGCGGGCTGTTCGGCAGCTCGCGCGACATCGTCGAGACCGTGCAGCTTCTGTGGCAGGCGGCGGACGATCCGCGCATCGTCGGCCTGTATGTCGAGATCGGCGACGAGGAAGGCGGACTGGCGCGCGTCCAGGAACTGCGCCAGGCGATCGCCCACTTCCGCGGCAAGGGCAAGTTCGCGGTCGGCTTCGCCGAATCCCTCGGCAGCGGCGGCAGCCACGTCGCCGACTACTATCTCGCGGCCGCACTCGACCAGATCTGGCTGCAGCCGAGCGGCGGCTTCGGCGTCACCGGCATCGCCATCGAGACGCCCTTCCTCAAGGGCGGGCTCGACAAGCTCGGCGTCAAGGTCGAGGGCGGCAAGCGCTACGAATACAAGAGCGCGCCCGATTCGTTCACCGAGACCGGCTATACCCGCCCCGCCCGCGAGAACCTGCAGCAGCTCATCGACAGCCTGTTCGACCAGTTCATTGCCGACGTCGCCCGCGATCGCAAGATGGAGGCTGGCCATCTTCGCCGCCTGATCGATAGCGCGCCGCACGAGTCCGAGCAGGCCCGTCGCGACGGTCTCGTCGACAAGATCGGCTATCGCACCGATGCGCTCGAGGACGTCTACCAGCGGGCCAACGGCAAGCGCGACCTCGTTACGCTGGCGGAGTATGCCGGCGACGAGGCGCGCCCACAGACCAGCGGCGAAGTCATCGCCCTGGTTCGGGCCAGCGGCGCCATCTCATCAGGCACCGGCAACGGCAGCCCCCTCGAGGACGAGGCGATGGCCAACTCCGACGATGTGGTCGAGGCGCTGGAGAACGCGTCGCAGGCGAAGGACGTGAGGGCGATCGTCCTGCGCATCGACTCGCCCGGCGGCACCTACCCCGCTGCCGACGCGATCGCCGATGCGGTCGGCCGCGCGCGTGCCGCCGGCAAGCCGGTGATCGTGTCGATGGGCGACATAGCGGCGTCGGGCGGCTACCTCGCCGCGGTGCGTGCCGAGGTGATCGTCGCCCAGCCGACGACCATCACCGCCTCGATCGGCGTGTTCAGCATCTGGCCGATGGCTCAGGAGCTGCTGACCTCGCTCGGCGTGAATGTCGAGCGCGTATCGGTCGGCCGCAACGCGGGCATGCATTCGACCTTCCAGCCGCCGACGCCGGCCCAGCGCGCCGCCGTCAATCGCGAGCTCGACATCATCTATGCCGCCTTCACCGCCCAGGTGGCGGAGTCGCGCAACCTCGACGCCAACCGCATCGACGCGGCGGCCCGCGGGCGGGTGTTCAGCGGCATCGACGCCAAGCGCGCGGGCCTGGTCGACGAGCTGGGCGGCCTGCAGCTTGCCCTCAACATCGCGAAGGCAAAGGCCGGCATCGACGAGGGCCGCAAGGTCGAGATCCGCCGCTATCCCGACGAAACCGACCGACTGCAACGCGTCATCGATCGCCTGTTCAAGCTGGCGGGCGTCACGGCGTCTCCGAACCTGGCGATGCCGCGCGAGGTTCGCGAAGTCCTGGCGAAGTTCGGTGTGGCGACCCGGCCCGGCAACGTCCGCCTCCCGCCGCAACCGCCGCTCTGGCGCTGATCGGATCGGAACCTCACGTAAAAACCCAATCCGTCGTCTCGACCGAAGCCTCGCCCCTCGAATACCTCGGGGTAAACTCCACGAGGCGTAGCCGAGAGACCTACTCTCTACGAATAGCCGGCTTCTGGTGGAAAAAAGGTCTCTCCGCTTCGCGCCTGCGGCGCTCCGGTCGAGACGACGGATTTTGTGTTATCGACCTTTTTATTCCTGAGCCCTAGCGCCGCTCCTCCAGGAGCGCGACGATCGCCTGCCACATCTTCCAGGCATTGGCGACGTTGACCGCCGTGAACTCGACGTGGCCGATATCGTCGATCAGGAACAGCGATACACGCGCCTTCGACGCCGCCACGGCAAGGTCCTGGCTCTCGCTGTAGGGCACCATCGGATCGGTGCGGCCGTGCACCAGGATGAGATGGCCGCGCAACTTCGACAGATCATGGAAGGCGAGATTGAGGCCATCGATCTCGCGGCGCACGCTCTCGGGGAGTTCCTCGATCAGGCGATTGACGGCATCGGGATCGCGATTGTCGACCAGGGCCAGGACCGCGCGCCCCTGCGGTCCCAGCATCGCGGCCTCTCGTGATATGTCGGCGTCGCGGTCGCGCAAGCGGCGGAGCGCGATCTGTTCCAACAGGCGGGAGTCGGCCGGATCGTCGAGCCGCCCGGCATTGGCACGCAGGATGGCCCAGCGGCCGTAGGCGTTCGGCTCGACCCTGAATTCCCGGCTGTCGCCTCTCGGCCGGAAGGCGCCGGTGGTGACGAAGCGGATGGTCGTGTAGGCATCGCGGTAGCCGCCGATGGCGACGACAAAGGCGATATGCGGGGCGAGATCGTCCTGGGTCGCGGCGATGATGGCGGGCCCGGCGGCGTAGGAAATGGCCGCGACGCCGAGCGGCAGATCGGGCAGGCGCTTGTGCAGCTGACGCAGGGCATCGGCCACCCGGTCGCCGTCGGCGCGGGACAGGACGAGCTGGCGCACTTCCGGCAGCTCCGGCACCAGCACGGCAAAACCCACCCGCGCGAGGCTGCGCGCAAAGGCCTGCAGCCTCGGCTCGTCACGTCCCAGCACGGCAGCGCCCGGCACGAGGACCATCGCGGCACGCGCCTGGCTCGCCGGCAGATAGAGATCGCCCTCCCCGCCGTCCCAGTGCATCGGTTGTTCGCCGGGCGGCGCGGTCACCTCCTGCAACCAGGTCGGCGCGCCCCCCGCCGCAATGTCCCGCATCAGCAGCGTGGCTTCCGCCCAGACCATCGGGCGTCCGATGAAAAGCAGCAGCACAAGGCCGGCCAGGAGCGCGAGCAGGATCCGGCGCAGGATCTTCATGCGCCGAGGCGGATGCCGGCCACCGTTTCGAGCGTGTCGCCCGCTCGCCGCAGCAGCGCCAGCTCCTCGATCCGTCCGGTCATCGGCAGGTTCTGGCGCCCGACGATGCGCGCCACCTGCTCGGCCTCGGCAGCGCTGCGCAACCGGCCCAGCGTGATGTGCGGCTCGAACGGCTCGCTGCCCGGTGCGGGATTGAGCGTTTCATGCAACGACTGAAGCTCCGCCGCGCCATCCGACGGCTCGGCATAGAGATAGAGGTCTGATCGCACGATGCGGTCGATCATGAACCAGAAGGGCCGTTGCGTGACGCCCTGCAGTGTCGTGCGCAGCTCTTGCTCGCGTTCGGCCGCAGCGCCGAACACGAGGGTGAAGTGCGGACCGATCAGGTCGGCTTCCTGCGGATGGTATTGCGCCCGCAACCGGCGCAGCGCTGTGTCGTCGGCCTCGCCCAGCACCGGCCAGGCCACGACGTAGAGCATCTCAGCTGTAGCTCTTGGCCATGCCCAGCGCCGGATCCATCACCGCGCCATAGGGCGGGAACGGATAGCGCAGGCCGTTCTTGCCGAGATGGCCCATGCCCTCGACCGCCCGCAGCAGTTCGTCCGGCGGGCAGGCCATCAGCAGCTCGTCGTCGGCGACGCCGCCGTAGCGGCGCTCGGCGAAGCACGGCAGCGACAGCGAGGTCTGGCGCGTGGCGAGCGCCCGCCCCCAGGAATCGGCGCAGGCGCTCTCGCCCGTCACCGTGAAGTCGTATCGACGGTAGCGGTGATACTGCAGCCCGTTGATGAAATAGATCATCTGGCCGGGCGTGCCGTAGAACAGGCAGATGTCCGGCGGGTCGAGACGCGCCGAGCGCAGCGGCGCCACGACGAGGCCATTGTACTTGCCGTCCGGCACCCGGGGCATCTGCGCCTGGTGGGCGGCCGAGGCTTCCTTGTTGCCGAACCACACGCCGTTCATGTGATCGCCGGAGAGAAAGCCCTCGCCCGGATGGTTGAGGCCCACGACGCCGCCGCAATTGCCGCCGCGCGTATTGTCGACGGTGATGCCCAAGGTGAAGCCGTACCAGCGCGACTGCGTCACCATCTGGCACATGGTGAACTTGAACCCCTCGGTCGGCTTGCGCACGCCCTTGATCTTGTCCATCTCGGCCGGGTCTTCGAACAGGCGCATGCCGATCGGCTGGGTGCGGATGCGCAGCAGTTCGATGAGCTTGTTGCTGGCCTCGGCCAGCATGGCGCCGGTGATGGTCTCGGGCGGTGTCCAAGGGGCGGTCTTGTAGCCCGGCGGCAGCGTCTGGACGTTCATTGTTGTTTCCTCCGTGTCTGGCTAGGTGAGGTTCAACCCACCGTCGGCGATGACGATCTCTCCGGTAACGTAATCATTGGCGCACAGGGCGGCCACCAGATCGGCAATGTCCTCAGGCTTCGCGGGGCGCTTCATGGGCGACCTGGACTTCCACATCTCCAGCATGTCCGGCCAGTTCGCCGTCATCGGCGTTTCGACCAGGCCCGGCGCCACCGCGTTGACCCGGATATCCGGCCCCAGCGACAGCGCCAGCAGCTTTGTGACGTGATGCAATGCCGCCTTCGACGCGGCATACGGGATCGAAGAGCCCTTGGGCCGCGAGCCGGCATGCGTGCCGATGTTGACGATGCTGGCCGACCGGCCGGCCCCGGCCGATTTGCGGAGCGCCGCTTCGGCCTCCGCGACCAGGACGAAGGGCGCGATCAAGTTGACGTCGAGCATCTGCCGCCATAGCGCCGGCGTCGCGGCCTTGAGGTCGGTGTGCGGGATACGAATCGAAAGACCGGCATTGTTCACCAGCACGTCCAGACGGCCATGCTGCTCCAGGACCGACGCGACGAGACCGCGCGCCGCCGTCTCGTCGCCGAGATCGGCCTGGTGATAGCTGGCACCTGGCAATTCGGCAGCCATTGCCTTTCCAGTGTCGGCAGAGCTGCGCGAATGAAGGGCCACGGCATAGCCGTCGCGCGACAGGCGGCGCGCGATGGCGGCGCCGATCCCGGAGGTCGAACCGGTGACGAGGGCAACGCGTTCAGACACGGGACTTCAACGCCTCCAGCGTTTCGTCGGGACGCTCCACCATCATGAAGTGTCCGCAGTTGGGGATCACGACCGCGTTCGATCCGGCAATGGCGGCGACCAGCGGCTTCGCCTTGGGCGCGGGCGTCATGAGATCGCCGTCGCCGAGGACAAACACGGTCGGGCACTTCACGGCAGCCGCCCGGGCCGGCGCGTCCTTGTAGGCGTTGCAGGCGGCCAGGTCGGTATGGATCACGTCCGGCGCGTTGCCCGCCAGCACCGCGAGCGACTCGCGGCGCAACCACAGGCCGGGCGAGACCATGCCGCCTTTGTGCAGCGCATTGCCCATGCCCCAGAAGGTCATGAGCTCCTGCACTTTCGTCGTGTTGGCCTTGGCCGATTCCAGCATCTCGGGATGGACCGGCATCTCCGAGGCGATGCCGCACAGGCCGAGCGCCCTCACCTTGTCGCCATGGCGCGCCGCGCAATCGAGGGCGACCAGCGCGCCCATCGAATGGCCGACGAGGGCTGCCTGCTTCAGGTCCGCCGCCTCGATCAGGCGCGCCGTCCAGTCGGCCATCGCCGGGATACTGTCGAGTGCCGGGCCATCGGACCAGCCATGTCCCGGAAAGTCGACGGCCAGGACGGTGCGGCCATGGTTGGCGAACCAGCGTGTCTGCAGGCGCCACCCGGTGCGGTCGAAGCCTGCGCCGTGGAGGAATACGATCGCCGGTTTGGTGGGATCGAACGGGGTACCACCCGTCGTCGCGAAGACGGTGCGGCCATCGACGGTGAGCTTCATGGTCAGCCCTTCTGCGAGGCGCGCAGCGCCTGTCCGAGATCGTCGATCAGGTCCTCGGCATCCTCGAGGCCCACGGAGAGCCGGATCATTCCCTCGCCGATGCCCGCCTGCGCGAGCGCCGCCGCATCGAGCTGGGCATGCGTCGTGGAAGCCGGATGGATCACCAGCGACTTGGCATCGCCCACGTTGGCGAGGTGCGAGAAGATCTTCAGCCGCTCGATGAAGCGGCGGCCGGCCTCGCGCCCACCCTTGATGTCGAAGCTGAAGATCGACCCCGTGCCCTTGGGCAGCATTCTCTGCGCCAGCGCATGGTCGGGATGATCGGGCATGTCGGGTGAGGCGATGCGCTCGACCGCGGTGTTGGACGTCAGGAACGCCATCACCTTGCGCGCATTCTCCCCGTGCCGGGCGACGCGCAGCGGCAATGTCTCGAGGCCCTGGATGAGATAGAAGGCGTTCTGCGGCGACAGGCAGCAGCCGAAGTCGCGCACACCCTCGGTGCGGGCGCGCATCACGAAGGCGTGCGGACCGAACTCCTCGGCGAAGTCGATGCCGTGATAGCCGGCATAGGGTTCGGTGAGTGTCGGGAACTTGCCCGACCGCTCCCAGTCGAAGCGGCCGGAGTCGACGATCACGCCGCCGATCGCCACGCCATGGCCGCCGATGAACTTGGTCGCCGAGTGGAAGACGATGTCGGCGCCCAGGGTCAGCGGCTTGCACAGGATCGGCGAGGCGAAGGTATTGTCGATCATCAGCGGGATCTTCGCTTCGTGGGCGATGGCGGCAATGCCCGGGATGTCGAGCACTTCGCCGCCCGGATTGCCGATGGTCTCTCCCAGCACGAGGCGCGTCTCGGGCCGGATGGCCTTGCGGAACCCGTCATGGTCGCGCGGATGGACGAACGTCGTCTCGATGCCGAAGCGCGGCAGGGTGAGTGCCAGCATGTTGCGCGTGCCGCCATAGAGCGAGGTCGAGGCCACGATGTGGTGGCCCGCCCCCATCAGCGTCGCGATGGCGATGTGCAGCGCCGCCTGGCCGCTCGACACCGCGAGCGCGCCCGATCCTTCTTCGAGCGCCGCCACCCGCTCCTCGAACACCGAGACTGTGGGATTGGAGATGCGGCTGTAGATGTGGCCGCCCACTTCGAGGTTGAACAGGCTGGCCGCATGGTCGACGTCGCGGAACACGAAGGACGTCGTCTGATAGATCGGCACCGCGCGGGCGCCGGTCGCGGGATCCGGATGCTGGCCGGCATGCAGCGCCAGCGTATCGGGCCTCAGGAACTTGGCTTCGACCACGTCGTCTCCCTCTCAGCGGGCGATCTTGCCGCCGTTATTTCTTGAACAGCGAAGCTGCCGCCGCGGCATGGCTCCGCTTGGCCTTGATCTTGGCTTCGACGCGCTCGAGTTCGGCCTTGAGAACGAGGACGTATTCCTCGAGGTCCTCGACGTTCATGACGTCGAGATTCCTTGGTTGTGTCTTCTTCTGCCTGGGGTCGAGATCGTCGAGTTCGAAGGCCATGGCGCGTCTCCACGGAAGCGGCTAAGGCAGGACTAGCACCGCTCCACCCGCTTCGAAAGGCCGACCATGAGTGCCCTCCCCGTCACGATGACCTGCATCGAGATCACCAAGTTTGGCGGCCCGGAGGTTCTGGTGCCGGCGACCCGGCCGGTGCCGCGGCCGAAGGCGGGCGAGATCCTGATCAAGGTCGCCGCGACCGCGGTCAACCGGCCCGACATCGCGCAGCGCATGGGCAACTACGCCCCGCCGCCCGGTGCCTCGGACCTGCCGGGCCTAGAGGCTTCCGGCACCGTTGCCGAACTGGGTGAAGGAGTGAGCGGCTGGAGCGTCGGCGACGAGATCTGCGCGCTGACGCCGGGCGGCGCCTATGCCGAATACTGCGTCGTGCCGGCACCGCAGTGCCTGCCGCTGCCCAAAGGCTTCGACCTGCTGCACGCGGCGGCCTTGCCGGAGAACTACTTCACCGTCTGGCACAACCTGTTCGAGCGCGGCCAGCTCAAGGCCGGCGAGACCGCGCTGATTCATGGCGGCGCAAGCGGCATCGGCACGACGGCGATCCAGCTCGCCAAGTCGTTCGGCGCGACGGTGCTCACCACCGTGCGGACGCAGGAGAAGGCCAATGCCGTGAAGGCGCTCGGGGCCGATCACGCCATCCTCTACAAGGACAATGACTGGGCGGCCGAGGTGAAGAAGCTGTCGGGTGGCGTCGATGTCGTGCTGGACATGGTGGCCGGCGACTACCTGCCGAAGAACCTGTCACTGCTGAAGCTGGACGGACGCTGCGTGGTGATCGCCGTCCAGGGCGGCGCGACGGCCACGATCAGCGCCGGCTTCCTCATGGTCAATCGCCTGACGCTCACGGGTTCGACGTTGCGTCCGCAGAGCATCGAGAGCAAGGGCCGGATGGCGCGCGGCCTGAAGGAGAAGGTCTGGCCGCTGCTGGAAGCCGGCAGCATCAAGCCGATCATCTACAAGACGTTCCCGCTGCGGGACGCCGCCGGCGCGCATGCCGAGCTGGAGCGCGCCGACCATGTCGGCAAGGTGATGATGACCGTCTAGGTCTAGCGCTCGGCGAGGTCGGGCTGGTCGGCCTCCGCCGGATCGAGACCGGCCTCCTCGGCGACTTCTTCGACAGGGCCCTGGTCCGCGATGTCCTTCTTGCGGGCGGAATCCTCGCGGGCGGCCTTGCGGCGCGCGCGGTCGACCGCGTCGTTCAGGTCCTTGAGCGTGCAGAGGCCGAGCGTCACCGGATCGCGCTGGCGCAGGTTCTGCATGTTCCAATGAGTGCGGTCCTTGACCGACTGGACCGTGCTCTTGGTCGAGCCGACGAGTTTGGCGACCTGGCTGTCCTGGAGTTCGGGATGCGTCTTCAACAGCCAGGCGATGGCGTCGGGACGATCCTGGCGCTTGGCCACCGGCGTATAGCGCGGGCCCTTGGAGCGAGCCTGCGGCATCGGCACGTCGCGCGGGCTGAGCTTCAACCGGGCGTTGCTGTCGGCCTCGGCCCGCTTGATCTCTTCCTTGGTCAGCTGACCGTTGGTCGTCGGATCATATCCCGTCATGCCGCCTGCGACTTCGCCATCGGCGATCGCCTGGATTTCGAGCGGATGCAGGCCGGTGAAGGCCGAAATCTGGTCAAAGGTCAGGGTCGTATTCTCGACCAGCCAGACGGCGGTCGCCTTGGGCATCAACACTTGCGACATGAATTCACTCTCCTGTGCCCGGATATAGAGGCCGGCTCCCCCGCCGCCAACCCGAAAAGCACATAGCCGAAAATGGAAACGGCCGGGGTTCCCCCCGGCCGTTCCTGAAGTCAGTGCTTCTGATCGTCTTACTGGATGACGATTTCGACGCGGCGGTTCTGCGGCTCGCGGACGTTCGGGCCAGTCTGGACCAGCAGGCCCTGCTCGCCACGGCCAACCACCGCGATCGCGGTCGCCGGCACGCCTTCGCGCACCAGGGCGTCCTTGACGGCGTTCGCACGACGCAGCGACAGCGCCATGTTGTAGGCCGGCGCGCCCGACGTGTCGGTGTGACCGGTCGCCGTGATGCGGGCGTTACCCTTGGTCTTGTAGGCGCCGGCAGCCTGCTTGATCGTGTTCAGAGCCTGAGCCGACAGGTTCGAGCGATCCCAGTCGAAGAACACCATG
>NCHQ01000042.1:17470-17989 GCA_002281855.1 Rhodospirillales bacterium 24-66-33 | reverse complement strand
TCCTCAGCGACTGTGTCTGAGGTCAAGCGTTTTGCCATGGTGTCCTGTCTCTAAGGATGGCGTTGAGGATGACAAGAAGTTTGCGGGCGACGGCGATGGTGGCGACCATCTTGGTCTTACCGGCGGCGATGAGGCGCTCGTAGAAGGTTTTCAAGGGTGGGTTCCAGCGCTTGGCGACTTGGGCGCCAATGAAGAGGGCCGTTCGGACCACCGCCCGTCCGCCCCCGATCCGGGCCTTGCCCTTCCAGAGACCGGACTGGCGTGTGTAGGGAGCCAGGCCGGCAAGCGCTGCAATTTTTTTATGATCGAGCCGGCCCAACTCGGGCAGTTCGGCCAGCAAGGTCCTGGCGATGATCGAGCCAATGCCTGGCACCGATGCCAGCAGGTCTTCCGTCTCCCGCCACAGCGGTGAACCGCGCACGGCGCCATCGATGTCATGGTCGATAGTGCCGAGTTCCCGCTCAAGAGCCTTCAACAATCGCTCGATGCTCTTGCGCACGCGCGGCGGCTCGGTGCGAT
>NCHQ01000042.1:0-17423 GCA_002281855.1 Rhodospirillales bacterium 24-66-33 | reverse complement strand
AGTCGGTCCTTCGACACGTCGATGCCGACAATGCGACGGTGTTCCATGGCAACCCTTCCTTGCAAAAGCGAGCTCGCGATGCGGCCCACGCGACTGTTCAGGTTCGCTGGAACGACGGACGGGCGACCTTGCTGAGGAACGAGCTTCGACGCCCCTGGGTGAGTCGGTCTACCCGCCGCCGCCGCGCCGGCTAGTCTAGCCGATCCGGCAGACGCCGACTTACAAGGGTGAGGTTATCGGGGCTGTTCGTAGCCTCTTGTTCTAGCTGCATTCATTTCGAGTCAGACTCTCAGGATGAGGTGGTAGATGATTTGAACGGAGATTCTAAGCGCCCCCCCGGCACTCGCCGCAGATTCCGGTCACTTCCAGGGTCATGTCGCGCGCGGTGAAGCCGCGGCGGGTGGCGCTGGCGGAGATGGCGTCGGACAGGCCATCGCCCTCGATCTCCTCGGCGTTGCCGCACTCGCTGCAGATCAGGAAGAAGCCGCGATGGACCTCGCCCGGATGGCTGCAGCCGACGAAGGCGTTCATGCGCTCGATGCGATGGATCAGGCCGTTCTCGATCAGGAAGTCGAGCGCGCGGTAGACCGTGGGCGGTGCCGAGCCGAGATCCTCGTTGCGCAGGCTGTCGAGCAGCGCATAGGCGCCGACCGGCTTGTGGCTCGACCAGACGAGTTCCAGCACCCGGCGGCGCAGCGGGGTGAAGCGCAGGTCCTTGGCGGCACACAGTTTCTCGGCCGCGGCGATCGCGTCCTCGACGCAGTGCTCATGATCGTGGGCATGCCCGGCGGGCGCCGCTTTGGCTGGTTTCTTCAAGGGACTTCCGATTTGCCAACCGAGGAGGCGGCGATTATACGCGCCCTTCCTTCCGGAGGCCAAGGCTCGCCCCATGAGCACATTGATGTCCCCAACGACCTACGAACAGCCCGAAATCGACGCCGCCCTCGCCGTCATCAAGTTCGATGCGCAGGGCCTCGTGCCGGCGATCGCCCAGCAGCATGACACCGGCGAAGTCCTGATGATGGCCTGGATGGATCGCAACGCCGTGGCCGAGACGATGCGCACGGGTCGTGCATGCTACTGGTCGCGCTCGCGTAAGGGCCCGTGGCGCAAGGGCGACACCTCCGGGCACATCCAGACCCTGGTGGAGCTGCGCATCGACTGCGACGGCGACACGCTGCTGGCGCTCATCGACCAGACCGGCGTCGCCTGCCACACCGGCCGCCACAACTGCTTCTTCCGCGCGGTGCGCGGCGGCGTGCTCGCGGAAATCGCCCCCATCGAGATCGACATGGAGAAGGAAAAGGCTTGAGCATCCTCGGATCGACGCGCCGCGGCTTCCTTCTCTCAGCCCCTCTGCTGCCGCTGGCCGCCTGCGCCACGACGCCCTCGCCCCGGCACACGCTCTCGCCGCGCGGCGACCGTCTGGTCGCGCTGATCCAGCGGACCGGGCGGGACAACATGACGGCGCCCGAGGCCTTTGCGCTCATGGGCATCACCAATCAGGGCCGTGACATTCCGGTGCGCCAGCTGGCCGACGACGGGCCCGACGGCCGCTACGTCGTGAACCTGGTGAATATCCGCCAGTATCACGAGTTCGTCTTCCAGCGCCGCCAGGGCGACGTGCTGATCCTCCATTCCGCCGATACGGCCTTCAAGCGACTGGTGAGCGTGCGCTACGCGCGCAACGGCAAGCCGACGGTGATCGCGGACACCGCGTTCGCGGAGCGGGATTTCCAGCAGCAGACCGCCTTTTGGTTCGACCGGATACCGGGTCGCTAGTATTGTGACGGTGAGATGACAATCACCGTCTCAGCCCCCTCCACCGCTCGCCGCACCCTCACCGTCTGCGGTGGCGCGCATGCCCTGCACGACGGCTTCACCGATCTCCTGAACGTCCTCTACCCGCTGCTGCAGTCGCAGTTCGGTTTGAGCTACGGCGCCATCGGCGCGCTCAAGACCTGCTACTCGGGCGCCATGGCCACCGGCCAGATCCCGTCGGGCCACCTGGCCGAACGTTTCGGCGGTGTCCGAATCCTGGCCATCGGCACGATGCTGATCGCCGCCGGCTATTGCCTCGCGGGCCTTAGCGGCTCGCTCTACGGCGTCATTGCCGGTCTGCTCCTCGCCGGGCTGGGCGCCAGCACGCAGCATCCCATCGGCTCCAGCCTGGTCGCCGCCGCCTATCACGGTCCGCGCTCCCGCACGGCGCTCGGCACCTACAATTTCACCGGCGACGTCGGCAAGGTCCTGCTGCCGGCCCTCTTCGCGCTGATCGCCGCCTCGCTCGGGTGGCGACAGGCGCTGGTCGTCATGGCCGCCCTCGCCGTCCTCGGCGCCGGCATCATCCTGACCTCACTGAAGCCCATCGTGATGCACGGCACGGCGGAACCGTCGAAGGCTGTCGCTGGACAAGACCGGCCCTGGGCCTACTGGCTCCTGTTCGCGATCCACATCGCCGACGACCTGGTGCGAACAGGCTTCCTGATCTTTCTGCCGTTCCTGCTGCGCGACAAGGGCGCGGACCTGCCGACCATCGGGCTCGGGCTGTCGCTGATGTTCGCGGGCGGCGCTGCCGGCAAGCTGGTGATGGGCTGGATCGGCCAGAATCTGGGCGTCGTGCCGTCGGTCCTGCTCACCGAAGCTGCCACGACCCTGCTCATTCTCGCCGCCCTGCCGCTCTCGCTCGACTTCGCGCTGCTGCTGCTGCCCGCCGTGGGCCTGGTGCTGAACGGCACCTCGTCCGTTCTCTACGGCACCATCCCCGAATTCGTGAGCCCGGAACGACGCACCAAGGCCTTCGCGGTCTTCTACACCGGCGGCTCCGTCGCCGGTGCGACGGGCCCGCTGCTGTTCGGCCTGTTCGGCGATGTGGTCGGCCTCGCCACCGCGCTCATCGCCGTCGCCTGCGTCGCGCTCACGACCCTGCCGATGGTTTGGGCGCTGCGGCCGGCCTTCGCCGACGACTGACGCTCAGGCGCCCTGCCAGACGGGGCCCATCGGCTTCAGCCGGATGCCCTTGCGCAGGTGCTTGTAGGGCATGTCCACGGGATCGGTGATGTGCGCCCCAGTCGACCGCACGACCAGGATCGTTTCGGCGATCGGCTGGAAGTCGGCGCGAAAATGGACGGTCGACTTCAGCGCCAGGATCGGCACTTCGGACGGCTCGACTCCGACGGCGCGGAACATCTCCTGGTCGGCGGCCTGCACCCGCTTGCAGGCGATCACCGCGGAGACGCCCGAAGCCTCATCGGTCAACAGCGCCATCGGCCCGATCTGGAACTTGGCGCCGCCATAGAACGGGCCGGTGCCGGTGAAGACGCCGTCGCTCAGCTTGACCACGCGCCAGTCGGCTTCGACCGGCTTCTCGCCGCCATAGCCCACGACCGCGCCGATACCGCGGCGCATCACGTTTCCCTCGCCAGCCTCGACCGCCGCCTTGGCCGCGCCCTCGTCGACGATCATGCCGATCACGGCCCCCTTCGCCTTGTGGCGCATCAGGGCCGCTAGCAGCCCGATCGTGTCGGAGGTGCCGCCCGCGCCGGGATTGTCCTGCACGTCGGCCAGCACGATTGGCTTGGTGGCGTTCTTCGACAGTTCGAGGGCGCGAAGCGCGGCCTGGTCGGGATCGAGCAGTTCGCCATCGAACGCCTTCTCCTGGGCCTTCACCGTGGCGGCGAGCTTGTCGGCGGCCGCCTCGACCGCCTCCTTGTCATGGCCGTAGACGACCAGGGCCGGGCCGCACTGCGCGATGTCGGCCGGCGGGAAGCCCGGCGTATGGGTGACGCTGACGATTCCCTGATTGTGGCTCTTCTCGCCGGCCTCGAGCTCGCCCACCAGGTCGAAGATGGCCTTGGCCGGCTCGATGAAGGTGCACTGCCAGACCAGCGGGATCAGGAAGTCGAGCTGGCGATAGGCGCGATAGACCGGCCGCTTCTCGCGCAGCAGCTTGTCCAGCAGCTCGATCGCGCGGCTGCCAGTCACCGCCATGTCGATATGCGGATAGGTTCGATAGCCGACCAGCGCCGTCGCAAGCGTCGCCATGTCGGGCGTCAGGTTGGCGTGATAGTCGAGGCTCGCCACGATCGGCAGTGCGTCGCCCACGATGCCGCGGATCCGGCGCAGCAGCTCGCCCTCGCCGTCCTCGGTGTTCTCCGCGACCATCGCGCCATGAAGATCGAGATAGATCGCATCGAACGGCCCCTGCTTCTTCAGGTCTTCGTCGAACAGCGCCCACATCTTCTCGAAGGCATCCTCGGTCACGTAGGAGGCCGGCGAAGCAGCCGCCCAGGCGAGCGGCACGATCTCATGGCCCAGTTCCGTCAGCTTGCTGACCGCGCCCGCGATCGGGATGTTGAAGCCCTCGACGCCGGCAATCATCTCCGGGCCGCGCAACAGCGGCGGCCAGGCATCGGCGCGCACGAACTCCTCCCAGGTCGCCTGCTGCGGCGCAAAGGTGTTCGTCTCATGCTGAAAGCCGCCAACAGCGATCCGCGCCATTCCAAGTCTCCCCGACAAGTATCGATCCACGTCGCGCACCCTATCATCGATCGCGCCGCCACACGCGCGTGCGAGGCAGCGATTGCGGAACCCCTGCGTTGTGCCGCTATGCGCAGCATGTCCTGGCCGGCCTTCCTCAAGAATTATCCGCAAGGTCATCTCGTCGTCGCGGTGGCGGTCGACGTGGGTGCCGACGAAATCGGGAGCCGGCGACTTCGTGGTCTTCGCGATCTCCTCCATCGCGTCATCGGCCGCATGGCGTCGTCGAACGGCAACTTTGCCCTGACGGTCTCGCGGGCGGCCGGATTCCCGGAGATCCTGTGTGGTTTCGAGGTGCAAGCCGACGCCGATGCCCTCGTCGTGCTCGGCAATGCCCGGCCGACGGAGCGCTATCCGGGGTTTGCCACGCAGCGCGTCTTCGATCTCGACACCGCGACGGAGGCCGCACTTGGCGCCGGTTTGCTGAGCGATGGTGACATCGACGAGCGCTGAACGTTGCAGATAGACGTGCAACTTCCTTCCCGTATTATCCTGGACGATACCTGAAGGCCCGCAAGTATCCGTATTGCATCTGCGAGTCCCCCAGCCCTGCATGCCCTTGTTCGCTTCATCGTTCGCCCGCCGCACGATCGCCTTTCTCACCGCCGGTGTACTCGCGCTGTTGGCCATCGTCGCCGTGTCGGCCTGGCTATCCGTCCGCACGGCCCAGCATGCCGAAGAGGCCGTGGTGGAACGCGACATACGCGCTCTCACCACCAATCTCCTGGCGGCGACCATCGACGCCGAGACGGGTCAGCGCGGCTATCTGCTGACGGGCGAGGCGCGCTATCTCAATCCCTTCGAGCGGGCCCAGCCGCGGCTGCGAGGAGACGTCGCCGCCCTCCGGAAACTCGTCGCCGGAGACCCCGCCCAGCTGGCCGCGGTCGACGAGCTCTCCGAGGTGCTCGATGCCAAGATGGCGGAGCTCACGGAGACCATCGAGCAGACCAAGGCCGGCCAGCGGGACGCAGCTATCCAGACCGTCCTGTCGGATCGGGGGCGCCTGCTGATGGAAAAGGCGCGGACCCAGCTCGCCCACCTGATCTCGACTGCCGAAAGCAGAGTCGCAGCGCGCCTCGAGGCCGTGACCGAAGGTGCCGAGATTCTCACCTGGGTGACCGCGGCCGGCAGTTTCCTGATCGTGCTGTTTGCCGCCGGCGCGTCCTGGACGGTGATGAACTACACGCGGGAGCTGATGGCGGCCAGGATCGAACTGCAGGCCCTGAATGCCGGCCTCGAGGAACGGGTGGCCGAGCGCACCGAAGCCCTCACTCGCGCCAACGACGAGATCCAGCGCTTCGCCTACATCGTAAGCCACGACCTGCGCTCGCCGCTGGTGAACATCATGGGGTTCACCAGCGAACTGGAAGCCGCCATGAAGGCGGTCGGTCCCTATGTCGCGGGCGACACGACGCTTGCAGACAAGGCCCGGCTGGCGACCGAGGAGGACATACCCGAGGCCCTGCGTTTCATACGGGCCTCGACGGGCAAGATGGATGGGCTGATCAACGCCATCCTCAAGCTTTCCCGCGAAGGGCGACGTGAACTGCGTCCCGAGCCGGTCGATCTCGTGACCTTGTTCAAGAACGCCGCCGCCAGCGTTCGGCATCAAACGGACGAAGTCGGCGCCGAGATCGCCGTGCCTTCCTCGGCCCCTGCCCTCGTGACCGATCGGCTCGCCATGGAGCAGGTCGTTGGCAACGTCGTGGACAATGCGGTGAAGTATCTGGCGCGCGAGCGGCCGGGACGCATCGTGATCACCACCGGCGAAACGACGCGCCGGGTGCACATAGACATCACGGACAATGGCCGCGGCATTGCCGAGCAGGATCACGAGCGCATTTTCGAACTTTTCCGACGCGCGGGAGCCCAGGATCGCCCGGGCGAGGGAATCGGCCTGGCGCATGTGCGCGCCCTGGTTCGCCGGCTGGGCGGCGACATTACGGTGCAGTCGGAACTTGGTAGCGGTACAACCTTCCGGATAGATTTGCCGCGACGGCTCAGAGTCAACGAAAACTCAACGACAAGGTAGAGGCTGCGAATGAACGCGAAGCCCGTTTCCATCGTCATGGTGGAAGACGACGAAGGCCATGCCCGGCTGATCGAGCGCAACATCCGTCGCGCCGGCGTCAACAACGAGATCGTCGCGTTCAAGGACGGCACCTCGGCGCTGGCCTACCTGTTCGGCGCCGACGGCAGCGGCGAGGAAAGCAGCGCGCGCTCGCTGCTGATCCTGCTCGACCTCAACCTGCCGGACATGACCGGGGTGGACATCCTTGCGAAGGTCAAATCGAACCTGCACCTCAAGCGTTCGCCGGTCATCGTGCTCACGACCACCGACGACCAGCGCGAGATCAAACGCTGCTACGACCTCGGCGCCAACGTCTACATCACCAAGCCGGTGAACTATGAAAGCTTCGCCAACGCCATCCAGCAGCTCGGCCTCTTTCTTTCCGTGATGCAGGTCCCGGCAACCGACTGACGATGGATCAGGTCAGGGTCCTCTATATCGACGACGATGCGGGTATCGGCAGGCTGGTGGAGCGCGCGCTGGCGCCGCATGGCATCGGCATCAAGCACGTCGCCTCCGGGGACGAAGGGCTGGCCCTCCTGGCCAGCGATAAATTCGACGCCATCGCGCTCGATCACAATTTGACCAACGAGACGGGCCTCGACGTGCTGGCCAAGATCCAGCGCGTCACCGTCGACCTGCCGGTGGTCTACGTGACCGGTTCCGAGGATGCGCGCGTGGCCGTGGCCGCGCTCAAGGCCGGCGCCGCCGACTATGTCTGGAAGGACGTGCAGGGCCATTTCCGCGAGCTGCTGGGCTCGGCCATCCGGTCTGCCCTTCAGCAGCAGCGGCTGAGGGCCGAGGCCGAGGAAGCACAGCGCACGATCCGCGAAGCGCGCGACCGCGCCGAATTGCTGCTGCACGAGGTCAATCACCGCGTTGCCAATTCGCTGGCGCTGGTCGCCTCGCTCGCCCGCCTGCAGGCCAACGCCGTCCAGAACGACGCGGCGCGCAGTGCACTGCTGGAAATGCAGGCGCGCATCATGGCGGTCGCCGGCATCCATCGGCGCCTCTACACCTCGTCAGACGTGCGCATCGTCGAACTCGGCTCCTACTTGATGAGCCTGGTCGACGAATTGAGCGCCGCCATCGACGCCGCCGACAAGAAGAATACCGTGGCGCTCCACGCCGACGCCGACATTCGCGTGCCCACCGACAAGGCGGTGTCGATCGGCGTGATCGTCACCGAACTCCTGACCAATGCCTACAAATACGCCTACCCCGCCGCCATGCGCGGCGAGATCCGGGTGATCCTCCAGAAGATCGGCGACGACACCGTCTCGCTTGCCGTCGAGGACGATGGCGTCGGCTGGAAGGGCACCGGGTCGACACAGGGCACGGGGCTGGGAACGCGCGTGGTCACCGCGATGGCCGCCAACCTCCAGTCGAAGGTCGAGTACGACACCGGTGTCGAAGGCACCCGTGCCAGCCTGCGATTCAGGCTGTAGGCCTGCGCGCGCAGCGCCCTTGCGAGCCGCCCTCCCGCTGATCCTGCTTGCCATGGTGGGCTGCAGCAGCCCTGGCCCATGGCAGAGGCCCGGCGCCATGCAATCCGAAGCCGCGACCGATCTGGCTGCCTGCAAACTGGAAGCCAAGGCCGCCATCGAGCGTCTCTACTCGTTCAGCTTCCCGTACCCCTACCCCCTGGGCTGGAACGGCGGCCGCCAGGTCGGCTATCTCGAATGGCAGCAGCGCGTCGAGACCTTCAAATCCTATGAGGAATCCCGGCTCGCAACCGCCTGCATGCAGACGAAGGGATACCGGGAAGCCGCGTAGCGTCAGGCGTCGCCTTTGCCGGTCGCCTCCTCGATGGCCTTGAGCAGGACCGGCCAGTATTCCTCGCCATGCCCCAGTTCGACGGCGCGCTCCATCACCTCGCGCGCCACGTCGGCGCCGAGGGCCGGAATGCCGGCCTCCTCGGCCATGTCGATGGCGTAGCTCAGATCCTTCAGGGCGTACTTCGTCGAGAAGGCGCGCTCCGGAAAGACTCCTGTCAGCAACGCCTTCATTCCGTGATTGCGCAGCGCGAAGGAATCGGCAGAGCCCTTGGTGAGCGTCTCGAACAACACCTTGCCGTCGACGCCGTTCGCGCGGGCGATCGACAGGCCCTCCGCCAGCGCCACCACGGTCTGGAACAGGATCATATTGTTCAGGATCTTCACCGTCTGGCCCGCGCCGACGTCGCCGCAATGCGTGACCTCGCTCGCCATGTGGCGCAGGAGCGGCGCGATGCGCTCGAAGGTCGGCGCGGTCGCGCCCACCATGATCGAGAGCGTGCCGTCGATCGCCGCCTGTCGCGTGCGTGCGACCGGCGCGTCGGCGAAGGCCGAAGCCTTGCCCTGGAACTCCTCGTAGAGCCTTCGCGCCAGGATCGGCGGCGCGGTGCTGAGATCGACCACGGTCCAGCCCAGCCTGGCCTTCGAGACCAGGCCGCCCTCACCCAGGCAGACTTCCTCGACTTCCCTGCCGCCCGGCAGCGACAGGAAGATGGTGCGACAGTTTTCACCGATCTCGTCGACCGACGCCGCCTTCACGCCGTCGGCGGCCAGCCTCTCCAGAGGCGCCGTGTCGCGGTCGGCTGCGAGCACGGTCATACCGCTCTTGCGCGCGAGATTGCGACACATGGGCTCGCCCATCGTGCCGACACCGATGAATCCGATCATGTCCGTCATGTCAGTCCACTATGAAGAGCTTGGCGCCGGTCGTCGTGCTCGACCGGTGACCGAGCGTGTTGTCGGCGACCTGGTAGCTCTGGCCCTGCTTCAGCTCGACTGTGCTGCCGTCGGCCAACTCGGTCGACAGCGCGCCCTCGAGCACCAGCAGGATGTGGCCCTTCTGGCACCAGTGATCGGCGAGGTAGCCCGGCGTGTACTCGACGATCCGCACGCGGATGTTGTTGAAAGTCCTGGTCCGCCAGAACGCCTTGCCCGTCTCGCCCGGATGTTCGGTGCGCTCGACGGTTTCCCAGTCGGTCGTCCCGAAGGGTATCTCAAACATAAGCATGGTTCGCTCTAGCACATTGACCGCCACCGACGGATAGACGAAAAGACAACATGATCACTGCAAAATCGGCGAAGCGCCGCCAGAACAAGGCCGAGCGCATCGCGCGTGTCGGTAAACTGGCCCGCGGCAAGTTCGTGGTCCCCGGAAAAGTGCCTGAGGTTCTCCGGCGGATCATCGAGCCCGGCGACATCCTCTGCCTCGAGGGCGACAACCAGAAACAGGCCGATTTCCTCGCCAACCAGCTCGCGACGCTCGACAAGAAGGATCTGCGCGACATCCATCTCGTGATGTCGTGCATCACCCTGCCGGCCCATATCGAGCTCTTCAAGAAGGGCATGATCAAGCAGGTCGACTTCTGCTACGCCGGCCCGCAGGGGACCGCCGTCGCCGATCTGGTGAAGGCCAAGAAGTTCCCGGTCGGCGCGATCCATACCTACAACGAGCTGTATGCGCGCTATTACATCGACCTCACCCCGCGCGTGGCGCTGATCGCCGCCGCTCAGGCCGATCGCAAGGGCAACCTTTTCCTTGCCGCCAACACCGAGGAGACGCCGGCGATCGTCGAGCCGACCGCCTTCTCCGACGGCATCGTCTTCGCGCAGGTCAACGAGATCGTCGACAAGCTGCCGCGCATCGACATCCCGGCCGACCAGGTCGACTTCGTCGTGCAGGCCCCCTACCCGATGCATCTGCAGGCGCTGTTCACGCGCGATCCGGCC
Source organism: Rhodospirillales bacterium 24-66-33 (assembly GCA_002281855.1). Lineage (GTDB taxonomy): Bacteria > Pseudomonadota > Alphaproteobacteria > Reyranellales > Reyranellaceae > Reyranella. The sequence continues at coordinate 7,091 of NCHQ01000042.1, read as the reverse complement.
GCCATCACCGACGTCCAGGTGCTGATGGCGATGGTGGCCCTGCGCGGCATCTACGAGAAGTACGAGGTCCAGTCGCTGAACCATGGCGTCGGCTTCAACACCGCCGCCATCGAGCTGCTGCTGCCGACCTATGGCGAGCGGCTCGGTCTCAAGGGCAAGATCTGCAAGTACTGGATGGTCAATCCGCTGCCGACCATGATCCCCGCCATCGAGTCCGGCTGGGTCGAGAGCGTCTTCGCGGTCGGCGGCGAGGTCGGCATGGAGCGTTACACCGCGGCGCGCTCCGACGTGTTCTTCACCGGGCGCGACGGCAGCTTCCACTCCAATCGCGCCATGGGACAGCTCGCGGGCCACTACGCCATCGACATGTTCATCGGCGCCTCGCTGCAGATCGACATCAACGGCAACTCCTCGACCGTCTCGAAGAACCGCATCACCGGCTTCGGTGGCGCGCCCAACATGGGCTGCCAGCCGACCGGCCGCCGCCATCCCACGAAGGCCTGGCTCAAGGCCGGCGCTGAAGCCAATCCCGGCCCCGGCTCACCGCCCGGCCGCAAGCTGGTCGTGCAGATGGTCGAGACCTTCCAGGCCGGCCGCGTGCCCACCTTCGTCGAGGAGCTCGACGCCACGGACCCGAGCATCCGCAAGGCGCTGCACGGCGTCACGCCCGTGATGATCTATGGCGACGACGTCACCCACATCGTCACCGAGGAAGGCATCGCCAACCTCGCGGCCTGCCGCTCGGTCGCCGAGCGCCAGGCGGCCATCCGCGCGGTCGCCGGCTACACGCCGGTCGGCCTCAAGCGCAAGAAGCGCGAGACCGAGGACCTGCGGGCCCGCGGCATCGTCCAGTTGCCCGAGGATGTCGGTGTCCGCCCGTCGGAGGCCAGCCGCAGCCTGCTGGCCACGCAGGACATCAAGGGCCTCGTGCGCTGGTCAAACGGCCTGTACGACCCGCCCTCGCAATTCGTGGACTGGTAGGACCCGTCAGAATGGAAAAGTTCACCAAGGCTTTCCCGTCGAAGCCGCTGCCGTCGAAGACGGCCAGTCCCTGGGCGCTCGCGGGCGTCGTCGGCTCGGGCAATCTCGAAGTGCTGCTGGAGCGCGGCGGCAGACCCGCAACCGCCATGGAGTGCCACGTCGAGACCTCGATCCCCGGCTACAAGGCCGCGTGGCTCGCGGCCCTCGCCGACTTCGCGCACCATTATCCGGCAGGCGGCACCAAGGTCACGATCAACGACCAGGGCGCCCCGCCCGTGCTTGTCACGCTGCGCCTTCGCCAGGCCTACGACCATCTCATCAAGGGCGACAAATGACCGGCGCCATTCTCTTCCACGAACTGACCGCTCGCCAGCGCATCGCGGCCATCGCCGACAAAGGCTCCTTCGACGAGCTGCTGCCGCCGCCGGAACGGATCACCAGCCCTTACCTGGCGCAGCTGGGGATCCCGGTGTCGTTCGACGACGGCATCGTGATCGGCCACGCCAGGATCGGCGGGAAGAAGGTGTACCTCGCGGCCCAGGTCGGCCCGTTCGTCGGCGGCGCCGTGGGGGAAATCCACGGCGCCAAACTCACGGGCCTGTTCAAGGCCGCGGCGCGAGACAAGATCCCGTGCGTGCTGATCGTCGAGAGCGGCGGCGTGCGCCTGCACGAAGGCTCGTCCGGTGAGATCGCCATTGCCGAGACGATGCGCGCGATCTTCGAGTGCCGCGCCCTGAAGGTGCCGACCATCGCCGTGATCGCCACCGATATCGGCGCCTATGGCGGCATCGGCATCCTGTCGACCTGCTGCGATTTCCGCGTCATGACCGAGCATGGGCGGCTCGGCATCTCCGGCCCGATCGTCATCGAAAAGTGGATGGGCAAGAAGGCCTACGACTCGGCCAACCGTGCCCTGGTGTGGAAGACGAGCGGCGGCAAGACCAAGTACCTGCTGGGCGATGCCGATGCCCTCGTGCACGACACGGCCGACGCCGTGCGTGACGGAATCTCGAGGTTCCTCGGCAAGTCGAGCGCGGTCAGCCTCACCGCCGTGAAGGCGCGCCAGAAGGAACTTGAGAAGCGGCTGAAGAAATTCGGCGCAGCGACCGATCCCGACGCCGTCTGGAATGGCATGGGCGTGCGGAACATCGAAGCCGCGTCGCTGGCCTCGGGGCCGGAATTCGTCGCCCTCGCCAAGCGTGGGAAGTAGGTCATGAAGAAGCCGACACCGAAGAAGCCGTCCGCCCGCGCCGTCCTGGCGCGCCTGTTCGGCGCCTCCGCCACGGGCATCGCCATCGAGAAATCGGTTCTGACGGGCTACGCCATGGTCGATGGCGCCAAGGTCTGCGTCATCGGCACCTGCGATGGAACTTACATCGACAACGAAGCCGCGTTGCGCCTCGCCGCACACGTGATCCAGTGCATCGAGCGCCAGCCCAAGACGCCGATCATCATGCTGGTCGACAGCGCCGGACAGGAGCCGAACCGCGTCGCCGAGATGCTGGGCCTCGCGAGCTACTTCGGCCATCTCCTGTCGTGCCTCGAACTGGCGCGGCGCAAGGGCCACAAGCTCATCACTGTCGCGACCGGCCAGGCCGTCGGCGGCGCCTTCCTCTGCTACGGGATGTTCGCCGACCGGATCTACGCTCTCGACTCGGCCAGCGTCGGGCTGATGCCGATCGCGGCAATGTCGGCCGTGACGAAGATCCCCGCGCCGGTGCTGGAGAAGCTGTCGAAGACCATGCCGTCGCTGGAGTTCGGCGCCGCCCCCTTTGCGCTGCTGGGCGGTGTGGAGGAAGTCTGGTCGGCCGAGGACGATGTGCAGGCCAAGCTCGCCCAGGCTCTCGCGAACTCGTCGACCGAGGACAATCGCGCCGAACTCGGCAAGAAGCGCGGCGGCCGCAAGCTCGCGCTCGACATCCGCCAGAAGGTGCTCGCCGAATCGGCGCGATGACCGAGTTCCGGCGCCACACGCTGGTCTGGCTGTCGCAAGCGCCCGGAGCGGAGACTGAGGACGACCGCGCCCGGGCGGCCCGCTGGCATGAGGCCGGCCGTCCTTTCGTCGTGACCCGCCGTCGAAGCGACGCTCGCGAGGTCGGGCTGGGTTTCTGCACGACCGATCCGGCCCACCCGAAACTGCGGCCGCGCCGCGTCGCCGCCCGAACGGATCCCGATGACATCGTGCGTCACGCCCGCCCGCCTGCCCTCGCGGAAATCGCGCGCTGCCCGGCCGCGATGGCAGAGACCAACTCCTTTTCCCGACTGATTGCCGCCGCTGCCGCCGTCGGCGTCACGATCAACGTCTATGGAAGCTGGATGTGGCAGGCGCTGACCGGCGAGCGCCATGTGCACGCGGCGTCTGATCTCGACGTGGTGATCGACGTCGCCGATCTCGACGCCGCCCTGCGCACGGCGGCCTTCCTCGCGCGCGCGGAGCAGGATCTCGCCTTTCGCATCGACGGGGAACTGTCCTTCCCTGGCGTCGGGGAGGTTCAATGGCGCGAACTTCTCCAGGACAAGGACGAAATCCTCCTGAAGTCGGTCGACACGCTGAAGCTCGTGCCGCGCTCCCAGATCGGACGATGAGCTTGGACGACGAGGCGATTGCCCGCGCCGCGGTCACGGCGATGCGCGACGAGCTGCAGGCCTATCCCAAACCCGGCCTCGTCAGCCCCGTCGATTCCGGTGCTCACGCCGACATGGATTTCGACCTGATGTGCCGGTCGGCCGACTCGCTGCTGTCGCCCTTCGTTGCCCTCGCTGCGGCAGGTCGCGCCGGGCACGCGTTCGACCAGAGCCTGGTGCCGCTCGGGATCGAGGCCGAGCGCGGGATGCTGGCGATCACGGGCGGCGTCAACACGCATCGGGGAGCAATCTTTTCGGTCGGTCTCCTGGTCGCCGCCATCGCGCGCGCACAGGCGCTCGCCAGTGCGCCCTCGCCGGCCGCCATTCGCGCGGCGCTCAGCGACACCTGGGGCGATGCGCTCGCAGCCCACGCCGCCCGGAGCGATGAGGCGAGCCACGGCGGCCTCGTGCGCCGCCGGACGGGCCGCGACGGCGCCCGCCGCGAGGCCGCCCGCGCCTTTCCTGGCGTCTTCGAGACAGGCCTTCCCGCCTATCGCCATGCGCGAGAGGCCGGCCTCGACGACAATTCGGCCGGCGTCCAGACCCTGTTCGCCCTGATGGCGGCGATCGACGACACCACAGTGCTCTACCGCGGCGGCCTGGAGGCCGGCTCGTTCGTGCGCCAGTCGGCGGCGGCCTTCCTGGCACACGGCGGCTGTCGCCAGCCCGACTGGTTCAAAAAGGCGGAAGCGCTGCACCGCGCCTTCATCGCGCGCAACCTCTCCGCCGGCGGCTGCGCCGACCTGCTCGCCTGCACGCTCCTCGTCGCGCGCTGCTGCGGCGACGCCTAACCCCAGCCCGCCAGGGCCCGTTCGAGGCTCTCCGGACCGCGATAGAGCACGGCGCGCCAGCCGGCCATGCGGGCGCCGTCGACGTTGCTGGTCTTGTCGTCGACGAACAGGATCGACTGGGCGACGGTGACGCCCATGCGGGTCTGGGCGTTGGTGTAGAAGACGCGCTCGGGCTTGCAGACGCCCAGCGCGGCCGAATAGACGATCTCGTCGAAATGCCCGCCCAGTCCCATCCGGTCGCGCAGGTAGGCGATGCGATGATGTTCCTGGTTGGTCGCCGCAAAGACCCGGCCGCCGGTCCGCCGGCGCCAGGCATCGGCCTGGGCCAGCACGTCGCGGTCGATGTCGGAGTCCTTTTCGAACCAGTAGGCGACGAACTCCTCGAGTCGGTCGGCCAGCCCCTTGGTCTCGAAATACTCATGCAGCGCCACGTAGAGGTCGAGCCGGCCGCGCAGGACCTCCATGAACTCCGGCTTCAGGAAGAATTCCGGCGCCAGCTCCTCGTCATGGCTGAGGCCCCAGTCCTCCTTGAGAGTCGCGTACCAGGGATGTGGCGAGCCCGGCTGGGCGAGGGAGACGACGCCATCGATATCGAGGACGAGAACGGGGCTGGAACTCATGGGCCGGCATGCTACAGCACCCGCCGCCCGAAAAGGAAAGCCCGTTGCAGCTCATCGTACCCGACCGCGCCCATCTCGACGGCTATGCCGACGCGCTCCGCCGCGGCTGGTCACCCGACAATGTCCGGGTCGACGAGGCGCCGCGCGAGGAGCTGGCGCGCATCGAGTCCGATCCGGTGGCGTTCGTGGCCTCGCTGGACGATCCCGAAGCCAAGGCCGGTCCGGTCACCCTGCCCGACGGCTCGATGGTCCCGCGGATGCCCGGGTACCGGCGCTGGATGTGGGACGGCGAATTCTGCGGCTCGATCGGCTTTCGCTGGCAGCCGGGGACGGCAGCGCTCCCCTCGTACGTTCTCGGCCATATCGGCTATGCCGTGGCGCCCTGGAAGCGCCGTCGGGGCTACGCGACCCTGGCGCTCGGAATGCTCCTGAAGGACATCCGGCGGCACGGGCTGCCGCATGTCGACCTGACGACGGATCCCGACAATCTGCCCTCTCAGAAGGTCATCACCGCCAATGGCGGCGTCCTCGTCGAGCGCTTCGCCAAGGTCGCCGCGCACGGCGGGACAGAGACGCTGTTGTTCCGCATCCCACTCTGAGCGGCGGTCGGCTCAGGGCCGGGCGAGGCGCGCCACCGTTTCGGCCATCGCCGCCAGGGTGGCGAGGCCCCGGGCCTTCAGGACCTTCGAAGAATCGCGGCGCCCGATCTCTCCTTCGAGGACCAGGGTGATGAACCCGTGCATGGTGGCCCAGGCAAGATCGGCAGCCTGCTGACGCACTTCGTCTGCCGCGTCGCCGATCACGTCGTCCAGAATGGCCGCCAGAAGGCGACGGATGCTCTCGGCGCCCTCATCCCCTTCCTTGGGTTCGATGTGGTTCGCCTCGCGGCTGAACATGAGCTGAAAGAGCGTGGGATTGGCGGCGGCAAATGCCATGTAGCCGACGCCAAGCCCCACCAGTCGCGCCGCGGGTTCTTCGGCCGCCGCCCGCTCGGATTCAGTGGTCATGGCCGCCGTCAGTTCTGCGAAGCCGCGGCGGACCAGTTCGGCCAGCAGATCGTCCATCGACGCGAAATGGTGCGCAGGTGCCGCATGGGACACTTCGGCCCGGCGGGCGCACTCGCGCAGGGTGAAGCCGCGGATTCCCTTTTCTTCGACAAGCTTGCGGCCGGCCGTCACCAATGCCTCGCGCAAGTCGCCATGGTGGTAGCCTCGCGCCTTGGAACGGGTCATTCAGCCTCCAGCAAGATCGAACGGACTATAAGCTTGACGGTGACAGGAGGCCAAATATTCGGCTGACGTTAGCATCTGGGCATGGCTTTATGGCTCAAGTTCACGAGGTTTTTATGTCCTTCGAAGCCTGGGTCGCCTTCGCGGCGGCGTCGAGCGTTCTTTTGGTGATACCGGGGCCGACCGTGCTCCTGGTGGTGTCCTATGCCCTCGGACAGGGCTGGCGCACCGCGCTGCCGATGGCCACCGGCGTCGCCTTGGGCGACTTCACGGCCATGACCCTCTCGATGCTGGGACTGGGCGCCCTGCTGGCCACCTCGGCCACGCTGTTTACGGTCTTGAAGTGGATCGGCGCTGCTTATCTGGTCTATCTCGGTATCAAGCTCTGGCGCGCCGGCGGCACGCTCGACGCGGCGCCGCGGACCGACGCGGTCTCAGCCGCGAAGATGCTGGGGCATGCCTGGCTGGTAACGGCCCTCAATCCGAAGAGCATCACCTTCTTCGTGGCCTTCCTGCCCGCCTTCCTCGATCCCAAGGCAGATTTCCTCACCCAGATGCTGGTGTTCGAGACCACGTTCCTCGTGCTGGCCTTCGCCAATGCCTTCGGCTACGCGCTGGTCGCCTCGCGGGCCCGGCGGCTAGCCTCGAACCCGCGCGCCATCGGCATCGTCAACAAGGTGGGCGGCGGCCTGCTGGTCGGTGCCGGCGTGGCGACCGTCAGCCTCGCCGGAACCCGCAGCTAGAGTTCAGCGCGCCGGTTCGCTGACGAAGGCGATCTTGGAGAGGCCGCCCTTGGAGGCGTCGGCCAGGGTCTCGGAGACGTAGCGGTAGGGCACGGTGGCGTC
>NCHQ01000017.1 GCA_002281855.1 Rhodospirillales bacterium 24-66-33 | reverse complement strand
GTCGGAGGCGCAGAGCAGATCGCCCTTGGCGATGTCGCCGCCCTGGCCGCAGACATTGACGCTGCCCTCGCCCACGGCGTTGATGACGACCAGATCGTGGGACGCGAGGTAGTACACCCACTCCGCCACCGGCGTGATGCCATCGGCTTCCGTCATCGCCGCCGGCGCCCATTCGGCGATCGGGGCGTAGCGGTTGACGAAGACGCCCAGCACGCCGGCCTGGTTCGCCGACGCCGACAACGTCATCGTGCAGAGGACATCCGAGATCGACTTCGCCACGACCGCATCGTCGACCAGCAGGTCCCCGACCTCGGGCGCGACGGCCACCGGCAGGAGGCCATCATGCGCCCCGGTGAAGGGACCGTACCCGGCGCCACTGACGGCATAGACCGACCAGCTGCCGGCACCGCTGGAGCGGCCGATATCGGCCGTGCCGCCGGTCGAACTGGCGCCGCGGATCGCGGTGTTCGGCGACGGCGATCCCGCCCCCGCCGTGGTCTGGGTCACTTCCAGGGTCCACCCGCCGGTGCTCTGGAGCTTCGCCGCCCCGCCGCCGTCACCGCCGCCGCCGCCGGTCGTCGATTCGTTGACGGCGCGGATCGGGTAGGAGATCGGCAGGTTGCCGGCGATCTGCAGCACCCCCAGCCCGGTCGTGATGTCGCCACCGAAGGTCGCCACGGGGGTCGAGACGCCGCCGATGTTGACGTAGGGCGTGATCGCGTTCGGGAACAGCCCGTCGCCGCGCATCTCGATGCGGGTGTTGCCGCTGCTGGTGCGCAGGATGGCGCCCGTGACCGTGCCGGCCGTGAGCGAGCCCATGTCAGCGGCGATCGCCGATAGCGTCGAGACGCTGAGCTTCGCCGCGGTGACGGCACCGGCCGTGATCTTGTCGGCGGTGATCGCGTTGGTCGCGATGTTCGCCGCCAGGATGGAGCCATCGACGATGACCTCGCCGCCGCCCTTCTTCAGCACCGAGACCGAGCCGACACGATAGGTGCCGCCGGACAGGTTCGATCCCGACGACTTGTAGATCTGGACCACGGCCTGCGTGGCAGTGGCCGGCACGACGATGTTCGCCGAGGTCGTGACCTTTTCGGTGTAGGAGCTGCTGCTCGCCGAGGTCCAGGTCAGCACGTTGCCGGCGCCGGAGACCTCGGCATTCGAGGCGTCCATGAACTTCAGCTTGACGCTGATGCCTACGTTCGGCGTCGAGAGCCGTTGCACCACGGCCTTCAGGACGTAGACCTGCCCCGGGGTGACCGTGAAGACGTTCTCGTTCTGGATGATGCCAGTGGAGAAGCCCGTCGAGATCGCGAGGTGATAGCCGGAGCCGTTGTAGCCGTTGCCTGACGTGACTCCGGAATTCGCCACCGTAGCCCAGCCGCCCGTGCCGAGGCTGAAACTGTAGTTGACGACGAAGTTCGTGAAGTCGGCGATCAGGATCTTTTCCGCGGTGACGGCCTGGGCGGCGAGCTTGGCGGTGACCACGGCGCCGGCCTGCAGCTTCGGCGTCGAGATCGAATCGTCGGCGATCTGTGTCCCGGTGATCTCGCCGGTGAGCTTCGCCGCATCCATGTCGGCGATCTGGTCGTCGGTGATCTGGCCGGTGATGTCTTCGGCCGGAACCGCGGCGGTCCAGGCGCCCAGGGTCTCGTCATAGCGGTAGAGCTTGCCGTCGGTGGTGAGATAGACCATGCGGCCGTCGTAGAGGTCGGTCGCCGGCAGGGTGTCGACGATCTCGACACCGACCTGCGGCTGCTCTTTGGTCGTGATGACCACCGTGGCGGCGTCGGTCGAATAGACGCCCGTGGCCGACCGGAACTTGATCAGATAGGTGCCGATCTCGGTCAGCAGCACGGCGTTCGTCGTGGTGCCGGCGCCGGTGAACACCGTCGTGGCGGCCGTTGCGGGCGCGCTCGTCGACCGCGGCATCCCATTCGAAGGTCGTGAAGCCGGAGACGCCGGCCGTCTGGGTGAAGCCGGTGACGTCTTCCGGCGGGGCTGTGTCGCCGGAGACGGTCACGCTCTCCTGGATGAAGGTCGAGCGCTTCTCGAGATGGTTAATCGCCGCGACACGGACGTGGTAGTAGCCGACCGCGACGTCATCGACGGTCCAGTGGGTTTCGGTGGTGGCGGTGCGGCCGAGGATATGCGTCGCATCCCAGTCCGTCACCGACTGCGGCTTCATCTCGACCTGGTAGGCCAGCAGGAAGCCATCGGGCGACGGGTCCCAGTCGATCAGCAGCCGACTCTTCACCCCCTGGCCCGGCGCGGTTTCGTAGACCTCCTCGGTGACGGTGAGGTTCGTCGGCGGCGCCACGGTGTTCGGGTCCGGCCCGCCGGTGCCCGGATTCGGATCGACCGGCACCTCCTCTGAGGTCGCCCAGTCGTAGACTTCGGGACTGGTCGCCGCCAGGGTGAGGTCGCAGGCCAGCCTGTTCTCGGCATCGAGCGCCAAGGTGACGTCGCGCACCTCGAAGGGCTTGGCCGTCCAGCCGTAGCGCGGATAGTTGAACCAGGCCGTGTCGCCGGCCAGATGCCGCCACAGGGACAGCTTACCCGGCAAGGTGACCGAGAATTCCTGCCGCGACAGCAGCAGGCTGATCTTGGCGATGCGCTGCGCCATCGAGGCGGCGCGGGTGAAGGGCAGCACGATGTCGCTGTAGATCGGCTCGCCGTCGAGGATCGCATAGCTCTCCGACACGATCGGCGGAAAGTCGGCCTCCTGCCAGAAGGTCGCCGGGTTGATGTAGGTGCCCTTGACCGCGTTGAAGCGGTCGCGCCGTGACACCAGGGTTTGCACCGTCGGACCGGCCCGCAGGTCGGATTCGGTTATCGTGATGGTCGGCGACTGGTAGATGCCAGCCAGGATGCGCCAGCGCTCGCCGTCATAGGGCGCGCGGCCGTGCATGGCGCCCAGCAGGCGGCCCAGGATCTCGCGCGGCTTGTCGCTCGACTTGAAGGAACCGTAGGTCTCGAACCGGCTCTCCATGCCGCCGCCGGCCAGCTCGACCTGCTCGTCGCAGCCGTTGGCCGAGGCGATCAGCGCCGATTCGACGATGCCGCCGGCATAGTCGACGCCGATGCCATAGACAGGATCGCAGAGATAGCTGGCGACGATCAGCGCCGAATTGACCGACCAGCCGGTCGTGTCGGTGCGCGGGTCGTAGACGTCGTTTTTGCCCTTGATGACGCAGGTGATGTTCGGGATGTCGCGGAAGATCGCCTGGTCGAACTCGAGGCGGATATAAACCCCGGCCATGCCGGCGAAGGTGTCTGCATCCGTCAGGACATCGCTGCACTCGGCCAGCAGGTCGGCATCGATGACCTGGCCGGGCGCGCCCTTGAACGGCCGGACCCGCAACTTGCCGGCGAACTGGCTGGGCGACGGCACGAAGCCGTTGGCATCGATGACCAGGTCGCCCGGCGCCGCCGAGCCGGCATTCTCGTGCGCGACGAAGGCCTCGTCGCCGATCCACACCTGGGCGAACTGGTGCACCTCATGCCCGGCACAAAGAACGATCAGGTGCAGGAACTTGTTGCTGTTCGTCGCGTGCATGAAGCCGAAGACGCCGCCGACCCGCGCCTCGCCATAGATTACCTGCCGCGGCGCCGTGGGCTGGCGCACGTTGATCTTGTTGTCGATCACCGGCTGCGACGTGCCGGGGAAGGTCTGCCCTCGCGCCGAACTGGCAGGCTTCAGGAGCGAGCTGACGGCGAAGGAAATCGCCATCGTCAGGACGGTGGTGAGCACGAACGAGGCGACACCCGCCCAGAACGCAGACATGCCAACCGCCAAGAAGATCGGCACGAAAATCGGCGCCGCCTGCGCCTCTCCCGGCACCAGCATCAGAACCAGTGCGAACAGGCCGATCAGCAGCATGCCGACCCGCCGTTGAGGTTTACGTGGTGCATCGATATGCTCGCTCTATGCGGAGATTGATCGTGGCGGTCTTGGCCGCACTGACCCTTGGGGCCTGCGCACCGTCAGTGCCGCTCGCCGGCGCTCAGGCAGATGCGGAGGGCAAGCAGTTTCAGCCGCCCTCTGCCGGATCTGCCGCCGCGTATTTCTATGTCTCTCGGGCCGGAGACAGTTTCGCGGTGCTGTCCGGCAAGCGTCACCTTGGCACGATCGGTTCGAACGCTTGGATCAGGGCGGACTTGCCGGCAGGCAGCCACGACCTCGGATGTGCGATTGATGGCTTCGCATTCATGACGTCGCCCGCGGCGCGCAACGACCCTCGCGGCAACTGGAGCGGCGAGACGCACCGAACGTTCGATCTGGCCTCGAGACAGACCTACTTCTTCGAGATCGGCGTCACGGCCGCGCCGGGCTCCATCACCTGCACCATCGCCGAGGTCGCCGCCTCGCACGGCAGGACGAAGATCATGGAACGCAGCCGGGCCATCGAGGTCCGATAGGTTTTACCCGACCTTCCAGACGTTGATCGCCCGATCTAGCGGCAGATGCTCCAGCCCGTTCGGACCCGGCCCGCAAAGTGTCTGACCGGTGCAAACGCAGATCGCGGGGCGGCCGTCCTGGTCGATGGTGGCGACGTCGCCGCGCCTGATCTCGCGCCAGTTCTGCGACGGACGGCCCAGGGGCGCACAGGCCGCGTTACCGAGCCCACCATCCGCCTCGATCACGCGGGCCGCTTCAAGTGCCGACGACCAGGTGACGGGGCGCATCGCCTGCCCGGTGATCGTGGCCACGGCGCCGAACATGAAGGTGGCGCAGTCGTTGGCGCCCCATTCGAAGGGAATGTCCTTGCGGGCCAGCAGGTAGTCGGCGAAGCGCCGCTCCCAGCCCTCGATGCGCCTCATCCCCGCCCCCAGTAGATGACCTTGTCGGCATAGGAGGCGATGTAGCGCAGGCTGGCATCGCCATCGTGCAGGAGCTTCTGGTGCTCGTCCGTGTAGCGCCACTCGCGCGGCCGCTCGAGGTCGATCAGCTCGTTCTCGTACTGCAGCACGATCAGCGGATTGGCGGTGTCCGAATCGTCGACCTTGCCGATGTCGAGCCGGCCGCGCGACCAGACCTTGGGCGAGGCGACCAGCGCTCCGCTGTCATCGAGGAGACCGAAACGGACCAGGCCCGGCTTGCGGGTCTGCAGCTCGGTCAACGCCAGCTCGACATCCTCGGGCCGGGCGCCGGCCAGCTTGATGGTGAAGCCGCGGGCCTCGATCTTGTCGGTCTCCTCGACCGGCGAGAGTTCGATGAACCGTCCCAGGCCGAGATAGTCGTGGCCGTTCCAGGTCAGCACGCCGACGCCGGTCCACAGATATTGGACGGTCGAGAATTCCAGCTCGAACAACAGGACGGGGGCAACGGTCGGCGCGCCGAGACCGTCCGACATCGCCGGGGTGAGATCGCGACTCATGGTGCCTTGTCCTTCACGGCCGCCGGTCCTCGTAGGCCTTGATCGAGGGCGGCCGGTAGATGTCCGCCAGGCCGATCGACCAGCGCGGCGGCTCCATCAGCATGAAGCGTCCCTTGGCGCCCGAGAGGGCGACCGCCGCCCCGGACAACGCGGCGCGCAGGGACGGCCAGATCTCGCAGGACGCGCTGCCGCCCAGGGTGACGTCGGCCAGCACCTTGTGCAGGCGCCGGTGCGACTCGAAGCTGATCCAGTCGCCGGCGAGCAGGGTCCCGGACCCGCCCGACAGGGTGACGGTGCGGGCGCGCGCGTCGCCCGTCGCGGTGACCGAGCCGGAGGCGGTGCCGCGCGGCACCTGCCCCGCCGGATCGCCCAGGGTGAAGGACCCGACCTTGCCGCGCAGCGATGTGAAGAAGGCGATCCAGCGCTCCGCGTCGGCGCGCTTCATGGCAACGAAGGAGACGTCGACCTCCCAGCGCTCGCCCGGCCAGTCATAGACCTGGGCCTCGAGCGACAGCGGCGAGACGTTCATGGCCGAGACACTGAACGGCGTGAACGCGATCTCGGCCACACCCCGCAGGTCGGGCCAGGCACGCGGATAGGTAACGGCCATCAGTTGAACACGTCGGTGAGGCCGCCACGCTTGCGCATGGATATGATCGAGGCCTTGGCCCCCTCCTCGGCGGCCTTCTTCACCTCGCGCAGCCCGCTCATATACTGGGTGCTGGTGACGTACTCGCCGACATGGACGGTCTGCTGAACCACGATGGTGGTCTCGCCGCCCATCCCGCCCAGCTGCTCGCGGTTGAAGATCGTCCCGGCGCTGTCGGGCACGAACAGCTCGGGCCCGCGCTCGCCGACGACCGAGGGACGGCCCAGCGGCGGGCGGCCACCGTCGGCGAAGCCCGGCATCCACCCCCCGGCGAGGCCGGACGCGGCGCCGATGTCGAAGCCGCCGCCCGAGGCGGTGACACCCCCGCCACCGCCGAACAGGCCGCCGATGAAACCGCCGATGCCGCCGCCGCCGCCGATCGCGCCCCACAGCGAGCTGGCCGCGGCCTTGATTTCCATCTGGATCATCATGTTGAGGAACGACTTCAGGATTTTGCCGAAGTCGACCTCGGCGCCCATGGCGAGGTCGGTGATGGCATCGCTCATCAGGTCCACCATCTGCTTGCCGGTCTCGAACTCGGTATTGACCCGGGCCATGTCGGCGATGCCCTGCTCGATCCCGGCCATGAAGCCGTCGAAGCCGCCGGCGGCGCCGGTCATCGCGCGTGCCTGGTCGTCGGCCTTGTCGGTCAGGTCCTGCATGGCGCGCTGCGCCGTCTCGGGCGCCAGCAGGTGCTGGATATCGGCCAGCTCCTGCGTCTTGCGCGCCAGCGTCTCGGCGCCGGTGCCGAACCGGTCCTCGATCGCATCGGCGGCCTGGCGCTGCTTTTCGATCAGGGCGACCAGCTCGTCCATCTGACGCTGCGATTCGCGCAGCGCGTCGGCGGCGGACTTCTCGCCGGCCTTTTTCGCGCCGTTGCTCAGGGGATTGCTCGCCCCGCCCTGCGGGGCGGTGACCGTGATCTCCGGCATGGTCGGCGGCATCGCGTTGAGCTGGGCGGTCAGCGCGTCGCGGCGCTTGATGATGTCCTGCACGACCGGGTCGTCGACCGCGTGGCCGCGGCCCATGAAGGCCACGATGTCGGCGTTCATCCCCTCGATCTGCTTGTCGAGCCCGCCGGCCGAGTTGGCCGCCTTGCTGGTCAGCCAGTCGAAGCCCTTCTGGGCCAGGCGCAGGCCGAGCGTGATCTTGTCGATCTCGAAGTTGATCGCCTGCAGCGCGCCCACCGCGATCGGCTTGCCGACCGTGGCGAGGAAGGTGTCCATGCGCTGGGCCGCGACCTTCATCTGGTCGTCGAGCTCGTCCCAGGCTTTGATGACCTCCTCGCCGATCACCGCCTTTTGCGCCTTGGCCGAGGCCACGACCGCGTCGTTGCCCTGGGCAATCTGCCCCAGCACCGTGACCAGGCGCGCGCCCGAGCGGCCGAACAGTTCCTGCATCAGCGCCGCCCGCTCGGTCTCGGAGCCGATCTGCAGCAGCCCCCGCGCCAGCTCCGGCATCACGTCGGCGGCCTTGCGCAGGTTGCCCCCGGAATCGAGGATCTTCACGCCCAGTTTCTCGAACCGCGCGATCGCCTCGTCGCTGCCGTCGTTGGCGCTGCCCATGGCGCGCGCCAGGCGCATCATCGCGCCGTCCATCTGCTCGGCCTCGATGCCGGCCTGGGCTGCCGCCAGACGGTAGGCCTGCAGCTGGTCGGTGGTCAGGCCGATCTGCTCGGCCTGCTCGCCCATGTTGGCGGCCTTCATCCCCGCTTCCCAGATGCGCGAGGCGACCGCCGCGGCGGTGAAACCGGCGGCCAGCGGCGCCAGCGCGGCGCTGAGCCGCGTCATTGCCGCCGTGGCGACGTTGTTCGCCAGCGACGTCTGCTGGCCCAGCGCCATCGCCTGCCGGGACGATTCGCGCATGCGGCGATCGACGGCCGCAAAGGCCTGGGCCGAGCGGTCGACGGCGCCGATCTCGATCTGCCAGCGGGCATCACCGTCGAACGGCATGGGGGAGCCTCATGGGTGGGCGGTGGATGAACGGGTGCGGGTCAGCGGGCCTTGCCGGCCTTGCGGCGCTTCTCGCGCTCGGTCGCCTCCTGGGTCAGGTAGACCAGGAAGGCGTTGTAATCCTCGACCGGCATGGCATCGATCTCGGAGGGAAGCCTGTGCAGACGATCCGCGAGAGCGAGCCTCACGTATTCGGGGGATCGTCTGTCTCCGATTTTTTTTCCAGCTCGGCTGTCGACGGGCCATGAATGGCGGCGAAGATCGGCCCCAGCCGGTCGCCGGCGACGAGACTGCGCAGCGCTTCCTTGTCGTCCTTCGTGAAGATCGGCTTGCCCTCGGCGTCGCGGCACTTGCGCACCAGGGTCTCGACCGAGCGCGCGGCGCTGTCGTTTGGATAGAGGGCGCCGATCACGGTGTTCTCGCCCACCGTCATGGGCGTCACCCACACTTCCTCGCCCAGCACCTCGAGCTTGCGGCGGCGGCTGGCGAAGTCGTCCTTCAGCTTCTCTATGAGGCTCACGGCGTCACCGCCGCCTCGACCAGCGGGCCCTTGCCGCGGAAGGTGAAGTTGCGGCTGACCACGCTGTCCTTGGAGGCCGAGATGCCGATCTCCTCGACGATGGCAGTGCCGCTATAGACCATGTCGCCGCTGGCATGGCCCTCCGGCCCCAACGACAGCGCGACCTCGGTGCCGATGGTGAGCGCGTTCTGCCCGTCGGTATCGCTCTCGTCCCAGTGGCAGTTCATGGTGCCGCTCCAGCCCTTGAGATGGGTGATGTAGCTTTCCCACTCGTCGCCCATGGCGCTGTCGTCGATCGTGCCGATGCGGATGGTCAGGTCGAACGACACGACCTCGGCGACCAGTTCGCCGTCGACCTTGACGCTGCCGCCATTCCCCGAATGCGTGCCCATTGCCAGCTCCTTTCGTTACACCGAGACGCCCGGCGCATTGGCGGCCGTGCGGTAGAAGATCGTGAAGTCGAGCCGGATGCGGCCCTGGCGCGTGTCGCCCTCGGCATTGGCCGCGATGTCCGTCCCCGAGATTTCGAGGTCGAGGCAGAGGCCGCCCAGCTTCGGGTCGGCCGCCAGCGCGGTCTCGACTTCGAAGGCGATGGCGTCGAGCGTGGCGTCGCTGTCGTCGGTTTCGGCGACGAGGCCCTCGACCGAGAGGGTGAGCTCGCGCCGCAGCTTGCGCGACGGCCCGCCCATCGTGTCGGACCCGCTCTGCTCGCGTCGGGCGTAGACCAGCAGGCAGGGCGTCGCCCCGCTCTCGACGGGCCATGCACGGCCCGCGTGGACACGCGGACCCGTCGTCGCGAGGCCTGTCAAAATCTGGACCGCCGCAAGGACGATCTGGCTACGGGCATGAAGCATGCGGTTTCCTTCAGCGTTGCAGGTCGACGGTCGCCATCCCGGTGCCGTCGCGGCGGATCTCGCGGACCCGCCACCAGCGGGTTGCCACGAACACCCGGTCGCCCTGCCCCGCGTTGGGCGGCAGATCGCGGCTTCGGCAGGTGAGCCGCGGCGTCGCGCCGGTGAGGCGGAACTCGCCGGCGCTCCACGGCCCGGCCCACAGGCCGGAGAAGGTCGCGGTCTCGCCGGCTTCCGTCTGCCAGGTGGCGCGATGGCCGCGCTCGAGGAAGGTCGCGCGATCGTCGTCCGTTTCGAGGCCGCGGCGCAGGCGGCGGGTCACCCAGGCATCGAGCGACGCGGTCACCGCGCCGGCGCTCAGCAAGGCGAGATGGGCGTCGAGCGTGGCGGCGAGCGCGTAGGCCCGGCGCAGGGCGGCGTCGAGGCTGGCCGGCGCGGTCCGGCCGCGGCGCAGCGCCGAGTCGAGCCCGGCGGCGACGGCCCGGGCGCGGGCCAGGATCGAATCCACCGTGGCAGAGACGGTGCGCGGGCGTTGCAGCGCCGCGTCCAGCAGGGCGAACGCCGTTCGGCGGCGGGCGATCGCGGCGTCGAGGCCGACCGAGGCGCTGCGGCGCACCGCCAGGATGGCGGTCAGGGTCGCCGAGGCAGCCCGGCCGTGCGCCAGGGCAGCGTCCAGGCTGGCGGTCGTCAGCGAGCCGGCGCGCAGGGCGGCGTCGAGGGCGGCCGCGACCTCGCGCCGATCGCGCAGCGCCGCCGTCAGGCCCGCCGAGACGCTGCGCACCCGGCGCAGGGCGGCGTCGAGGGTCGCGGTCAGCGCGTGCTGGCTGGCGCCCAGCAGCAGCGCATCGAGGGTCGCCGTGCTGGCGTGAGGAACCTGCAGCGCCGCGTCGAGCGACGCCGTGCGGTCGCGCTGCAGGATCAGCCGCGCGTCCAGGGTGGCGACGGCGGTGGCCTCGGCCTGCAGGGCGGCGTCGAGGGCGGCCTCTGCCGCCTGCTGGCGGGCAAGGGCCGCCGTCAGGGTGGCGGCCGCCGCGCGGGCGGTCTGCACGGCGGCATCCAGCACCGCGTCGGATTCCCGGCCGGTGCGCAGTGCGGCGTCGAGCGCGGCCTGCTGGCTGCGCTGCCGGATCAGCCTGGCGTCGATCGCCGCCGTGGCGGCGCGGGTCGCCTGCAGCGCCGCGTCGAGGGTGACCGGCCGGTCGTGCGGCACGACCAGGCGGGCATCGACGGTGGCGGCCGCCGCGTGCCCGCTGGCGACGGCGGCATCGAGGCTGGCCTGTCCGCTGCGGCCCAGGACCAGCCGCGCATCGATCGAGGCCAGCGCCAGCCGCGCCTGGCTGATTGCTGCGTCGAGCGTGGCCGGCTGGCTGCGCGGCAGGATCAGCCGTGCATCGACGGCGGCGGTGGCCGCCCGCGCCCGGGAGACCGCGACATCGACCACGGCGCCGGCCGTGCGCAGCCGCTGCAGGGCGGCGTCGACCGTAACCGCGGCCGAGCGCGCCCGGCGCAGCGCGGCGTCGAGGGTGATGGCGGCGGTGCGGGTGCGGCGCAGGGCGGCGTCGAGCGTCAGCGTCTTCGTGACGGTGGTCGCCGTCGTGTAGGTGACGACGAGGCGCGGGTCCTTGGTCGTTCCGGACTCGTCGGCCGAGTAGTAGCCTTGGTATTCGAAGCCGGTCGGCGTGTTGTTGCCACGCTGGCGCGACGACGACAGGAAGAGGTCGGTGTTGCCGGTCTTGCTGACCGCCGCCGGGAAGGCGGCATCACTGGTGAGATCGTAGCGGGTGTCATCCGCCGTCATCGCGTTGGTGGTGCGCGACGCCAGTAGGGTGGCCGATGAGAGACTGGCGCCGGCTACGAAGTCGCTGGTCTGCAGCGTGCCACCCCAACTCGACGACCGTGCCTCCAACGTGAAGTCCGTCGTCGTGGCGTCGGTGCCCGGATAGAGCACGACGGACAGGACCGCCGCGCTGACAGTTGCACCCGGCGTCAGGGACGACGTATCGAATCGGAAGAACGATTCCCAAACGACGTATCCCGCGCCGGCGTCGTAGTATTGCCCCACGGCCAGCGCGGGCGCCGCGGAATCCGCTTCAAGACCGCTGCCTGCCCGCGCCGTCGAATAGGTAGCATTGGACGAAGTGATGTACCCGTCGCCGGTGCCCGAATAGACGGTCAGAGTCGCCATCAGCCGGCCCGCTTCGCTTCGAGCTCGGCGCGGATCTGATCGGCGATGTCCTGCAGGATGCAGGCCACGGGGTCTTCCCGCCAGCGAAAGGTGCGCGCCGGACTCTCGATGCCGCCGGGCCCGATCGAGGCCGGCACCGTGGTCTCGTTCTCGCCGTCCGGCGTGACGAAACGCAGCGGCGGGTTCACGAACTCACGGTCGGGATCGATGGCCAGCGGCTTGCCGTCGAGGGTGGCCGAGATGCGGACGCCGACGGCGCCCTCGACCGGCTGGCCGGCGACGAGGTTGTCGACGGCATTCACGGTGACCGCGACGGTGCCGGCCTTGGTCTTGCGGGTGAAGGTGTGCGGCACCCTGGCGGCCAGCGCCTCGAGGCAGCCGGCGCCGCGGACCGCCGCAATGCGGCGCAGCTTGGCGGTGCGCGTCAGGATCGGATCGGCGGCCAGCGCCTGCACGGCATCGTCGAGCGGGGTTGCTGCGGTCTTGATCGTCTGCTCGGCCATCGCCTTACGCCTTTTCGAGGTCGATCACCGCCATGCCGGTCGCATCCGGCCGGATCTCGCGCGCGCTCCACCAGGTGCCCTCGACGAACAGCCGATCGCCCTGGGCGGCGGCTGCCGGCAGGGCGCGCGTGCGGCAGGCCAGCGAGGGCAGCGCCTGCGTGACCTCGACGGTCGCGAGGCCGGGCTCGCTGGCGACCGGGGCGTTCCACAGTCCCAGCAACTCGACGGAGCCGCCGGCCTGCGTCTCCCAGGTGACGGGAGTCGCGAACTCGTCCTCGTCGAAGAAGGCGGCGCGATCGTCTTCGCTCTCGAAGCCCTCCTCCTCGACCTCGAGGACGGCGTCGAGGGTGGCGGTGGCCGGCATCAGGGCGTGAGGTCGGCGCGGGTCAGCACGGCGCCGCCTTCGGAGAGGTAGAGGCGCACGCCGTCAGGCAATTCGACGACCAGCCATTCGACCGCGCGGGGCGCGCCGCCGCCGACGCCCTTGTGGGCGCGGCGCTTGAACAGGCGCGGCTCCGGCAGGTCGGGCATGACGACGAGGAAGCGGCCGCGGCCATCGGTGGCGAAGCGGATGCCCTCATCGTGGCCAATCTCGAACGGCGCCGGCGCGACCGAGCCGCCGTCGAGAATCCTGAGCGCTGACGTGCGCAGCGAGTCGGGCTCGACGGCCCCTTCCTTGGGCTGCGCCACGATCAGATCTCGTCCCAGGCGACGGTGAGCGTCTCGCCCGGCAGCATGCCGCCGGACGCGGTGTCGGCCACGGTCATCATCATGACGAGGTGGTCGGCCTTCTCGCCGGTCGAGGTGAAGGGACCGGCGCCCAGCACCAACGGCGAGCCCGAGGTGTAGCCGAAGGCGCTGGAATAACCCGAGGTCGAGGCGGCCTCGGCCGGCGTGGCGTAGCTGCTCACCGCCTTGGCATAGAGCGAGACGCCGGTGCCGAAGCCGCTGGCGCCGTCCATGTAAGCGCGGACGTTCGTGATCTCGGTGTAGGTGCCCGAGGCGACCTTGAAGCGCAGCCACTTCTCGAAGCTGAAGTCGGTGCCCGAAGCAGGCACGACCATCGGGTTGTTGGTGTCGACGGTGGCGTCGTCGGCATTCTTGAAGCGGATCGTGCCCGACGTCTTGTCGGTGAAGGTCGCACCGGCGCCGTTCTTCTCGCCGATCTGAACTGAAGCGGCCATGACGGCTTCTCCTGGAATGAGAGGATGCGGTGGTGGCGGAGCTGCCGGGTAGCGGGCGCGCTATGCGCGGCGGCTGGCGATGTAGTCGGCGGCCTTCGGGAACTGCGCCTTGAGCTCGGCGCTGGCGTCATAGGCCGCGGTCCACCCGGCCTCTTCGGCCGCCTTCTGCTCCGCCTCTTCGGCCGCCTTCTGTTCGGCCTTGCTCTTCTTCGCGCTGCGATCGACAGGCTTCTGCGCCCGCGCCGGCTCGACCGGCGCGATGCCGAGCATCTGCTCGAGGCCGCGATCCAGATCGCTTTCGATCGCGATCTCTTCACCGGCCTTGAAAGCGGTCTGTCCATTCGTCGTGTAGAGACGCCGTCTGGCCAGAGCCTTGCGCGCGGACTCCAGATCGCCTTCGGCGCGCTCGATCGCTGACTCATCCTTGTCCTTGCGGGCGCGGGCGGTGGCCTGCTTGGCACGGGCGATATCGGCCTCGACCTTCTCAAGCTCGTTCGGCTTGTCGGCGGAGAGCAGGTGCGCTCGCGCCACGGCCTGCTCGCCCGTGAGCCAGAGCCTGGTGCCGGCCGGAACATTTCCAGCCAGCTGAACAATCGTCGTCTTCATGGAACGGTCCTTTCGCAATGACGTCGGTAGCCCTCACGCGCCGTCGCGCGCGAGGGACCCGCATCAGGTGAACGTGACGAGGACGGCGCCCTGCCAGTAGCCGTAGCCGACGTTTCCGGCCCAATCGACGCCGAAGATCTGCTCCTTGTTCATCTGCTCGTATTCGGAGCCATCGCCCAAGGCGATCACGTCGCGACCGCCCTCCTCCTCCTGGAGGATGAAGGGCTTCACGTTGCCGTCGGTGCGGAACACCGAGAACTTCGTGGTCCAGGACGCATCCAGCCGCGGGTTCACCTCGACGTTGATCGTGAACTTGTCGCGCAGCGACGGGATGATCGCCGACTGACCGTTGGCCCCGAGGAGCGCCGTCACGGCCTGGAACGCGGCGGTCATGAACGTGGTCGGCACCATGACCGTGAACGCGCGGGCGTTCTGGTTCATGGGCTGGCCGGCATTGTCCTTGAAGCCGTACATCTTCTGGATCGCTGCCATGATCGCGACCGCCATCTCGTCCGCCGTCGGCGCGGTCGTGGTGGTGATGTCGACGCTGATCGAGTTGGACAGGCTTCCGCTCGACCCTTCCGAATGGTCGGTGTCGAAGAAATACTGTCCGTCATAGGCCAGCGAGGCACCGCCGTTGAGGATCAGCGTCGAGAGCAGCGTCGCCGGGTAGTCGTTGACCCGGTCGGCGAGCTGATTGACGCGCGTCTGGATCATGCCCAGCTTGTCGCGGCGCATATCCTTCGACTTGATGACGAGGTTGGCCTCGTGATCCTTGTTGGAGATCGCGAAGCTTACTTCCGGCAGCTGCTCGAGCTTCCGCTTGCCGATGAACTCGTGCATGGCCGGCGGCGCCCCGAGCCAGGCATAGTTCTCCGAAGCCTGGTCCGACGTGGTGCGCATGACGAGGTCGTTGATCCACGACGCGGCGCCGGTTTCGAGGGCCTGCAGGAGCATGCCCCGCACCCCGCGGGTCGTGATGGACTGATACTGCGACGGATACATGGCGGGTGCTCCTTAGCCCATGCGCTGGTAGGCGCTGTCGAACTCGACAACGGCCAGGCCGGTTGAGATCCACCGATCGACGTAGCCGATCAGCGTGTTGCTGGAAGAGGTCAGCGTGAAGGTGTCGTCATCGGACGCGTACACGCCGGGGCGGTCGTTCGCCGTGATGGCGAGGCCGGAGATCGGCAGTTCGATGAAGCCCTTCTGGCGAACGAACACCGACTTGTCGCCGGCCGCGCCGGCGGCATTGTCGACCTTGGCTTCGGCGAAGCCCAGAAACGGGTCGGCGGCGACGAGCGGACGGGCATAGCCCGAGCCGTTTTCGCCGACGGCCGCGCCGCGGTAGATGATGTCGGCGGCGATCACGGGATATTCGCTCGTGACCGGGTCCCCGGAGTAGTAGTGGGTCCGAACCTTGTCGGCTGCCAGGGTCGTCATTTAGCGGCCTCCCTTCCTGCGCTGCTCGTCCTTCTTGAAGGCCACATAGGCGCCTTCGGTCGGGAACTCGGCCTGCAGCTTGTCGCTGCCCTTCCACTCGGCGCTCCAGCCGTCCGGCGTCTGCGCCGCGGCGGGGGTGCCGCCGAGGCCCGCGGGCCTGGCGCCCGTTGCACCCGCGTCGTCGCCCTCCATTCCGGCGACCACGCCGGCCGCGGCCGAGGCGCCCGACTCGATCAGCTGCATGGCCACGTCTTCCGGCTTGCTGCCGTCCGCCTTGGCGCCGTCGATGATCTTCAGCGCGTTGGCGTTGCCGCCATAGGTCCGGGCGAAGCCGTCGAGCTTGGCCACGCGGCCGCGCTCGGCGGTGAGCGCCGTGGCGACTGCCGTCTCGGTCGTCGTTTTCGCCGTCGCCTGGGCGGCTTCTCGGCCCTCGTTGATGAGGGCGGTCGCGACGTCCGGATGGTCGGCCTTCACCGACGCAACCGTGACGGTCGCCTTCTGATCCGACACGGTGTCGTCTCCTGCTGGGTTGGTGAGGTCGGCCGCGAAATCGGCCAGGGCGTTGTCGAGCGGACCGACGAAGTCGGCCAGCCCGGCTTCCAGCGCCTCGTCGGCGCGGAATGTGTTGGCCTCGGTGGCCCGAACGGTGTTCGGGTCGAGGCCCCTGTTGCGTGCGACGGTGTCGACGAAGATCCCGTAGAGATAGTCGATGTCCGCCTGGATGCTGGCCTTCACGTCGTCGGGCAGCGGCTCGTAGGCGTTGCCGTCGACCTTGTGCTTGCCCGCGAAGATGAAGGTGACCTTGAAGCCGATCTCCTCGTAGGCCTTGGACACGTCGAGATGGGTCGTCACCACGCCGATCGAGCCGACGTCGCCGGTGCGCGGCAGGGTGATGCTGTCGGCGGCCGATGCGATCGAGTAGGCCGCGCTGTAGGCGTACTCGCTGGCATAGGCCCGCACCGGCTTGATGCCGCGCGCCGCGAACATGCGGTCCACCAGGTCGAAGTTGCCGGCGACCATGCCGCCCGGCGAATCGATGATGAGCGCGATGCCCTTTACCGCATCGTCGCCCAACCCCCGGTCAAAGGCTTTCCAGATGTATTCGTAACCCGTCGCCCAATCGAGGAACTGGTAGGGAAAGCCGTGCAGCAGAACGCCGCGCACCGGCAATTCGAGGATGCCGTTGACGACGTTGTAGGGCCGCAGGCGACGGCTCGCGTAGGGACCGAGCTCGGTCCAGAAGTCGTCTCCCCCGTCCTGTTGGGCCGCCAGCTCGGTGTCGAACCGGGCGGCCAGCGCCGTTAGGGAGGCTTCGAACCGGTCGCGCATGTGCGGCGCGACGAGCGCCGGCGCTCCCGCGAAGCGGGCAAGCCACGGATTGACCATTGCCGCCCTCTCAGTCGGGTTGCTTGTTGCCGTCGGCATCGTCTTTCCCGTCATCGTCCTTCGAAGTGGACGATTCCGGCGACGATGCGGGCACTGCGGCCTCGGGTGTCGTCGAACCGAGGACCTGGCGCTCCAGCAGCACCTGCTTGCTCTTGGTATCGAAGTCGCCGCCGGTGCGCTCCGTCATCACCTGCTCGCGGGTCTTCGTACCCATGTCGATGTCGATCTTGTCGGAGTTGGCCTCGACCTGCGGGTTGATCTGGATGCGGGTCGGGCCGATCCAGATGCGGCCGAGCCAGGCCGCGCGCTTGATCGGGTCGTCGAAGAAGCCCGGCGCATCGAACCGGCCCGAGGCTACCATCTCGGTGAACTGCCACTCGCGGATCGGGTCCAGCACGGAGCGGATCAGCCAGGCCTGGTCGACCTGGAAGCCTTTCCACGCGACCTCGAGCGCACCGCGCGAGGCAGAGAACGAGGAATCGAACTTGCCCAGCAGCACCTCATAAGGCAGCTCCAGGGCCACGCCGATCTGCTTGCAGAACGCCCCCACGAAGTCGTCGAACGCCGTATTGGGGCGCGAGGGCTTCTTCACCTCGATCGTGCGGCCCGGCGCCAGCGACGTGATCGCTAGGTCCGACAGGGTCAGTTCGCCGGCATCGTCGGCCGGCTGGCCGTCCGGCGCCGCTATCGAAGGGCCGCCGTCATCCTCCGCCGCGCTCTGCTCGAAGGCGAAGAGATACGCGTCGTTGATAGCAGCCTTGATCTCGGCGGCCGAATAGTCGCCCAGCTGCTTCAACGCCTCCTCGATCGGCGCGAACAGCGGCACGCCGCGGACCTGGCCGGGACGGTAGACCTGTGCCGGCAGGAGCATCTGCAGGATGCCGCTCTTGCCACGGCGGGCAACGTAGCTCCATTCCAACCCCAGGGTCATGAGGTCGCCGGGGTGCCTGTCCGTGACGTAGTAGCCCAGGATTTCCCCGTCGGAAGCGATCTTCACGCCGCCCTGCAGTTCGGCACTGTCCATGACGCGCTTCGGGTTGCTGATGCGATCGGCCTCGATCAGCACGATGCGCGTACCGTAGGTATCCCCCGGCCGCTTCCGCCAACGGCGGGCGATTGCGATGTCGCCGCTGACCCGGGCCGAGCGGTAGATCAACCTCTGCATGTCGGAGAAGTGCATCTGACCGGTGAAGTCGGCCTCCTTCTCGAACAGGTCCCACTCGCGCTCGATCTGGTACTGAAGCGCAGCCCGCGCCTTCGGCTCGATGCCGAGCACGTCGATGTCGATATCCGCCCGCAGCTTCAGGCCGGTGCCGACAACGCCGTTTGCCTTGGTCTGGATGGCGCCCAGCGCCAGCGGGTTGTTCCGCTCAAGGTCGCGAGAGCGGCCGCGCAGGATCTCCAGGCCGGGCAGGATGTCCGACGCCGGACTGCCCTCGCCCGGCAGCCAGCCGCGCGTACGGCGGCTCTTGCGGTCGGCCGCGTCGTATCCGCCCTTGCCTGCCGCGAATCCGCCCAGCGCCATGGCGCCGCGCTGGACCGACTTGGCAAGCCCCGTCAGGCCCAGCGCGACGCGGCCGCGCAGGCTGCGCTTGCGAGCCGGCTTCATTGCACGAGATAGCGGGTGCCGCTGCGGCCGCGCGCCGTGCGCGTCAGCTTCGACATCCAGCCCTGCCAATAGTCGATCTGCTGCCGAATTTCGGCGGCATCGACGCGCCGCAGGCGCCGGCGGCCACCGGATCCGGTATCGATCTCGTACTCCTGTCCACGCGAAACGGCGGCCGACGCGGCCAGCCATAGCGCGAGATTGGCCTCGGCCAGCTCGAGCGTTACTCCAGGCATCAGCCAATCCTCATTTTGCGAACGCGGGGGCGCTGAGCGACCCGGGGGTCGACAGCTGCCGGCCGCACGGGCGTGCTGCCGAGAAGGTCTTCGATGTCACCCTGGGCCGATTCGGGCGGCGGGCTCTCGCGGTCCGCCTCGAGGCGGTTCCATGTCTGGTCGGGCAGGCCGCGCACGCCGAACTTGGTGGCAGCGGCCTCGGCCTGGTTCATCGTGTCGAGCGCCTCGTTGGCCTGCGCCGGATCCTTCTCCCAGCGCCACTGGGTGAAGCCGTGCTTCTTCACCGGCTTGCGGTGCTCGGCGGTCAGCTCCTGGAAGTAGGCGTCGTCGAGGCCGCGGGGGAACGCGACGCCGCCCTTCTCCAGCGGATCCTCCTTCGCGAGATCGCGATAGAGCGCCATCTTCATGATCGAGGCGTTGAAGTTGAAGAAGCGCCCGGCCCATTTCAGCAGCCGGCCGGTGCGGTCGTTGCGTTCCTTCTTCACGCGGGCGAGGCGCGGTGCATTGTCGTTATTGCCGCCGCGCACCATCATCAGGCGGTGCCGCGGGTGCCGGCGGGCCCAGTCCCAGACGTCTTCGGTCCAGGCGTTGCCGTCGATCGCCGCGACGTCGAGCGCGATG
Source organism: Rhodospirillales bacterium 24-66-33 (assembly GCA_002281855.1). Lineage (GTDB taxonomy): Bacteria > Pseudomonadota > Alphaproteobacteria > Reyranellales > Reyranellaceae > Reyranella. Next base: position 103,644 of record NCHQ01000017.1, on the reverse strand, counting down.
CGGTTGCCGGCCTCGTTCTTCCAGGTCTGCTGCAGCAGGTCGTTCAGCTTCTGGCGACAGCCCTCGGTCGAGATGTGGCCGGGCAGCGCGATGTAGTCGACGACGAAGCGCCGGAAGTCGCGGCCCCAGGCCACGATCTGGCAGGCCACGAAGTCGGCCTGGCAATCGATGCCGAGGGTGAGGACCAGGCCGCCGGCCGGGATCGTGCCGCGGCCATAGTGGCTCTGGTTCGCGCGGTCGCGCAGCTTCTCCCAGGGCGGGGCCTCTCCCCTCGTCTCCCAGGCCTTGCCGATCTTGTCGTTGGCGAAGACGTGCTCGGCGGCGGAATCGCCCTTCGCCTTCAGCCAGTCGCGGGCGATGCGGCCCCAGCTGTAAAGCGGGCTGTAGGCCGACCAGATCCAGAAGCTGCGATGGTAGTTCGCCGCCTTCGGATTGTGCGCGACAAACTTGAGGCCTTCGAGCATCTGCGGGCGGTGATGCTCCTCGATGACGGTGCCGCACTTCACGCAGGTGAAGTGGGCGGCGTCGGGCGCGTCCTCGTCGAGCTCGGCCAGCATGTTCTCCCACTCCAGCACCTGCTCGTGCTGGCAGTGCGGACATGGGACGTAGGGATGTTCCTGGCTGCCGTCGTTGAAGTTCTTGGTGATGCGGCAGCCCGGCATGACCAGCGGCGTGCTGGCCTTCAGGATCTTGGCGAACTCGATCGAGCCGGATCGGCTGTCGGCCTGTGTCTCGGGATCGCCGGCGTTGTTCATCTCCCATTTCGAGAGATCGTCCTGCGCCTGGCGGGGCATGGTGACCTGGCTGAGCGAAGCCGGCGAGTTGGCACCGCTGATCAGGATCGAGCCCAGCCCGTCGATATGCTCCTTCATGAACACCGAGTCGCCGCCGTCCCGGCTCTTCTCGGGGAAGATCGCGTCCAGGGCCGGCGTGCCGCGCAGCAGCAGCCGCAGTTTCAGCTTCGACCAGCGCCGCGCGTTCTCCTCGGTCGGGTGGACGACCAGGAAGTCGCACGGGTCCATCACCATCGTGCCGCCGATGAAGATGTTCAGCATCGCCGTCTTGCCGATCTGGGCGCTGCATTTCAGCGTCACGTAGCGGCAGGGATCGTCGGGCGAGAGCGCGCGCAGGATCTCGTCGAAGTACGGGAAGGTGCGGCGGTTGTAGGGGCCCGGGAACTGCGATTCGCGCGGGCTGAAGACGATGTGCTCCTCGGCGAACTTCAGATAGTCGATCGGCGGCGGCGGCTCCCAGGCGCGCGCGGCGGCCAGGGCGACGATTCGTTCAGCATTCGCGATCTGGATCGAGGTCAAAGCCCACTCTCTCCGGCAACGGCTCGGCGCGCTCACGGGCCTCGACGGCGCCGGCGGCGCGGACGATGCGCCAGCGGGCCTTCAGCTCGTGCAGCGCGTCGCGGGCCGGCACCTTGAACTTGGCGGCGATGGCGTTGGCGAACTCGGGCAGCGCGCCTTCGAAGCGGTTGATGGCGCGGTTCACTTCCTGGCCGGCATGGCGCCGGGCGTCGTCCGCCTCGACCAGCTGGCCGAGGCGCGCGTACTCCTCGGTTTCTTTCTCCCGGTTCTGGCGCTTCAGCAGCTCGAGCCGCTGTTCGGCGATCTGGTCGGTGACGGTGTTCGCCAGCGGCAGTTGCCGCGGCGTCTCGGCCTCGAGGTTGGTCGCCAGCCCGTTGCCGCTATGCGCCTGGTCGACGTCGCGCGCGGCCTTCACCTGCGCCTTGCCGAGGTCGACGTCGATCCTGGCGTTGCGCCCCTCGCCGACGATGGCCGGCCCGTGCAGCATGCCCTTGGTCAACCACTGCGAGACGCGGCCCGGCGTGACATTGCACAGCTCGGCGAAGCGCCCCTTGCTGACAATCTCACCCATTTTAGACCCGTCTTTAGCCTCTGAATTTAGCCTCTAAAAACCCGCTGCAACTGCCCACCCCCCGCGGTTCGAATACCCCGCTGGCCGGGGGTGCCGGGAGGACCCGTGAACATGGCGAATTTTGCCGCTCATGAATTTCATCGGGAGCCGAGAGCATACGCTGATAGCTTTTGTATATTGTTGCGCGGTCAGCGGTTGTCGCGGCGGATGTGGCGGGCGAGGGCTTCGTTGAAGAAGCGGCGAGCGACACGGTCGAAGGCCTTGCGGCCGACGCCGAAGAAGTCGAAGCGCTGGCGATAGAGGGGCTGGCGCGTGAACAGGAACACCAGCGCCGGCACCTTGGCCCCGCTACTCCAGTAGATGCCCGGCCGCAGGCCGCTCGGATCGCCGCTGCGGATGGCGAACCAGTAGTTCCAACGCCGCTGTCCCCGCCTCGCCCCGCGCCGGTTGGCGCGATAGCCCTGCTCACCGAAGACCTGCAGGTCCGACAGCATCCGCACGATGTACGGTCCGGGCACATTGCCGTAGGCATCGCGCGGCGCACCGTAAACCGGCATCGCGAACTCGTTGGCCCGCATGATGCCGGCCAGGATCAGCGCCCGTTCGAAGCGCTTGTGCCGCCGCGTGCCGCCTTCGATCTGCGGCCGCAGGAACACGGCGGGCGGTATTCCCTTCCCGCCCCACTCCTCGAGCCAGATGCGGATGATCGGCTGACTGGCCGTGGCCAGCTTGTAGCGCAGCCCACGCAGCGCCCATGGCGTCGGCCGGTCGAAGACTTCCTTCATCTCCGAGCGCAGCGCGCCATGGATGTAGCGGCCGGTCTTGTTGGTGGCCTCGACCGTCGCCGCCGGCAGGTGCTTGCGCTGCAGCTCGGCGAGCCGCGCCCGCACCGCCACACCGTTCTCGCGAATGTCGAGCTTCAGCATGGGTCCAACGCCTGGTGATGCCAGCCGAGATCGAACAGGGCCGCCTCGATCGCTTCGGAGACGCAGCCCGTGGGCGCGCCGGCGAGATCCCAGCGGCTGCCCAGCTCGGTCAGCACGTAGGACGCGGCGCGCGGGCCGAAGCCGCTGCGTCCCTTGGTCTGGTGCGTCCAGGTCACGCGCGCGATCGCCGCGTACAGCTCGACGGCAAACGCTCGCTCGGTCAGGCGCCGGCGGAACAGCATTCGCAGGTCCGACACGAAGGCATCGTCGCCGAAGTTGGACGATCGGCCGAGACCGCCGACCCGCAGCGCCACACCGTCCCACGAAGCGGGTGGCGCCCGGCGGCGACGCCAACAGGCCTGCAGCCCGATACCGGCCACGGACCCGACGACGATGCTGGCGATCAGCCCCGCATCCATCCAATCCATGGCGACCCTCGGGACAGCAAAAAGCCCGCGAGGCGGAGGCCTGCGGGCTGTGTGGGCGCGTTTCGCACCGACGATAGCAAAAAATCTACCCGAAACCGTCCCATTTGTCCCAGCTTATTTTTTGCGCTTTTCGAAGAGGCCATGCCAGCGGTCGAAGGTGGGCCCATCGACCTTGGCCATCGGCTCCAGCAGGCGTCCCTGCCACTGGCCCGCGAGCACCCGACGCTCCTGCAGATACCAGCGATGAACCGACGACCTGCTGGCATCCTGCCCGCGCGCCTTCAGCGCATCGGCGATCTTGTCGAACGACAGGCCGAACAGCGCGGCGAGCAGCAGCTGCTGGCGATGACGACGCGCCATCACCTCGGTCAGCGTCCAGTCGGCGAGCGAGATCTCGGCCGGCGACGGGGCGATGCGACGCTCGACTGACATTTCCGAGATCGCGAGACTGCCGAGCTGCGAGACGTAGCCCTTGCGCAGCACCGGCGGCAGGCGCTTCACCACCTCGCCCGCCACCAGCAGCCGGCAATGCACCAGGTCCGGCGTCCACACCGTGCCGCCCTTGTGGTTCCAGATCGGATCGCTGATGGCGTCGCTGGGATCGACCGGCTGCAGCGCCGCCGCCTTCCGATCGAACACCGTTGCGCGTTCGCTGACCAGCAAGGCGGTCTTGTCGTCGGTGCGCGGCGCCCAGCGCACCGTGACGACCGGCTCTTCGTCCCGTACCGCCCCGTCCCGCCCCTGTACCGGCTGCTGTACCGCCTCAGACATATTGATTTTCCTTGGTTAAATGATGAATCGGTACACCGGTACGCTCTGACCGACTCCCGACACTACGCGCACGCGCACGCATTAGGCGTTCTCTGTAGGTGCCGTACCGGTGTACCGCTTTGCCCTCCGATGCCGATGGCATCGGCACTTTCAGGCGGTACGGGAGGCGGGACTCCCGCCGGTACGCTGCCGGGACTCCACCGCAAATGGGGGCCCGGGGGCCGGATCGAGGGCACCGTCATTGCCGGTCGTCCTCGACGGACGGCAGCAGCCGCGGATCGATCAGCCAGGCGCGTCCCTGCGGCCCGGCGAAGCGCAGGGGGCGGTCGGCCGGCTTGGCCGCCACCTCGCCATTGAACTTCAGCTCGCCCAGGATCTGCGAGCGCCGCAGCCCCTGGAACTTGGGATAGTCGCCGAACAGCCGGTCGAGGCCGGGATGCCGATGCGCGATCGCGAGCCAGGCCTGTTTCCAGGTCTCCTGCGTCCCGTCGATCAGCTGGCGACGATCGAGCCGCAGCCCGTAGGGCAGCAGCGCCTTGCGGTAATCGTCATTGTCGGGCTCGCGGGCCCGGGCGATGAGCTGCCCGACCGTGAGCTGGTCACCACCGCGCCAGTTCTGCGCCGGCAGGCCGAACAGCGTCATGATGAGATCCATGGCGTCGTCGACGCCGTCCTCCTGGTCGCGCAGGGTCGTGATCCAGGGCCTGAAGCGATCGAGCGCACCGACCTCGTCGGGCGTCATCACGCGCCCGAGCGTCATCGTGGCGTGGCCCGCAATCGGATGGCCGACCGTGTCGGCATCGCGCGGATCGCCGCCCAGCTCCAGGATACGCGCGCGGGCGAGCTTCAGGTTCTGGTTGAACAGATCGAAGCTCGCGAGCGCCGCGGCCCGGAAGCCGGCCGAGATCGCCTTCGCGACCGCCGTCATGGCCGCGACTTCCTCGAGCGACATCATCCGGTGCCCCTCGCGCGCCTTCAGGCTGCGCAGCTCAAGCAGAATGACCCTCGACTTCACCGTCGACCGCCAGTCGTCGGTCAGCGTGGCGACCATGGTCACCGGCCCGTGCAGATCGATCTCGCGTTTGAAGCGGCCGCCGACCGCGCCCTCGTCCGACAGCAGCAACAGCAGCTTCAGGATCTGCTGCAGCCGGTGCGCGTCCTCGCCGGCATCGCCCTCGGCCTCCTCGAGCAGGATGGCGAGCGCGGTGTGCTTGCCGATCTCCTCGAGGTGGGTCTTCGAATAGGTGCGCTGGATGGGATGCGCCGCCGCCCCCAGCAGCGCGCTCATGTACTGCAGCAAGGTGGATTTGCCGGATCCAGCATGGGCTCGGATGAATCCGTGCGTTTTCCAGCGCGGCACGTCGCCCAGGGCATCGCACCAGATCTTGCCGGCCGCCAGCTCGCACGCCTCGGGCGAGTCCCAGTGCCATTCGGCCAGGTGCGCCATGATCGTGTTGCGGCCCGCCGGGTCGAGCGGCTGCCACTCATATCCAAAGCGATCGCGGCTGTGCGCCGGCGGCGCCCGGTCCGGGCCCAGCACGTAGCGCGCGACCCCGATCTCCTCGCCGGGCTGACAAAGGCGCCCGTCATGGAAGATCGAGCTGCCGGTGTGGACAAGCGGCCTTCCGCCCTCGAGCCAGGTGCCGATCGAGCGGAAGGGTTGCGACCCGTCATAGTAGCCCTTGACCTTGCAGCCCGCGATCAACGCCTCCATCAGCGGCGGCACGTTGGGCCGCCCCGTGGCCGCGCCGTCACGATCGCGCGCCGGGAAATGGCGCACGGCCCAACGCACGTCGCCGGCGAACAGATCGGCCAGGCCGCCGCGCCCGTGCAGCTGGGCCGAGGTGAAAGCGCGCAGCTCGCGCGCCGCGCTAACGAAGAAGAACTCGCCCCCGCGATGGCCGAGCATCAGCACCGGCGGCGGATCGAGCCGATGCGCCTGGTCCGGCCGCCAGCGATACCACCACTGGATCCGCTTGAAGTCGCGCCAGCTGGGCGCCTCCCAGTCGTCGGGCGGCCCTCCGCGATCGTCGGTGCGCTGCGACGGATCCAGCGAATCGACCGCGAAATCATCGTCTTGTTCTTGGTCTGACATCGTCTCCCCGAACGCCGTTCGCTACGCCACTTCGCTCAACGTCCAGCTCTTTCGATCAGCCGGTCGTATCGCCGGCGCAGCAGCTTCTCGAGAGCGGCCTCGACCGTGCCGCCGTGCTGCGCGCGATGCACCCGCGCGCGCTGGATCTCGTCGTCGAGATCAAGCGCCTCGAGCACGCCCACCAGGGCGGTCCGGTCGAGCGCCTTGCCGAGCGTGGCCACCAGCCGCACGACGGCGGCGATGTTGCAGCCCTTGAAGGCGTCCTCAGCCTCACCCTGCGCCTCGACCAGTATCTTCAGCCCGGCCGAAATCGCCGCGTCGCCCAAGGGCAGCAGCTTCTCGAAGGTGGTCGTCGAATAGGTCGAGCGCGGCGGCAGGCGCTGCGGTGAGCGCACGATCGTGATGCCGGCCTTGGTGCACAGCGCCGAGATCCGCTGCGCCGTGGCATCTCCCGAGGCCTCAGCCGCCCAGAACCGGTGCAGGCGCGTGATGCCGATGCGCCGGGCATTGAGCGCAACAAAGGCCTCCGCCTGCTTCTGCACATCGGGCGCCGCCACGACATAACAGGGCAGTTTGTCGATCAGCGGGTGCTTCTTCGCCGCCTCGAGACGATGCTGGCCGTCTATGACCAGGTAGCCGCCCCCGGTGGCCGCAGGCGCGACGCAGATCGGCTGGAAGAACAGCCAGCTGAACTCGCGCACGATGCGGTTGATGTGGGCGCGGTTCTTGTCGCCGAGCTCGCGCTGATAGCGCCGATCGACCGACAGCTTGGCGACCGGTATCCAGTCGAGGGTCGGCGACGGGCCGAGATCCGTCGAGGGCTTCTCCGCCCTGCCCTTGGCCGCAGCCGCGGCGCCCGCGAGTCTGGAAGTCATGACTTCTCTCCCGGCACGAATTCAGGTCCGGCAATGCGGACATGCTCACGCGGCGCCAGGAACACACCGCGGTAGAACTTGCCGACCTCGCGCAGCACGAGCTGGCCGCTCGCCGGATGGTCGGCGACGATCTCGACGTCATCCCAGTCGCGGGCACGCGACGGTCGATAGACGGCGCTGATGGCGGTGGTCATGCCGGCGGCCTTCCCTCATTGGAACCCTGCTCGCGCAAGCGCGCGAGCAGGACATCGTTGAAGTCACCCGTTTCGACGCAGGGCGGCAGCGAGGGCACCTTCACCTGGACGGTGCGGCCGGTGCCAAAGGCCCTGGCGCCCTTCCAGGCGGCGCGCTCGCCGACCCTCGACTTCTCGGGGTCGGGATGCGGCTTGTTGCGGTCGGCCGCATAGATGAAATCGCTGCACTCGAAGGGCGGCTCGACCGAGGCCATCAGCGCGCGCGACCCGAAGGCCAGTCCCGAGCGCTTGTAGAGCTGCATCGCCGACAGGCTGGTCTCGATCCCCTCGCCACCGATCATCCGGTCGGCGACCGGGCCCAGCAGCATGACGGTGCCGGCGGGATCGCCGAGCATCGCCTTGTCGCGGGGGGTGCCGGCCTTGGTCACCGCCTGGCCGGTGACCTTCAGATAGGTACGATGCACCGAGCCCAGCGTGCCGTCGCCCCGGCGCTGGGCGGTGACCATGGCCGGCAGGCGACGCTTCTCCAGCCCGTGCCAGACGGCGGCGCCGTACCGGATCGCCGGCGGCCAACCGGCATTCACCGCAGGATCGCCGAAGCCATACTCAGCCGGCGGCACCAGGCAGCGACCGCGGAGGTAGCGATCGACGACGCCGCCGGCCTCGAGCGCGACGGTGTCGCGCCAGATGCGCCGCACCGCCTCTTCCTTGTCGGCATCCTCACGCTGCCGCGCCTTGGGCGGCGGCGGTGCGGGGCGCGCGGCCTGCAGCGACCGCAGCCCGTTCTCGCTCTCGAGCAGCTCGACGGCGGCCTTGAAGTCGAGGCCCTGGCGCTGGCGCACGAAGTCGATCGCGCCGCCATGCGCGCCGCAGCCGAAGCAGTGATAGAAGCCCTTGCCGTCGTTGACGGTGAAGCTCGGCGTCCGCTCGTTGTGGAACGGGCACAGGCCGGTCATTTCCCGGCCAGCCTTCTTCAGCTCGACGACCCGGCCGACCACCTTCGACACCGGGATGCGCGCGCGGATCTCGTTGGCGCGCCGGCTCCAGGCCTCGCGATCGTAGGCGACGGACTGGACGTCGGTTCTCATGGGACCTGCGGCGCGCGTCGCACGCCGGTGATGCCGTCGCTCACCAGGCGCCAGCTGAGATGGCCGCCGTCCCGCAGCATCTCGAGGTCATGGACGATCGAGTGGCGGGACACGCCGAAATAGCGCCCCAGCACCGTGAGGGTCGGAAGGACGGTGCCGGCGACCGCGCACTCGTCGGCCAGCTGCACGAGCGCGATGCGTCGCTCGGCGGCCGACAGGTGCGAGCCCAGGGCGTCCTGCAGATCGACCGTCGCGGGAGCGTCCTTCCCGACGGCGCGGCCATCGAGATTCCACCGATTGTTGAGCTGCCGCCAGTCGCGCGGCCCTCCCGCCAACCGGACGAGCAGGCTCTCGGGGGCGCCGCGTCGACAGTAGCGCCGCAGCGTGGTGACGATCAGCGGCTCGTAGCGCCCCCGCGCCGGCAATGGCCGGCCGATCAGGGCGGAAAGCGCGAAGCTGGCCTCCGTCACGACGCTCTCCGCGCGCCGGTCATGACGATCCACACCAGATCGCCTTGCAGCGCCGCGGTGCGGGCGTCTTCCGTCGCCACCAGGCCCAGCGCGTCCAGCACCGCGCCCGCCCGCTCGCGCGCGACGACGCGATGCAGCAGGTGGAGCGCCGTGAAGTGACGGTTGACCGCCGACTTGTGAACGCCGGCCCGCGCCGCGATCGCCGAGGCCTCGGGCCGGAAGTCGCCGGCCTCGATCAGCGCCACGGCGGCATCGAGCAGCGCCTCGCGCGTCTGCTCGGCCTTGCGGCGGCGGAAGCCCGAGACGTAGCGACGCTTCGGTTGCGCCAATGCTTCCCGTGAAACAGGGGCCGCGGCGGCGTTCATCAGGCGCCCTTTGCGCGATCGAGCCGCTCGATCTCGGCGACGATCAGCGCCCCGGCACGAACGAGATCGTGCCGACGGTCCCGCGGCTTCCACCAATCCAGGGACCAAGGCCAGGTCGGCGGAGCGCCCGTGTAGGTCGCACGCCACTCATCCGATGTGCCGGCAAACCAGGCATAGGCTGCAGCGGCGCGCGGGAGCTGGTGGTGGACGTACCCGTCGTCACGCGATGGGCCGAAGCCCTCACCGGAAATCTGTTGCTGCCGCTCGGCCGCGATGTCGTCGATAGCGCTCATGAGCCCCCGCTCCCTCCCCGGTTCAGTCCGGCTGCGGACGGTCGGCCTTGCGGGTGGCCGCGACGGCGCAGCGAAGCTGCACCAGGACCCGCAGGGCCTCGTCGAGTTCGGCCAGCGCGCGGGCGCGCTCGCCATCGTCGATGGTGGAATCGGTGAGCGCCCGCACCAGCTCGGCACAGGCCTCGCCATGCTCGCGGATCGAAGCAGCGGTCAGCTCGCCGACCTCTTCGGCGCTCAGCGCGATCGGCAGGAACACCCCGCCGGCCAGCAGCGCCAGATACTCCGCCGCCGCCGGCGCCTCGTGCGAGGTGAGCGACGCCGCCTGGGCGAAAGTCAGCTCGTCGCTCACGCCGGGATCGGTGTAGGCGTAGGTCTGCGACGGTGAACGGCCGAGCCGCACCGCCGTGCGCTTGATGCCGCCGACCTGGTCGACCAGGCGCCGCACCGCCGCCTTCGGCAGCTCGGGATCGCACGGCTTGACCGGCACGAAAGCACCGCGGCTCACGATGCGGCTCCCGATGAAGATGCGAGCGGACGGCAGCAGCGAGCGGCGCAGGGCGCAATCCCGCCCGGAAACATCGGCAGCGACGCGGCGCCCCGCGCCGCCAGCCAGTCGGCATCGTCGCCCTCGGTCCGCGCGAGCCCGGAAGCCTCGACCCGGCTCAGCCAGTCGCGACGGAAGCGCGCGAGACAGTCGCACTCCGTTCCAGCGCAGGCCGGGCCGGCGACGGCGGCCGGACGGAAAGACGGCGCGCCGTTCCGCTCGATGCTGGCATCGCCAGCAGGCAAGGTGCCCTGCATGTCCCGCGACCGCATCAACCCGCCTGCCCTGCCGACGCCGCTTCGCTGGCGGCTTCTGAGACGGGCACAGGGTCGCCGGCCTGCCAGTCCGGCGGGATCACTGCCTCAAGCCGGGCAAGGATCTCGCGCGTCGGATTCCAGTCATCGTCGTGAAAGCCCCGCAGGGTGGTGTCGCGCAAGCCGGCTTCGACGGCGAAGCGTGACTTGGTCCAGCCCCTGGCGTTCGCCCATGCCCTCAGGCGGACGATGACGGCCGGGATAGTATTGGGGGCGATCGAATCGACGAGAAGCATGCCGGAACCCTATTCGCATCTTGATGCGAATGTCAATGTCGGTACTCGCATCACCATGCGGTCGCACCATAATGCGAAAATCGGCACGCTGCTTCGCATGGCAAGAGTCAAAGCCTTCAACCCGGAACTGCGGCGCCGTGCACTGCGCGAGTACATGGCCGCTCACGATCTAACCGTGAACGGCTGGACGACCTTGGCCGGCTTGCGCGAGAGCACCCTCCGCAATTTCCTGAACGGTGATTCCCAGTCGCTGTCGGATCGATCCTACGAGCTGCTGGCGTCCGTGCGGGGCGACCCCGTATCGTTGCTGCGCGGTGAGAAGCCCGAGCGGCTCGCGCATGTCGAGATCCCGGTTCGATCCTATGTCGGCGCTGGCGACGAAGTCGTGTCCCTCACAGACGACGAGGAGCCGATCGACTGGACTGCCGCGATGCCCGGCCTCGAGGATGCCGAAGCGACCCAGGTGCGCGGCCTCTCGATGATGCCGCTCTATCGCGACGGTGACCTGCTGTTCCACAAGCGCATGAACATCGATCCGATGCTGCTGCGGGACGAAGTCTGCGTCATGCAGACCAAGGGGCGGAAGCGCTACGTGAAGATGATCCAGCCCGGCACGAAGCGCGGCACCTTCCGCCTGGTCAGCTTCAATCCGCTCTTCCCGCCAATCGAGGATCAGGTACTGTCGTGGATATCACCGATTCTCGCGATGCGCCGGGCACGCTGGATCCCTCGGCGGCATTGAAGTTCAATAAAAACGCTACCTACGAGTCGCCGCCCGCCACTCCCAGGCCAGCGCACAGTCGTGGCCGTGAACACCGATCCGGCCCCCTTTCGCCTGCGCCTCCTGGCCGACATAATCGCCCGTGTACTTGACGAATGCCCAAGCATAGCCGTCCCGTACCATAGTCGCGCCGAGATCCGTGCCCCCTGCGCGGCAAACAGCCACGATCCTGCCGTAGCGATCGGTGTCGCGGCGCTCGCACGTAACGTTACGACCTACGATCAGTGACTGCAGATGTGTCGTAGCCAGCCGCCCCGCCGGCCAACCATCCGGACAAACCTGCGCGGTCTCGGGGGCGTCGATCCCCCACAAGCGATACGTCACTCCATTGAGCTTGATGGTGTCGCCGTCGGTGATGGTCTGGGCCAGCGCCACGTTGCCTGACATGCAAGCCACAGCGACCAACATCGCCGCCGGCAAGATCATTTCTGGACGCACTTAGCCTCAGCACGGCGGGCAGAAGACTCGGCAGCCGCTTGATCGTTAGCATTGGCTTGCGCCGGGTGGACCTTCTCAAACCGGGTGTTCGCGTTGCTGACCCAAGCCATGTCCGCTACGAGGCGAAGGTCCGGTCCCGATGGAACAAGATTGAATGTTACTCGCTGGTAGGGCGCCCCGCTGTAACCGGTAGACAGCAACGCGGCCGCCATCGATGGTGGGGCTTGGCGCTCCACAACAATTTGGACCTCGCTGGTGGATTTGATGCTCCACCCGTTCGTCAACAGGTTGTTCAGAATAGTCTCGCGAACACAGGTGCGGTCGACGGCGCGCATTAAAACGTCGGGCTTGCCTGATGCTGTCGTTATCGCCGGCGCCCGATCGCAAGCCGCGAGGGCAGTAAAGGCCGCGATGACCACGTACTTCTTCATGAATTCCCCGGTTGAATTAGCGTCACAATAGCAACTCAAGTTGACCAGCGATTCGCATCTTTATGCGAATTCTGTTGACGCTCGCATCTTGATGCGAATAGGCTCTGCGCCGTCGGCCTCAGTCGGGCCGATCGGCGGCGCGGTCGCCCCGGCCCGTTCTTCCTCCCCTGTTCGTGAGACGGGCTGCCCCCTTCGACCGCGCCGCCGGTTCCTTTCATCCCAGGAGCCGGCCATGCCCGACAGCATTCACCTGCAGAACGACGCCGGCGGCGTCAGAACACCGAACGCCGGTCGCCCGTCCGGCCTGCCGATCTTCAGCACCGAACCGCTGACCGAAGCTGAACGGCAGCAGTTGCTCGACCTGCAGTGGCGCTGCCAAAGCGCGGCGCTGCAGATCGATTTGTGCCTGGGGATCGACCGGGTGGATGTGGCGCTCGATACGCTGCAGTCCGTCTCGAGCGACGTCGGCATCCGGTCCACCGAGATCGCTTTGAAGCTGGGGAGCAACCGGTGAAGCGCCGGCCTTGGTCCAATCCGAAGGCGGCGACCTCGATCGCCCAATCCGGTGAACAGCGTTCGGGCTGGCCCGCACACACCTGGATCGCCCTCGCCGGGATCCTCGGCCTCGCCCTGCTGGTGCTGTCGCTGTGACCGAGCGGCCGCGCCTCACCTTCGCCGGCGGCGACGTCGAGCTGGTGGCGCGCCTGCCCGACGGCCGTGCGCTGGCCGCCTATGTCGATCGCGACGGCAAGCGCACGCCGTTCACGGCGACCGCCTGGCCGCACGAGTTTCGCGGCATCGGCTGGCACCTGGCCGAGATCAAGCGGCTCGTCACCGGCCTGCCCCTGCAGGGCGCCCCGCCGATCGCGCCCACCCTCACCCCACACCCGGAACCGCGCGCCTCGCAGCCACGCGGCTTCCTGCACGCCCATCACACCGCTGCGGAAGACTGACAGGGATCCATCATGGCCAACACGTTCAAAGCGCCGCTGCAGAAAGCGGTCGTCAGCTGGCTCGCCGCTCACCCGGCCGTCACCATCGCCGAGCTCGGCCGCCGCGCTGGGATCGACAAGGGCGATCTCAGCAAGATCAGGAACGGCCTCAAGGCCTCGCTCAACATGGAGTCGGCCGTAAGCCTGGCCGCGGCCATGGGCACGACCGTCGAGGGACTGCTCGGCGGCGATGCGGCGGCTGCTCCGGCGCCGAACGCCGTTCGGGGTGACGTCGACATCGGCGCACGGTTGATCCCCCTGACCGAAATCGATCCGTCGCCAGACAATCCCCGCAAGGACTTCGAGGAAGAACCCCTCGCGCAGCTGGCCGCCTCGATCGCCGAGCAGGGCCTGCTGCAGCCCATCGTCGTGCGGCCCAAGGGCGGGCGTTTCGAGATTGTTGCCGGCGAACGCCGTTTCCGCGCCCTTCGGCTGAACGAGGCGACGGAAGCACTCTGCCTGGTCCGCGAGGGCGACGATGAAGCGACGACCCGGGCGCTGCGCATCATCGAGAACCTGCAGCGCGCCGACATCAAGCCGATCGAGGAAGCCGACGCGTTCCTCGCCCTGGCGGAGCTGGATCCGAAGAAGTGGAACGCTACCACGATCGGGAAGGCGATCGGCATGTCGGACCGCTTCGTCGCCCAGCGCATCAGCATCGCGCGCAACCTCGCGCCGGACCTGAAGGAGAAGCTCAGGGCCGGCGAACTGAAGATAGAGATCGCCCGGTCGCTGGCCGCCTGGCCGCAGAAGCTGCAGAAACAGATAGTCGTTCACGATTGGACCACAGCCGTCCACGTTCGCCATCACCTGGAGAGCATGGTCGTTCCTGTCTCGCGGGCCGCCTTCGATCGCAAGTTCTACGCGGGCGAGATCGTGGAACACGACGGCGAGGAACACTTCACCGACAAGGATCTGTTCCTGAGACTTCAGGATGAAGCTGCAGCCGCCCTCGCCAGCTCGCTGGCGAAGGACTGGCCCGGCGCCCGCTTCGCCCCCAAGAAGGCGCGGGCCGGCGCTTTTGTCTGGGCAGACAATGGCGATCCGATCTACTCGTGGACGAAGGATCGCGAGCCGACGACCTGGCATCCCGGCCTCACGCGCGAAGACGTCACCGCCGTGGTCTATGTCGACGACAGCAGCCACGAGGTGGTCGCTCTCAAGGGCGTCGTGCAGAGAGAGACGTTCGCAGCGAAGGCCCTCAAGAGCGACGAGCAACGCGATCAGGACGCCGAACACGAGCGGGAGGAGCGGCTCGGGCGTGAGGTGGGATCGGCTGCTAAGGCATTCCGCGAGCAGCTTCTCGATCAGATGCCATCGCATCCTAAGCTCGCGCAGATGCTGTTCCTGTATGGCGCCATCGGCGAGCTAGGCCATGGCCTCTATGTGGAAACCAATCCCAGCGAGTACCTGGGGCCGTGGAAGGACCAGCTCGCCGGCATCCTCGACATGAACGAGCACGGCTGGGAACCCTACGACGCGCCCGCCGACGGCGAGGACAAGCTGCTGAGCTGGCTGATCAAGCTGGGCCCGGAACAGGTCGATCAGATGTTCTGCCGGTTGATGGCGATCCATATCTCGATCGGCCGCTACACGGCACCGGAGGCACCTCATCGCTTCGCCTACAACGCGCTGGGGCTGGAGATCCCGGAAGTCCTTCAGCGTGCACACGCTGCGAGGTCGGACGACGACGAAGACGACGGCGTTGAGGACGACGTGAATGAGCCCGCCGTTTCCGACCTATCGGAGGCGGCATGAACCTCGACCAGTACATGGCGGCCCAGCGCGGGCCTGAGATCGAGACACCGGTGACGGTGAGAGTCGGCCGCAAGACCGAGGTCGTCTCGCTCAACAGGATCCTCTACGGCCCGCCGCCACCGGAAACTGAGCGGCGGAAGGTGAAGCGCATGGCCGACCTTATCGTGGCCTGCGTCACCTCGAGCGGCGGTATCACGCGCGAGCAGCTGCTCGGCAACTTCGATGCCGCCGAGATCGACCAGCACTTCACGGCGGCGAAGAAGCTCGCCGGCCTGCACCGGCTGGGAGGCACGCTGTGACGTTTAACCCCAAGGTCCGACACGTCCTGTCGGCCGGACAGACCCGCGAGCATCACTGTCATTGGCCCGGCTGCGAGAAGCAGGTGCCGCCCGCCATGTGGGGCTGCCGGATGCACTGGTACATGCTGCCGAAGGACCTGCGCGACAAGGTCTGGCGGGCCTATCGCCCCGGGCAGGAAGCGACGATGACGCCGAGCCGCGACTATCTGGACGTCGCCCATCAGGTCCAGGCTTGGATCGCACAGAACCATCCGCCGGCGACCACTGAGCCGCTCCTGTTCGCCAGGACGGAGGGGTGACGATGGCCCTGCAGGAAATCGGCCGCATTGCCCTCCGCGCCGAAGGCGAGTGGTGGGTCGCTCACCACGCCCGGCTCGACACGATGGACGGCGCCACAGAGCTCGGGCGCATCCGGCTGAACCTCGTCCAGCAAGACCGACTGCTCAAGGAGCAGTTCATCGCCTTCATCCGAGAGGCCTTCAGCGTCGCCTGCCGAGAAGCTCTGGGGATGACGCCGGAGTATCCGAAGCCGCCGATGCCAGCGCCTGAACATGAGCGAGGGAGCTGACCGTGCCCGAGTTCTCCGGCCACCTGCAGATCGACGACGCCGATCTGGACGCGCTGCGCTCTGCTCTTCGCCGGCACGATCGCGTAGACGCCGCTCGGATGTTCGAACGCTGGGCGACAAGCGAGAACCAGACCGATTGGACCAACGACAGGTGCAATGACCTCGATTGGCCCCTGCTCCACCTCGACCACGAGCTGACCGCCTGGGTGCATCGCGAGGCATCGCACCACGTCGCCGGCGGCCGCTTCGAGCATGCGCTCTGCCTGGTCGAGGCCTATCGCCGCCCCTTCAAGGCCGCCGACATGAAGGCGCGCATCACCCTTCCCACCGGAGCCGATCGATGAAGTTCACCATGGAACGCGACGCCGCGCTGCGCGCGCTCACGCTGGCCACACGCACCATCGAGCGGCGCAACACCGTCCCGATCCTCGGGCACGTGCTCATCACCGCGCACAAGAGTCGCGTCTCGCTGGCCGCCACCAACATGGACCGCTGGATGACGATCGAGATCGGCGGCGCCTCGACCCTCAAGACCGGCACGACGACGGCCGATGCTGCCAACATGCTGGCCTTCGTGCGGGCGACGGCCGCCGGCACACAGATCGAAGTCGAGCTGACCGGGGAGAAGCTGGTGATGCGCGCCGGCCGGGCCCGCGCGACCCTGCTCACCCTGCCCGCGGCCGACTTCCCGGCGATGAAGCCGGAGGAGGTTTCGACCGAGATCCTGGTCGCCGGCGACATGCTGGCGCGGGCGATCGGCCAGGTGGCGCATGCGCAGTCGGACGAGCAGACGCGCTACTACCTCAACGGCATCTTCATCCACGACCGCGCCGGCAAGCTGGGCCTGGTCGCGACCGACGGGCACCGGCTCGGCCTGGCGATCGTCGAGCCGTCGAAGCCCCTGCCCGAGAACCTGCCGGGCATCATCCTGCCGCGCCAGTCGGTGCCGGAGCTGCTGCGCATCGCCACGGAGGCGAAGCAGGACGAGCTCACGCTCGAGATCTCGGAGACGCGGCTGCAGGTGGCCCATACCGACGTCGAGTTCAACACCAGGCTGGTCGACGGGACCTTCCCCGATTACGACCGCGTCATCCCGCGCGACAACGAGTGCCGGTTCAGCGCCGGCCGGGTCGCCCTCGCCGGCGCCGTGGCACGCTGCGCCACCCTGGCGAGCGACGGCACGAGCGCCGTCCGGATGCAGATCCACAAGGCCAGCGCCGAGCTCAGCCGCAAGGTCGAGGGCGAAGGCGAGATCAGCGACGAGATCGACATCCAGGTGACCGGGCAACCGTCCTTCACCGGCTTCAACTGCAGCTACATGACGGCCGCGCTCGACGCCCTCGCCTGCCCCGACGTCGACGTCGAGTTCACCACCGGCGGCCCGATCGTGCTGCGCCGCTCGACCGATCCGAAGGACGGCGAGCTGCAGATCGTCATGGCGATGCGGGTCGTTTGAGGGAGGAAGGCATGAAGATCATGATCGAGAACACCGACCAGATCGTCACGGTCGAGACACGCGACGGCAGCAAGGTGCCCGCTCGAGTCTGGCGGGGCGTCACCGAGGGCGGTGTCGAATGCCAGCTGCTGGTGACCCGGGTTGCCGTCCACAAAGACGCCGACAACTCAGCCTTCGAGCGCGAGCTGCAGGAGCACCCGCCCGCCCGGGCAGACGGTCCGCGCGCCTACGACCTGCGCTACTTCATCGACTGAGGGACGATGATGGTGACCTTATCGTGCTGCCGCGGGCTTTCCACGGTGCTCGGCGATAGCGGCGATGCGCACGGGGAGAGAGTAAAGGTAGGTCAGCAGAAGGACCGTGAAGTCGATCAGCTCCTGAACCTGCTCGGCGGACCAGTCCTCGTCTTCATGGACTTCGACATTTCCTTCCGCGCGCACGGTGTGAGCGAGCTCGACGAGAGTAGTAGGAAGCATCTGCAATTTTTCGAGCTCTTTGATGCGATTCTTCAATCCACCGCTCCCGGCCGGATTCTTGTCTCGCACAGTGCGCTCGAGAGCCTTGCGAAGGTTGTAGACCGCCGAAGGAAGCATCCCCGTGTCTCGCGCTTTGAGACCTTCCAGGAACGCGCTCGCAACGTTTTCTGGCACGAACTCCGGCACATTGTGATTGGGTGGCGCCGGAACAGTTGCCGCAATCCGCACAGAACCGAGACCTTGCGACCTCAAGTGGCCGCCGGCGGAGGGCGCAAAGGGATCACCACCGTAGCTAAGAAATGCGTTGATCGCCTGTTGCCCAGCCGGGCTCGTCTCAATAACGAACATGGTTGGTATCGCACAGACTGGGCAGAGTGCCGCGATATACGTGGACCCGCTATTCGCATGAAACCACCCTGCGGCGGTCGTGAACGCGGATTGGCGCGCCCTGCACGTCAGTTGTGGGCAATCATACTTGAAGCTAGCCATGCGCCCTCATAGCACGGGCGCTTCCCCTCACCATCACAATCCAGCGGCGAACGCCGTTCGGTGGAGTCTGCTGGCCGTGGCGACGCTCGCCTTCGCCACGGGCCCGGCCGAGGTCGATCGCTGGCGCCAGGACAATGGCCGTTACCTCGAGCGGATCCGCGCGCGCTACCCGCGCCTGCACGATCTGATCGAGGAGGCCGCGGAGACGATGGCCGGGCGACGGCGACATCCCGACCTCGAGGAAATCCGGGCGCGTTATCCGCACCTCTATGCGCTGATCGAGGAAGCGGCCGGCACGACCTCGGGAGGCGCGCCATGACAGCCCAGGACAGCACCGCCGGCGATCGGCGCATTACCCTCCCCCAGGCCGCCGAGCGCCTGCAATGGTCCGTCCGCTTCTTGAAATCCCGGCTCGCGGCGCACAACATCCGACCGATCGGCCACGGGCGCGCCGCCCGCCTCACCAAGGACGACCTGGATCAGCTCGAGGCTAAGGAACGCCAGCCATGCCGCACAAGCTCCTCCCTCCCGGAAAGCGGGGGCCGTACTGGTACCTCCGGGGGACGGACGCCGGAGGCCGCTTTGAGGTCTCAACAGGCAAGACGGCTCGCAAGGATGCTGCGCAATGGGCAGACGCCTGGCTCATCGCTCGGGCCCGTCAGCGCGTTCCCGGGGCCGGTGAGGCGGTAGGCTTCGCCGACGCCGCGCGCTTCTACCGGGCGTTCCGCCGGCTTTCCAAGATCGACGAGCGCCACCTGGATCGCCTGGCCGCCCACCTCTCCCACGTCGACGACTGCCGCACGCTGACCCATGCGCACCTGGTTGCGGCGGCGAACGAACTCAAGCCCGGCTGCTCGGATGCCACCAAGAACCGGGCCGTCATCGGTCCCGGCGCCTCGGTGCTACACTACGCGGCCGCGCAGAAATGGTGCGAATACCAGCGGATCGAGAAGTTCTGGGTCAGCCGGAAGTCCAGCCGAGATCCGGCCCGCGACGACGACTTGGCGCTGCTGATTGCGAATGTCGAGACACAGCGCACCAACAAGCGCGGCCGGAAGAAGGACGTCCAGGTCGCCTACAAGCGCCTGTTCCTGGCAATGGTATACGAGACCGGCCTGCGCATCGGCCACCTGCTGAGCGTCGACTGGCCCAACATCGACATCGAGGCGCGCCGGGTGCGGGTGCGAATCGGCAAGAGCGACGAGATGGCCAGCATAGAGATCTCGCCGGTGATCGTGGCCATGCTCGCGAACCTCCCGGCGAAGATGGGCCGGCTGTTCCCCTGGTCGACCAACCGCGGCATCTATGGGTGGCTGAAGCCGCTGACCGACAAGCTCGGCGTGCGCTACACCCCGCACATGAGCAGACACAAGCTGGCGACCGACGCCGATGCTGCGAACATCCCGGACAAGCGCGCCGCCCTGCTCGGGGTTTGGCAAGATCCGCGGAGCCTGCATCGGTATCAGCACGTCCGGCCAGACGCCATTCCGGGGCGGGATGCAGGCAACCTGTTAAGCGGACGCACCAGGCGATAGGCTGCCTTTTCACTCGGAGAAAGCGAAATGGCGGAGCCCGGGACGGACCAGCCACGTAACATCCAAGACGATCAGAAAGCCGCAGCCAGTGAGGAGACCCGCGACCCGGGCGTGAAGAGACTTCCACCCATACATGTCGGCGCGCTCAGGCGGGAGTTGCGCCCGATCGACAATGCGTTCCTTGAAGATCTCCAGACACCCGCTTTCCTCAGGCGCCAAATGTCGGCCGACGCCACATCGGCTCTCAAACGGATGTTGCCTGTCGACATTTCTAAGCACTCTCCAATATCAGTAAATGATGAGGTCGCTAAAGAGAGACACGCACAAAAGCCCGCTCTCAGCAAAGCGTTATCAGTAGGTCAAAGTGGTAGTGCGGCTGCGCGAACACTGCTGCGAGAACATGGCATCCGAATCCGACTAGAGCTGGCGGACTACGGCGTAGCCAAGCAGCATCTTGCGACGTTGGTGATCGCGCTAGAGGAGGCTGCCGAATACGACAACCTGCGCCACCACAATCAACCGCCGCCGGCGCTCTGGGTCGGACGGAGCGAGTATGAATCGGATACCAAGATTCTCTTGGCAGAGTTTTCGAAACTGCGGGAGTTTCTGAATCGCCAGCCAAAGGCGGTCCCAGCGAGGGAGCTCGATAGCGGCTCGTCAATCGCGGTCATTGCCGCAAAAAAGTTCATAGAGTCGTATGCCGGTGCCATGGGCAAGGGGGCGGCGGCCCTCACAATAGCCGCGACGGCCGGACTGTTCATCGCACTTGGCGTGGACAAAGGGACTGTCCAAACGATCTGGAACCTCCTGCATCCCTCAAAATGAACAGCAGCGCCTTACTGCGGTGGGGGAATTCGGGGATACTTACTATCTAACCGATTGATGTAATTGGAATTTTCTCTGCCCTCTCAAGGCTAAAACACGGGTTCGAATCCCGTAGGGAGCGCCAGCCTTTTCAAATACTTAGCAACTTGTGGCAGGCTGGCGATTTTCACGGGGAAGCACCGGGGAAGCGAAATGACAGATTTCGCGCGGCCCGCTCTTATTTTTTCAAATTTTTTCGACGGGTCTGGGTGTCGGCTGATTTGTCGAACCGCCTAACGAGTGGATGCTCAATATTATCGCCGCCCCTCGGGGTTCCTACCCGGGGTGGGGGGGGGTCTTAGGGGTTCCGGCCTAGCCTGGTTCACGACGCCCGACCCACAACATGTAGTGAAACGGGCATCAATCGAGCTGTGTTACGAACACGCCACTCACTTAACCCATTGATCTATCTACGGAATGCTGGGCGCCCTCGCATAACCGAGATTATGGAAAGGCCGCTGTTTCCCGCTGATGTAGGGCTAAGCGTAATCCACGTCTACACGGCCGGGACTGCCCAACGCCGGAGAGAAACCCAACAAACACGGGGCTTCCGGGCCCTGCCCTGCCTATCGCCTCGCCCTCTGCGCTGCTGGGAAACTGTTCTGAGCCAATAGGGGCGCGGCGCGCGTGGCGGCCCCTTCTCCCCCTTTACCCGTGTTCCCGAACATCGCTGCTCCCGGGCGATGGCCTCCTACGCCTCCAGGTGGCCGCCTGACGGTAGCGCACTTCTCCGGCCTCTTAGGATCTCGCCCCCTGCATGTGCCACTACACGGCGCTGGCGGTTGTTTGGATCGCTTGCAGGCTTACCAGTGCTTCTAGAGGACCGGGGCTTTCAGGTGCGGCTACCGGAGCGCGGCAGATAGCGTAACGCCGTTACGTGACGGCCCTGCCCCTACCCGGCCTTGTCCAAGTCTGTGCCTGCTACCAGTTCGGGGCGCTGCCTCATGCGATCCTTGAGGGCTTGCAGGTGATCTGCGTTCAGGTCGCCGTTCGTGACCTTCACGTCGCTGGGGGTGATCGCCTTGCCCCATGCCCTGTCCATGAGCATGCCGGCGGCCTGGATGCGGACCTTTTCGTCCTGGGACGATAGTGCCGCCTGCAGCACGTCGACGGCGTCCTTTGAGGCCAGCTTGGCAATGCGTGCCTTCAGCGCGTCCGGCATCTTCGGCCGACCGCCGGGATTGCCCGACTGACCGGGCTGGAAGGGCTTGCCTCTGACAGGCTTGGTCATGAGAAAATTCTATCACAAGCGAGCAGGTGGAACGACAAAAACCCACATCTACTAGCGAATCACAGCCTTCTCGGATCAGGATTACTTGGGATTTCTCCGTCCTTGTGCCTAGCGGATCGCTCTAAGAATGGCGTCAGCTAGCTGACGCGCACGTTCAAGGCCCTTTGCGGTGGGAGTGGATAGCCGACTGCGTCTGTCGAGCGGGTCGGTAGCTATGGCCATGTAATTTAGGCCCCTCCGTCCTTCCCGCCCCTTGGCGGGCTGTTTCTCCCATTCGGACAGGTGGTCGAGCAGCCGCGTCAGATTTGAGTTCATGCCGTCCTGCTCGCGCAGTGGCCAAATCGCACGGTCGAGGTCTTTACGGCTGGCTGGGGCATCTTCAGGCCTGCATACGACTTCCAGAAGAGCTTGCAGTTCATAGACCTGCAGCTTGTCATCGTCAGCCCGCACAGCGTCCAGCGCGGTCTTGAGCGCCCGCAGGACCTTTTGCTGCTCGTCCGTGAGCTTATGCATCAGGGATGCCTCCTCGTGAATATGGGGCGCGATCAGTGCCGGGGGCGAAGGATCGCAGAACTTGTGCGCATGGAACAAGAACGGCCCACTGCTAATCGAAATTGCACCCACGCCCCGCTTCATCGGCAACATTGCCAAGCTGCTGCTGTTGAATCGTCGTTCGTGAGGGGTCACATGGGAACACAACTAGTACTGCCGGCCGGCTGGGCCAGGCAATTTGCCAGCATGCCGGACCCGCGGGACGGGCTCGATGCCTTGGAGCACGCCAAGCTTTCCGCCCGGACCGAGATCCGAAAGGTGCTGATGCGGCTAATCGACGAGTTCGGCATCCAGCCGCGCGAGATCGATCGCGCCATGAATCACGTCGACGACACGGTCAGCGACTTGGTATGGGAGGTCGAGAACGGCTACCGGCACGAGATCGAAGATGCCTAGCCGTCGCAAAAACAGCGCCACCGTCGAGGCGATGATCGAGGACATCAGCCTCGCGACCAAGGGCCGGCATCTGCGCTGGGTAATGGTCGACGAAGTCGCCCAGCGCCTGCGGCTGGACCAAGACGCAGTCGATGCCGCGATCCGCCTGGCCGAGGCGAAGGGGCTGCTGATTGCCGAGGGGACGCCTGTGCACTCTGTCTGCCTCACCGACGATGGCAGGCAACTGGCCGGATAGGGATCAGTTCAACGGCGCGTTGTTGGGCCGGCTCTTGATGGCCTCGTCGGCAATATCCATCAGCATCTCCGCCATGTTGCTCAGCACCTCTGGTCCTACGTTGCTGCGGACGACGCCCGCGCCATCGGGCATCGTCGCCAGCAGGACGTGATGGCTTTCGACGCCAAGTGCCTTGAGCCGCTCGCGTAGCAGCGTGTCGACCTCGGTGAGGATTTCCTCGATCTCGCGGGTTTTGCTGTCGCTCATGGCTCAATCCTATCCGTCCCTGGCTACGGAGTCAGTCCGCGGAGTGTCGGGACAGCCCCGGAACTGGCCGTTAGGATCGCCACTATGTGCAACCTCTACGAATACGACATGACGCCCAAGGTCATGCAGTCGCTGAAGGACCACTTCAACCTGGTCGGCACTGGCTATCTGGACGTGCTGCGCGGGCGCAACGGGCCGCAGCGGGTCTATCCGAACTACGAGGCCCCGGTGATCCGGTCCCTCGCGACTCCCGACGGCATCGTGCGCGACATCGCACCGATGCGCTGGGGCTTCCCGGCGCCGCCCTTCTACAAGATCAAGGCCAACGTCACGAACGTCCGCAACACGGCCAGCGGCTACTGGAAGCCCTATCTGAAGCCCGGCCAGCGCTGCCTGGTGCCGGCGACGGCCTTCAGCGAGCCCGACCGGAACACCAGCAAGCCGGTCGTCTTCCGATGGTTCGCGCGGCCGAACCGCGAGCTGTTCTACTTCGCGGGGATCTGGCGGGAGTGGGAGGGTGACCGCGGGACGAAGAAGGTGCCGAACGTCGGAAAGCACCTGCTGTTCTCATTCCTGACGACCGAGCCCAACGGCATCGTCGAGCCGATCCACGAGAAGGCGATGCCGGTGCTGCTCCGCACCATGGACGAGGCAGAGCAGTGGCTCGAGGCGCCGCCCGAGGAGGCGCTGCAGCTGCAGAAGCCGGCGCCCGACGATGCAGTCGTGCTGCTGCCCTGAAAGATCGAAGAATCCTAGCTGTCGTGCGGACAGCGAGAACCAGCGTGCAGCGTATTTCGGAGATCCTCGAGCGTCCCACATAGCTTGGTCAAGCCGGCGTGGACGAAGGGCGCCGCGCCGTCAGTTCTCAGCGCGTGGAGTATCATGATCGAAGGCGCGCCATTGCTGGCCTCGCCGTTTACGATGACTTCGGCGCGCTCGAACTTCAGCGGCAGACTGCGAAAGTCACCTTAGGCCTAGTGAGGCCAGCTCACATTGAAGCGTTGGACATCACTCCCGCGCAGTCGTCCGACTGGTCTGAGGAGGAACGGAAGAAGCTGGTCCAGATGCAAGCCCAGGGCGGCCTCTTCGACGCCTCGGACGCTAAGGCAGTGACGACACTCAAGAAGCTGCCGTTCGAGTTTCACTATCGCTACGAATGCATCGTGGATGGTGAGGTGCGGCCATACAGGCACAAGATTGTTGATTGGGAGGCGGGCGCGCTGTTCTGGAATGTCTATTGGCAGCACGGCAAGGCCTGGGAGCAGCCGTTCCGGGCGAAGATGGAGGCCGACCTGCCCTCGAAGGATCTGATGTTTCTAATGGGGACGATCCACCGATTTCCGGATCAGTGGCTGATCGTGAGCCTGCTCTACCCGCCCAGAGTCGCGCCTAGCTCGCAGGGACAACTCTTTGGGTGAGATGGATGGCCTTCTGTCTGGTCCGTTCAGCAATCGCCGCGGCCACGAACTTGCGGTGGCATTGGTCCGGATTGGCTTCGAAGCAGATGATGCACGTTTTCATTGCGCGGCTGACGACAGCAAGGTCAGCAAGCGCTTGTGACTGCTCCCTGAGATACCCCGCGAACGAAACCGTGTACTCGCTCCAGTCGCCCGTTGCCTTATAGCGGTTGCGAATCGGTCGAGGGCAGCCAAGCGCTCTAACATGCTCATACTTGATGCCGTGGCTAGCGAGCAGATGTGACATCGCCGACTTGGAGAAGCCCTTCTTCCTAGAAAGGGGAAGTTCTCGTGCGTCGCAGACGTGTTCGACGCCCGCCTCGTTCAAAATCGACGCGAAACGCTCCGGGGAAAGCCCCTCGTATCCCAAGGTGAAAATTGGCATGCGTTCGAGCCTCACAATATCGCATCAACATGACAAGTGCCTCGACGCCGCAGACGCATGAAGTCGGCTGGAAAGGCGTCACTCACGGCTTAGTCACCTCGGGAACAGCATTTTGCGCGAGGCCAAGGCACGGGCAGACGGCATCTGGCGTCGATTTTTTGGTCGCGATGGCGATGCGGCGGCCTAGATTGTGTCAATCAGTGCCACACTGGCCTAGGTCCGGTCGTCTCGGCATCAATCAGGGCTACATGCTCGGTCAGGAGCATCGCCAGTCCATTGAGGCGATTGGCTAGCACCTCGTCAGACGGTCGGTCCCCCTGTCGGATCTTGTTGCCCATGCTCTCCAGCGCGGCCGCAATGATCGCGATGTTGGTGAGATGGAGGACAATTGCCCGCTTCCGTTCGAACGCCTCCTCGGTATCGGTAGGCGCCTGCAGCGGCGAGGGAGCCTGGTCCCTCACCACGCGGCTCCGCCCAAGTCCTCCCCGTGGCTCAGCAGCCCGGGTACACGACGACGCCGCAGCTCCTCCTCCAACGGGTCCATTGCCATGAAATCGGGCATCGCGCCGGCGCCCGCCATGGCCGCCATATCAGGGCGGTGCGCTTGCGGTGCGCGAATGCTGCGCATCCATGCCGGCTGCTGCACCGGCTGTGCTTGCCCCTGCTCCATCATTTTCAAGCCACTTGAGATCATGCCGGCATAGTTGGGCGTGGCGGCCGGCGCGTCGGGCAGCTTCGGCGAGCCACCATAGCCGCCCATGTCGGCATCGCCTGCCGTGCGATTGGCATAGGCGCCAGGGTCAGACGGATCGAACCCGGGTACGTTCGCCATCATGCCGGCGCCACCACCATTGAGCAGGCCCGGCACAGGCTGTTGCTGAAACTGCCGATTGATCCAGTCCAGAAGGTTCATGGCCCGCTCCTACGCTTCCTGCGGTGCTACAAGGTCCGCAATCTCGTCGTGCAGTTGATCTAGCGTCGGACGAATGGCGGACTGCACCCGCGACAGGCGGTAGTGATATTCGCCAGCAATATGCGGATGGAACTTCCGCAGGTACTTGCCGCGCCCCTCGTCCCACCATCCCGTGCAGGTCGCGCACTCCGGGCCGCTGTGCCGATATTCGCCCTGATAGTAGCGGGCGATCGGCAGGCCCTCGCGCTGCAGATAGGCGAACACCTCGGCCGTGGTCCAATTGGCGATCGGCATCCAGTAGTGCGTCGCCCCGTCAATGAACGTGTCAGGCCCGGTTGCCTCCATCGTCGCGCACCAGCCCCATGCCGGATCCTCGCGACGGGTGCCGCGGATCGATAGCGTAACGCCATCCGCCGCCATTCTGCTGATTAAAGGCCGCGCGAGATTGGCGCCGCAGCAATCCATGCGTGGTGCCAGGTGAATGGGTCCGGCAGCGCCGTTAACGAGTGCCCGGCCCAAGGTGGAGCAGTCGAATGGCACCAGGTCGGACGGCATGCCGAACCGCTCCTGCCAGCCGCGCGCATTGGTGGTTATCTCACACCAGTTGCCGACCTTGCCTGCCGTCATCTCCTCAGCGTGCCGCACTACCTCCTGCGTTTCGGGCAATAAATCCGAAGTGTCGACGCGATAGATGCAGAGGCGGTGCCAGTGCGGCCGCAGCAGGTCGAGCACGACAAGCGAGTCCTTGCCGCCGGAGAAGCACAGGCCGATGCGCTCGTGCTTATCAAGGATCGAGAAGTCAGGCGCCGGCGGGACCTCTACGCCCTGGGTCGACACGCCCAGCAGGCCGCTATTGTCCTTCGGGGTCGTGGGCCGATACTCGAAAGCCAGGGCGACGAACTTGCCCGCCCAGTCGCCATCAGGGGCCGGACCGACAAGCGACGGGCCGTCGTCGTCGCCGCGCGGGGTGGGCTCGTGAACGATGGCGCCTTTGTGGATGACGCACACATGCCCTTGCCCGCCCCGGCCCATGCCACCAAGGATCAGGTGGGCATCAGGGTTGCGAAGATGGCACCATGCCAGCGCCTCCGGCAGGGTCGAGCATGGAATATCGTATGTGAGCAGGCCGATGTTTCGAGCGCGGAGCCACATGCGCAGAGAGCCCCATGCCTCCCGGACAGTAGCGTGACGCTCCGCCATCGCGCCCCATGTAAAATGGGGCACGTCATCAAGGGGCAGCTCCAAGACACTCGCGATGCAGGCGCGCAAGCAGTCGCCAAATTCGAGCTTGGAATCGCTGCTGCCGTAACGCTGTTTAACTGGCTTCATGCGTTGGTCCTGTCTTCCTCGATCATCACCCATGTGCCGGCCGCGAACGCCGCGACGCACCCGGCCGGCTCAGCAAAGACGACAGCGCCGGACTCGATACGGAAACCGCGGGCCTCGACCAGCCGGCGGGGGCCTTGCGCCATGACGACCGCCCAGCGTCGAGGGGCCGACGGATTACGGGCCTCGACGGGGCTGATCGGCACGGCATCGCCAGGGCGCAAGCCATGGGCGTGCGACTGTGAACGCGAACCCGGGTCCGGTGCGCATGCCGGATCTGCTTGCCGCCGCGCGCCCTGCATCGGAGTGGGCCAATCGGGAATGTAGGGAGTGACTTGGTTAAGGGTCATTTGGGTGCTCACAGGAGATTGCAGCTAGGGCCGATTTTTTGGCCGTGGAGGGGCTTTGCTTGCCTGCCGCTAGGTCGGGACGGTCCGGGGCACGTTTGACGCGAGGGGAGTCGATTTGCGGCCTTCTCGACGCAATGCCGAAGCCTCCCCCTCGAAGGGCCGCAGTCGAGGCGGCGCACGTCCTCGTCGATATCCGGGGGCAGACGGCGGCCCACATCACCGCATACCCCCGTCATCGGTGATCGTCAGGCGCGCGCTGCTCTGGTCGTAGATGCCCTTCACCGCGCCCGGTGTTCCCAGCTCGCGGTAGTAGCGGCTCTTCACGACGGCGATTTCCGCCTCGTTGTCCCCGGTCTTTCGCCAGACCATGACGCCAAGGTCGGCCTTGTTGGCCCAATGGGCTGAGTCCGCGATGTCGTAGAGCGTCGGCCTGGGATATTCCCCGTCCCGATTACGCTGCATCTTCGCCGGGTGGGCGACGACCGCGACATGGACGCGGCGCTTGCGCGCGAAGCGCTTGATCCGCTCGATCGCAACGCCAGTGTATTCGGTCGCCGTCATGCCCGCCGGCCGCTTGTGCTCAAGGGCGTTCCACGGATCGACCACGACGGCGAAGGGATCGAAGCGGGTGACGGCGGCGCCCAGCATGTCGAGGAGCCATTCCAGGGAAGCCTCTGTGTCGTCGTCGGGCACGAGGAACCGGAAATGCTCATCAATCCAGGCGTCCGCCGCTTCCTTCTCCGCGGGTGACATGATGATTTCCGGCTTGCCGGCATGGAAAGTCCGCAGGCTGGTGCGATGATCTGGCTTGGAGCGCTGTTCGAAGCTGGCCCAGATCGTCCGGAAGCCACGGGCCAGCGCGAGCCGACAAAAGACTTCGTTGGCGAACGTCGTTTTGCCGGCGCCGGGGACGCCGCTGATGATAGTCAGGTCACCGCGGCGAAGGCGCATGTGCTCGTCGAGCCCTACGATACCCGTCCCAAAGGCGGGATTGAGGGGCGGCTCCGGCAGCTCGCTCATGCTGTAGAAGCCCGGCATGCTGTACCAGCGGGCTCGCTGGATGGTCTCCGCTACGCCCCGAGCCTTGAACTTCCGGAGGGTGCTCGGCAGGTCCGAACAGCCTTGTGGGTAGCTCGTCCATTGGCAGCGGACGGCGCCGATCGTGTCCGCGATATTGGCTCGCAGCGCCTGCCCGTGCTCGTCATCGAAGGTGCAGATGACGGCGCGGGGAATGTCCTTGAGCAGGTCCGCCGCGGCTGCGAGATGCGGCTGCCGGCCGCCCTTCGTCGGGAGCGACGTTGGCAGGCCGATGCAGCGGCGGAAGCCGGACGCCAAGGCTGCCCAGCAGGCCATTTCGCCCTCGACGACGATCAGCGGTTCGTCGGCCAGGGAGGCATCCGCGAGACAGTCGACGTTGTAGAGCGGCGGAACACCCATCCCGAGCCAGCGGCCTTCCTGGAGGCCGACAATGCCCGGGGAGAATGTGCCGGTGTGGATGGCTGCGACCCGCCCCTCCGCCTTGTACGGGACGGCGAGCACTCCCGGATGATCGGCAAGCTCCCCCACGCCTAGGTCAAGCTTCAGGAACTCCTCGGCATCGAAACCTCGGGCTTCGATCGCCGCGAGCGCTTCGACGCCCAGCGGGCGGATATAGCTCTGCAGCAACTCGCTCATGGCTGACCCGCCGCCCAGGAGCCGCGCGCCGGAGCTGAACCGGGCGGCGGCATGTCGCCGCCGTATCCGCCCTCCATGAGGCGCCGAAACTTCTTCGGCATCGTGAGGAAGTCGAGGTTACACCGCCAGTCCTTGTGGGCCTCGTCGCGCGGCGTCTTGCCAGTGAGGAAGCCGCTTGCCTCTGCCTTGCCGAGCGCTTCGCGCCAGCCATCGAGCCCGCCCCATTCTTTCAATATCCCAGACAGGGCCTTGCTGCGGTCGGCGTCGAGTTTACGGGGGATACTCCAGCTATGACGCTTGGCAGCCTCGCGGTAGAGGGTGAAAGCCTCTGCAACAGGGTCGGTGAGATCGGCTTCGCCAGCCGCCTCCGCCGCGCCAGCGTCGTGTTCGTGATCGTGTTCGTGATCGTGTTCGTGATCGTGTTCGTGATCGTGTTCGTGGGTCGGCATACCGTTCGGGGAACCGTTGCCGATACCGTTCCGCATACGGTCTACGAAACCGTCCGGGAAGCGCTCGGCGGTGCGCTCGATGACAAGGAGAAAAGCCTTATAAAAGGGCGCTTTCCGGGGCACCGCCTCAACGAATGACATCAGCGATTTGCCGACGTTGAGGTTGGCGATGGGGTTGTGATCGAGGAACCCGGGAATGAAAACCCAGCCTGTCGAGTCGTCGTGATGCAGGAAGCCGATTTTTGACAGCTCGGAAACCGTCTTGCGAACGGTTGCCGATACCGTTCCAAGATCCTCTGCGATGTAGGCAATGGGCAGGCGGAAACACCCTATGCCGTTGGTATGTGGCGAGGTCAGGCAGTAAAGCGCCAGCTCTCGCGCGCCAGCACTCAACTCCTTCTCCTTCGCCCAGGCCCAGAAGCGCGGGCGCACGATGTTGTAGGAGCGGCTCATGGTGCAACGTGCCGCTCTTGATGGTCGACCGAAGCGCCGCCGTGCGGAGAAGGAGCGGACAGACGCTCCACCTTGCTGCGCAAGACATAGCGGGCATGGGTTCCCCGATACGGGCCGCCATGCGCCTCCGTGACCGTCTCGATCACGATGCCGCGCTTCTTCAGCTTGAAGACGTAGTCCGACCAGCGCGGACCGGGGGTGTCGATGGGCGTGCATCCGTTGCTGCCGGCCGCGAGAAGGTGGGAAAGCGCCCACTCCTCTCGCCCCTTCAATTCGAGTATCTGGACGCCATGTTCCCCGGCGTGGAGGGCGAAGCGGCCGGTGGTCATCGTCCCTCCTCCACGTCCAGCGCGCGCAGGCGGCGCAGGCGCGATACCACGGGGGCCAACGCAACCGAGATGTGCTTCCATGCGGGTTCGATCTCGGTCTGGTCCGGCGAACGAACCGGACTCGAATTTTCGATGACGACCAAAGCCCGAGGGCGTAAAAGGGTGTCCATATTCTTGATCCTTGGCGGGGTTGAGACAGACAGCTTCAGCGCCACACGATTCGCGTCGTGTGGCGTCTCTGTTCAGGCGGCCTGTTGGTGGCTTGTGGATCTGCGAAGGGGGCCGAGTCGCCGAATTGCCCACGCGTCCAGTTCGTCTCGGGGATAAAGGGGTACGCGACCTGCAACATGCGCAGGTGGACCATCTGATCCGAGGCAGTACCATTTTGCCAACGTCGATGGTTTCACGGGGATTCCATGGACATCGGAAAGATAGCGAGCCGCGTCGGCTCGCCGGAGCCTCGGGGGCCAGGCTTCGTCTATTGATGTCGCGCTCAAGAGCACCTCCAATGAAGCCCGCGAATGCTCAGTAATGAGCGGGCTTCAGCAGGAAATAGAGGTGCGTTCCGCTACAAAAAAGCCGAGTGTAATTGTGTTGCAGGGCAATCGATCAGATTCTGCGACTCAATTGATTTTCAGTTTTTGTCGCGCCCAGCCTTCGACCAACTTGTTTGACTGCGCGAGTCCATCGAGTTCTCGGGCATAGGCGGTTTCTAGCGCCGCCGCTCGCCTCTGATCTGTTCTTCCTCGACGCTGTAGGACGATCCGAGCGGCATTCTTGATCGATTCCCCTTCCTGTACGATTGAGTGCATCTCAGCAATCACGTTGAAATCGACAGTTCTCTTTCTGCCGGCCTTGGATGATCCTTTGAACGCGATAATGTGCCGCTCCGCCAGCGTCAGGGCGACTTTTCTCCACCCCTCAGGGTCGGCCCAGTCCACCTTGCAATCCTTAAATAGGGCTTCAACACGTTCATTGAATTGGGCTCGAATATTGGCTTCGATCCTTTCACGCGATTTCGGATCAAAGGGATTGTACGAAGGATCATCAATCTCGGGAAAAGGGTCTGCTGGCCGTCGACCGAGCAACCCACTGTATTTGTAAGCCACAAGCACCTCCGCATGATGCTCCGCAAGGGTGGGTCGGCGCGGCAGTCCGGTGCGGACCGGATGTTCGGCGGCCAAACCTAGCCGCGCCGAGGGGAAGGATATCACTGAGGGGCTGCGGGTCGTACCTGGTCGATCTGCACAACCTCGGCCGAGCTTTCTCCGGCAAGGGCACGCGCGATGACACCGGCGACCCTGTCCGCCGCGGCGAGCAAGGTATCGTCTACGTGGTGGATGTAGCGCCCCGTCACCGTGCCCCGCGAATGGCCCAGCATGGCGGCGATGGTCGGCTCGCTGTAGCCCAAGTCATTCGCCGTCGTGGCAAAGCTGTGCCGCAGCGTGTGAGGGCTGAAGCCGACGAAGCCCGCCCGCTCGGCAATGCGTTCCCACGCCCGCTGCAGGCCCGCAAATGGCCTTCCATCAGAGCCGACGGCAAACACCGCATCGCTGGTCGGATGCCGCTCTATGCCCTCCAGAAGCTCGATAGCGGGCCTTCCGAGCGGCCGGAGGCTGTGACCCTCCTTCGTCGAAGACAAGCGCAGCACGCGGCGCCCCAAGTCCGCCTCCGTCCACCTCAGCCCCAAGCCCTCGCCGCGCCGGCATCCCGTTAGGGCAAGCAGCCGGATCGCGTCCGTGGCAACCCTGCTCTCTCCGGCCTGTTCGGCGGCTGCCAGCGCCACGCCTAGCCTGCGATAGTCGTCCATTCTCAGGAAGGCGGTGCGGGTGCGATCGGCGGGCCGTTTGACCCCGGTAACAGGATTGTCGTCCCGATGCCCCCGCTCGACGGCATAGGTGAAGATGCCGCCCAAGAGTCCAACGGTACGCGCCGCCGCGCCGGGCCCACCCACCTGCGGCTTGCCACGCCTGCGCTTCCCCGCGCCCTTCTGGGCCTTCGCGGCGCTCTTCCCGAGCTGCACCGCCTCCAGGAACTTGGTCACGTCCTGACGGGTCACCGCCTTGACCAGCAGCGAGCCCATCAGCGGCTTGATATGCGCGGCTATCCGACTCCGGTCAGAGCGGATCGTAAGCGGTGACTTCGGCCGGCGGCGCTTGCCGAGGACGATCCCCTTCTCCGCGGCCGTCAGGTAGTTGTCGCACAGGTCCGCGACCGTGAGGCCCTTCCTGTCAGCCCCACGGTCGGCGGACGGGTCCTCACCGGCTGCAACCCTGCCCAGCTCGATCTTTGCCAGTGTACGGGCCTGCTCAGGAGCGAGAACGCCCTTGCCCCCTGCCGCCTTCCCCAACGCCAGCTTTCGCGTCCTGCCGGCCTTGTTCCGGTACTGGACGACGTACGTCATCGTCCCGCTGGGCTTCACTCGCAGTCCAAAGCCGGTGAGCTCGTCATCCCACAGGATCACGTCCTTCGGACCGGGCTTCACGGTGGCGACGTAGCGCTTCGTCAGTTTGGGCATATGGCCCTCCGCATTGGCCAGATTCCGTCGGGGCACCCTTGGCCGGGGAAGCACGGGGGAAGCAGTAGGGCGGAAATGTCGGGAATTACCGGCCATTTCCGATGAGGGCCTATAATGCCTGAAAACAGCGGATATTCCTATCCCAGAAAGAACGGGTAATATTGGGAAACTCCACGCCTAGCCCACGTCATGGCCCTCTCAAGGCTAAAACACGGGTTCGAATCCCGTAGGGAGCGCCAGGGCGGAATCTAACATCATGATTCTCCTCGCTTATTTGACCGCTTCCCCAAACTCACGGGAGCGGTTTGGGTAGACCTGTTCGCCTTGTGTCCCTCGAGTAGGGTCACGGCATCTTGCGCAAGGCCTGCTTGATCGGCCTCGTCGCAGTAGCGTTGCGCCTCTGCCAACGTCGCGTGTCCGAGCACCGCCATGATCTGCTTTGCCGTCGCGCCCGCTTCGGCAAGCATCCGACCTGCAGCCTTTCGCAGGCCGTGCGGCTTGGCATCCATCGGCAAGCCTGCCTCGGTGATCGCGTCTCGCATCCACCCGCTGAAACCATCGACCGTGAAGGGCTTTCCGTATTCCGTCGTGATGATGACGATGTGTTGCATGTCGAAGGCGGCCAGCGCCGCGATCGTGTCGCGATGCAGCGGCACCAGGAGATCGGCGCCGGTCTTCTGTTGCTTGATCCTGATCCGCTGGTCGGCCGTGATGTGGGTCTGCGCCATGCGGACGACGTCACTGCGACGCTGGCCCAGGTTTAGGAACAGATGGAATGCGGTGCGCTGCTTGGTGCCCAGCGGCCAGCGCGCCTTGAACTGAGCCACTTCGTCATCAGTCCAGGATCGGATCTTGCCGATCTTCGGACGCTTGATGCCGATCGACGGATCGTGCTTCAGCCAGCCGATATTGATGGCGTGCCTGATCAGGATCCGGAGCTTCTTCAACGTGTCGAGCGCGGAGCCAGGACGATCGGCGAAGGGCTGCAGGATGCCGACCACGATGCGCTCGCGATTGAGGCCGGCGACGCTTCGGTGGCCGTGATCCTCGCGGATTGTCTCGATCCGGTGCTCGTACTGCTGCTTGCTCGTCGCGCGCAACGAAAGGTATTCCGAACTCTTCCTGTAGGAGGCGACCAGGGCCGCGATCGAGCCCGGCGCCGCGCGCGTCACGCCGTTGGCCGGTGCCGCTGGCTGGCCGGTCAAGGCTGCGTTGTAGGCCTCGGTAAAGGCAACGCTGCTGGGGTCATCAGGCAACCGGATGCGCGGGCCCTTCCCCTTCCTGAAAGACAAGTAGGTCTTGCCCTTCACGTAGTTGCGCTCGACGTATAGCGGCAGCCTACGCGGCATCGACGTCGCTCCAGCTATCATCGGCCTTCGGCGCCTCGTCCGCGGCAGCCTGAGCAGCAAACGGCACCACCTTCTGATCGCTGAATTGCATGGTGACGCCTTCGCGATCCTTCCGAATGACGATGTGCTCTTTGCCAACACCGGCCGCGATCGCCGCCTTGATCATGCGGGTGATGTCGGCCTGTGTCGCGGCTGCAGAGCGGCGGCCCATCAGGATGCCGCCTCGAGCTGCGACGCGACCCACGCATCGATGTCGGTGACGGCGTAGTAAGGTGTGCGGCCGATGGTGCCGTACTTCGGGCCGGTGCCCAACGATCCCCACTTCGCCAGAGTCGAGACGGCCAGGACGATGCCGTGCCTGGCCAAGAGGTATTCGGCAGTTTGCGGCCGACGGAGCCGCGGCCGGCGAAGGTGCGGCGGCAGCGTCGACGTCTCTGCAGGAATAGCTGCGACCTGCGCCGGAGCGCTCTTCCCAGACGCGGGCGGCACGGTCGCGATGCCGGTGGTGTTCATCAGTGCTTCACCGCCGCCGCGGCCTCAGCGAGGTCCCGCTTGTAGAGCGCCTCGGCACGCAGATATTCGAGGAAGGTTTCAGCGAAGACCGGAAGCGGCATGCGCACCATGTTGGCGGCTTTCTGCATCGTGATCTGCTCGCCGCGCTCTAGGCGGGTGAAAAGGTCAACGCATGCCCGATCGAAGTCGGTACTCATGATCCAGGCCGAGCCGACATCGGTGTTCGCGAAGTCTTTGAAAGTCAACTAGGCCTCCGTTGCGCTGAGCATGGCCGCGATCATCCGCACAACCCTGCCGTCGAGCTCGGCTACACGCCGCAGCATTCGGGAGTCCGGAATTCGGCTCTCGAACTTCGACGCCTTTACCTCTCCCTTCTTGTGGAGATACTGGATCTCGGCTCGCTCCCCGGCGATGCGCACGCATTGAACACTTTTTGCCAGCTCCGACCTCGACAAGATCGCCTTGAACGCTTCGCCGAACAGGTGTTCACCGGTAAGCGGGCAGAGGGTCAGCTTGATCTTGTTCTCCCCAATGAACTCCGACAGGACACTGCCCTCTTGGTTCAGGTGCCAAACATTCCAGGTATCGAAAGCCGCTTGTGCGCGAGTGGGACTACTGACCATCAGCGCCGCCACCACAAACCCGACGTTGAACGGAGTGGCCTGCAAGCCGCCGTACCGGCCACGCTTGCCAACTAACTCCTCTGCATCCGACTGCTCGCGAAGGCGCCGACGGATTTCAGCGAGTTCGGTCGCGGGCACCCCTAGCGCGGGGGCAATCTTTTCGCAGAGCTCGCTAAGTTCCATATTCAGCGCCGATCTCTATTTCCGTGAGATCGACACTATTGACCGGTCCAATCCCGTCGGCAAGCTAATTTTGTGACCGCCCCGCATTAAGGCCGGGGCGAACACCGCCCGCCCCGGCCGTCGCGGTTAGGGCGCGATCTCCTCGCTGGGCGGGAACATCCAAGGGAGCCAGTCCGGCGAGCTTGCCTCGTCGATCTCGTCATCATCGCCGGAAAGGTGCGCGTTCGCCCAAGCGTCCTCGTGGTTGATGCCGTTGGTGGCGCCCAGCTCGGGCTCGTCGTCCTGGTCCTGTTCGCGCTCGTCGTCTTCAAGATCGCCGCGCGCATCGCCGGCCAGGTCGAGGATCTCGACGAGCCGCCGATCGAGCGGCACCAGCAGCCAGACACCGGACGGGCATTCTTCGTCGGCGGGTGTCGTGAGGTAGCGGCCGCTCTCGAGGGCTTGCGCCAACAGGGCCTCGGCGGCCTCGCTCTCTGTGGGGAGGCGGCGCGCGCTCATCGCAAAAGCCCCTTCGCAAGCCATCCTTCGATAAGCGCTTCCGCCATCACCAGCGACCGCAACACGTCCGTGTCGCCGTTGGGCAGCTCGGCCACGAATTTTGCGGCGTAGGAGCGCAACAGCATCTCGTGATCGGGCGAGAAGCCGCCGTCGGGGACGCGCCTCGGCGTGTCGCCCAGCAGCCACTGGCGGGCGAGCGCATTGGCCAGCACCAGCACGCGGCGGGCATCCGCGATCTCGACCGGCAGCTCGCCGACGAGTTTCGCCGTCCAGCGGCGCAGTCGGAGGTCCCGGGCGGATTCGCTGAGTGTCCTGGGCGGCGGGATCTCCGGCACCTTTCGGCGCGGCGATGCGGGGCGGCGGGTCTTGCGCGCGCTCATCGTCCCGACCTCCGGCCCGCCTTCGAGGGCGACTCGTCGTAGTCGGCCCATTCGATCAGTCCGCGGGCGTACCCGAGAACGAGCAGCGCGTCGTTTGTTTCGGATGGTAGTTCGGAAGCGATCTTTGCCGCCCATCTCCGCATGCGCGAGTCCTTCGCGGGATCGAGGAAAAAGGGCTCGCGGGCCTTGGGGCTCTTGGCTGTGCTGGGGCGCTTCATCGTGCGCCCCCTTCCGGCTGGATCAGCACGAAGCCGCGCTCGACGGTTGCCGCCCAAGCGCCGCCGTGGGCCTCTGTCAGCATGGCGGCCAGCAAGTCCGCCGTGTGGCGGATCGCGTCGCGCGGATCGGGTGCCTGCGTCCGCATGGGGACGGTGGCGATCGTCGGGATACAGAGGCCGCCGGCGAAGGTGGCCAAGATCGCGCGACGGTCGACGGCGGTAGGTGGTGTATGGTGTTCAACAGCCATGATCGACTCCTCGGGTCGGTGGTGGTCAGGGCCTTGGGGAGGTTGCCGCCTTCCCTTGGCCCGCTTTTCTGTGTAGGATTAATGAATGGCGAAGTCAACAATTAACGCTACACAGAAAAAGAAGCGCGGGCGGCCGCCAAAGCCGGAGGGGCGGCGCCTCTCCATTCCGATCGCCTTTCCCCCTGAGATGGTCGTCGCTGTCGACGCCTATGCATCGGCGGCGGACGTCACTCGCAGCGAAGCCGTGCGCCGTTTGGTCGAGCTGGGGCTGAAGGTGAAGGTCCGGGCGCGGTGAGCGATCTGCGCTGCACTGCCGTTCATGAGGCTGGTCATGCTGTCATGGCTATTAGGCTTGGCCTTCGAATTCATTCGATGTCGATCATTCCCGTCATCGTTGACGGGACTCGGCGAAACGGTGGCACGCATATAGATGGCACGGTCAAGTCGAAGAAGGACGCCGAGGACACGGCTCTTTGCTTTCTCGCAGCCTACCCGGCGTGCGTTGCATCCGGTGTTGACGGCTGGAAGGGGCGTACCATGACTGATGAAATCTGGAAAATTTTGCTGACTGGCATTTCAGCAGCGGCCCTGACGACGCTTTTCACGTGGCTTAGAGAATTTTGGACGACAAAGAAGACGAGATTCTATTCTTCGCTGCAAGCGGCAGTGGCGCTTGAAGGCTTCGCAATCAAGTGTGGCGAAGTTCTCTCCACTCATTCGCTCCATGAGGCCCAGAGCGGCGGCCATCATCCTACCGCAGTCCCTTCTATTCCGGTGTTTCCCGCGTTTGCGGCGGACATCGACTGGAAGTCGCTTTCGCCAGATTTAATGGCTCGCGCCTTGACCATGAAAAACGAAGTTGACCTAGTCACCAATTCCATCGCGTACCTTTGGCAGGCGGCGGATGATGATGACACGTCTCTTTTCGCCATTGAACAAATCGCAAGCAAAGGCGTAGAAGCGCTAGATCTTGCGGCCGAGCTCCGAGCCGGGCTGCCACCTTTGCCGAGCGCAGGTTGGGAGCGGCGGAACTTGATACAGAGTCGCGACGACGCCCAGAAAGCTCAGGAAGATCGGCACAAAGAAAGCCTCAGAGTATCGGAGGCCCTTAACTCATCCGGCGCGACCGGCTGACATTCCAGCATCCGACAGACGTTGACCGCAGCATAGTAAAGCGGCAATCCAATCACGCCGCCTCGGCCATGGGCATCGTCTCCGGGCGCTGTTCGCTTAGCCGCTGCTGGTAGTCTCGCTGACTCCGGTTTCTGGACACACGTCGACACGACGGCTGGCAATAGAGTTGCCGTCTGCAATTGGACGGCGGCACGAAGACCTCTCCGCAAACTCCGCAGGGCCGCTCGCCCGATAAGGGGTGCTGGCGCGGGGCTCGTAGGCTGGCCTCGTAAGAACATGCCTGGCTGCAATACTTCTGCGCTCCGACCTTCGCGGTGAACGGTGTGGCGCAGAACAGGCAATCCCGAATATCGAGGCGTCGAGCCGACGAAACACAGCTGTTCGAGCAGTAGCTCCGGTCAGCTCGCTTCGCCGTGAAGGGCTTGCGACAATGCCTGCAGAGCCGCGTGCGCGGGTCCATGTATTTCGGCTGCTCGGGCAGGCCGTTCGAAAAGATCGCGCGGATCGACTGTCGTCTGGCCATGTCCCCATCGCGCCGGTCGGCCTCATAGCGGCGCTCAAGCTGAACGGCATGGCAGTTGCTCGAGCACCAAGGCCGGTCACTCCCCTCGGGCATGTGCCCGCCGCAGCTCGAGCAGTACCAGTACTCTCGCTCCTCCGGCAGGTCGCCTTGGGCCTCGGTCCAGGTCGGGCACCTCGACAGGCCGATACGATGACGCGCGAGCCGAACGATTTCCTCCGCGCGAGCGTCGGCTTCGTGCCAACCCATTCCGTTCAAGCACAAGCCGGCGCGCAGTCCGTGCCGTGCTTCGCTCGTCCATCGCCACGGCGTCGGCGAGCCGGTCATCAGCAGCTCGGCAACACGCCGTACGATCGGTTCGCGATGTAGCCGCTCGGCGCGTTCCTTCCGCTTGCGCTTCGCCCGGGACATCAGCTCGCGACGAAGATGTGGAACAGGGCGGCGGGGCCCGCGGCTGGATAGGGCTGCACCCGCTTGATCACCTTCGTCTGGCCGTCGAGGGTCAGCGTGTCCGTGATCGTGGGAACGATATCGACCACGGCGCCGCTCACCGTGTCGCGCGCCTTGGGCGATGCGATCACGACCAGATCAGTTGCGAGAATGGTCGACCCATCGACCAGGTCGGCGGCGACGCCGTCGACGCGCGCATCGAG
Organism: Rhodospirillales bacterium 24-66-33; assembly: GCA_002281855.1. Classification (GTDB taxonomy): domain Bacteria; phylum Pseudomonadota; class Alphaproteobacteria; order Reyranellales; family Reyranellaceae; genus Reyranella. The sequence goes on along the minus strand of NCHQ01000017.1, from coordinate 64,241 downwards.
GACATACACATCGGTCGTCGTCGGCGTGCCGGGGATCCAGGGTCGGTCGGGGTCTGGCGCGCCGGGGTGGGTGCGGATCAGCACCACCTCGCCGGTCTTCCACTTCGCGATGATCCGCGCGGCGCTGGCGCGGTGCCGGTCCATCACTCCAGACATGTGGTCACTCCAGTTGAACTGTCACCGCGTCGAGCGGGCCGTCGCGGGCATCCATGCGGTCGGCCCTCAGTCCTGATCGCGCTCGGCGCGGATCCTGGCCGCCACCTCGAGCGCGCCCTTCAGCAGCCTGGCGCCCGACGCGACTGCCTCTGTCTTGATCGCGACCCAGACGAGCAGCTCATCAGGCTCGGGCTCGCGCCCCGGCTGGATGTCGCCAAGGTAGCTCAAGACGTCGTCGGCCCACGCCCGGGCATCTTCGTTCGACAGGCGCCCGAAGGCGTTGCCGGCGATCATCTTCATGATCACCTCGAGCGCGGTGAGCCGGGCCATCACGCGCAAGAGATCGCGGCCCGCGGCGTTGTCGTTGGCGTTGTCGTTGGCCATTCAGCCCCTCACTGCCTTGTGGCTTATTCGTCCGATGATTTGACGGCGCAGCAGAGCGGCATCGATGATGTCCGCCGATGGCGAGCCGCCGAGCGAGATCAGCCTGTTCCGAAAGCCGAAGGCCCTCACATTGTTCTCAGTGATCGACCGCAGCAGCGCGTCGATCTGATCGGTCAGGCCGTCGAGCGTGGCGCGCTGCGCTGCAATCTCGGTCACGACCTCGATCTCAGCGGCCTCCGCTTCAGCGCGGCGCGCCCTCAGGTACTCCATTCGTGGATCTTCGTTTGGATCGATCATTGGTTGAATACGTCCTTGAGGCCGCCACGCTTCCGCATATCGACAATGGCGGCGATCGTGGACTGCTTCGTCTGCAGGGCGACCTGCCGCATGGCTTGATTGACTTCCGCCCGCGAAACGAACTCGCCGACCGTCACGCGGTTCTCGACGTTGACCGTGATGGGGCCGTCACCACCTCCCGAGCTTCGGCCGCCCGAGCCACCGCCGCCGCGCTGCATCGGCTCGACGCGGCCGGGTCCGCCATGCGCCTGGACGCCGAGCTTGCCGTCGGGCATGCGCGTCAACGGCATGATCGCCTCGGGCCCGGCTTCGCCCATGACGCCGGTGCGGCCGCCCGACATCCCGAAGTAGGTCGGCTCCGTCGCGATGCCGCCGGCAGCGAAGCGGGTGAGATGGCCATGGTCGAAGGCCGCCCCGTGCGCAAACGGGACAACGTTGCCTCGGTGGATCGCGGCGCCGTTTTCGAACAGCAGGCCGCCGATGAAGCTCAACGCCCCTCCGAGGAGGCCGCCGCCACCGCCACCCATGCCGCCCATGCCTCCACCACCGCCGAAGGCCGCGGCCATCAGCTGGTTCGCCGCCATTTCGATCAGCTTGTCGGCGATTTTACTGAGGGCACTGAGGCCGGCATTACCGAACGCTTCCCAGATCGATTGCCCCTCGCGGATGCCCTGGGCGAATTCCATGAAGAGGCCCTTCGTCAGATCGCGGGCAAATTGCATGCCCTCCCTGAGCCGGCGGGTCTGCTCTTCGCTACGGGCCATCTGCTCGGCATCCGCGGAGATGTTTTCGCGCATCTGCGGTGAGACATCGCCGAGCCGGCGCTTCGCCTCGGCCAGCATTTCGGTTTCATATCGCAGCCGGGCCGCGGCCTCGGCCGTCATGAAGATAGACTGCCGCTCCATCTCCTGGTTCGCGAGGAAGTCGTCGACCCGGCTGCGGCGCTCGTTCTCATACTTCGCCGCCTCGAGCCCGGCATCGGCCGCGGCCATGCTCGCAGCCAGCTCGCTCAGCGCCGCGCGCTGAGCATCGGTGACGGACTTGCCGTCGCCCATCACCTTGTTGAGCAGATCCTGCTCGTGCTTCAGGCGGGCCGCGGCCTCGGTGCTCAAGCCGATCGCGGCAGTCTCAGCCTGTTTCGTGAGGACGTACTCACGGGCACCCTCGACGGCCTTGGCATAGGGATCGCTGCCGGCGCTGCCGCCTTTGGCGGTCGGATTGCGGACGCCGATCGGAGACGCCGTGACGGTGACGGGCGGCATGTAGGCCGCGGTCTGCTGGTCGCCGATCTGCTGCTGTACCTCCCCCAACTGCCGATACAGGCCGGCGAGCCGGGCTTTGCCGAGGTCGTCCATCTCGCCGGCGGCTCCGGACGTCATGGCGTCAATGGTCGCCTGCAGCGTCTTGGCCCGCGTCTCCAGCGTGCCCACGGAGGGACCCGACGTGATGTAGCTCCAGGTCTTCTCGATGCCCTTCATCAGGGCGAACATGTTGCCGAGATGAAAGTTGATCATCTCCAGCCCGGCCAGGGCGACGGGCCGGCCCAATGTGGCGAACAGCGTGTCCGCCTGTTGGGACGCCACCGCCATCCGGTCGCCCAGCGAGTCCCATGCGGCCATGGTCTTCTCGCCGATAATCGCGTTCTGCTGTTTCGCGGTGTCGACGAGCTTCTCGTTCCCCTCGGCGAGCAGGCCCAAGACAGTGACCATCTTCATCCCCGACCGGCCGAACAGGTCCTGCAACATGGCATTGCGTTCGGTTTCCGAGCCGACCTTCAGAAGCCCGCGCGCGATCTCCGGCATGAGGTCCGCGGTCTTGCGAAGGCCGCCTTCGTTGTCGAGCAGCTTGACGCCGAGGCGCTCGAAAAGGTCGATCTGTTCCTTGCTGCCATCGTTCGCGGCGCCGACCGTCCGAGTGAGCTTGGTGAGGGCGGCATCGAATTGCTCAGCCTGGATGCCGGCCTGCGCTCCCGCGAGCCGATAGGCCTGCAGTTGGTCGGTATTCAATCCGACCTGTTCCGCTTCCTCGCCGAGATTGCCTGCATTCAGTCCAGCGGTGAAAACCTTGCGCGCGGCGGCGGCGGCGAGCAGCAAGACAGACAACGGTCCCAGCGCTCGCGTCAGTAGCGCCACGCTTCCCGCGGCCGCGGTCCCGGCGGCGCCAACTCCCTTCATCGACATCGCCGCGTTGGCCGAGGCGGCGCGCTGGGCTTGCAGGGCAGCCACCGAGGACGCAATCGCGCGCCCCTCTGCCGACATCTCGGCGACGCCGGCGCGTCTCAGCACGGCATAGCGCTCCCGTTCCGCCGCCGTGCGCGTGAGCTGCTGACGCTCGAATTCGAGGTCGCGGATCGTGCGCTGGACACGCTTGGAAAAGTCTTCCGTCGCCCGGGCCGCGGCAGAATTCGACGTGCCCCAACGTTGGGCCGCACGTTCGGCGGCGCTCGCCGCGGGCACCATCTCGCGGAGCGCGACGGTGGCCTGGCGCACCGAGTCGCTGTTCACTTCAAGGGAAAGTCTGGCGAGGTCCATGGCCGGTCCCGTGGTGCTGATAAGCGACGGCTGATCATTGTCGCCGTCCGGCGCGCCATGCACGGAAACACCGACCCGGAGGCCAATTCAGCTTTGCCGCTTGTTGCCCGAGCTTTCCCCGGCTGCCTGAGGGCTCAGATCACCAGCAAACCATCGGGCCGGTCGTCGCCCTCGTAGACCGATCGTGCCGTGGCGCCCGATGCCGCTCGGCCGACCGCCATGGTCATCGCCACGAGACCGTCGATTCGCCCCGTCGACTTCTGCTTGTCGAGCTTCCGGTTGCCGGCGGGATCGCTCGCGGTCTTGGCATTCGAGGCGCACATCGTGAGCACGGGATGCCCGCCGTGGCGGATCTTGGCTTCGAAGATCAGCCGCTCCAGGACATCGATCGATGGCGACATGTCCTTGAAGCCCTGGCCGTGTGGCACCAGCACCACATCACAACCGATGGCGTCGAGCTCGCGGCGAAGATCCTCGATACGCCAGCGGTCGTATGCCAGCGCCTCGATGTCGTACTGGCCGTGCAGCTCGGCAATCTTCAGCGCGACCGCTTTCGGATCGATCGTCCGGCCGGGGCTGGTCTGCAGGAAGCCCTCTTCGGCCCAGCGCACATAGGGCACGCGATCGGTGTCCTCGCGTTCGCGGAGATCGTCGGCCGGCAGCCAGAAAAACGGCAGCACGTCGTAGGACTCGTCATCATCCTCGAAGACCAGCACCAGCGCGGTGAGATCGCGGCTTTGCGAGAGATCGAGGCCGCCATAGCAGCGGCGGCCCTTCAGATGCTCGACCTCGACAGCGCCGCCGCAGGGCTTCCACACCGCGGCCGAGAGGAATTGGGCCGTGGTGTCGACGCGCTGGTTCAGGATGAGGTTTCGGAACGATGCCGCCTTGCTGGGCATGCGCTGCGCCTGCAACGCCATCCGCTGCACATCCTCGAGCGATCGGAAATCTCCCAGGGCGGGATTGGCCAGCTTCCATGTCGCCCGTTCCCAGGGGTCGGCCTCCGGTGGTGCCGTGAACAGGGTCAGATGGAAGCTCGGATCATCGACCTCGCCGCGCTGGACGCGGAGCCCGTAGTCGATCAGCTGCGACAGGGGCGCCTCGTCTCGCGCCGCCTGCGTCGAGATCACCATCATCAGGGGTTCGGCACGGGCGCCCATGGCGCTGTCGAGCACGTCGTAGAGGTCCGGTTTCTCTGCCTGGCCGTACTCGTCGTAGACCACGAAGCTGGGCGACAGGCCGTGCTTGGTGCCGACGTCGGCGGACAGAGCGGCGTAGACCGTGCCGGTGCCGCCGGCCTCCTCGATGTCCTCAAGCTCCTTGGAGTGGCGCCGGATCGAGACCCGGGCGGCCAGCCAGGGCGTGCGGGTGATGATCGCGCAGATCTCGCTGAAGGTTCGGCCGGCCTGAAACCGGTCGTTCGCAGCGCTGTAGACCTCGCCGCGGGGCTCGGCCTCGGGCCCGGCGATGTGGCAGAGCGCCAGGCGGGCGGCCAGATCGGTCTTGCCGTTCTTGCGGGCCATGCTCCAGACGGCCGTGCGGACCTGGCGCCGGCCGGCCCGGGTGGTCTTGTAGACCCGCCCGATCATCTTCCGCTGGAATGGCCGCAGGCGGAATCGCGTGCCAGCCAGGGCGCCGCTGGTCACCGGGAGCGATTCGACGAACCGGATCACCCGCTCGGCCCGGGACAGGCCGGGCTCGTCCCAGGGGTGTTTTTGCGGCTCCTGAGGGGCTGCCGGCGGCTCGCCGGGCTTCCGCCGCAGCGCCCTGGCACCCGGTCCACGGAGGCCCATTACTGTTTTCGAAACTTAGTGCGTGCGACTGCCCCCACGCGGTCGTCGGCCCCCGGCGAAAGTTTTGGGCCGGGGGTGGTGCCGCCGTCCCATGCCAGCCAGGGGTGCCCGGGGTCGCGTGGCGTGCCATCGGGCAGGCAGCCCACTGCCCGGGGTGCTGCATTGCCGCTCGCGCTCCGGCGGTTATGGCAGGGCCCGCACATACCCCTCAAATTATCGAGGCTGTCGGCGCCGCCTTTGCTGCGAGGCACGACGTGATCGGCGTGGCTGCTGGGCTGGCCGCAGCCCCGCGTGATGCACACCGGGTCACGGGCCAGCGTCGCAGCCCGCAGCCGCTTCCATTCCCGAGACCGGTAGAACGGGTCGCTCACAGGATGGTGGGCGCCCGGTAGTCGGCCAGGGCTGCCTCGAGCTGCGGCAACAAGCCGTTGCCACTGATGCTGTCGCCGCCCGCGACACTGTAGGTCGCGCTATGGACGCCGGGCACGTCTTCACTGCGGATTGTGGGGTCGCGATCACGCGACAGATACATGACCTTCACCTGATCGATGACGGCTGACTCGAAATCAGCAGGACGCTGCTCTTCGTCGGCAAGGTCCCAGCCCGTGACGTAGGTCACGACGATTCCCGCACTTGACCAGCACCGGTCGAGCGCCAGCTCGAGCATGGCCCCGGGCCGCAAGGAATAGGCGCTGCTATCCAGGGTGACCCCATCCTCGACGACAGAGGAGATCGACACGATCGGCACGCGCCAGGGCAACATCAGCGTGCCGGTGCGCCGGCCGCTTTGCGGTCGCCATGTCGCCCTGCAGGTTTCACGCCCGAACGTCGGTGGCGCCACACCTGCAGCCCGCGCCAGGTTGCAGCGACGCGCAGCCATCGCCGAGACCCTGTCGATAAGGGCCTCGATGAGCGCGGTGTCTGTGGTCGCGCCGTCGAACAGCACAGCCTGCACGTTGGCGGCCGTGGTCAACCGCCGGTCTTCCAACTCGGCGGCTGACACGACCTCGAAGATCGGATCGCTCGACATCGTCGGCTTAGGCCGGCGGGTTGGCCGTCGGGCGCTGGTGCGGCATGCCGAGCAGGGCCATGGCGGAGATCGGCGCATTGCCGGCATTGCCCGAGGGCGTCAGCGTGAGGCGGGTATAGCGCTTGGCGCCGACATAGCCGAGCTTCAGGCACTTGCCATCGGCGGCCTGCGTGAAGCCCGCCAGGGCCTCGGTGCCGATGAGATCGGTGTCCGCGACGGCGTTGGCGCCCGACATGCCGCTGTCGTCGCTCTCCTCGAGCAGCGCGGTCCAGGTCGCCCCGGCGTCGGCCAGGGTGCCGGTCTGGATCAGGTAGGTCAGCGAATCGAAGCCCAGCCGATCGATGATGGCGCCGACCAGCGCAGTGTCGTCGGTGCCGACGGCCGGCGCGAGGACCGGCTTCGGGGTGATGTTGTTGGCCATATCGCGCATTGAATTCTCCAGGAATGAGAGGGAAGCGGACGAAGGGCAGCCCGTCGCCGGGCCCGGACCGCCCTCGCCGTCGATCAGCTCGTGCCGATCTTGAGCTTGCGGATCGCCTCGGCGCGCACCAGGCGGCCGCCGACACGCTTGCGCGCATGGAAGCGGGTCAACCCGGCAGTGGCCTGGCTGTACGGATCGCGGAGGATCGACAGGCCGACCCGATCGAAGATCCGGTAGTGGGTGAAGTCGCCGAAGACCAGCGGGTAAGCCCCGCCGCTGATGTCGGCCATGTCGGGTGCCTCGATGATCGGGCGGCCGAGCAGCGTGTCGGGCTGGCCGTCACGGATGGAGGGCTGCCAGATGTAGTTCTTGTCGGCGTCCTTCAGCTTGCGCAGGGCCGCGATGGTGAGCCCGTTTGCCATCCAGACACCGCGGCTGCGGTAGAACGGATGCAGCCCGTACATCAGGCTGATGAGGCCATCGACGCCACCATCGGCATCGGCGATGACCGAGGCAGAGCCCGACACGCTGTTGAGCACGTTGGTGTCGGACATGAAACCCAGGGGCTTCTTCACGCCGTCACCGACCGCGAAGGCAGCACCCTCGAGGCGACCGAATTCCTCGGCGATGTCGAAGGCCACTTCAGCCGCGACATCGACGGCGGCATCCTCGAGCAGCTTGTTGCTGACATCGACGTAGCACGCCATCTCATCGACCGGCACTTCGGCCTGGCCGTAGGTCGACTCGGTCCCGGTGCGGGTCTCGGTCTCGCCGACCCACCGGCCCGTCGGTCGCCCGGTGCGGCGCGGGATGATGACGCTGCCGGCGCTGGTCGGGCCAACACGGGCCGCCGAGCGTACCGGCGAGAAGTGCACGAGGTTCTTGTCGACCTCCGCGGAGAACTCGGCCGGCGCCAGATAGCCGCCAGCGGTGTCATCGGATACCCGCAGCGATTTCACCTCGTCGGCGCCGAGCGCCTCCCTGCCCTGGCGCAGGAACGTGGTGAATGCCTTGACCTCGACCTCGGCGCCCTCGTCCTTGCTCTCCGTGCCGGGACGATTGCGCTTCACGATCTCGATGTCGACCTTGTCGCCCATCGCCTTCATTTCCTTGGCGATGTCGGCGAACTTGCCGTTGATCGTGACGCCCAGCGCCTCGATCGCCTTCAGCGGATCGGCCTCGTCGCCTTCCGCCTTGGTCTCCAGCGGGGCGAGCCCGCGCCAGTGCTTTGCATGGTTCATTTGCTGCGCAGGGCCTCCTCGACCCTCTTGATCGCCAGCACGAACGCCCGCGCGCGCTCGGTGTCCTGGCTCTTGACGGCGGAAACCACCGCCTTGGGGTTCGCGGGGAATGTGACGACGCTGATCTCGACCAGGTCGACCTCTTCGATGAACCGGACGCCCTTCTGTCGATCGAAGCGGTCCTTGAGGGTCCGGAAGCCGATGCTGAGACCGTCGAGGGCGCCGGCGCGCATGAGGGCGTGCGTCTCGCGACCCTTCACGGTGTCGAGGATCAGCTTGCCGCGGCCCTTGAGCCCGCGACTGTCCTCGACGAGATCGGTCCAGATGCCGATGGGCTCATCGGTGTAGTGCTGGCGGAGCAGCTTGACCTTGCCGGCCGGGCGCCGCGCCAGCGACTTCGTGAAGGCGCCGGCCACCATGATATCGCGGCCGTAGTCCTCGTTTCCGAAGATGCTGGCGTAGCCCTCGAATTCGCCCTCGGCGGTGACGGCCTTTACGTCGAGCTCCAGCTCGAAACCCGTTTCCTTCGTCATGCCACCGCTCGCGGTTTCGGGCGCTGTTGCTGCGCCGGGTCAATGGGAGCGCTGGTCGCCGGCGGGAACTCGTCGCCACCCTCGATCGGCGCCCTGTTCTCCATCGCGCGGATCTCGTTCGGCAGGATGATCCGGCTCTGCACCGCTTGGGCGTAGGCCGTGAAGCGCGCCGCGATGTCGGCCTTTACCAAGTCGTCGACCAAGAATTCCGCGAAGTACGTCGCCTGCTCCTCGACGGTCAGCAGCCGTGAGATCGCGCCCTGCCAGAGCTTGGTCCACGGCATGACGGTGAAGGTCAGGAAGTTCTGGCTCATCTCCGTCGCGTTGCCCCAGGTGGCCCGACCGAAGTCCTGCAACAGCGTCGGCGGCACCCGCAGCGCCCGGGCGATCTCGGTGACCTGAAAGGCCCGCAGCTCCTGAAACTGCAAGTCGACGCTGTTGAAGGTCAGCGCCTCGAATTCGATTCCATCTTCCAGGATCGCGGTGCCGCCGGAGCTGCCGCCGCTATGGGCACCCTGCCACGATGCCTTGAGGCGGGCCCCGACATCGTCGGCGATCTTCTTCGCGCTCTTGAGCACACCAGACGGCCGGGCGCCGCGCCCGAAGAGATTGGCGGCGTGGGATTCCATCGCCATGCAGAGGCCGATTGCCTCGCTGGCCTGCTTGATCGGCGCCATGCCGTCGAGCGCGGGCACGTGCAGGACGTCTTGCCAGCGGTAGGTCCGCGTGCCGCCGTTCTTGAGCGTGGTCTTGTAGACGGGCTCGAGGGTGTCGCGGTCGGTCTCGATCGCCGTCGACCCGGCCGGCAGCCGGATCAGCTCGACGATGCGATCACCGGACCGGTTGGCGTAGGCCAGGCCGGCGCCGTGGGTGAGCGCGTCCTTCTGAAGCCCCATCACGAATTCGGCCGCCGAGGTCCAGCCGTTCGGCCGATCGTGCAGCAGCTTGTAGAGCGGGTGCTTGTCGGCGCGAGACTTCGATCCGTCGGCCTTCCGCTCGTAGAGGTGAATCGGCAGCGTCCCCATCGTCTCGGCGATGACGCGGACCGCGGCATAGGCCGGCACGCACCGCAGCGCGCGATCGGGCGACACCATGATGCCGGCAGCGGTGCGCGATCCGGCGTCGACGAGCGCCGACCAGGCGTCCACCGACTTCCGTTCACCGCTGAAGAGCGCGCGCAATTTGCCGAACATTGCGCAAGGTTTTCGGGGAGCGCGCCAACGGGTCAAACGAATACAGGCGCGACCGCCGTTTTAGGTTTTCCGCCGTTGCCTCACGTTTCCGGCGCGTCGCTTGGGGATCGACTATGAGGGCGTCCCGCCATCGGTCGACGCCACTCGCTCACCCTTCGGGGCGAGCGTCTATTGCGGCAGCGTGCGTGAAGGCCATGAGTTTCGTCCCGACATCGATCAGCAGCAGCAAGACCAGATTAATCTTCGGCAGATGCGCTTGGTTATGAACACTGGTGAGGGTTGGTGAAGGCAGAGCTTCGCCGTTCTCGACGAAGCTGGTGCTTTTTGAACACCGGAGCCGGGCATGGAGCCTCGGAGTCGGCGGATCGACGATGCCTTGTGACAGGCGGGCCGGGGTCATGCTGTCGGCCTCTTACATCGCGCTTCGAATGACGCTGCATTGCGGGCTGCCGATCCGCCAGCAGCCGCGCCTACCGTGGGTCCGAACGACGGTTTCCCACTCCTGAGCCGCCCGCCATTGGCACGGGCGGCCCTTCTAGTTCACCGCTGGTATCCCGCATCAACCCTTGGCTATGGCTCGCGGACCGGCACCCGACTGACGGGCATGGGCTATGTCAGGCGATGCTTCAGTCGGGGAAAAGGCCCGCGCCGTTACGGTCGCAGGGCGTGACAGTCACGCCTGTCACGGTGTCGCTACCGTTACGCTTTCGGTCACGGTGGCGTCGCTGCCGTTCCGCAGCGGTCTTGTCGGCCGGCGCCGGCAGGGCCAGCGTCTCGGTCTGCTGGGGCGCCAGGGCCATGATCGCCCTCGCCAGCTGAGCGACATAGTGCGGCTCGACCACGATCCAGGAGTCGACGGTTTCGTACGTCTCAGGATCGAGCTCGCCCTTCTGTCGGATGACGATCGAGCCGCGCGGGTTCGTGTAGACCGCAATGGCCGCCTGCTCCTCGATGACCAGGTCGTCGCGGTCCTTGTACCAGTCGAAATCGGGTGACCTGCTCATCGCGGACCTCCCTCGACCAGGGCGGCCAGCTTCTCCATCTCGGCGGCGATCTGCTGCTTCGCCGACAGAATGCGTTCGGGGTTCTGGTGCTGGCCGTAGCCGATCGAGCGGACCGATTCGGCCAGCTTGCGCAGGCGCGCGCCGAGCAGTGGCAGGGCCTGCGTCGGGGCCGGGGCCGGGCTATGCATGGGCGGCCTCGCGCGGCAGCCAGTGCAGGGCGATGATCCGCGGCACGGCGATTGAAGTTAACCGATCGGTGTAGTAATCCTGATCACCGGATCGGTCCCCACCTATCCCATTTTCATTCCCGCCGCCCTCGATGCCCGTCGAGGCGGCGGTTTCGTTTCGGGGCGGCCCTCCGGGTTTGGGGGCGACCGGGAAAAGCCTTTTCCGGTCAAAGGGGCCGTAATTCCCCAAACTCGGGGCTAAGCCGCTGAAATCTCTCGCTTGTCGCGCTTCCGTAGGGAGCGCCAGGCGCGATCACGGGGAACTCCGTGAATCGCAGTGGCCGACTCGATACCGGACCTCCCTGCTACCGCCGCAACACCGATCCGAGCTGAATTTTGATGAGGTGCTTGAAGATCATCCGTCCGCCGATCCGGCCAATGCGCTTGGCGATCGGACCGATAGGATTTGGCGGTCTTGCGGCAGATGGGCGAGGGTGCTGCCCAGGCATCTGAGAGACAAGAGCCCGCGCTGCGAATCGGCGTTGCGGCGCCTCTTCCGTTCCGCCTGCGCTCCTGGCGCTTGCGGAGCCTCTCGGCGCTGATGTCGTGCGTATCTCGGAGGCTGATCTGTCATCCCGCGATCCTATGGCTGCGCCACCAAGGGCCATCCGTGCCCGAAGTCTGCCACTTCACAAATGGTGAATATCCAACCAAACAAAAACGCCGGCGAGGTGGCTCCCCGCCGGCGCTGTCCGTTTTCAGTTCGTTGCGCTACCAGAACCGCGTCGATCCCAGGAAGCTTACCGCCGTACGTTCATCGCGATGACGGGCGCCCACGCCGGCGCCGGCACAGGCGGCCGCACAGCCGATGGCGAGGGTTGCGGCCGCGAGGAAGGCCGCGATGATGGCCGTCTTGCGCGCGGCGTCCGCGGCATCGCGAGCCTTCTGCTCCGCTGCCTTCAGATCCGCATAGGTCTCATCGACCCGCTTCTCGGCATCGGCCTGCGACATGCCCGTCTGTTCGGCCACGACGCGCGCGAGGTAGGTCCGGTCGCGGACGTCGAGCTGCGGTGACGTCAGGCTGGCGGCGAGAGCACGGGCCATCGGCGCCTCGAGATCGGCACGAGTCCGCCGAGCCTGCATCGCCGGCACCTGGGTGCCGCCCGCAGGAGCGGCGGTCGCTGCCGGATCAGCAGGTGCTGCCATCGGCCCCGGCGCCAACAGGCGATCGATCGCGTAGTCGGTCGGCCTCAGGGAGAGCTGACCCATCGCCGGATTGGACGCCGCGCCTGCCGTGCCCGCCGCCGCGATGGCGGTCGTAGCCTTGCCGGCGGCAGAGACAACGGCACCGACGCCGGAAGCCGCCAGCGCGGCGCCGAGCAGCACGCCGATCGACCACACGCCGAAGCCGTGGGCACCGTCGCGAAAGTAGCTCTCGGTCTCATCGGTGGTGCGCCAGGGCGAACGCATGCGGCCGGCGATGTAGCCGCCGGCGGCAAAGCTCGCGACCATCACGAGGGCGAGATAGACCGCTGCGAGAATGGCGGCGCCCTTCGCCGAGATGCCAGCATAGGGATAGGGCGACACGACGCTGAGCCCGAGTGCCGAGCCGAAAGCCAGGAGCACGACGGACATGGCAGCCGCGCCGAGGGCGCCGAGAATCACAGGCCCCCAGTCGAGATAGCGGAACGGGACGGTCTCGACCGGAACGGCGGTGGTGGTGGGAGTGGTGGTGGCGGTGGCCATGATCGCGTCCTACCGCAGACCGAGGAAGGACAGGACGAACATGACGACGACGACGAGCCCGACCAGATAGATGATGCCATTCATTGCAATTCTCCTCAGTTGGGGAGGGCAACGCCACCTTCCCGCCCGAGTTCCGCCAGGATGTGCAGATGCATCAAGTTGTCGGGTTCGTTGAAATCTCGCGGGCCGGGCGCCACTCCGGCTGACCATGTTGAGCTACCTACGCACCGTGAGGTCATGGCCGCTGCTGTCGGATATCCGCTTTGGGCGTGCCCCCGCTCAAGGTGGGCCCTCCCCGGCTCCCGTGCGTTGAGCTGCGTGTCTGCATTCCACGCCGCCGCGAGTGTCATGGCCCTTACACGTCCTGCGGCGTCCCCACCAGACGCGTTATCAACAGATGCTCATCGTGGCGAAACTGACGAGATCAGTGCGATGGGAAATTCGTCCCAGAGCAGGTCGAGACCCGTCCGTGGCGAGAGTTCAATGCTGCGGCCGCTAAGAATATCGTGCGCCCGCTTCGTAAGACTTCCGTCGAGGCTCAGCGCGGTGTCGGACCACGCCCCTGTCCGAAAGCCCAAACCACCCTGCTCCGCCATCATCGGCGCCATGAGCCGGGGAACGGCCACGAGCACCCATTCGTCACCGGCCTCTCGAACATAGGCGACGACCGAGCGGCGCAACGGTCCCTCGACCTCTACCGGTCGATAGGTCCCCTCCGCGAAAAGATGCGGAGCACGCTTTCGGAGCGCCAGGCTCCGCTCGATCAAAGCCTGTTTGATGGCTCCATCGCGCCAATTCAGGACCAGACCGGGTAACGACGCGCCCTTCATCTTCGCTCGCGCAGCAAAATCGACCGCTCGGCGATTGTCAGGGTCGACGAGGCTGAAGTCCCAGAGATCGGTGCCTTGATAAAAGTCGGGCACGCCTGGCACGGTGAGCTTGAGAAGACATTGGGCCAACCCGTTCACCGCCCCGGCCGGTGCGATCCGGCGCACGAAGGCAAGCAGGTCGTCGAGAAAATCGGGCATGGCCGCTTCGGCTACGAGGCGCATGGTGAAGGACCGTGCGTCCTTCTCATAGTCCTCGTTGACCGCGGCCCAGTCGCTTTCGAGTTTAGCCTCGCGCAGGGCCTTCTCCTGCCAGCCACTGAGACGCTCGGCAAAGGCGCTCCTGCCGGCCGCGTCGTCCCGATCGAGATCAAGAGGCCAAGCGCCGACGATCATCTGCAGCAGCATCGCCCGGTCGCCCGGCGTCAGCCGGGATGACGTCGGATCGATCCAGCGCGCGAGGAGCGCGGTCCAATCGGACGCGAACTCGCTCACCACCGCGAGTCGCGCCCGGAGATCTTCTCCACGCTTGTGATCGTGCGTCGCCGTCGCCAGCATCGTGTGCGGATAGTCCGCGCGCCGCCGCTGCATGTGCGCGTGAAAGGCGTCGACATCCAGCGAGAATATCTCGATGTCGAAACCGACATCGTTGCGCGACAGAAGCCGGCCGTAGCGATAGAAGCCGGTATCCTCGACCGACTTCGCGGCGACAGGAGCACTCAGCTGCTGGAAGCGCGCCATGGCGCGTGGCCATGCGGCCGAAGCCGATCTCGGAGCGAGCATCGCCGCCAGCAGTGGTTCGACCGCCCAGCGATCGGTGGCGAGACAGCTCCGCGCGACCTTCCCGGCGACCTCCCGCAGGATCTCCGCATCGCCGTCGGAGAGACCGTCGTCGGCTCCGTAAGTCCGATAGACGGGTACGTGGGCGAGGAATTCGGCCAGCAGCCGCCGCAGCGTCGGCCGTGGGATCAGGTCCCCGACGATGGCCTGCCAGGCTGCGGCGCAGGCCTCGAGCTGCGCGGAGAAGCTGCGGGTCACGATCTCGCGCCGCGCCATCAGCTCCTCATCCGCGAAGGTCTCCGGCCGGCCGCTAAGGCCCGACCAAGCTTTCGCTAGGATGGCTTCGCCAGCCGGATCGTGCTGGAGCGCACTCACCTCGTCCATGAAGTCGTAGCCCGTCGTGCCGTCGCAGCCCCAGCCCTTGGGTAACGTCTCGCCCTTCAGCAGGATCTTCTCGACGACCAGCCATGCGCGCGGCCGTCCATGCTGCGTCGCCAGCCCATCGAGTCGCTCGCGCAACTGCTGGCAATAGCCCGCCGGGTCTGTCAGCCCGTCCACATGATCGATCCTGAGCCCGTCGATCACCCCCTCGGCGTAGAGCCGAAATGGCAGTGCATGGACCGCCTCGAAGGCATCCGGCTGTTCCATGCGCAGGCAGACGAGTTCGTTGATATCGAAGAAGCGGCGCCAGTTGATCCGGTCGCCGGCCACGCGCCAGGACTCCAGACGGTAGTGTTGCCGGGCCAGAAGGTTGGCCAGGCTGCCGCGACCCTCGGCGCTGCCGTCGGACAGCGGGAAAGCGTTATCGAAGTAGCGGAGCGCGACGCGGCCTTCGGCGTCGGGCGCGACCGAGAGTTCGCCGGCCTCGATCGCTTCCGCGAGCGGGCGACCGAGAACGGGCAGCAGGATTTTCGCCGGACCAGCCTCCGTCGGCTCCCAGTCGATGTCGAACCAGGCGGCATGAGGGCTTGCCCGACCCTGACGCAGCACGTCGCGCCACCATCCGTTGCGGGTATCGGCCGCCATATGATTGGGCACGATGTCGAGGATGAGACCGACGCCCACGGCACGCAACGCCTTGGCAAGCGCAAGCAGTCCCTCCTCGCCGCCCAGTTCGGGATTGACCGCGGTCGGGTCGACGACGTCGTAGCCGTGCATCGAGCCCGGCCGGGCAACGGCGATCGGCGAGGCATAGACATGGCTGACGCCGAGCCGGGCAATCCATTCGGCGTGGACGGCGGCATCCGAGAACGTGAAGCCGCGGTGGAACTGCAGCCGCAGGGTGGCACGCGGCGTCATGGCCGGCGGGCCACGATGGTGGCGGCACGCCTGGCGACCACGGGATCGTCAAATAGGTCGGCGGCCCGCGGTTCCAGGCGGCGGCGCCAGTTGGGATGCTGATCGATCGTCCCCGGCAGATTCGGCTGATCGCTCAATCCGAGAAGATCCTCCAAGGGCGCCAACATGAGGGGCGCCGGGGAACTGGCGACGAAGCCCAGCGCCGCATCGACGACGGGCCCCGGATCTTCCGGCGGCGGCGCCGGCCCGTCCGCTGTCCCCGCTGCGGCGAACGCCCGCCACAGGCGCCGACGGTCGATCTGCCGCCCGTCGGCCTCGCCATCGCCCGCCAGGCCGAGTGCACCCCGCACTTCGATGTCGTTTCCGCTCCACCAGCCGGCGACAGTAGGAAGGTCATGGGTCGTCGTCATGGAGACGGCATCACGCCGCCACCGGGCAGGCGCGCGGAAACTGCCGCGGTTTCGCTCGAACCACATCACATCCATGCCCGCGATACCCGCCTCGGTCAGGCGGCGGCGAAAACCGCGCGGTACGGTGCCGAGATCTTCGCCGATGACGACGGCACCGTGCCGGTGTGATTCGAGGGCGAGCAGATGCAGGAAATCGTCGAGCGGATAGTCGAGATAGGCGCCCTCTGCGGGCGATGCCCCTTCGGGAACCAGCCAAAGACGTTGCAGACCCATGATGTGATCGATCCGGACACCGCCCGCGTACCTCATGGCTGCGCGCACCGTGGCGAGAAAGGGCTCGAAGCCCGTCGCGACGAGCGCCTGGGGAGAGAAACCGGATAGGCCCCAGTCCTGTCCCGCTCGATTGAACTCGTCCGGCGGGGCCCCGATGTTCAACCCCAGGAGCAGATCGCTCTGGCGTGACCAGGCATGACTGCCGGCGCGGTCCATGCCGATCGCCAGATCGCTGATCAGGCCGATTTTCATCCCTGCCTCGACCGCCGACCTCTGGGCGGCTTCGAACGATCGCGCCGCCAGCCATTGCAGGAACTGATGGAACCGGACTGTGGGTGCTTCAGCCAAAAGAAATTCAGCCATCTGAGGATCGTCTGTCCGCAGGAGCCCGTGTCGAAACGCCGGCGGCCAATCACGCCAATAACCGAGTGGAGGTTGGCTTCCCAGCCACTTGCCGTGCAATGCTTCGAACAGTGCGTGCCCCTGCAGCAGCTCTCCGCCTTCGCGTACGAACGCTTCAAAGTCCCGCGCGACCACAGTCGCGCCCGGAAGGTCCTTGGCCGCGAAGTCGTCGAACAGACGCCGCAGCACGGCAAGCTTCGCCTGCGCCGCCGGTTGCCAGTCGACCAGCGGCGTCTCCTCGAATGCCTCCCCGTCGCGGCGATGCTGGGCCACCCGCTCCGGTCCGAAGACGATCTCGGGATCAGCAAACAGCGGGTTGAAGAAGAGCCGGCTCGATGGCGAATACGGGCCGTACCGACCGGTATCGGCAGTGAAGAGGCTATGCACCGGGCTGAGCGCGATGGCATCCGCGCCATGGCGGGCCGCTCCCTCCGCGAGTTGGCGTACCGCCGTTGCGTCCCCGATACCGCCATCTCCGGGCCGACGAAGGCTGTAGATCTGCGCCGCGACACCCCAGAGATGCTTGCCGTCGGCACGGTCCTCGATCGTCACGCAACGCGTCGGCGCGACCGCGACGGTGACCTGCCGGTCGCCAAATTCGAGCCGGTGATAGCCGACACGGTCGAGCGTCGGGCCGACCAGCTTGTCTCCCCGCGTCGAGAATCTCAGCGTCGCGACACCGCCATCCTCGTAGGTGAGCAGCCCGCGAGCGGCGCCGCCAGCGCGCGCGGGCAGCGTGAGACGGGCACCGGCCTTCACCGTTACGAGCGGAGGCAAGGTGCTGGGCGGGCCCAGTCGGCGTCGGCTCTCTTCGAGATCCGCAGACGACGCGGTCCCGAAACCCAGGGCGTCGAGAATTCGACGGAGGGACTCAGTCGAAACCTGTTGCGGGATGCCAAGCGCATCCGTCCACGTTTCGGCGAGGCCGGCCGCCCGGGCGAGTGCGCGAATGTCGTCGTCGCTCACGATGCGGTCACCATGAGCGCCACCGTGGTGGCACCGGCAAGCCGGCCACCACGCGCTGCGTCCGCGGCTCCGGGACGTGTTTCATACAGGAGATTGCCGTCCAAACCCTCGATCTGCGCAGGCTCACCTCCGAGATTCGAAGCGAGCACCAGCGTCGAGCCGTCACCCAGTTGCCAGCGAGCCACCACGGTCGACGGTTCGATCGCCGTTGCGCCCAGAGATCGTGCGCCCGCGAGCCTGGGAGTCAGCGCTTCTCGACGCAGATCGAGGAGCTTGCGGTAGAGGCCACGCCGTGCCGGGCCATGCTCCGCGTCGGGGATGAGGCGACTCCGCTCGAAGGTCGCGGGGTCGTTGGGGTCTGGAATGCTCGACGTCCCCTCTCCCGGCGCAAACCCCTTGAAGCCGGCGAACTCGCGCCGGCGCCCTTCCCGGACCGCATCGGCAAGTTCGCCTGTATGGTCCGTGAAGTACAGGAAGGGCGATGTCGAGGCCTCCTCCTCGCCCATGAAGATCATTGGCACATGCGGGGAAAGGAGCTGCAGGGCAATCGCGGCTTCCAGCCGTTCGGGGCCGACGTGGCTGGTCAACCGGTCCCCGAAGGGGCGGTTGCCGATCTGGTCGTGGTTCTGAAGAAACAGCACGAACGACGTCGGCGGCAGGTCGTTGCTCGGTGTTCCGCGCCCCTCCCCCTTCCGATAGGTTGAAGGATCGCCCTGATAGATGAAACCCTCGGAAAGCGCCCGAGCCAGGCGCCGCGCCGGCTGGTCGGCATAGTCCGCATAGTATCCGTCGTGCTCGCCGGTCAGCATCGTGTGCAGAACGTGGTGCGCATCGTCGTTCCATTGCGCATCGAAGTCCCGGCGCAGGTGATCGGCCACATTGCCGTCATGCTCGAGCACGAGATGAACGTGCCGACCAGGTTCGACCGAACGGCGAACCTCGGCGGCCATCTCGTCCAGCCAGTCCGCCTCGGAGATCGCATGCACGGCATCGAACCGCAGGCCGTCGAACCGGTACTCGTGCAACCAGTACAGGGCGTTCTCGGTGAAATATCGGCGGACTTCGGCGCGTCTAAAATCGATCGCCGCGCCCCAGGGGGTCGCGATGTCATCGCGGAAGAACCCCGGCGCATACGCAGAGAGATAGTTCCCGTCCGGGCCGAAGTGGTTGTAGACGACGTCCAGGAACATCATCAGTCCCAGACCGTGCGCCGCATCGACGAGCGCCTTCAGTTCGTCCGGTGTGCCATAGCTGCGATCGGGTGCGAAGGGCAGCACGCCGTCATAGCCCCAGTTGCGCCGCCCCGGGAAATCGTTGATCGGCATCAGCTCCACGGCCGTGACGCCGAGATCGGCCAGCACCGGGAGTGCGGCCTGCACGCCCGCAAAGCCCCCGAAGGCACCGGCATGCAGTTCGTAGAGCACCGTCTCGTGCCAGGGGCGACCACGCCAATCCGGATGCCGCCAGTCATAGCTTCGAGGGTCGACGACGAGACTGGGCCCATGCACATCGTCCGCCTGGACACGCGAGGCCGGGTCCGGCACGGAGACGCCGTTGTCGAGTCGGTACCGATAGGACGTGCCGGCGCTGCAGGCGGCTTCCGCCTCGAACCAACCGCCATCAGCCGCCTTCATCGGCACCGGCGCCGCGCCCTCGATCTCCAAGCTCGCGTTCTTCTGCGCCGGGGCCCAGAATCGGAAGCGCGTCGCGCCCGAGGGGAGCAACGACGCGCCAAAGGGCAAGTCGTGTGCGAATTTCGTCTTCATCCTTGTGGCCTGGTGGCCAGCGCAAGCACCACACTGCGAGGTCCGACCATCAGCTCATCCTCCTGCAAATCGCGCTCCGCGGCTTCGGGCGCGGCGCTGTCGAGCACAATGCGCGTCGGCCACCGCGGTTGCGGCAGAACGAACTTGTGTTCCGTCGCCCCGGCATTGAAGAACGCCGTCAGCATCGTCACCGAACCGCCGTCGAAACTCGCGCGTCTCAGCACGAGGCAGCGATCCTCCACGTTGTTCCACGAGTCGGTCGACACAACTTCGCCGGAAGCATCAAACCAGGCGATGTCGGCGACACCTTCGGCAGGATGCTCGAGCCCATGCAGAAAGCGGGGTGCACGCAGGACCGGATGCTTGTGCCGCAGCGCCACGATGCGTGAGACGAAGTCGGCGAGGTTCTGGCCATCGGGCTTTTCAAGCAACGACCAGTCGAACCAGGACGCCTCATTGTCCTGGCAATAGGCATTATTGTTGCCGTTCTGCGAACGGCCGAACTCGTCCCCGCCCAGCAGCATCGGCGTCCCCTGCGCCAGGAAGAGAGTGGCAAGCATGGCACGCTGCAGCCTGTGGCGCGTGTCGAGTATGGCGGGGTCGTCGCTCGGCCCTTCCACGCCCCAGTTCGAGCTGTAATTCTCCCCGTGGCCGTCCCTGTTGTCCTCGCCATTGGCCTCGTTGTGACGCTCCTCGTAGCTCACCGCGTCGAGGAGCGTGAAACCATCGTGCGAGGCGACGTAGTTGATGGAGGCCCAGGGACGGCGATGACGGCGATCGAACAGGTCGCTCGACCCCGCCAGGCGAGCGGCGAAATCGGCGCGCTGGCCTGGATCACCGCGCCAGTATCGCCTGACCCCATCCCGGAACCGATCGTTCCACTCGGCGAATCCCGGCGGATGGTTCCCGAGCTGATATCCGCCCGGACCGATGTCCCAGGGTTCGGAGATCAGCTTCACCTTCTGCAGCACGGGGTCCTGTCGGATCGCATCGAAGAAGCCCGAGCAGGGATCGAAACCGTGCGCCTCCCGCCCCAGCGTCACGCCGAGGTCGAAGCGGAAGCCGTCGACGTGAAAGGCAGTCACCCAGTAACGAAGCGAGTCCATGACCATCTGGAGCACGCGGGGCGTCGACAGGTTGAGCGTATTGCCCGTGCCGGTGTCGTTGATGCAGTGACGCGGATTGTCGGCGAGCAGCCGGTAATAGCTGGCATTGTCCAGGCCGCGAAACGACAGGGTCGGACCGAGCTCGCTGCCCTCTGCCGTATGATTGTAGACCACGTCGAGGATGAGCTCGAGCCCGGCCGCATGCAGCCGCCGCACGGCAATGCGAAGCTCATCGAGGGTGCCGTCCGAGAGATAGCGCGGCTCGGGAGCGAAGAAGCCGAGGCTGTTGTAGCCCCAGTAGTTGCGCAGCCCCTTCTCCAGCAGCGACCGGTCCTGCACGAAAGCATGAACCGGCAGCAACTCCACGGTGGTCACGCCGAGGCGCCGAAGATGGTCGATGAACACGGGGTCGCCAAGAGCCGCGAAAGTGCCCCGCTCGTGCGGCCGCAGGTCCTGCCGCATCACGCTGACGCCCCGGACATGGGTCTCGTAGATCACCGTGTCCGACCAGGGAACGGCCGGCGGCCTGTCGTCCGCCCAATTGAAGCTCTCGTCGGCCACGACGCCTTTCATCACACCCGGACCGCTGTCGCGCCGATCGAAGGACAGGTCGGCGCGCGGGGAATTCACCCTGTAACCGTACAAGGCATCGGCATTGCGCATTTCGCCCGTGAGGCGACGCGCATAGGGGTCGAGCAACAGCTTATGCGGATTGAAGCGGTGCCCGGCTTGCGGTTCATAGGGTCCGTGCGCGCGATAGCCATAGGCGAGGCCCGCACGGGCGTTCGGGAGATAGCCATGCCAGACCTCGTCGGTGCACTCCGGCAGGTCGAATCGCGCGAGTTGCCGGCGGCCCGAGGGATCGAACAGGCACAGTTCGATACGGGTGGCGTGCGCCGAGAAGACGGCGAAGTTGGTGCCGAGACCGTCCCACGTGGCGCCGAGTGGATAGGGCGAACCCGGCAGCAGCCGGTCGGGCCATGACGAGGCGGCCACCTAGTCCTCGCTGCGCAAGATCACCGTCGCAAGGGGCGGCAAGGACAGCTGTATGGAATCGGATTGACCATGGGACGGGATATCGACCGCCGAGACACCACCGTCATTACCGAGGTCGCTGCCGCCGTAGAACCGGGAATCCGTATTGGCGACTTCGCGCCAGCGCCCCCTCTTCGGCACGCCAATCCGATAGGCGTGACGGGGAACCGGCGTCATGTTGCACACGACGAGGAGCGGCGCTGCGGAGGGCGAGGTTCGGAAAAAGGCATAGACGGAGTTGGCTCGGTCGTCGCCCACGATCCAGGAAAAGCCTGAGGGATCGGCGTCGGATTCGTGCAGCGCGGGCTCCGCCGCATAGAGATGATTAAGGTCCCGAACGAGTCGCTGGATACCGGCATGCGCGCCATCTTCGAGAAGGTGCCAATCGATCTCGCCGTCATGATTCCATTCGCGGTCCTGGGCGATCTCGCACCCCATGAACAGAAGCTTCTTGCCCGGGTGCGCCCACATGAATCCGAGATAGGCACGCAGGTTCGCGAAGCGCTGCCAGCGGTCGCCAGGCATCTTGCCCAGCAGCGAGCCTTTTCCGTGGACGACCTCGTCGTGGGAAATCGGCAACACGAAGCGTTCGGAGAAGGCGTAAACGAGCCCGAACGTCATCTGATCGTGATGATAGGCGCGATAAACGGGCTCGTGCTCGACATACTGAAGGGTGTCGTGCATCCACCCCATGTTCCATTTGAACGAGAAGCCGAGACCCTCGGGCAGCGGCGCCGTCACGCCAGGCCAGGCCGTGGATTCCTCCGCAATCACGATCGCGCCGGGTGCCCTTTCGGCGACGACCGCATTGAGATGACGCAGGAAGCCGATCGCCTCAAGGTTTTCGCGTCCGCCGTGGACGTTGGGAATCCATGCGTCGGCCGGGCGGCTGTAATCGCGATAGAGCATGGACGCCACGGCATCGACTCGCAGCCCGTCGACATGGAAGCGCTCCAGCCAATGCAAGGCGCTGGCAATCAGGAAGCCCTGAACCTCGCGACGCCCGAAATTGTAGATGTAGGTGTTCCAGTCGTGATGATAGCCCTCGCGCGGATCGAGATGCTCGTACAGGGCCGTTCCATCGAAACGCGCCAAGCCATGCGGGTCGGTCGGGAAATGCGCCGGCACCCAGTCGAGCAATACGCCGATACCGGCGCGATGCGCCGCATCTACGAAACGTGCAAACGATTCCGGCGGGCCATAGATCGCCGCTGGCGCGAACAGGCCCAGAGGCTGGTAACCCCAGGACCCGCCGAACGGATGCTCCGTCACGGGAAGCATCTCCACATGGGTAAAGCCCATCTCCTTGACGTAAGGGATCAGCCGCTCCGTCAGGAAGTCCCAGAGCGGGCGCTCGGCTCCCGCGGAACCCGTGTTCTGGCGCATCCAGGATCCGGCGTGGACCTCATAGATGGAAATCGCGGACGCAGCCGATTGGCGCTTCGCTCGCTCTGCCATCCAGTCGTGATCGGTCCAGCGAAGTCCGCCCGCCGGGGCGCCGACGACGGACGCTGTGCCCGGCGCCAGCTCCGCCTGTTGGGCAACCGGATCGGCTTTATCGGGCACGCGTTGGCCTTGCGGCCCGACGATGTCGAATTTGTAGCGCGTCCCGGCACCCAGGCGCGGGATGAAGATCTCCCAGACGCCGGCTGAAGGCCGCAATCGCATCGGATGGCGGCGCCGGTCCCAGGAATTGAAGTCGCCGATCAAGGCGACGCGCTGGGCGTTCGGAGCCCAGACCGCGAAGCGCACGCCCCTCACACCCTCCAACTCTACGACGTTGGCACCGAGCGCCTCGGCAAGCTCGAAATGCCTGCCCTCGCTGAAGAGGTGAAGGTCGAGGTCGCCCAACGCCGGTCCGAACGCGTAGGGATCTTCCGTTTCCTGAACGGCGTCGGGCCACCGGATACGAAGCAGGTAGGCGCCGCTGTGCTCGACCCTTCCCTCGAAGAGGCCGGCCACCACGCCGGGCTTCAGCTCGCCCCACGACTGCTTGTCGCCACGTCCGGTCACTTCCACGCCAAGTGCGCCGGGCAGAAGCGCCCTGATCACCCGCCCGGATTGTGCCGGGTGCGGCCCGAGGACCGCGAACGCATCCACAGGACGAAAGTCCGTCAGGGCCTCCGCCTGGTCTCGATCGAGCCAGTCGTCCTGGATATCGGCGTTCATGCATTCTCCTGCGGTGGCGTTTCCCTCAGGAGACGGGCGGCCAGTCGGGACAGGCCGGACAGCGGGATGGGAACCCAGGCCGGCCGGTTTGCCGCCTCATAACAGACCTCGTAGGCGGCCTTCTCGGCGAGGAAGAAGTCGAGCAGTTCGCTGCGGTCCGTGCCCGGCAGCCCCGCGGCTGCCTCCCGGTAGGCGGCGAGGAACGCACGCTGGGCCCCCCGTCTCAACCGGGTGACGAGCGTCAGTCGGCGTGCCGGCGGAATGCGGTTTGCCACCACGTTTTTCGGATCGAGGGTCGCCGCAGCCGCATAGTCGAACGAGCGCATCAGCCCCGCCACATCCCGCATGGGACTCGCCTTGCGACGGCGTTCCTCGAGCGGCCTGGCCGGCTCCCCCTCGAAATCGATGATGTAGGCATCGCCGCTGGCGATCAGCACCTGGCCGAGATGGAAGTCGCCATGGATGCGCGTGACGCCTGAACCCAAACCACTCTGCACGAGTTGCTGCAGAAGTGACATGAGGGCGTCGCGACGCTCGAGAAGGCGCCTGGCATCGGCCGCGGCCCCTTCGGTATCCCAGTTTTCGACGGCTGCGATCGCGTCCAGCGCCCGGCTGAACAATCCCAGTCCGCGCTCCGCCCACGCCTCGACGTCCTCCGGCCCCGCCGTGCGCGGCGAGAAGGCTTCGTTGTCGGTTGGCCGCGCGAGGACCTGGTGCATGGCGCCCAGCTGCCGACCGATCGTCCCGGCGAAGGCGTGGTAGTCCTCGATATCGTCGTCGCGCGAGTCCGCCGTGGCCTCGCGGCTGGCGAGATTGTCGAGCGCCCGACCGAACTGACTGAGCGTCCAGGTCCAGGCGTCGCCCTGGTTCCGTACGAAGGCCTGTGCAATCGCGAGCGCATACCGTTGGCCGTCGGCAGCGATGCGCGCCACCTCGCCGAGCAGCGCCGGTGAATTGGCGAAGCCATGACTGGTCAGGTAGCGGCTCATCTCCGCTTCCGGATGCTCGCCCGCCTGAATGCGGCGAAAGATCTTCAACATGACGGCATCGTCGACGACCAGAGAGCTGTTGGACTGCTCGGCGGTCAGCCAGATCACCTGGGCGTCGACCGGCCGCCGAAGCACTTCGACTCCGTCGGGCATCGGCTCGAATACGATCTGGCCTTCGGGCCCGTCGATCCTCGTGCCGGATGCCAGCGCGCCCAGCATCTCGCGAGCGAACTCCGGCAACGCGAAGGCATCGGTGAGAAGCCCAATGCGGCGTCCCCGCCGTACCCGCGCCAGGGCGAGTTGCGACGGAAGCGCCGCCGCCTGCTCGTCTTCCCAGCTCATCGACAACGGCAATAGCCAGCGGCTCTTTTCGCCACCGGCCTCGACCTCGACTTCGCTGAGAAGCAACTCCCGACCCGAACCAGACAGGCGAGTCAGGTAGGCGAAGCGCGACGATTTGAGCGCCTTGTCCTTCGCCCCGAACCAGCGACGCTTGGCCAGATAGGGCGGCAGCGCCTCGTGCTCGAGAAGCGCAGCCGAGTCTTTCACCCCATCGCTCAGCGGTCCCCGAAGGACCACCGTCACGTAATCAGGCAGCGGTTCGGGCGCAGGCGTATGCCATGAGGGTGCCTCCGTCTCGTTTGCCAGGATGAACCAATAGAAGCCGTAAGGCGGCAGGGTGAGCAGATAGGTGAGCTGCCCGACCGGCGGGAACAGAGAGCCGCCATTGAGCTCGACGGGCACCCGGCCGGCGAACTCGGAGAGATCCAGTTCCACGGCTTGCGGCGTGCGCGACACATTGGCGACGCAGAGGATCACCTCGCCGTCCAGTTCGCGCAGATAGGCCAGCACCTTCCGATTCCTGGGGTAGAGGAAACGCAGCGTCCCGCGTCCGAAAGCGGCATGGGTGCGCCGCACCGCGATCATCTTGCGGGTCCAGTGGAGCAGCGAATGAACGTCGCGCGTCTGCGCCTCGACGTTGACGGTCTCGTAGCCGTAGAGCGCGTCCATGATGGTCGGCAAGGCGAGAGCCGCCGGATCCGCTCGCGAGAAGCCGCCGTTCCGGTCCGGCGACCACTGCATCGGTGTGCGCACACCGTCCCGGTCGCCCAGCCGGATATTGTCGCCCATGCCGATCTCGTCGCCATAGTAGATCACGGGCGCGCCGGGCATCGACAGGAGCAGGCAGTTCATCAGCTCGATCCGCCGGCGATCGCGTTCCAGCAGGGGTGCGAGGCGGCGGCGAATGCCTAGATTGAGGCGGGCCCGCCGATCGGTGGCATAGGTCTCCCACAGATAATCGCGCTCCGAGTCGGTCACCATCTCCAGCGTCAGCTCGTCGTGATTGCGCAGGAAAATCGCCCACTGGCAGTTGTCCGGGATCTGCGGTGTCTGCCGCATGATGTCGGTGATGGGGAAGCGGTCCTCGCGGGCCAGCGCCATGTACATCCGGGGCATCAGCGGGAAGTGGAACGCCATGTGGCACTCGTCGCCCTGCCCGAAATACTCCTTCGTGTCCTCCGGCCACTGATTGGCCTCGGCCAGCAGCATCCGGCCGGGATACGCCCTGTCGATCTCGGCGCGAATGCGCTTCAGCACTTCGTGGGTCTCGGGCAGGTTTTCGTTGTTCGTGCCCTCACGCTCCACGAGATAAGGCACGGCATCGAGGCGAAGCCCGTCGATGCCCATGTCGAGCCAGAAGTGCATCACGCCGAGGATGGCTTCCAACACAGCGGGATTGTCGAAGTTCAGGTCGGGCTGATGCGAATAGAAGCGATGCCAGAAATAGGCCTTCGCCTCGGGATCCCATGTCCAGTTGGATCGCAGGGAATCGATGAAGATGACACGCGTGCCTTCGTACTTCTGGTCGCTATCCGACCACACGTAGAAGTCACGCTCGGGAGAGCCCGGAGGCGCAAGGCGGGCGCTCTGGAACCAGGCATGCTGGTCGGACGTGTGATTGATCACCAACTCGGTGATGACGCGCATGCCGAGCTTGTGCGCTTCTTCGATCAGACGCTTGACGTCATCGAGCGTCCCGTATTCGGGATGTACCGCCGTGTACTCGGCGATGTCGTACCCATCGTCGCGCCGCGGGGACGGATAGAACGGCAAGAGCCAGATAGTGTTTATACCGAGTTCGGCGATGTAGGAGAGACGCGAAATCAGCCCGGGAAAGTCTCCGATGCCGTCGTTGTTCGAATCGAAGAACGACTTGACGTGAAGCTGATAGATGATCGCGTCCTTGTACCATTGCGGATCGGTCGCGACCGGAAGGGTGACAGGAGTATCGGCGACGGGGGCGTTCATGCGGCACTCCGGGGCGACAAGCGCCACATGGCAAAGGGAAGAATCGTTGGATCGAGGCGCAGGTGTTGGTTCTTGCCGTGCCAGGAGAATCTTTCCCCGCTCACCAGATCCTCGACATCGAGGGCACCGTCGTCGGCGAGCTTCCACTCCCAGAGGGGGATCTCGAAGCCGGTCTCCTGCGGGTGATGCGGATCGAGACTAACGGCGACCAGGACCATGTCTGCCGCGCCCGGCAAGCGCTTGCCATAGACGAGGATCTGGCCGTTGCCGGCATTGTAGAACGTCACGCCGAGATGGCTTTGCAGGGCCGGATGCGATCTGCGCAAGCGGTTCAGCATCGTGATCTCGGCGACGATGTTGCCCGGCGTCGCGAAGTCACGCGGCCTGATCTCGTACTTTTCCGAATCGAGGTACTCTTCGCGGCCCGGAAGAGCGGCGGCCTCGCACAGCTCGAAGCCGGAGTAGACGCCCCACAGGCCCGACAGAGTGGCGGCGAGGGCCGCACGGATGAGGAATCCGGCGCGCCCTGAGTTCTGCAGGAAATACGGATTGATGTCGGGTGTACTGACGAAGAGGTTCGGCCGGAAATAGTTCGCCACTTCGGTAGTCGACAGCTCGACGAGATAATCGGTGATCTCCTGCTTGCCGTTGCGCCAGGTGAAGTACGTGTAGGACTGGGAGAAGCCCACCTTGGCCAACCGGTACATCATCTTCGGTCGCGTGAAGGCCTCGGAGAGGAACATCACGTCGGGATGGCGGCCACGAATGTCGCCGATCATCCAGTGCCAGAATGGCAGGGGTTTGGTGTGCGGGTTGTCGACGCGGAAGATGCGGACGCCCTCCTCCACCCAGTGCAGGACCACGTCGCGCAGCGCCAGCCAGAGCGAGGGGATGGCCCCCTTGGCGTAGAAGTCGACGTTGACGATGTCCTCGTACTTCTTCGGCGGGTTCTCGGCGTACTTGATGGTCCCGTCCGGCCGCCGCTTGAACCACTCGGGATGCTCGCGAAGCCACGGATGATCGGGCGAGCACTGGATCGCGAAGTCGAGGGCGATTTCGAGCCCCTGCTCCCGCGCGGCGGCGACCAGCCGGCGAAAATCCTCGGGCGTACCGAGTTGCCGATGGATCGCGTCGTGCCCTCCGTCCGCGCTTCCGATGGCGTAAGGGCTACCGACATCGTCCGGACCTGGGGTCAGCGTGTTGTTTCGCCCCTTGCGGTTGGCCGTGCCGATCGGATGGATGGGCGGAAAATAGAGAACATCGAATCCCATGGCGCGAACGCGGGGCAAGGCGGCGATCACGTCGTCGAACGTGCCGTGCCTGCGCGGATCATCGGTGATCGAGCGCGGAAACAGTTCGTACCAGGAGGCGAACTCGGCCTGCGGACGCTCGATCTCCATGGGAAATGGTCCCTGGTCTGTTCGAAGGAGACGTTCCGCCACCCTGGACACCGTCGCTCGCGTCTCCGACGACGTCAGCAGCGCGACGGCCTCCTCCGCCTCCACGCTCTTCATCTGTGCAAGCAGCGCCCGGACCGGCTCGTCCCCGTCCAACTCTGCGAGGAAGAGCGCCGCTTCCTTCAGCTCGACAGTGATATCGACGCCGGCCCGTTGCTTTACCTCGAGGCCGTGCGCCAGGCTGCCATACTCATCGCGCCAGGCTTCCACGGAAAAATAGTGGCGGCCGATGCGGTCGGGAACGAGCGTCGCGCGCCAGCGATCGTTGGCGACGTGGGTCAGTTTGACCGTCCTGCGCTCGTCTTCATCGGCGGACCACCAGATGACCTCGGCAGCCAGCAGGTCGTGACCATCGGTAAAGATGTCGGCCTCGATCACGATCGGCCTGCCGATCACGCTCTTCGCTGCAAACTCCCCTTCGTTCACGGAAGGGCTCACCTGCTCGACGACGATCGGCGACTTAGCGGCAGCGGCACTGGCCTCCCGCTTCCCGGACTTCTTTCCGTTGCGAACGGGCTTACTCGGCGTCACCTCAAGCACGCGCACTTCTCCAGGTTCGAGTCGGGCAGCCGCTGCGCCGTCCTTCAGCCCCCAGCCGGCGCCGGCTGAAGGCGGCAGGATCGCAAGATCCACAGGCAAGGCGTGGCCGTTCAACAGGTCGGCGTTCAACGCGACGAGCGAGCTGCAGCTCGCCGCTCCCGCATCCGCAGCATCGCTCCGCAGCAGGACCGTGACAGGCCCCGCCGGACTTGTGATCGGCCGCAGGGTGCCGATGCGCCCCCTTCCACTCAGGGAGTCCGTAAGCGCGACGGCGCGACGCACGACCTCTTCGCTGGCACCCACTCCATGAGGCACGAAGAGGCCGTCCGACGTCGCCGCGGCCGCCATCAGCGCACGGGCTGCCTTCAACGGCGAGTTCGACGGCGAATCGTACGGGTCACCCGCCACGCCGAGAACGGGCGCGACCCGTCGCAGCAATTCGATTTCCTCGACGTACCAGGACGCACGCCCGTCCCACCAAGAGGTGGACGCGAAGACGGCCGAAAGGCCTGCGCTCGCGAGTTCCTTGTGGCGGGACCAAGGGAACCCCGGGGTCCACCCCCAGAATTCGCAGGCCGTTCGGCCTCGCACACGCTCGATTACCCGTCCCAAAGTGAGCGGGGGAAGGTCCACCAGGCCGATGAGCCTGAACCCCTGGGCTCCCGCGGTCACCAGGTCGGCGATCTGTCCGGCCCACCAATCGGCGGCCGAGTCTTCTGCGTCACTGCGCAGGAAAACCGACCTCGCGGTGCGGCGGTCGACGCGCGGATCAAGTGGGTTTACGCCCGGTCGGCCGTCGTACATGCCGCTCAAGGCCAGCGCCGAACCACCACCCGACGCCACGCGATCCAGTACAATGTCGACGAAGAGGGCGAGGCCATTCGTTTCACAGGCCTGACGCATGGAACGGATCATTCGGGCAGGGGTGCCCGCTGCCGCGAGCGACGCGATCGGACGGGAATGGTCCGACACCAGAAGAGGGTCGCCCCCCTCCCCCAGATCGAAAACCGGGCCGACGCAAATGTGATTGAAACCGGTCCGAGCGGCCGCTTCAGCAAGCTCGTCGAAAGTCGCGAGGCTGTCGATCGTGCGCAGATCCACGTGGCATGCCTTGGCGGCCCGCCCTCTCACAGTTGCAGGCACGATGGCGACCCCCGGAGTCGTTCTCTCCCTCATGCGGGGTAAACCCCGCACCTGCGAAGAGGTTGCGTTGCGACATCACGAGTGCGCCGCAACCACGCGACCCAAAGCGCGTTGACTGGCCGCATGCCGCTGCCTCCCTCCGAGACCGTGCGCGACCGTGACGATCTGGTCGCGCTTGCCCGACGTGTCGGGTTGGACCCGCCCCTGCAGGATCTGCTGAGGGAGGACCTGGACAACGCCATGTTTGGCCTGCGCCGCGCTTGGCTGGAGAAGGCGCATCGACCGGGCGACAGGACGCTGAAGAGCCCCTGCGAGGGCGAAGTCGCTCAACTGCCCGACGGTGAGAGCGTCCCCTTCGGCTACGAACGGGAACTCAGCGCAGATATTCTCGAGAAGCGGACGCGGTCTTGCTACGTGGTTCCTCCCGGGTGGCAATCGCTGCGCGTCTTGTGCCGCAGCGGCCAGTCCGCTCTGTCCTGCCTTCTGCATTTGGTTGCGCGCCAGGCTTTATCGGGCACTGCCACGGGAACGGGGCCCCTCGAGCTTGCTCATGCAGGCCGTTACTTCGAAACTGCCTCGTTGCTAGACCTATGGCCCCGTCAGGTGTTCGAGCGTGCCGCTCCTGACGCAAACGACGTCGATGTCCTGATTGGCGAGCCGGTTCATTGCGATGGTCAGTTCGGCGTTTCCGACCCTTCGACTCTTCCCAGGGCCCGCCATGCGCTCTTCGTGGATACGACACTGACAGGACCAAAGCTTGACCTCCCCGCGTGGCTCGACAGGCTGGACGGCTCGTTTGCCGCGGTCTTCCGCTCCGGCCTCAAGCTCGATCAAGGAGGACTTGAACTGGCCAACGTCGGGATCGTCCAGATCTTCCTGCGCAAGGGGTGCGGTTCCAGTGCGGTCAGATTGGCAGATGACCTGAAGCAGATCAGAGCCCTCACCGGGAGCGGCCTCACACTCGACGAGCTGGCCGCACTTTCTGCGCCCTGGTTTCTCGATCCGCGCTATTTGGCCGAGTACACGAGCCGTCTTTTCGCCAACAACGCGGCACTCGCTCAGGCCGTCGGCACACGCTCCGTGCTGTTCGAGGATCGATGCCATCCCTCGCTGATCTCTCCGGAGGCGGTCGCTCCGTTTTGCGCCATCCGGCTTCGACGCGGCGACGCGTCAGACCATGCCCGGCTGCTCCGCCGCGTGGAGGCCGAAATCGACCGTCGCCAACTGAAGCTCGACAAAGGTGGATCCTTCGGATTTCGCAGCGACCGCTATGAGCTGATCGAACCCGATCCCAAGGCTGGAAAACCTTTCCTGCGGGTGGCTCTGGGCTATCGCGGTGGTCCCAATCGCGACGGTATCATCGATCTCTTTCACGAATTGTCCGCGCTGCCGTCCCTCGCGTGACCGGCAAGGCCACGTCAGCGCGATAGCGCCAGCCTCCGCACGATCTCATCCACGATCAGCGATGGGGAGGCTTCGATATCGACCAGGATCGGTCGCTCGTCCTCTGCGGGCTCTTCCAGCGTCGCGAACTGGCTGTCCAGCAGGCCGGCCGGCATGAAATGCGCCGTGCGCGCCATCAAGCGCCCGTGGATCACCTCCCGCAGGCCCCGGAGATAAACCAGGTTCGTGTCAGGCCGCTGCCCGACGATGATGCCCCGATAGGCCCGCTTCAACGCCGAACAGGTGATGACGCCGGATTCGCCCCTCTCCCGCCAGTCGTCGATGCGACGGGCGATGGCTTCCAGCCAAGGCAGCCGATCGCCGTCGTTCAACGGCAGCCCGCTCCTCATCTTCTCGACGTTCTCGCGCGGATGAAGATCGTCTCCATCCATGAACGCACAACCGAGCCGTTCCGCCAGAAGGCTGGCGACGGTGGTCTTGCCCGATCCCCAGACACCCATCACGACGACGATGGTCTTCATTCGCGGCCAGCTTATCATATGGGCCGGACATGGAAATGAACGGGAGAGAAGAATGCAGCTCGGCATGATCGGCCTGGGACGCATGGGCGCCAACCTCGTGCGCCGCCTGGTGCGGCACGGACACGAGTGCGTCGTCTTCGACCAGAACCCGCAGACGGTCGCGGGCCTTGTCGGACCGAGCATCACCGGCGCCACCGACCTGGCAAACCTGGTCGCCAAGCTCGCCAAGCCACGGAACGTCTGGGTCATGCTGCCGGCCGGCGAGATCACCGGGCAGACCGTGGCCGAGCTGGGCCAGCTGCTGGAAGCCGGCGACACGATCATCGACGGCGGCAATGCCTTCTTCCAGGACGACGTCCGGCGCGCGCGCGAGATGAAGCACAAGGGCATCCACTATCTCGACTGCGGCACCAGCGGCGGGGTGTGGGGCCTGGAGCGCGGCTACTGCCTGATGATCGGTGGCGACGACGAGGCGGTGGAGCGGCTCGACCCGATCTTCGCCGCCCTCAGCCCGGGCGGGGGCACCATCCCGAAGACGCCGCGCCGCGAGTCGCGCGATCCCCGGGTCGAGCGCGGCTATCTCCATTGCGGGCCGAGCGGCGCCGGCCACTTCGTGAAGATGGTGCACAATGGCATCGAGTACGGGCTGATGCAGGCCTATGCCGAGGGCTTCGAGATCCTGCGCAAGGTCTCCTCCGAGGCGATACCGGCGGAGCGGCGCTACGACCTCGACCTCGCCGACATCGCCGAGGTGTGGCGGCGCGGCAGCGTGGTGAGCTCCTGGCTGCTCGACCTCACCTCGTCGGCGCTGGCGGAGGACCCCGCCCTCTCGAAGTACTCAGGCTTCGTCGACGATTCGGGCGAAGGCCGTTGGACCATCAATGCCGCCATCGAGGAGGCCGTGCCCGCCGACGTCCTCTCCGCCGCGCTCTATGCCCGCTTCCGCTCCCGCGACCGCGACGGCACGGCCAACAAGCTCCTGTCGGCCATGCGTCACGCCTTCGGGGGTCATGTCGAGCCCAAGAAGTAGATCAGAGGAACGACAGGCCGCCGCTCAGCGCCACTGTCTGGCCTGTCATGTAGGCATTACCGATCACCATCAGGACGGCCTGGGCACATTCCTCCGAGGTGCCGAAACGGCCGAGCGGGATGCGGTCCGGCGACGAGGCGAGGCCGCTGCGGACCATGTCGGTCTCGATGAGCGACGGTGCCACGGCGTTCACCGTGACGCCGTCCTTCACCACGCGAGCCGCATAGCCCCGGGTCAGCCCCTCCATGCCGGCCTTGGAGGCATTGTAGTGCGGGCCGATGCCGCCCGCGCCGCGGGCCGCGCCCGAGGAAATGTTGACGATGCGGCCCCATTTGCGAGCCCGCATGCCCGGCAGGACGGCCTGGGTGCAGAGGAAGGCCGACTTCAGGTTGACCGCGATGGTGCGATCGAATTGCTCCTCGGTGAGATCGTCGATGCCGGTCATGATTGCCAGCCCGGCATTGTTCACCAGCACGTCGACAGCGCCCAGCTCGCGCTGGACCGAGGCGATCATGCCGGCGACGGCCGCGCCGTCCGACACGTCGGCCGCGACCGCCATCGCTTTGCCGCCGGCCTTCCGGATGGTCGCCACGACCTCGTCCGCGTCGGCCGCCCGCTCGCGATAGTTCACGGCGACGGCGGCGCCCTCATGGGCAAGCGAAAGGGCCACCGCACGCCCGATGCCACGTGACGCTCCGGTCACCAGCGCGACCTTGTCGGCGAGCGAGGCCACGGTTCAGATCTCGTCGACGCCGAAGGCCTGGCGCATCGCCTTCACGCCTTCCTGATGCGGCGTCCACAGGCGGCCGCCGACGAGCCCGCCATCGACCACGAGGTCGTGACCGTTGATGAAGGTCGAGTCGTCGGAGGCCAGGAAGACGGCGGCCTTGGCGATGTCGTCGACGACACCGGCACGCGGGATCGGCTGGTTCTTGGCCATGCTGGCCTTCATGGCCTCCGCGTAGGAGTCGGCCTTGTCCGGCGGCAGGCCCAGCGCCTTGGCGAAGATGCCGGTGGCGATGCCGCCGGGCGAGATCGAGTTCACCCGCACGTTCTTCTCGCCGAGCTGCATGGCCACGCAGACCGTCAGGTGGTTCACGGCCGCCTTTGCCGCGCCGTAAATCATCGAGGTCGAATAGCCCGCCCGGCGCCCCGCGACGCTGCCATTGTTGATGATGCTACCCGAGCCCTGCGCCATCATCAGCGGCGCGGCGTGCTTCATGCCCAGCATGACCGACCGGACGAGGGTCGCCATCGCCGCGTCGAACCCCTCGACCGGGACGGTCTCGATACCGCCCACCGGCGCCGGCCCGCCGGCATTGTTGAACAGGCAGTCGACCCGCCCCCACTTCGACAGGCAAGCGTCGAACATGCGCTTCACGTCCTCTTCGTGCGTGGCATCGGCCGCCACGAAGAGGCAGTTGTCCTTGCCGAGCGCGGCCTCGAGCGTGCGGCCGAGTTCCTCGCGCCGTCCCGTGGCGACGACCTTCGCACCCTCCGCGACGAAGAACTCGACGGTGCGCCGCCCGATACCGCTGGTCGCGCCGGTAACAATCGTGATCTTGCCGTCGAGCTTTCCCATGGGTCTCTCCCCTTTGCCGGTCCGGAATGATACACCACCGCCAACCAGGAGAAGCATATGACGGTGTTGGGAATTCTCGGCGGCAGCGGCGTCTACGACATGGCCGGTCTCAAGAACCCGGAATGGCGCCGGATCGACTCACCCTTCGGCGAGACGTCCGATGAGTTCCTGTTCGGCGTCCTCGACGATCTCGATGTCGTCTTCGTCCCCCGCCACGGCCGCGGCCACCGCCATTCCCCGAGCTCGATCAACTACCGCGCCAACATCGATGCCCTGAAGAGGGCCGGCGTCACCGACATCCTGTCGCTCTCAGCCTGTGGCTCCCTGCGCGAGGATCTGCCGCCCGGCCACTTCGTGATCGTGGACCAGTTCATCGACCGCACCTTCGCCCGCGAGAAGAGCTTCTTCGGCGAGGGGCTGGTCGCCCATGTCTCGATGGCGCAGCCGACCTGCAACCGGCTCGCCGAGCTCGCGCACGAATGTGCCCAGAAGGCCGGCTTCCCGGTCCGCAAGGGCGGCACCTACCTCGCGATGGAAGGACCGCAATTCTCCAGCCTGGCCGAGTCGAAGCTCTACCGGAGCTGGGGCTGCGATGTGATCGGCATGACCAACATGCCCGAGGCCAAGCTCGCCCGCGAGGCGGAGATTTGTTACGTCACCGTCGCCATGGTCACCGACTTCGATTGCTGGCACCCCGACCATGACCATGTCCAGGTCACCGACATCGTCCGTGTGCTCCTCGAGAATGCCGAGCGGGCCAAGGCGCTGGTTGCCATGATCGCACCGCGCCTCAAGGCCGATCGCCCCATGCCCTGCCCGTCCAGCTGCGACCGCGCGCTCGAACATGCGCTCATCACCTCGCCGGCCGTCCGTTCGGCGGAGATGGTCGCCAAGCTCGATGCCGTCGCGGGTCGGGTCCTGAAGGGGTAGCGATCAGCGGGCGCGGGGTGGCGCGCCCATCAGCCTGGAAATTTCCGCCGCGGCCGCCGTCAATCGCGGGATGTAGCGCTGCATCACCTCGGGCTGGAGCCGCTCCACAGGCACGGTCAGCCCGAGTGCCGCGGCCGGTCGACCCGCGTGGTCGTAGATCACCGCGGCCGCACCGCCCACCTGCTCGCGCCACTCGCCGACATTCGTCGAGTAGCCGTCACGCCGAATCTTCTCCAGCGCCGCGAGCAGATCGTCGCGACGATGGAGCGTTCGAGGGGTGAAGCGCGGCAGCTCCTCGGGCAATGCCCGCAGAGCCTCGGGAGACTGCACCGACAGCAGCGCCTTGCCGGTGGCGACACAGTGCGCCGGCGTGCGCTGGCCGATGCGCGAATAGGCGCGCACCGGCTGGGTGCTCTCGACATTGTGGATCGACACGACCTCGCAGGCCGCCATGTCGAGAATCGAGAGATGGGCGGTCTCGTCGACTTCGGCCACGAGGCGCTGCATCACGGGGATGGCGACTGTCGCGACGTCGAGCCGGCTGACGACCATGGCCCCCAATTCCCACAGCCGGGTCGTCACCATGTAGCGCTGGTCGAGCTGCATGACGTAGCCCCGGGCGGCCAGCGTCTGCAGCAGACGGTGCACATTGCTCTTCGACAGGCCGAGCCTCGTCGCGAGCTCGGTCACGCCAAGCGGCATCGCACTGGCGACCAGGGTCTCCAGTACCGACAACGCCTTCACGACCGTCGTATCCATGCTGTCTGCGCTCGCCTCAGGAGAGTCCGGGCCTGGAAAATATCAAGGGTTTACGCCGCCGCCGCGAGTTCGCGATCGACCTCGAGGGCACCCGCCTTCAGGCGGGGAATCAGCTCGCGGCCGTAATCGGTGACATCGCCCAACGGATCGAAACCGCGGATCAGGAACGAGGCAACGCCGAGGCGGTAGTATTTCAGCATCGCCTGCGCGACCTGCTCCGGCGTGCCGACGAGGCACGAGGTGTTGCCCTTGCCGGCCGCTGCGCCTGCCACAGGCATCCACAGACGTTCGTCATGCACATCGCCGCGCTTGGCCAGTTCGACCAGCCGCTCGGCCGACTTGTCCTGGGCCTTTGTCGGCATGGTCCCGCTGGCCTTGAGATCGTCGAGGATCTTCTTCGCCTTGTCCCACGCTTTGCCCTCGGTCTCAGCGATGATCGGGCGGAACGAGACATTGAAGCGCGACGTCCGCCCGAACGGCTGGGTCATCCGGCGGAACTCGGCGATGCGCTCGCCCGTCTCCGCCAGCGGTTCGCCGAACATGGCGAAGGTATCGCAGTGCTGCGCTCCCATCTCCATCGCACCCGGTGATGAACCACCGAAGAACAGGGCAGGATGCGGCTGCTGGAAAGGCCGCGCCTCGGAGAACACATCCCTGAACCGGTAGAACTTGCCCTCGTAGTCGAACGGCTTGGGCGAGGTCCAGACTTTGCGCATCACGTCGAGATACTCGGCGGCGCGCACGTAGCGTTCTTCCTTGGGCGAAAAGTCGCCTTCACGCTGCTGGTCGGCGTCGCTGTTGCCAACGATGATGTGCAGGGCGAGTCGACCGCCGGAAAGCTGGTCCATCGTTGCCGCCGCGCGGGCCGCGAGGGTCGGCGACACGACGCCCGGCCGGTGGGCAATCAGGTAGCGAAGCTTCTCCGTATGGGCCGCCGCATAGGTCGCGACAGTAAAGCCCTCGGCGGATGAGGCGTAGTAACCGACCAGGACATAATCGAATCCGGCCTTCTCGTGCGTCTGCGCGAACTCACGAAGGAACGAGGGCGAGATGCCTCCCGCGATCACATGCAAGGAGGTGCCCTGAGGAGGTGCCACACCGATCATACCGATCACATTCACGGGCATCGATTTCCTCCGAGCATTCTAAATATTGGAACATTGTTCCAATATTCTTTCGGGCGTGAAGTTTGCTGTCAAGGCGAAGCCCCTGCCGTCTATAAGGACCGTTCATGACCCATGCCCTGCCTCCCCTCGACACCCTCCGCGAAACCTGCACCGCCATCGCTCAGGACGCCGCGTCCGAAATCATGCGGATCTATGCCGGCGACCACGGCGTGCGTGACAAGGACGACAAGAGCCCCGTCACCGATGCCGACCACGCAGCCGAAGCGGTCATCCTGGCCGGCCTGCGCAAGCTCACGCCGGGCATCGTGATCATTGCTGAGGAGGAAATGGCGGCGGGCCGCGTGCCGTCCCTCGATGATGGACGGCCTTTCTGGCTGGTCGACCCGCTCGACGGCACCAAGGAGTTCATCAAGAGGAACGGCGAGTTCACGGTGAACATCGCCCTCGTCGAGAACGGCCGTCCGACGCTCGGCATCGTGCTGGCTCCTGCCACCGATACGCTGTGGCGTGGCGCCAAGGGGCTGGGCGCGGACAAGCGCGAAGGCAAGGGCGCCTTCACGCCGATCCGCACGCGCACGCCGCCGACTGAGGGGCTGACTGCCTGCGCGAGCCGCAGTCACGGCACCTTCAACGACCTCGACATCTGGTTTCGCAACAATGACCTGACCGTGGTCGACCGCGTCCAGGCCGGATCGTCGCTGAAGTTCTGCCTGATCGCCGAAGGCAAGGCCGACATCTATCCGCGCTTCGGACCGACCATGGAATGGGATACCGGCGCGGCCCAGGGCGTGCTCGAGGCCGCCGGCGGTGAAGTCGTCACCGTGGACGGCAAGCCCCTGCTCTACGGCAAGCCGCGCTTTGCCAACCCGCACTTCATCGCCCGCAGCCTGGCGGCGCGATGAGCGTGGTCGAGGCGACGGCGCAGTCCATCGCCGAGGCCGCCGCGACGCTACGCGCCGGCGGTCTCGTCGCCTTCCCGACAGAGACCGTCTACGGCCTGGGCGGCGACGCCACCAACGAGCGCGCCGTGGCGGCCATCTTCGAGGCCAAGAGGCGGCCGCAGTTCAACCCGCTGATCAGCCACGTTCCGGACGCGGCCGCTGCCCGCGCGTTCGTGCGCTGGAACGACACGGCCGAGAATCTCGCGGCGCGTTTCTGGCCTGGCCCGCTCACCCTGGTCCTGCCGCGCGCCGAGGGCTCGTCCATCGCGCTTCTGGCGACCGCCGGACTCGACACGGTGGCGATCCGCGCGCCCTCGCACCCCATCGCCCAGGCACTCATGCGCGCGGCCGGCCGGCCGATCGCTGCCCCGTCCGCCAACCGCAGCGGCGAGGTCAGCCCCACCCGTCCGGAGCATGTGGCGCAGTCTCTGGGTGCGCGCGCGCCGATGATCCTCGATGGCGGCGCCTGTCTCGTCGGCGTCGAATCGACGGTCCTGGATATCTCGGGCGACACACCCATCCTGCTGCGTCCCGGCGGCGCGACCCGCGAAGCGATCGAAGCCGTGATCGGCCCCATCGCGCTCAGCGACGCCATCCCGACAGGAGACGCCGCGCGCAAGTCACCCGGCCAGCTCCACAGCCACTACGCACCCTCGCGTCCCGTCCGGCTGGAGGCGACATCGGTTTCGGCGGATGAGGGTCTGCTGGCCTTCGGCAGCATGGTGCCGGAGGGTGCCATGCTGACGATGAACCTGAGCCCGTCCGGCAATCTTGGCGAGGCCGCCGCCAACCTCTTCGCCATGATGCGGTCGCTCGACCGTCCCGGCATTGGGCGCATCGCCGTGGCACCCATTCCGCATACCGGCCTCGGGCTTGCGATCAATGACAGATTAAGGCGAGCCGCGGCGGATGACGGCTCCCACAGGCAGCGCTAGTCTGCCGCCAAAGTGAGGAAACAATGCCCGATACCGCGATCATTCCGACCATCCCGACGGCCCCCGTCACGCCTGCGATCCTCGAAAGCCTACGCGCCATCGTGGGCGACAAGGGCCTGATCGTCGACGACCAAGGGAAGCAGCCCTTCGTCACCGACTGGCGTGGCTCCATCGTGGGCAACGCCGCCGTCGTGGTGCGGCCGGCCAACGTCGAGGAAGTCTCCAAGGTCGTGAAGCTCTGCCACGACAACGGCATCGCCATCGTGCCCCAGGCCGGCAATACCGGCCTGATGGGCGGCGCGACACCCTGGCCGTCGCACACCGGCATCGTCCTCTCCGTCGGCCGCATGAACAAGGTGCTGAACGTCGATCCGGTCGGCTATTCGATGACCGTCGAGGCGGGCTGCGTGCTGCAGACGCTGCAGGAGACGGCGGCCAGCCATGACCGCTTCTTCCCGCTGTTCCTGGGCGCCCAGGGCTCCTGCATGATCGGCGGCAATCTCTCGACCAACGCCGGCGGCGTGCAGGTGCTGCGCTACGGCAATGCACGCAACCTCGTCATGGGGCTCGAAGTCGTGCTGCCCAACGGCGACATCTGGAACGGCCTGCGCGCGCTCAAGAAGGACAATACCGGCTACGACCTCAAGCACCTGTTCATGGGCGCCGAGGGCACGCTCGGCATCATCACCAAGGCCGTTCTGAAGCTGTGGCCGGCCGCCAAGGACGTGGCCACCGCCTGGCTCGCCATCCGCGATCCGCAGGCCGCCATCGAGATCCTGTCGGAGGCCCACGGCGCCTCGGAGGACAATGTCGGCTCCTGCGAACTCATGAGCCGGACCAGCACCGACATGGTCCTGCGCAACATTCCGGGCACGCAGGATCCGCTGAAGGCCGACACGCAGTGGTTCCTGCTTCTGGAGTGGACCTCGGCGCGTCCCAAGGCCGAGGGCGCCGAGGGCATGTCCGAGAAGATGGAGCAGTTCCTCGCCGACCAGATGGAGGCCGGGCGCGTGCTCGACGCCGTGATCGCCCAGAGCGAGGCGCAGGCGCGCAACATGTGGGTGAT
The DNA here is from genome assembly GCA_002281855.1 of Rhodospirillales bacterium 24-66-33. Taxonomy (GTDB): domain Bacteria; phylum Pseudomonadota; class Alphaproteobacteria; order Reyranellales; family Reyranellaceae; genus Reyranella. Next base: position 23,978 of record NCHQ01000017.1, on the reverse strand, counting down.
CCGCGAATCGGTCGCCCCCGCCTCGCGCGCCGAGGGACCGGGCCTCAGCTACGACATCTCGGTCTCGATCTCCAAGGTGCCGGAGTTCATCGAACGCGGGCTCAAGGCCGCCCTCGACATCCTGCCCAGCATCCGCCCCTACCCGCTCGGCCATATCGGCGACGGCAACATCCACTTCTCCTTCATGGGACCGAAGGGCATGGACCGGCCGACGCTCAGCCAGTACTCGCCGGCCATCACCCGCGCGGTGAACGACCTGGTCACGAGCCTCGACGGGTCGATCTCGGCCGAGCACGGCATCGGCATCGACAAGCTCGACGAGCTTGCGCACTACCGCAGCCGGATCGAACTCGACACGATGCGCACCATCAAGCGCGCGCTCGACCCGAAGAACATCATGAACCCCGGTAAGGTGCTGCGTGTCTGAGACCGACTTCGTCGAGAAACTGCGCGCCATCGTCGGCGACAAGGGTCTGATCACCGACGAACAGGGCAAGCATCCCTACGTCACCGACTGGCGCGAGAGCTTCGTGGGCCATGCGCTGGCCGTGGTGCGACCGGCCAACACGCAGGAAGTCGCGGACGTCGTGAGGCTCTGCGCGGCGGAGAAGGTCTCCGTGGTGCCGCAGGGGGGCAATACCGGCCTGGTGGGCGGCGGCATCCCGCAGGAGAAGGGCCGCGAGATCGTGCTGTCGCTCAACCGCATGACCCGCATCCTCGACATCGACCTGATCGGCTATACGATGACGGTCGAGGCGGGCGTCATCCTGAAGACCGTCCAGGAAACGGCGGCCGCGAACGACCGGCTGTTCCCGCTGTCGCTGGCCGCCGAAGGAAGCTGCTCGATCGGCGGCAACCTCTCGACCAACGCCGGCGGCGTGCAGGTCCTGCACTACGGCAACGCCCGCCAGCTCGTGCTCGGCCTCGAGGTTGTGACGCCCCAGGGCGAGATATGGAACGGTCTGCGGGCGCTCAAGAAGGACAATACCGGCTACGATCTGCGCGATCTCTATCTCGGCTCTGAAGGCACGCTGGGCATCATCACACGCGCGGTGCTGAAGCTGTGGCCGAAGCCCAAGGACGTCGCCACCGCCTGGGTCGCCGTCCCCTCGCCCGAGGCCGCCGTCGCCCTGCTGAGCGGAGCGCACGCCGCGTCGGAAGACAACGTCACTTCCTGCGAACTGATGGGCCGTCAGGGCATCGACCTGGTGCTGCAGCACATTCCGGGCGCGGCCGATCCGCTGGCCGAACGACATGACTGGTACGTTCTGCTCGAATGGTCTTCGACGCGGGCCCGCCGCGACGGCGAGAACCAGGGCGGCCTGCGCGAGAAGATGGAAGCTTATCTCGGCGAAGCCATGGAACAGGGCCTCGTCCTCGACGCGACCATCGCCCAGAACGAGACCCAGGCCCGCGCGCTGTGGAGCCTGCGCGAGAACCACACGGAAGCCTCCAAGAAGGAAGGCCCCTCCGTGAAGCACGACATCTCCGTCGCGGTGAGCCGCATCCCTTCCTTCGTCACCGAAGGCCTGGCAGCGATGAGGACGGCGCTACCCGAGGGCCGGCCGGTGACGTTCGGCCATGTCGGCGACGGCAACCTGCACTTCAACTGCCAGGCGCCGGAAGGCTGGGACAAGGCCCGCTTCACACCGCGCGCCCGGGCGGTGACGGCCGCGATCTACGATCTGGTCGTGAGCTACGGCGGATCCATCTCGGCCGAGCACGGCATCGGCCTGCTCAAGGTGGACGAGCTCGCCCACTATCGCAGTCAGGTCGAGATCGACACGATGCGCACGATCAAGCGCGCCCTCGATCCGCAGAACCTGATGAACCCGGGAAAGATCGTCCGGGTTTAGGGATCATTGGAGCGCGCAACTGGAGTTGCGCGCTCCCTTGATACGCTACGGCGGCGGTGTGCGGTCGTTGGTTCGGTCGACGATCTCGTACTGGACGTCGGTCACCTTGCCGTCGTGGTGGCGGGCCGGCGGGGCGGGCTCGATGTCCCGGCGAAAGAAACCCAGGATCCAGCGTTTTGCCTTGAAGGCCAGCAGCAGCACCAGCCCGACGGCCGCAACACCCGCGATCACGGCGAACCCAAGTACCGCCAGCACCACGAAGCCGATCAGCCCCAGGACCGCCTGGATCCAGACGCGGGCCGGCAGGCGCGACAGAAGTTCGAGGAACTGCTTGCCGTTCATGTCGCCCAGCGCTTCTCGAAGTCCCAGACCTCGGGAAACCCCATCAGGCCGTGGATGTCCTCGTACTGCGGCAGCGGATCGCCCACGCTGGTGCCGCTATCCTTGAGATGCGCGAACGACCGCCTCATCGCCTCGGCGGCGACGCTCAGACCAAGCACCGGATAGATCGCGAGATCGAAGCCCCACTTCTTCAGCCGGTCGACCTCGGCGCGCGGCGTCTTGCCGAACTCGACCATGTTGGCGAGCAGCGGCTTGCTCACCTCGCGGCCGATACGCTCCAGCTCCGCTTCGCTCTCCGGCGACTCGACGAAGATGATGTCGGCGCCGGCCTCCTCGTAGAGCCGCGCGCGCCGCAGCGCCTCGTCGAGCCCGTGCGCCGTGCGCGCGTCCGTGCGCGCCACGATCAGCGTCTCCTCGTGGCGGCGCGCCGCCGCCGCGACCTTGATCTTGACTGCCATGTCCTCGGCCGGCACCACGCGCCGTCCCGGCGTATGGCCGCACTTCTTGGGCATCTCCTGGTCTTCGATCTGGATCGCGGCGACGCCTGCCGCCTCATAGCCGCGGATCGTGCGCTGGACGTTCAGCAACCCGCCATAGCCCGTGTCGGCATCGGCGATGAGCGGCGTCTCGATCACGGAGCAGATCATTTCGGCGCGGCCCAGCATGTCGGAATAGGTCGCAAGGCCCGCATCGGGCAGGCCCAGCATCGAGGCCGTGGCGCCATAGCCCGTCATGTAGAGAGCGGGAAAGCCCATGCGGTCCGCGACGCGCGCGGAAATGCCGTCGTAGACGCCGGGCGCCAGGATGAACTCGCCCCGCGCCAGAAGCTCCCGCAGTTTCGCTGCCTGTGGATTGCCTGCCATGTCTCTCTCCTCGCTCAGGAAAATGACCGAGTTGTGTCGATCCGGCCAGCCTTCCCGAACGAAAACGGCCGGCGGTCAGGAACCGCCGGCCGTTCACGAAAGTCTCGGTGGATCAGACGGAGACGGGCTTCAGCTCCTGCGAGCCGGCCGACTTGCAGAAGGTCGTGGTCTCGGTCGTGGTCTGGCCGTTCTTGGTGGCCGTCAGCTCGATCGGCCGGCAGGTGCTGCCATCGGCGCGGCTGGTCGCCGGCGCGACCGGCTTGGCGCTCACGACGGTCGGCGGCGCCGTCGTCGCGGCTGACGAGGAGGTCTTGGTCGGCTCGACCGTGTAGGTGGTCGGCACGTTGTTCTCGGCAACGAACGCGTACTGCGTGGCCTCGGCCAGACGGCGGCGCTCCTGATCGTCGAGCGCGCGGCCGACGAGATTGCCGGCCAGGCCACCCACTAGCGCACCGCCGACTGCACCGCCGACGGACCCGAAGGCCAGACCGCCGACGACACCGCCCAGCGCCGCGCCCATGACGGTGCCGGTCGTCTGGTTGTTCGGCTGACCGCGATCGTCCGTGCAGGCGGCCACCAGCCCAAGGGCCGCAACGATACCCACGATCCGGACGACGATCCTCCTGCCGGAGAAGAAGGCCGTGTCAGCAGTCACTGCAGTCATCTGGTGCATCTCCTTTTGTATTCAGGAACGTTCACTCTACTCCAGAGATATTGCTTGCCGCCACGCGCATCGTCCTCCGCATCCGCATAGGAGCGCGGAGCATCGCACGAGGCCAGAAGCAGGCCGGTCCGGACCAGGACGAGGGCGAGGTCGTCGCGATCGGAGTCCGGAATGTCGGCGAGTGGATCCTTGGAGTTTCGTTTGGTGATCAGGCAGCGATAGAGCGGCGTGCCATCGGTCAGCCGATCGGTCTGCCGGCAGCGCAGGTTGCGCGGCTGGGCGGCCAGCGAATCGGCGGCAAGCTTGTGAAGCGCCGGATCGTCGACACTGTCGACCCCTTGCAACCGGATCTCGCCCGTGCGGTCCTGGAGGCCGATCATCATCAGCGTCTTGCCGAAATGGTCGAAGTTGCCGGCGACGAACTCGATGGCCTTGCGCGCGTCCTCGATCGCCTTCTGCCGGGCCGCCGCTTCCTCGGCGGCCTTGCGCTGGGCCTCGTCTTCGGCGCGCTTCTTGTCGGCGATCTCCGCCTCGACCTTGCGGCGCGTGTCTTCCTCGAACTGTCGTCGGGCCGCTTCGGCCTGGGCCTCGAGATCGGCCTTCGCCTTGGCGTCCTGCTCGGCCTTCGCTCTGGCCTCCTGATCGGCCTTCGCTTTGGCTTCCTGTTGGGCCTTCTCGGCGCGCAGCCGGTCGGCTTCCTCCGCCGCCGTGCGCCGCGCCTCCTCGGCGGCTTCGGCCGCGGCGCGCGCCTTCACCATTTCCGGGTCGGGACCGCGCGTGGCCATCGCATAGTAGCCGCCGCCCCCGCCCGCCAGCAGCACGACGGCCGCGATACCGGCCCACAGGCCGGCGCGCGACTTGGGTGCTGGAGGAGGCGCCAGGGTCGTCGATGCCGTCGTCGTCGCAGGTCCTAGAACCGACTTTCGCCCGGCCGGCGCTTCCTCGGCCTTGCCCATCACCATCGTGGCGTTCGCCTCGGGCGACGCCGTCATGCCGAGAATGGGACGCCAGCCGGCGATCGATTGCGGCCGGTCGCGGGCGACCACCGTGAGGCCGGCGTCGATGCCGGCGAGCAGGCCGGGCGAAAAGCCCGCCGGCGCCAGCTTGCCGAGCGGCTCGTAGGCGTCGTCCAGCATGCGGTCGAAGGCGTTGGGCGGCGCCTTGCCGGCAATGGCATGATAGATCGTGGCGGCGAGGCCGTAGATGTCGGTCCACGCCCCCTGCTTGGCCGACGTCATCTGTTCGGCCGCGGCATAGCCCGGCGTGAAGATCGCCGTCATCGCCGCCGTCCGGCCGATCATCGCCGCCCGCGACGCGCCGAAGTCGATCAGGGTCGGATTGCCGGCAGCGTCGAGCAGGATGTTCGCCGGCTTGATGTCGCGATGCAGGAAGCCCGCGGCATGGACCTGCTCGAGTCCGTCGAGCAGCGGCCACAGGATGCGGTCGACTTCCTCGGGCTTCAGCCTGCCGCCGGTGGCGATGCGCTCCTCGAGCGTCACGCCGCTCAGGAGCTCCATCACGATATAGGCCGTGCCGTTGGCTTCGAGGAAGTCGAAGACCTGCACGATCGCCGGCACGCGATGGAGGCTGGCGAGCGTCCGGCCCTCGGTGACGAAACGGTCGCGCCCCCAGCCGAAATCGTCGGCCATCTTGGTCGTGCGCGGCAGCACGGTGGACCCGTCCTGACGCACCGCCAGCGCCGACGGCAGATATTCCTTGATCGCGACCTCGCGGCCGAGTTGCACGTCGCGGGCGCGATAGGTGATGCCGAACCCGCCCTGCCCCAGCACGGATACGATCTCATACCGGCCGATCAGTTGCCCCGCCTTCAGCGAGACATAGTCGACCTCGGGCGGCGGCGTGGCGCCGGAAAGGGTCGTGGGCTCGTTCATGGGCGGAGCACGCCGCTAGGTGTGATGGATGACCAGCTCGACATCGCCGAGCCGCAATTTCGATCCCGCCTGCAGAGCCGTCGGTGCGCCCGCCTTGACGACCGTGCCATTGACCGCGGTGCCGTTGGTCGAGCCGAGATCCTCGACCTGCAGCGCCTCGCCGGCGAGGCTCAGCCTCGCATGTCGGCGCGACACCGTCGGGTGCGGCACGACGAGCTCGCACTGGTCGGCGGCGCGGCCGATGCACATGCCTTGCGAATGGCCGACCAGCTTCTCCATCGACACTTCGAATGAGTGCTTGCGGCCGGCCGAGTCCGGGCCTTCGAAGCGCAAGGTGATCTGCGGCACCATGCGCGTCGTCGTGCCGGGAGCGATGAGCTTCGCCGGGCGTACATGGAATACCTGCACCGAGCGACTGACGTTCTTCAGCTGATGCTCGCCGCCATCGTGGAAGGCGTACTCGGTGCGCAGCTCGACGAGGTCGCGGACGGCGCGCGAGACGGCGATGCCGCCAGGTTCGGCCAGCGTCTGGATGCGCGCCGCCAGGTTCACGCCGTCGCCGAAGATGTTCTGGTCCTCGTCGTCGATGATGACTTCGCCGAGATGGACGCCGACGCGGAACAGCATGCGCTGCTCCTCGCTGAGCACTTCGTTGAAGCGCGCCATCCGTTCCTGGATGTCGATCGCCGCCGCGACCGCCGATACGGCCGAGCCGAACTCCGCCAGCATGGCATCCCCCGCCGTTCCGACCAGCCGGCCGCGTCCGGAATCGATGGCCGGACGCCAGACTTCGATCTGGGCAGACTTCAGGTGACGGAACGTTCGCGTCTCGGCGCCCTCCATCATCCGGGTGAACCCGGCGAGGTCGGCATGGACGATGGCGGCTAGGCGGCGTTGCATGGTCTCATCGGTTCGGCGGCCCTATCGCGATCTGCCGCCCGGCGGAAAGATACCCTGCCAGACGACCGTCGGCACGGCCAGATACTGCCGGCATCCTGCATTGAATCGCGGCAATCTTGGGACAACCAGCGCGATCATGTGCCGGCGTCGGCTTTCAACGCCCCTTGAAGGTCGGGGTGCGCCGCTCGCCCAGTGCCGTCAACCCCTCCTTCAGATCCTCGGAGTTCGCGCAGGCCCGCTGGGTCTGGCGGATCGAAGGCATGTCGGGCGCCGCCTGGGCGAACTGCTCGATGGCCCGCTTCATGCCCGACATCGACAGCGGCGCGAGGCCGGCCAGACGCGCGGCCTTCTCGGCGACCTTGTCTTTGAACTCCGCGCGCTCGACCAACCAGTCGAGATAGCCGACCGCCAGAAGCTCGGTGTCGTGGAAATCCTCCGACAGCAGGAAGGCACGCTTGGCAAAGCTCGGGCTCACCTTCTGCGTGTAGCGGCGCAGCCCGCTCGGATAGTAGTGGAGGCCGAAACGCGCCGCCGGCATGAAGAAGCGCATGCCCTTGACGCCGAGGCGGAAGTCGCAGGCCAGCGCCAGGTCGGTGGCGCCGCCATACACGCCGCCGTTCAGCGCACACAGGGTCGGCATGCGCATCGCCTCGATGCGATCCACGACGACTTCGAAGGTGTTGTCGCCACCCTCGTCCTTGCGCTCCCCGGCCGGGATCGAGCCGAGGTCGTATCCGGAGCAGAAGGTCTTGTCGCCGGCGCCGGTGATCACGGTGGCGCGCACGACCGGATCGGCGTCGACCTTCTCCACCGCCTCCCGAAGCAGCTTCAGCCCCTCGGGGTTGAGGCGATTGTGCTTCGCCGGATCGTTCAGCGTGATGGTGGCGATGGGGCCGTCGATCGACAGCAGGACTGAGTTTGTCATGTGGCCACCAAAATAGCCGAGCCGGTCGCCAAAAGCGACCGAGCGCGGCATATTGCGGCCCGGAGGAATTCACATGACTTACACTGCCCCGCTGGCTGACATGCGTTTCGCCCTGCGCGAAGTCGCCGGCCTTTCAGGTGTCGCCGCCCTGCCCGGCTACGAGCATGCGACGGACGACACGATCGACGCAGTGCTCGAGGAAGCCGGGAAGCTGGCCGGCAACGGCCTCGCCCCGCTCAACCGCGAGGGCGACAAGGTCGGCGCCAGGCTCGAGAACGGCGTGGTGCGCACCGCGCCGGGATTCGCCACCATCTACAAGGATTTCGTCGAAGGCGGTTGGAACTCCCTGCCCTTCGATCCGGAATTCGGCGGCCAGGGCATGCCGTGGCTTCTGGCGACCGCCGTGCAGGAGATGTGGCAGGCCGCCAACATGGGCTTCGGCCTGGTGCTGCTGCTGAACCAGGGCGCGATCGACGCCATCCACCATCACGGGTCGGAAGAGCAGAAGGCGGCCTATCTACCCAAGATGATCTCCGGCGAATGGACCGGCACCATGAACCTCACGGAGCCGCAGGCCGGCTCCGACCTCGGCCAGCTCAAGAGCCGGGCGGTCAAGAGCGGTGACCATTATCTCGTGAGCGGCCAGAAGATCTACATCACCTATGGCGAGCACGACATGGCCGAGAACATCGTCCACCTCGTGCTGGCCCGCACGCCCGACGCGCCCGCGGGTGTCCGCGGCATCTCGCTGTTCATCGTGCCGAAGTACCTGCCCGACGCGGATGGCAAACCGGGCAAGCGCAACGACCTGCGCTGCGTGTCGCTGGAGCACAAGCTCGGCATCCATGCGAGCCCGACCTGTGTGATGTCGTTCGGCGACGACGGCGGTGCGGTCGGCTACCTGGTCGGCGAGGAAGGCCGCGGCCTCTCCTACATGTTCACCATGATGAACAATGCCCGCCTCTCGGTCGGCATTCAGGGCCTGGCCATCGCCGAGCGCGCCTATCAGCAGGCGGCCGCCTTCGCGCGCACCCGCGTCCAATCGAAGGACGACGGCTCCGCCAAGCCCGACTCTGTGGCAATCGTCCATCACGCCGACGTGCGCCGCATGCTGATGAGCATGCGCGCCCAGATCGAGGCCATGCGGGCGCTGGGCTACTACACCGCCGCCGGCATCGACGGCGCGCTGAAGCAGCCCGACAAGGCGGCCGGCCGTAAGATCCAGGACCGGGTCGATCTGCTGATCCCGATCGTGAAGGCCTGGTTCACCGACCTCGGCAACGAGATCGCCTCCACGGGCGTGCAGATCCACGGCGGCATGGGCTTCATCGAGGACACCGGCGCGGCGCAGCACCTGCGCGACGCCCGGATCCTGCCGATCTACGAAGGCACCAACGGCATCCAGGCACGCGACCTGGTGGGTCGCAAGGTCGCCAAGGACGGCGGCGAAACGATGCTGGCGCTGGTCGCCGACATGCGCGCCACGGCCGAAGAGATGAAGGCCGCTCCCGGCGACGATATCGAGGCGATCCGCACCGGCCTCGTGGCCGCGGCGGATGCCCTGGAGGACGCGACCAAGTGGGTCGCCCAGTCGGTCAAGACCGAGTTGGTGAGCGCGCTGGCGGGTTCGGTGCCCTTCCTGCGGCTGGCCGGCACGGCCCTGGGCGGCTGGCTGCTGGCCCGCGGCGCCCTGGTGGCGCAGACGCGCCTCGGGCAACGCGACAGCGACCCCGACTTCCTCGAGGCCAAGCTGGTCACGGCACGCTTCTACGCCGAAGTGATCCTGCCCCCGGCCCTGGCCCAGCTCGGCCCGCTCAAGGCGGCGGGACGGACGGTGTTCGTCCTGTCGGAAGAGCAATTCTAGAGAAGGCCGCTACAGCCGCTTCAGCATGTGGACGCGTGTGTGCGCGTCCCTGCCATGGTCCGGCGGGCCGCGATGGACGATCTCAAAGCCATGGCTGCCATAGAGCTTGATGAGATGATCCATCATCTCGGCCGTGACGAGCGAGACGGTGCGGTCGCCGCGCGAACGCGCGACCTCGTCGAGCCGCTCGAGCAGCCAGCGTCCGAGGCCTGTACCCTGCTTCGACGGATCGACGGCCAGCCGGTCGAGAAAGAGCTCCGCCGGCCGCTGCTCGGTGGCCGCAACGCCGACGACCCGGCCGCCCTCGTCTGCGACGAACACGTCGCCGCGTTCGATCGAGGCCGGCAGCCACTTGTAGTAGTCCGCTGGAATCTCGCGCCCGAGCTTGGCGAGATAGGGCGTGAACGCGGCGCGCAGGACTCGGTCGGCGTCGGCGCATTCCGCGGGTCGGGCGGTCCTGAAGCTGAAGCTCATGCCCCAGCTTAGTCATCCGCTGGGGGCGCGCCACTCCGTGGCGCGTCGACTTCTCCCATGACCATGACGCGCCACGGAGTGACGCGCCCCCGGCAATAAAAAACGCCCGCTCTTTCGAGCGGGCGTTCTCAACTCGGTAAGGCGAAAGGGCTTTACGCCGCTTCCTGCTGCTCTGCCTGGTCGGCCGACGGGCCGCTATCCTGGCCCTTGGCCGATGTGTCGCGCTCGACGAACTCGATCACGGCCATCTCGGCAGCGTCGCCGAAGCGATAGCCGGCCTTCAGCACGCGGAGGTAACCGCCGTTGCGCGTGGAGTAGCGCGGGCCAAGCGTCGTGAAGAGCTTGTCGGCGATGTAGGGATCGCGCAGGAAGCCGATCGCCTGACGACGCGCATGCAGGCCGCCGCGCTTGCCGAGGGTGACCAGCTTCTCGACGATCGGACGCAGATCCTTCGCCTTGTGCAGGGTGGTCGTGATCTGCTCGTGCTTGATGAGAGCACCCGCGAGATTCATGAACATCGCCTTGCGATGCTCAGCCGTGCGGTGGAACTTCCGGCCGCGATTATTGTGACGCATGACTTCTTTCCTTCTGCCGGCCTAGTACGGCTCTTCCAGCCGCTTGGCCATTTCCTCAATGTTGTCCGGCGGCCAACCGGGAATTTCCATTCCCAGGTGGAGGCCCATGCCGGCCAGCACTTCCTTGATCTCGTTCAGCGACTTGCGGCCGAAGTTCGGCGTACGCAGCATCTCCGCCTCGGTCTTCTGAACCAGATCGCCGATGTAGATGATGTTGTCGTTCTTCAGGCAGTTCGCCGAGCGGACCGACAGTTCGAGCTCGTCGACCTTGCGCAGCAGGTTGCGGTTGAACGGGAAGTCGTCCTGCTGCTCTTCCCTGCGGACCTCGCGCGGCTCCTCGAAATTGATGAAGAGCTGCAGCTGGTCCTGCAGGATGCGCGCGGCGAGCGCCACGGCGTCCGCCGGCATCGTCGTGCCGTTGGTCTCGACCGTCATCGAAAGACGATCGTAGTCGGTCACCTGACCGACGCGGCTGTTCTCGATCTTGTAGGAAACGCGCTTGACCGGGCTGAACACCGAATCGATCGGGATCAGGCCGATCGGAGCGTCTTCCGGACGGTTCGCCGACGCCGGGACATAGCCCTTGCCCGTGGCGACCATGAGTTCCATCGAGATCGAGGCCCCATCGTCGAGCGTGCAGATCAGATGTTTGGCATCCATGATCTGAACGTCGCCCGGCAGCTCGATCATGCCGGCGGTGACCTCGCCGGGACCGACGGCGCGCAGATAGAGACGCTGCGGGCGATCGCCCTGCATCTTCACGGCCATCGCCTTGATGTTCAGGACGATGTCCACCACATCCTCGCGGACGCCGGGAATCGACGAGAATTCATGCAGCACGTTGTCGATCTTGATCGACGTGACGGCCGCACCCTGGAGAGACGACAACAGGACGCGCCGCAGCGCATTGCCGAGCGTGAGACCGAAGCCGCGCTCGAGCGGCTCGGCGACGATGGTCGCGGTGCGACCCGGATCGACGCCGGCTTCGGTGACAAGCTTCTCCGGCTTGATCAGGTCCTGCCAGTTCTTCTGAAGCACGTGGGCTACCCCTCTAGACCGGTTCGAGCGAGCCCCTTGGGACTCGCCATACATTCCCCTTGAGCGGGCGGCGCAATGTGCGCCGCCTCCACTCGAAATCAGACGCGGCGACGCTTCGGCGGCCGGCAGCCATTGTGCGGGATCGGCGTCACGTCGCGGATCGACGTCACGGCCAAGCCCACCGCCTGCAGCGCGCGCAGCGCCGACTCACGCCCCGAGCCGGGACCGCGCACCAGGATCTCAATCGTGCGCATGCCATGCTCCATCGCCTTGCGACCGGCACCCTCGGCGGCCATCTGCGCGGCGAACGGGGTCGACTTGCGCGATCCCTTGAAGCCCTGCTGGCCCGACGACGACCAGGCAATGGCGTTGCCCTGGGCGTCGGTGATGGTGACGATCGTATTGTTGAACGAGGCGTTCACGTGGGCGACGCCGGCGATGATGTTCTTGCGTTCCTTGCGACGGGGACGCGCGGCGCCGGTGGCGGCTGCAGCTTTGGCCATGACCGAGATCCCTTCTTACTTCGTCACTTTTTTCTTGCCGGCGATCGGCTTGGCCGGGCCCTTGCGGGTCCGCGCATTGGTATGCGTGCGCTGGCCATGGACCGGCAGGCCGCGACGATGACGCAGACCGCGATAGCAGGCGAGGTCCATCAGACGCTTGATGTTCATCGCCACTTCGCGCCGCAGGTCGCCCTCGACCGTGTAGTCCCGGTCGATGGCCTCGCGAATGCGAATGACCTCGTCGTCGCTCAGCGTATTCACGCGGCGCGACTCGTCGATCCCAACTTTTCCACAGATCTCCTTGGCTTTCGCCGCACCGATCCCATGGATGTACTGAAGCCCGATCACGACACGCTTGGCGGTCGGAATGTTCACACCGGCTATACGAGCCAAAGTCCCAACTCCTTCAAAGACTTATGGCGCGCTCGCGCGCGCCCGTCACATGTTCCGCTGGCCCCGGAAAAGCGCGCGATTATATGTATCCGCACCCCCGAGTCAATGGAACTCACCCTTGTCAAGTCCCCGCCAGAACTCCCGTGATCTGGCGGTAAACCTCGTCCATCGCGGCCATCCCGTCGACCTTCCGCAGCACCCCGCGGGCGCTGTAGTAGGGCAACAAGGGCTCGGTCTGAGCCCTGTAGGCAGCCATACGAGTCTTCATGGTCTCTGCATTGTCGTCCTTGCGGCGAGTGAACTCCGTCGACCCGCAGACGTCGCAGACCCCATCGACCTTCGGCCGCTTGAACTTGTCGTGGTAGCCCGCCCCGCACTTGGCGCAGGAGAAACGGCCGACGATGCGCTCGGTCAGCGCCTTCTCGTCGACTTCCATCTCGATCACCCGGTCGAGCTCCTTGCCCGATTCGGCCAGCATCTTGTCCAACGCCTTGGCCTGAGCCTCGGTCCTCGGAAAACCGTCCAGGATGAAGCCCTTGGCGCAGTCCGGCTGGGCGATGCGGTCGCGGATCAGGCCCACCATCAGCTCGTCGGGAACGAGTTCGCCCCGCTCCATGATGCCCTTGGCCTTCTGGCCCAGTTCGCTACCCGAGGCGACCGCAGCCCTCAGCATGTCGCCGGTGGAAAGCTGGATCAGCCCCCGCTCCTGCTGCAGACGCTGAGCCTGGGTACCCTTGCCGGCGCCCGGCGGTCCGAGAAGAATGATGTTCATCGGCCCTTGCCCCGCAGCCGGGCCTTCTTGATGAGGCCCTCATATTGGTGGGCGAGCAGATGCGCCTGCACCTGCGTCACCGTGTCGAGTGTGACGGACACCACGATCAGAAGGCTGGTGCCGCCGAAGTAGAAGGGCACGCCACCGCGGGCGATCAGCAGTTCCGGCAGGATACAGACAGCGGAAAGATAGAGCGCGCCGATCACCGTGAGCCGGTTCAGGATGTACTCGAGATACTCCGCGGTGTTCTTGCCCGGACGGATCCCGGGAATGAAGCCGCCGTTCTTTTTCAGATTGTCGGCCGTGTCGGTCGGATTGAACACGACGGTCGTGTAGAAGAAGCAGAAGAAGACGATCAGGCCGATATAGGCGATCAGATAGGCCGGCTGGCCGTGCCCAAGATGGGTCGCGAACCACTGAATCCAGCCCGGCTCGCCCGTCCCCTGGAACGACGCGATGGTTGCCGGAAACAGCAGCAGTGACGAGGCGAAGATCGGCGGAATGACGCCGGCGGTGTTGATCTTCAGCGGCAGGTGCGAGGCCTCGCCGCCATACATGCGGTTGCCAACCTGCCGCTTAGGATACTGGACGACAATGCGTCTTTGCGCGGTCTCGACGAAGACGACCACCGCCACGACCAGAACGACACCGATGATCAGCGCGATGATGAACAGCGCCGACAGGGCGCCGGTGCGGCCGAGTTCGAGGGTCTGCACCAGAGCATCCGGCAGAGCTGCCACGATGCCGGCAAAGATGATGAGGGACACGCCGTTGCCGACGCCCCGCGCCGTGATCTGCTCGCCCAGCCACATCAGGAACAGGGTGCCGCCGACCAGGGTGACGATGGTGACGAACCGGAAGAAAATACCGGGATCGATCACGACCGGGCCCGCAGAGGCAACCTGGCTCTCCAATCCGACCGCGATGCCGTAGGCCTGGAAGGTCGCCAGGATCACCGTTCCATAACGGGTATATTGGTTAATCTTCTTGCGGCCGGCCTCGCCTTCCTTCTTCAGCGCCTCCAGCGACGGCACGACCGTCGTCAGGATCTGCATGATGATGGAGGCCGAGATGTACGGCATGATGCTGAGCGCCAGCACCGACATACGGCCGATCGACCCACCCGAAAACACGTCAAGCAGGCCGGCGATGCCGCCGGCGTTCTGCTTGAAGATCTCGGCCAGGGCAGCCGGGTCCACGCCCGGCACCGGAATATAGGCACCGACGCGGAAGACGACGAGCGCGGCCACGGTGAACCACAGCCGCTTCTTCAGCTCGGTCGCCCTACCGATCGAACCCCAGTTCAGGTTAGATGCAAGTTGCTCGGCGGCGGATGCCATGGAACCTCACGCGTGAACGACACAGGGGGAAAGCGACGCCCCCGCTGACGCCGTCCGGTTCAGGCCGCCTCGGCGACCGGCTTGGGCGGCAGTTCAACCTTGCCGCCGGCCTTTTCGACCGCGGCGATCGCCGAGGCCGAGGCACCTGCGACCTTCACTTCGATCTTGGTCGTGAGCTCGCCCTTGCCAAGAAGGCGGACACCGTCCGCGGCATTCTTGAACAGGCCGGCAGCCATCATCGCCTCGGCGTCGATCAGCTTGCCGGCGTCCAGCTTCTTGTCGTCGATCGCCTTCTGCAGCGTGCCGAGGTTGACCACCTGCCAGCTCTTCTGGTGCGGCGGGCGGAAGCCACGCTTCGGGATCCGGCGGTGGAGCGGCATCTGGCCGCCCTCGAATCCCTTGATGGCGACGCCGGTACGCGACTTCTGGCCCTTGACGCCGCGACCCGCGGTCTTGCCCTTGCCGGAGCCGATACCGCGGCCGACGCGCATGCGACCCTTGCGGGCGCCCGGATTGTCGGAGATCTGGTTCAGTCTCATCGTCTTTTACCTCCGCGCCGTGGCCCTGGGGCCTAGCGCGCTTCCTCTTCGACGCGCACGAGATGGCGCACCTTGTTGATCATGCCGCGTACCTCGGGCGTGTCCACGAGTTCGCGGGTGCGATGGCGCTTATTCAGCCCCAGTCCGATCAGCGTTGCCCGCTGATCGTCCGTGCGGCCGATATGGCTGCCGGTCTGGGTGATCTTGATGGTCTTGCCCTGGGCCATGGTCCGATTCCTTAAGCCGCGGCTTCCGCGGTGGTCTCGTCACGACGGCCGAGCAGGTCACCGACCTTCTTGCCGCGGCGGGTCGCCACCATGCGCGGCGAGTTCAGCTGGTCGAGTGCCTTGAACGTCGCCTTGATCATGTTGTGCGGGTTGGACGTACCGACCGACTTGGCGACGATGTCCTTGATGCCCAACGTTTCGAAGATGGCGCGCATCGGGCCACCGGCGATGATGCCGGTACCGGCCGGGGCCGCACGCAGCGTCACCTTGCCGGCGCCGAAGCGTCCCTTCACGTCGTGATGGAGCGTACGACCATCGCGCAGCGGCACACGGATCAGGCCACGCTTGGCCGCTTCCGTCGCCTTGCGGATCGCCTCGGGAACCTCACGCGCCTTGCCGGCGCCGTGGCCGACGCGGCCGCGCTGGTCGCCGACGACGACGATGGCGGCAAAGGCAAAGCGACGACCGCCCTTCACGACCTTCGCGACGCGATTGATCGTGACCAGCTTGTCGGTCAGTTCATTGTCCTCGTCGCGGTCACGGGGCCGATCGCGATCGCGCGGGGAACGGCCGGAACCACCGGGTGAACGAGCCATATTCTAACTCCCGATCAGAACGACAGGCCGCCCTCACGGGCGGCATTGGCCAGCGCAGCGATGCGGCCGTGATACGTGTAGCCACCGCGGTCGAACACGACTTCCTTAACCCCCGCCGCGACAGCGCGGGCGGCGATCAGCTTGCCGACTTCGGCCGCTGCCCCCTTGTCGGCGCCGGTCTTGAGGGTGCCCCGGACGTCCTTGTCGAGCGTCGAGGCGGCAGCCAGGGTGACGCCCTTCCGGTCGTCGATGACCTGGGCATAGATGTGCTTGCCCGAGCGGAAGACGCTGAGGCGCGGACGGCCGTTGCTGGCCTGGCGCAGCGCGAAGCGCGTGCGCCGCTGGCGACGGGCGAAAAGAGCATTGCGGTCGGACATGATTCTCTCGCCTCTACTTCTTCTTGCCTTCCTTGCGCCGGATCGTCTCGGTCGAGTACTTGATACCCTTGCCCTTGTAGGGCTCGGGCGGACGCAGGCTGCGGATTTCCGCCGCAATCTGGCCGACGCGCTGACGATCGGAGCCCGAAATCGCGATCTCGGTCGGCTTGACCGCCTTGATCTCGATGCCGGCAGGAATGGGAATCTCGACATCATGGCTGAAGCCGAGCTGCATCTTCAGCATCTTGGCATCGGCCGCGGCGCGATAGCCCACGCCGTTGATCTCGAGGTTGATGGTAAACCCGTCAGAAACGCCGCGCACGACGTTGCTCGCCAGGTTACGTGCCGTACCCCACTGCATGCGGGCCCGGCGGCTGTCGTTACGCGGCTTGAAGACCAGCCCCTCGTCTTCCTTGGCGACCAAAACGTCGTCATGGACGACGAGTTGGAGCTCGCCCCGCTTGCCCTTGGCCTTGAGATGCTGGCCCTTGAGCTCGATGGTGACACCGGCCGGGATGACGACCGGATTTTTGCCGACGCGCGACATGCTCAGAACACCTTGCAGATGACTTCGCCGCCGACATTGGCGGCACGCGCCTCGGCGTCGGACATGACGCCGCGCGGCGTGGACAGGATCGAGATGCCCAGCCCGTTGAAGTGGCGCGGCAGCTCGCGAATCTTTGAGTAGACGCGACGGCCCGGGGTGGAGACGCGCTTGATCTCCTTGATGACCGGGCGGCCGTTGTCGTACTTCAACTCGATCCGCAGTTCGCGGATGCCAGGCCGAAGCTCTTCCTCGAACCAGCCGCGGATATAGCCTTCTCGCTGGAGAACGTCGAGCACGCTCGAACGAAGCCGCGAAGCCGGGGCCGTCACGCTCTCGAGGCGCGCCGACTGGCCGTTGCGGATACGGGTCAGCAAATCGCCGACGGGATCTGTCATCGCCATGGTCTACGGTCCCCGTTTACCAGCTCGACTTCACGACGCCGGGCAACATACCCAGCGACGCCAGCTGACGCAGCGCCACGCGCGACAGCTTGAACTTGCGATACACCGCGCGCGGCCGGCCCGTAAGCTCGCACCGGTTGCGCACCCGCGTCGGCGAGGAATTGCGCGGCAGCTCCGCCAACTTCAGGCGGGCCCCGAAGCGCTCTTCCGGCGTCAACTTGTCGTCGACGGCCATCGCCTTCAGCTTCGCACGCTTGGGAGCGTACTGCTTCGCCATCTTTGCGCGGCGGTTGTTCTTCTCGACCGAACTCGTCTTGGCCATGTGGTTCTCCGGCCTCAGTTCACGAACGGGAAGTCGAAAGCGCGGAGAAGCGACCTGGCTTCCGCGTCCGTCTTCGCAGTCGTGCAGATGATGATGTCCATACCGCGCACCTGGTCGACCTTGTCGTAGTCGATCTCGGGGAACACGATCTGCTCCTTCAGGCCCATGGCGTAGTTGCCATTGCCATCGAACGACTTACCGTTCAGCCCGCGAAAGTCGCGGACGCGCGGCAGGGCGATCGTAATCAGGCGATCGATGAACTCGTACATGCGATCCCGACGCAACGTCACCTTCGCGCCGATCGCCATACCTTCGCGCAGCTTGAAGGTCGCAATCGACTTGCGCGACCGGGTGATGACCGGCTTTTGGCCGGTGATCGCCGTGAGGTCGGCCACGGCGCCGTCGACGGCCTTGCGGTCGTTGACCGCCTCGCCGACGCCCATGTTGATGACGATCTTGTCGAGCTTCGGCACCTGGAAGGAGTTCTGATAGGAGAACTCTTTCGTCAGCGCTTCACGCACGGTCTTGATGTAGTGTTCTTGCAGACGCGCGGGCATGGCCCGTTCTCCTAGCGGTCGATGGTCTCGCCGGAGGCACGCGCGATGCGCACCTTGCGGCCGTCTTCAAGGAACCGGAACCCGACCTTCGTCGGCTTGTCCGATTTGGGATCCAGCAGGGCCACGTTGGAGACGTGGATCGTGGCCTCGCGTTCGATGATTCCGCCGGCTTCCGCACGGCTCGGCTTGGTGTGGCGCTTGATCATGTTCACGCCGGAAACGACCACCCGGTTCTCCTTGGGGAGAACGCGCAGGACATCGCCCACCTTACCCTTGCTGCCACCGGTGATGACCTTCACCCGGTCGCCCTTCTTGATCTTCAGTTTCGTTGCCATGGCTAGAGCACCTCAGGCGCAAGCGAGATGATCTTCATGAACTTCTTGGCGCGCAGCTCGCGCGTCACCGGTCCGAAGATACGAGTGCCGATCGGCTCGTCCTGCTTGCTGATGAGCACGGCGGCGTTGCGGTCGAAGCGGATCGCGCTGCCGTCCTGGCGGCGCAGGGCGAAGGAGGTGCGGACGACGACGGCGCGATGCACCTCGCCCTTCTTCACCTTTCCGCGCGGAATGGCTTCCTTGATCGAAACGACGATCACGTCGCCCACGCTCGCATACTTGCGGCGCGAGCCACCCAGCACCTTGATGCACTGGACCCGACGGGCGCCCGAATTGTCGGCGACCTCGAGATTGGTTCGCATCTGAATCATGTCTGTGCTCCGGTCCGCCTAAGCCTTCGCGCCTTCGACAAGAACTTCCCAGCTCTTGGTCTTGGACAGCGGACGGCATTCGCGGATACGCACGATCTCGCCGATCTTGCCCTTGTAGGCATTGGCCTCATCGTGCGCGTGATACTTCTTCGACTTGCGAATGAACTTCTTGTAGATCGGATGCTGAATGCGGCGTTCGACCTTCACGACGATGGTCTTGTCCATCTTGTCGCTGACGACGACGCCTTCCAGGATACGCTTCGGCATTTCGTGCTCCTTAACCGGCGGCCTTTTCGCCCAGCACCGTCTTGATGCGGGCGATGTCGCGGCGCACCTGGCGCGCGCGGGCAGTCTTCTGCAGCTGGCCTCCAGCCTTCTGGAAACGCAGGTTGAACGCTTCCTTACGAAGGTTGCCGAGCTCGTTCTTGAGCTCGTCCTTGGTCTTGGGGCGCAGATCGATGGCCTTCATGTCCTTCTCCCTCAGCCTTCGGCGCCGACGCGGGACACGAAGCGAGTCTTGATCGGCAGCTTGGCCGCGCCGAGCGCCAGGGCTTCCTTGGCGATCGTGCCCGACACGCCCTCGAGCTCGAACAGGATGCGGCCCGGCTTGACGCGCGCGGCCCAGAACTCGGGAGCGCCCTTGCCGGAACCCATGCGGACTTCGGCCGGCTTCTTCGACACCGGCACGTCGGGGAACACGCGGATCCACACGCGGCCCGCACGCTTCATGTGACGGGTGATGGCGCGGCGAGCCGCCTCGATCTGGCGGGCCGTGAGACGATCCGGCTCCATCGCCTTCAGCCCGTAGGAACCGAAGTCGAGGTTGAAGCCGCCCTTGGCAGCGCCGCTGATACGGCCCTTGAAGGCCTTGCGGTACTTGGTGCGCTTGGGTTGCAGCATGGTGGTTTACGCGTCCCTCTGCTCGGTGCGCTCGGTGCGCGCCGGCGTACGTTGCGGCGCGGCTTCCTCGGCGCGCTTGTCGTGCGCCATCGGGTCGTGCGCCATGATCTCGCCCTTGAACACCCAGACTTTGACGCCGCAAGTGCCGAAGGTGGTGAAGGCGGTGGCGGTCCCGTAGTCGACGTCGGCGCGCAGCGTGTGCAGCGGCACGCGACCTTCGCGGTACCATTCCATGCGGGCGATTTCCGAACCACCCAGGCGACCCGAGCAGTTGATCCGGATACCCAGGGCGCCCAGACGCATCGCCGACTGAACGGCGCGCTTCATGGCGCGGCGGAACGCGACGCGGCGCTCCAGCTGCTGGGCAATGTTCTCGGCGATCAGCGTCGCGTCGATCTCGGGCTTGCGGATCTCGACGATGTTCAGGGCCACTTCGCCCTTCGTCATCTTGGCGAGGTCGCCGCGCAGCTTCTCGATATCGGCGCCCTTCTTGCCGATCACGACGCCCGGACGGGCGGTGTGGATCGTGACGCGGGCGCGCTTGGCCGGCCGCTCGATGATGATCTTCGCCACACCCGCCTGGGCGAGCCGCTCGCGCAGCACCTTGCGGATATGGATGTCCTCATGGAGCATCTTCGAATACTCGGCGCCCTCGGCATACCAGCGAGAGTCCCAGGTCCGGTTGATACCGAGCCGCAGGCCGATCGGATTGACCTTCTGACCCATTACTTGTCCTCCGCCTCGGCGCGCTCGCGCACCACGATCGTGAGATGTGCGAACGGCTTGACGATGCCGGCCGCGCGGCCGCGGCCGCGCGTCTGGAACCGCTTCATGACCAGTCCCTTGCCGACCGACGCCTCGGCGACGACCAGACGGTCGACGTCCAGGTTGTGGTTGTTCTCGGCGTTGGCGATGGCCGAATTCAGGGCCTTCTTCACATCGCGGGCGATCCGCTTCTTGGAGAAGGTGAGCTCGTTGACCGCGGTCGCGGCCCTCTTGCCACGAATGGTCGCGGCCACGAGGTCGAGCTTGCGCGGGCTGATGCGCACGGCGCGCAGGACGGCCTTTGCTTCGTTGTCCGCCTCACGGCGGGGAGCGGATGGCTTGCTCATCGCGCGCTACTCCTTCGACACCTTCTTGTCACCGGCATGGCCGGTGAAGGTGCGGGTCGGCGAAAATTCGCCGAGCTTGTGACCGACCATTTCTTCAGAGACGTTCACCGGAATGAACTTCTTGCCGTTGTAGACACCGAACGTCAGGCCGACGAACTGCGGCAGGATCGTCGAACGACGCGACCAGGTCTTGATCACCTCGTTGCGGACATTCCCGCGGGCCTTCTCGGCCTTCTTGATCAGGCTGCCCTCAACGAAGGGGCCCTTCCAAACGGAGCGTGCCACTGTCTATCTCCTAGCGCGTCGCATGCCGGCGGCGGATGATCATCTTGTCCGTCGCCTTGTTCTTGCGGGTCTTCTTACCCTTGGTCGGCTTGCCCCACGGCGTCACCGGATGACGGCCACCCGAGGTGCGGCCTTCGCCGCCGCCGTGCGGATGATCGACCGGGTTCATCACGACGCCGCGAACCGTCGGACGGCGGCCCAGCCAACGCTGGCGGCCGGCCTTGCCGATGACGATGTTCTGGTTGTCCGGGTTCGACACTGCGCCGACGGTCGCCAGGCATTCGCCCGGCACCAGGCGCAGCTCGCCCGAGCTCAGCTTGATCTGGGCATAGCCCGCATCCTTGCCGACGAGCTGGGCGTAGTTGCCAGCGGAGCGCGCCAGCTGGCCGCCGCGGCCCTTCTTCAGCTCGACATTGTGGACGATGGTGCCGACCGGCATGTTGGCCAGCGGCATCGCATTGCCCGGCTTGATGTCGACGCGCTCGCCCGAGACGATCTCGTCGCCCGCCTTCAAGCGCTGCGGAGCGAGAATGTAGGCCTGCTCGCCGTCGGCATACTTGACCAGGGCAATGAACGCCGTCCGGTTGGGGTCGTACTCCAGACGCTCCACGGTCGCAGGCACATCGAACTTGCGACGCTTGAAGTCGATGATGCGCAGGCGACGCTTGTGGCCACCGCCCATGTGGTTGCTGGTGATGCGGCCGTGGTTGTTGCGTCCACCGGTGTTGCTCTTGCCGCGCGTCAGTTCCTTGACCGGCTTGCCCTTCCAGAGGCCGGTGCGGTCGACGATGACCAGCTGTCGCAGGGACGGCGTGATCGGTTTGAATGTCTTCAAGGCCATTGTTCTGTCTCCCGTCCTACAGGCCCGTGGTCACGTCGATCTTGTGACCCTCGACCAGCGAGACGATCGCCTTCTTCCAGTCGCTCCGCACGCCGGGACGGCCGCGGAATACCTTGCTCTTGCCTTTAACCGTGACGGTGTTGACCGCCTTGACCTTGACCTTGAACAGACCTTCGATGGCCTGCTTGATCTCCGGCTTGGTCGCATCGGCGGCAACCTTGAAGGTCACCTGGCTATGCTCCGAACCGTTGGTCGTCTTCTCGGTGATCAGCGGTGCACGAATCACTTCGTACATGCGCAGGCGCGAGACGGTTTGGGGGATGTACCGCTTGGCGCTCATTGCAGACGCTCCTCGAGGTGCTTCACGGCATCCTTGGTGAGCACCAGCGTGTCGCGGCGCAGGATGTCGTAGACGTTTGCGCCCTGCTGCGGCAGCACATCGACATGGGCGATGTTGGCCGCCGCGCGGGCGAAGTTCGTATCGATCTCGGCGCCGCCGATGATCAGGGCGCTGGTCAGGCCCAGCGCGCCGAAGTGCCCCTTGAGCTGGGCGGTCTTCGGCTCGGCCAGAGCGGCGGCCTCGACCACGATCAGCTTGCCCTCGGCCGCCTTCGCCGACAGCGCGGTGCGCAGCGCGAGCTTGCGGACCTTCTTGGGCAGGTCGCTGGCGTGGCTGCGAACGACCGGACCGAACGCCTTGCCGCCGCCACGGAACTGCGGAGCCGCTTCGTTACCGTGACGGGCGCGACCGGTGCCCTTCTGGGCATACATCTTCTTGGCCGTCGCCGTGATCTCGGAGCGACCCTTGGTCTTGTGGGTGCCCTGCTGACGGTGCGACAGCTGCCACACGACGCAACGCTGCAGGATGTCCTTGCGGACGGGAACGGCGAACACGGCGTCGGCGAGATCGATCTCGCCGGCGCTGCCGCCTTCAATGGTCTTGACCGCGATCTTCATGATCTGATCCTTAAGCCTGCGGAGCGGGTTCAGCCGCCGGAGCCGCCGCCTCGGCAGCAGCCTTGCGCAGGCCGGCCGGGTACGGAGCATCCTTGTGACGGGCGCGCTTGGAGGCGTCCTTGACGATGATGTAGCCGTTGGCCGGGCCGGGAACGGCGCCAGACACCAGCAGGAGGCCCTTCTCGTCGTCGACGGCGACGACCTTCAGATTCTGCGTGGTCACGCGCTCGCTGCCGTAATGGCCGGCCATCTTCTTGCCCGGGAAGGTACGGCCGGGATCCTGGCGGTTACCGGTCGAACCATGCGAACGGTGCGAGACCGATACGCCGTGGCTGGCCTCGAGGCCGTGGAAGTTCCAACGGACCATCGAGCCGGTGAAGCCGCGGCCGATCGTAGTGCCGACGACGTCGACGAACTGTCCCGGCACGAAGTGGCTGGGCACGAGTTCCGCGCCGACCTCGAGGACCGCGTCCTTGGCGACCCGAAACTCGACGAGCTTCTTCTTCGGCTCGACCTTGGCCTTGGCGAAGTGACCGCGCATCGGCTGGGTCACGTTCTTCACCTTTGCCTTGCCGTAGCCGAGCTGCACGGCAGTGTACTTGTCCTTCTCTTCCGAGCGGACAGCGACAACCTGCAGCTGATCCACCTTCAGAACGGTGACGGGCACATGTTCCCCGGCGTCGTTGAAGACGCGGGTCATGCCGACCTTCTGGGTGACGAGACCGCAACGCATGGTCTTCTTCCTTCTTTCCTGGTCCGCTCTAGGCGCCGAGTTTGATTTCGACGTCCACGCCGGAGGCGAGGTCGAGCTTCATCAGCGCGTCCACCGTCTGCGGCGTCGGGTCGACGATATCGAGCACGCGCTTGTGCGTGCGGATTTCGAACTGCTCGCGCGACTTCTTGTCGATATGCGGCGAGCGATTGACCGTGAACTTCTCGATTCCGGTCGGCAACGGAATGGGCCCGCGCACCTGCGCGCCCGTCCGCTTGGCCGTGCTCACGATCTCGCTGGTCGACGAATCGAGCACGCGATGATCGAAGGCCTTCAGCCGGATCCGGATGTTTGTGTTGTCCATGGCCATGATATTCGCCTTGTCGCGTCGGTTACGTTTACTTTACGACTTTGGTGACGACGCCGGCGCCGACGGTGCGGCCGCCCTCGCGGATGGCGAAGCGCAGGCCCTCGTCCATGGCGATCGGCTGGATCAGC
>NCHQ01000016.1 GCA_002281855.1 Rhodospirillales bacterium 24-66-33 | reverse complement strand
CGGCCCGTTGCAGCACCGTCCCGCGAGGGGCATTCAGAGGCACAAGAGAGGCCAGCATTCTCAAGTTAAAACTGGTCCGATAAATCAGGGCAGGTCAGCGGTGCACAAGCGGTGCACAGAAACCGCGCCTCGCGATCCAACCCCAGAAAGGCGCGTATTTATTGTATTTTTCGCCAACCTCTTTCGGGCTATTGAGGTTTTGTAAACCGAAGGTCAGGGGTTCGATCCCCTCACCCGGCACCAGCCTTTTCTTGGACCTTGCTGTGAGCGGTTCTGCGGGACAGCCGCCGCGGAACGCCAAATCAGAACCGGCAAGGCACGAGCTGCCTTTTTTTAATTCTAGTTGGCCCTGCATGTTGTTAGTCAACCAGAGTGACAAACAGCCAATAGCCAGATTGATGCGCGTTCAACGAGCTGACCGTTCCTGACCATGAGCCGCAGTTTTTGGCCCGCTCGGTGGTTCGCACCAAGAGCCTCGACGACGAGTGTTGCTTCGGCAGCGGCGGTCCCCCAAGACGACAACGCGATAAATGCGTCCCGCCCCGAGTTGGAACCGAAAATCAAAGATGTGGTGTTCGTCCACATCCCTAAAACCGCCGGCACGTCGATGCGCAATATGCTCTCAGCGGCCCTGCCGACTGCCACGAAGATCTTCGAGTATGGGGCCGACACGGCCACGCTGATCCCCGCGCAGCAAACCACCGTGGGTGCTATGGATGGTGGGGCCAACGCCGCCACGGGGTCCGGCGACATCATAGATGCTTTTGCGTCCGACATCCGAACGCCTGAGAAGATCGCCGCGCTGCGAGGTGAAGCGCCTCGGGGTCAGCGATTTCTGGTCAGCAGCCATTGGCCTATCCGTCACTGGACCTCTGCCTTTCACCCTGCATCGGTCGTGACCTTCCTGCGCGATCCCGTCGATCGCGTCGAGTCCAGCTATCGGATGCACGTCAGAGATAAAAGCTTCACCGGTTCGTTCGCCGAATTCTATGAGTCGCAGGACCAAATCAATGTTCAGTGCCGGAAGCTGCAGGGAGTGGACCTGCACCACCTGGGCTTTGTCGGGCTGGTTGAGTTCATGCCAGACATGCTCAAAGCCTTGTCCCGGCACCTTGGCTTGGAGCTTCAGACGCGCCACGACAATAGCGCCGGCCGTTCTCTCCGACCCAAAATCGACGCAGCCACTCGCTCCCGAATACTCGCGCTCAACGAGGACGATGTGTGCCTCTATGGTCATGTCGAGGCCAACCTGGACTACTTCACGAACCATCGCGGTCGCCCCCTGAGCATAAATTCCAAGCTTGCCAGAGGCAGGGTGCATCGGACGGAAGAACGCACCCTCAGCGGTTGGGCCGTGGCGCACGATCCGAACCAGATGGCAATGATCGAAGTCCGGGTCGGCGGGCAAGCTGTTCAGCGCTGCTATGCCGATCAGTTTCTGCCGTGGCTGAAGAAGATGACGCCCCATGGCGTTGGCGGCTTCGAGATTTGCTTACCGGCAGGCCTGCCGGTGGATAAAATGCCGATTCGGGTGGTCATCGCCGGGACGGAGAAGGACCTCAAAGGCTCTCCACTCATCCTTTGACTCAATCAGACCGCGTCAGCGACGACAGACGTTTGTCCAACAGCTCGAGCGCCAACAGTACTTCCGCGAGCAGGCGCTGGAAGGCGTAGAACCAGCCAGCCTTTCCGTCGAGGATCGCGCCCTTCGCGAACAGCACATAGCCCAGCACCAGAATCGGCGCAGCCCAGCCCATCAGGCGTATCCTGTCGGCACGGCCCAGCCGGTCGCGCGGGGCCTCGAGAAGATGGTCGGCCTCACGGGCGGCGTACTTGAGCTGCGAGCCCAGCCAGCGCGCCAGCGGCTTGCGATCGTCGTGGTAGATCCTGCCCTGCAGGGCCGCGACGCGTCCCTGCAGGCGGATGCGATGGCCGTGCCCCTCGTTCTCGTAGCGCGCGCCTGCGACGCGATAGAGCACGGTACGCGGCGGGTAGAGCGTGCCGCGCAGCGGGTGGCCGTGGATCCGGTAGATGAACGCCGCCTTGTAACCTGTGTCTCCCGCACCCGGCTGTAGCTCTGCCAGTTCAGAGACGAAAGCGTCGCTCAGCTCGTAGTCTGCATCGAGCGACAGGGCCCAGTCGGTGCGGATCTGCGCCAGGCCGAAATTGCACTGTTCGGCGAAACTGTCGAACGGGCGGTAGACGATCTCCACCCGCGGATTCGCGGCCAGCACGTCCAGCGTACCGTCGGTGCTGCCGCTGTCGATCACGACGATGCGGCGGGCCCAGTCGAGTTTTGCCAGTGTCCGCCCGATATTCTGGATCTCGTTGAAGGTGATCAGCAGCGGAGTGATGCTGTCGCGATCCATGCGTGGCGTCTCTAGCGGGCCTTCGCCTGCATCGCGCGGCGGCGGCTGTCCGTCATCCACATCCAGGCGCTGCCGATGATGTCGTCGATCGCCGAATGGGCCGGCGCCCAGCCCAGCGCCTGCCGCGCCCGCGAGACGTCCGCCACCAGCACCGGAGGATCGCCCGCCCGCCGCGGTGCCGCGACGGTCCGGATCTCGCGGCCGGTGAGGCGCCGCGCGCGATCGACAAGTTCGCCGATGCTGGCACCTTGTCCGCCGCCCAGATTGTAGGCCTGAAAATTACCGGCCTCGCAGCGCGACAGCGCGGCGACATGGGCCGCCGCAAGATCGGTCACATGAACATAGTCCCGCACGCAGGTGCCGTCCGGCGTATCGTAGTCCGTCCCGAAAATGCAGATCTCCCGCCGGGTGCCGTGCGCGGCCTGCAGTACGAGGGGGATGATGTGGGTCTCCGGGTCGTGCTCCTCACCCAGCTCGCCCTCGGGATCGGCGCCACCGGCGTTGAAGTAGCGCAGCGCGATCGCCCCCAGCCCGTGAGCGGTACAGGCATCGTGCAGGATCTGCTCCCCCATCAGCTTGGTGTGGCCGTAGGTGTTGATCGGCAGCTGCCTGGTGCCTTCGACGACCGGCAGGACATCGGGCACGCCATAGGTCGCGCAACTGCTGCTGAAAACGATCCGGCCCACGCCATGAGCCCGCATGACCTCGATCAGCGTGATCATGCCGCCGACGTTGGCGCGGTAGTAGCGCATCGGCTCGACCATCGACTCCCCGACATAGGCGAGTGCTGCGAAGTTGACGACGGCATCGGGCCTGTGCTCGCGGATTGCAGCTGCGAGCGTCAGGGGATCGTTGATGTCGCCCTGCACCAGCGGACCCCACTTCACCGCCCACGAATGGCCGGCGTGCAGGTTGTCGTAGGCGATCGGCAGGTGGCCCGCGTGCGCAAGCGCCTTGCATGTATGCGAGCCGATATAGCCCGCACCCCCTGCCACCAGTACACGCACTATGCCGTCTCCCCCGCTCGAATGCTCTGAAGAGCAGGATAGCCCAATTGCACGGTCAGCGCTGAATAAGCGTGTCGCCGAGCACGAGGACATCCATCTTGGTCCGCAGGAAGCAGTCGATCGCCTCATCGGGTTTGCAGACCACCGGCTCGTTCTCGTTGAAGCTTGTGTTCAGCACGATCGGCACGCCTGTGAGGTCGCGGAAGGCCGTGATCAGCCGCGCATAGCGCGGATTGCCCGACCAGGTGACGGTCTGGAGGCGGCCGGTCCCGTCGACATGGGTGACGGCCGGGATCTCCTTGCGCTTCTCCTCCCGGATGCGGAAGACCTGCATCATGAACGGCACGTCGTCGTCGGTCTCGAACCAGTCCGGCACGGCTTCGCGCAGGATCGAAGGCGCGAAGGGCCGGAAGGATTCCCGCCGCTTGATCTTGAGGTTGAGGATATCCTTCATGTCCGAGCGACGCGGATCGCCCAGGATCGAGCGGTTACCGAGCGCGCGCGGCCCCCATTCCAGCCGCCCCTGGAACCAGCCGATCACCTTGCCCTCGGAGATCGCCTGCGCGGTGTGCCGGCAGAGCGTCGCCTCGTCGGCGATCCGTTCGATGCGGCAGCCGGCCGCGTCGAAATCGGCCCGGCGCCGGGCGATGGCCGCCGCGATCTCGTCCGGCGTTGCTGACGGCCCCCAATAGGCGTGATCCATCACGAAATGGCGCTTGGCCGACGCCCCGCCGGTCTTGTGCCACGTCGCAAAGGCCGCCCCGATCGCGCCGCCGGCATCGCCGCCGGCCGACTGGACGTAGAGCTTCCGGAACGGGGTACGCTCGAGAACCTTGCCGTTGGCCACCGAATTGTAGGCGCAGCCACCCGCCAGCACGACGGCGTCGGTCCCGTAGCGGGCATGCAGGGCGTTCAGCAGGTTGAAGAAGGCGTTCTCATAGGTCACCTGTGCGGAACGCGCGATGTCGCGGTGCTTGTCCTCGAGCGGCGCCTCCGGGTCCCGCGCCGGTCCCAGCAGCGTGACGAGTTCGTCGCTCCACAGGCGACCGCCGGAAGGGATGCCGTCCTTGACCTGATAGTTGGCGCCCTCACCCGAGGCATGGCGGAAATAGCGCAGGTTGAGCGCGAAAGTACCGTCGTTCCTGAGACGCACGATCTCCTTCATCTGGTCGACGAAGGTCGGCTGGCCGTAAGGCGCGAGGCCCATGACCTTGTACTCGTCGCCATAGTGCGGGAACCCGATGAACTGGGTCATCGCTTCGTAGAAGACGCCCAGTGAATGCGGGAAATAGACCCGGCCATCGACCGACAGGTTTCCTCCCTCGCCCATGCCCCAGGCCGCAGAGGAAAAGTCGCCGAATCCGTCCACCGAGACCGCCACCGCCCGGTCATGGGGCGAGACGAGGAAGGCCGATGCGAGATGGCACAGATGGTGTTCGACCATATGCGCTGTGCCACGGAACTCCTGGTCCGGGAGATGGTGCTCGAGGTTGCCCGCAATGTCGGCGCGCTCGCTGCGATTGCGCAAACGGCTCATCACGTAGTTCAGGCTGACGCGCGACGTCAGCGCGAAGGCGAGCTTGCGCCAGCGATTGGCGGCGTTGTCGCTGTTGACCGCGACATGGTCGACTTCGGCCAGCGAGATGCCGGCCTCGCCCAGGCAATAACGGATCGACTCACTGGGGAAGCCACCCCAGTGCTTGATGCGGCGAAACCGCTCCTCTTCCACCGCCGCGACCAGCTCGCCATCCTTCACCAGGCAGGCGGCCGCGTCGGCGTGATAGGCGTTGAGGCCCAGAATGTAGGTCATGAGGACAGATCGAACATCGGAAAGACTACGCCTATGTGGTTGGTATAGATCAATATTTGCGAAGGACCACCTTTTTCGCCGCCCTTGCGGCCATGAGGGCGTCGTCGTCTGCAGACCATGCATAGCCCATGCGGCGCGTCGACGGCTTGACGAGACCGGCACTTCCGATCAAACGGACAGCCTCGAGCGGCCCCCTCGCTTCCCGGGGCCCCGATCGCGTGCTCGACCGAGGCGCGTGGCAACCCTCGCAAGTCGTTGACAAGTCGGATAAAACCCCTCGCTTCGATCGAAAGGCTCTCGTGCATGTCCAAGAATGATCTCGTCGTCGTGACCGGCGCCGGTGGCTTTATCGGCGGCCATCTGGTGAAGGTCCTGCAGCAACGCGGCCACACCAGGATTCGCGCGGTCGACGTGAAGCCGCTCGAGGAGTGGTACCAGAAGATCCCGGGTGTCGAGAACCAAGTGGGCGATCTAGCCCTGCTCGAGCCCTGCCGCAAGGCCGCCCAGGGCGCCGCGATGATCTACAATCTCGCCGCCGACATGGGCGGCATGGGCTTCATCGAGACCCACAAGGCCGAATGCATGCTGTCGGTGCTCGTCAGCACCCACATGCTCGTCGCCGCCAAGGAAGCCGGCGTGCCGCGCTTCTTCTATTCGTCCTCGGCCTGCGTCTACAACGGCGACAAGCAGACCGACGCCAACGTCACGGCCCTGAAGGAAGAAGACGCCTACCCCGCCCTGCCCGAAGACGGCTATGGCTGGGAGAAGCTGTTCAGCGAGCGCATGGCCCGCCACTATCGCGAGGATTACGGCATCGCCACCCGCGTGGCCCGCTATCACAATGTCTACGGGCCGGAAGGCACCTATGACGGCGGTCGCGAAAAGGCCCCGGCCGCCATGTGCCGCAAGGTCATCGCCGCCAAGCTCTCGGGCAAGCACGAGATCGAGATCTGGGGCGACGGCGAGCAGACCCGTTCGTTCATGTACATCGACGACTGCACCGAGGGCACGATCAAGCTCGCGGAGAGCGACATCATCGAGCCGCTGAACATCGGCAGCGACGAGCTGGTCAGCATCAACACGCTGGTCGACATGGTCGAGAAGATCGCCGGCATCAAGCTCAAGCGCACCTACAAGCTCGACGCCCCGAAGGGCGTGCGCGGCCGCAACAGCGACAACACGCTGATCAAGAAGCTGATGAACTGGGCCCCGTCCATCCGTCTCGAGGACGGCATGGAGAAGACCTACAAGTGGATCTACGACGAAATGACATCGGGCAAGGACTCGGTCGTCAATGCCCTGCCGAAGCAGGCCCTCGCGGCCCAGTAAGCCGCCGGGAACGCCGGACCACGAACGCGCCGCGAAGGAAACTTCGCGGCGCTTTGCATAGGGGCTAACGGCCGATCCCGCTCAGGCCTCGGTTGCTCTTCAGCAGCTCGTCGAAGAAGGCGATCGTCTTCGTCAGCCCCTCGTCGAGCGCGACCTTCGGCTCCCACTTGAGCGCCTCGCGGGCGAGCGTGATGTCCGGGCAGCGCTGCATCGGATCGTCGGCCGGCAACGGCGCGAACACCAGCCGGCTCTTGCCGCCGACCTTGTCGAGGATCTTCTCGGCCAGGTGGCGGATCGGCATCTCGACCGGATTGCCAATGTTCACCGGCCCGGTGAAGTCGTCGGGCGTATGGTCCATCAGGCGCTGCCAGCCGTCGAGCAGGTCGTCGACGTAACAGAAGGCCCGGGTCTGCATGCCGTCGCCGTAGATGGTGATGTCCTCGCCCTTCAGGGCCTGCACGATGAAGTTAGACACCACGCGCCCGTCGTTGGGGTGCATGCGCGGACCGTAGGTGTTGAAGATGCGCGCCACCTTGATGCGCAGCCCGTGCTGGCGGTGATAGTCGAAGAACAACGTCTCCGCGCAGCGCTTGCCCTCGTCGTAGCAGGCGCGCGGCCCCAGCGGATTGACGTTGCCGCGGTAGCTCTCGACCTGCGGATGCACCGTCGGATCGCCGTAGACCTCGCTGGTCGAGGCCTGGAAGATCTTGGCCCGCACCCGCTTGGCCAGGCCCAGCATGTTGATGGCGCCATGGACGCTCGTCTTGGTCGTCTGCACAGGGTCGTGCTGGTAGTGGATCGGCGAGGCCGGGCAGGCCAGGTTGTAGATCTCGTCGACCTCGACATAGAGCGGGAAGGTCACGTCGTGACGCATCAGTTCGAAGCGCGGGTTGTCGAGGCAGGCCAGCACGTTGGCCTTGCTGCCGGTGAAGTAGTTGTCGACGCAGAGCACGTCGTGTCCGGCCTCGAGCAGGCGCTCGCAGAGGTGCGAACCGAGAAAGCCCGCCCCGCCGGTGACCAGAATCCGCTTGCCCATGATGCCCCTCGGAATCGCCTCTCACATCGCGATCGACACTAGGCCATCAAGCTCTTGAATTCACTTCAAAATCACCGAAGGATGAAGCTGCCCGACCGCTAGGGGGACCGGGCCAATATCGCAGGGGAAGCGTCCTATGAGCATCGACATGGTCGGCCTGGCCGACATCGTGCGCGTCCATGGTGCGGCACGTCCGGACACGGTGGCGATCGTCTACGAAGGCCGGCCCACGACCTACGGCGAACTCGATCGCGCCTCCAGCCGCGTTGCCAGCGGCCTCGTCGCCGAAGGCATCGAGCCCCGGGTCCGCATTGCCCATCTCGACAAGAGCAGCGACCTCTTCTTCGAGCTGCTGTTCGGCGTCGCCAAGGCCGGCGCCGTGATGGTCTCGGTGAACTGGCGCCTTGCCGCCCCCGAGGTGCTGCAGATCGTCAACGACGCCGAAGCCGAGATGCTGTTCGTCGGCGAGGAATTCTTCCCCGTCGTCGAGGCGATCCGCGACCAGTTGAAGACCGTCCGCAGGATCGTGTCCCTGGCCCCCCGTCACGCCGACTGGGAGGCCTTCGCAGACTGGCGCGACCGGCACCCCGACACCGACCCGCGCCTGCCCGCCCGCCCGCGCGACACCGCCGTGCAGTTCTACACCAGCGGCACCACGGGCCTGCCGAAGGGTGCCGAACTGACCAATGCCAACTTTGCCTTCATGTTCGAGCAATGGACACGCAGCTGGCTCCTGAAGCCGGGGACGCAGAACATCGTCTGCCTGCCGATGTTCCATATCGGCGGCGCGGGCTGGGCCATCGCCGGCCTCTATGCAGGTGCGACCAACCATGTCGTCCGGGAGTTCGTCCCCGCACGGGTGCTGGAGATCATCGAACGCGACCGCATCGAGGTGATGCTGCTGGTGCCGGCGATGATCCTCTTCCTGGTGCAGGCACCGCAGATCCGCGAGACCGACCTGTCGAGCCTGCGCCTGATCGTCTACGGCGCGGCGCCGATCCCCGGCGAGCTGCTGAAGCAGGCACTGTCGATCTTCGGCTGCGGCTTCCAGCAGGTCTACGGACTCACCGAGACGACCGGCGCGATCACCCTGCTACCGCCCGAGGACCACGATCCGTCCGACGCGAAAAAGCTCCTGTCCTGCGGTTATGCCCAGGTGGGCGTAGAGCTTCGCATCGTGGACGATGCCGGCACGGACGTGCCCGCCGGCAAGGTCGGCGAGATTGCCGTGCGTTCGCCGCAGGTCATGGCGGGCTACTGGCGCCTGCCCGACGCCACCCGCCGGGCCATCCAGGGAGATTGGCTCTTCACCGGCGACGCGGGCTATCTCGACGAGAAGGGCTATCTGTTCATCCACGACCGCGTGAAGGACATGATCGTTTCGGGCGGCGAGAACATCTACCCGGCGGAGGTCGAGAGCGCCCTGTTCGGCCATCCGGGCGTCGCCGACGTGGCGGTGATCGGCGTTCCCGACGAGCGCTGGGGCGAGGCGGTGAAGGCCGTCGTAGTACGGAAGCCCGGAACCGACACCACGCCCGGCGAGCTGATCGGCTGGGCGCGGGACCGCATCGCCGGCTACAAGCTGCCCAAATCGGTCGACTTCATCGACGCCCTGCCCCGCAACCCGACCGGCAAGATCCTGAAGCGCGAGCTGCGCAAGCCCTACTGGGAAGGCCGGCAGCGCAACATCAATTGACCGCCTCGACGTGACCGCCCTGCGGACCCGACCGCAAACGCGTCTCGAATTCCCGATGCCACGGTTCTAGAAGAGTCCCATGTCCAATCTGCCAGACAATCTCACGCCCGTCCGCCCGGCCCACGTTTTCGACGAAGCAAGGCTCGCCGACTACATGAAGGCCAATGTCGAGGGCTATCGCGGCCCGATCAGCATCCTCCAGTTCGAGGGGGGCCAGAGCAACCCGACCTTCCACGTCACCGACGGCGCCGGCAACATGTACGTGCTGCGCAAGAAGCCGCCGGGCAAGCTGCTGCCCTCGGCCCACCAGGTCGATCGCGAATACCGCGTGATCAAGGCCCTGTCCGACCATACCGACGTGCCCGTTCCCAAGCCCTACGCGCTCTGCCAGGACGATTCGGTCATCGGGACGGCCTTCTACATCATGCAGTTCCTGCCGGGCCGGGTCTTCGCCGACGTGCGCATGCCGGGCGTCTCCCCGGCTGACCGCGGCAAGATCTTCGACTCGATGAACGACGTGCTCGCCCGCCTGCACAATGTCGACTATCGCGCGGTCGGCCTCGGCGACTATGGCCGCGAGGGTCAGTACATCCAGCGCCAGCTCGCGCGCTGGTCGAGCCAGTATGATCTCGCCCGGACGGAAGACATCGCATCGATGGAAGCGCTGAAGAAGTGGCTGCCGGAGAACATCCCGCCCGGCGACGAGACGCGCATCAACCATGGCGACTATCGCCTCGGCAATACGATCGTGCACCCGACCGAGCCGCGCGTCATCGCCGTGCTCGACTGGGAACTCTCCACGCTCGGCCATCCGCTGGCCGACCTCGGCTACAACTGCATGATGTACCATTTCGGCGAGGGTTTCGGCGCTT
Organism: Rhodospirillales bacterium 24-66-33; assembly: GCA_002281855.1. Taxonomy (GTDB): domain Bacteria; phylum Pseudomonadota; class Alphaproteobacteria; order Reyranellales; family Reyranellaceae; genus Reyranella. The sequence continues at coordinate 112,482 of NCHQ01000016.1, read as the reverse complement.
CCGGCGGCTATGCCGGCCAGGACCTGAAGGCGTTCGGCATTCCGACCGAGCAGGAATATCTTGCCGCCTATGCCCGCCGGACCGGTCGCAAGGAAGTGCCGGCCTGGGACTTCTACCTCGCCTTTTCCCTGTTCCGCCTCGCCGCCATCGTGCAGGGCGTCTACAAGCGCGGACTCGACGGAAACGCCTCGTCGGAAACGGCGACGAAATACGGCAACCGCGCCCGCGCGATGGCCGACCTCGCCTGGTCGATGGTCGAGAAGCGCGGCTGAGCGCGCTTTCCCGGCCTATTCGTCTGTGTACGGCACCATCGAGGCGTCGTGGCCCTTCGGGCAATTGGCGCTGTCGATGATGGCGTTGGCCGGATTGCGATAGCGCGCAATGTCGTAGGGCGCGAACTCGCTCGGCGGCTGCGTCGGGGGCGTCCGGAGCGTCCAGGACACCAGCTGCTTGATCACACTGCCAAGGGCCTGGTCGAAGGCCTCGACGACTTTCGGCACCTTGTCGGCGCGCGCCCGAACGCAGCGTTCGAAGGAGGCGACGCCGATGATCTGCCGGTCGGGCATGCGCACCAGCTTGGCAATGATGCGAACCTTCACGATCGGCGGCATGCCGTAGAAATACATGGCCTCGAAATTGCGCAGGTCGGGCTGCAGCACGTAGTTCGCTCGCAGCGCGATCGATTCGCGGGAAACCGCCACGATCTTGCGCGTATTCTCGAAGGAATCGACGATCCGGGTCTGCACCATCAACGGCGCCCGGTCTGTCCATGCCGCCTTGGCATAGTAGTCCGTGGAAGTCGGCGTCATGGCGATGGCGATGCGGCCAGTGTCGAGGTTCGCTGCCGCCACCGGGGCCTCTACCGCAAGCTGCCAGTAGACCGACGGCAGATCGGCGTCGAAGGTGCTCTTGGGCGAGACGGTGTAGAGGTCGGTCGGGTCGCCTACCGAGTCGACGGCACTGACAAACGAACAGCCCGACAGGAGGGCCACAACAGAAGCGCAGACGGCCAGGCAACGGATCATTTCGGCGTGTATCCCTGCTTGCCGCTGAACACGAAATTGGCCGGGTCGCGCTCCAGTCGTGTGGCGATGACGTTCAGATTCGCGGTGAGCTGGCGCAGATCCCGCAGCGCCAGCGAGAACTCGGTGAGGCCGATTTCCGTGAAGTTCTTGATCGGACGGCTGTTGTCCGTGACCAGCTTGTTCAGCTGTGTGGCCGCGGCGTTGATGTTGGACAGCGCCGCGCGGGTCTCGTTCAGCGTCTTGCGCAGTTCGCCCGGATCCTTGCCGGCCAGCGCCTTGCGCGTCTCGGCATCCTGCGGGCCGATTTCCTGGGCGATCAGGGTGAACGAATCCGAAAGCTCGTTCAACTTGGTGAAGGTTTTGCGGAAATCGGCGATCGCCCCCGGCAATTCGGCCAGGGTGGTCTGGATGGCGCCATCGGACTTGGCAAAAGCGTTGGTCGCCGTCTGCAGGTTGCGCAGCGTGTCGGTGACCGCGCCGATATTGTCCGGGCTCAACAGGTCGTTCAACCGGTCCACGGTCGTGCTGGCCTTGGTCAGCAGCTCCTGCGCCGAGGTCGAGGTCGCCTGCAGGAACGAGGCGCCCTCGCGAATCTCGGGGTAAGGCTTGTCACCCAGCTTCTTCTTGGGCTTCACTTGGTCGACGTCGAGACGTCCCACGATCTGGATGAAGGGCGAGCCGGCGATGAACGGCTTCTCGAAGACGGCATAGGAACGGTCGCGGATGTCGATCGACCAGTCGACCGCCACCGTGACCTCGATCTTTTCCGTCAGGCGCTCCCGACCGGTCGAACGCTGCGTATCGACCCGGGAGGTGAGCTGGATGTTGACCACGCGGCCGACTCGCAAACCGCGGTAGAACACCGGTGAATCGTTGGTCAGCCCCTGCACATCGCCCGAGAAGAGAATGTCATAATAGGCGTACGACGTGCGGTCCCCGGCGCGCAGCTTCCAGATCACGAATCCGGCAAGGGCGGCGACGAACAGGATCATCGCCGCGCCAATCAGCACGTAGGGCGATTTTCTTTCCATCCGGTACTACTTCTGCTCCCGCCGCGCTGCGCGCCCTCTCGGTCCGTGGAAATATTCCCGGACCCAGGGATGATCGTATTCCAGCAATTCCGCCATCGTACCCACCACGACGCGCTTGTCGAGCAGGACTGCAATGCGGTCGCAAATTGCATTCAGGCTATCCAGGTCGTGGGTGACCATCAGAACCGTGAGTCCGAGGTTGCGGCTGAGCCCCTTGACGAGTTCGTCGTAGTGGGCGGCGCCGATCGGGTCGAGACCCGCCGTGGGTTCGTCGAGAAACAGGAGCTCCGGATCGAGGGCGAGCGCGCGGGCCAGGCTGGCGCGTTTGCGCATGCCACCGGAAAGTTCAGACGGCTTCTTCTCCCCGGTGTCGGCCGGAAGGCCGACCAGAGCGACTTTCAGGGCCGCGATCTCGCGCATCGTTGGTTCTTCCAGCTCGGCATGCTCGCGAATCGGAACGATGATGTTCTCGGTGACGGTGAGCGAGGAGAACAACGCACCGTCCTGGAACTGGACCCCGGTACGGGCCAGCATCTGGCGCTGGGCCTTGCCGTGCAGGGTGCTGGTATCGACCCCCAGCATCTCGATCGTGCCTTCGCGCGCTTCGTTCAGCCCGATGATGGTGCGCAGAAGCACCGACTTGCCGGTACCCGAACCGCCGACCAGACCGACAATCTCGCCGCGGAATACGTCGAAATCGAGATTGTCGTGGATCACCTTGTCGCCGAACTGCGTTCGGATGCCGCGCAGGCGCAGCACGACCTCCCGGCCGTCGCTGTGATCGACGATCTGCCCCCCTTCCGGCTTGGCGCCTTCGGCCATCAGACGCCGGCGAGCAGGAAGATGATCGAGAACACCGCGTCCAGCACGATCACGCAGAAGATCGATTCGACGACGGACTTGGTGGTGAGCTGCCCCACGCTCTCGGCGCTGCCGCGCACCTGGAGCCCCTCGAAGCAGCCGATCGTGGCGATCACGATGCCGAACACCGGCGCCTTGATCATGCCGGTGTAGAAATGCCAGGCGCCGACCGTGTCGCGCAGCCGGTCGAAGAACTGCACGAAGGTGAAGTCGAGATAGACGGTGCAGGCGACGGCGCCGCCCAGCAGGCCCGCCATGTCGCCCCAGAAGGCCAGCAGCGGCATCGAGATCAGCAGCGCGCTGATGCGCGGCAGGACCAGCCATTCGATCGGATTGAGGCCGATCGTGCGCATGGCATCGACCTCCTGGTTGACCTGCATCGTGCCGATCTGGGCCGTGAAGGCGCTGCCCGAGCGACCGGCGACGATGATCGCCGTCAGGAGCGGCCCCAGTTCGCGGAACATGCCGATACCGACCGCCTCGACGGTGAAGGTCTCGGCGCCGAATTGGCGAAGCTGCTGGACGCCCTGGTAGGCGATGACCACGCCGATCAGGAAGCACAGCACGCCGACGATCACGAGAGCTCTGATCCAGACCTCGTACATCTGCTGGATGATGGCGTTCGGCCGGAAGCGTCTGGGCTGCAAAATGGCTTCGACGACGACCACCAGGATTTCGCCGAAGAAGGAGCAGAGATTGAGTATCTGCTTGTAGAAGTCGATCGTTCCGCGGCCGATCTCCTCCAGCCAGTGCGCCAGCCAGTTGACCTTACGGTCCGGCTGGGCCTGGCACATGTTCTCGCGCACCACCTTGAACAGGGCCGCCTGCGCCTCGCTCCGGGTCTTCACCTCGGCATCGGGGCCGCACCCGGCGAGTTCGAGGATTTCGAGCGCTCCGGCGGTGTCGACCCTCTCGAGGCCCGTCGCATCGACGGCTCGACGATCCTTCGAGCGGGTGCCGGCGGCCGCGAGGGCGCTCTCGGCCTTCTTGCGGATTCCGCGGACGCTGAACACCGTCCAGGTCCCGCCGACTTCCACGACGGGCTTACCCGCGTGCTCGGTGTAGCGAATGGTGGGTTCCGTTTCGGCCATCGGCGAAGATTAGTCGTCGCGCCGGTTAGCGCTGTCAATCTCCCTGCATTGCCTCCACACCACGCCGCTGTCACGATCCGGGCAGGAGGACCGAATGGGCAAGTGGCCACGGCTGGACAAGATCGAGATGATCGACGGTCCTATCGACAAGCAAAGTTACGAACGCCAGATCAAGAAACTGCAGGATCGGCTGCTCGAACTCCAGATCCACGATCTGCGAACGGGCGGGCGCGCGCTGATCTGCCTCGACGGCTGGGACGCCGCCGGCAAAGGCGGCCTGATCGAACGGCTGGTGGCGGGACTCGAGCCGAAGTCGGTGCAGGTCTGGCGCATCGGCGCGCCGACTCCCGAAGAGCAGGGCCGGCATTATCTCTGGCGCTTCTGGAACCGGCTACCGGCGCCCGGCAACTGGGCCATCTTCGACCGCACCTGGTACGGCCGCGTCCTGGTGGAGAGGATCGAGGGCTTTTGCGAGAAGTCGGCCTGGGAGCGGGCCTACCGCGAGATCAACGAGTTCGAGCGCCAGCTTGCCGACGATGGCGTCCGCATCGTGAAGCTGCTCGTCCATGTGAGCGCCGAGGAGCAGAAGCAGCGGATGATCGAGCGGCTGAGCAAGCCCAGCAAGCACTACAAAATCGGCCTCGAGGATTTTCGCAACATCGCCAAGCGCAGGCAGTATCTGGATGCCTACGACGACATGCTCGAACGCACCGACACCGAGCATGCCCCCTGGCATGTCATTGCCAGCGACGAGAAGATGCATGCCCGCCTGAAGGGCCTGCGGATCATTGCTGACAGGCTGGGCGAAGGCGTCGAGATCGGCGACCATGCGCTGGACCCGAAGATCCTCGAAGCCGCCTACGAAGCCTGGGGATGGCGGCCAGAGAAAAGCGGCAACGACAAGAAGTAGCGTCGCGCGATCGCTTGTTCAGGCCTGGGTCGGCGCGCCCTTCGGCGACACGAAAAAGCTCGACCTGGCCCCGTCCCCGAGATGGGCCGCGATCCAGGGCAGCGCCTCCCGCATCGCCTCTTCGAACTTCCAGGGCGGATTGACCACGATGAGCCCGCACGCCGCGAGCTTCCCTTCAGGGGTGCGCGGGCCCAGTTCGAGTTCCATGCGCAGGTATTCCACCTCCGCCAGGGACGCGACGAAGGACGAGACCGCCGCCTCGTCCTTGATCGGATACCAGATCGCGTAGCAACCGGTGGCGAAGCGGCGCAGCCCGTGCCGCACGCCGCGTGTCAGCACTTCGAATTCGTCGGTCGCCTCGAAGGGCGGATCGATCAGCACCAGGGCGCGGCGCTCGACCGGCGGCAGCGTCGACTTGATCGCGTGATAGCCGTCAGCCTGCCGGACCTCGACCGCGCGGTCGCCGGCGAACTCGCGCTTCAGCAGCATCGCCTCCTCCGGGTGCTTCTCGCAGGCGATGAAGCGGTCGCCCGGCCGCAAGGCCGCCCGGACCAGTCGCGGCGAGCCGGGATAGCGATGGAGAGCGCCGCCCGAGGGGCCGAATTTGCGGGCGTAGGTCTGCACGGCCGCGAGATAGCGCATGACGGAAGCGGGCATACCGGTCCGGCTTTCGCTCATCAGGCGGCCGATGCCCGCTTCCGCCTCGCCCGTGCGGCGCGCCTGCGAGCCGGCGAGATCATAGCCCCCGGCGCCGGCATGCGTGTCGAGCACGAACAGCTTCTTGTCCTTGGCCGTCAGCAGGCGCAGCAGTTCGCAGAGGGCGGTGTGCTTCAGCAGGTCGGCAAAGTTGCCGGCGTGATAGCCGTGGCGGTAGTTCACGGTGACATTCTCGGCCGATTTGAGATGATTCCCCGGGCACGGTATGTGCTTCGGGCGCAGGACACTACATTTGAGGATCGAAATGGCCAACCACGAGCTGCATTCTTCGCCCGAGACCTGCCACTGGGGCTATTTCGACAGCCAGCTCCCGCCGCAGCTTCGCATCAAGTCGGGCGATACGGCCACGATCCATTGCGTCTCGGGCGCCGCCGAGATCCTGCCGGGCGAGCCCTACAACGTGCTGCCCGAGCATCGCGAGATCATCGCCAAGCTAACGCCGCATATCGGCCGGCACATCCTGACCGGGCCGGTCCATGTCGAGGGTGCCGAGCGCGGCGACGTTCTGGCGGTCGAGGTACTCGACATCAAGTTCCGCACCAACTGGGGCTGGAACGTGCAGCGGCCGCTGATGGGCACCCTGCCCGAGGACTTCCCCTTCTTCCGCCTGACCCACATCCCGATCGATTCCAACCGCGGCATCTGCACCATGCCGTGGGGAGCAGAGATCGAGCTCAAGCCCTTCTTCGGCATCATGGGTGTCGCCCCGCCGCCGGAATGGGGCCAGTGCAGCTCGGTCGAGCCACGCGCCTTCGGCGGCAACATCGACAACAAGCATTTCCGGGTCGGCACGACGGTCTATTTTCCCGTCTTCGCCGACGGCGGCCTGTTCTCGACCGGCGACGGCCATGGCGTGCAGGGCGACGGCGAGGTCAACCTGACGGCGCTCGAGACCAGCCTGAGCGGTACCTTCAAGTTCACGCTGCACAAGAACATGAAGCTCAACAATCCGCGCGCCGAGACGGCGACCCACTGGATCACCCACGGCTTCGACCAGGACCTCGACGACGCCGCCAAGGAAGCGCTGCGCGACATGATCCGGCTGATCACCGCCAAGACCGGCCTCAAGCCCGAGGACGCCTACATGCTCTGCAGCCTGCAGGCCGACCTGCACGTCACGCAGACGGTGGACGGCAACAAGGGCATCCACTGCATGATCGAGAAGAAGATCATCGGCGGCTGAGGGCATCAGCGGAAACGGGCGGCCGGACCATGACGCACATGCAGCTTCTCGACGAGGCGGTCGCCCGTAACAACGATGCCGAATGGTCCCGCCGCGCGCTGGACCTGATCCGCAACGACCAGCGTCGCTCCGCGGATACTCACCTGCTGCGCCTCGACCTGCCGGTGCTCGAGGGGATCGACGTCTATCTCAAGGACGAGTCGACCCATCCCACGGGCAGCCTCAAGCACCGGCTGGCCCGCTCGCTGTTCCTGTACGGGATCTGCAACGGCCGGATCCGGCAGGACACGCCGATCGTCGAGGCCTCGTCGGGCTCGACGGCGATCTCGGAGGCTTACTTCGCCCGCCTGCTGGGCCTGCCCTTCCATGCGGTGATGTCGGCATCGACCTCGGCGGAGAAGATCGCGGAGATCGAACGGCAGCACGGCAAGTGTCATCTCGTCGCCGACGGTCGCGGCATCTACGCTGCCGCCGAGGCCCTGGCGACCGAGTTGCGCGGCGTCTACGTCGACCAGTTCACCTACGCTGAGCGGGCCACCGACTGGCGCGGCAACAACAACATCGCCGAATCGATCTTCGAGCAGATGAGCCGCGAGCCCCATCCGGTGCCGACCTGGATCGTGATGAGCGCCGGGACCGGCGGCACGACGGCGACGCTCGGCCGCTACATCCGCTACATGCGTTACGCCACGAGGCTCTGCGTCGCCGACCCGGAGTTCTCGGTCTTCTTCGAAGCCTTCGCCAAGGGCAATCTCCAGGCGACCTGCGAGCGCGGCTCGCGAATCGAGGGGATCGGCCGGCCGAGGGTCGAGCCCTCGTTCCTGCCCAACATGATCGATCGCATGATGCGCGTGCCCGATGCGCAGTCGCTGGCGGGCATGCGCGTCCTCTCGCGCCTGCTCGGCCGCAAGGTGGGTGGTTCGACCGGTACGAACTTCGTGGCGCTGTGCATCCTCACGTCGCGCATGAAGGCGGAGGGCCGCACGGGATCTCTCGTGTCCCTCATCTGCGACGGTGGGGAACGGTACGGAAACACCTACTACAACGACGAATGGGTCGCCGCCCAGGGGCTGGACCTGGAGCCGCACGAGCGTGCCCTCGAAGCCTTCCTGAAGGACGGCGACGCCATTATCTGAAGCCCCTATTCAGCGCGGCGCGGAGGCTGTCGAACCGGGGGAGCCGTCGGCTTGGTGGCGATCGGCTCCTCTGTGATCGGGTAGCGTGGCACTTCGCTGATCTCGGTGGAGCCGGGCATCGGCAGGATCGCCTGGTTCTTCCAGTTCGGCCCTACCGTGGCGCCGTTCCCTCCCGCGACCGGCGGGCCGGACTCCTGCATCGTGCTGAAGTCGGAATTGAAACGCTGGGGCTGGGCCTGAGCGGCGCCACCGGCAACCGCGAGGACGAGCAGGACAGGCAGGGCCACTTTCATCGCACTCTCCGGGTTCTGTTAGCGGAACAACTCGGAAGATGGCCCCGCCGTTGCGTAGCCTGCGCAGATTAAGCCGGCTGCGCCTGCGGCCTGCGCGGGGCCGACGTTGGCGTCGGGAAGGCCAGCGCGATGGCGACCGCCGCCAGGCCCATGCCCAACGACGCGATGTAGAGATAGCCGTAGCCGTGGAACGTATCGAAGATCCAGCCGCCGGCCGCCGGGCCCAGCGCCATGCCGAGGCTGGAGACCATGGCCGCGCCGCCGAACACAGTCCCCATGATGCGCATGGGGAAGTACTCGCGGGCCAGCACGGCATAGAGGGGCATGACCCCGCCATAGGCCATCCCGAACAGGATCGCGACGGCATAGAACTCCCCCGCGTCGCGCGTGAAATAGTAGCTGCCGGCACCCACCGCCTGGACCATGAGGCCGGCCACGACCACCCTCCGCGCGCCGAACCGGTCGCCCAGCAGGCCGAACAGGATGCGGCCGCCGAGACCCGCCAGACCCTCGACGCTGTAGATCGTGACCGCCGTCATGGCCGGCAGGCCGCAGGCCAGCGCATAGCTCACCGTGTGGAAGATCGGGCCGGAATGAGCGGCGCAGCAGCAGAAGAAGGTGAGCGCGAGAACGATGAATTGCGGCGAGCGCAGCGCCTGCCCGACCGTCATCCCCTCCCCGCCCTCCGCGGGCATGCCCGGCGATGAGGCCGTAGCCTCCGGCGGACGGCGGACCAGCAGGGCCGCCGGCACCAGCAGCGCCCAGGCACCGATCGCGATCGTCAACATTGCGGTTCGCCAGTCGTGCGCCGAGATCAGCCACTGCGCAAAAGGCGAAATGGTCATGGGCGCCACGCCCATTCCGGCGGACACCAGCGAGACGGCGAGACTGCGGTGCCTGTCGAACCAGCCGGTCACGGTGGCGATCATCGGCGCGAACACCGCCCCGGCAGCAATGCCCACCACGATCCCGTAGATGAGCTGGAACTCGAGCAGGCTGGAGGCCCGGCTGGCCAGCGCCAGGCCAAGGCCCAGCAGGAGGGCGCCCGACAGGACGACGATGCGTGGTCCGAACCGGTCGCTCAGCGCGCCCCAGCCGAAGGCCGCCACGCCCATCGCCAGGAAATCGAGCGTCATGGCGCTCGAAATGCCGGTGCGCGACCAGCCCGTCGCCTCGGACATGGGCTGCAGGAAGACCGCCAGCGAGAACAACGCCCCGATCGCCACACAACCCATCAGCGCGCCCGCGCCGACGATCACCCAGCCGTAAGACCGTTCCATCGCGATCCTCCCGAAGCAGTCCTATAGTTAACCTATTAGTTAACCATAGACAAGCCTGGGGCGGATTATGGAACGCCCGTCGGAAGCCCGAGGTTCAGGGCGCCGGCTCCACGGCGAGTTCGGTGCCGCTCACCGACTTCACGCGCACCTTGGCGCCCTTGACCATGTCGGGACCGGTCACGCTCCAGCTTCCATCACCGAGGATGACGCGGCCACGGCCGTTCAGGATGGGCTGGTCGAGCACGATGATCCTGCCGACCAAGGCTTCGCCGCGGGCATTGAGCGTCGAGGTCGGGGGATTGTCGGCATGCTGCAACCGCCGCAACGTCCGGCGCAGCCCGACGGCCGCGACGACGGAGATCACCGCGAAGGTCAGGAGCTGCAACTCGATCGAGAGGTCCGACACGACCAGAAGGAAGAGGCCTGCCGCCGCCGCCCCGATGGCGAGGAACAGGAAGACGACGCCCGGCAGCATCATCTCGAAGACGAGCAGCACGGCCGCGACCGCCCACCAGTACCAGAAGACCACCTTGAACATCGCGGATCAGCCCGCGGTGGGAACGGAACCGCGCGAGCGCGTGGCGTCGACACCCCGTGCCTGCGCCTCCTTGGCGAGCTCGCCGATGCCGGCGATCGAGGCCATCACGCCGGCCGCCTCGACCGGCAGGAAGAACACCTTGGCGTTGGGACTGGAGCCCATCTTCGACAGCGCCTCGACGTATTTGGTGCCGAGGAAGTAGTTGGTCGCCTGCACGCCGTTGCCGGCGATCGCCTCGGCCACGACCGAGGTCGCCTTGGCCTCCGCCTCCGCCATGCGCTCGCGCGCCTCGGCGTCGCGAAAGGCTGCTTCCCGGCGGCCCTCGGCGGTCAGGATCGCCGACTGCTTCTCGCCTTCTGCGCGCTGGATGCTGGATTCGCGAATGCCCTCGGCCTCGAGGATGGTCGCCCGCTTCTCGCGCTCGGCCTTCATCTGGCGGCCCATGGCCACCACGATATCCTCGGGCGGGGCGATGTCCTTGACCTCGATGCGCAGCACCTTGACCCCCCAGGGGCCGGTCGCCTGGTCGATGACCGCCAGCAGCGTGTTGTTGATGTCGTTGCGCTTCGAGAGAGCCTCGTCGAGCGCCATGTTGCCCATGACCGAGCGGATGTTGGTCAGCACCAGGTTGGTGATGGCCTGATGGAGGTTCTGGACCTCGTAGGCGGCGCGGGCAGCGTCAACCACCTGATAGAAGGCCACGGCATCGACCTGCACGGTGGCATTGTCCTTGGTGATCACTTTCTGCGCCGGAATGTCGAAAACATTTTCCTGCATGTTCATCTTGCGGCCGATCGTGTCGATGAAGGGCACGATGAAATGCAGGCCGGGCGCCAGTGTGCGCGTGTAGCGGCCGAACCGCTCGACTGTCCAGTTGGTGCCCTGCGTCACCGTCTTGACGCCCGCGAAGACCAGCACGAGCGCCACGAGGACGACGGCCAGCACGAAAATCAGCGCACCCGATATCATTCAGCGTCTCCTCTGGATTTGGTGGAGACACTAGCCCAAGGGCGGGCACTGAACCATCGCGCACTAGTCTGCGGCGGCGGCGAACTTCGTCCGGGGAACAGGAACTTCCTTGGCCGCTGAGGCGATCCGCTGATCTGTGGCGAGCCAGCGATCGAGGAAGCCGTTGATCCATCGGTCGAGCGGCGGATCGTAGAGGGCATGCATGGACAGATGGACCCCACGCTGTTGCGCGCCCGGCATCTTCAGGCGCTCGGCAGCCTTCAACGTCCAGATGGTCTTCATCTCGAGCGTCACCTCGGGATGGAACTGGAAGCCGAACGCATTGGGACCGCACCGGAATCCCTGCACGGGATAGCGCTCGTTTGTCGCCAGGAGTTCGCAACAATCCGGGATGGTCATGCCCTCGCGGTGCCACTGATAGACTTTCATCGGTGACCTGAACCAGGCACGACCCGCTTCGGTCGGCTCGACATCGACATAGCCGATCTCGACAACGCCCTCGGGATGCGGCGCGACCCGACCACCGGCGGCCCGCGTCAGCAACTGGGCGCCGAGGCACAGTCCGAGAAAGGGCACGCCCGCGTCGACGACCTTGGGTATCCACTCGAGTTCGCACTTGATGCCGGCCAAGGTACCGCAATCGTTGGCGGACATGGGGCCGCCAAAGACCACCACGCCCGCATAGTCGGACATGTCTTCGGGCAGGTTGCACCCCAGGTTGGGGCACAGTCGATGGAGTTCATAACCGCGCTTCTCAAGCAGTGCGCCGACCCGTCCGGGCCGCGAGTGCTCCTGATGCACGACGATGGCGATCTTTTTGGGGCCCATTTCTCTACACTGGCCAGTCGGTATCGTCATGGATTTGCAAGATACGCGCCATGTATGGCAACGACAAGGCGAACGCTTTCAGCGGGGGACGAAATGGCGCGCCAGCTCGACTTCTACTTCGATTGCTCCAGCCCTTGGACCTACCTCGCCTTCCGCGCGATCCAGCCGCTGGCGAAGGAATCGGGCGCGGCGATCGTCTGGAAGCCGATCCTGGTCGGCGGCGTCTTCAACGCGGTGAACCAGACCGTCTATGAAAGCCGCGCCAAGCCCAACCCACGCAAGCAGGCGTACATGCAGAAGGACATGCAGGATTGGGCGCGCCTCTACGGGGTCGCCATCAAGTTCCCGCCGACGGTCTTCCCCGTGAACAGCGTGAAGTGCATGCGCGGCGCCTTCGTGGCGTTGGACGAAGGCAAGCTTCCCCCCTACGCCACCGCGGCCTTCGAGGCCTATTGGGGTGACGATCGCGACCTGTCCAAGGAAGATGTACTCGCCGACATCGCCACCAGGGCCGGCATCGAGCGCCAGCGCTTCTTCGCCGGCATCGAGACCGATTCGTGCAAGGCGCGGCTGCGCACCAACACAGACGAGCTGATCGCCCGCGGCGGCTTCGGCAGCCCGACGATATTCGTCGGCGGCGACATGTTCTTTGGCAACGACCGCATGCCGCTCATCAAGGCAGCGCTCGAGGCCATGCCCGCCTGACGATCGGGGCCCTCGCCTGGACGGCGGCCCGCCCCGCCTATGGCAGCGCCGGGATTTTCCAGATCGGGCCACCGCTCACGGTGGCGGAGGCCTGGATTGACCTGGGGTTTGGGTATTCGACCGGGCCCTCACCAAAGCTTTACACCGAGAATTGCGGGAAATGGGCGCATCTCGCCCCGCAATTGGTATTAGCGTTTGAAACGGGCGGCTAACTGTTGTACCCGCTGGCGGTTTCCGGCCAACGGCGTTGGGAGTTTGCGGATGTTCAAGAGGCTTACACAGGCGGCAATTCTCACGGGGGGTATCCTTGCCCTGGGCGCCTGTACGCTCGGCGAGTCCAAGTCAGCGGCTGCGCCGGTGAAGCCGCCGGCGGCCGACTATCAGGCCCCCGTTCCACCATCGCCTCCCGCGGGCCAGACCCGGGCCATCTGCTACAGTGCGGCCGACCTTTCGATCGTGCGCGCACGCATGGTGCAGCAGGAACTCCAGGTCGTGACGCTGCAGTGTCAGGGCCCGGGTGGACGCCGCGCCTACGAGACCCTCTATGCCGATTTCGTCGGCAAGTTCCGCGCCGAGTTCGCGACCAACGCCCGTTCGCTGTCCCAGATCGCTGCCCGCAAGCGCTTCAACACGGACGTGTTCGTGACCGAGGTCGCCAACCGCACGGCGCAGCGCGCTCCGACCGACAAGGAGTTCTGCAGCCGCGGCAAGCGTGCCTTCGACTGGGCGATGGATCCGAAGGTGACGGCCCTCTCGCAGGTGCCGCCGCCGTACGATCTTGGCCCCGAGATGAACATCTATGCCTGCCCGGCTCAGTAAGCGGGCGGTCGGACAGGACGAGACGAAAGGCGGTCCCGCGGGGCCGCCTTTTCTTTATGCCAATGACGGCAAGGCTAGATGTGCTGCGCGGTCCGCGCGCCCGGGCTACGTCCGCCGCATTGTGCGCCGGTGGTCGCGGCTTTGAGCACGGCCAGATAGCCCGGCTTCAGCTCCATGGACAGACGATGGCCACCGTCCAGCAAGGCGCGATGCGCCTGCGGCAGTCGCCAGCACGGCACGAACATGAACAGATGATGTTCTAGGTGGTAGTTCACCCAGTAGGGCGCCACCAGGAGCCTCATCAGCGGGTTCGCGTAGGTGGTCCGCGTATTGCGCAGCGGATCGTCGTCGTCCGGCACGACGGCGTGCTCGGCGATGTTCCGGATGCGGCTCACGAGCTGGTACCAGGTGGCGAGGGGCAGAAGCCACATCACCGGGTAGAGCCACCAGTATCCGGCGGCCGAGAGCCCTGCGAGCAGAACGAGGGTCGCGATCAGCGGGCCCTTCTCCTTGCGCCACAGGTTAGCCAGTTGCGTCCCGAGCGGTGTATCGGCTGACCCCAGCGCCCGGCGGATCTGTTCGCCACGCCGGAGAAACGCGGTCTGCCCCGTCAGGTCGCGCACGATCTTGCGACGCAGGCTGGCCCGGGTGGTCGGGAACGCGGCCGACAGGCCGAGGTCGGGGTCCTCGGCCTGCTGGGTGAAGCGGTGGTGCTGCAGGTGATAGGGCCGGTACAGCGCGAGGCTCGTGAACACCGGAAAGGCGCAGAGCCAGCTTCCCACCCCCTCATTCAGCCGGCGGTCGGCGAACAGCAGCCCGTGGGCGGCATCGTGCATCAGGATGGCCAGACCGAGCTGGCGTCCGCCAATCAACATGACCCCCAGCAGGAAGGTGAAAGGGTTGGGCCACCAGACGAATAGCGCCATGCTGCCTGCGATCAGGCCCCAGGCGTGCAGGACGAGCAGCGCGCCGACGAGGTTCGACTTCGCGCCGAGCCTGCGCGTCTGCTCCAGGGTCAGGAAATCGCCGATCCGCCTCATCCTTTGAGGCTGGTGGCGGCACGGGCGGCTGTCAACGCTGGCCCGGGGCCGCTATACGTTGCGGACATGCTACGCAAAACCATCCGCACAGACGTCCTCGACGTCGCCTACGAGGAGCACGGGCCGGCCGACGGCGCACCAGTGATCCTGCTGCACGGCTTTCCCTACGACGTGCGCGCCTATGACGAGGTCGCGCCGGCGCTGGCGGCCGACGGCAGCCGCGTGCTGGTGCCGTACCTGCGAGGCTACGGTCCCACCCGCTTCCTGTCGCCCGAAACGCCACGGTCGGGGGAACAGGCGGCGCTGGCTTACGACCTGCTGCAGCTGATGGACGCGCTCGGCATCCGACGCGCCGCCCTGGCGGGTTACGACTGGGGCGGTCGCGCCGCCTGCATCGTGTCGGCGTTGTGGCCCGAGCGGGTGCGCTGCCTGGTGAGCTGCACCGGCTACAATCTCCAGAACATCGCGGCCTCGGTCGATCCCGCCCCCGCCGCCGCCGAGCACCGGCTCTGGTACCAGTATTATTTCAACACCGAGCGGGGCCGCGCCGGCCTTGCCAAGAACCGCCGCGACGTCTGCAGGCTGCTGTGGAGTCTGTGGTCGCCGGAATGGAAATTCGACGACGCGACGTTCGAGGCGACTGCGGCCTCGTTCGACAATCCGGACTTCGTCGACGTGGTGATCCAGTCCTACCGGCACCGCTATGGCTACGTGAACGGCGATCCCGCCCTCGAGCCGCTCGAGGCCCGACTGGCGGAGCAACCCACCATCACTGTGCCCACGATCAATCTCCACGGCGCCGCCGACGGCGTCGGGCCGGCGTCGGATCGCGACGGCCAATCCGAAAAGTTCACGGGCGGTTACGAGCGGCGGATGCTGCCACGCATCGGCCACAACGTCCCGCAGGAGGCGCCGGCAGAGACCGTGGCCGCCCTGCGCGACCTCATGAAGGGAATTCCGCAATGACCGCCATCGCCCTGATCGGCTCCACCGGCAATATCGGCAGCCGTGTCCTCGACGAAGCGCTCGCCCGCAAGCACAGCGTCACGGCCATCACGCGCGATGCCTCGAAGCTGAAGCCGCGCCCCGGCATGACCATCCGGCAGGGCAGCACAACCGACGTCGTCTCGATGTCGGCCATCCTCAAGGGGCACGATATCATCGTGGCGTCGGTGAAGTGGAACGAGGCCAGCGTCCACCACGTCCTCGAAGCCGTGCGCAAGAGCGGCGTCAAACGCGTGCTGTTCGTTGTCGGCGCCGGCAGCCTGCTGCGGGCCGACGGGCGCACCCATCTCGACCACATGGCCGACCGCGGCATCCAGCCCCCGACCTCCAAGCCCGCGTCGCTGGCGCTGGAGGAGGTGCGCAAGGCCAAGGACCTGGACTGGACCGCGATCTCGCCCCCGGCTTCCATTCAGCCTGGGGACCGCACCGGCAAATTCCGCCTCGGCAAGGATCACCTGCTCGAGGACGAGGATGGCCAGAGCGCCATCAGCCGCGAGGATTTCGCGGTCGCCATCGTGAACGAGATCGAGAAGCCCAAGCACCTCCACAAGCGCTTCACGGCGGCCTACTGAACTCGCAGGAGCGCGCAACTGGAGTTGCGCGCTCCGTTGATGGGTTTCGCCGCGCCTAAACCCCATCCCGCGGGGACGGGTCTACTCCAGCGTCTCCAGCAGACGTGCGCAGAGGTAGGTGCGCGGCTCCAGCGACGAGTAGTAGATCTGTTCGGTGACGGCATGGGCGCCCTTGCCGTCGGCGCCGAGGCCGTCGAGCGTCGGGATGCCGAGGGCCGCCGTGAAGTTGCCGTCGCTGCCGCCGCCGGTCAGCGGCACGTCGTTCAGCTCCTTGCCGATCTCGCGATAGATCGCCTGCGCCTTCTGGAAGAGATCGGTGATGCCGGCATCCTTCTGGTAGGGCGGCCGGTTCATCCCGCCTTCGACCAGGAGCTCGACCTCCTTGCCGATCGGCTCGAGGTTCAGGAACCAGTGCGTCATCTCCTCGGCCAGCTGCATGCTGGGCACGCGCAGGTCGACATCGATCGAGCACTCGGCCGGCGTCACGTTGACGCCCGATCCGCCGCGGATCAGGCCGACGTTGCAGGTGATCCCGCGCGAATAGTCGGTCTTCTCCTCGATGCGCACGATCTGGCGCGCGATCTCCAGGATGGCGCTGCGGCCGTCCTCGTGGCGCACGCCGGCATGGGCGGCGCGGCCCTTGGCGGTCAGGGTGAAGCGGCCGACGCCCTTGCGCGACGTCACGACCTTGTCGCCGTCGCGGCCGGGCTCCATGACCAGCGCGTATTTGTGGCCCTTTGCGGCCTCCTCGATGCGGGCGCGCGAGGTCGGGCTGCCGACCTCCTCCTCGGGGATGAACAGGAAGGTGACCGGCAGCTTCGTACGCTTGCCCTGCCGGATCAGGTGGCGCAGCGCGTAGTAGGCGATGTAGCCGCCCGCCTTCATGTCGTAGATGCCGGGACCGAAGACGCTGTCGCCTTCCTGGCGGATCTTCAGCTCCTTCTCCTTCATCCCGAGCGGATGGACCGTATCGAGATGGGCAAGGACCAGAATGCCCTTGCCCTGCCCCGCGCTCCACTCCGCCGGGGTCCTGGCCTCGAGTATGTCCCCGAAGCCGTCGCGACCCGGCGTGCGCGACAGGTCCAGGCCGAGGTCGCGGCACTGACCCTCGACCTTGTCGACCATGAGATTGACTGCCTTCGCGTCGTGACTCGGGCTCTCGATCTCGATCCACTCGACGATCCCTTCCAGGATCTCCTTGGGATCGATCCTGGGCTCGTTCTTCATTTGCTCGGCAGCCATTGTCTCAGTCCTTCCGGCTCAGATCGGATCCCAGGTGAAGTACTCGGGCGAGCGCTTCAGGTCGGTGAAGTAGGGCTTCATCGACGGCACCGCGTGCTCCGCGATGTCCTCCAGGGTCCAGCCCTCGGAGTTATGCACGGACCGTACCGGACGGTTGGCGTTGAACAGCATGATCTCGTTCATGCGCACGCCGAAGATCTGCGAGGTGATGCCCTGCTCCTGAGCCGAGTCCGACAGCAGATACACCGCCATCGGCGCGATCTTGGCCGGCGTCATCTTCTTGGAACGCTCCAGGCGCGCCTTCTGGGCCTCGGTGTCGGCGGGGATCGTGCCGATCATACGGGTCCAGGCGAACGGCGAAATGCAGTTGGAGCGGACGTTGAACGCCGCCATGTCGAGCGCGATCGAGCGCGACAGGCCGATGATGCCCATCTTGGCGGCCGAATAGTTGGCCTGGCCGAAGTTGCCGACGAGGCCGGAGGTCGAGGTGAAGTGCACGAAGGCGCCGGACTTCTGTTCCTTGAAGTAGTTGGCGGCCGCGCGGCTGGTGTTGAACGAGCCGTTGAGATGCACGTCGATGACCATCTTCCAGTCCATGTGGCTCATGCGATGGAAGATGCGGTCGCGCAGGATGCCGGCATTGTTGATGACGCCATCGATGCGGCCGAAATTCTCGACCGCCGCCTTGACCATGCGCTCCGCGCCGGCGGGATCGGACACGCTGTCGCCGTTGGGGACGGCATGGCCGCCGGCCGCCTTGATCTCCTCGCAGACCTTCTCGGCTGCCGTTGCACTGCCGCTGCCCTCGCCGTCGACCGCACCGCCGAGATCGTTGACCACGACCTTCGCGCCCTCGCGGGCCGCCAGCAGCGCCATCTCGCGGCCGATGCCGCCGCCCGCGCCGGTCACCAGCACGACCTTGTCCTTCAACATGTTCGTCATCGTCTTCTCTCTCCCTCTTCTATTGATCCAGTTTCGGGGCACGCGGCTCACCGCGCAACAGTCGGGCGCTCAGCACCGTCGCGATCGCGAACGGCGCGAGCCCGATCACCATCGGCATCGCGATGTAGCGGCTGCCGACGACCGTAAGGGCCGCGACCGCGACCGTGCCCATGGCGCCCATGCCCATCTGCGCCAAGCCGGCCAGCGACGAGGCCGTACCGGCGAGGCGCGGATAGAGGCCCACGGCACCGGCATTGGCGTTTGCCACGATCATGCCCGTGCCGAAGCTCAACAGCATGTGCGGGCCGACGATGGCCCACCAGGTGACGATGCCGGCGAGCGAAAGAGCCGCCATGCCGATCAGTGCCGCTACGTGAAACCAGCCCGAGAACATGATGATGTCGACCGGCGCGACGCGCCCGACCAGACGGTTGTTCACGAAGGTGCCCAGCGTGAACCCGCCGACCGACAGCAGGACGATCAGGCCGAACTCGCGCGGGCTGAAGCCCATGCTCTCCTGCAGCACGAAGGGCACGCCCGCCAGCATCCCGAAGTTCAGGGCGAAGGCGAAGCCCAGCGGCAGGATATGGCCGAGGAAGCGGCGATCGCGCAGCATTTCGCCCGAGCCGCGCAGCAGGCTCGACAGGTCGATGCGCTCGCTGCGGAACTTGTTGGTCTCGCGCAGCCCCGCCAGCGTCACCAGGAACAGGATGGCGCCGAAACCGCCGACGAACCAGAAGGTCGCCCGCCAGCTCGACCATTCACCGAGGAAGCCGCCGATCGTCGGCGCCAGCGACGGCGCGATGTTCTGGCCGAGCGAGATCCAGCTCATGACCAGCGGCATCTCCTTGAACGTGTAGGCGTCGCGGGTCAGCGCCCGGCCCAGCACCGATCCCGAGGCCGCACCCAGCCCCTGCAGGATGCGCAATCCGATCAGTCCGCCGATCGACGGCGCAAAGGCACAGGCGAAGCTGGTGATCGTAAAGAACAGAAGGCCGCCCAGCAGGACCGGCCGGCGCCCGTAGCGGTCGCTGAGCGGGCCGTAGAAGAGCTGCCCGACAGCAAAGCCCAGCATGTAGGTGGTGAGCGTCAGCTTCACGTTGTCCGGCGTCGCCAGGAGTTCATGGCCGACCGACGGCATGACCGGCGTGTAGATGCTCATGGTGAGCGGGCCGAAGCTGCCCAGCGCCACCAGAAGCGCGATGTAGGCGGGCGACCGCGGCGTCAGGTTCACTTGGGCGTCGCCCTGTCGGTTGCTTCTGCGGCACCCTCCGCGCCGAAATCCCCGCCCAGCGCCATCTCTTCCTGGGCCTTCGTCATTCTCGGGTAGTAATGGCGGAAGGCGCCGCGGATCTCGTCGAATGGGATGTCGGCGAAGACACCGCGATAGGCGAGATATTCCATATGGCGGCGTCCGCTGAGATCGAACGGGTGATAGATCGAATCGCCCACGGCGTCCCAGTCGAGCGGCTTCAGGCCGAATTTGTCGGTGAGCTCGCGGTTGAAGGCCGGCGTTGCCTTGACCCAGCGACCGTCCAGCCAGACATCCGTGTAGCCGTGATAGTAGAAGACGTCGCTGCCCATCAGCTCGGAAAGCCGCTGCGTCGTCATGTGGTTGCGCACATCGGCATAGCCCAGCCGGGCCGGAATGCCGGCGGCGCGACAGACCGCGGCCATGACGCCCGCCTTGTTGACGCAGTAGCCGTGCCCGGCCGCCACGGTGGTGCTGGCGCGATAGGCCTCGCGCTTCATCGGCGTGTTGTAGGGATCGTAGCGCAGTTCGTCGCGCACGGCGTAGTAAAGGCGCAGTGCCTTCTCCCGGTCACTGCCGTCCCCAGCCACACGCCTTGCGTAGGCCACGATTATCGGGTGATGTGAATCGATCAAGTCGCCTGGAAGCCGATAGGCCTCGAAGCTGGCGCCGTCACGAACGACGTCGTCTGCCGGGGTCTTGAGGGATTCGTAATCCATGTGCGGCGTTTTCTTTAAGGCAAGAGGCAGGAAAGTCCATGAGCGACGGCGCGCAATTCACCCATGCGCATATGGTGCGCTTCGAACGGCACCTCCCCGGCCCGCCCGCGCAGGCATGGGGCTTCCTGACGGATCCCGGCCGCCTTCCCGGCTGGTATGGCGACGGCAGCATCGAGCCGAGGATGGGTGGCGCCGTGTCGCTGATGGGTGGCCACATTCGCGGCGTCGTCACGCAATGGCAGCCGCCGGGCCGGCTCGCCTATACATGGAACGTGTACAATCCGGGTGACGCCACGTCGCCCTACCCCGAATCGTACGTCATCCTGACATTGGCAGCCACTGTCGAGGGCACCCTGCTGACGCTCGAGCACCTCCCGGTCCTGGAATCGTTCGTCAAGCTGAACGCGATGGGCTGGCATACGTTCGTCGACATGGTCGATGCCGCCGTCCGCGGCGAGCCCGTCCACGGCCGCGACCACTACATGGCGCGCAACGCCAAGCAGTACGGCGTCGACCTGAGCAATCCGCGGGGGTGACTGGCGTCCTCTTCGTCCTCTCCGCCGCGCAGCGGGGGAGAGGAACGAATGTCTAGAGCGATGGCGGGGCGTCGGCGTCGGACTTGACCAGGAAGTGGGCATTGGCGGTGGCGACGGGTTTCGACCGGTCCTCCTGCCAGGCTTCGGCGAAGACGTTAACCATGCGACGGCCCTGTTTGGTCACCTTGGCGCAGGCGATCACGTCGACCGGCCGGGCCGAGCGCAGGTAGTCGACCGTGATGTTGACGATCTTCGGCACCGTCTCGGTCTCCGTCTCCCACAGGAGATGGAAGATCGCGGCCATCTCGAGCATGGCGCCCAGGGTGCCGCCGTGGATGGCCGGCAGGAAGGTGTTGCCGATCAGCTCCGGGTGATAGCGCATGCGGGTCAGCAGTTCGCCGGTGCCATTCTCGGGGGCGATCTGCATCCACCGCGCATAGGGGATGGCTTCGGCGAGACGGGCAACGTTGCCTTCCTTCCGCGCCTCCGCGAGGCGGCTGAGAAGCGCGCTCATGGCTTGTCTCCCAGCGGCGGCCGGGTCGCCTTGCCCTTGGTGCCCAGCATGAAGGTGCCGGCGGCGGCCGCGATCGGGTCCTTGGCATCGCCGTGATGGGCAAAGGCGCGGGTGAAGGCGACCGAGCGCGTGATGCGGTAGCACTCGGCCTCGGCGATCACCGGCTTGCCGGGCTCGGCCGGCCGCACATAGTCGATGCGCAGGTCGAGCGTCGCGAAGGGCTCAGGCGCCTTCAGCATGGTGGCCACCGACATGCCGCAGCAGCCGTCGAGCATGGCGGTGAGCGGACCGCCCGCCAGCACGCCGGTCTCGGGATTGCCCACGAGTTCCTCGCGCCACTCGAGCTGCATCGAGGCGAAGCCGCGCGAGGCACCAATAACTTTCAGGCCCAGCGCCTTGTTGTGCGGAATGTTGTCGGAAAACCACTGCTGGAAGAGCGCGATGCGCTCCTCCTTGCTGGTGAGAGGAGGCATGCGATACTCCGCAGTTGCTAGCGAAATGGTTTGGCCCGCGGATCAAATCCGATTTCGAGATGAGTCCCAATGCCTGCAAATTCGGGCAGATCGCGAACCGTCCATGCCTGTATCCTATAGGTCCCTGGCACGAGGCGAGTCTTTACAATTGTTCGAACGTAAGCGTCCGCACCGAAAGCAGATGTGCCTTCCGTCAAGGCCGTTCCTTCGAGGTAGAGGTGACCGCTCGTTGACGCTGTCCTGGAGCTGATCCTGAACCTGATCGGTATTGCGACCCCGGGATTGCCCATTCGACCGTTGGGAAAACGCGACCCGTCGCCAAGGAGTGCGGAAACCCGATTCCTTTCTGCCTGGTCAGCGAAAGAAAAGAGCAGCGCCACTTCATAAATGCGATCCTCGATTACGCTTATGGTCCGATCGAGCGCGTTGTCCGATCGCGTTATTTCAAAAGGAAACTGCGTCCGCGGCGTGGCGTAGGTTTGCGCGGCTGCCGCGAATGGCGCCAGAACCGCAAGCGCTGCGACCCCGATTGAGAATCGACTGCGTCTCATTTCATGATCTTGCTAAAGCCCCATCTGGCGGGCGGCGAGATCCTTCATGATCTCGGTCGAGCCGCCGCCGATCGACATGACCTTGGTCTCGCGATAGATGCGCTCGACCTTGGCGCCGCGCAGGTAGCCGGCGCCGCCGAAGACCTGCATCGCCTCGTTGGCGCAGAATTCCATGGTCGAGGTCGCGAGGTTCTTCAGCATGCAGATCTCGGCGACCGGCTTCTCGCCCTGCCCGACCCGATACGCCAGCAGTTCGAGGGTCGACTTCACGGCGTTGATGCGCATGGCCATGTCGACCAGCCGGTGGCGCACCACCTGGTTGGCGATCAGCTGCTTGCCGAAGGTATGGCGCTCGCGGGCATAGGCGATCGCCTCGTCGAGGCAGACCTTGGCATAGCCGCAGGCACCGGCCGCCATGCCCAGCCGTTCGGAATTGAAGTTCAGCATGATGCCGATGAAGCCGCGATTCTCCTCGCCGATCAGATTCTCGACCGGCACCTTCACATTGTCGAAGAAGAGCTGGGCGGTGTCGGAGGCCCACCAGCCCATCTTCTTCAGCTTGGTGCGGGCAAAGCCCTCGCGGTCGCGCTCGATCAACAGCAGGGAGACGCCGCCCGCCCCCGGCCCGCCGGTGCGGACCGCGACCGTGTAGTAGTCGGCCCGCATGCCCGAGGTGATGAACATTTTGGAGCCGTTGACCACATAGTGGTCGCCCTCGCGCCGCGCCGTGGTCTTGAGGTTGGCGACGTCGGAGCCGCCGCTGGGCTCGGTGATGGCGAGCGCGCTGATCTTCTCGCCCGCCAAGACCTCGGGCAGAACCTTACGCTTCATCCATTCCGGTCCCAGCGCGGCGATGGGCGGAGCGCCAATCGTATGGCTGTTCAGGCTGGCATTGAGGCCGCCGCTGCCGTGGCGCGCCATCTCCTCGGCCTTGACGATGCCGAAGAAGGGGTCGGTGGGGACGCCGCCATACTCTTCTGGAAAGCCGAGCTGCAGCAGGCCCGCCGCCGAGGCCTTGCGATAGAGCTCGCGCGGGAACTCCTCGGCCTCGTCCCACTGGTCGACATGGGGCATGAGCTCGCGCTCGACGAAGCGCCGGACGGTGCTCCGGAACACCTCATGCTCCTCCGTGTAGAAGGGCGACGGCGGGCGGCTCGACGGGATGACCTGGTCGGCGAGCGACATGGAATTCTCCGGTGACGACGTGAGATCAACCAACAGTACAACGCTACGGTTGAAAATCCATTGACTCCCCGCAGGCCGGCCATGTCTTATCATTCAAGCTAAACGCGAAGCCATCAAACGGCCGGTTTACAGGGTTAGGGAATGCTCGACTTCATCCAGCAGCTGGTGAGCGGTATCGCGCTCGGCTGTGTCTACGGCCTCATCGCACTGGGCTTCGTCCTCATCTACAAGGCGACGGAAGTCGTGAACTTCGCCCAGGGCGACCTGATGATGCTGGGCGGCTTCTTCGTTTTCACCTTCATCGGCCTGATCGGCCTCGACTACTGGCTGGGCTTCCTGTTCGCGGTCTGCGCCATGGCGGTGTTCGGCATGGCGACCGAGCGCATCCTGATCCGGCCGATCCTGGGCTACCCGCAATTCTCCATCGTCATGGCCACGATCGGGTTGGGCTACTTCCTGCGATCGGTCGCCGGCATGATCTGGGGCACCGACGACCTCAAGATCGAGACCCCCTTCTCGACCGGCGTCCTGAAGCTCGGCGACCTGGTGATCGCGCACGACAAGCTGTCGGTGATCGTGGCCACCGTCATCCTGTGCGCCGTGCTCTACGCCTTCTTCAACTACACGCGGATGGGCACCGCCATGCGCGCCACCTCGGAGAACATGCTGGCGGCCTATTACATGGGCATTCCGGTGAAAAAGGTGGTCTCGCTGATCTGGGCGATCAGCGCCGCGGTGGCCGCCACGGCCGGTGTGCTGCTGGCGCCGATCACCTTCATCCATTCCAATGTCGGCCTCGCCCTCGGGCTGAAGGCCTTCCCGGCGGCGGTGCTGGGCGGCTTCGGCTCGATCCCCGGCGCCGTCATCGGCGGCCTGATCATCGGCGTCATCGAGACCCTGGCCGGCTTCTACCTGCCGCAGGGCTGGAAGGACGTCGCCCCCTACGTCGTGCTGCTGATTGTCCTGCTGGTCCGGCCGCATGGGCTGTTCGGCCCCAGCATGCGCAAGAAGGTCTGAGCCCATGCGTTTCGTTTTCAAGACGGACTACGATCAGGACATCCGCCTGCTGAAGCACAGCGGCTATTGGTGGTCCTACGGCGTGCTGCTGGCGGTGCTGATCGCCTTCCCCTACCTGGTCGGCAGCTATCTGCAGAGCCAGATCGTGTTCGTGTTCATCTACGCCATCGTCGGCGTGGCGCTGATCATCCTTACCGGCTTCACCGGCCAGGCCTCGCTGGGCCACGCCGCCTTCCTGGCGATCGGCGCCTATACCGCCGGCTTCCTGCAGAGCCAGGGCATATCCTTCATCGTCTACTTCCCGGCGGCAGCGATCATTACCGGCGCGGTCGGGGCAATGGTCGGCTTCCCTGCATTGCGCCTCAGCGGCATCTACCTGGTGATCGCCACCATCGCCTTTGCCTTCATCGTCGAGGAGATCCTGGCGCGCTGGGAGTCGGTGACGCATGGCAACGAGGGCATGCGGGTCCGCGCCATTGATTTCCTCGGCCAGCCGATACCGCGGGACGGCGACGCCTTCTACTTCCTCTGCCTGCTGGTGCTGGTGGGATCGATCCTGCTGGCACAGAACCTTCTGCGCTCGCCCACCGGGCGCGCCTTCATCGCCATCCGCGACTCCGAGACCGCAGCCAAGAGCATGGGCATCGACCTCGCCGGCTACAAGGTGAAGTCCTTCGCCATCAGCGCCGCCCTCACCGGCATGGCGGGCGTGCTGTTCGCCCACAAGATGTCCTTCATCTCGCCCGAGATGTTCACCCTCCTGCTCTCGATCGAGTTCATCATGGTGATCATCATCGGCGGCGCCTTCGGGGTGCATGGCGCGGTGCTGGGCGCGATCTTCATCGTCATGGTCGATCCCTTCCTGACGGCGCTGAAGGACGACGTGCCGGTGCTGGGCGCCAGCCTCGCCACCACGCTCGGCATGGCGCCCGATGCCGCGGGCAAGCTGCGCGACACCATGTCGGCAATCGGCTCGGCGGCCGGCCTCAAGGGCGCGATCTACGGCCTGATCATCATGATGTTCATCCTGTTCGAGCCCTACGGCCTCTATGGCCGCTGGCTCAAGGTGAAGCTCTTCTTCCAGCTCTTCCCGCTCTACAAGAAGGCCACCTTCAAGCGACAGAAGACCTACGTGAAGTCGGAGCGAAACCGATGAGCTTCTTCACGGTCGACCGCATCTCGCTGCAGTTCGGCGGCCTCAAGGCGGTCGACAGCGTCAGCTTCAGCGTCGAGAAGGGCGAGATCTTCACCATCATCGGCCCCAACGGAGCCGGCAAGACCTCGATCTTCAACCTGATCTCGCGGCTCTACGATCCTACCTCGGGCAAGCTGTTCTTCGAGGGCCGCGACATCACCGAGGTGCCGTCGCACCAGATCGCCAAGCTCGGCATCGCCCGCACCTTCCAGAACATAGAATTGTTCGAGAATGCCTCGATGCTGGCCAACCTCCTGGTCGGACGGCACTGCCACGCCACCACGCAGCTCTGGCAGGAGATCCTGTTCCTGCCCTCGGTCCGCCGCGCCGAGAAGGAGCATCGCCGCAAGGTCGAGGAGGTGATCGAGTTCCTCGACCTCCAGGCCTATCGCGACAAGCTGATCGCAGGCCTGCCCTACGGGGTGCGCAAGGTGGTCGAGGTCGCCCGCGCCCTCTGTTCGCAGCCCAAGCTGATCCTGCTGGACGAGCCCTCCTCCGGCCTCAACGTCGAGGAGACCGACGACATGTCGTTCTGGATCCGCGACATCCGCACCGAGCTCGGCGTCACGGTGCTGATGGTCGAGCACGACATGACCCTGGTGAACCGCGTGTCGGACCGCGTGCTGGCACTGAACTACGGCAAGGTGCTGGCCTCCGGCACGCCGGCCGAGGTGCAGGCGCATCCCGACGTCATCGCCGCCTATCTCGGCGCCTGAGAGGAGCGGACATGAGCGACGACCCGATCCTCAAAGTCTCCAACATCGAGAGCTACTACGGCCCGATCATGGCGATCCGCGGCGTCAGCCTGGCCGTGCCGCGCGGCAAGATCATCACCGTGCTGGGCGCCAACGGCGCCGGTAAGACCACCATCCTCAAGACCATTTCCGGCGTGCTCGACCCACTCAAGGGCACGATCGAGTTCGAGGGCAAGGCGATCCAGCGCATGGATGCCGACAAGATCGTGCGGCTCGGCCTCAGCCACGTGCCGGAAGGCCGCGAGGTCTTCCCCTTCCTCTCGGTGCGCGAGAACCTTGCGATGGGCGCCTTCCTGCGCAAGGACCGCGACGGCGTCGCCCGCGACCTCGAAAAGGTCTTCGTCTATTTCCCGCGCCTCAAGGAGCGCATCGATCAGCCGGCCGGCTCGCTGTCCGGCGGCGAGCAGCAGATGCTGGCGATCAGCCGCGCGCTGATGAACCGGCCGAAGCTGCTGCTGCTCGACGAGCCCTCGCTCGGCCTGTCGCCGCTGCTGGTGAAGGAGATCTTCAGCATCATCCGCCGGGTCAATGCCGAGGAAGGCACGTCGATCCTGCTGGTCGAGCAGAATGCCAAGATGGCGCTCGAGACGGCCCACTATGGCTACGTGCTCGAAGTCGGCCGCGTCGTGATGGACGACACCTGCGAACGGCTGATGGGCAGCAAGGACATCCAGGAATTCTATCTCGGCGCCAAGGAAGAGAGCGCCCGCGGCGAGCGCCGCTGGAAGAAGAAGAAGAACTGGCGCTGACGGGAACGAGGAAACCATGCCCACCAAAGCGACGCTGACGGTTGCCGAGACCCTGCCCAAGAGCTTCCTGCTGTCCTGCCGGACGCGCGGCGACAGGCCGGCGATGCGCGAGAAGCTTTACGGTATCTGGAACGCCATCTCGTGGACCCAGTGGCTGGAACGGTCGAAATCCGTCACCTTCGCCCTGCACGAGATCGGCTTCCGGCCCGGCGACGTGGCCTCGGTGCTGGCCAACACCGTCCCGGAATGGAACTACGCCGACTTCGGCATCCTGTGCGCCGGCGGTGTCTCCTCGGGCATCTATCCCACCGACTCGGCCAAGCAGGTCGAGTATCTGATCAACGACTCGAAGACCTCGGTCCTGTTCGTCGAGGACGACGAGCAGCTCGACAAGGCGCTCGACGTGCGCGAGCGCTGCCCCAGCCTGCGCAAGATCGTGGTGTTCGACATGGAGGGCCTGCGCACCTTCAACGACCCGATGGTGGTCTCCCTGGACGAGTTCATGGCGTCGGGCCGCAACTATGGTCAGGGCAAGGACGCGCTGTTCGATGAACTGGTCGCCTCCCGCAAGCCGGACGACCTCGCCATCCTGGTCTACACGTCGGGCACCACGGGGCCGCCCAAGGGCGCCATGCACAGCCATCGCAACGTGGTCTACACGATGCAGAACTGCATGCATCCCGAACTCTCGCTCTCCTGGTACGAGGGCGACGAGCGACTGGCCTTCCTGCCGCTCTGCCATGTCGCCGAGCGCATCGCCGGCAGCTACTACTCGGTCGCGACCGGTGTCTGCAGCAACTTCGCCGAAAGCCCCGAGACCGTGCCCGACAATATCCGCGAGGTGCAACCCACCCTGTTCGGTGCCGTGCCGCGCGTCTGGGAGAAGTTCTACGCCGGCATCACGATCGCGCTGAAGGATGCCACACCGCTGCAGCAATGGGCCTATCGGCGCGCGATCTCGGCCGGCCTCGCCATCGCCGATGCGCGGCTGTCACGGCGCGAGCCCACCGCCTTCGAGAAGCTGCACTTCCAGGTCGCCTACTGGCTGGTGCTCAAGAACATCCGGCGCATGATCGGCCTCGACCGCTGCCGCTGGCTGTTCACCGGTGCAGCGCCGATTTCGCCCGAGCTGATCCGCTGGTATCTGGCGCTCGGTCTCGACATGTACGAGGTCTATGGCCAGACGGAGAATTGCGGTCTGGCGACGGCGATGCCCGCCAATGCGATCAAGCTCGGGACGGTCGGCAAGTCCGTACCCTATGGCCAGGTCGCGATTTCGCCGGCCGGCGAGATCCTGATCAAGGGCGACATGGTGTTCATGGGCTACCTGAACCAGCCCGAGAAGACCGCCGAGACGGTCGACAAGGACGGCTGGCTGCATACCGGCGACGTCGGCCTGATCGACGAGGAAGGCTACGTCAAGATCACCGACCGGATGAAGGACATCATCATCACGGCCGGCGGCAAGAACATCACGCCCTCGGAGATCGAGAACCTGCTCAAGGCGTCGCCTTACATCAGCGACGCCGTGGTGATCGGCGACAAGCGCGCCTACCTCACGTGCCTCGTCATGATCGAGCGCGAGACCGTCGAGAAGTTCGCCCAGGACATCGACGTGCCGTTCACCAACTATACCAGCCTGTGCCGCGCCAAGGAGGTGCAGGACCTGATCTGGTCGGAGATCGAAAGGGTCAACGCCAACTTCGCCCGCGTCGAGACGATCAAGCGCTTCTTCCTGATCGAGCAGCAGCTCACGCCCGAGGATGAGGAGCTGACGCCGACCATGAAGCTCAAGCGCTCGTTCGTGAACACCAAGTACAAGGACCAGATCGACGCGATGTACCGGCCCCAGGCGGCCTGAGCCTGGCGGTTCGAGTTCATGGAATCGGGGAACAAGAAAACCTAGTGGAGGAAATCGAAGTGATGCGTACGTTTTGCGTAAAGGCCGCCCTGTTGGGCGGTGTGTTCAGCCTCGCCGCCCTGCCCGTGCTGGCACAGCAGACCAAGGTCACCAACCAGGGCATCACCCCCACCGAGATCGTCCTGGGCACGCACCAGGATCTTTCGGGCCCGATCAAGTCGTGGGGCGTTCCCGTCACCAACGGCATGAAGATGGCCGTCGACGAGGTCAACGCGGCGGGCGGCATCAACGGCCGCAAGCTGAAGCTGATCGTCGAGGATGTGGGCTACGATCCCAAGCGCGCCGTTCTCGCGACCCAGAAGCTGGTCGAGAAGGACAAGATCTTCGCCATGCTGGCGCCGCTGGGCTCCCCCACCGTGCTCGCCGCCCAGGACATCCTGCTCGAGGCCGGCATCCCGCAGCTGTTCCCGGTCACGTCGGCCGAGTTCACCTACAAGATGGACCCGAAGAACCCGCAGGACCGGCTGAAGTTCAACAACGTGCCGCCCTACACCGAGAGCGTGCGCGCCGGCACTCGCCATCTGATGCAGGAAAAGGGCAGCAAGAAGCCCTGCGTGCTCTACCAGGACGACGAGTTCGGCAAGAACGTGCTCGACGGCTTCAACCAGGCCGTCAAGGACGCCAAGCTGACCGCCGCCTCGGTCACCAGCTACAAGCGCGGCGCCTCGGACTTTTCCTCGCAGGTCGCGAAGATGAAGTCGGACGGCTGCGACCTCGTCGTGCTCGGCACGATCGTGCGCGAGACGGTCGGCGTCATGGCCGAGGGCCGCAAGATCGGCTTCGCGCCGGTCTATTTCGGCAGCACCGCAGCCAACGTCGTCGAGGTCCCGGCGCTGGGCAAGGACGTGACCGAAGGCTTCTATGCCGTGGGCGGCATGGAGATCCCCTATCGCGACACCTCGACCGGCAAGGCCAAGGAATGGGCCGAGGCCTATTACAAGCTCTACAACATGGAGCCGAATACACAGTCGGCGCTGGGCTACAACGAGGTCATGACCTTCGCCCATTACGCCAAGCTGGCGGGCAAGGATCTCACAGGCGCCAAGTTCCTGGCAGCGATGGAATCGGGCGACGTCTTCCAGGACATCTTCAACTCGCCGCCGGTCAAGTTCTCGCCGACCGAGCACCTGTCGGCCACCGTCTACCTGCTGCAGCAGGTCAAGAACGGCCGCTGGGTCGTGCTGAAGCGCGATCTCAAGAACTGACGCTGTTCAACCTGTCGATGGAGAGGCCCGGGCTCGTCCCGGGCCTTTTCTTTTGCAGGCCGGAAGCCTCGGTTTCGCCGTGCATAATCTCTGCGAAACTGGTCTAATTGTGCACAAGTCGCGCAAAGCGACGACGGAGCGGGTCGTGCGCGCCGCCCGCCTGACAAACAAAGAGCGCAGCAGTGGAGGAAACGAACAATGCATCTCAAGGCATTCGCGGTGACCCTTGCCTGCACGACGACGCTGGTGGTGATGCCGGCTCTCGCGCAGACCAAGGTCACCAATCAGGGCATCACGCCGACCGAGATCGTGATCGGCACGCATCAGGATCTCTCCGGCCCCATCAAGACCTGGGGCGTCCCGGTGGCCAACGGCATGAAGCTCGCCGTCGAGGAAATCAACGCGGCGGGCGGCATCAACGGCCGCAAGCTGAAACTGATCATCGAGGACAGCGCCTACGACCCGAAGAAGGCGGTGCTCGCCAGCCAGAAGATGATCGAGAAGGACAAGGTGTTCGCCATGATCGGCGGCATGGGCTCCGCGCCCGTGATCGCCGCGCAGGACATCCTGTTCGACGCGGGCGTCCTCCAGCTCTTCCCGCTGACCGCCGCCGAGTTCACCTACAAGTTCGACGCCGGCAAGCCGCAGGAGCGGCTGAAGTTCAGCAACCTGCTGCCCTATGTCGAGAGCACCCGCGCGGCCCTGAAGTACATGGTAGAGTGGAAGAAACCGACGAAGCCCTGCCTGATGTACCAGGACGACGAGTACGGCAAGAACGTGCTCGACGGCTTCACCCAGCAGCTCGACGCCATGAAGCTGAAGCCCGCATCGATCACGACCTACAAGCGCGGCGCTTCCGACTTCAGTGCCCAGATCGCCAAGATGAAGTCCGACGGCTGCGACCTGGTCGTGCTGGGCACCATCCTGCGCGAGACGATCGGCGCCATCGCCGAAGCCAAGAAACTCGGTTGGGACGTTACCTTCCTCGGCGCGACGCCGACCAACATTCCCGACACGATCACGCTCGGCAAGGACGTGGTCGAGGGCTTCTACGCTGCCGGCGCGTTCGAGACACCCTACGCCGACACGGCCAAGGGCAAGGTCAAGGACTGGGTCGAGGCCTACAAAAAGATGTTCGGCACCGACGCCAACACGCAGTCCGTGATCGGCTACAACGCCGTCATGACGTTCGCCCACTATGCCAAGCTCGCGGGCAAGGACCTGACCGGCCAGAAGATGCTGGACGCGCTGGAGTCGGGCAATCCGTACCTCGACATCTTCAGCTCGCCGCCCAGCAAGTTCTCCAAGACCAACCACCTCGCGAACACCATCACGCAGGTGCAGCAGGTCAAGAACGGCCGCTGGGTCGTCATCAAGGAAGGCCTGGGCTTCTAATCCAGCCCACCTGACCAAGACTGAAGCCCGGGCGGGCGACCGCCCGGGCTTTTCCTTGGACCGGCTACCAGGCGTTCCGGATCGGACGCGCCGTCAGATGGCGGGCACCGGCAACTTGTTGCGGCGAAGCTCCTTCTGAAGCACAGGAATCGCGGCCGCGGTGTCGCCGTCATGGCACCGGGCGATCGCCAGCCGCGCATTGATGTCGGCGTCGGTGCCGTCGTCGTCGTTGGCGCCTTCGACCGTCCCGCCCGCGACGTACTCGCTGTAGCTCCAGGCGAGCTTGTTGCAATAGGCGGCAGCCTGCGCGGCCGTCATGCCCGGCGGCGGACCACCCGCCGTCTGCGTGCAAGCCACGGCGAGAAGAGGCAGAAGGGCCAGCCCGGCGAGCCGGGCCGAGAGCGTGCCGCGCGTGCGGATCCTCTCGTGGATCATGGCGACGGCACGGGAACTTTGTTGTCGCGCAGCTCCCGCTGCAGCACCGGGATGCCCGCCGCGGTATTGCCGTCCTGGCACTGGGCGATGGCGACACGGGCGTCGATATCGGACTGTCCACCGCCCCTTCCGACGCCGCCCATCGACGTGGGGAGGCCGGCGACATATTCGCCGTAGACTGTCGTGAGCTTCGCGCAATAGGCCGCGCCCTGCGCCGCCGTCATGCCCGGCGGCGGTCCACCCGCAGTCTGTGTGCACGCCGCCATTAAGAACGGCGCCACCATCAGTCCGAGAACGTGCGTCAACTTCGCCATGCGATCCTCCTGCCGATACGCTAACGCACCACGCGGTTAGCCGCTATGGTCGCATCAATATGAGCGATGATCTTTCCGGGAGAGTGGCGGTCGTCACCGGCGGCGGTTCGGGCATCGGCGCCGCCTCGGCCGCCCTGCTCGCCGCAGCGGGTGCCGCCGTAATCGTGGCCGACTTGGCCGAGGGCTCGAAAGAGACACAGGTCGGCCGTTTCGTCATGCACGACGTCGCGTCGGAGGAGTCCTGGCAGTCCCTGCTGGCAGACATCCTCCAGCGCGAAGGCCGGCTCGACATCATGGTCAACAATGCCGGCATCTCCGGCGGTCCCGGCAATCCCGAGACCACAACCGTCGAGAACTGGCAGAACGTCCAGGCGATCAATTCCGAGGGCGTGTTCCTCGGCTGCAAGTACGCGATCCACGGCATGAAGCATCTCGGTCCAAACAAGACCGAATCGTCGGGATCGATCGTCAACATCTCCTCGATCGCCGGCCTGGTCGGCGGCGCCGGCCCCACGGCCTATACTGCCAGCAAGGGCGCCGTGCGGCTGCTCAGCAAGAGCGTCGCCCTCTACTGCGCCGAACAGAAATACGGCATCCGTTGCAACTCGGTACATCCCGGCGGCGTCGACACGGCGATCTTCAACCCGCTGTGGCAGGCGGTCGGCCGCGACCAGGGCAAGGCCTTCCTGGGCTCCCGGCATCCGATCGGCCGCATGGCCGAGCCGCAGGATCTGGGCGAGCTCGTCCTGTGGCTGGCCTCGGACCGCTCCTCCTTCGTCACCGGCGCGGAGTTCACCTCCGACGGCGGGGTCACCGCAGGCCTTATGAGGAGGTCGCTCCTTGCCCCGTCTTGAGAACAAGGTCGTCCTGCTGAGCGGCGGCGCGTCGGGCATTGGTGCGGCGACCGCCCGCAAGATCGTGCGCGAGGGCGGCAAGGCCGTGCTGGCCGACCGCGACGAAGCCAAGGGCCGTGCCCTGGCGACCGAACTGGGCGACGCCGCGCACTTCGTGCCGCTCGACGTCGTTCAGGAAGAAAGCTGGCAGGCCGCCGTCGCCGCCACGGTCGAGAAGTTTGGCGGTCTGCACGGGCTGCTGAATGCAGCCGGCGTCGGCGTGCGCAACTCGATCGAGGACTGCACGCTCGCGGAATACCGCCGCGTCAACGACATCAACTCGATGGGCACGTTCCTCGGCTGCAAGCACGCCATCCCGGCGATGAAGGAGTCGGGCGGCGGCTCGATCGTGAACATCTCCTCGGTTCTGGGCCTGCGCGGCGCGTCCTACGCCATGGCCTACTGCGCCTCCAAGGGCGCGGTGCGCACGCTTACCAAGAACGTCGCGCTCCACTGTGCGCAGCAGAAGTACAACATCCGCTGCAATTCCGTGCATCCGGGCTACATCGACACGCCGATGGTCGCGCCGAGGCTCGACGCGAACGTCGGCAACATGACCGGCCGCCAGGCGCTGGAGGAACTCCACCCGCTCGGCCGCCTCGGCCAGGCCGACGAGGTCGCGCACATGATCCTGTTCCTGCTCTCGGACGAGTCGACGTTTTCGACAGGGTCGGAATTCGTGTGCGATGGTGGGCTGACAGCTTAGAGCACGTTGCTGTCGTCCTGAGCGCAGCGAAGGACCTCACGTCAGCCACGCAGTCCTCTGGTCGCTCCGCCAGGTCCTTCGCTGCGCTCAGGACGACAGACGTTAGCTCTTCATCCCCGTGATCGAGCCCGAGACGGCGCGCGGGTCGCGCTTGGGCCAGCGGCCGGCTTCGACCTGGACGATGAAGTCGCCGACGATGCGGTTGAACTCGTCGGGATCCTCGAGATTGATCGTGTGGCCGCAGTTCGGCATCACCGCCAGTGCCGCCGACGGGATCTCGCGCTTCATCAGCATCGACGGGGCCAGGCACGGCCAGTCCTCATCGCCGGTCAGCACCAGCGTCGGAACCGTCATCGCGCGCATCTTGTCCACGAGATCGTAGAGCGACGGCCGTTCACCCTGGCAGCCGATCTGGGTATTGGCCGACCCCAGCGCCGAATGCTCGGCCAGCGCCTTCTTGAACTCTGCGAAGCCGCGCGGGTCCTTGTTCTCGAACTGAACGCGCGTCGGGCCGTAGGCGTACTTCTCCGCGAAGGCCGCCATCCCCTCCTCGGTGAGCGACTTGGCCACGATGCCGACCTCGGCCTTGAACTTCGCCGTCTCGTGCTTCTCCGCGCCGTAACCGACGCCCGCCACGACCAGCGAGCGCGCCCGCGTCGGATGGCGGAAGCCGAAATGCAGGCTCGCGAAGCCGCCCATCGACAGGCCCACCACATGGGCCTTGTCGATGCCGAGATGATCCATCACCGCCGCGATGTCGTCGGCGGCGCGGTTCTGGCTGTAGCTCTCGGGCTTTTCGGGCACGTCGGACGGCGGATAGCCGCGCGCACCGTAGGTGATGCAGCGATAGCGCTGCCCGAAATGGCGCATCTGCATTTCCCACGAGCGATGGTCCGCGGCGAACTCGTGCACGAACACGATGGGCGCCCCCGCTCCCGTCTGCTCGAAGTAGAGCTTCACGCCATCGTCGGTCGTTGCATACGGCATCAGTCGATCTCCCGCTCTGGGCCCATTACCCCGCGCGGGCCGGAGGCTGCAAGCGCCGCGCCAATCCCTAGAAACCTTCATGCGCCTCAGATGCGGAATGATGGCGCCGTAATGCTAAGGTAACGGACATGAGTGAAATCGGTACCGGCCTACAGAACGCATCGGGCATCCGCGCCGCCGTCGAGCGAGCGGGTTATGCCTTCGTCGAAGCCTCCGACATGCGGACGGCCCTCGCCCGCTTTGGCTCGCTTGCCGACTGGCCGGTATTCGCGGAGAGCTGGAACGATCTCGACGTCGATACCTACATGGGCGACGGCGGCCGCTACCGGAAGCGCCGCTTCGGCGTCTACGCGGCCGACCGCCAGGGCGCCATCGTGCGGGGTGCCCACCAGCCGCACTATCAGGGGCTCGACTACAACAATCTGAACGGCGGAATCGAGCGCTGGTTCAAGCCGGTGACCGAGGAGATCGGCAACGGCTCCTCGATGCGCACCATCCTCGAATATTGCCGCGCCCTGTTCGGCCGCCTCGCGCCCGACGCGAAGAAGTGGCACGTCGAGGTCCATCAGTTCCGCATCGAGGCGAAGACCGGCGAGGCCGGCAAGCCGACGCCCGAAGGCATGCATCGTGACGGCGTCGACTATGTGCTGGTGCTGCTGATCAATCGCCGCAACATCGCCAGCGGCACCACGACGGTGCACGATCTCGACAAGCGCGCGCTGGGCAGCTTCACCCTCACCGACCCGCTGGACGCCGCGCTCGTCGACGACTCCCGCTGCTATCACGGTGTCACGCCGGTCGAGCCGGAAATCCCGGCCCAACCCGCCTATCGCGACGTGCTGGTGGTGACGTTCAAGAAGAAGCCGTAGCGGTTCCGGTCAGGCGACGGGCAGCTGAAAGCTGCCGAGCGTGCAGCTCACCGCGAAGATCGGGACCGGTTCGCAGAAATCCACCGTTCCTTTCGCACCCTTCGCTGCGGCCGCGGCGGCGATGAAGGTCCTGATCTCGAAGCCGCCCTGGCCCGCTTCGCGATAGGTCTCGGCGTCGCTGTAGGAAAGCAGCGCCTCTCGGTCATTGGCAGACCAGCGGCGCAGGAACTCGCGATCCCATTCCTGGTTGATCTTGCCCGAGTCCGGCGTGGCCGGCCAATGCGAGAGGCCGCCCGTTCCAATGAGGGCGATGCGCTCGGGAACTGAATCGGCAGCCCGTCGTAGCGCCTCGCCGAACGCCCAGGCGCGAGCCAGCGGCGCGAGCGGCGGGCCCTGGCAGTTGATGTTGGCCGGCACGATCGGCAAGTCGTAGTCGGGCGTCAGGAAGTGCAGCGGCACCGAGATGCCGTGATCGAACTGCCATTCCTCGGCATAGGCGACGTCGACCGTCTGCATCACGTTCTCGATCAGCCGGCGCGACAAAGCCTTGTTGCCGGGTACGGTCGTGCGCCCGATGCGCAGAAACGCCTCGTCCTCGATCGGGCCCTGGTAACTGTCGGCCATGCCGATGGCGAAGGCCGGCATGTTGTTCATGAAGAAGTTCGCGAAATGCTCGGCCGCGATCACCACCAGCGCGTCGGGCCGGGTGGCACGGATATCGTCGCCCATGCGGCGGAATGCACTCTCCAGCGCCTGGCGCGTCTGGGTGTCGGCGCGCTCGGCGCGCTCGGCGCGGCCGGTGATGCCGGGGGCATGGCTGCAGGCGCCGCAATAGACCAGGGGCATCAGCGCGCCTCCCGTTCGGCCTTGAGGCGCGCATCGTGCGCCTCGATGCCTTCATAACCGGTGGCGGCATAGACGCCCTCGCGCACCGGGCCGTAAGCCTTCAGCCCCTGCCGCATGCGGTCGAGATAGTCGGTCCACTCGATGCGGTGCAGCGCCGCGAAGTGCATCAGGAGCTGGCCGTTGACGCCCAGCACGTAGAGAAGCCCGATGTCGGGCTTCTCCAGCGCGCCGACCTCCTCCGGCGTGAGGTCGTATTCGCCGAGCACGGCGTGGCGCTCCTCGGCGTAGCGCTGCCGCGTGCGCGGGTCGCGGTTGAGCTGATAGATCAGCTTCTGGACCTGGTAGAGGCTCATCCCAGCCCTCCCGCGGCCCCCGACGGGGCTGCTAGCCGCCGCTGCCGATGGTGACGCCGGCATCGGCGATGATGGTCTGGCCGGTGATGAAGGCGCCGGCCTTGCCGGCCAGCATAACGGCGATGCCGCCGATATCATCCGGCTCGCCGATGCGGCCGAGCGGCGCGCCCTTGAGGCGGACCGCGAGATACTTCGGGTCATCCCACAGCGCCTTGGCGAAGTCGGTCCTCACCAGGCCCGGGGCGATCGTGTTCACGCGGATATTGTCCTTGCCGTATTCGACGGCGAGGTTGCGCGCGAGCTGCATGTCGGCAGCCTTGGAGATGCCGTAGGCGCCGATCACCGGCGTGCCGCGCACACCGCCGATCGACGAGACGATGATGATCGAGCCGTCCTTCTTGGCGCGCATGTCGGGCAGGCAGAAATTGATCAGCCACATGCTCGACAGGATGTTGTTGTGCATGACCTTCATGAACACGTCGTCCGGCAGCTTCTCGTTCGGCCCGTAATAGGGGTTCGAGGCGGCGTTGCAGACGAGGATGTCGACCGGGCCGAGCTGCTTGTTGGTCTCGGCGATCAGGTTTTCGCACTGCGCCTTGTCGGAGATGTTGCAGGGAATGACGATGGCCTCGCCACCCGCCGCCTTGATCTCCGCCGCCGCTTCCTCGCAGGCCGGCGCCTTGCGGCTCGAGACCACGACCTTGGCGCCTTGCAGCGCGAGGTGCAGGGCGATCGACTTGCCGATGCCCTTGCTCGAGCCGGTGACGACGGCGACCTTGCCGGTGAGGTCGAAAAGCGGCGATGCCATTGAGCTGTCCTCCAGAAGATTTCGCCTTCTTCTCTGGCATGAACGCGAGGCATCGAAAACCCCGCAACCGCGGCCCGTAGCGCTCACGAAGGCCTGACTTGCCCGAACCGCCGGGGCGCTCCTCGTTTCGGCAGGCCCACGGGAGATTTCGATGCGCGTTGCCATACGGATCGGCGCCGTTCTCGCCAGCCTTGTCGTCTTGCCCGTCCTGGCGGTCGCAGCCACGATCGGCGGCAACTACTATGCGCCTCAATACGATTCTCGTGAGTTCTTCGCCGCCACGGATGGGAAGAACTTCCCGGTCATCCTGGCCGGCAGTGCATTCCCCGGCGTCGATCCGGCCGTCGTGGCGCGCGACCTCCTGCCGGCGATGCAGCGAGCCAAGCCCCGTCCAGCCCTGACTCCCGGCTGGTGCTGGTGTTCGACCCGGCCAACGATCTGAACGCCGATCCCGTCTGCGCCGGCGAGCCGCCGCGCTTCCAGGCGGGTAAGCCGTGTCGCTCCTACGTCTATGCGATCTACTGCCGGAACGCCCAGGCCCTGTCCTTTACCACGGCATGGACACAGGCGGCCGGTCCCACCGATCCCCGCATCGAACAGCTCTTCCGCGAATTGTTCATGGTCGTTTTCTCCGGCCAGCAGCAGCGTTTTTCCCAAGCAGACCCGATCCGCATTCCGTGAGCGCCGCTCACTCCCGTTGAGCACGCATGAGGGAGGCATCCCTTTTCGCCGCCGCGCGTTGTATGGCTTGCGTGGCATGATACGTCTCAGACACGAATTCCTGCGGTGGGCGCGCATATGCTGCCTCGCTGCCCTGACGTCGGCCGGCATCGTAAGCCTGTTTCCGCGATTAGCGGAGGCGCGTACTGGGAAGATCGTGCTCACGATCCATGGCGATGAGCGCATGTCGACCGACCTCAAGGAACTCTCGGAGGACTTCCAGAAGCAGCAGCCGCTGACGGGAGATGCGCTGGCCATTTTGCAGGGCGCCCAGGCCGTCGCGTCCCAGTTCAATATTGCACTGCGGTCGCGCGGTTTCTACGACGCGACGATTAACGCCACGATCGAAGGAAGGCCGATCGCCGATGCTTCCGCCCTGGAGGCTCTGGAGGCGCGGCCAGACGCCGACGAGGCAAACGTCGATATCGCGGTCGATACGGGACCGCGCTTCCGGATCGGTTCGATCGCCATCCGTCCGCCCGGGGCGCAGCAGTCTCTGCCGGGGATCGACCGTGCGGAACTGGGCATCGCCCCCGGCGATCCAGCCGACGCCGCCGCGATCATCGCCGCCCAGAACAAGCTGCTGGACGAGTTGCGCAAGCAGGGGCACGCGCTGGCGGCTATCAAGGACCGCGAGGTCATCGTCGATCACGCCACGAAAGAAGCGGAGGTGACCTTTGTCGCGGCGCCCGGTCCGCTCGCCAAAATGGGGCCGGTACGCTTCACCGGCACCGAGCAGGTCGATACGGCCTGGCTGCAGCGCCGCGTCCCGTTCAAGGAGGGCGAGCCCTACTCCCCGGCCAAGGTCGAGGAACTGCGCGGCAAGCTCACCTCTCTCGGTACCTTCAACGCGGTACGCCTGAAGCCCGCGACGGAACTCAACGCCAACGGCGAACTACCGATCGAGGCGGAGCTGACCGACCGCCTCCAGCGCTCGATCGGCTTCGGGGTGAGCTACGAAACCCAGCTCGGCTTCGCGGTCGAGGGTTTCTGGGTTCACCGCAACCTGTTCGGCCAGGCCGAGAGTCTGCGGCTCTCGGGCGAGGTCAATCATCTTGGCCAGGGCTATGCGATCCTCGACACCGGCTTCGCCTTCCGCGCCGCCTTCCGCAAGCCCGACTGGTGGCTGCCGGGACAGGATCTGCGGCTGGAAGCGGCGGCGCTGAGAGAGGTGGTCCCTGCTTACACGAGAAAGGCAGCCACTTTTTATGGCGGGTTCGACCGCATCTACTCGCCGCGCTGGCAGGCTCGCCTCGGATTGGCGGCCGAGATCTCCGACATCACCCGTGAGGGCGTGACGCAAAGCTATCGTCTGCTCGGTCTGCAAGGGACGGTGCTCTACAATCGCGCCAACAGCGATCTCGACCCGACGCGCGGCTACCGCATCGAGTTCAATGTCCAACCCTGGATCGACACCGGACCCGGCGGCGACTTCTTCACCATCCTGCGCCTGACGGGCCGTCACTACTGGGACATCGCCGAACCTGGTCGCACCGTCCTGGCGACGCGGGCGTCGTTCGGCACCGAACCCGCGAGCAGCATCGGCGGCATTCCGCCCGACAAGCTCTTCTATGCCGGTGGCGGTGGCTCCGTTCGCGGCTTCGTCTACCAGACCGCCGGACCGCTCGACGCCTACAACAACCCGCTGGGCGGCGCGAGCGTGGTCGAGGCGAACATCGAATTGCGCCAGCGCATCGGCAAGGCATTCGGCGCCGTGGCCTTTGTCGATGCCGGCAGCGCCTACCCTGATTACCTGCCGAACTTCTCGCAGTTGGCCCCGCGGGTCGGCGCTGGCGTCGGCATCCGCTACTACACCGACTTCGGACCGATCCGGGCCGATGTCGGCATCCCGCTCAATCGCCGTCCGAGCGACCCGCCCTTCGGCCTCTATGTCAGCCTGGGGCAGGCCTTCTGATGCGCGCGCTTCGCATTACGGCCTATGTGCTGGTTGCCGTCCTGGCGATGCTCGGTTTTGTCTTCGCGGGCTTGCAGACCGCGCCGGGCAAACGGCTGCTCGCCGATCTGGCCTCCAACCTGGCCTCCTCTCCCGACCAGCAGATCCGGATCAGCGGAATCGACGGCTTCGTGCCGACCGATCTCCGGGTGGAGCGGATCGAAATCGCCGACCGCGCGGGGCCGTGGCTACGGGTCGAGGACGCGCGCCTGTCCTGGTCCTTCGCATCGCTCCTGCAGCGCCGGCTGAGGATCGACCTTCTGTCGGCCGCGAAAGTCGGGGTGCTGCGCGCGCCCCAAGAGGAGAAGAAGGAGAGCACACCCGCCAGCGGCGGCCTCCGTCTGCCCGTGGACATCGACCTGCAGGCGCTGCGCATCGACGACCTCCACCTCGCAGCCGCGCTCGGCGGCGTAGACTCTCACTGGAAGATCGGCGGCCAAGCCGCCGTGGCCCGCGACCTCGGCGAGATCAGCGCCAAGCTCGCGGCCGATCGTCTGGATGGCCCCAAAGGCACCCTCACCGCCGATGTCCGCCTCGAACGCGCACCGCGCCGGATTGCGGCCGACATCACGCTCGACGAGGCATCCGGGGGCATCGTCGCCGCGATCATGCAGCGACCCGACCTGCCGGAAATCTCGCTGAAGCTCTCGGCTGGCGGCGATGAACGCGAAGGCACGGCCGAACTGACGGCCAAGGCCGGTGATGCGGCGACGGCAAAGGGCAATCTGCGGTGGATGCCTGACGGGAGCGAGACCGGTTTCCAGGCCAGTCTCGGCGCCGGCCCGATCGACGTCCCCGCCCAGGGCGTGGCGTGGAAGGATCTCCACATCGAGGCCGACGGGAAGCTCACAGGCGCGGTTCGCGTGCGCGGCAGTGTCGAGGATCTGAAGTTGGCGACGCTGGACCCTCGCCTGCCGCAACCGGGTACCGTCACGGTCGATGCCACGCTCGCAGATCTTTTCGCTGACAAGATAACCATCCGTTCTTTCGAAGTCGCCATGCCTCTGGTGCGCATCAAGGGCGACGGCGACTACGCGCCGTCAGTGGACAGGGGCGAACTGCGCGCCGCGGTCGATCTCCCCAGCCTCGAACCGCTTTCCGCGATGGCAGGGCGGGCGCTGTCGGGCAGGGCGCAGGTCGACGTCACGGCGGCTATCGACAAGGGCAACCTCTCCGCCCGCTGGCAGGGCCGTGTGGAGGGTTTCGGGGCTCCCGACGTTCCGCGCTCTCTGGTGGCCACGGTCGATCTGGCCGGCACGGCGGCCTTGTCGCCCGACGGTACCTGGACGATCCGGGACGCGAAGCTCGGCAGTGAGAGTGGCACGCTCACGGTGTCCGGCCGGGGGCGCGAACAGGCGGGCACGCTCGATCTCGACCTCGACCTGCCGCGGCTGGCGGCCTTCCGGACGGACGTCCAGGGCGCTGCGACCGCCAAGGCAACGATCGGGTTCGGCGGCCCCGAAACATCGCTCAAACTGAAGGTCGAGAGCCGCGACGTCGCCTTCGAGACCATCACCTCGCGGCGACTGGCCCTGGATACGTCCGTCTCGCTGACCACCACCGGCAATCTCACCGGCACTCTCGAGGCCGAAGGCGACGTGGCGGGTCAGCCCCTGTCGCTGGACGGGCGCTTCGCATACGACGCCGCCGCAGGCCTGTCGGTTCCGAGCGTCCAGGGGCGCTGGTCGACGGCCGTGCTCGAGGCAACCAATCTTGTCGTTGCCCGGACCAAGACGACGGGGCATGCGCGCCTCAGCATCGCGCAGTTGAAGGACATCGAAGCCTTGGCCGCGCTCGGCCTGACGGGGTCGCTGATCGCGGAGGTCACGGCCGATCCGAACGCACCCGAGGGCCGGCTCGACGTATCGGTGAAGGGCACCGACCTCGCCGGTCCGGGCTTGGGAGCCGGCACGCTCGAACTCAAGGGTCATGTCGACGACCCGGCTGGCCGCGCCGGCACCGACCTCACCCTCGATGCCGGCCGCCTGCGGGGCGCCGGGGGTCTGTCCAGCTTGAAGGCGACGGCCAGGGGCGATCGCGCGAGCGGCATCGACGTCACCCTCCAGGGATCGGGGCCGGAACTCTCAGCCGACCTGGCGGCGAGAGTCGAATTCCTGGCGACTGAAATCCGGGTGGCGTTGTCGCGATTCACCGGCCGCTACCGCGACATCCCGCTCGGTCTTAATGCGCCGACGAAGGTCGCCGTGGCCGGTGCACGCATCGTGATCGATCCCACGAACCTGCGCGTCGGGGCCGGCCGGGTTGCCGTGCGGGGAACGCTCGATCCCGCGGCAAGCGACCTTCAGACCGAGATTGCCGGGTTGCCGCTTGCCCTTCTGGATACCTTCGCGCCCGGCGCGGGACTCGAGGGCACCCTGCAGGCCAAGGTCCGCGTGACCGGGGCGATGGCCTCGCCGAGGCTGGAGGCAACCTACAGTGCCGCTGGAATTCGTGTGCGGCGTCCCGATGCGGCGCTTATCCCGCCTCTGTCTCTCCGGGGGACCGGCTCCCTCGTGGGCCAGCAGGCCACCCTCGACGCACGGCTGACCGCCGGCGGCAACGCAAACTTGACAATGAAAGGCAACGGGACGCTCCCCCGTGGCGGCGGGCCTGTCGCCGCCAGGATTGCCATTGGCGGTTCGATTGACATTGCCCCCTTCGCGCCCCTTCTCGGCAACGATATCCGCAACGTCGCCGGCCGCATCCGGCCCAACCTGTCGGTGTCGGTCGAGGGCACCCGGATCACCGGCACCGGCGCGATCGACTTCGAGGGCGGTGCCCTGGCCATGCCGGAAGCGGGCCTGAAGCTGAGCGGCGGCCAGGGCCGCCTCGTCATCGAGGGTGACACGCTGCAGGTGCAGCGGCTCACCTTCCAGGCGGGTACCGGTACCGTAAACGGCAGCGGCTCGATGCGCGTTGATGCCGAGCGCGGTCTGGTGCTCGATCTCGGCCTCACCACGCAGCGTGCCCTTCTGGTCAGCCGGCCCGACATGATGGCAACGGTCTCGAGCACCCTGAAGATCACGGGGGCGACCACTTCCGGCATCGAAGTCTCTGGACCGGTCACGATCGACCGCGCGGAAATTTCCGTCGGCGGCGGTCAGACCGCCTCCTTCCCGACCCTGGAGGTCCGAGAGATCAACAAACCGGGCGCGCCCGCTGCCACACAATCGGCGCAGCGTCGCGCGCCGCCGAAGGCCCCGCCCTCGCCCGACGCCACACCGATCAAGCTGGCGCTCGATGTGCGGGCGCCGCAGGCGATCTTCGTGCGCGGCCGTGGACTCGACGCCGAGATGAGCGGCCAGCTCACCGTCACCGGCAGCCCCAGCGCACCCGCCGTGATCGGCGGCTTCACCATGCGGCGGGGCACCTTCAGCCTGGGCAGCCGCCGGCTCACCTTCTCCAAGGGCGTCGTGACCCTGGACAATCTCAACACGATCGACCCGCGCCTCGACTTCCTCGCGACCACCACGGCGAGCTCCTCCACCATCGGTGTCGCAATCACGGGAACG
This sequence comes from Rhodospirillales bacterium 24-66-33, assembly GCA_002281855.1. Lineage (GTDB taxonomy): Bacteria > Pseudomonadota > Alphaproteobacteria > Reyranellales > Reyranellaceae > Reyranella. Next base: position 68,431 of record NCHQ01000016.1, on the reverse strand, counting down.
GCCCGCGAACCCAAGCTCGAGATCACCTCGACGCCGTCCATGCCGCCCGACGAGGCGATGGCCCTCCTCATCTTCGGCAAGCCGGCCTCCCAGCTCGGCGCGTCGGAACTGGTTCAGGTCGCCCAGGCGCTCGCCGAGCTGGCCGGCCAGTCTCCTGGCGAGGGGGTCCTGAGCCGGCTGCGCAAGGGTCTGGGGCTCGACCAGCTCAGCATCGGATCCTCTTCTTCCTCGACGGGCGAGCCTTCGGGTGCCGGTGCGAGCGGAGTGTCCCTCGAGGCGGGCCGCTACGTGGCGCCAGGCGTCTATGTCGGCGCCCGGCAGGGGGCGGCGGGCAATTCCAGCCGCGGTGTCGTGCAACTCGACGTCTTCGACAACATCAAGGTCGAGGGCGACATCGGCGCGAATTCCACAGGGAGAGTGGGGGTAAAGGCGGAGTGGGATTACTGATCCGGACGACGGCAAGTTTCTTTGTGCACGAGAGCGGAACTTCCGCGGAGCTTGCGCGTTTAGCCCCTCGGACGGACCCGCCGTGGGTTAGATCCGAAAATCGAGGGAAACCAATCCATGCTCAAAAAATTCCTGGTCGTCGCCGCGGCGACATTCCTGTTGGGCGCCTGTGCGTCGGAGCCGCCTCCGCCGCCGCCTCCCCCGCCGCCGCCGCCGGTCCAGGCGCAGACCTTCATGGTCTTCTTCGATTGGGACCGCTCGAACCTGACCAGCCAGGCCGTGGAAACGGTCCGCCAGGCCGCCCAGGCCTTCAAGACCCGCGGCAGCGCCAACATCGTGGCGACCGGTCATACCGACACGTCGGGCTCGCCGCAGTACAACATGGCGCTGTCGCTGCGCCGCGCGAACTCGGTGAAGGAACAGCTCGTCCGCGACGGCGTGCCGGCGACCGCCATCACGGTCAACGGCCGTGGCGAGGAAGGCCTGCTCGTTCAGACGGGTGACAATGTCCGTGAGCCGCAGAACCGGCGCGTCGAGATCGTGGTTGGCGGCCTGACCACGGTCAGCACCGTGTTCTCCGACCCGCGTTCGTACTGCAAGGCGCTGAGCGACAAGTGGCGCGAGTATCGGACCTCGGTGATCGGTGCGCCCGAGGCTGCCGCCATCGCGAAGTGCGAAAAGGGCGACTATGCCGGTGGCATCCCGACTCTCGAGGACGCACTGATCGCGGCCAAGATCCCACTGCCGGCCCCGGGTTATCGCTGGCCCGGCCGCCCGGTCGGCCCGACCTAAATCTGTCACCTAACGACGGAAGGCGGCCCCTCGCGGGGCCGCCTTTTTCGTTGTAGGCAGGGCGCATGCTCGACGGCGACCTTGCCTCCTTCCTCGATTTCATCCGCCGCCACGGCGACGCCGTCTACAGTTTCCTCGCCGTCTATTCGATGGCCAACAGCCTCCTGCTGGCCCTGTTCGCCGGCTACGCCGCCCAAGCGGGTGCGCTTGGCTACGAGCAGGCACTGGCGGCCTGCTGGGCCGGCACGTTCGCCGGCGACGTCCTGAGATTCTGGGTTGGCCGGCGCTTCGGCACGCGCTGGCTGCGCCGCATCCCGCGCCTTCAGCGCGCCGTGGAGACGGCCGCACGACTGGCCGACCGCCACCATGCCTGGATGATCCTGATCCATCGCTACCCGCGCATCATCCGCAACGTCGCGGGCTTCGCCTATGGCGCCTCGACCCTGAGCTGGCCGCGCTTTCTCGTGCTGAACTTCATCGCGGCCGGCCTGTGGGCCGGCATTGCCGTCTCGGTCGGCTACGGCTTCGGCTTCGTCGCTGACAAGACCATGACCGACGCGCTGTCGGCCTTCGGCATCGCCATGCTCGTGGCATTCCTCGCCCTCACCTGGTTCCTGACGCGGCGACTGGAGCGCGTGATCGAGCGCGACTAGGGATGCTGGGCAGGCGAAGGCCAGTATGCGATGAGATCGCAATCATGGTGACGCGACGACAATCTCTTCTCGCCGGAACCGCAGCCGGCTTTCTGGGCATAGGCGCCGCCAACGCCCAGGAGATGCGCGTGCTGGACTCGGCGCCGAAAGCGAACGCGGTGGTCGGCCAGCGCAGCAGCGGCTTCTATGTCCGCTTCGACCGTCCGGTCGACCATCAGGATTCCCGCCTCGCCATCAAGCAGGCCGGCAGAATCGTCGAAGTCCTGCACCCGCGCCTGGAATCGATGCCAGATGTCCTGTTCGCCCGCGCGCCAGCGCTGCCGCCGGGCCGCTACAGCCTCCACTGGATCGTGGGCGGCAATCCGCAATTCGACGGCGAGATTCCCTTCACGGTCGGCAGCGACTGAAGCTCAGTCGAGCAGCTCGCGCAGGACGCGGCCGGTGGCGGTGATGGCAAGCAATGTCGGCACCTTCACCACCGCCTTCACCGCAGCCTTGGTGGCAGGCCCGTAGCTCATGCAGTCGAGCGCGACGAGGTCGGGCCTGGTCGCGGCCAGACGGCCGGCGACTGCGGCCGCCTCTTCCGGACCGGCACTGGGCACGAGCGCCTCGACCGTTACCGACACCCCGCTGCGCGCCCATTTGGCGGCGAGTTTCTCGCCCTGCTCGGCAAACGGGACCAGGAGGCCCAGCCGGCCGCGCGGCAGCAGGCCTTCGGCGATACCGCTCAGCACCCGCGACGGGAACAGCACGCCGGCATCGCCGTCCATTGCAGGAAACTCGCCCGTGCAGGCATAGACGATGGCGTCACAGCCGTCGGCGCGCAGCTTCGCCAGTGTACCGGGCGAACGGTCGATCACCGCCTGCTTGGAGATCTTCACGTCGCGGCCGCCACGCAGCCGCGTGTAGAGCGTGTCGGCACCGCTCAGTGGCGGCAGGGCATCGACCTCGGCGTCGCTGAGGCCATCCAACGCGCCGCGCAGGATCACCTTCGTCCCGGCCGGCGCCTGGGCAGCGAACAGCTCGACGATGTCGTCGCGCGGCGCCTGTCCAATGGTTACGATTCCCAGGGTGCCCATATTCAGCTCTCCAGCGCGACGGCGTCGCTGTCGTTCCAGGTGAGACCCACCAGATCGCCCGGCGCCCTCGAGGCCCGCGCGCCGGCATGTGTTTCGCGCACCAGCATCGACGGGCCGGTGGTCGGCTGGACACGCAGCAAGGTCGATCCGCCGAGATAGTTCGAGGTCTCGACCGTGCCCGAGAGGCGCGCGCCCTCGGCGGCCACCAGCCTGATCTTCTCGGGGCGTAGCGCTCGGAGCTGGCCGCCCTCGTCCAGGATGTTGATCTCGCCGATGAAGTCGGCAACGAACCGCGTCCGCGGCCGCTCGTAGATTTCGGTCGGCGTGCCGACCTGCTCGACCTTGCCGCCGTTCATGACGGCGATGCGGTCGCTCATGGCCAGCGCCTCCTCCTGGTCGTGGGTCACGAAAACCAGGGTGACGCCCAGCCGCTTCTGCAGCTCCTTGAGTTCGAACTGCATCTGCTGGCGGAGCTTCCGGTCGAGCGCGCCCAGCGGCTCGTCGCAGAGCAGCACCGGCGGTTCGACGACCAGCGCGCGCGCCAGTGCCACCCGCTGCTGCTGTCCGCCCGAGAGCTGGCCGGGTTTGCGCGTCTCGAAGCCGGTCAGCGCGACCTGCGCCAGCGCCGCCGCGACCCGCCGCTCGATCTCCGGCTTCGGCACCTCGCGCATGCGCAGGCCGAAGGCCACGTTCTCGGCCACCGTCCGGTGCGGGAACAGTGCATAGGACTGGAACACCATCCCCATGTCGCGCCGGTGTACCGGCAGGTCGGTGATATCCTTGCCGCCAACATGGACGCGTCCCGAATCGGGATGCTCGAAGCCCGCGATCATGCGCAGGCTCGTCGTCTTGCCGCAGCCCGACGGCCCCAGCAGGGAGAAGAACTCGCCAGCCGCGATGTCGAGCGTCACCGCGTCGACGGCCATCACCCGGCCGTCGAACGTCTTCGTTACCTGATCGAGCTTGATGGCGGCGGAGGTCATTAGCCCTTCAGGATCTTGGTGACGCGGGCGTCGATGTCTTCGCGACGCGCGTTGTACCATTTCCAGTCGGGCTGGATCAGCGCCGCGACCTTCTCCGGCGTGGTGAGCAGCTTGGCGTCGTACTTGGCCGCGAGCTTCACCTTCTTGTTGGCCGGCGAATACCAGACCGCCTCGGCCAGCAGCTTCTGCACGTCGGGGCGCAGCATGTAGTCGATATAGCCGAACGCCAGTTCCTTGACCTTCGAGCCCGGCGTGACGTTCAGCACCTGCTCCAGCGCCAGCACGCCCTCGGACGGGCTGGCGAAGTCGACCGGCTGCATGTTCGGGCCCTCGTAGCGATAGACGCCCGAATCGTGGATGACGCCCATCGACACCTCGCCCGACAGCAGCATCTTTTCCATCTGGCCCGTGAAGTCGACCAGCTTGATCGGCTTCAGCGCCTCGAGCGCCTTGTAGGCGGCGTCGAGGTCGGTGAGGCCCTTGCCGTAGACCTTGCCCAGCATCATCAGGTGCGCTTGGCCCAGGCTGTTCACCGGAATCAGATAGCCGCCGCGCGAACCGGCCAGCTTGGGATCGGCGAGATCCTTCCACGAGGTCGGCTTCGTCAGCCCCTTGTCGGTGCGATAGCCCAGCCCGATGGCGCTGGTGAAGATCGTGACACCCACGATCTTGTCGCTCACCGCGTAGGGATAGACGTCGGCGATGTTGGGCACTTCCTTGGCCGTGATCTTGTCCATCACCAGCCCCTCGACGACGGCATTCCACTGCTCGTTCGAGTTGGCGTGCAGCACGTCGTAGATCGGATCGTTCTTCGAGCTGACCTGCAGCTTGGGCAGGAACGGGAAGGCCTGGTCGGCCGACACCGTGCACTTGAACTCCTTTTCGAACGCCGGCAGCACGGTGGCCTTCATCACCTCGCCCCACTTGCCGCCCCAGGTCGTGATCTTGAGCGTCTTGGTCTGGGCATGAAGGATCGACGGTGCCCCCACCGTGGCGAGGGCCGCGAGACCCGCACCGGCACGCAACGCTTTGCGACGTGAAATCATGGTAACCCCCTGTTCGTTCCCATCAGAGCTTAACGTAGGCCTTGAGGCCGATCAGCCTCTCCAGCACCAGAACCACCGACAATGCCAGCAAGATCGAGACCATCGAGGCTGCCGCGATGGCGCCGTCGAGGTCGAATTTCATGTAGTTGAACAGCACCACCGGCAGGGTCTCGCCCTTCGGGACCACGAGGAACAGCGAGACCGGAAACTGGTCGAACGAAACGATGAAGGCGAAGACGCCGCCCGCGAAGACGCCCGGCCGGATCAAGGGCAGGGTGACCTCGAAGAAGACCCGCACCGGGCTGGCGCCCAGCACGGCAGCGGCCTCCTCGATGCGGCGGTCGAAATTGTGCAGCACGGCGAGCGTGGTGCGGATGACATAGGGCACCGCGACCAGCGTGTGGGCCGCGATCAGGCCCCAGACCGGCCGGCCGATCCCCGACAGGAGATAGGCCTGGAACAGCGCCAGGCCCGTCAGGATCGCTGGCACCATCAGCGGCGACATGAAGAAGGCCGTCAGAGCCGCCCGCCCCGGCAGGTTGCCGCGCGACAGGGCGAGCGCACAGGCGGCGCCGATCACGATCGATAGCACCAGCACCACGGACGCCACCCACAGTGACAGCCAGAGCGCATTCATGAACTCCGCGCTGCCGAAGAACTTCTCGAACCAGCGCAGGCTGACACCGACCGGCGGAAAGGAGATGTACGGCGTCGGGTTGAGCGCGAACACCAGCACGATAGCGATGGGCAGCAGTAGGAACGCGAGCAGGAGCGCGTTCAGCGTGAGATAGGCGGCGCGGCCTGCGTCGAACGGCCGGCGGTTGGGCGTAGCGCTCATGCCATTCCCTGCCCGCCCGCCAGCCGAGCCAGAATGCGGTTGTAGGCCACGACGATGGCCAGCGAGACTAGCAGCAGGATGACGCCGAGCGCGCCCGCGAAGTTCGGGTTGAAGCTGGTGCCGACCTGTTGGGCGATCAGCATCGGCAGGGTCAGCACGTCGGTGCCACCCATCAGCGAGGGCGTGACATAGGCACTGATCGACAGCGCGAAGACCAGCAGCGAGCCCGCGAGGATGCCGGGCAGGCTGAGCGGCAAGGTCACCTCGACGAAGGCGCGAAGACGGCCGGCGCCCAGACTGCGAGCGGCCTGCTCCAGCCGCTCGTCGATGCGGCCGATCACGCCGGTCAGGGTCAGCACCATGAACGGCACGTAGATGTGGACCAGGGCCACGATGGTGCCGAACTCGTTGTACATAAGCGGCAGCGGCTTCTCGATCAGCCCCCACTGGATCAGCGTCGTGTTGATGACGCCCTTGTCCTGCAGGATCGTCATCCAGGCGAACGTACGTACGACGATGCCTGTCAGCATCGGCGCGATCACGGCCATAAGCACCAGCGCGTGACCGAGACGGGACTGCATGCGCGCCATCCAGTGCGCCAGCGGATAGCCGATCAGCAGCGAGACGACCGTCGTGATGAGGCCGATGCGCAGGGTCGACCACAGGGCCTCGTGGAAGATGCCGGCCGTGTCGAAGATGAAGCGCTCGTAGTGCCGCGTCGTCAGGAAGGCGTTCGGGTTGGTGACGGGATTGCCGGAATAGAACGACATCGCCGTCATCACCGCGAACGGCAGCACGAAGAACAGGACGAACAGCAGCCCGGCCGGGGCGATCAGCCAGGCAATCGGCGACGGACGGGCGGCGGTCGTCATGCTGTCACGGTCACGCGGTGGCCGCGACGTCGCCCACGACCCGGACGCGCACGCGCACCGAGTTGCCGGGCAGGTAGGCGAGCGGCATGTCCTCGCTCTCGATCGTGAGCAGGGTCGCGCGGTCGGCACCGGCGGCGACGGCGCGGTCGTTGGCGATCTGCTGCGCCGCTTCGATCGCCTCGACCCGGGTCATGTCCTTGAAGATCTGGTCGCATTCGCCCGAGACCTGCGCGATGGCGGCGCCCACGGCATTGGCGCAGTCGCCATGTTCGACATGGATGACCTGCGAGACGCCCGCCATCTTCTCAGGGATCAGGAAGGCTCCGCCGCCGACGGCAATCAAGGGCACGTCGCCCGCCTCGGTCTTCATGCGGTCGACCGCTTCCTCCGCAAGGCGCGCCGCCTCGGAGAAGACCCGGGCGCAGGTCGCCGCATCGAGATGCGCCACCTTCGTCCTGTCGCCGAGATCGAACACGCCGGCCGCCACCGCCACATCAGTGGTGGTGAGCTGCGTGCCACCAAAGGCGATGGCGTCGGTCAGCAGACGATAGCCCACCGAGACCGGGCCGATGGAGAGCGGATCGAGCACCACGTGACTGCCGCCGCCCAGGCCGATCGACAGCAGGTCGGGCATGCGGAAGAGCGTGCGCACGCCGCCGACCTTGACCACCGAATTGGCCTCGCGCGGAAAGCCGAGCTTGAGCTGGCCCACATCGGTCGTGGTGCCGCCGACATCGATCACCATCGCGTCGCTGAGGCCCGAGAGGTAGGCAGCACCGCGCATGGAGTTGGTCGCCCCCGAGGCGAAGCTGTAGACCGGCAGGCGCCGCGCCTGGCTCGCCTCGGCGACCGTGCCGTCGTTCTGGGTGATGAACAGCGGCGCGGCGATGCCGGAATCGCGGATCGCCTTCTCGAACGCCGCGATCGTGTCGCGCGACAGGTCGGCGAGAGCGGCATTGAGCAGGCCCGCGTTCTCGCGCTCGAGCAGGCCGATGCGGCCCAGGTCCGACGAACAGGTTATAGCCGCATCCGGAATCACCGAGGCCACCAGCTCGGCCGCGCGCTTCTCATGGCTGGGATCGAGCGGTGAGAAGACCGACGAGATACCAACCGAACGCAGGCCCGCCGCCTTCATCTCATGGGCCGCTTTCAGCACGGCCGCTTCGTCGAGCGGCATGAACGGGCGTCCGTCATATTCATGGCCGCCTTCGACCATCCAGACCCCGCCGCGCACCAGGGTGGCGAGATCCTCGGGCCAGTCGCAGAACGGCGGCAGCGATGCGCCAGACGGCAGGCCGAGGCGGAGCGCCGCCACCTTGGTGAGATGCCGGCGCTGCACCACGGCATTGATGAAGTGCGTGGTGCCGATCATCACGCCGTCGACCTTCTTCGGCGTCCCGTCGGCGCCCCTCAGCACGCCGGTCGCGGCGAGCTTTTTCAGAGAGTCGAGGATGCCCGTCGTCACATCCTGGCTGGTCGGCGCCTTCACCGCGCCCACGACCCTGCCCTCTTCGATCAGGACAGCGTCGGTGTTGGTGCCGCCGACATCGATACCGATTCGTCTCATGACGCGAACACGCTCCTGAAGTCGAGATCATAGCCAAAAGCCCGTGGGCCGACATGCGCCAGCCCCTCGGGGGTGAGGAAGATGTCGGGTCCGGGCAATGCGATCACCGTGACCCGCTGCCCGTAGCGGATGGTCTCGGTGCCGACCGCCTCGCCGGAAACCGCGTCGAGGACACAGATCAGGTCCGGCGTCATGGCAAGCGGCTCGCCATCGCGAGACGCCACGATCCATTCGTTCTGGAAATTGATGTGCAGGGCCGAACCGCGCCAGTCGTCCATGCCCTCGAAACGCGCGACGCCGCGCAGGAAGCCTTCCGTCGCCCGCCGTTCGACGTCCACGACCTTGCCCTTGTAGAGCAGCCGGCCGGGCTCGACGGAGAGGATGGCAGCCACCGGATCGCCGTGCGTCCGCTGCGCCTCGCGCACCGCGCGGCCGATGGCGATCGCCTTGGTCGTGGTGCCGTGAATGCCCCACTTCTTGACCTCGGCGCCGGTCCGTGGCGGCTGGCAGGTGGGCGCCGTGGAGCCGTATTCGACGCAGATCTTGCGCACGATGCGCTCCGCCCATTTCCAGGTCGGCACGGTATCGACGATCGATTCGAGGCCGCGCACGTCGACCGCCGTCAACGGACAGGGCTTGAGGCCGCCGACGGCCACGGACGTCATCTGCGCCTCGGGATAGGCGCGGCCCATCGTATCAGAATCGACGACCGGAACCCCGAGATGGGCGGCGACCATGAGCGGCCGGATACCGTTGCCGCCGCCGATCTCCATGCCCATCACGGCATCGAAGCGGCGTCCGGTGTGCTCCTCCATCAGCCGTGCCGCGCGCGCGATCGTCTCGTGATCGGTCAGCCGCTCGATACCGACGAGCGGCGCGCCCATGTTGGCGATGACGCCAACCCAGTCGGCGTCGCCAAGGTCCGATGCCGGCATGAGCTGGACGCGACGGCCCTCGCGATAGAGCACCCGCATGTTGAGCAGCGACAGATACGGATTGCCGCCGCCGCCGGTGCCCAGGATCCAGGCGCCGACGGCGAGCGATTCGATATCGTCCTCGGTGATCTCGCGGCGGCTCAAGCGAAGACGCTCTTGAACTCGATGTCGTAGCCGAAGGCCCTGGGTCCCACATGCTGCAGGCCTTTGGCGCTGAGGAAGACCGGCGGGGGTGGCAGCGCGATCACCGTGACGCGCTGGCCGTAGCGGATGGTCTCGGTGCCGACCGCCTCGCCCGAAACCGAATCCAGCACGCAGATCAGGTCGGGCGACATGGCGACGGGCTTGCCGTCGAGCCACGCCACGATCCACTCGTTCTGGAAGTTGATCTCCATGGCCGAGCCACGCCATTCGTCCATGCCGTCGAAGCGGGTGCGACCGCGCAGGAAGCCCTCGGTCGCGCGCCGCTCCACGTCGACGACCTTGCCCTTGTAAAGGACCTTGCCCGGCTCGACGGACAGAATCGCCGTGACCGGGTCTTCGTGCTTGCGCTGGGCTTCGCGCACGGCGTGGCCGATGGCGATAGCCTTGGTCGTGGTACCGTGGATGCCCCACTTCTTTACCTCGGCGCCGCTGCGCGGCGCCTTGCAGGTCGAAGCGATCGAGCCGTATTCGACGCAGATCTTGCGGCTCACGCGCTCCATCCATTTCCAGGTCGGCACCTTCTCCACGACCGATTCGAGCCCGCGCACGTCGACGGTGGTCAGCGGGCACGGCATGAGGTCGCCCACCGCCACGGACGTCATCTGAGCTTCGGGATAGGCGCGGCCCATCATGTCGGAATCGATCACCGGGCGCTTCAGGTGCGCGGCCGCAATCAGCGGCTGGATCGAATTGCCGCCACCGATCTCGAGCGCCATGATTCCGCGGAAGCGATGGTGCGTGTGACGTTCCATCAGGTCGACGGCGCGCGCGATGGTGCGGCTGTCGGTGAGGCGTTCCTGTCCGACCAGGGGCGCGCCCATGTTGGAAACGGCGGCGACCCAGTCATCGTCGGCCAGCTCCGACGCCGGCATGAGCTGGACGCGATAGCCCTCCTTGTAGAGCGCCCGCATGTTGAGCAGGCCGAGATAGGGGCTGCCGCCCCCGCCCGTTCCGAGGACCCAGGCGCCAACCGCCAGCGATTCGATGTCGTCGAGAGTGATGTCGGTCAGGGGCATGGGCCGATGCTTCAGGCGTGTTCGCTATTGTCGGGTCAGACGAGGTCCACCGGAGCGAAGCCTTGCAAGATCGGGACCATCGACGCAGCGTGTTTCGTCGCGTGATGGGTTCCAGTCCGCATGACAACTTGCCCCGTATTCAGGCATGTCTATGGATCGAGCAGGCAGTCATCAATACGTGTGAACACGTATGGGGAGAAGATCGGGTGGGGACCAGGCGCACGCCGCGCATCGCCGTGATCACGATGGGCCACGCACCGCGTCCCGACGTGATGCAGGAAATAGGCCCCCTGCTCGGCGAGGCCGAATACGATGAGTTCGGAGCACTCGACGACGATCCCGAATCGACGATCGCGCGCATGGCGCCGCGCGGCGACGAGCTGAGCTACCTGACGCAGCTGCGCGACGGACGGCACGTCATCCTGGAAGCCGGCTTCGTGACGAGCCGCACCGAGGCACTGGTCGCTGAGCTCGATGGTCACAACTATGACCTTCTGATCCTGGCGATGACCGGCATGCGGGCGCGGCTTTCGACGCGGACCCCGCTCATCCACGGGCAGGACGCGCTCGACGCCTGGATTTCCGCGCTGGTCGCCAGCAATTCGCGGATCGGCATCATATTTCCGCTGGCGAGCCAGCAGTCGGCCGCCAGCGAAAGCGAGTACGGCACCATGCTGAAGAGCTCGCTGGCGACCATCGGCAGCAGTCAGAGTTCCGACCTCACGCAAGCCATCGACCGCGTCTCCGGCGCCGACCTGATCGTGATGAACTCGGTCGGCTATACCGGCGAAATGGCCCGGCAGGTCGCGCGCACCAGCGGCAAGCCGGTCGTCACCGCCTGTCGCATCATCTGCAGTGCGGCTCGCCTGCGCCTGTCGGAGATCGCCGGCAAGCCGCTCGATCTCCCCAGCACGACATATACCGGCGCTGAACTGCTGCGGCGCCTTCCGCAGCCCGCCCTCGAAGCGCTCACACGACGCGAGACGGAGGTGCTGGTCCAGGTGCTCGAAGGCTCTGCCAACAAGTCCATCGCGCGGGCGCTGGGCATCAGCCACCGCACCGTCGAGATCCATCGCGCCCGCGCGATGCTGAAACTGGGCGCAACGTCGACTCCCGAGCTCATCCGGCGCGCCTTGAGGCAGCCGGAGCGCTGAGGTCCGGCTGCCTCAAGGCGCGAGCGGCGGCAGGGCGGCCCGGATCGGCACGCTCGGGATCTGCATGAAGCCGGAGAACGGCTCGACCATCTCGAGGATCAGGAACAGGGCCGCCGACGCCGAAAGGGCCACCAGCACGAGCGCCACGGCCGATGTCGGATTGACCGGCGAGAACAGGCAATAGCTGGCAAACAGCACGGTGAGCCAGAAAATCAGTACGATGAGGGTCGGCACGGGCAACCCGGACCTCGACTGTTCGTAGAGGGCGAGCCTGGCTTGCGACGTCGAGACAGCCAGCTGCAGCGCCTCCCCAACGAGGGCCGATTTTGCAGGGGTTCCGATTGGCAGGGCGTGAAGGCCTGCATAGAGCCTCGATGCCAGCGTGCCGCTGCCATACAGCCCGGCACTATCCCTCGCCTCCGGGTCACCCCAGATCCTGTCGATCATCTGGCCGACGGCTTCCCTCAGCAGCACGCGGAGCGGTTTTGCTTCCGGACCATATTGATCGAGCACCGCGTCGAGCAGGATGAGGTTGGCGGCAATCTGGCGGACTTCGCCGCGCTGGGCCTCGTAGCTGCTGCTCGCCGAGTTGATGAGGAGACCGAGGACCAGCGCCGCGATCGTCCCCACGAGGCCGGCCCCCAGCCGCACGATGTCTCGCGCATGATCGTCGAGATGATGGTCGGGCAGGCGGCGGCGCAGCAGTACGCCGATGGCCGCGCCAAGGAGCATGACCCCGCAGGCCGCGAGCGAGATCCAGATGGGTTGCACGAAATCGACCTTTCCTTGGACCGCCGGGCACGAGCGGTCAGCGGAATTCTAGCACTCTTGCGAAACGGGCACGGCTTGCTTTTTGCAGGGCTTCCGGCGCGCATGTTAGCGTTCGCATAGCGTAATCGGAGGTCATCGATGCAGCCATCCATCCAACCCGTGAGTGGGCAGCCCGTCACGCCGCCTCTGATCGGTGGCGAGATTCCGCTGATCGATGTCTCGGCCTATCTCGCGGGCGTTCCCGGCGCAGCCGACAAGGCTGCGGCAGAGCTGCGCTACGCCTTCGAGAATGTCGGCTTCTACTATCTCGCGGGTCACGGCGTGCCGCAGAAGCTGATCGAAGCCACCTATGAAGCGGCCGCGCGCTTCCATGCCCAGCCGATGGAGGCCAAGCTCGCGGTCAAGGTCGACGAGCACAATATCGGCTACATGCCGATCGCCGAGAAGGCGCCGCCCAATGCCGCCGCGCAGGGCAAGAAGCCCAGCCAGAACGAAGCGTATTTCCTGCGCCGCGAGCGCGACGCCAACGACCCGGACGTGATCTCGGGCCGGCGCTTCCATGCGCCGAACAAGTGGCCGGCCGACCTGCCGGGCTTTCGCGAGACCGCGCTCGAATACATCGCCACGCTCGAGAAGCTCTGCCAGAAGCTGGTCAAGCTCTACGCGCTGGCGCTCGACCTGCCGGAAACCTACTTCGACGCCTGCTTCGCCAGGCCGCACATGATCCTGCGCATGTCGCGCTATCCGCAGATCGACGGCTCCGACGAGAGTGTCGAAAGCCTGGTGCCCCACACGGACTCCGGGTTCATGACCTTGCTGCCGCCCAACAAGGTGCAGGGTCTGTCGATCCTGCTGCCGGACGGCCGCTGGATGGATGCGCCCGGCCTCGAGGACGCCTTCGTCGTCAACGGCGGCGACATCCTCCATCGCTGGACCAACGAGCGCTTCCTGTCGACGCCGCACCGGGTGCGCAACGTCTCGGGACAACTCCGCTACGCCATCCCGTTCTTCTGCGATCCCGACCACGACACGACGATCGAGTGCCTGCCATCCTGCCAGTCGGCCGAGACGCCGGCCAAGTATCCGCCGATCAAGTTCGGCGACTATGCGTTGTGGTTCGCCGCCCAGCGCTACGGCCACATGTCGAAGGTCCAGGCGCCGTCCGAGACCGAGATCGCGCCGGGCGAGCGCGCCACCTCCCGCTGGCAGGCCTGAACCGATGCGTCTTCATGACTTGCTTGCGGCCGGCTCTGCCGCCGCCCTTCTCCTCGCCTCACCCGCCTTCGCCCAGACGAAGACCATCAAGGCGGTGATGCATTCGGACCTCAAGGTCCTCGACCCGATCTGGACGACCGCCAACATCGTGCGCAACCACGGCTACATGGTCTGGGACACGCTGTTCGCGATGGACGAGAAGCTGCAGCCGCAGCCCCAGATGGTCGACACCTGGAGCGTCAGCGACGACAAGCTCACCTACACCTTCACGCTGCGCGACGGGCTAAAGTGGCATGACGGCAAGCCGGTCACGCCCGAGGATTGCATCGCCTCGCTGAAGCGTTGGGGCGCTCGCGATTCGACGGGCGTGAAGATGCTGGGCTTCGTCTCCTCGTTCGAGCCGGTGAACGACAAGACGTTCAGGATCGTGCTGAAGGAACCCTATGGGCTGCTGATCGATTCGCTGGCCAAGCCGGGCGGTTCGACCCCGCTGATGATGCCCAAGCGCATCGCCGACACCGATCCCGCCAAGCAGATTTCCGAATTCATCGGCTCCGGCCCCTTCATCTTCAAGGCCGACGAGTGGAAGCCCGGCGACAAGACCGTCTATGTGAAGAACCCCGACTACAAGCCGCGCGCCGAGCCCGCGTCGGGCCTGGCCGGCGGCAAGGTCGCCAAGGTGGACCGGGTCGAGTGGCTGGCCATCCCCGACCATCAGACCGCGGTGAACGCGCTGCTGGCCGGCGAGATCGACTATATCGAAGCGCCGCCGCACGACCTCAAGCCGTTGCTGCTGGCCGACAAGAACATCAGGCTCGAGGTCTACAACAAGATCGGCGCGCAGTACGTCTTCCGCTGGAACACCGTCGTCCCGCCCTTCGACAACGAGAAGGTTCGGCGCGCCGCCGAGTACGCCTTCGACCAGAAGGCCTTCCTTCAGGGCGTGATCGGCGACGACAAGTATTACCAGACCTGCGACGCCATGTTCGTCTGCGGCACGCCGCTCGAATCGAACGCCGGCATGGACGGGCTGGTGCGCGGCAACTTCGCCAAGTCGAAGGAACTGCTCAAGGAGGCAGGCTACGACGGCACGCCGATCGTGATGCTGCACACGACCGACATCGCCGTTCTGACCAATGCCGGTCCGATCGCCAAGGACCTGCTCGAGAAGGGCGGCTTCAAGGTCCAGATGGTACCGCTCGACTTCCAGGCCATCGTGGCGCGCCGCCTGCGCAAGACGCCGCCGCAGGATGGCGGCTGGAACGGCTTCATGACGGCCTGGCTCTCGGTCGACATGATGAACCCGCTGACCAACAGCATGCTCACGGCCTCGTGCGACAAGGCGAACTTTGGCTGGCCGTGCGACGCCGAGGTCGAGAGGCTGCGCGATGCCTTCGCGCGGGCACCCGATCTCGAGAGCCGCAAGAAGATCGCCGCCGAGCTGCAGGCGCGCGCCATCACCTATGGCACGCACGTTCCGCTCGGCCAGTACACGCTGCCGACCGCGACGCGTTCGGACCGTCTGAGCGGTGTCGTGACGAGTCCCATTCCGGTATTCTGGAACATCGAGAAGAAGGGCAACTGACGCCCCTCAAGCAGAGGCCGACGATGTTTTCCGAGAAGACCCGCATCGTCGGCGCCGGCGCGATCGGCAACGTCCTCGAATGGTTCGATTTCGCGATCTACGGCTATTTCGCGATCACCATCGGCCAGACCTTCTTCCCGCACCAGGATCCGGTGGCGCAGTTGCTCTCGACCTTCGGCGTGTTCGCGATCGGCTGCCTGATGCGGCCGCTGGGGAGCCTCCTGTCGGGCAGCATCGGCGACCGCTACGGCCGGCGCGCCGCGCTCACCGTCTCGATGACGGCGATGGCCTTCTCGACCTTCCTCGTCGGTATCCTGCCCGGCTACGAGACCCTGGGCTTGGCGGCTCCCCTGCTCCTGACGGCTCTGCGCATGGTGCAGGGCCTGTCGCTCGGTGGCGAGTGCCCGACCGCCTTCATCTTCATGATCGAGCACGCGGGCGCGCGCAGGCGTGGCCTGGCCGGCGCGATGGCGACCGGCGGCAACGCGGCCGGCCTCCTCCTCGGATCTGTATCCGGCGTGCTCCTCACCGCCGTGATGCCGCCGGAGGTTCTGCAGCACTGGGGCTGGAGGCTGCCGTTCCTGCTCGGTCTTCCGGTCGGGTTGATGGGCCTCTGGCTGCGCCGGGGCGTGCCCGAGCCGCCCCGGGACGCCGGTATCGTGGCAACCCCCGTGCGGGAGGTGTTCAACCACCATCTCTGGCTGGTGGCGCGCCTGGCGTGCATGGGTTCGCTGGGCACCGTGACGTTTTTCATCATCTTCCTCTACCTGGTGAGCTGGCTGCAGTTCGTCGATGGCGTCTCGCCGGTGCGCGCCCTGGGCTTCAGTTCGATTGCGATGGCTGCGGGTCTCCCGATCTACCTTTGCGCAGGCTGGTTGAGCGACCGGATCGGCCGGCGGAAGCTGCTCCTCGCCGGGATGGCGGCGGCCCTGGTGGGCGCAGTACCGCTGTTCTGGCTCATGCACCACGCCGATCCCCTCCTGGTCCTCGCCGGCGAACTGGGCTTCGTTCTGATCATCGGCACCGTCTTCGGCATCGAACCGGCCTTCATGGTGGAAGCGACCCCCGCCCCGATCCGCTGCACGGCGGTGGCACTGGGTTTCAATCTCCCGGCAGGCATCCTGGGTGGGCTCGCGCCACTCGCGGCGACCTGGCTGATCCACCGAACGGGGAACGACCTCAGCCCCGCCTTCCTAATCATGGGGGCGGCGGCGATTTCCCTGGTCGCGACGGCGTCGTTCCGTGACAGGACGGGGATGCCCGACGGCCAGCTCGCGGACGCTTCGAGGAAGTAATGCGTGCCGCTCATCTCATGGCATAGTCCGGCGAGATGAACCCCACCAGCACTCGCCGCATCGTTGCGGCCGGCACCATCGGCAACCTGCTCGAATGGTACGATTTCGCGGTCTACGGCTACTTCGCCGCCACCATCGGCCGTGTCTTCTTCCCCGCCGAGAATCCTGTGGCGCAGGTCCTGGCCGCCTTCGGCATCTTCGCGCTGGGCTATCTGATGCGCCCGCTGGGCGGCATTGTGGTCGGCCATATCGGCGACCGGCTCGGCAGGCGTGCCGCGCTAACCTTCTCGATTGCCGCCATGGCGCTCCCGACCTTCCTCGTAGGGCTGCTGCCGGGCTACGAGACGCTGGGCATCGCGGCGCCCATCCTGCTCACGCTGCTGCGCATGATCCAGGGCCTGTCGGTCGGCGGCGAGGCGACCACCGCAATGATCTTTCTGGTCGAACAGGCCCCGCCCGGACGCCGCGGCCTGGTCGGCAGCTTCTGCTCGCTGGCCGCCACCGGCGGTTTTCTCCTGGGCTCCGGGATCGGTGCCGCCTTCGCCGCGCTCCTGCCGCCGGAGGCGCTTGCCGCCTGGGGCTGGCGCGTACCGTTCCTGCTCGGCCTGGTGCTGGGCGTCGCCGGCTGGTGGATCCGCAAGGTCCTCGTCGAGGAGGCGCCGCCCAAGTCGGGCCACGGGTCGCCCCTGATCGAGACCTTGCGTCATCATGGCCGCGCCGTGATGCGCGTGGCCGGCATCACGGTCTTCAATGCCGTCGGCTTCTACCTGATGTTCCTCTACGTGGTGACCTGGCTACAGACCGTCGATGGCATCGCCCCGGCGCGCGCCCTGGAGATCAATACCGTCAGCATGGTCTTCCTGCTCCCGGTGATGCTCCTGTCCGGCTGGCTGTCGGACCGGCTGGGCCGCCGACCATTGATGTTCGCCGCGATGGTCCTGGGCTTCGTCGGCGCGCTGCCGCTCCTGTGGCTGATGCATCACCCCGACCCAAGGCTGATCCTGCTGGGACAGCTCGCGCTGGTGGTGCCGGCCGGCATGGGCCTCGGCATCATCCCCTCCCTCCTGACCGAGGCGGTGGCCGGCCGGGTCCGCTGCACCGCCATCTCGCTGGGCTACAACATTGCCTTCGGCGTCATTGGCGGGCTGACGCCCCTCACCGCCGCCTGGCTGATCGCCCGCACGGAGATGGACCTGAGCCCGGCCTGGCTGTTCATGGGCGCCGCCGCCATCTCCATCGCCACGCTCCTCACCTTCCGCGAGACGTCGCGCGACGCGACGCTGCCGCCGTGAAGATCACACGTCGAGCGCTGGCGCCGATGGCGCTGGCGGCTGCGACGCTCCCGGCCCGAGCGGCCCTCCCACCATGGGCCGATGCGCACGCCCACGCCTTCGTGCGCGGGCTGAAGCTCGCCGTCGATGCGCGCTATGCGCCGACCTACGATGCCTCGTGGGAGACGTTGCTGAAGCTGGCCGAGGCCAACGGCGTCGGCCGTACGGTGCTGCTGCAGCCCTCGTTCCTGGGCTACGATAATTCCTATCTGTTCGACGCGCTCAAAGCCGCGCCGCAGCGCTTCCGCGGCGTGCCGTGGATCTCCCCCTCGGTCGAGACACGCCCCGAAGAGTGGGAGGAGATGGCGCGGACCGGCGTTCGCGGCCTGCGCTTCCCGATCTTCGGCCTGCCGGCCCCGCAATGGTCCGCCTATCACGAGATGCTGGGCGAGGCGCTGAAGCGGGATTGGCCGATCCATCTCTATGTCGAGAGCCGGCGCCTGCCCGAAATGCTGCCGTTCCTCCTCGACGGCGGCCACAAGGTCGTGATCCCGCACTACGGCATGTTCGATCGCACCCTGGGACCGGCGCGCGATCCCGGCTTCAAGATCCTGCTGGAGAGCGCGGGAACGGGCCGCGTCTTCGTCGTAATGTGCGGCGCCTATCGCGTCGGTCCGGAGCGCGCGCGGATGGCGGCCCCGATGCTGCTCGATGCCTTCGGCCCAGAACGCCTGATGTGGGGCAGCGACTGGCCACACACGGATACCGACCTCAACCGCGTCACGACCTATCCGATCACGCTCAGAACCTTCGAGGACTGGGTGCCGAACGAGGCGGCGCGGCGCACCATCCTGATCGACACGCCGACGAAGCTCTACGGCCCCTAGCAGACCGTTGCAAAGCCGGCTCCTGAAGCCTAAACGAAATAAACGCAACAAACGAAACAGTCGAAATGAGAGTCGCAGCCCCTGGAGAAGGTACCCTGGTACCGTTTGGCGGGTCGATCTCCCTCGCCGGCACCCGAAAAGCCCATTTCAACGGCCCGTTAACCAGGCTTCGATGTCGAGCGTGCCCCCGGCGCGGACGACGAGGCTGGCACAAATCTCCCCAGACCGGGATCCAACTCTCTCATGCTGACTTCTTCAGCACCCTGCTGGAGCCGTCTGACCGTGGACAACCTCCGGTCGTTCGGCAATGCTCGTTGCCCCGACCAGCGGAGGCACTCCTGTATCGATTTGCTGTTGTTGTCTGCTCGTTGTTCTTTTGCTCGGCGGCGCTAGCCAGTTATCCCTGCACCCCTCCGATCTGCGATCCGACAACGGCAGATGGCCTTAGGCAATGCGCCGCCAAGGCCGATTGGATCACGGAAGGCACAATCGAGCAGCTTACGGATAACTATGGCCCGCATTGCGAACCCTTTGGTTGCTCATCTCAATGGTATGGGGTCACCGTTACTCTGGGCACGGACATGAAGATGCTCAAAGGCGCCATTGTGGCGGGCCGGCCGAGCGATATGCCGGGGCGCTCCGACATGGTGAAATCGGCCTCGCATTGCTTCTCTCGCTTCGTGAAGATCACGCCTGCCATGATCGGTCAGCGTGTTCGGTTGTTCGGGACGGAGAAATCCGTGGGTCCGAACACGGGACCGGGCTTCTTTGCTTTCGAAATGCTGGCGCAATGAGAGCAACCCACATAACCGCGCTGGCGGTACTGCACGTCGCGATGCTGGCAGCGCCGGCGGTCAGCCTTGCCCAGGGACTCTGCCCGCCCCCTCCCTGTGACTTGAAGAAGGAAGGACCGAAGGCGTGCGAGGCCAAGGCAACCTGGGTGCTGGAAGGGACCGTCGAGTCACTTTCCGACAACTTCTCAAGACCTTGCCAGCGGTTCGGGGACAGCCGCGAATGCCTGCCCCCGGGATGGGCCGGCGCACGGGTCGGCCTGCGTGAACTTCAGGCCGTGAAGATGCCAATTCGAGTCATCATCGAAGGGCCTCTCATCTTCACGGGTGATGGCAAGGCGACGATCGAGTCTGCAAACCGGTGCTGGGAAGAAGCCATTCGGCTTCCTACACACTCTCCCACCAAGCGCGTTCGGTTCTACGGCATGGACAAGTATCAGACCCCGCCGACCCAGCTACACGGCTGGCCACCATCGGCTTCCCGCGACGGCGGATATTTCGCCTACGAATTCATCAAGTAAGCAGTATCAGATCAAGCCGACCCACCTTCTACGGCGCGGCCTTCGGCGCGCCAGCGCAGCATGCCGCCGGGGAGGTTGGCGACGTCGGTGATGCCGGCTTTCTGCAAGATCGCGGTGGCATGAGCGGAGCGGCTGCCGGCGCGGCAGACCGCGACGACCGGCTTGTCCTGCGCCAGTTCTTTCGCGCGCGCCGCCAGCTCGCCCAGGGGAACCAGCGTGGCGCCCCGGATATGACCGAGCGGGCCGGAGAACTCCGCCGGCTCGCGCACATCGACGACATGCACCTTCGCCAGATTCTCCTCGAGCCAGTGCGGCTCGACCTCCCAGACACCGCCGAAGGTGAAGCGCAGCGGTGCCCAGCCGGGCTCGGCCGGCGGTCCGGCGCCGTTACCAGGCTCACCGCAGCGCAGGTTGGCAGGCACCGCCTCGTCGATCTTCTTCGGGTGAGGCAGATCGAGGTTCTTCATGTAGCCGACATAGTCGCTTTCGCCGACCTCGCCGCCCAGCCGCGGATTGAACCGCTTCTCCTCGGCGACGCTGCTGACCGTCAGGCCGCGATAGTCGTGCGCGGGATAGAGCAGGCAGCTTTCGGGCAGCGCGAAGATGCGCGAGCGGACCGAGCGATAGAGGGCGCGCGGATCGCCCTGCTGGAAGTCGGTCCGCCCCGAGCCGCGGATCAGCAGGCAGTCGCCGGTGAAGGCCATGCTCTCATCGTCCAGCACATAGGTGACGCAGCCGGAGGTGTGGCCGGGCGTGGCGCGGACCTCGAGCGAGCGTCGTCCGAAGTCGATCCGGTCGCCGTCCTGCAGCAGCCGGTCGGCGCCCGCCGCGCCCGACGCGGCCGACAGCCCGATGCGGCTGCCCAGACGCTGCTTCAGCAGCCAGGCGCCGGTGACATGGTCGGCATGGACGTGGGTATCGAGCGTCCAGGCGAGCGTGAGGCCGAGTTCGCCGATCAGCGCCGCGTCGCGCCGCGCCTGCTCGAACACCGGGTCGATCAGCAACGCCTCTTTCGAGACGCTGCAGCCGAGCAGGTAGGTGTAGGTCGACGAGGTCGGGTCGAAGAGCTGGCGGAAGACGAGCATCGGCCTCTCCTTTGTCAGGCCGGTGCGCTGGCCTTGTCGAGGGCGGCGACCGACTCGGGATCGAGTTCCAGGGTCGTCGAATTGAGCACGTCGTCGAGCTGCTTCAGGCTGGTCGCGCTCACGATCGGCGCCGTGATCGCCTTGCGCTGCAGCAGCCAGGCGAGCGCCACCTGTGCCAGCGTGGCCCCATTCTTCTCGGCGGCATCGTCGAGCGCCTTCAGGACGGCCGTGCCCTTGGGATTGATGTACTTCTTCACGCCGGCGCCGCGCTGGGCATTGCCGACATCGGCCTCCGACCTGTACTTGCCCGTGAGGAAGCCGCTGGCCAGGGAGTAGTAGGGAATCACGCCGATCCCCTGCTTCAGACACTCGTCCTCCAGCGCGCCTTCAAACAGGGCGCGCTCCATCAGGTTATAGTGCGGCTGCAGGCTCTCGTAGCGCGGCAACCCCTTCTCCTGTGCGATCGTCGCGGCCTCGGCCAGGCGCGGCGCATCGAAGTTGGAGGCGCCGATGAACCGGATCTTGCCTGCCTTCACCAGCTCTCCGTAGGTCGAGAGCGTTTCCTCCTGCGGCGTGTCCTTGTCGTCCTTGTGCGACTGGAAGAGGTCGATACGGTCGGTGTTGAGCCGCTTCAGCGACGCCTCCACCGACTCCTTGATGTTCTTCGTCGAAAGTGCCCCGCTCGGCAGGCCCATGCCGCACTTGGTCGCGAGCACGATCTTTTCCCGCTTGGACGGATCCTGCTTCAGCCAGCTGCCGATCACCGTCTCGCTCTCGCCGCCCTTGTTGCCCGGAAACCAGCGCGAATAGACGTCGGCCGTATCGACGAAGGAGAAGCCATGGTCGACGAAGGCGTCGAGCAGCTTGTGCGACGTCGCCTCGTCGGCCGTCCAGCCGAAGACGTTGCCGCCGAAGGCGATGGGAACGAATTCAAGGTCGGACTTGCCGAGTTTGCGCTTCTGCATCTGTGACTCCTCTGGAGAATTATTCGGCGGCCTTGGGGGGCATGACAGCGGACGCCTCGGCCTTTTCTTCGGCCAGCGGCGGCACCCCGGGCGTCGCCGGTATCGGGAACAGATAGTTGTTACCTGTTGCAAACTGGATGCCGAGCGCCGGGAACTGCTCGTACATCCTCCGGATCGCCATGCGCTGGACCATGGAGGGATTCTTCGGACGCGCCATGAACTTGAAGCGCACGATCAGCGAATTGTCCTTGATGTCGACGACCCCCTGCATCTTCAGCGGCTGCAGCAGGATGGGCTTGAACTGCGGATCCTCCATCAATTCGAGGCCGATCTTCTTCACCGTCTTGCGCAGCAGCTCGACATCCGTGCCGTTGGCGAAGGCGATGCTGAATTTCACCACCGTCCAGTCGCGGCTGAAGTTGGTGATGTAGTTGATCTGGCCGAACGGCACGATGTTGAGCTGGCCATTCTGGTGGCGCAGCTTGAGCGAGCGGACGCTGAAGCCCTCGACCGTGCCCATTACCTTGCTGCAATCGACATACTCGCCGATACGGAAGGAATCTTCGGCGAGGAAGAAGACGCCCGACACGATGTCCCGCACCAGCGACTGGCTGCCGAAGGAAACGGCCAGGCCGAGAACCGAGGCGCCGGCGATCAGCGGCGTGATGTTGACGCCGAGTTCCGCCAGGACCAGCAGGCCGCCAATGACGGCAGTTGCAGTGCCCGCAACGACGCTCAGCAGCGGCATCAGGGTGCGCAGCCGGGAGGCCGCGATCCGGACCTCCTCCTCCGCGTGGCCGGAGACGTCGGCCGACGGCAGCGGATGGGCGGCGATGTAGGAGTCCATGCGGTACTTCAGGAATCGCCAGCCGGCATAGATCGCCACCGCGGTGACCGCCGCCATCTTGGCGCCTCGGTCGTGCACGACCCATTCGTCGGCCGTCGCCGCCGCCAGCACCCGGACCATCAGCGCGTCGGCGATCAGGATTGCAACATAGAGACGCACGAGCAGCCGCACGCAGTCGGCCACCACGTCGCCCGCCATTGGCAGCTCGGAGACGATGTGGCGCGTGATGCGGTGCATCAGTGTCTCGAACAACAGCAAGGCGATCAGCGCCGATTCGATCGCGGACAGGCCCCGTGCCGCGGTGCCGCTCTCGGTCAGCGCGGCATAGACCGAGGCCGCGCCCAGGAGCCCGTAGAAGGCGAGGCCGCCCATCCACCAGGTGCGCGCCATGTCGAGCTTGAGCTGGCGGCTGAAACCGGTCGGCGGCACCATGGCGGTCAGCCAGGTGGCCATGTCGTAGCGCCAGCGCCACACGACCACGACCAGCAGAACGGAAATCACCGGCACGTAGAGCATGGTGGCGGCACTCGTCATCTCTCGGTTCGCGCCGGTCGCGTTGAAGGCTCTCGCGACGAGACTGCCCAGCAGCGGCAGCAGGACCACGAGGTCCAGCGCAACCAGCAGGCGATGTGCCGTGCCGTCATCGACCGGGGCGATGCGGCCCTCCGCCAGGCTCGGGCGCAGGAAGGCGCGGAACACCAGGTTGAAGGCGCGCCAGTAGACGAGTCCGTGTAGCACCATCTGGCCGAGCCGCGAGCCCAGGCTGTCAAACGGCCCAAGAAGCCCCAGCACCAGCCGGCCCGCAACGGCCAGCGCCACCAGGGCGAGCACGTCGAGCAGGAGCGCGCGGAAGAAGGCGCGCAGCGGCGTCTTGCTGGCCAGCCGGTCGAAGGCGCTGACCCGGGCGCGGCTGAGGATCAGGCGGGTGATGAATTCGGCGACCAGGCCGGCCACGACGATGCCGACCAGAAGGAGCGCCGCGTGGCCGCCGATCGTCTGCCCCAGGGCCAGGAGATGCGCACCGAGTGCAGGAAGTTGCGCAACCGTGAATTCGAACCGTTCGGTCATCAGCATGAGGAAGCCGGCCGCTGCGCCATCGCCGCCTGTCACCGTCTGGGCCGTCGCCGGAAACGCCCAGGTGGCGGCCAGCGCGCCGATCCCGGAGGCGCCGCCACAGCTTGACCGTTTCATCGATTCTCCCCCAAAGGATGTCTTCCCGAACCTAAGACAATTGGCGCCCAGCCGCCAGACGACACCACAGGAGAGACGCCCCGATGCTCGGACTCATGCAGGATCGCCCGCTTCTGATTTCGCAGCTCATCGAGCATGCCGCCCTCAATCACGGCGACACCGAGATCGTCTCCCGAACCGTCGAAGGGCCGATCCACCGCTACACCTACCGCGATGCGAACAAGCGCGCGAAGAAGGTCGCCGAGGCGCTGTTGAAGCTGGGCATCAAGGTCGGCGACCGGATCGGAACGCTGGCCTGGAACGGCTATCGCCATTTCGAACTCTACTACGGCATCTCCGGCATGGGCGCGGTCTGCCACACGATCAACCCGCGGCTCTTCCCCGAGCAGATCGTCTACATCGTGAACCACGCCGAGGATCAGCTCCTCTTCGTCGACCTCAATCTCCTGCCGGCCGTCGAGAAGCTGCTGCCGCAGATGAAGGGCGTGCGCCACGTCGTGGCGATGACCGACCGCGCCCACCTTCCCAAGGACTGCAATATCCCCAACCTGCTGGTCTACGAGGAGCTGATCGCCGACAAGCCCGGCACCTACGAGTGGCCGGAGTTCGACGAGCGCACCGCCTCGTCGCTCTGCTACACGTCGGGCACGACGGGCAATCCCAAGGGCGTGCTCTATCACCATCGCTCGACCATCCTGCATGCTTATGGCGCGGCGCTTCCCGACACGCTGAACCTCTCGGCGCGCTCGGTGGTGCTCCCCGTTGTGCCGATGTTCCACGTCAATGCCTGGGGCCTGCCTTACTCGGCCGCACTCGTGGGCGCCAAGCTCGTCTTCCCCGGCGTCGCCCTCGACGGCGCCAGCCTGCACGAGCTGTTCGAGAAGGAGCGCGTCACCTTCACGGCCGGCGTGCCGACCGTGTGGCTCGCCCTGCTGAACCACATGAAGGCCAATAAGCTCACGCTCTCGACCGTCAAGTACGCCGTGATCGGCGGCTCGGCCGCCCCGCCCGCCATGATCGAGGCCTTCGACAAGGAGTTCGGTGTCGAGGTGCTGCATGCCTGGGGCATGAGCGAGATGAGCCCGCTGGGCACGGTCAACCATCCCAAGGAGAAGCACCTCGACTTCTCGCCGGCGGACCTTCTGGAAGTCCGCCTGAAGCAGGGCCGCCCGCCCTACGGCGTCGAGATGATGATCGTCGACGATGCCGGCAACGAACTGCCGCGCGACGGCAAGGCGTTCGGCGACCTGTTGGTTCGCGGCCCCTGGATCACCTCGGGCTACTTCAAGGGCGAGGGCGGCGAAGTCCTGCGTTCCATCGAAGGCAAGGGCGGCGGCTGGTTCGCCACCGGCGACGTCGCGACGATCGATCCCGACGGCTACATGCAGATCACCGACCGTTCCAAGGACGTGATCAAGTCCGGCGGCGAGTGGATCAGCTCGATCGACCTCGAGAACGCCGCCATGGCGCATCCCGCTGTCGCGGAGGCTGCGGTGATCGGCGTCGCGCACCCGAAGTGGGACGAGCGCCCGCTGCTGATCGTGCACAGGAAGCCCGACACCGAGATCGACAAGCAGGAGCTGGTCGAGTTCCTGGCAACCAAGGTCGCCAAATGGTGGCTGCCCGACGACGTGCAGTTCGTCGACGCCATCCCCCACACCGCCACGGGCAAGATCCTGAAGACCCGCCTGCGCGAGGACTTCAAGGACTACAAGCTGCCGACGGCGTAACGCATGTCGTCCGGAGCGCAGCGAAGGACCTGCCGGAACGACCGGAGGACTCCGTGGCGGCGGGAGATCCTTCGCTGCGCTCAGGATGACAAGAATGCCCACATGAACAGAAGCGTTGCGCCGATGCCGAGCATCGTGCGCTTGACGTGCAGCTTGCCCCAGCGCCGCAGCAGCGTGTGGCTGTCCTCGCCGGCACCGTCGAGGTTGATCGCCTTCAGCTCGCTGTTGACCGGCAGGATCATCAGGGCCGTGTAGGCCCAGTTGGCCCCCATCAGGATCGCCCCGACGATGTAGAGTTCGTCGCGCGTCTGCCACCACGCCGCCATGCCCAGCACGAAACCCAGGGCCGCCAGCGTGCCTTGCATGACCGCCCCGCGCCGATAGGACAGCTTCCATTGCTGGAGCTGCGCGCGGTCGTCGAGTTCGGAGCGGGCGGGATGCTCGGCGAAGCTCACATAGAAGGCCGCGCCGGCAAAGAGCGACGCCGTCACCAGGGCCAGAATTCCGAAGATCATGACATTCCTTCTGCACACGCTGGACCGCGGCGCCGTGGCGGCATTATCGTCGGTTCCGGGCGAAATAGGGAGCCCGAGGAGGAGCAGACCGTGGCCACCGAAACGATTCCCGTCATCGATCTCGGCCCCTACCTCGCGGGCGAGCCGGGCGCGATGGACCGCACCGCGAAGGAACTGCGGTTTGCCCTCACCGAAATCGGCTTCTACTTCATCGTGAACCACGGCATCGCGCGCGAGAAGATCGCCGCCATGTTCGCCGAGGTGAAGCGTTTCCACGACCAGCCGGTCGAGAAGAAGCTCGAGCTCAAGCTCGACCAGCACAATACCGGGTACCTGCCGATGCGCGGCAACACGCTGCGCACCTCGACCGTCCAGACCGGCACCAAGGCCAACCTCAACGAGGCCTTCTTCGTGAAGCGCGAGATGGCGCCCGATCATCCCGACGTGCTGTCCGGCCGACGCTTCCGCGGCCTCAACCGCTGGCCCGACCTGCCGGGCTTCCGCGACACCGTCGTCGACTACTGCAACGAGATGGAACGGCTGGTGCAGAAGATGGTGCGCCTCTACGCCCGCGCCCTCGACCTGCCGACCAACTATTTCGACACGGCCTTCTCCGAGCCGATGTTCTCGATGCGCATGACGCACTATCCGCCGCAGGACGGACCGGTGGACGACGAGTTCGGCCTGGCGCCGCACACCGACACCAGCTTCCTCACCCTGCTGGCCCCCAACGAGGTGCAGGGACTGTCGATCCGCAGCCAGAGCGGCCGCTGGATCGACATGCCGGCGATCGACAACGCCTATGTCGTGAACGGCGGGCAGATGCTGCAGCGCTACACCAACGACCTGTTCCTGGCGACGCCGCATCGCGCCATCAACAAGACCAGCGGCGCGCGCTATGCCCTGCCCTTCTTCTGCGACAGCGGCATCGACTGGCCGGTCGCCGCCGTGCCGACCACCGTCGGCCCCGACAAGCCGCCGAAATATCCCACGACCTGGTACAGCGATTACATGACCTGGTACCTGAAGCGGAACTACGACGTGCTCAACACGGAGGCCCAGCAGGCTGCCGAATGAGCCCGCGCGCCGACGCCATCCCCATCATCGACGTCGGCCCCTGTCTGGCGGGCGAGCCCGGCGCGATCGAGCGCGCCTCCCGGGAGCTGCGCGCGGCGCTGACCGAAATCGGTTTCTATTTCGTGGTCAATCACGGCGTGCCGCCGGATCTGATCCGCAACACTTTCGATCAGGCCGCACGGTTTCATGCCCTGCCGCTGGACCGCAAGATGGACGTCAGGATCGACAAGCATAATGTCGGCTACCTGCCGATCCGGGGCGATACGCTGCGCACCTCCACGGTCCAGACCGTCACCAAGCCCAATCTCAACGAAGCCTTCTTCGTCGCGCGAGATCTTCCCGCCGATCACCCCGACGTCGTGGCCGACCGGCGCTTCCGCAGCGCCAACCGATGGCCGTCCGACCTGCCGGGCTTCCGCGAGGCCGTCGTTGACTATTGCAACACCCTGGAGCGGCTGGTCGGCAGTCTGATGCCGCTCTATGCCCGCGCCCTCGGCCTTCCCGCGACATACTTCGACGCGGCGTTCGCCGAGCCGCAATACAAGCTGCGCATGACGCATTATCCCAATCAGCCGGCCCTCGCCGACGACGAGTTCGGCATTGCCCCCCACACCGACACGAGCTTCCTCACCCTGTTGGCGCCCAACGATGTGTCCGGCCTGTCGATCCGCGGCCGCGACGGGCGCTGGATCGAGGCGCCCGTCCTGCCCGACGCCTACCTCGTGCACGGCGGACAGTTGCTGCAGCGCTGGACCAACGATGTCTGCCTCGCCACGCCGCATCGCGCCGTCAATCGCAGCGGCGGCGAGCGCTATGCGCTGGCCTTCTTCTGCGACAACGCCATCGACTGGCCGATCGCCGCCGTGCCGACCACGGTCGGCCCCGACAGACCGCCGAAGTACCCGACGACCTGGTACACCGACTACATGGTCGAATATCAGAAGCGGACCTACGACCTGCTGAACGCCGACGCGAAGGCCGCCGAATGAGCGATGCGATGAAGCTTGGACCCGTCATTCCGATCCTGCGCATCTTCGATGTCGCCAAGGCCAGGGAATTCTACGTCGGTTTCCTGGGCTTCACCTGGGACTGGGAGCATCGCTTCGACGACAATGCGCCGGTCTACGCCCAGATTTCCCGTGCCGGCGTTGTGCTCCACCTCACCGAGCATCACGGCGACGGCGCGCCGGGTGCGGCGATGATGATCCAGACCAAGGGCATCGCCGACCTGCACCGCGAACTGAACGAAAAGAACTATCGCTACGCGCGGCCGGGTCTCGAGGACCAACCCTGGGGTGCGCGCACCGTCACGGTGACCGACCCGTTCGCCAACAAGCTTACCTTCAGCGAATCGAACGACTAGACTTCCCGCATCACCGGCGAAAAGCCGGGACTCGGGAGGAACATGAGACAATGAGTGGGGCGACCCTCGCCCGCGTCGAAGCCCACGTCTTCCGCACCCCCATCGCGGAGCCCGTCCGCACCTCTTTCGGCACCATGACCGAACGCGCTGCGGTGTTCGTGAGGGTCGAGGATTCCGACGGCGCCCGTGGCTGGGGCGAGATCTGGTGCAACTTCCCCAACGCCGCCGCCGAACATCGCGCGCTGCTGTTCGCCGACATCGTGGCGCCGCGGGCGCTGGGCAAAGCGCTCGATGATCCGGTCGGCCTGTGGGGCGAGATCGACCGCGCGCTGCATGTGCTGAGAGTCCAAAGCGGCGATGCCGGCGCGCTCTCCGCTGCGGCGGCCGGCCTCGACCTCGCGATCCACGACCTGCGGGCGCGCAAGCGCGGCCTGCCGCTGTGGCGCGCGCTGGGCGGCACAGATGACGCGCCCGTCCCCGCCTATGCGTCGGGTCTCAACCCCGGCCGCGCCGCCTACGACACGGTGGGCCGCATGCGCGCCGCCGGTTATCGCGCCTTCAAGATCAAGGTCGGTTTCGGCGAGGAGACCGATCTCGGCTCGCTGCGCCCCGTCGCGGCCGAGTTGCAGAATGGCGAGCGGCTGATGGTCGACGCCAACCAGGGCTGGGACCTGCGCACGGCCTGTCAGATGGCGCCGAGGCTCGCCGAGTTCGACCTGGGTTGGATCGAGGAGCCCCTGATGGCCGATCGGCCCCTGTCGGAATGGACCCAGGTTGCCGCAGTCGCACCGACGCGCCTGGCCGTGGGGGAGAACCTGCGGGGCGCCGGCCCCTTCCAGGAAGCCATCGACAGCGGCCTGTTCGGTGTGATCCAGCCGGATGCCGCCAAGTGGGGCGGCCATTCCGGCTGCCTGCCGGTCGCCCGCGCCGCGCTCGCAGCCGGCCGCACCTTCTGCCCGCATTTCCTGGGCGGCGGCATCGGCCTCCTCCACTCGCTGCACCTGCTGGCCGCCGTGCGCGGCCCCGGCCTGCTCGAGGTCGATGCCAACCCGAATCCTCTACGCGAAGGGGTCCTGCAGGGTGTTTTTTCGGTCCGTGACGGCAGCGTCAGCCTTCCCGGCGGGCAAGGACTCGGTCTAGAATCAGATATCAAGCCGCTCCTAACCCTAAGAAGCCTTCATATCGAGCGGCGCGCGTAAGAGAGGAAACGCCATGCTGGGTTTGATGCAAGACCGTCCGCTGCTGATCTCGCAGATCATCGACTATGCAGCCGCCGCCTATCCCGACGTCGAGATCGTGACGCGAACAGTTGAGGGGCCGATCCACCGCTACGGCTACAAGGACGCGCACAAGCGCGCCAAGCAGCTCGCCGAAGCGCTGCAGGGGCTCGGCATCAAGCTGGGCGACCGGGTCGGCACCATCGCCTGGAACACCTACCGGCATTTCGAGCTCTATTTCGGCATCTCCGGCATCGGCGCGGTGCTGCACACGCTGAACCCGCGCCTGGCGCCGGAGCATGTGGCCTATATCGCCAACCATGCCGAGGACCAGATCCTCTTCGTCGACCTGAACCTGATGCCGATCGTCGAGGGCGTGTGGGACCAGCTCAAGACCGTGAAGCATGTCGTGGTCATGACCGACCGCGCCCACATGCCGACCTCGACCAAGATCCCGAATCTGCTCTGCTACGAGGAGCTGATCGCCGACAAGCCCGGCACGCTCACCTGGCCGGAGTTCGACGAGAAGACGGCCTCGTCGCTTTGCTACACGTCGGGCACCACGGGCAATCCGAAGGGCGTGCTCTACTCGCACCGCTCGACGATGATCCATTCGATGATGATGTGCTCGGGCCCGGTGCTGGCGCTCGATCCCGACACCACCATCCTTCCCGTCGTGCCGATGTTCCACGCCAATGCCTGGGGCCTCGTCTATGCCGGCCCCTTCTGCGGCACCAAGCTGGTGTTCCCGGGCTTCAAGCTCGACGGCGCCAGTATCTACGAACTGCTCGACAAGGAGCAGGTGACCCTGTCGGCCGGCGTGCCGACCGTGTGGCTGGCCCTGCTCGACTACTGCCAGCAGAACAAGCTCAAGATGTCGTCGGTCAAGCGCACCTTGATCGGCGGCTCGGCCGTCCCCTACGCCATGATCGAGCGCTTCTGGAAGGAGCATGGTGTCGAGGTCGCCCAGGGCTGGGGCATGACCGAGATGAGCCCGCTCGGCACGCTCACCCGGTTCAACAGGGGCGAGCGCGACCTGCCCGACGCCGAGCGCTTCGCCATCACCGCCAAGCAGGGTCGCCCGGTGTTCGGCTGCGAGATGAAGATCATCGACGATGCCGGCAACGACCTGCCGCTGGACGGCAGCGTCTCGGGCAACATGGTCGTGCGCGGTCCGTGGATCGTGAAGGGCTACATGAAGGGCGACGGCAGGAGCCAGTTCCTCGAGAACGACTGGTTCCACACCGGCGACGTCTGCAAGATCGAGAGCGACGGCTCGGTCGTCATCACCGACCGCTCGAAGGACGTGATCAAGTCGGGCGGCGAGTGGATCAGCTCGATCGACCTCGAGAATGCCGCCATGGGCTGCCCCGGCGTGGCCGAAGCCGCGGTGATCGGAGTCGCTCATCCCAAGTGGGACGAGCGCCCCCTGCTCATCGTCGTCCGTCGTCCCGACGCCTCGGTCGAGAAAGCCGATGTTCTGAAATTCCTCGACGGCAAGATCGCCAAGTGGTGGATGCCCGACGACGTGCAGTTCATCGACGCCATCCCGCACGGCGCCACCGGCAAGATCCTGAAGACGGCGCTGCGCAAGCAGTTCGAGAGCTACACGCTCCCGACTGCGTGAGCCTTGGTCTCGGGTGGGGCCTCCCGGGACTGACGCAGCTCTGCAATCGCATGGCGCGTCACCTGGAAGGCGCCGACCAGGGCGAGGCCGGACATGATCGCGGCGACGACATAGTCCGGCCAGCCACTTCCCGAGCCGAACACACCCGCGGCGGCGGTGAGCACGGCAAGATTGCCGATCGCGTCGTTGCGCGTGCAGATCCACACCGAGCGCATGTTGCTGTCGCCTTCGCGCCAGCGATAGAGCAGCAGCGCCACGCCGAAGTTGGCGGCCAGCGCCAGGGCGCCGACCACGCCCATCACCGGTGCCGCCGGGACGGTGCCGGCCAGCGCGTGATTGATCGTGGTGATGGCGATCCACAGGCCGAAGGCGCCCATGCTGGCGGCCTTCACCAGTGAGGCGCGGGCGCGCCACTGGATCGCCATGCCCAGTACGAACAGGCTGATGCCGTAGTTGCCGGCGTCGCCCAGGAAGTCGAGCGAGTCGGCCAGCAGCGAGACTGACTGGGCCGCAACGCCCGCACTGATTTCGATTGCGAACATCGCGAGGTTCACCGCCAGCGCGATCCACAGGATGCGGCGGTAGGCGGGCGAGGCCGCTGCGGCGGCGCCGTGGTCATGACTGTGCCCCGGACCGTGCGAATGAGAGTGGCAGCTCGCGCTCATGTCAGTGCTCCGCGATGTGGTTGACCATGTCCTCGACCATGCGGCGGACATGGAGGTCGTCGGCCTCGTAGTAGACCTGCTTGCCCTGACGGTCGGCGCGCACCAGGCGCGCGCCCTTCAGCAGGCGCAGGTGATGGCTGACCAGCGAAACCGAGAGGCCGAGCCGCTCGGCGATGTCCGACACCGCCAGTGGCGTGCGCAGGCAGGAGACCACGATCTTCAGCCGCGTCGGATCGCCCAGCAGCCGGAACAGGTCGGCCAGCGCCACTGCGTGGTCATCGGACAGGAGGGTTTTCTTTGCTTTGGACATTTGAATAACTGTTCAAATGTAAGAAGCGCCTCCCCTGCCGTCAACCCTGCGAAATCGTTACGTTATTGCCTCCTGTGGACGGCGGATCGCGATGTCACAAACCACCGCTGCGATGACGATCGCGCCACCGGCGAGGGTCGTCGAGCCGGGCGTCTCGGTGAAGGCCAGCCAGACCCAGAGCGTGCCGAGCGGTGTCTGCAGGACGCCGATCAGGGCGCCGCGCGTCGCCGAGACCAGCGGTGTGCCCGAGGCCAGCAGCAACAAGCCGAGGCCGAACTGGCTGATGCCGAACAGCGCGAGCAGCAGCAGTTCCTGCCCGCTCACCGACAGCGGCCGCGCGAATGGCAGCACGATCAGCGCGCAGAGAAAGGCCGAGAGCCCGACCGCCGGCAGCATGCTGATCCCCGGGTTGCGCCGGATCAGCACCAGCACGAGCGACATCAGCACCGCCATCCCGAAGGCCAGCAGGTTGCCCGCCACTCGTCCACCCGATGCTGCCGCTCCCATCATCACCGCCACGCCGACGACGGCAGCCAGCGTGGCCCCCAGTGTGACCCAATCCTCGCGCTCTCCGATCACCAGCCAGGCGATGCCTGCCGTCACGAAGGGGATCGTCGCATCGATCACCTGGACGTCGGCCACCGTCGAGAGCCGCAACGCGTTCAGGAAGCACACGGTCGCCAGGGCCGAGCACAGCGCGATCACGACGCCGTCACGGCCGATGGCGCGGACCGCTCGCCCGACACGCCCCTGTTCCCGCCAGAGCAACATGCCTGTCAGGTACAGCCCGCCGAAGACGCCGCGCCAGAACAGCATCGTCCAGGCATCGAGATCGATCAGCCGCGTGTAGAAGCCGGCGCTCGAATAGGCGACGGCCGACGCCGCGAGCAGCGCCGTGCCGACGAAAGCCTGCCTAGTTCGCGAGGGCGACACAGTCGATCTCGAGATCGAAGGGACCGAACCAGCCTGCCGTGCACACGAACACGCGCGCGGGCTTGTGGTCTCCGAAATACTCGGCATAGACCGCGTTGATGGTCGCGAAGTAGGCCGGGTTCGAGCAGTAGACGTTGCACTTCACGACCCTGTCGAGCGCCGAGCCCGCGGCCTCCAGGCACGATTTCAGATGGTCGAGGACCCGCCGCGCCTGCACGTCGATCGGCAGGATGTCGTAGCCGCCGGTCTCGGGATTGACCGGCGGCAGGCCGGAGACATAGACCCAGTCGCCGGCCCGCACGACCGGCGAGGTCGGCACGGTGTTGCGCTGGGCGAACTCAGACAGCGCCGGCACATGCGGCATCGTCATTTCAATTCTGGGCATCGGTCTCTCCGGTGTTTGGCAATGCCGACATCATAGGGAGGGCCTGCTGACAGCGTTGTGTCAGTAGAGAAAGAGGCCCATAAAACCGGCCTCATGCGCCGCTCCGACCGCCTGTTCGACATCATCCAGCACCTGCGGACGGCCACGGGTCCGGTCACGGCCGCGACGCTCGCGGCCGAACTCGAGGTAACGCCGCGCACCGTCTATCGCGACATCGCGACCCTGCAGGCGCGCCGCGTGCCGATCGATGGCGCGGCCGGGATTGGCTACGTGCTGCGCAAGAGCTTCGACCTGCCGCCGCTGATGTTCACCGCCGACGAGGTCGAGGCCATTGCCATCGGCGCACGCCTCGTCCGCCGCCTGCGCGACGCCAAGCTGCAGGAGGCGGCCGACAGCGTCTTCTCCAAGGTGACGGTCGTGCTCCCCGAGACGCTGCGCCGCCAGCTCACCGCGACGCCGATCTATGTCTCGCCCGGCGACACGGTCGACCCCCAGGGCGTCGATCTCGCCGACGTGCGCGCCGCGATCCGCGACAGCCGCAAGCTCCACATCGCCTACGCCGACGAGAAGGGCCGGCGCACCAACCGCACCATCTGGCCGATCGCCATGGCCTACTATGTCGATGTCACGCTGATCGGCGCCTGGTGCGAGCTGCGCAACGGCTACCGCAATTTCCGCGTCGAACGCATCCAGTCGTCGACGGTCCTCGACGAGCACTTCGACCAGGACAATGGCCGCCTGTTCCGCGAATGGTCGGAACTGCCGAAGGCGCGGCCGGCCGAGAGAGCACCGGAGCCCCATCCGAATTAAGAGAAATGCAGCGCCGCCACGTTGACGATCGCGCCGCTCCCCAGTGCCCACAGGGGATTGCGCCGTGTCGTGTAGACGAAGACGGTGGTGGCGAGGCTGATCAGGACGGTGACGACGTCGTGGTCCACGGTGCGCATCATCGAGAGGCCCGAGGCCAGCATCATGCCGAGCGCGACCGGTATCAGCGCGTCGCGCAGGAGCCCGACGGCCGGATGATGCGACCAGCGCGTGAGCACGCGGCCGGCGAAATAGGCGAGCACGCTGGACGGGATCAGGAGGGCGAGCGTTGCCACGAGCAGGCCCGCCAGGCCCGCGACCTGCCAGCCGATCAGGCTGACGAAGATCACATTGGGACCAGGCGAGGCATTGGCGATGGCGAAGGCGGTCGCGAAGGCCTGGTCGGTCATCCAGCCGTGGATGTCGACGACCTGGCGGTGGATCTCGGGCAGCAGCGCGTTCACGCCGCCGATCGAGACCAGCGACAGCAGCGCGAAAGTCCGCGCCAGCTCGGCCAGCACGCCGGTCACTTGCGGCGCTCCCACCAGGTCGCAGCGATGGCGGTCGGCACCAGCACGAGCACCACGGGCACCAGCGGCCAACGCAACAGGCCGATCGCCGCGAAGCCCGCCGCGCCAATGGCATAGGAGAGCGGCGTCGGCCGGATGTTGCGGATCATCTTGAGCGCCGTGCCCAGAACGAGACCGGCCGAGGCCGCCGCCGCGCCGATCAACGCCGCCCCCACCTCGGGGATCGCGGCGACACGATCATAAACGACAGCCAGCAGGGTCACGATGACCAGGGGCATCGCCATCTGGCCCAGCAGGCAGAGCAGGACGCCGACGATCCCCTGGTTGCGGTCGCCGATGATGACGGCGGCGTTGATCGTGTTCGGTCCCGGCAGGACCTGGCCGATGCCCAGGATCTCGGCGAACTCGCGATCGCTGAGCCAGCGCCGCTCCTCGACGATGATATGGCGGGCCCATGGCGCCACGCCGCCGAAGCCCAGCAGGCCGATCTTGAGGAAGCCGAAGAACAGTTCCGCCTTGCTTATGTTGCGGCGCGGCGTAGCCGAAGGGTCATGCTGCATTGCGGGCCAGGATAGCAAAATTCAGTCCATGCGCCTCGCCGGCCGTGCCGGAGCGCGCTAGCCTCTTCCCACCATGAGCAAAGCCATTCGCCCGATCGATCCGCAGAACCGCCCGTTCTTCGCCGGCGAGGTGTCAGGCATCGATCTCACGCACCGCCTCAGCGACGAGGAAGTCGCCATCATCCACGAGGGCATGAACCGGTACGCCGTGTTGGTTTTTCGCGACCAGAAGCTCGACGATGAAAGTCAGCTTGCCTTCAGCCGACAGCTTGGTCCGCTCGAACAGGCGACGGGAGACATCATGCCGCCGGAGGAACGGCGCATGAGCATGGACCTCAACGACATATCGAACCTCGACCGCAACGGCCATGTGCTGGCGCGCGACGACCGCCGCCGCCTGTTCAGCCTGGGCAACCAGCTCTGGCATTCCGACAGCTCGTTCAAGGATGTGCCGGCGCTCTATTCGCTCCTCTCGGCCCGCACCATCCCGTCGGCCGGCGGCAACACCGAGTTTGCCGACATGCGCGCGGCCTACGATGCGCTCGACGAGGCGACCAAGCGCGAGATCCAGGACCTGATCTGCCTGCACAGCCAGATCTATTCGCGCGGCATGCTGGGCTTCGAGGAGTTCACCGAGGCGGAGCGCGCGAAGTGGGCACCGGTGCGCCAGCGCCTGGTGCGCCGCCATCCGGGCTCCGGCCGCCTGTCGCTCTATCTCGCCAGTCATGCCGGCGGCATCGAGGGCTGGCCGATGCCCGAGGCGCGCGCCTTCCTGCGCGACCTCACCGAGCACGCCACGCAGCGCCCGTTCGTCTATGCCCATGTCTGGCGCCCCTTCGACCTGGTGATGTGGGACAACCGGGCCACGATGCACCGCGCCCGCCGCTTCAATTCGACCGAAGTGCGCGACATGCGTCGAACCACACTCACCAACATCGTCTCCAGCCTGGAGCAGGCCCCCTAGAAGATGCGTCTGCAGTTCCTCGGATCCGGCGATGCCTTCGGCAGCGGCGGGCGGTTCAACACCTGCTTCCATATCGAGCGTGCCCGGCACGGCAATCTGCTGGTCGATTGCGGCGCCTCATCCATGGTCGCCATCCGGAAGTGGGAGGTCGAGCCCAATGCGATCTCGACCGTGCTGGTGAGCCACCTGCACGGCGACCACTTCGCCGGCCTGCCCTTCTTCCTGCTCGATGCACAGCTGGTCAGCCGGCGCACCGCCCCGCTGCTGCTGGCTGGCCCGCCCGGCTTCCGCGACCGCCTGATGATCCTCATGGAGGCGATGTTCGCCGGCTCGACCCAGGTCCAGCGCAAGTTTGAACTGGAGATCCGCGAGCTCGAACTGCACGAGCGGGTCGAACTGAACGGCCTCGCCGTCACGCCCTACCTGATGAAGCACCATAGCGGCGCGCCCTCCTACGCCCTGCGGATCGAGACCGAGGGCAAGGTGGTCACCTATTCGGGCGACACCGAATGGGTCGAGGAACTGATCCCGGCTGCCCGCGACGCCGACCTCTTCATCTGCGAGGCCTATTTCTTCGACAAGGTGATGAAGTACCACATCGACTACAAGACCCTGGTCGATCACCTGCCCCGGATCGGCGCCCGGCGCACCATCGTCACCCACATGAGTGCCGAGCTTCTGGGCCGCGGTTCGGAGATCGCGCTCGAAGCCGCGCATGACGGGTTGGTGGTCGAGTTTTAGCGGCTCCTGTCATCCTGAGCGCAGCGAAGGATCTTACGCCAGCAACGGAGTCCTCTGGTCGATCCGTGAGGTCCTTCGCTGCGCTCAGGACGACAGGGGTTAGCCTTTCGGTACCCACGCCTCGAGCCGCGTGTTGGTCGCGGGGTCGAGCATGCGGGTGTCGCGCAGGACCATGCCGTGCCTGGCCAGGACTTCCTCCGGCGTTGCAGTGTTGCCGACGCCCGGAAAGACCGGCCGACCGCGGGGCACGCTGGCATCGGTTCGGGTCAGGAAGAAAACGTCGTAGCCGATGTTGAGGAACAGGCCGAACACGTCGGTGCCACCGACCACGGCCAAAGTCCCGTCAGCAAGATTGAGCTTCATCCACGCTTCCTCGAACGGCGCCGAGGCGGGGTTCCAGAGGATCGCGTTGGCGTTGTCGGGATCGGGGACCACGCGCTCGACACGGCGGGTGAGCACGATGCGCCGGCGTGCCGCTTCCTTCGGCCCGCCTTCGGCGGAGTGTCGGCCGTTGGCGACCGCGGCCGCCCGGTCGACCGAGTCCTGATAGAATTTCTGATCGGCCGGAATCTTCAGGTTCTCGGGGAATGACCCATCCGACGCGGCGATCATGCCTTCGCTGGAAATGATCGCGAACCCCTCGATGCGCGGTCGGCTGCTGGTCATGGACTGCCCCTGAAAACACCTGATGCGCCGGACAACGAGCGCTCCGGCCAATGGATGCGGGGCACCCTAGCGCAAACGGAAGCGGCGGGGAAAAGACCCCGCCGCTCCGCATCGAGGGAAGGGAGATCAGCCCTTCGGCAGGAGAACCGTGTCGATCACGTGGATGACGCCGTTCGACTGCTTCACGTCGGCGATCGTCACCGTCGCGACGTTGCCGTTCTCGTCGGTGAGCGTGATCTTGTCGCCCATCATCTTCGCCTGCAGGACGCAGCCGCCGACCGTCTTGACCGGATGCGTGCCCTTGTCGTCGGCGATCATCTTGGCGATCGCCGGCGACATCGCATTGGCCGACACGACATGACAGGTCAGGATCTTCGTCAGCTTGGCCTTGTTCTCGGGCTTGACCAGCATCTCGACAGTGCCCGCGGGCAGCTTCGCGAAGGCGGCGTCGGTCGGCGCGAACACGGTGAACGGGCCGGGACCCTGCAACGTCTCGACCAGGCCTGCGGCCTTCACGGCCGCCACGAGCGTCGTATGGTCCTTCGAGGCGGCTGCATTCTCGACGATGTTCTTGTTCGCATACATCGGGGCGCCGCCGACCATGGGATTGGCCGGGGTCGAGGAAGACGCCGGGGCCATGGTCTGGGCAAAGGCCGGCGCGACGGCGACCAGGGACAGGGCGGCGGCTGCGATAAGCGTGTGACGCTTGAGCATGATTTCTCTCCAGTTGGATTTGGGTTCTTCGAGCAGTGAGGCCGACGACGGCGCGCTCGCCGTCGGTCAGACAGGGCGGCATCTCTTGCAGCCTTGTCGTTGTGTGATACGCCCGTATTCCAAAGGCGGTTCATCGCGTCCCTCACACACTTTCGTGACGGAACCGATATCGACTCAAGTGATCCAACGGGAGAGAGACAGGCATGCGCGTCACCGATCTCAGGACAATCCTCGTCGAGGTGCCGCTCGACCGACCGACCCGCAACTCAAGCGGCGTCAGCAACGACCGTATCGGCGCCGTATTGATCTTCGTCGATACCGATATCGGCGTTACCGGCGAGAGTTTCCTGTTCACCCTGGGCGGACGGCGCATCGAGGTGCTGCGCGCGATGGTTGACAGCCTGAAGCCGGCGCTCGTCGGCGAAGACATCCGTTACGCGGAGCGCTTCTGGGAGCGCATGTGGCGCGAACTCTATTTCCTCGGCCACAAGGGCGTGACGATCTTCGGACTCGCTGGCGTCGACACCGCGTTGTGGGACGCCAAGGGCAAGGCACTGGGCCAGTCGGTCACCCATCTGCTGGGGGCCGCCCGCGATCGTATCCCCGTCTATTCCAGCGCCGGCCTGTGGCTGTCGGCCACGCCCGACGAGCTGGCGACGGAAGCTGCGGGCTACGTCGCCGAAGGGTTCGGCGGCGTGAAGATGCGGGTCGGCAAGGCGCATGTCGAAGAAGACGTCGAGCGGGTCGCGGCGGTGCGCAAGGCGATCGGCCCTCACGTCTCGCTGATGTGCGATGCCAGCCGCGGCTTCACCGCCGATCATGCGATCCGGCTCGGCCGAAAGCTGGAAGACTTCGACCTCGCCTGGTTCGAGGAGCCGGTCGCGCCCTACGATCATCGCGGCTCGGCCCGGGTCGCGGCGGCGCTCGACACGCCGATCGCCAGCGGCGAGACCGAGGCGACGCGCTACGGCTTCCGCGAAATGCTGGCCCACGGCGCGGCCGACATCTGGATGGCCGATCTCGGCCGCGTCGGCGGCGTCAGCGAATTCGTGAAGGTGGCGCATCTCGCGGCGGCGCACGACATCGCCATCTCCAACCATCTCTTCACGCAGCAGAGCATCGGCCTGCTGGGCGCTTTCGCCAACGCGACCTGGCTGGAATACATGCCGTGGACCTCGAAGCTCTACCGCGAGTCCATCGCGGTCGAGGACGGCCATATCACCGTGCCGGACCGTCCCGGCCTCGGCTTCACCTTCGATCCCGACGCGATCGAGCGCTATCGGGTCCGCTGAGCGCGCGTGCTAGAGTCGGTCCCTTCCATAGGGGACCGACCGACGATGACCGCGTACAGTGATTTCAAGCCGCTTACCTTCCACGACGCCACGAAGCGCTTCGCCAACGGCAGCGATACGCCGCGCGCCTATCTCGAGCGCTGCCTCGAGACGGTGGCGGCGCGCGAGCCGGTGGTGAAGGCCTTCACCGCCATCAACGAAGCGGGCGCCCGCGAGGCGGCCGACGCCAGCACCACGCGCTGGAAGGCCGGCAAGCCGCTCTCGTCGATCGACGGCATGCCGCTCGCCATCAAGGACCTGCTCGAGACGAAGGACATGCCCACGCAGATGGGCTGCGAGGCTTTCAAGGGCAACTTCCCCAAGCGCGACAATGCCGCCGTCTGGGCGCTGCGCCAGGCCGGCGCCGTAATCCTCGCCAAGGCGGTGACGGCCGAGTTGGGCGGCTCGCATCCCGGCGCCACGACGAACCCGTTCGATGCGACGCGCACGCCGGGCGGTTCCTCCTCCGGTTCGGCCGCCGCGGTGGGCGCCAACATGGTGCCGGCCGCCATCGGCACCCAGGTCGGCGGCTCGATCATCCGCCCCGCCGCCTATTGCGGAAACTTCGCGCTGAAGCCGACGCAGGGCGGCATCAACCGCGGCGAACGCCAGGCCACCAGCCAGAGCACGCACGGACCGCACGCCAATTCGCTGCAGGACATGTGGCAGGTCGCGATCGAGATCGCCCGGCGCGCCGGCGGCGATCGCGGCGAGGTCGGCCTGATGGGTCCCTCGACCCTGCCCGCCGCCGTGAAGCCCAACCGCCTTGTCGTGCTGGAGACCGAGGGCTGGGCGGAGCTGGACGACGCGACCAAGGCCGCCTTCGATGGCGTGCTGAGGCAGCTGCGCGACGCCGGCGTCGAGCTGATCTTCCGCAAGGACCATCCCTGGGTCGAGGCGCTGGAGAAGTCGATCGCCAACGGCCGGGCCGTCTGCGGCGGTGTCACGGGCTGGGAGAACCGCTGGGGCCAGCGCGGCATCGTCGACAACAACGCCGCCGGCGTGAGCGAGCGCAGCAAGGCTGCGCTGGCCAAGGCCGAGGCGATGACACTCGACGACTATCGCATGGCGCTTCTGGCGCGCGAGACCGCCCAGCGCCTGCATGCGACCCTGGCGCCGCTCGCCGATGCGGCAATCACGCTCGCCTGCCCCGGCCCCGCGCCGCTGTGGTCGGGCGACGTGCCGGGCCAGCCGCTGGCACCGCGCCCGACCGGCGACTTCGTGTTCAATGCGCCGAGTTCGATGCTGTTCGCGCCCGTGGTCACGGTGCCACTGATGAGCGTCGGCGGCATGCCGGTCGGCCTGCAGCTGATGGGCCAGAAGCACGAGGACGCCCGCATGACCGGCCTCGCGCGCTGGTTCGACGAGACGCTGAAGCGCGTCTCGGCCTGAGGTCCGCGGCCCTCATTCTCGCCTCCCCCGTTTGACGGGGGAGGAAAGCTTTCTGACCGCTAGACCGGCTGGATGCCGAGCGCGACGATGCGCGGAATGAGCGTCTTCTTCAGACGCTCATAATCCGCCATGACTTCCTCGTGGGGCATCGGCTTCTCCACGAGGGCGAAGCTGTCCATCATCTTCTTGCCCGGCTCGGAATCGGCCGCCGCGACCCAGAGGTCGGACATCCTCTTGACGACGTCCTTCGGCGTGGCCGCAGGCGCCGCCAGCGCCAGCCAGCCCGACACGGTGAAGGCATCGTCGGTGAAGCCCTGCTCCTGCGAGGTCGGCACGTCGGGAAGCGCGCGCGCCCGCACCTTCGACGGTGCCGCGATGCCGCGGACGTCGCCCTTCACGATCAGCGCGTTCATCGCCTGCGGACTGCCCATGGCGGCCTGCAGCTGGCCCGCGCCCATGTCCTGCCACATCGGCGCCTCGCCCTTGTAGGTGACGACCTCCATGGTGAGCCCGTACTTCTCGTTCAGAGTCTGGGCAAAAATATGCGCCGAGGAGCCCAGCGCCCATGAGCCGAAGTTCACCTTGTTGTTCTTGGCATATGCGATGAACGACTTGAGATCCTTGACCTCGGCCGGCAGCGACTTGTGCACGACGACGGGCAGCACGCCCGAGGACGTGCCGGACACGATCGTGAAGTCCTTGTCGGGATCGAAGCCCAGCGTCTTGAACATCACCCGGTTCTGGATGAGCGTGCTCGAGACCGAGTGCAGGAACGTGTAGCCATCCGCCGGCGCACGGGCCACCTGGGCGGCCCCGATGTTGCCGCTTGCGCCGGGCTTGTTATCGACGATGACCTGCTGCCCCGTGGCCTGGCTGACGGACTGGCCGAAAGCGCGGGCAATGCCGTCGGTGAGGCCGCCCGCGGGAAAGTTGACGACGATGGTGATCGGCTTGTTGGGCCATGCCGCACCTTGTGCACGCACGATCGACGGAGCGGCGACGATCAGGCTGGCGCCGGCACCGGCCCGCAACAGGCCGCGACGGGTGGTCGTTGCTTTGTTCATTTTTTCATAGCCTCCCAGTTTCGTTTTTAGGGAGCGATGCATAGCGGCTGACTTTGTCAGGAACTAGGCTGTGTAACTGCACCTATCTCCGCAAGGCGAAACGCAAGGCCGCTGGGCGGGGCAGCCAGAGCTTGCTAAGACCACCCGTCCGTTACGGGTCTCAATTCAGGGAAGAACGTCCATGTCCGACGCTGTCATACGCTCCACAGAGGGGCGCATCGGAATCCTCACCATCAACAATCCGCCGGTGAATGCGCTGGCCGCGGCGGTGCGCGCCGGCATCAAGGACGGCGTCGAGGCGTTCGGCCGGGATTCGAACGTCGACGCCATCGTGCTGATCGGCGGCGGCCGCACCTTCATCGCCGGCGCCGACATCCGCGAATTCGGCAAGCCGCCATCGGGACCGAACCTGAACGACGTCATCGCGACGATGGAGAACTCGCCCAAGCTGATCGTGGCGGCGCTGCACGGCACGCCGCTGGGCGGCGGCCTCGAGACGGCGCTGGGCGCGCATTATCGCGTCGCACTGCCGACCACCCGCATGGGCCTGCCCGAAGTGCATCTCGGCCTGCTGCCGGGCGCCGGCGGCACGCAGCGCCTGCCGCGCCTGACCGGCGCCAAGTACGCGCTCGACGCCATCCTGTCGGGCCGGCACATCCCGGCCGCCGAAGCCAAGAGCAAGGGCATCGTCGATGCGATCGTCGAGGGCGATCTGCTGAAGGGCGCGATCGCCCACACCGAGATGCTGCTGGCGCAGAAGGCGCCGCTGCGCCGCGTCCGCGATCTCACCGTCACCCTGGAGTCGCCGGAGCTGTTCGCCGAGACCGAGAAGTCGATCGCCCGCAAGGCGCGCGGCTTCAAGGCGCCGTGGAACATCATCAAGTGCGTGCAGGCCGCGGTCGAGCTGCCGTTCGACGAGGGCATGAAGCGTGAGCGCGAGCTGTTCACGGAGCTGCTGACCTCGCAGGAATCGGCGGCGCAGCGGTACTACTTCTTCGCCGAGCGCGAGGCCGCCAAGGTCAAGGACGTGCCGGCCGACACGCCGCAGCGCGAGATCAAGACCGGCGGCATCATCGGCGCCGGTACGATGGGCGGCGGCATCGCCATGAACTTCGCCAACGCGGGCGTTCCGGTGACGATGCTGGAGACCAGCCAGGAAGCGCTGGATCGCGGCCTCAAGACCATCCGCACCAACTACGAGAACACCGCCAAGCGCGGCGGCATGAAGGCCGAGGACGTCGAGAAGCGCATGGCGCTGATCACCCCGACGCTCGACTACAACGATCTCAAGGACGCCGACGTCATCATCGAGGCGGTGTTCGAGACGATGGAGGTCAAGGAGACCGTCTTCACCAAGCTCGACGAGGTCGCCAAGCCGGGCGCCATCCTGGCCACCAACACGTCGGGCCTCGACGTCAACCAGATCGCCTCCTACACCAAGCGGCCCGGCGACGTGATCGGCATGCACTTCTTCTCGCCGGCCAACGTCATGAAGCTGCTGGAGAACGTGCGCGGCAAGGCGACCGAGAAGGACGTCATCGCCACGGTCATGTCGTTCTCCAAGAAGATCGGCAAGATCCCGGTCCTGGTCGGCGTCTGCGAGGGCTTCGTCGGAAATAGGATGCTTCGCATGAGGGGCATCCAGTCGGCCTACATGATGGAGGAAGGCGCCCTTCCCCAGCAGATCGACAAGGTGGTCTACGACTACGGCTTCCCGATGGGCCCCTTCGCCATGAGCGACCTCGCCGGCAACGACGTGGGCTGGCGCATCCGCCAGGGCAAGAAGGAGAAGGAAAAGCGCAACGTGCGCTACACCGGCTACGTCGCCGACGCGATCTGCGAGCTGGGCCGCTTCGGCCAGAAGACCGGCGCGGGCTACTACAAGTACAATCTGCCCGACCGCACGCCGATCCCCGATCCCGAGGTCGAGAAGATCATCGAGGAGACCTCGAAGAAGCTCGGCATCACCCGCCGCGCCATCTCCGACCAGGAGATCCTGGAGCGCGCGCTCTATCCGATGGTCAACGAGGGCGCCAAGATCCTCGAGGAAGGCATGGCCCAACGCTCGCTCGACATCGACGTGATCTGGGTCAACGGCTACGGCTGGCCGGTCTATCGCGGCGGCCCGATGTGGTGGGCCGACAACGTCGTCGGCCTCAAGACCATCCACGACGCGCTGGTGAAGTATCGCGACCTCTCCGGCGACCCGTTCTGGGAACCGGCACCCTTGCTCAAGAAGCTGGTGCAGGAAGGCAAGAAGTTCTCTAGCGTCTGATTCAACGACTGTGGCTCACCCCCTCCCTGCCTCCCCCGTCTGACG
Organism: Rhodospirillales bacterium 24-66-33; assembly: GCA_002281855.1. GTDB lineage: Bacteria > Pseudomonadota > Alphaproteobacteria > Reyranellales > Reyranellaceae > Reyranella. Next base: position 23,510 of record NCHQ01000016.1, on the reverse strand, counting down.
GGGGAGGTGCCCGAAGGGCGGAGGGGGACAGCGACACCAAGGTTCTATCTGGAAGGAAGCTCAAATGGCTGATGCAGTAATCGTCTCCACCGCCCGCACGCCGATCGGCAAGGCATTCCGCGGCATCTTCAACGACACGCACGGCGCCGACATGGGCGCGCACGTGATCAAGCACGCCGCCGAGCGCGCCAAGGTCGACCTGGCCGAAGTCGAGGACGTGATCCTGGGCTGCGCCGCGCCGGAAGGCACCACGGGCTCCAACGTGGCGCGCGTCTCGGCCATGCGCGCCGGCGCCCCGGTCAGCGTCTCGGGCGTGACCGTCAACCGCTTCTGCTCGTCGGGCCTGCAGACCATCTCGATGGCCGCCCAGCGCGTGCTGGTCGACAAGGTACCCGTGATGATCGCCGGCGGCCTCGAGTCGGTGTCGCTGGTCCAGGGCCCGCCGGGCGGCAACAAGAACCGCCTGGTGAATCCGTGGGTGCAGGAGCATGTGCCCGGCATCTACCACGCCATGATCACGACGGCCGACACGGTCGCCGCGCGCTACGGCATCAGCCGTGAGGCGCAGGACGAGTACTCGCTGCAGAGCCAGCTGCGCACCGCGGCGGGCCAGCAGGCCGGCAAGTTCGACGATGAGATCGTGCCGATGGAGACCACGATGCTGGTCACCGACAAGAACACCAACGAGACCACCAAGAAGACGGTGAAGCTCACCAAGGACGAGGGCAACCGTCCCGAAACGACGCTCGAAGGCCTGGCCAAGCTGCAGCCGGTCGCTGGTCCCGACAAGTGGATCACCGCCGGCAATGCCAGCCAGCTCTCCGACGGCGCCTCGGCCGCGGTCATCATGAGCGATGCCGAAGCCGCCAAGCGCGGCCTGAAGCCGCTCGGCATCTACAAGGGCCTGGTTGTCGCCGGCTGCGAGCCGGACGAAATGGGCATCGGCCCGGTCTACGCGATCCCGAAGCTGCTGAAGCGCTTCGGCCTCAAGATGGACGACATCGACCTCTGGGAGCTGAACGAGGCCTTCGCGGTGCAGGTGCTCTACTGCCGCGACAAGCTCGGCATCCCCAACGAGAAGCTGAACGTCAACGGCGGCTCGATCTCGATCGGCCATCCGTTCGGCATGACCGGCGCGCGCTGCACCGGCCACGCCCTGATCGAGGGCCGTCGCCGCAAGGCCAAGAACGTCGTCGTGACGATGTGCATCGGCGGCGGCATGGGCGCCGCCGGCCTGTTCGAGGTCGTGCTCTAAGCGGTTAGGCCCTGCGCCATCCGTTCCTGACGAACGAGCCCGGCGGTGATGTCGATATCGAGATCACCGCCGACGGCTTGTGCTTCGTGAACGAGGGCGGCCGATCGGCCGTCATGCCCTTCAGCCGGATCCGTGGGGTCCGGCTTTTTTGTGAAGAGTCGGAGCGCAGCAACTACATCTCGCGCGGTGACATCTCCACCATCTTCTTCTGCGAACTACGGCTTAGCGATCGGCAAACCATTCTGCTTTCGAGCAATATGGCGGGCCGGTACCTTTATCGTGATTTCGTGCAGCTATTGCACCAGCGCCTCGTGCCGATCCGGCGCCGCATCAGGTTCCGCGGCGGATTGAAATGCCTCGACTTTATCGGCTGGGTCCTCCTGGGTATCTGGTCATCAAGCTTCCAATTCAACTCGTACATCGTGCCGCTGTTTCCGCTCCTGTCCGAAGAACGCCTTGCCTTCCGACAAAATCGTCCACGACGCTATCGGCCTGACCGAGTCCCGAATTTTCTCCTGCCCGACGTCGGCACTGTCACCCCAGCATGACGTCGAGGAACATCATAACCACGAGCCCGATCATCAGGCCGACCGTGCCGTGAGTCTCGAAGCCGCGGCGGTGGGTTTCGGGAATGATCTCGTCGCTGATGACGAAGATCATGGCGCCGCCGGCGTAGGCCAGCCCCCAGGGCAGCAGCGATTGCGCCACGGTGACGGCGCCGGCGCCCAGCAGGCCGCCGATCGGTTCGACCAGGCCGGTCAGCAGCGCCACCAGGAAGGCCTGCCCCTTGCTGTAGTCGAGGCTCAGCAGTGCGACGGCGACGGCCAGCCCCTCCGGCATGTTCTGCAAGCCGATGCCGATCGCCAGGGCCACCGCCTTGCCGAGATCGTCGCCGCCGAAGCCCACGCCGACCGCCAGCCCCTCGGGGAAGTTGTGCAGGGTGATGGCGATGACGAACAGCCAGATGCGCCGGAAGCGCGGCGCGTCGGGTCCCTGGCGGCCCATGATGAAATGCTCGTGCGGCAGGTAGCGATGCACCAGCCAGAGACTGGCGGCCCCGAGCAGGATGCCGGCGATCACCAGGGTGACCGCACCGAGCTTGGTGGCGCCCTGCTCCTGCGCCACGTCGATGCCGGGAATGATCAGCGAGAAGAACGAGGCCGCCAGCATCACGCCGGCTGCGAATCCCAGCATGACGTCCTGCGCCTGCGCGGAGGGCTTTCGGATGAACAGGATCGGGAGCGCGCCGAGCGCAGTCGCCAGGCCCGCGCATAGGCTGGCGAGGGCGCCGGCCAGGATCGGCGACGACGAAGCGAAAGCAGACAGCATCTGGACTCCCTCACCAGAACGAAACCCGGTCTGGCGAGAAAGCGCGACCTCGCGCCGAAGCGCAACTGACCTTGAGTATAGGGCGATCAGCGCCGGTTGCGGCGCAGATCCTCCTCGTCCTGCCACATCATGAACTGCGGGCCGAGATCGGCGATCCGGGTGGCGCCGATCTGGGCCATGCTGATGTCGACCTCGCGCCGGAAGATCTCCAGCGCCTTGGCCGCGCCCACCACGCCGCCGGCCGTAACGCCGTAGAGCGTCGGCCGGCCGACGAACACGAACTTGGCGCCCATGCAAAGCGCGATGATGGCGTCGAGGCCGCGCCGCACGCCACCGTCGAACATCACCGTCATCTTGTCGCCGACCGCGTCGCGGATCGCCGGCAGCACCTCGAGCGGCGACGGCGCCAGATCGAGCTGACGGGCGCCATGGTTGGAGACCATGACGCCGTCGACGCCCATCGACTGGGCGCGGATCGCATCGTCGGGGTGCATGATCCCCTTCAGGACGAAGTTGCCCTTCCACAGTTCGCGGAAGCGCTCGACATGCTTCCACGTCATGGGCGCGCGGTTCTGGTAGGCGACCATGTCGGCCACCTTGTCGGCCGTCGCATCGGGACCGGCATACTTTGCCCAGTTGTCGAAATAGGGCGTGCCGTGGCGGAACCACTGCATCATCCAGGCCGGATGCAGCAGCGCCTCGAACTTGGTCTTCCAGGTGAGCTTGAGCGGACGCGACCAGCCGTTGCGCGTGTTGCGCTCGCGGTTGGAACCCTCGGGCACGTCGACGGTGAAGACCAGGGTGCGCAGGCCGGCATCGGCAGAGCGCTTGATCATGTCCTCCGAGACGGCCTGGTCCTTGGCGGAATAGAGCTGGTACCAGCCATGATCCGGCGCCAGCCTGCCGAGATCCTCGATCGAGCCGGTGCTGGAGCCCGACATGATGAACGGCACGTTGGCGTCGCGCGCCGCCTCGGCCAGCATCAGGTCGGCGCCGTGGCGGAACAGGCCGGCGAGGCCCGTGGGGGCGATGCCGATGGGGCTGGAATAGGTGCGGCCGAACAGGGTGGTGGACTGGTCGCGCACCGAGACGTCGACGAGGTAGCGCGGCACGATGCGCGCCTTGCGGAAGGCCTGCTCGTTGGTAACGAGGCCGACCTCGTCGTCGGTGCCGCCCTCGATGAAGTCGTAGGCGATCTTGGGCAGCCGCTTCTTCGCGAGCTTGCGCAGATCATCGATGTTCACCACGCCGTCCATCGTCTCACTCCTCGATCCGTCGGCAGCTGCCATTCATTTGCAACATTTTGACCGGCTTTCGCGACTCCGGCCAGAGCCGCATTCCGCCCCGCGTCCGCATCCTCTCGCGGCTGGCATGCCGCTTGCTGCCCGTCGGGGGAAACGGACGAGGTCCCGCATGACAAGCCCTGCCTTTCCCATCATCGATCTCGGGCCCTGGTTCGACGGCGGCCCGTCCGGCCGCCGTGCGGTCGCCGATCAGGTTCGTATCGCCTGCGAGTCGATCGGCTTCTTCGCCATCGTCGGACACCGGGTGCCGGACGGGACGATCGAGGCGATGCGCGCGGTCTCGCGGGACTTCTTCGACCGGCCGCCGCCCCAGAAGATGGCGGTCGCGCGCCCCCGGCCCGAGCAGAACCGCGCCTATCACGCCGAGGGCACGGAAACCCTGGCGCGGCTGGCCGGCAACGAGACCCCGCCCGACTACAAGGAGGTGTTCGCCATCGGACCCCTCGACGTGCCCGCGGACGATCCCTGGTACCACGACGCACCCGGCGCCTACCCGAACTACGCCGCCAACCTCTGGCCCTCGGACGTTCCCGGTTTCGAAGCCGCCTGGCGCACCTACTGGTCGGCGATGGAGGGCCTGCAGGACACGATCAGCCGCATCTTCGCCCTGTCGCTCAGCCTGCCGGAGGACTGGTTCGCCAACGCTCTCGCTCGCCATTGCAGCATGCTGCGGGCGCTCAACTATCCCGCCCAGCGCCAGCTCCCCCAACCGGGACAGCTGCGCGCCGGCGAGCATACCGATCTCGGCATGTTGACGATCCTCAAGAACGAATCCGCCGACGGCGGCCTTGAAGTGCGCGACCTCGACGGCAAGTGGCACGAGGCGCCGCCTGTCGAGGATGGGTTCATCGTCAATATCGGCGACCTCCTGATGCGCTGGTCGAACGACCGCTTCCGGTCGACCCTGCATCGCGTGGCCAATCCCCGCTCGGGCGGCGGCGCCCGGCGCCTGTCCATCGCCTACTTCGTGGCGCCGGCCTACGATGCGATGATCGAATGCCTGCCGGGCTGCGCCACGGCGGATCGTCCGGCGAAATATCCGCCGGTGACCGTCGCCGCCTATCGCAACGCCCGCTTCGCCCGCACGGCGGCACCCATCGTCACCGCCGCCTGAGGCGCACAAAGCCCTACTCCGCGCCGGACCCTTGGGTTAGCGTCGGCCAAACGCCGAAGAGCAACATGGGAGGCCGCGTCATGGAGTTGACGGACCAGCAGATCGAGCAGTTCGATCGCGACGGTTTCCTCGTGTTCCCCGACCTGTTCGACCGCAGCGAAGTCGCGGTGCTGCGCCGCGAGGTCGCCCGGCTGTCCGGCATCGACAGCGAGGAGGTCGTGCGCGAGCACACCGGCGGCGTCCGCACCATCTTCCGTGTCCACGAGGACGATGGCCCGACCCGGTCGAAGCCTTTCCACGCGCTGGTCCGCACGCCGCGCCTGCTGCGGCCGGTGCAGCAGGTGCTGAAGGATGACGGCGTCTACGTCTATCACACCAAGATCAACACCAAGCCCGCCATCGAGGGCACGGTCTGGCAGTGGCACCAGGATTACGGTTCGTGGATGCGCGATGGCTGCCGGCGGCCCGACATGGCGACCTTCAACCTGATGATGACCGACACGACCGAGATGGGCGGCGCCCTCTACCTGATCCCCGGCAGCCACAAACTGGGCCGCATCGAGCCGGTCTACGACGAATCGACCTCCTACAAGTTCTGGGCGATGCCGAAGCAGCGCATGATCGAGATCCTGAAGAGTTCGCCCGAGCCCGTCGCCGTCACCGGCCGGGCCGGCACCTGCGTGCTGTTCCACTGCAACGTGCTGCACGCCTCCGGCCACAATCTCTCGGCCGAGGATCGCTGGCACATCTACGTCTCCTGCAACACGGTGGCCAACAGGCCGCAGCTCGGCGAGAACCCGCGGCCGGATTGGGTCGTGTCGCGCAACTGGAATCCCCTTCCCCTCGAGGCGGACGACGGCGTCCTGAAGGCGGCGTGAATCCTCTCCCGACATCCCTGATCCTCCACCAGTACGACTTCTCGAATTTCGCCGAGAAGGGCCGCCTGATGATGGGCTTCAAGGGCCTGGCCTGGCGGGCCGTCGAGATCCCGCCGATCGAGCCCAAGCCCAAGCTGACGCCGCTGACCGGCGGCTATCGCCGCACGCCCGTGCTGCAGGACGGCGCCGACGTCTGGTGCGACACCAAGCTGATCGCGCGCGAGCTGGAGCGGCGCGTGCCGCAGCCGACCTTCTATCCGCCCAACACCTCGGGCACGGCCGACGCCATCGCCTGGTGGGCCGAGCAGCAGTTCATGCGGCCGACCGCGCTCTACGTCTCGGGCATCAACGCCGACCACATGCCCGAAGGGCTGCACGCCGATCGTGCGAAACTGCACGGGCTGCCGATCCCGTCGATCGAGGCCGTGCGCAAGGCCGCCTATCGAAATCTCCAGCTCGTGCGGCCGCAGGTGAAGTGGATCGCCGACATGCTGGCGGACGGCAGGCCCTACCTGCTGGGGGACCTGCCCTGCATCGCCGACTTCGCCACCTATCACGTCGTCTGGTTCTTCCGCGGCCGCCACATCGATTGTCGCGAAGTCCTGACCCCCTATCCGCGCCTGCTCGCCTGGCGCGACCGCATGGAAGCGATCGGCCACGGAGACCGAACGAACATCGACGCCGACGAGGCCCTGGCGGAAGCCCGCGCCGCGACGCCGGCAACACCGCGCCCCTCGCAGCCGCAGGAAGGCGATCCCCTGCCCGGCCAACGCGCCCGTGTGCGTGCCGCAGACAATGCCAGGGACTGGATCGAGGGCGAGGTGCTTTTCATCGACGCCGACGAGATCGCGCTGCTGCACGAGAACGACGAAGCGGGCCAGGTCGCAGTGCACTTCCCCAGGCTGGGCTACGACTGGCGGCCCATGAGCTAAGGGTCCCTCGCCTCGTGCATCGCCGGCAACAGATTCTGCACCGTGCGCTCTGCGGGCCACGCTAGCGCTCCACCGCCTTGCGTTCGACCTCGCTGATCGGCAGCGAGGCGAGTTCGGCCAGGGTGATCGGCTTCACGGGCGGGCGCAGGCGGTAGTAGCCGACCTCGTCGGGACTGGTCTTGCGCTCGGCCGCGATCAGTTCGGTGACGGTGAGGCCGCACAGCCTGCCCTGGCAGGGTCCCATGCCGCAGCGCAGGAAGGCCTTCATCTGGTTCGGGCCTTCGCAGCCCATCTGGGCCGTTTCGCGCACCTGCTGGGCGGTGACCTCCTCGCAGCGGCACGCGATCGTGTCGCCCACGGGCAGGCGGAACGAATCGGCCGGCCGGTTCAGCCAGTCGAGGAAGGCGCGCCCCATCTCCTCGCGCTGCAGGCGCTGGCGGATCGCCTGGGTATCCGGCACTACTGAATCAGGCCTAAGCGCGCGCACCGCGGCGATCGCAGCGATGCGGCCGCGTTCGGCGGCAGCGGTGCCGCCCGCAATGCCCGCCCCATCTCCGGCCACGGCAATGCCCGGCACCGAGCTGCCAAAATCGGCGTCCAGCACCGGCACGAAGCAGATCTGCCGATCGTTCCAGACATGCGCCACGCCCGCCGCATTGGCGAGGTTGACGTTGGGCACGACGCCCTGGTGCAGCAGCAGTAGGTCGACCGGCAGGCGTCGCGTGCCGCCGGCACCGGAGAAGACGACCTCGCGCACCCGGTCCGTGCCGACGGCCTCGATCGTACCGACACGATGCACCGGCACCTTGGCCCGGACCTCGCGCAACAGTGCCAGCCCCTTGGCGAAGTACGGCGACAAGGCGAAGTCGGGCAGATGGAACATCGCCTGCAGCCAGTTGCGCCGCGGTGTGGTGTCGAGGATCGCGGCGATCCTGCCGCCCGCGCGCAGCGTCTGCGCCGCCAACAACCACAGCAGCGGCCCGCTGCCCGCCAGGACGGTCCGGCCCTCCACGACGAGGCCCTGCGCCTTCAGCGCGGTCTGGGCGGCCCCGGCGGTCATGACGCCCGGCAGGGTCCAGCCGGGAATCGGGAAAGGCCGCTCCTGCGAGCCGGTGGCGATGATGACGCGCCCGGCCTCGATCACGCGCGCCTTGCCGCCGATCGACACGCCGACGAGACGCTGCCGGTCGAGGCTCCACACGGTGGCGCCGTTCGCGATCAGCGCGCCGCTGGCCTTCGCCTCGTCGGCCAGGACGGCGCCGTCCCAGTAATCCTTGCCCAGGATCGCGCGGTCGCTAACCGGCGTGGACGTGATGGCGCGGTAGATCTGGCCGCCGATGCCGGGGTTCTCGTCGAACAGCACTGTCGCGACGCCGGCCCGCGCGGCGAGCGTCGCGGCAGCGAGACCGGCCGGCCCTCCGCCGATGACGACGAGTTCGTAAGACGACGCGAGGTCCGCCGCCGCAATCATCGTCCGGCCTCCCGGCGGCCGAGCTGGGTCTCGACCTTCATACCCTCGCGCACCGGGATCAGGCAGCCCTGGCGGCTGCCGACACCGTCGACCGTGACGAGGCAGTCGAAGCACACCCCCATCAGGCAGTAGGGCGCGCGCGGCGCGCCGGTGACGGGCGTGGTCCGGCAATGGTCGATGCCCGCGCCGAGTAGCGCGGACGCGACCGTATCGCCCGCTCGCGCGGTCACCGGCTTGCCGTCGACGGTAATGGAAATGGCGGGGCCCTTCTCAGCCAGCCGCTTGAACATGGAACCTCCGGGCACTGAAGGGCGCGACGAGCGAGGCGTCGAGCGCGCCGCGGGCGATCATCGGCGCAATGGTGAGCGCGTGGTTGGCCGCCAGGGTCACGCCGGAATGGCAGCAGACGGTGAAGGCGCCGGGGTGGGTCTGCGACTCGTCGTAGATCGGAAAGCCGTCCTGGGTCATGACGCGGATGGCACTCCAGGTCCGCACCACGTTGACGTTGGCCAGCAGCGGGAACTGGCGCACCGCGCGTTCGGCCTCGGTGGCGCTGACGCCGATCGTGAGCCCGCTGGGATCGACGCTCTCTTCCTTGGAGTCGCCGATCATCACCGTGCCCTCGTCGGTCTGGCGCAGGGTGACGACGGGATGATTGAGGAAGGGCCGAAGCCGTTCGGTGACGACGATCTGCCCGCGCTCCGGCCGCATCGGCGCCTCGAGTCCGACCATCGGTGCCAGCCGCATGTTGGCGTTTCCGGCCGCGAGAGCCACCTTGGCCGCCCGGATCTCGCCGTGGGGCGTCGCGAGCCGGAACTCGCCCGCCTCCCTGGTGATCGCCTCGACGCGATGGCTCGGCAGGTAGGTGACGCCCCGCGCGTTGAGGGCGGCATGCAGGGTGCGAAACAGGCGCAGCGAATTCACGTGGCCGTCGAGCGGACAGAAGCTGCCGCCCACCACCTCGGGCCCGATGTCGGGCAGCATCGCCTTGACCTGATCATGGGTCAGGATCTCGGTCTTGTAGTCGACGATACCTGGCTGGTTGTGCAGGCGCTTGAGCACGTTGGCGCGCGCCTCCAGCTCCTTCTCCGACAGGCAGAGATGGAACCCGCCGGGCCGCTGGAACGAGACGTCGAGCCCGGTTTCCTGCTTCAGGAGATCGGAGAAGCCGCGCCAGGCGTTGGACGAGCGGATCGTCCAGCCGGCATAGGGCGCGAGGCCCAGCCCCTTGCTCTGCACCCAGACCAGCGCGAAGTTGCCGCGGCTCGCCCGCACCGCGCGGTCGCCCTCGTCGAGGATGACGACCCGGCAGCCCTCGCGTGACAGACCCCAGGCGGTGGCAACGCCGACCAGACCGCCGCCCACGACCGCGACGTCGAATTCGTCATCGGCCCTCGATTCAATGGCCATGGCTCAATCCGGATCGTGCGAGACGATGCGCGCCGCGGTGTCGCGATGCAGCCGGTAGAACGCGTCCTGCGGCTGATCCATGTCGAGGATCTCCGCTTCGGGCACGCACAGGAACAGGCCGCGCAGCACCCGGCCGATCGCGCCGTGCGCGAACACGGCGACGGGCCGCTCGACCGCAAGCGCTACGATATCGTCCAGTGCTGCCTGAGCACGCGCGGTGGCCGTGATGTAGTTCTCACCGCCGGGCGGCTCGTAGGTCCAGCGATCGAGCCGGCGCGCCGCCATCGCGCCTGGCCAGCGCGCCTCGATCTCAGGACCAGTGAGGCCATCCCATTCGCCCCAGCTCATCTCACGAAGACGAGGGTCGAAACACTGCTCATCGTGCGTCAGGCCTGCCGCTTCGGCAGCCAGCGCCAGAGTCTCGCGGACACGGCCCAGCGGACTTGCCCGTACGACAACGCTTGCAAGCGCATGCCCCGACCCCTGCAGCTCCTTTGCCAGTGCCTGCCCCATGGCGCGAGCCTGCGCGCGTCCTGCTTCGGTCAGCGGCGAATCGAGGAAGCCCTGCGCACGCTTCTCGGCGTTCCAGACGGTCTCGCCATGGCGGAATACGTAAATGGGATAATGCACGATTGCCTTCTCAGCGGTCAGCGCCCTTCGGAAAAGTTCAGCATGAACGTCAGCTCGTGCTTGTTGTAGTGCAGATGCAGGACGCGTGCCCCCGTCAACCGGGCGAAGGCGGCCGCCGTCTCATGATCGGTCTCGCCCTGGAATTTTATGGTGCAGACGAAGTTCTTCACCAGGCCAGAGGCCCGCCAGCGCTCGACCAGTTTGAACAGCCGCGCCGGATAGCAGATCACGTCGGAGAACAGCCAGTCGATCGGCCCGACGGTGGCGGGGTCGAGCCCGAATGCGCTTTCGCCCCGCCATTCGACGCCCGGCATCGCCGCCACGTTGGGATCGAGGGGCGCCTTGTCGACCGCGACCACGGCGGCGCCCAGCTTGGCCAGTACCCAAGTCCAGCCGCCCGGACAGGCCCCGAGATCGAGGCAGCGCTCGCCCGGCTGCGGCCAGTTGCGCAACCGCACCAGCGCTTCCCAGAGTTTCAGGTAGGCACGGCTGGGAGGCCCGACCTTGTCTTCGACAAGCTCGATCTCGCCGTTGGGAAAGGGCGAACTGCAGGAGGCTGCCGCCAGCATCCGGTCCGATGCGACCAGCGTCCAGGATCCCAGCGGCGCGGCCGGCGCCGCGGCGGGAAAAACCACGGGCTTGGCCGAAACGTGCGGCAGCTTATCCTGAATGAGCGCGGCGCGGCGGTGATGGACCGGTGCGTACATGGCCCAGTTGCGCTGGATGTCGCGCAGGGCTTTTGCCGCGGTGCCGATCGAGGCCACCGGCAGCTCGACGCACTCGCGCCAGATGTTGGCGGCCCAAGCGGCCTCGTGCGCCGGCGCATCGGACAGGAGCAGGCGGCCATGTTCGGCCCGCACCGCGACGCCGGCCCGCCCGAGTTCCTCGCGCAGCTGGCTCTCGAATCCTTCGGCGGCAAGATAGGCCGTGGTCACGCGATCGTTCGGCATCGGAGATTGAACATAATCAATCTCACTGTAACAGGCCGGCCATGGAAAATCCGGCAAACCTCATGCTAGCGTTACGCAATAACGAGGGAGAGAGTCTCATGTTTACCAAACGCTTCCTGCTCGCCGCCATGGTCGCCGGATCGATCGCCGCCACCGGCGTGACCACCAGCGCCGCTTACGCGCAGGGGCAGCCGATCGTCGGCATCTCGACGGTCGTCACCTACTCGATCGACGCGACGATCAGCGCCATCGATCCGGCCAAGCCCAGCGTGACGTTCACCGGTCCGGCCGGTCGCTCGCTGACCTCGAACGTCGGCCCCGGCGTCAAGATGGACACCAGCAAGGTCGGCGACCAGGTCTCGGTGGCGTTCGAGGAGAAGCTTAGCTTCGTGCTGTCCTGCCCGAACACGGCCACCCCGGGCGGCCGCGACGTCAGCGTCACCGCCGCCGCCACGACGGGCACCCGCGCCGCCGGCGTCATGGCCGACCAGACTGTCGCCAACTGGTGGGTCACGGGCGTGAACACCACGGCCAACACGATCTCGCTGGTGAATCCGAATGGCGGCGAGGTCAGGACCTATAGCGTCGTGGCACCCGAAGGCCGCGCCCAGCTGCCGCGCGTCAAGACCGGCGACAAGCTGACCGCCATCGACACGCAGGTGCTGGTCGTCGCGATCACGCCGAAGAAGTAGCCTTCGCAAGGGCGGCGGTGCTGGCGACGCCTCGCCAGCACCGCTCGCGGGCCGCAATCAACCGCCACGGCGCCCGAGATTCCCCCGCATGGAACCACCGGTGGCGCGCAATTCGAGCATGACGGCGCCACCGGCCGCCCTGCCGGTCGCGGTGAAAGCACCCACCGAACAGTCCTGGCCCTCGTACAGGCGGCCGCCTCCGGAAATGTCACCATTCGATGACACCGTGAGCGAGAGGGAGGAATTGCCACATCCCGGCTGGGTGATGCGTCCGATCAGAAGACTGCCGGCGATGCTCAGCTCTGCGGTCACGACGCCGGACGCCTGGCCGAAGCCGCTGCTCGACATGCCGCCGCCATAGACGCCGTCGTAGGCGCCGGCCTGTCTGGAGGTCGGGGTCGACGACGCCGATGGCGTCGAGGGGCGAGCCGCGGCCGGGGCCGGCGCCTCGCGCAGCAGCGCCGGCACCTGAGCCGCCGTGAGATAGCCTGTCGCCGTTTGGCCCTTGGCCTTCTGCCACGCCGCGATCATCTCGCGCGAGCGCTGGCCGAATGTGCCGTCGGAACCGCGCGTGTCGTAGCCCAGCGCGGTGAGGATCACCTGAATGCGCTGGCGATCGGCCGTGATGAGTTTGAGCGCCTCTTCACCTTCGCGCGCGGCCTCGACAGAATCGGCCGAGCTCTCGGACACGGGCGCCTCTGCAGTCGGCGTGCTTTCGGTCGTCTGCGCCTGCTGCTGCCGTGGTTGCGTCAGGTAATAGGCGCCGGCCGCCAGCGCCAGCAACATGGCAACGGCGCCGAGCAGCACAGGCTTTGTGCGCGACCGGGTCTTCCCCCCGACGGCAAGAGCCGACGGTTCGCTGGGAGGCGTCGGGGGTGTTGGCGGGGTTGGTGGCGTGGGTGGTGTGGGCGGTGTAGGCGGCACCGCCGGCTGGGGCATGATCAGCGTCACACTTGCGTCGGCCATCGAGCCGCCCAGCATCGCACGCCACGCGGCGATCGTTTGCGGTCGCTCTTCGAAGCGTACGGACAAGCCCGCATCGATTCCGGCAAGCAGCGCCGGCGAGAAGCCGGCGAGCTGCAGGCCCCTCAACGGCTGGTAGGTATCCTCCAGCAGGCGATCGAAGGCGCTGGGCGGCGGCTTGCCGGTAACGGCGTGATGCAACGTCGCCGACAGACCGTAGATGTCCGTCCACGGCCCCTGCTTGCCAGTGGTGAACTGCTCGGGCGCCGCATAACCGGGCGTGAAGATCGCCGTCATGGTCGAGGACCGACCGGCAATGGCCAGTCGCGCCGCGCCGAAATCGATCAGCGTCGGAATACCGGCCTCGCTCAGCAGGATGTTGCCGGGCTTGATGTCACGATGCAGGAAGCCGGTTTCGTGGACCTTCTGCAGCCCCTCGAGCAGCGGCGGCAGGAACGTGTCGACTTCCTGCGGTGACAGCGGCCCTGTCGACTTGACCCGTTCCTCGAGCGTGCCGCCGCGCACGAGCTCCATCACCATGTAGGAAGTACCGTTGGTCTCGACGAAGTCGAACACCTTCACGATGGCCGGGGCGTCGTGGAGACTGGCGAGCGTCCGGCCTTCGGCCACGAAGCGCTCGCGTCCCCAAGAAAAGTCTTCCGCCACGGCGGTGGAGCGCGGCAGGACCGATGCACCATCCTGACGGATGGCAAGGGCCGGCGGCAGATATTCCTTCAGAGCCACCTCGCGGTCGAGCTGGGTGTCGCGTACGCGGTAGGTGATGCCGAAACCGCCCTGGCCCAGTACTTCGAGAACCTCGTAACGGCCGACCACGCGCCCCGGCGCCAGCGCGACATAGTCAACGATAGCGTCCGCTGCCGGCGCGCCGACGGGTGCTCCAGGCTTCTCGCCCGGATCGTCCTTGATATGCATGTTACTCCTGCCCCGCATGGCAACGTCACCGGAGCGCGGGCGTTCCCCCCGCACACGCCCAAGCTCAGAGGCGCAAGCGAGGTCTCCAAATGGCATCGGCTTTCAACGCTTCGGACGAAGCCTCGCCTCCCCTGCCTGAAAAAGACGAAATACGCGTGCCCACAGCCGGAACCTGGGTCGGTCTCGGTGCCGGAATCCTCCTCGTCGTCGCCGGCTTCGTCTGGACGATCCTGTAGCGAGCCCCCTCCCGGCGGGTTAACCTCCGGACAACACGGAGGAATTTCATGGCGAAGTTCGGCATTGGTCAGTCGGTACGCCGGGTCGAGGATCCGCGTCTCCTCACCGGTGGTGGTCGTTACACGGACGATACCAAGCTCTCGACCCCGGCGGCGCGCGCATATGTGCTGCGTTCACCGCATGCGCATGCCGACATCAACCGCATCGACACGACGGCTGCAACAAAAGCGCCGGGGGTGATGCTGGTCCTGACCGGCGAGGATGTGAAGAAGGCCGGCTACGGCGACCTGCCGTGCCTGGTGCCCGTGACCAACCGTGACGGCACGCCTCGCGGCGAGACTCCCCGTCCCATGCTGGCGCAGGGCCGCGTCCGCCATGTCGGCGATCCGGTGGCGCTGGTGGTGGCCGAGACGCTGGAACAGGCCAAGGACGCCGCCGAACTGATCGAGGTCGATTACGAAGCCCGCCCGCACACGGTCGGCACCCGGGAATCGGCCCAGGCCGGCGCCCCGCTCGTGCACGATCACATTGCGGGCAACCTCGTCTTCGACTGGGAGATGGGCGATCGCGCGCGCACCGAAGCCGCCTTCGCCAAGGCCGACCGGGTGGTGAAGCTCGAGATCGTGAACAATCGGCTGGTCGTGAACTCTATGGAGCCGCGCGGCGCCATCTGTGAATACGATCCGGCGGACGACCGTTCGACGCTGTGGGTCTCCTCGCAGGGCGTCAGCGTCATCCGGCCTGTGGTCGCCGACATGATCCTGAAGATCGGCCAGCCCAAGCTGCGCGTGCGCACCGGCGACGTGGGCGGCGGCTTCGGCATGAAGATCTTCGTGCACCCCGAATATCCGCTGGTCGTGTGGGCCAGCCGCGAGCTGAGGCGCACGGTGAAGTGGATTCCCGACCGCCAGGAAGCCTTCCTGTCCGACGTGCAGGGCCGCGACCATGTCTCGCTGGCCGAGATGGCGCTCGACAAGGATTGCAAGTTCCTCGGCCTGCGGGTCACGACCCATGCCGCACTCGGGGCCTATCTCAGCCATTTCGGCGCCTTCATCCCGACCATGGCGGGCAGCGGCATGCTGGCCGGCCTCTACCAGACACCCGCGATCTACGTGAACGTGAAGGGCGTGATGACCAACACCGTGCCGACGGACGCCTATCGCGGCGCCGGACGGCCCGAGGCGGCCTATCTGCTGGAACGCTTCGTCGACCATATCGGCCGCGAGACCGGGCTGGGACCGGTGGAGATCCGCAAGCGCAACCTCGTGAAGCCCGATCAGATCCCCTGGAATACGGCGTTGGGCGACACGTTCGATTCGGGCGACTTCGACACCGTCATGCTGAAGGGCATGGAGAAGGCCGATTGGAAAGGCTTCGCGGCGCGCCGTGCCGCCTCTCTCGCCAAGGGCAAGTGGCGCGGCATGGGCATGGCCACCTATGTCGAGAAGTGCTCGGGCGGCGCACCGGAGAGCGCCATCGCCAAGTTCAACGACGACGACACGATCACCGTCTTCGTCGGCGTCCAGACCAACGGGCAGGGCCACGAGACGGCCTTCACGCAGATCATGTCGGCGCGGCTCGGTGTCGATGCCGACCGCATCCGCATCGTGCAGGGCGATTCGGATTTCACGCCCGAGGGCATGACCGGCGGCAGCCGCTCGATCCCGGTGGCGGGTGCCGCCGTGCTGGGTGTCAGCGACAACATCATCGAGAAGGGCAAGCTGGTCGCCGCCTCGGCGATGGAAGCCGCAGTCGGCGACATCGAGTATGCCGATGCGACCTTCCGCATCGTCGGCACCGATCGGACGATGAGCCTGTTCGACGTGGCCCGCGCCGCCCGCGATCCCAAGCATGTGCCGGAGGGCGGCAAGCCCGGCCTCGACGACGCTTTCACGCGCACACCGCAGGCCGCGACCTTCCCCAATGGCTGTCATGTCTGCGAACTCGAGGTCGATCCCGGCACCGGCACCGTCGAGATCCTGAATTACACGATCATGGACGATTTCGGCACGGCGCTTAATCCGCTGCTGCTGCAAGGTCAGGTCCATGGCGGCGTCGGCCAGGGTGTCGGCCAGGCGCTGACCGAGAAGACGATCTACGATCCCGACTCGGGTCAGCTGATGAGCGGATCGTTCATGGACTACGCCCTGCCCCGCGCCGACGTGGTGCCGCATGTCCATTTCGACATGCACAACAGCCTGTGCACGACCAATCCGCTGGGCGTGAAGGGCGCGGGCGAAGCCGGCGCCATCGGCGCGCCGCCTTCCGTAATTAACGCTATCGTCGACGCGATCCATCCGCACACCGGGCTGAAGCATATCGACATGCCGGTGACGGCATCGTCCCTGTGGGCCGCCATCGACGCCCACCGCACCAAGAAAGCAGCGTAGAGAGTCATGACCGAGAACAAGAACGATCCCACCCTCGCCTCCGCCCTCTCCGATTCGGTGAAGGCGATCGACGCGGATTACACCGAAGAGATGCGTGAACTGCGCGCGCTCTTCGAAGAGGCGCGCCTCGAAGCAGAAAAGGACGAGCCGAGCGACGTGAAGCTCAAGGCGCTGCTCAACGACGCCAACGAAATGGCCCGCACCTTCGCTACGCTCGACCCGGCCTGGGGCGCGGTGCAGCGCGTGGCGCGCATGTTCGGAATTCTCTGAGGTCAGTTGCCGGCGTTGCGACGCCGTTCGAGAGCGCGACGGATAGTCCGGGACACCTTCTCGTCCAAGAAGAAAGCGCGCTCGCTGCGATAGCTCTCGTAGCGGGCGATCTCGATGGCACCCACGGCGGCGGCCAGGCGATCGGCGTCGATCTTGCGCTCGAAGGCGCAGTGAATGGCAGGACCGCATTCGTCCTCGACCGTGCGGACGGAATAGTGACCGTGCGGCGAGAAGGTAACGATCAGATCATGCAGGTCCCGGGCGGTTTCGACGATCGGCTGACCGCCATCGTCCGCCTGACCCAGAACAAGGTAGGGACTGATGTCCTCCAAAGTCGTGCTGTCATTCATGAGGGCTCAACGAGGTGTGCAGCGCAATAGTTGCATCCATCGGGCGGCTCATTCCGGTTAGGCAACCAATTGCGTCGATTGTCGTTTGGGATGCAGCACGAACTGAGCCGCGGATGTACCGGTGAGTTCGTAAGGCCCGCCCGGCTCTGTCGGAGCGGGTCTTTTGCGTAGGTCGCGCGACATTCCGCTGCCCATCGTCTAAGACTTCGGCATCTGCTTCAGCCCCGGAGTTCTGCTTGTCGCCTTCTCTCGTTCGTTCAGGTTTTCTTGGGTTTCTGCTCCTGTCGGCCCTCCCTTCCGCAGCGCAGGACACCGTCACAGTCGGAGGCGAGAAGAAGCGGGCATTCGGAACGCCGACGGCCTTCCAGAATGGCGACGCCGCCTGCTACCTCACCCTGAAGGACGATCGCGGCGGCACTTTCGAAGAGCTTGCGGATTTCGATCTCTGTAGCCTGGAAAAATCCCTCAAGGGCAAGCGTCTGGCGCTGACCTACAAGACCGCGCGCGTCATGGCGGCCTCGTGCCAGGGCAATCCCGACTGCAAGAAGAGCGAGACCGTCGTCCTGATCGCCTCCGCCAAGCCCGCACCGCTCGCCGCGCCGGCTCCTGCGCCTGCTGCCCCCTCGCCGGCCAAGAGCGCACAAACCTCATTCTGTACGCCGACCGAGACGATCGTTTTTTCGTGCCGCACCAGCCCGACCAAGCTCGTGTCGGTCTGCGCCTCGAAGGATGCCGCCCCGAACAGGGGCTACCTGCAATACCGGACCGGCAAGCCCGATTCGAGCGAGCCGCTCGACCTCACACTTCCGGCAGCCCAGCTGCCACCCCCGCAGGCGGCCAGCGGCGAATCGTTCCCGCTCGCGGGCGGCGGGGCGACGTGGCTGCGCGTCTCGACGAAGAATAACATCGCCTTTGTCGTCTATACCGGTATCGGCAATTGGGGGCCGCGGGGGGAAACGCGCGAAAAAGCCGGCGTCACCGTCGAACGCGACGGCAAGACCGTTGCCAGCCTCAAGTGCACCGGCAAGCCGCTCGGCCTTCTCGGACCGGACTGGTTCGCGAAGGTCGGCCTCACGGCCAAGGGCCAGGATTTCGATCTCCCCGACTGAAAAGAGTTGTAATGTCGCGTCCAATCGAGATTCTCGCTGCCGCCCTCGCGCTCTCGCTGTCTTCAGTGGCCGCCTCCCGGGCGCAGGAAGCCTGGCGCGGCTATGAAGGGCACGAAGCGATCGAGATCCCCTTCGCCAATGGCCCGATCTCCCTGCATCACGTTCCGACGGTCTGGCTCAGCCTGAACGGCGCCCGGCCGCGCTGGTTCGGCATGGATACCGGCTCCACCGGCATCGTGGTCTCCGCCGAGCATTTCATCCCCGGCTCCGGCGACGTCGCGCAGGGACCAGGGCAGCTGGTCTACAACAGCAGCGGCCGCGTGCTGAGCGGCGAGCACTGGATGACGGATGTGGTCATCCGTCACGACGAACATACGCCGGTCGCCACGGCGCGCGTGCAGGTGCTGCGCGTCGACCGGATCACCTGCCTCGAACATGCGCGCGATTGCCGGCCGGAGGCCGAGCCGCGCAACGTCGCGTTCATGGGCGTCGGCTTCGACCGCGGTTCGGCGCAGACCACTGCCAGCACCACGTCGCCAGAGAATCCTTTCGTGAGTCTCGTGGCGCTGGCCTCCGGCCGGCCGGTGAGTTCGGTGCGGCCTGGCTATGTCATCACGCGCACCGGTGTGCATCTCGGCATGACGCCCGACCTCACCCGCCACATGGCCTTCGTGAAGCTGACGCCCAAGCCGCACCCGCCCGGCGTACCGGACTGGAACGGCGCGCCCATGACCGTCTCGGTGGACGGTGTCACGGGCCGCGGCACGTTGCTGATGGATACCGGCATCAACTACATGTTCCTCTCCCCGCCGGCCGGCACGCGCCTGGAGCACGGCCGCCACGCACCCGACGGCACGCGCATCGAGCTCTTCATGCCCGATCGCCAGCGTCCGCAACCCGCGTTCTACGAGTTCAGGGTTGGGCGGAACGGCAACCCGCTCCATCCCGAGCGGGTCGAAGTCGTGCGCGACGCAACGGTCTTCGTGAATACCGGTCGCATGTTCCTGGAGGGTTTCGATTATCTCTACGACGCGGTCGGGGGGTATGTCGGCTACGGCTGGAACGGGCGTGTCAGTCACGAGTATGGCGGCGTGACGCCCGGCGCCCCCAGCGCGCCATAGGATAAATCTCACGCCCGTGTCGGGAGAGGTCGGACTCCGTCGTCCTTGGGGCAGAACGACCTCACCAGGAGCCGGAAATGACTGCCGCACCCGCCAACGACCGCGAACTCGTCCTCTCCCGCCTCATCGACGCGCCGCGCGAGAAACTCTATCGCTGCTGGACCGAACCGACGCTGCTGAAGCAGTGGTTCGCGCCCAAGCCCTACGAGACTCCCGTCGTCGAGGTCGATGTGCGACCAGGCGGCTCCAACCTGATCGTCATGCGCGGCCCGGATGGCCACGCCATGCCGAACCGAGGCGTCTACCTCGAAGTCTTGCCCAACGAGCGGCTGGTTGCCACCGATGCCTTCACCGAGGCTTGGAAGCCCTCGGCAAAGCCCTTCATGACCATGATCCTCACTTTCGAGGAGCAGGGCGGCAAAACCCTCTACACCGCACGCGTCCGCCATTGGACGGTCCAGGACCGCGAGGCGCACGAAAAGATGGGGTTCCACGCCGGCTGGGGTCTCTGCACCGACCAGCTCGCCGCGCTGGCGGCGACCCTCTGACCTGCCCGCAACGCGAACGTCCTCCCGGGGTTGAGTCGCAAGACCTCTGGAGGATCGCATGATCAGGAAGACCCTCGTCGCCATCGCCGCCTGCGGCGTAATCGCCAGTACCGTTCACGCCCAAACGGGCGGCCCCGGCTCGAGCGCCGGTGGCGCTTCGACGTCGCCGGCGCCTGCCGGAACCTCGCCGACCGTGCCGCCACCTCCGGCGTCACCCCCGCCGGCGAGCACCGGTATGCCCGTCACGCCGACGGCGCCCGGTGCGCCGAGCGCCGGGCAGCCCGGCGTCGGCTCGGATACGTCTCGTCAGGCCCCTGCTCCGGGGACCCGTTGATAAGCGAACCTGCGAAACGCGCATTTCATCCACGCAATCAAGCGCCGGCATGTTCCAGCCCTTGCACAAGACGATCATCGGAACGATCCGCCGCCTCCCGCTTCCCGTGGCCCGGTTGGCGTTCCGTGCCTACGACAAAATGCTGCGAATGCAGGGAGTGGAGCATCTCGGGACCACCCGGTTCGGCGCCCGTATCCATTGCGATCCGGTCGATCTCATCCAGCGCACAATCCTTCACTTCGGTGTGTGGGAACCCGACGTCTCCCAAGTCATCAGCGACAGGCTGGCGCCCGGCGACGTCTTCGTCGATATCGGCGCCAACATTGGCTACGATGCGCTGCTGGCTTCGTCGCGTGTCGGCGTGCGGGGCATCGTGGTCGCAATCGAGGCCTCCCCACGCACCTTTGCGCTGCTGAAGCGCAATCTCGCGGTCAATGCCTTTGCCTCCAACGTCCGCGCGGTGAACCTGGCCGTCTCGGACAGACCCGGCACGCTCGACCTCTATGAAATCAACTCGCGGAACATCGGAGCGGCGACCACGCTCGCGTCCCGAGGCGGTCTCCACATGGCGTCCGTCGAAGCGCAGCCCTTGGAACAGATTCTGACAGGGGAAGAGATCGCACGCATCCGCCTGATCAAGATGGATGTCGAAGGCGCCGAGCCGCCGATCCTCAGCCAGTTGCTGGAGCGGCTTGCGAACTATCCGGCGACGATGGAAATCGTGGTCGAGGCGACTCCCGAGGACGACCGGGCCTCCTGGCAGGATGTGTTCGAGCGGATGCAGGCTGCAGGCTTCAGCGCTTGGGCCATCGACAATGGCTACGAGCTCGAATGGTACTTGCGCTGGCGCCGGCCAGGAGCATTGAAGCGCGTCGAAACCGTGCCGGTGCGCCAGCAGGATCTACTTTTCACGAGGGCTTGAACGCCGGGGCGAGTGCGGCTCTACAGCAAGTTTGCCAGCACCGCTTCGCGCAGCACGCGAAGCGACGGCACCCACTGGTCAGGTGTGTCGTAATTCCCTGCCGTCATTGCCACCACGATGTCGATAACGGGGAATACCCAGAGGCGCTGGCCGCCAGCGGCAATCGAGCAGTATCGGTGTCGGCCCGGACGATATCAACGCCGCTGGTTCGGTGCGATTCCGAACAACCTGGAGATCCGATCTGCAACCTTCCGCGGCGACATCGTTGACTCAGGACCGACCACGGAGAACTCCATGCGTTATCAGGTTCTGCCAGCCACGTCGGCCGATGTCGCCTACGTGGCGTCGCTGTTGGAGGACGAGCCCGCTGCTGCGGACTGGCCCGAAAAGGAGCCGAGCCGGCGACTTGTCGAGGCGTGTGCCTTCAGCGCCCAGATCTGGGCGGCGCGGCGCCTGAGCGATGGGGCGACGAGCGCCCTCTGGGGCGTGACCCCGCGGCTCGACAATCCCGAGGTCGGCTACCTCTGGATGATGTCGGTTGCGGCATTCGACGGTGAGTCGAGAGAATTTTCGATGCTGTGCCGCCTCGTCTTCGCCGAGATGCTGGATCAGTTTCCCCGCCTCGAACAGCATATAGACGCACGCGAGGACCGGACGATCGGTCTTCTCCGCGGGCTGGGCTTCGAGATCGGCAAGCCGCAACGTCAACTCGGTTCGGCGACGACGTTCCATCACGTCTGGCTGGAATCGCAGTCCTTCAGCCGTTACTCGAACCAGCCGGGCGCAGGTGCGCCGCTGGTCCACTGAGAATGTTCTCATGAAAGAGAAAGCCCCGCCGCCATTTCAGGCGCGGGGCTAGCGTCCGCCGACCGGTCACCAGTACATCCGTGGCTCACCCCGGCGGTGTTCGCGATCAATCTGACCGCTGGAACGCACTGCATATGGGGTGCGGTCTGGGGAGTTCAAGAGGGATCCGGGCTGAGTTTCGTGTCGCTTGCTCTTTTTGATTTGCGAACGGATCGCAGGTCTGCCTAACGTCAGCTCCTCACGAGCAAATGGCGCGAGGGTGGCGGGGCGATGGCGGGTGATCGAACGGCAGTGATGATGTACGCCACGCCTGAAATCGGGATGGTGGTCGTGCAGCCGACGGCCTTCTGCAACATAGCCTGCACCTATTGCTACCTCCCCGATCGCTCGAACAAGCACGTGATCGCGCAATCCACCGTGACCCGGCTGTTCGAGCAGATCTTCGCATCGGGCTGGGCTTGCGGCGAGATCACCGTAATCTGGCACGCGGGGGAGCCGCTTGTGGTGCCGGTCTCGTTTTATCGCGAAGCCTTCGCGACGATCGAACGGATGCGGCCCGCATCGGTGCACGTGAAGCACTCGTTCCAGACCAACGGCACTTTGATCGACCGGGACTGGTGCGAGCTCTTCAAGGAGTGGCAGGTCGGCGTCGGCGTCAGTCTCGACGGGCCGCGTGAACTGCACGATCTCCATCGCAAGAGCCGCAGCGGCAAGGGGACGTTCGACAGGACGATTGCCGGCATTCGCTGCTTGCGCGACAACGACGTGGAGTTCCACGTGATTTCGGTCCTGTCGCACACCAGCCTCGACCAGCCGGAAGAGCTGCTGGACTTCTACCTGTCCGAGGGCATCGACCAGATCTGCTTCAATGTCGAGGAGTCGGAAGGCGATCACGTTTCGAGCCTTTTCCACGGCCCCGAACTGCGCAAGCGCTATGCCGGGTTCTTGCGGCGTTTCTGGCACCTGGCCCGCCAGAGCGGCCGCGTCCGCTTCGTGCGCGAGATCGATCTCGCGCTGCCGCGCATGTTCCGTCCCGAGGGCGTGCCGGCGCGAAACATCCAGGTTGAGCCCCTGGCGATGCTGAACGTCGACAGCCACGGCAACGTCTCGAGCTTCTCGCCCGAACTCCTCGGCCTGAAGAACCCGGACTATCGCGACTATCTCCTGGGCAACATCAATTTCCAGTCGCTCCAGGAGATCCGCGACACCTGCCTCGCGTCGCCGCTCTATCGCGACATCACCGCGGGCGTGGAGGCGTGCCGCCGCTCCTGCGACTACTTCTCGGTGTGCGGCGGCGGCGCGCCCGTCAACAAGCTGTTCGAGAACGGCAGCTTCATGGGCACCCAGACCTCGTACTGCACGCTGACGCAGATGGTCCCGACGGACGTCATTCTCGAAGCCTATGACCGCCTCGCGCGCCGTGAGACCGTGGGCGAGCAGCCCACGCTTTCGCCTTCGCCCGTCCCGAGCGGCGAGAGCGCCGCACAGTCTTCGAGGATGCCATGACCCGCAAGAAGCTCTTCACCCTTGCCTCCCTGGTCGCCGCCGGCGCGATGCTGGG
>NCHQ01000015.1 GCA_002281855.1 Rhodospirillales bacterium 24-66-33 | reverse complement strand
TCGACGCCCCTGGGTGAGTCGGTCTACCCGCCGCCACCGCGCCGGCTAGTCTAGCCGATCCGGCAGACGCCGACTTACAAGGGTGAGGTTATTGGGGCTGTTCATCACCCCTTGTTTTAGCTGCATTCATTTCCGGCCAGCCTCCTCAGGATGAGGTGGTGCGGGTGAACCAGAAGCGGAATGGTCCCTAGACCGGCTTGGCGGCGTTCTCGTAGCCGAATTCCTGGTCCAGCGCGGCGATCTGGCGGCGGAAGTCGATCCGCATCTTCGCCTTGTCGCTCTCGTCCAGCCACGAGGCCTCGACCGAATTCAGGCTGAACATCCGGGCCTTGTCGGGACCCCAGCCGATCGTCTCGAACAGGGTCGTGAAGCCGTGGCCGAGATTGGTGCCGAACATCGCCGGATCGTCGGTGTTGATCGTGACGTTCAATCCGGCCTCGACCATGCGGCGGATGCGCTGCGGCCGGTGCGGTCGATTGTGGAGCAGGCTCGTCCAGGCGCAGGGCGTGAAATAGAGCCCGTCCTTGCGCGCCTCGCTCATCACGAAGTCGGACGCCAGCATGTTGTAGCCGTGGTCGATGCGGTCGCAGCGCAGCACGTCGCGGCAGATCAGGTAGTTGGTCGGCGGCGCTTCCAGCGGCGTCAGATAATCCTCGCAGCAATGGGCCGTGCAGCGCAGCCCGCCCTTGCGGGCCAGCGCATAGGCCTCGGCGAAGATGGCAGGCGGACCGACGCTTTCGTTGCCGTCCAGCCCGATCCCGACCACCAGCTCATGACGATGCGCGAGCGCCGTCTCGACGATCTCGACGGCCTGGGCGGGCGAATTGATCGAGCGGTCGATGCAGCAGATCAGCCGGGCGGAAATGCCGAAGTCGCGGTCCACGCGCTCGATGCCGTTGGCCATGCCGGCCACCATCGACGGATAGTCGATGCCGTTGGGATAGAAGTAGTCGGGATTGAAGAAGAACTCGACGTGCCGCAGGTTGCCGTCGCGCGCGGCATCCTCGCAATATTCGTAGATCGCGCGGCTGAAATCCTCCGGCGTGCGCAGCACCGAGGCGGTGAGGCGCAGGATTTCCAGGAATCCGTCGAAGTTCGGCCACTGGTAGAGCTGCTCGGCCGGCCGCGGCAGCGGCAGGCCGTACGTCTTCGCGAGCTCGGCCACGGTCGTGGCGCGCAACGTGCCGGCCAGGTGGCAGTGAAGCTCGGCCTTGGGAATACGCCGCAAATAGTCGTCGGCAACCGCTTTCGCCATGGCGGCGATCCTCACTTCTTCTCGATGTTGTAGAGCAGCATGACCGGCGACTTCAGCACGCCTTCGAGGTTGTTGCGCCAGGCCGACGGGGTCGTGAACTGCGCCAGCGGCAGATAGAGGACCTGCTCGTAGGCGCGGACCTGGATCTCGGTCGCGATCGCCTTGCGCGCCGCCTCGTCGGGCGCTGTGGCGAACTTCAGGCGCAGCTCCTCCGTCTTCTCGTCCTTCGGCCAGCCCCAGGCGGAGGCGGGCGGGCCAGAGGCCACGAGGAACGGGTTGCTGAGCGGATTGCCCTGGTCGGGCACGGAGTTCGTGGTGTGGGCGAGGTTCCAGCCGCCCTTGTCGACCGGGCCCGTATTGAGCCGGCGCGTGGCGAAGGTCTGGAAGTCCATCGACACCATGTCGACCTTGAAGCCGAGATCGACCAGCACCTGACGCGTGACGTTGCCCAGCGCGGCGATGCCCGGCGCGTTGGCGACATGCAGCATCACCAGCGGCTTCGACAGGTCGACATTGGCCTCCTTGAGCAGTGCCTTGGCGGCGGCGATATCGCGCGACGGGATGCCGGCCTTGCTCTCATAGGGCATGCCGCAACCGAACATGGCCGCGCAGTCGGTGGCGAACTTCGGATCGCCGGCTACCACGCCGGCATACATCGAGCGGTCGATGGCCTTGGCGATCGCCTGCCGCACCTTGAGATTGTCGAACGGCGGCTGCAGGTGGTTCATGCGCATGATGGCCTGGAAGCCGTACTTGCTCACGACCTCGGCCTTCGCGCCGGACTTGGCATCGAACAGCGGCAGCAGGTCGGCCGGCACGCGCTCGAGATAGTCGACCTCGCCCCTGATGAGCGCGCTCACCTGGGTCTGCGCGTCCGGCATGCCCAGCATCTCGACCCTGTCCATCTTCGCGATCTTGGCGCCCGAGGCCCAGTTGGGCGGCTCGCTGCGCGGCTTGTAGTCGGCGAACTTGTCGAGGACGATCTTGACGCCGGGCTCGTGCAGGTCGGCGCGGAACTTGTAGGGGCCGGAGCCGACGATCTCCTTCACCTGCTCGCTGCCGGGCGTCTTGGCGATGCGCTCCGGCATCATGAACGGCACGGGCGCCCCGATCTTGGCCAGGCTGTCGAGCACCAGCCCGTAGGGCTCCTTCAGCACCAGCTTGATCGTATTGGCGTCGGCCGCTTCCAGCGAGGCGGTGAACTTGGCCAGCGTCTGGCCCATGCTGTCGCGCGAGGCCCAGCGCCGGATCGAGGCGACGCAGTCCGCGGCGGTGACCGGCTGGCCGTCGTGCCACTTCAGGCCCGGCCGCAGCACGAAGGTGTAGGTGAGCTTGTCGGGGCTGATCGTGTAGCGCTCGACCATCTGCGGCTTGGGCGCGAACGTGTCGTCGACCGCAAACAGCGTGTCGTAGATCAGGTAGCCCAGGTCACGCGTCGTGAACGACGTCGTGAAATGCGGGTCGAGGACGCGGCTCAGCGTCTCGGGCGCGACCGTGAGGGTCGTGGCTTGTGTCTGCGCCTGCGCGGGCAAGGCGGCCAGGAAAGTGGAAGCGGCCAGCGCGGCCAGCGACCAGGAGCGAAAATGGGTCATGCAGGGGTTCCTCGATTCGGAAGCCGTCGGTGCACGCGTCATGCCACGCCCGCGGTCCCGTTTCGGCCCGTCAGCATGAAGGCCATGCCGCGACGCTGAAAAGCGCTAGTTTCGGGACGGAGTGTGCGGTTTTTTCGTACGGTCGGCTGGTGGTCTCTTCAGGACCGGCCGCGTCCCGCCTTTGTCCCGCCGACTTCGCGCAGGCTGCCGGTCCAGGCGCGGCGCGCCGGCAGGCCCTGCAATTCTTCCCGCAGGAATTCCGCCAGCATGGCAGCGACCGGGGACGGCTTGGCGTGGCGCGGGGCGATCAGCGACAGGTGCGAGCCGCGGACCTGGCGGTCTGCCAGCGGGATGTGCACGAGGTCGCGGTCGGCGAAGTCCGCCCCGATGTCGGGCAGGCTGAGCAGCGCGATCTGGCGATGCTCGCGCACCAGCATCTTCATCACCTCGACGGAGTTGGTCGTGACCACGCCGGCGAAATGGACCTTGGCGCGCTCCAGCGCGGTTTCCAGGATGCGCCGCGAGGTGAGCGACGAATCGGGAAAGACGAAACTGTAGTTGGCGCACTCTGCCAGCCGGATCGACTTGCGGCCGGCCAGCGGATGATCCCGCGCCACGACGATTCCCGAACTGGGCTGGATCGACGCCAGCACGCGGATCTCCGGCATCTTGGGCACGGCGTAGCAGATGGCGAGGTCGAGCTTTCCCGCGACCAGCCGGTCGACGATCTCCGCCGTGCCGCCCATCAACACCTCGAGCGAGACCAAGGACTGGCGTTCGCGCATATGGCTCATCAGTCGCGACACGACGGTGCGCGAGAAGCTCTCCATGAGGCCGAGCGAGGCGTGCCCGCGCACCATGCTGCGCAGCTGGCCGATATGCTGCACGAGCTGCGCATGGTCGTGCTGCCAGCGTTGGACTTCCGCCACCACCATCTGGCCGGCGGGCGTGAGCCGCATGCCGCGCGGCAGCCGCTCGAACAGCGCCGCGCCGTACTCGGCCTCGAGGTTCAGGATCTGCCGGTTCACCGCCGACGGCGAGAGGTTGAGCCGCGTCGCCGCGCGCCGGATCGACCCGGTCTCCGCGACGACCAGCAGCCACGATGCCGACGGCGCGATGATCGGCATGCCGCCGCCTAGCCGGCCGCGAGCGGTCGCAGCGCCGCGACGAAGCGGTCGAGTTCGCCAGTAGCAGTGATCGCCATCGTGGTTTCCTCGTTAGTCCTGGTCGTCGGCCTGTTGCGCCGGGCCGCGATACAGGAACTTCTGGAAGCCGACGAATACCTGCCGAATCTTCTCCGGGTCGCCGAGATCGGCGATCGCATCTGCCAGGGCGCCGTATTTGAGATTGAGCAGGGGAGGCAGCTTCTCCTGATCTAGTTCGTCGACGCCTTCCTTGACGTACTGCGAGAGCACGAAATCCAGGAAACCCTGCTGCTTGTCGTCGAACGCGGTCTGTATCTCGCCTCGCGCCGTCTCCGCCCGAGCTTCGCGGGACAAAGGCGGCCGGGCGAAGGCGATGTACGCCAGCACATCGAACAGGTCGCTTTTCTCGGCGTCGATGACCCTCTGCATTTCGCCCAGCATGTCCTTGCTGAACCCGCGCTCGCCCAGCCCGTCGAGCAGCTTCCGGCGCGTGGCCGGATCGCTCCAGAGGGCTCTCAACTCGTCCTCGTCCTTGAAGAGGTCTGGCAGCGCGCCGTAGAGGCTCTCCAGGAACTGCTTGGCCGACATCGGCGTGCCGTCGGGGCTCCAGAAAGTCGTCGCCACGATGTGCTGAAGCGTGCGCTCCTTGCCGTCCGCCAGCCTGACGATCAGCTTCCGGGGCTTCGGGGCCTCGTCGCCGCCGTCATCATCTGCCCCGTCGGTCGGCCACCGCTCCTTTTCTTCGCCAAAACCCTTGGGCTTTTCGGTCGTCTGGTCCTCGGGTTCGCCGTCCCACTCCGGATCGCTGAAATGATGGTGTGCCTTCACGAAATCATAGATCGTGAAATAATCCTTGCCGTCATAGAGGCGCGTCCCTCGCCCGATGATCTGCTTGAACTCGATCATGGAATTGACCGGCCGCATCAGGACGATGTTGCGGATGTTGCGGGCATCCACCCCGGTCGAGAGTTTCTGCGACGTGGTCAGGATCGTCGGGATCGTCTTCTCATTGTCCTGGAAGGTCTTGAGGTACTGGTCGCCGAGCGCACCGTCGTTGGCCGTCACGCGGTGGCAATAATCCGGGTCGGTGCTGGTCTTCACCTGGTTGATGAGGTCGCGCACCATCAGAGCGTGATCCTGGGTGGCGCAGAAGACCAGCGTCTTCTGCTTCTGGTCGATCAGCTCCATGAAGATCTTCACCCGGTGTGCCTCGCGCTCCCGGATGATGATGGTCCTGTTGAAGTCGCTCTCGGTGTAGCGCTTGCCGGGAACCACCTCGCCATCCACCACGGCGTCGTCGGGCGTGTAGGTGTAATCGTCCAGGCTCGTTGCGAACTGCTTCACCCGGAACGGCGTCAGGAAGCCGTCGTTGATGCCCTCCTTCAGCGAGTAGGTGTAAACCGGCTCGCCGAAATAGGCGTAGGTGTCGACGTTGCCCTTGCGCTTGGGCGTGGCCGTCAGGCCGAGCTGCACGGCCGGCTTGAAGTAGGTGAGGATGTCCCGCCACGTGCTCTCGTCGCTGGCGCCGCCCCGGTGGCACTCGTCGATCACGACGAAATCGAAGAAGTCCGGCGGATACTCGCCGAAATAGGGCGAGGGCTGCCCGTCCTTCGGCGGCCCGCTCATGAAGGTCTGGAAGATGGTGAAGAACACGCTGGCGTTGGTCGGCACCTTGCCCTTCTTGGCGATCTCGCCGGGCGTGATGCGCACCAGCGCCGAATCCTGGAAGGCTGCGAACGAGGTGAAGTCGTTGTAGGCTTGGTCAGCCAGCGTGTTGCGGTCGGCCAGGAACAGGATGCGTGGCCGGCGCGACGGCTCGCCCTCCTTCTTCCAGTCGCCAAGATTCCAGCGGGTCTGGAACAGCTTCCAGGCGATCTGGAACGCGATCGAGGTCTTGCCGGTGCCGGTGGCCAAGGTCAGCAGGATGCGATCACGGCCGCCCGCGATGGCGTCCAGCACCCGGTTGACGGCGATCTCCTGATAGAAGCGAAGGTCCCAGGTGCCGCTCTTGTCGGGAAAGGCCACCGACGCGAAGCGGTCGCGCCAGATGTTCTGCTGGCCGAAGGTTCGCTCCCAGAGTTCGTCCGGTGTCGGGTAGCCGTCAGCCACGCCCTCGTGGCCGGTTTGCCGGTCGATGCCGTAGAGCCCTTGCCCATTGCTGGAGTAACCGAAGCGGACCTGGAGCTTGGCGGCATAGTCCTTGGCCTGTGCCACACCCTCGGTCAGCGGCTTGTCCCAGGCCTTGGCCTCCAGCACGGCGAGCTTGCGGTTGCGATAGACCAGCACGTAGTCCGCCGTCAGCCCCTTGCCGCGCCGCCCCTTGCCTTCGATGCGGCCGGGCGTGATGTGCTCGCGACGTATGCGGCTGCCGTCGACCAGGCCCCAGCCCGCCGCCTTCAGGGCGGGATCGATATGCTCGGCGCGGGTCTCGGCTTCGTTCATAGAACCCTACAAATTCCCAGTGAACGCTTGATACAGGAGCGACTTCTTTAGTGCCTCCAGCGATGTCAGCTTATGCTCGTAGAGCGTCGCGAGATTATGGGTCTTCCTGCGAACAGATACAAAACTCTCAACAATTTCAGCCTGTGCTTCGAGTGAGCCCGGAATAGGAATTGGAATAGAGTTCAGTGCTTTCTGGTTGAGTTTCGGCTGAGCCGCGCCGGTGATGTATTCGTCAAGCTTTGTGCTCTCCAAATAGAACTCAACGAATCGCTGGGTCGCCATATTGTTGAATTTCAGAATGTGCGCGTGGTTGTTCACCCAGTATTTGCCCGACACTGAGAAAGCGATAACTGGTGATGCGACTCTGAATAGATCTGCGTCTCTGTCCCAATAGCCGTTAATAAAGTCTTCCTCTTGCGAGACAATCGGGAATTGCCCCGTGGACAGGAAGTCTTTGCGTTGAATCTTCTGTGTGTAAACAACGCTTTCGATGCAATCCTCGAAGCATTTTTTGCTCCAATCTGCTCTCATAGGAGCGCCCGGATGTTTTCGAGTATCTCCGCGCTCTCCGCGTCCAGCGCAGCGATTTCTTCCATGATGGCTTGCGGGCTACGGTGCGCGATCTCTTCGCTACCGTTCGGATTCTTGACGGAGAGGTCGAAGGTCTCTGTATCAATAGCCTCGGCCGCCACGCTCCAGCTCTTAGGTGAGTCTGCAAAGGTCTTCTGCAGCTTCAAGAAGTCGACAAGGTCGTCATCGTTGAGCGGGTTGGTCTTGCCCATGTTGCGGCCAGGATCGAGCTGGTAGAACCAGACTTTGCGCGTGGGTGCGCCCTTCTCGAAGAACAGGACCACGGTCTTCACGCCGGCGCCCTGGAATGTGCCGCTCGGGCAGTCCAGCACGGTATGGAGGTTGCAACTGGCCAGCAGCTCCTTGCGCAGGGCGACAGACGCATTGTCCGTGTTCGACAGGAACGTGTTCTTGATGACAATCGCGCTACGACCACCGGCCTTCAGGATACGGATGAAGTGCTGCAGGAACAGGAAGGCCGTCTCGCCGGTGCGGATCGTGAAGTTCTGCTGAAGTTCCTTGCGTTCCTTGCCGCCGAAGGGCGGATTGGCGAGCACGACGTCGTAGCGGTCCTTGTCCTGAATGTCCGCCAGGTTCTCGGTGAGGGTATTGGTGTGGACGATGTTCGGCGCCTCGATGCCGTGCAGAATCATGTTCATGATCCCGATGATGTAGGCGAGGCCCTTCTTTTCCTTGCCGTAGAAGGTCCGCGTCTGGAGCGTCTTGAGGTCGCTGGTCGAGAGCTTGCCCTGGTTGCGGAGGTAGTCGAAGGCCTCGCAGAGGAAGCCGGCCGAGCCGCAGGCGCCATCGTAGATGCGCTCGCCGACCTCGGGCTTCACCACCTGGATCATGGCGCGGATCAGCGGACGGGGCGTGTAGTACTCGCCGCCGTTCCGGCCGGCGTTGCCCATGTTGCGGATCTTGGCTTCGTAGAGATGTGACAGCTCGTGCTTCTCGGTCTGGGAGCGGAAGCGCAGCTCGTCGATGTGGTCGATGATGTCCCGGAGATTGTAGCCGTTGGCGATCCGGTTCTTCAGTTCCGAGAAGATCTCGCCAATCTTGTATTCGATGGTGTTGGGACCGGTGGCACGGGCCTTGAAGCCGGCCAAGTAGGGAAAGAGCTTCTGATTGACGAAATCGCGGAGATCGTCACCGGTGGCGGCGGCCTTTTGGTCGAGCTTGCCGTCCTTGCCCTTGGGCGCGGCCCAGCTTTCCCAGCGATAGGGCTGGTCGAGGATGTAGCCGTACTTCTTGCCCTCGAGGGCCGCGATCGACGCCTTGTCCTCCTCCAGCCCGTCCAGGTATTTCAGGAACAGCAGCCACGACGTCTGCTCGATATAGTCCAGTTCGGTGGTGCAGCCGGCTTCTTTCCAGAGTGCGTCGTCGATGTTTTTGAAGGCTTGTTCGAACATTGAATGGGGCGACTTCCAAGGCTGAGCTGACGCGACTTCGAGACGGAGCAGTGTTTGCCAATCGTGACTTTAGTGCAAGTTCTGCGGGTGGTCCTTGACCCGACTCGCTCGGAACGGCAGGGCAATCTCATCTGAGGTAAAAGGCCCTCACTTCGTTCGGGATGACAGCGTTTGTTTGATCGGCGCACGGCGCAAATCCCAACAAAATTGTCATCCCGAACGCAGTGAGGGACCTTTCACCTTCTTGGAAACGCCAACTACCGCGGCCTTTTTAGGCCATATACGATTGACCTGCGGTCTAATCGCGAATCGCAGCGTCGAGGGCGGCGACGAAGCGGTCGAGTTCCTCGTCGGTGTTGTAGATGTGCACCGAGGCGCGCATCACGTCCTTCAGGCCGCGTCCCTTGAGGTCGAGGCGGGAGGAGAACTGCGTCGAGACCGAGACGTTGATCCCCTGGTCGCGGAGCTGCTGCTTCAGCGTCCCATGCTCCTTGCCGGCGACGGCGAAGGTGACGATGGCTCCCTTGGTGACGCCGAGATCGGCCAGGGTCACGCCCGGCACCGACTTCAGCCGCTCGCGAAGTCCGTCGGCCAGGTGGCGCAGGCGCGCCCAGATGGTCGGCATGCCGAGTTCGTTCGCCTGGTCGGCGGCGACCTTGAGGCCGATGACGCCGGCGAAATAGCGCTCCCAGTTCTCGAAGCGCTTGGCGTCGCCCATCACCGTGTAGTCGTTGTCGCCGGTCCAGCGGGCGGCGTGATTGTCGAGGAAGATCGGCTCGATGTGGGAGGTGCTGCGCGTGCGGGCGTAGAGGAAGCCCGTGCCGCGCGGCCCGCGCATGTACTTGCGTCCCGTCGCCGACAGGAAATCGCAGCCGATCTTCTTCACGTCGATCGGCATCATGCCGACCGACTGGCAGGCATCGAGCAGGTAGAGGATGCCGGCATCGTTCACGATCTTGCCGACCGCCTCGGCCGGCTGGACCAGGCCGCCCTGGGTCGGGATGTGCGAGATCGAGACCAGCCTGGTGCGCTTGTCGATGGCGCGTTCGAGGGCGCCGAGGTCGATCTGGCCGTGTTTGTCGTCGGGCACGACCACGATCTCGGCGCCGGTCTTCTTCGCCACCTGCAGGTAGGAGATGTAGTTCGACGAATACTCGCTGACGCAGGTCAGGATGCGGTCGCCCGGCTTGAAGTCGAGCGAGTAGAAGGCGAGGTCCCAGCCGCGCGTGGCGTTCTCGACATAGGCGATCTCCCCGGGCTCGGCGCCGATCAGCGTGGCGATCGACGGATAGAAGCCGTCGAGCACCGGACGCGCCCGGTCGGCGGCCTCATAGCCGCCGATCTCGGCCTCGAGCCGCAGATGGTCGAGGGTCGCGTCCAGCGTGCGGCGGCTGGGCAGCGAGGAGCCCGCCGCATTGAGATGCAGGACGTGGGCGCAGCCCGGCGTCTCGGCGCGAATCCGCTCGATGTCGAGACTCATGTCAGAACTTCCCTTGTTCCTTCAGGACTTCCTCGGCGACACGCAGCGCATCGATGGCGGCTGGGAAGCCGCAATAGGCGATGGCGTGGGTGAAGATCTCGCGCAGCTCGGTCTTGGTGCAG
Organism: Rhodospirillales bacterium 24-66-33; assembly: GCA_002281855.1. GTDB lineage: Bacteria > Pseudomonadota > Alphaproteobacteria > Reyranellales > Reyranellaceae > Reyranella. The sequence goes on along the minus strand of NCHQ01000015.1, from coordinate 114,479 downwards.
CCGTTGTTCAGGGCGCCCACCAGGTGGATCTTGAGCTCGTGCGGGCGGTTCAGCGCGCAGAGCATGGCGATGGTGATCATGCTGCGCTGCTTGCGGTCGAGCCCGTCGCGGGTCCACAGCGAGGCGTAGGCGAATTCCTCGGAGAAGGCGCGGGCCGGACCCCAGAAATCGTTGTTGGTCGCGTCGCGCTTGGCGAGATAGGATTCGCCCAGAACCTCCGAGAGGACCTTTCGTCCTGCATCGCTGAGCGTCTTGTGAGCCTGTTCTTCGGACATGTCGTCTTCCTCCTGGTTCAGCCGTTTCCTGCCTAAAGCGACGCCGGAGCCCGAGCAACTGACCATTGCTCATGCCGGCGACACGCTTTCCGTCACTTTCGTGCGCAACGCCCGCGCGCGTCGCGCCTCGCTGCGGGTCGACCCGGCCAACCGGCGCGTCGTGCTGACGGCGCCGCTGCGCATGGCGCGCGGCACGGCCGTCGGTTTCGCCGAAACGCAGGCCGGCTGGATTGCCGCGCGCCTCGAGCGCCTGCCGGCGCGAATTCCCTTCGTCGACGGCGCGGAAATCCCGCTGTTCGGCGTGCCCCATCGCCTGCGTCACCGGCCGGACGCCCGCGGCACGGTCTGGCGCGAGGGCAGCGAGATCCATGTCGCGGGCCGGCCGGAGCACCTGTCGCGCCGCGTGAAGGACTGGCTGGTCGGTGAGCTGAAGAAGGAGCTGGTGCCGCGGGTCCACGCCAAGGCTGCCCGCGCCGAGCGTGAGGTGAAGCGCATCTCGGTGCGCGACACGCGTTCGCGCTGGGGAAGCTGCGGGCCCGACGCCTCGCTTTCCTTCTCCTGGCGGCTGGTGTTCGCGCCGCCGGAGGTGCTCGACTACCTGGCCGCCCACGAGGCGGCGCATCTGGTCCACCTGAACCACAGCCCGCGCTTCTGGGCGCTGGCGCGAGCCCTGTGCGACGGCCCCATCGAGGGGGCTCAGGCCTGGCTCAAGAGGAACGGCGAGACGCTGCTGCAGTACGGCGGCTAGCCGGGGCGGGCGTATTCCCAGTTGCAGACGTTCGCCCGTGCTGGAAGGTTGCCGGCCGAAACGAGGGCGTTGCGAGGAGACAGTCATGGACGAGCAGGGCACGGTCGGCGGGGCGGCGCAGCAGGAAGATCGCGCGCTGCCGCTGCAGGGCATTCGCGTGCTCGAGTTCTGCCATGTGGTGATGGGACCGTCCTGCGGCCTCGTGCTGGCCGATCTCGGCGCCGAGGTCATCAAGGTCGAGCCGGTCGAGGGCGACCGCACGCGACGCCTCGCGGGCTTCGCGGCAGGCTTCTTCGGCACCTTCAACCGCAACAAGCGAAGCCTCGCGATCGACATCAAGTCGGAGGAGGGAAAGAAGATCATCCATCGGCTGCTTTCCCAGTCGGATGTCGTGATCGAGAACTTCGCCTCGGGCACCATGGAGCGGCTGGGCCTCGGCTATGCCGACCTCGCGAAGGACTATCCGCGCCTCGTCTACTGCGCGCTGAAGGGCTTCCTGAGCGGCCCCTACGAGAAGCGGCCGGCGCTCGACGAGATCGTGCAGTACATGAGCGGCCTCGCCTACATGACCGGGCCCTCCGGCCGGCCGCTGCGCGCCGGCACCTCGATCTGCGACATCATGGGCGGCGTGTTCGGCGTCGTCGGCATCCTGGCGGCGCTGCAAGAGCGCAACCGCACCGGCCGCGGGCAGGAAGTGCGCTCCGCCCTGTTCGAATCGGCGGCCTTCCTGATGGCCCAGCACATGGCGGGCGGGGCGGTGACGGGCCGGACCGTGCCGCCGATGCCCGAGCGCCAGGGCGCCTGGGCGATCTACGAGACCTTCAAGACGGCCGACGATCGGCTGTTCTTCCTCGGCATCACCAGCGACAAGCACTGGGCGCAGTTCTGCCGGCTGTTCGATCGCCCGGATCTGCTGGCCGACGCGACGCTGGCCAGCAACGAGGACCGCATCCTCGGACGGCCGCGGCTCGTGCCCATCATCTCCGAGATCGTGCAGCGCCATACGCTCGACCAGATGGTCGCCTTCTGCGAGGAAGGAAGCCTGCCCTTCGCGCCGCTGGGCCGGCCCGAGGATCTGCAGGACGATCCGCAACTCAACGCCGGCGGCCGCATGCTCGATACCGATCTCGGCAAGGGACGCCACATCAAGCTGCCGCGCCTGCCGATCGAGCTGGGCGGGCACGATCTCGGCCTGCGCCAGCAGCCGCAGGCCATCGGCGAGAGCACCGAGACGATTCTGCGCGAGCTTGGTTTCGCGGCCGACGAGGTGCACGATCTTCACCAACGCGGCGTCGTCGCGACGGGACAGCGCTAGAACGGACGGGAGCGGAACATGAGCGATCTGCCGAGCAAGGTGGAGATCCACGAGGAAGGCCCGCGCGAGGGCTTCCAGATCGAGCCCGGACCAATTTCTTCCGAGCACAAGATCGAGCTGATCGAGGCGCTGGCCGAGACGGGGCTGCATCACATCCAGATCTGCTCGTTCGTCAGCCAGCGCATCGTGCCCGGCTGGGCCGATGCGGACGAGGTCGTCGAGCGGGTGCGCACGAAGCCCGGCGTCGATTTCACCGCCCTGTGGTTCAACGACAAGGGCCTGGCGCGCGCGGTGAAGTTCCGCGACAAGCTGAAGCTCTACGGCTCGATCGCGCTCAGCGCCTCGGAAGGGTTCAGCTACAAGAACCTTCATCGCAGCCGCGCCCAGAACATGGAAGCGATGCGCGCCCAGACGGCGTTGCACCTGTCCCACGGGATTCCCGTCACGCGCATCGGCGTGATGGCGGCGTTCGGCTGCAACTTCCAGGGCGAGGTCACGATCGACGAGGTGCTGCAGGGCCTGGCGGACGGTTTCGCGCTGGCCGAGGAAGCCGGTGCTGAGATCACCGATATCGGCCTCGCCGATACGATGGGCTGGGCGGTGCCGCCGCGCATCGAGCGCGTGGTCGGCGCGGTGCGCGAACGCTGGCCGGATCAGAAGATCACCCTGCACCTGCACGACACGCGGGGCATGGGCGTGGCCAACGCGCATGCCGGCCTGCGCATGGGCGTGAGCGCCTTCGACTCCACGGTGGGCGGGCTGGGCGGCTGCCCGTTCGCCGCCCACAAGGGCGCGGCCGGCAACATCGCGACCGAGGAGCTGGTGCTGCTCTGCGAGGAAATGGGCATCGATACCGGTGTCGATCTCGACCGGCTCATCGAGGTCGGCCGCATGGCCGAACGCATCGTCGGCCATGTCCTGCCCAGCGAACTGCTCCACGCCGGCAGCCTCACGGCGTTCCGGCAGCAGGCCGCCTAACTCTTTCCTCCCCCGTCATACGGGGGAGGTGGCCTCAGGCGCCTGTGAAGGCGCCGCGCCGGAGGGGGAAAGCCTCAGTCGAGGCATTCATCGCGTTGCTTACCCCCTCCTGTATCCTCCCCCATGTGATGGGGGAGGAAGATGAGGTCAGCCAAATCGTCCCGGATCGCAGGCCTGCAGCGCGCTCGGCAGGTGCTCGCCTTCCATCAGGCGGGCGATCAGGCGGCCTGTCGCGGTGGCCAGTGTCAGGCCGAGATGCTGGTGGCCGTAGCCGCAATAGACGTTGGCGAGACGCGGCGCGCGGCCGATGGCGGGCCGATAGTCGGGCAGGGTCGGCCGTTCGCCGATCCAGCGGCTCTGCTCGGCGCCGCCGACCCCGGGGAAGATGTCCTTGAGATGCTTCTTGAGGAGATCGGCGCGATGCCAGGAGGGCGGCTGGTGAGGGGCGGCCAGCTCGACCGTGCCGGCGATGCGCAGGCCCTCGGACATCGGCGTGAAGAACAGGCCGCGATCGGGCGGGCTCACCGGCAGGTCGAAGCGCACATTGTCCGGCGCCACCATCACATGATAGCCGCGCTCGGCGACCAGCGGCGCGTTGAAGCCCAGCAGGCGCGTCAGCTCGCCCGAGGCGCGCCCGGCCGAGATCATCACCGCACTGGCGGGCAGCTCCGAGTCGGTGAGCTGCACCGCCGTCACGCGGTTGCCGTCGCGGCGGAAGCCGCGCACGCGGCCGCGCACGACCGCGCCGCCCTCGGCGGTGAACCGCTCGACCAGGGTCGCGACCACCTTGTGCGGATTGATCGTGTGCGTGCCGTTCGGATAGTGGATGCCGCGCACGATGGTCGGGCTGAGGCCCGGTGCCAGCTCGCGCGCCCGGTTGCCGTCGACGATCTCGAACTCGGTGCCCTTGCCCGATTGCAGCCCGCGCATCTCGTCGGTGCCCAGGAACGACGCCTCGCTCTCGTAGACGTAGAGCGCGCCGCGGGTGCGGAACAGCTCGCCCAGGCCCGAGGCCTGGATCTCGGCCTTCCAGGCGATGTCGGCCTCGAGCATCAGCGGCCGGAACATGTCCTTGCCCTTCTGGACCTCGGTCGGGCTCATCGCCGCCATGGCAAAGCGCGCCATCCAGGGCAGCAGCCAGGGCAGGCTGGGCGGATGCAGCGTGAGCGGCCCGTTCCGGTCCATCAGCATCTGCGGCACCTTCTTCAGGGTGGCCGGCCGCGCCAGCGGGATCAGGCTGTCGACGGACAGGAACCCGGCATTGCCGAAGGAGGTCGCGTTGCCGGGCTCGGCGCTGTCGAGCAGCGTTACCTTGTGGCCGTTGCGCTGCAGGGCGCGGGCCGTGGCGGCGCCGACGATTCCGGCGCCGATGACGATGACGGGGTCGCTCTGGGCTGATTCAGTCATGGGCCGACGTTAGCACGCCGCCTGCGCGGGCCAGAGGTCGCGATTGATTTGTGGCTGTGAATCCCTATTTAGGGCGCATGTCTTCCGCACAATCAGACAGTTCCTCCGGTCCCGGCTGGCATGCCACGACCATCCTCTCGGTTCGCAAGGACGGCCAGGTCGTGATGGCCGGCGATGGCCAAGTGTCGATGGGCCAGACCATCGTCAAGGGCAACGCCAAGAAGGTCCGCCGGATCGGCAACAGCCAGATCATCGCGGGTTTCGCCGGCGCCACCGCCGACGCCTTCACGCTCTTCGAGCGGCTCGAGGCCAAGCTGGAGCGCCATCCCGGGCAGCTCCTGCGCGCCGCGATCGAGCTCGCCAAGGACTGGCGCACCGACCGCTACCTGCGCAAGCTCGAGGCGCTGATGGCGGTGGCCGACAAGGACGTCTCGCTGCTCCTGTCCGGAACGGGCGATGTGCTGGAGCCGGAAGGCGGCATCATCGCCATCGGCTCGGGCGGGAATTACGCGCTCTCGGCCGCGCGGGCGCTGATCGACGTGGAGGGGCTCGATGCCGAAGCGATCGCCCGCAAGTCGATGAAGATCGCCGCCGACATCTGCGTCTACACGAACCACAACGTCGTCATCGAGAAGCTCTGAATCCCATGAGTAACGACTTTTCCCCGCGCGAGATCGTCTCCGAGCTCGACAAGCACATCATCGGCCAGCAGGAGGCCAAGCGCGCCGTCGCGATTGCGCTGCGCAACCGCTGGCGCCGCCTGCAGCTCTCAGATTCGCTGCGCGACGAAGTGCTGCCCAAGAACATCCTGATGATCGGCCCGACCGGCGTCGGCAAGACCGAGATCGCGCGCCGCCTGGCCAAGCTCACCAACGCGCCGTTCCTCAAGGTCGAGGCGACCAAGTTCACCGAGGTCGGCTATGTCGGCCGCGATGTCGAGCAGATCGCGCGCGACCTGATGGAAGCTGCCATCGAGATGGCGCGCGAGAGCCTGCGCAAGGACGTGAAGGCCAAGGCCGAGCTGGCGGCCGAGGACCGCGTGGTCGAGGCGCTGTGCGGCGCCAATGCCAGCGAGGAGACGAAGCTGCGTTTCCGCCACAAGCTGCGCGCCGGCGAGCTGGACGATCGCGAGATCGAGATCGAGGTCGCCGATTCGGGCGGACCGATGCAGTTCGAGGTTCCGGGCCAGCCCGGCGCATCGGTCGGCATGATCAATATCGGCGACATGCTGGGCAAGGCGTTCGGCGGCCGCACCAAGAAGCGCAAGATGACCGTGGCCGAGAGCCACCAGACGCTGCTGCGCGAGGAGAGCGACAAGCTGCTCGACCAGGAGCGGGTGGTCCGCGAGGCGCGCGACATGGTCGAGCAGAACGGCATCGTCTTCATCGACGAGATCGACAAGATCACCGCGCGCAGCGAGTACCGCGGCGGTGGCGACGTGAGCCGCGAAGGCGTGCAGCGCGACCTGCTGCCGCTGATCGAGGGCACGACGGTGAACACCAAGCACGGGCCGGTGAAGACCGACCACGTCCTGTTCATTTGCTCCGGCGCCTTCCACCTCGCCAAGCCCTCGGACATGCTGCCGGAGCTGCAGGGCCGCCTGCCGATCCGCGTCAGCCTGGCCTCGCTCAGCCAGGAGGATTTTCGCCGCATCCTGACCGAGCCCGAAGCCAGCCTGGTCAAGCAGTACAAGGCGCTGATGGCGACCGAGAAGGTCGAGCTCGACTTCACGACCGACGCGATCGACGAGCTGGCGCGGCTGTCGGCCGACATCAACGAGACGGTCGAGAATATCGGCGCCCGCCGGCTGCACACGGTGATGGAGAAGCTGCTGGAAGAGATCAGCTTCACCGCCTCCGACAAGCCGAACACGAAGATCGAGATCGACGCCGCCTACGTCCGCACGCATGTGAGCGAGCTGGCGAAGAACGCCGATCTCTCGAAGTTCGTTTTGTAAGACCCGCCTCCCCATTCAGATGGGGAGGTGGAGTCAGATCGGCTTCGGCTCGGCCACCACGATGTCGACGTTGATGAACTGACGCCGCGACATCGAGGTCGTGAAAGCGTTCTCTTCAGGGTCGAAGGGTAGGTCGTTGGCGCGCGTGGGCTGAAAGCCCCAGCTCCAGTACTGCAACGCTATCATTTCGTTGTCAGCGGGGTTCGTGCTGTTTCCGCTGGTCGTGACCGTGGGGGCTGACACCAGGCGCCCAGCATGCCTGGTCAACCCGTTCGGCCCGAACCGTGTCATGTCAGCAACCATAACCACGTCGTGGGTCGCGCTCTTGTTCAGCGCCTCCAGCAGTTTTTGCCGGTCGCGCTTGTCGGCGGCCGACAGGTCGGACACCGCGGCGTAGAGCCCTGAATCCTCGAACAGCTTGACGAGGGCGCCGGTGGTTAGGCTGACCAGTTGGTTGAACTCTCCCGTCACGCTGAAGACGGCGTGCGTCGCCTGCTCGATGCCCGCCAAGAGCAGCCAGTCGGCATGGGAGACCAGAAACAGATCCCGGGCGCGTTCGTCCGAACCATATGCCGCGCGGATGGCTTCGGGATAGTCGAAGGCCCGAAACGTATCGGACATCGTCGCCTCGATGTCGCCGATGCTTGCCTCTCCCTTCGCGTAGAGATCCAGACCGAATTGAACGGCGACATCGGGAAAGCGGCGAAGGACCGAATTCAGGAAGGCAGCCGGCAGGCACCATCCATAAGCACCCTGCCGCAGCGTCTGCGGCGCATCGACCAGGGCTCTCAGGCGTTCGGCGAACTTGTAGGGAGCGAGCTTGTACTGGGGCGTGGTCTGCGATTGCAGCCACGCTTCGATGGACGCTTTCGCCTTGATGCGTCGTTGCGCCCTCGGCACCACCACCACCGGCGGATCGTCCCAGCCCAGAAGTTCCTTGAGGCTCTCGATGATCTCCATGTCAGCGCTTCCCCGGCTTGAGGTGCGGCGCCAGCGTGACGCCCAGCCCGTCGCGCAGCGCCTTGCGCTTCTCCGCGCCGCGCCGCTCGATGGCCTTCTTCTGCGCGGCAATCGCTTGCAGCCGCGCCTTCTTCGGCGGCAGCACGAACTTGCCCGCGATCTTCTGCGGTACCAGGTCGGCCGGCTTGATGGGCCTCATGCCGGGAAGTCGAACCGAACCCGGCTTCGGCACCGTTGGTTTGGGTTTCGACGGCGGCGTCGCAACCGTCTCGCCGAAGAAGGTGCAGGCCGTTTCGAGGCGACTGCCCCCTGGCAGCACGACCGCCACGACCAGTGTGTTCAGGCCTTCCTGAATTTCGCTGCCGTTCAGCAGGCATGACAGCACGATGCCGCCGACGGCCTGGTTGGCCAGGCGTCCGATCTGCGTGAGCGTGAGCGGACTGCCGAAGCGCCGGTCCGCGCGCTTGGCCGGTGTTCGTCCGGGCAGCGCCGCCTTGCCCTTGGGCGGTGCGAGCGGTGTGCTGCCGGGAGGGAGCTCGACCGGGCGGATGGACGCGCGCGTCGCGGCGATTGCCGCGAGGGAGGCAGCCGCCCTTCCGGGCGCGTTCTTGGCGCGTTTCGCGGGAGTCCGGATCGCGCCCCGGTATGGCCGCAGGTCGAGTTCCAGACGGGGGTCGTAGGTGCCGGGGACGGGCCTCAGCACCGGCGGTGCCGTCGTACCTGTCTCGGTCACGGTGAAGGACGAGAGCGGCAGTTCCCGTCCGTTGAGGAACACGCTCACGACGGAGGGGCGATCGGGCTGATCCTCGACGGCGGCGGGCGACAGGCCCTCGACCTCGATCCGGATGCGCATCGAACCTGCGGCGGCGCTGCCGCTCGTGGGGGAGAGGATCTTGACGCTGCGGGGTGCCGCTTCCAGCTCCGCGCGCTGGACGCCGAGCCGTGCCTGGGCGGCCGCCTTGTTCGTGCGCTCTGTCTCGGCCGTCTGCAGGCGCGCTTCGCCGGCGAAGGCGGAGGCGAGGGCACCCGCGGCATCCCGGACCGCATCCTCGAAGGCGTCGAACTGGCGGATGGCCGCCCGCAGCCCGTCGACCACCGCATCGATCGGCACGTCGATCCGGCCCAGCAAGAGACGGTGGCGCGTGCCGAGTACGGTGACGTCGAATCCCACGTTGATGTGAGGATCGCGGCCGAGATTGTCATATATCGCGTCGGTCAGCCGGTTCAGCAGCAGGTTGCCGATCTGCTCGGCGAGATCGCGCCTGGGATCGAGGTCGCGGACATCGTCGATCAGCGAATCGATCTCCTCGGCGACCTCGCCCACGATGTCGAGCACGCCATCGAGGACGTCGTTGTCGAGTGCGCTCTCGACGGCGCTGCGCGCGGCCGCCCGGATCGCCCCCCGCACGGAGGCCGGTGCCAGCGTGCGATAGACGTAGTTGTCGTCGAGGATGGCGAAGGCGTCGTCGATCACCTGGTCGGCGAGGCGGGCCCTGAAGGTGCGGCGGCCCGACGGCGTGGCGAGCGGCGCCAGCGCGCCCAGGAGATCGTCGACCGCCCGGTCGAAGTCGCGCGCGACCTGGTTGGCCAGGCGTTCGATCTCCGCCGCCAGCCGGCCGATCTGCTGCTGCAATTCCTCCAGTGCCTGCCGCGTGTCTTCGTACCATTGCTGGATCTGCGCCCCCGCCGCGTCGATGACGGCCGAAAGCTCGTCGAGGATCTTTCGGCCGATCAACTCGACCAGCTTGATGACGAACTGCAGGAAACGCTCGCCGCCGACCGAACCCAGCTCTGTGGCCAGTTCCATCATCGCCTCGGCATTGGGCAGGAAGGCGCTGTCGGCCAGCTGGCGCATGAAGGACGTGCCGGCATCGACCGGCACCGGATCGATGACCCGATACATGAGCGTGCGGATCTTCGCGCGCTGGCTATCGCTCAGCGGCCCCAGCACCTCGCCGCCGATGCGCAGGGCGTCGGCGGTGAGTTCGGCGATCTCGCTCACGGGCACCGGCAGGTTCGCCGCGCGCGAGAGCTGGCGGACGATGCCGTTGGGCGCTTCCACATTGTCGGCGAGGCCGTTGAGGATGCCCTGCATCTGGCGCTGCGCTTCGGTGATCATGATGTCGGCGGTCGCCACCAGGCTGCGGCCGACCAGCTTCATCAGGATTCCCGAGAGCGCTTCCTTGAGGCGCTCCCGGTCCGCGCCGCGCCGGCTCCAGTCGAGAGCGGCGCCGAACACCGTGTCGAGCGTGAAGTCCGTGGTCGGCAGGAAGACCTCGTCGAAATAGGTCTTCACGTCGGGCCGCGACAGGAGATTTGCGCGCAGCACCGGGGCCAGTTCTTCGTGGATCTGCGTGCCGACGAAGCGGCGCAGCGATGCGGCGATGGCTTCCAGCGTGGCCTGCGCGTCGGGCCGTCCGCCGGCCACGACGGCGCTGCCGATGTTGCGCAGGAACGTGCGGGCGACGTCGTTGGCCAGGGTGCCCAGCGGGCCGGTCATGGCGCCCAGGAAGCGATCCACCCCCGGGTTCTGCTGGCGCAGGAAATCGAGCGCCGCATCGGCCGTGAGGAACTCGACCAGATGGCCGAGCTGCAGCGCGCCCGTCGGCGCGGCGGCGAGCGACGCCCGAATGTGATCGCGGACGATCTGGGGCGGCTGGACGGAGAGGCTGCCCTGGAACGGCGCATGGACCTGGCGCGGCGGCAGGCCGATGATGCGGAGCGAAGCATCGGCCCGGGTCACGCGCCGGGCGGCGACGAGGGCCAGTTGGGCGGCCGACCACAGCACGGCGACGAAGCGCTGCGTCGGCGGGTCGAGGGTGCCGCCGGCCATCGCCGTCGCGAGATCGACGATGCGGGTGACCAGCGTGTTCCAATAGGCTTCCGTCGCGGGCGCGCCATCGAAGGGCTCGGCTGGAAAGCCGTCGAGATGATCCGACAGGGCACGCCGCACCGCGCGGGCCGCGCGCCAGCGGGCGTTGAGCGGCGGCGCCATCCAGTCCTGCATGGCGGTCCGCAGCGCCTGCAGCGCGGCATCGGTCAGGCCTTCGAGCAGGAAACGCTGGCCCTCCTCCAGGGCGACCTGGGCGCAGCGCAGCGCGACCTGTTCCGCGCCGGCCGCATTGGCTTGCGGCGCAGTGACGGCGATGAACTCGCCCAGCTCGTAGGCGGTGCGCAGGGCCATCTTGAAGGCCGGCCGCGCCGCCTGCAGAAGCGCCCGCGAGGTCGCGTCCCCGGCGGGAAGACCGGCGGCCGCTTCACGGCAGGCGCCGTCCACCAGCACGTCGACCGAGCGCGCCACGAAGCGGCTGAAGTCGGCGAACTCCATCGCGGCGAAGACGCGGAAGCCGGCGCCGGCCTTCAGGCCGACGCCCATGCCGGCCACGATGTTGAAGCCGGGTTTGATGTTGCGCGAGGGCTGGGCGATCGCCGTGCCCGTGACGACGAGCTGGGCGTAGGCCTGCGCGGTCAAGGCCGCCTTGGCATAGAGGCCGGCCTTGATGTCGATCTCCGACAGGAACACCCGCAGCAGCTCGACTGGCAGGCCGCGCATGTTGGAATCGGTACCGGCCAGCTCGAGGAAGTCGCCGACCTTCAGGCCGAGGCTGACCTGGACCGCCGCCGCCAGCTCGGCGATGGCCTGCAGGCGGACGGCGAAGCCGATCTCGCCGAACAGGTTCATCGGCACCTGGATCTGTGCCGCCACCGAGGCCGTGGCGCTGGCCTGACCCGAGAGTTCGGCGCTCAGGAACCGGCCCACGCCGGCATCGACGTTGGCGAGGGCGGAGATGCCGAGATCGAAATTGATGCCGCGATTGATCTGCGCGCCGGCGGCGATGGTGACCTGGGCACTGCCGCCGGCCTGCGCCCAATCGGTGGCGACCATGCCGCCCGCGGCAAACACGTCCTGGTCCAGTCGTACTGTCGGCATTCGACGCGCTCCCCCGCCCGCGGCACAGCGTCGAGCGCTGCGCACGGTGTGAGGTTAGCTGCTCCTCGTCAAAGGCAATAGGCCGCGATGAGGTGCACGAGATATGCAGGACCGTTCAGCCCCCACACAACGAAAGACACGACCGTCGCGGCCGCCTCTCCCTCGATCGCGTGCTCGCTCCGACCCTGCGTCCCGGTGACGTCGTCAGGTCGCATAAACGAAACAAACGAAATAAACGAAACAATCGAAGCGAATGCCGCACCCCTGAATCCGGGGTCAGATCCCTTGGTATTTGCGCGGGGGCATGCCGGAGGCGCGGGCGCGGCCTGCTCAAGGAATTCCTCCCCATTCCGGTGGGGAGGAAAGACTACAGGCAATAAGCCGCGATCAGGTCGACGAGATATGCGGGGCCGTTCAGGCCCCACAGGACGAAAGACACGACCGTCGCGGCCGCGACCAGGCTGGCCAGCCCCCACAGCAGCACGGGACGCCAGCCGGCCGTCATGCCGGCTGCGGCTGCGGGAACGCCGCCGGACGGATCAGCCGCTCCTCGACGATCGGGTAGTGCAGCGCCGCAGAGACGAGACCGAGCGCGATCGAGATCCACCACATCATGTCGTAGTTGCCCTGCAGGTCGAACAGCCGCCCTCCGCCCCAGCCGCCGAAGAAACTGCCGACCTGGTGGCCGAAGAAGACGATGCCGTTGAGCATGGTGACGTGCACCGGCCCGAAGATGTAGCCGACCAGCGAGGTGGTGAGCGGCACCGTGCCCAGCCACAGGAAGCCGAGTGCTGCCGCAAAGATCAGCACCGAGGCGGCCGACAGTGGCGCGATCACGAAGCCCAGGAAGACCAGCGAACGCAGCAGGTAGAGCGTCGATAGCAGGTTCTTGCGCTTGAACTTGTTGCCCATCGAGCTCCACAGGATGGCGCCGGCGATGTTGAACAGGCCGACCATGCCGATCGCCCAGCCACCGAGTTCGGCCGGCGACAGGTCGATGCCGAACAGCGACAGGCCGATCCCCTTGTCGGAGATGTAGGCCGGCAGATGGCCGCCGACGAAGGCGACATGGAAGCCGCAGACGAAGTAGCCGACCACCAGCAGCACGAAGCTGCGCTGCGCGAAGGCTTCGGAAAGCGCCGCGCCGGTGGTCTGGTTGCCGCCGCTGCCGCGCTTGGAGGCCGCGATCTCCTTGCGGTCGTTGAGGCCGAGCGGCAGCACGATCATGATCAAGGCGAGGATGGTCAGCGCCCACATGGTGGGCCGCCAGTCGCCGAAATAGTTCTGCAGCACCGCGGCCAGCGGCACGATGAAGAACTGGCCGAACGAACCGCCGGCCGAACAGATGCCCACCGCCAGCGCCTGCTTGGCGGGCGGCGCCACGCGCAGGATGACGCCCAGGACCGGCCCGAAGGTCGCCGCCGACAGGCCGATGCCGACCAGCACGTTGCCCAGGATCAGCATGAAGCCGTCGTGCATGGTGGCGGTGACGATCATGCCCAGGACGTAGATCGCGCCGCCGCCGGCGATGGTCGGTGCGGAGCCGAACCGGTCGGCCAGGCGGCCCGAGAAGGGCGCGATGGCGCCCATCAGCAGCATCGACAGCGCGGTGCCGAAGGAGAAGAGTTCGCGGCCGACATGGAGTTCGGCGGAGATCGGCTTGAGGAAGATGCCGAAGCTCTGGCGGACGCCGAGGCCGATGGTGAGGACGAGGAAGCCGCACCAGACGGCGGTCCAATAGGAGCGTTGGGTCATGGCCGCAACCTGAGGCGGCATGCAACGACTGGCAAGGTGTCCTGCCTTATGGTTTCCATAGAATTACTTCATGCCGTCACAAGCTTCGATGTGGCAGAACATATCCATGGTGCGACTGCGGTTCCTGGGCGGGTTGGCAGCATTCCTGATCATTTTGGCAGGAAGCGCCGGGGCGGCGCCGCGACTGGACCGCGAGCGCTGCACCTTCAAGCCGCCGCGCGGCGACCGGGTCGAATGCTTCGTGCTGACGGTGCTGGAGAATCGCGAGCAGCCGCAGGGCCGCGAGATCAAGCTCAAGGTGGCGATCCTCAAGGCCAAGCGGATCGCCGGCCTCGAGCCGATGATCTACCTCTCCGGCGGCCCCGGCGATTCCCCGCTGGTCGCCTCGACGCCCGGGGCGGATGCGCTGAGCGAAGGCGACTGGTGGAACGAGACGGCCGCCATCCGCCGCCGGCGCGACGTCGTGATCCTGAGCCAGCGCGGCGCCGGCGGGTCGACGCCCAACCTCGATTGCTTCGATACGCGCACCTCGGATCCGGCGAAGGCGCGCCGCCGCGCCGTGACCGAGCAGCAGGAGCGCGAGATTCTTTCGCGCTGCCGGACCGGGCTGGACCGCCGCAAGATCGACCTCGGCATGTACACGACGCCGGCCCTGGCCGACGACGTGGCCGACCTCGCGGCGGCGCTGGGCCAGAGCAAGATCAACATCTACGGCGTGTCCTACGGCACCAGATGGGCGCTCGAGGTGATGCGGCGGCATCCCGACCTGGTGCGCGCGGCGGTTCTCGACGGCGTCTATCCGCCCCAGGTCAACGGCGAGCAGAACGAGCCGGCGATCGTCCGCCGCGCCTTCGAACAGCTCTATGCCGACTGCGCCGCCGATGCCTTGTGCCGCGAACGCCATCCCACCCTGCGCGCCGCCATCGAGGGCCTGATCGACGCGGCGGAGCGCACGCCGCTCGAACTCGCGCTCACCCTGGAAGACGGCCCGCATCCCACGCGCCTCGATGGCACCCAGCTGCTGATGGTGCTGCTGAACATGATGCGCGAGGGCGAGGTCGCTGCCATCCCCGAGACGGTGGCGGCGGCGCAGCGCGGCGACCTGCGCCTGCTCAAGCTCTACGCCGAGGATCTCGAGACCAATGATGGCGGCCTGCTCGAGCAGAACGCCCAGCAGTTCGACGGTCTCTACAACAGTATCGAATGCCGCGAGACCTGGCCCATGGTCGACCGCACGGCGCGGCGCAAGGCGATCGAGAGCAACGGGGTCTACGGGCTGAACGCCCGGTCGAGCAAGTCGCCGACCTTCTGTCCGGTCTGGAGGGTCGCGCCCGCGCCCGCCGCGGAACGCCAGGCGGTGAAGTCGGAGGTGCCGACCCTGCTGCTGAGCGGCGGCTACGACTGGCTGACGCCGCCCGCCTGGGCGCGCGAGGCCGCGAAGACCTTGTCCGCCTCGCGCAACCTCGTGTTCCGGGCCCAGGGCCATGGCGTCGTCGTGCAGGATGCCTGCGCCGCCCGGCTGCGCGACGCCTTCATCGAAGATCCGAAGCCCAAGCGTGCGCTGCCCTGCCGTCCGGACAAGGCGCCGAACTTCACCGCCGCCTGGGACCGCGTGCGCAACATGCCGTGAGGGCGCACCGACTTATGGTTCTAGACAAGTCACCCTCGTCTCGACCGTAGCGCCCCTCGAATGCCTCGGAGCCGGCTCCGCACCTGCGGTGCTTCGATCAGGGCAGGGTAACCCCCGCCCTGAGACGACGGGACCTTTCGGTATTAGGTGGAAAAAAACGCACCTGGGGTGCGGGCGCCTTCGCGGGGGCATGTCTCCGCAGGGCGCAACCTCTTGGCTTTGGCGCGGTTACATCTCCACCCGCGATCCCCAAACGAGAGTTAGCGACGTGAGGTAATTGCCATGGCGCGGACAAGTTCACGCATATTAGCCGGCCGGCTGCGCGCTCGATTTGCTCGAGGCAGGGTGAGCAAAGCGGAATTCGACGCTGCCATTGTTGGGATACTGGCCGCTTCTCCCAAGGGCATTGGCGCCGGCGACAGCTTGCTGTTTTCGCAGGGAATCCGGGACTTGAAGGTGGAGTGGCAAAATAGCCGCCTGCGTATACCTGCCTAAGAGAGGTCTCGGGGCTCAAGGAGCCGTGTGGCAACGGAATGAGGCTAAGGGCCTCTTATGATAGCCATGCAACGCTTCTGCTGCATCGTGGCAAATCTGGTGTGCGGCGGTGAGTGTGGCGGGGTTGCCACACAACAATTTTCTCAAAGCCCGTGCTCCGATGCACCTAATCGCCCTGAGATATCCGGGTAGGTGTGTTTACTACCTAATGCCGGGAATTTTAGGTGTCCTACTTCAGAAGCTCCGGCGCGATGAGGCGGGGCAGGAACAGCGCGATGTCGGGCCAGACGATCATGGCCGCCAGCACCACCACCATCGGCACCAGCATGATCAGCGTGTCCTTGAGGGCGACGCGCAGCGGCACGCCGGCGACGGCGCAGGAGATCATGAGGCAGAGTCCGTAGGGCGGGGTCACCAGGCCGAACGCCAGCGACACGATGGCGACGATGGCGAAGTGGACGGGATCCATCGCCACCGACTTGGCGAGCGGCTCCAGCACCGTGCCGACGATGATGATCGCGGGAATGGCATCGAGGAAGCAGCCCACGACCAGGAACACGAAGGCGATGAAGAAGCCGACGCCAATCGGGCCCATGCCCCAGGTCGTGACGTTGGCCAGCAGCTCCTGCGGGATCCGGTAATAGGCCAGCAGCCAGCCGAAGGCCGAGGCGGTGCCGATGCAGAACAGCGCCACCGAGGCGAGCCTGCCGGTGTCGACCAGCGCCTTGTAGAGCTCCTTTGGCCCCATCTCGCGATAGACGAAGATCGACAGCACGGCCGAATAAAGCACCGCGACGCAGGCCGATTCCGTTGCCGTGAACCAGCCGGCCAGGATGCCGCCGACGATGATGACCGGCGTCATCAGCGCGGGGATCGACACCCAGATCGAGCAGAGAAGCTGACGGAAGGTCCCGCGCGGATAGGTCGGGTAGCCGCGCTTCACGGCGTAGACGTGCACCGTGGCCATCTGGGCGCCGGCGATCAGCAGGCCGGGCACGACGCCCGCGAGATAGAGGGCGCCGATCGAGGTCGAGATCAGGCCGCCCCATACGATCATCAGGATGGAGGGCGGAATGACCACCGCCAGCACGGCGGAAACCGCGGTGATGGCGACCGAGAAGGAGAGGTCGTAGCCCTCGCGGGTCTGGGCATCGATGAAGATCTTGCTCTGGCTGGCGGCATCGGCGGTCGAGGAGCCGGAGATGCCGGCGAAGAAGACCGAGAGCACGACGTTGATCTGGGCCAGCGAGCCCGGGAAGCTGCCGACGATGGCGCGCGACAGCGCCACCAGCCGGTCGGTGATGCCGCCGACGCTCATCAGGTTGGCCGTCAGCAGGAAGAACGGCACGGCGAGCAGGATGAAGGAGTTGTAGGCGTTGAAGGTTTCCTGCGCGAGCATCATCGTCCCGAGCCGCGGTTCGAGATAGAAGAGTGGCAGGCAGGCGAGGCCGAGCGCGAAGGCCACCGGCACGCGCAGCACCAGCAGCACGAAGAAGCAGCCGAACAGGATCGAGGCCGCCTCGCCGGCGGAGAAGAGCGCGCCGGTCATGCCGTGCTCCGGCCGAACAGGATACGGGCTTCGTCGTAGAACTGCTCGCCCAGGAAGACGATCCAGGTGACGGCGGCGACCGGCCAGGCGATATGGATCATCCAGAGTGGCAGGTCGGCCAGCTCGGAGGTGCGGTACCAGGCGAAGCCCGTGAACTCGATGCCGCCGACCACGAAGACCAGCGCGAAGGCCAGGATGCCGAGTCGCGCGATGATGCGCACGGCGGCCTCGGCGCGGCGCGGCAGCGCGGGCCACACGTCGACCTCGAAGTGGGAGGATTCCCGCACACCGATCATGGCGCCGATCATGATCATCCAGATGAACAGGAAGCGCGCCATCTCCTCGGTCCAGATATAGGCCGGGATCAGCGCGGTGTAGCGCGAGATCATCTGCAGGGTGACCGGGACGATGATGATGGCGACGGAGAAGGCCAGCAGGCCGGTCAGGAATTTGGCATAGGCGGCCGTGAACCGGCGCCAGAGGCCGGGGGGCGAGGCAGGAGACTTCATTCGGAAACCGTCCGGAAAAACGCACCCGGCTGCGGACCGGGAAAAGGCGCAGCGAAGCCCGCGGCTCCGCTGCGCGTACGGATCAATTGGTGGCGACGATCTGCGTGAAGATGCCGTCGGCGCCGATCTCCTTGGCGTAGGCGGCCATCACCGGATCGACCAGCTTCTTCATTTCGGCGCGGTCCTTGAACGGGATGCGCTTCAGCTTGCCGGCCTTCTCCAGTGCCGCGAGCTTCTGCGCGTCTTCGCCGCTCTCGACCTGGCGGCCATAGGCGCCGGCTTCCTTGCCCGCCTTGACGACGGCGTCCTGCAGGTCCTTGGGGAGAGACTTGAAGGTCTTGGATGAGAAGCACACGGGACGGATGGTGATGGCGTGCTCGGTCATCGCGAGATTGGGCGCCACCTCGTAGAACTTCATCGACTCGACACCGGCCGCCTCGTTCTCGCCGGCCGAGATGACGTTGTTCTGGATGGCGTTGTAGACCTCGTTGTAGGCGATGACGGTCGGGGACATGCCGGCCGCGGCGAAGGTCTTGGACCAGATCGGCGCGCCCTGGACGCGGACCTTCAGACCCTTGATCTCGGCCAGGTTGCTCACCGGCTTGTTCGCGAAGATGTTGCGCACGCCGCCGCCGGCATAGCCGATCAGCATGACCTGGGCCTTCTGCGCGACCTCGTCGGCCACCGGCTTCAGCAGGTCGAGGTCGAGCACCTTGTTCCATTGCGCGAGGTCGCGGAACAGGAACGGCGCGTCGATGAACGGCGCCGCCTTCGAGAAGGTCGACATGTGGGCCGGGGAAACGATGGCGTAGTCCACCGCCTTGCCCTGCGCCATGTACTCGAAATACTGCTTCTCGAGACCGAGCGACGAATTGCGGTGGAGCACGAAGTTGATCGGCTTGCCGTAATACTGCTTCACCAGCTCCTCGAACTTCAGGAGCGTCTTGTTGAAGGCGTGGTCGTCGTTGAACTGGACCGCGCCGTTCAGCGTCAGCGGCGCCTGGGCGTTGGCGATGAACGGGGCCGCGAGAGTCGAGGCGGCGATACCGCCCATCAGCAGTCTGCGCTTCATGTCGTTTCCTCCGAAGGCCCTGTTTTGGTTCTGAGACCGGGACCCTGCGCGGACTATGCATGGGTTTGGGATGAGGCGCGACCGAGTTGTCAGACAACATGCCGTCTTTTTCGGGAGGCTGGTCCGGACTTTGCGTCGGGTTGTGCTGGTGCGCGTTATTCGATATCATCATAACACACAAATATTTTGTATTATGTCCCTCAGTACCCCTTCTTCGAATTTCTTCGCGAGATTCGACGGCCCCTTCGTTCCCAAGCTCGTCTCGGTCCTGCGCGAGGGCTACGGGCTGGCGGCACTGCGGGCCGATGCCGTCGCCGGACTTACAGTGGCGATCGTGGCGTTGCCGCTCTCGATGGCCATTGCCATCGCCTCGGGCACCACGCCGGAACGCGGCCTGTTCACGGCCATCGTCGGCGGGTTCCTGATCTCGGCACTGGGCGGCAGCCGGTTCCAGGTCGGTGGCCCCGCCGGCGCCTTCATCGTGCTGGTCGCCGCGACGGTCGCGCGTCACGGGATCGAGGGCATGCTGCTGGCGACCCTGATGTCCGGCGTCTTCCTGATGGCGGCCGGGGCGCTCCGGCTCGGCACCTTCGTCAAGTTCATCCCCTATCCGGTCACGGTCGGGTTCACGACCGGCATCGCCGTCATCATCTTCGCCAGCCAGATCAAGGACCTGTTCGGCCTCACCCTGCAGGGCAAGGAGCCGGGAGAGTTCGCCGCCAAGCTCGAAGTGCTGGCGGGCGCCGCCGGTACGGTGAACGCGGCCGCCATTGCCCTGGCCGTCGTGACCATCGGCATCATTCTCGGCCTCCGGAAGCTGCGGCCGCACTGGCCGGGCATGCTGGTGGCCGTGGTGGCCGGCTCGGTCGCAACCTTTGTGCTGGGCCTGCCGATCGAGACGATCGGCAGCCGTTTCGGCGGCATCCCGTCCATGCTTCCCGCACCCAGCCTGCCCGACATGTCGCTGGAGAAGATGCTGGCCGTGTTGCCGGCTGCGCTCTCCTTCGCGCTGCTGGGCGCCATCGAATCGCTGCTGTCCGCGGTGGTGGCCGACGGCATGACGGGCCGCCGCCATCGCTCGAATTGCGAACTGGTGGCCCAGGGCGTGGCCAACATCGCCTCGGCGCTGTTCGGCGGCATCTGCGCCACCGGCACGATCGCCCGCACCGCGACCAACGTGCGCGCCGGCGCACGCGGGCCGGTCGCCGGCATGCTCCACTCGGTTTTCCTGCTGGGCTTCATGCTGCTGGCCGCGCCGCTCGCCGCCTACATCCCGTTGGCGGCCCTGGCCGGCGTGCTGGCGGTGGTCGCCTGGAACATGGCCGAGAAGCATGAGTTCATGACCCTGCTGCGCTCCTCGCGCGGCGACGCGGTCGTGCTGCTCTCGACCTTCCTGCTCACCGTATTCCGCGACCTGATGGAAGGCATCGTGGTCGGCACGGCCCTGGGTGTCATCGTGCTCATCCAGCGCCTGACCGCCACCGCGGGCATCGTGGCCCAGCCCGCCCGCGCGCCCTTTGCCGCCGACCTCGTGACCGACCCGCGGGTGATCGTCTACCGCCTGTCCGGCGCCTTCTTCTTCGGCACGGCCTCGACCGTGGGCGCCGTGCTCGACAACATCGCCGACCAGCACAAGGCCTTCGTCATCGACTTCGGCGCCGTTCCGTTCGTCGATTCGACGGCGGCCAACGTCATTGCGGGCGCCGGCCGAAAGGCGGCACGCCATGGCGTCCGGGTCTATGTAACGGGCGCCACGCCGTCGGTCCGCCACGCGTTGCTGCGGGCCGGCGCGGGACGCCCGCAGGTCCGATACCTGCCCTCCGTCGACGATGCCGTTCGCGAGGCGCACCTGTTGTAGGATGGCTCATGGCCTCCCCCGTCTCGCAATCCACCATCTCGATCTCCACCGCCGCGCTCAGCGCTGAAATCTCCGCCACCGGCGCCGAACTCGTGCGCCTGCAGGATCGCGCCGGCACCGATCTCCTCTGGGACGGCGATCCCGCCGTCTGGAACGGCCGTTCGCCGCTGCTGTTTCCCATCGTCGGTGAAGTGAAGGGCAATCGGCTCAACGTGGCCGGCAAGGCCTACGACATCGGCCGCCATGGCTTCGCCCGAACGTCGACCTTCGGGCTGGTCGGCTCCGATGCCGCGTCCTGCACCTGGCGCCTCGAGGCCAGCGACGCGACGCGGCGCCAGTATCCCTTCGCGTTTCGCCTCGACGTCACCTACCGCATCGAAGGCGCGACCCTGCATATGGAAGCCGAGGTCACGAACACCGGGACTGAGGTCATGCCGGCCTCGTTCGGCTTCCATCCGGCGCTGCGCTGGCCGTTGCCCTACGGCAAGTCGCGGGCAGCCCACCAGATCGTCTTTGAGCAGGACGAACCCGCGCCGATCCGACGGCCGGTCGATGGCCTGCTGAGTGCGGCCCAGTTCGCGACGCCGGTCCTCGACCGGCATCTCCGACTGCACGACGATCTGTTCGAAGACGGTGCGCTGGTGTTCGATACGCTCGCGAGCCGCAGCGTCCTTTATGGCGAAGCCATCCGCGTCGACTTCCCGCGCATGCCGCATCTCGGCATCTGGACCAAACCGGGCGCCGGCTATGTCTGCATCGAACCGTGGCAGGGCCACGCCAGCCCCGAGGGCTTCGACGGCGAGCTGGCGGACAAGCCCGGCGTCGTCACCATTGGGCCGGGCGCGACGGAGACTTTCGCAATGTCGATCAGCGTTTCGCCGCCAGGCTCCTGAACAGCGCGTCGCTGCGGTCGTCGGCGGGGAAGAAGCTCTCGACGCGGACTTCCTGCAGGGTGATGTCCTGCGGCGTTCCCAGGGTCGCGATGGTGGTGAACACCGAGAGCGCCTTGCCGCCCACCAGATAGTCGACCGTCAGCACCGGCCCGGGCCGCTCCTCGAAGCGCAGCTTGCGGAACGAGGCGGGCACGTCGGGATAGGCCATGATCTCTTCGATGAACGCGAGCGCCCGGGGCTCGCCGCCGGCCGCCAGGATCTCGGCATAGGTCGTCGACACGAGATAGCGCGCGACTTCCTCCCAGTTGGAGATTTTCAGGCGCAGCGCCTTGGGGTCGAGGATCCAGCGCAGCAGGTTGGGTGCCTTGCCCGGTGGTGGTGGCGGCGGCATGCCCTCGAACAGGAAGACGGTGAAGGCGTTCGCCGCCTCGTTGGCCTGCAGCAGGTTCCACAGCCGGTCGATCACGACCGCGGGGTAGGGCTCCTGCTGCTTCAGCATGAAATCGATGGCCCGGCGCACCGGTGCAAGCTCGGGCGCGGCGAGGTTGCTCTCGCGATAGGCCGGCGCGAAGCCCGCCGCCAGCAGCATCTCGTTGCGCTGGCGCAGCGGCACGTCGAGCGCGGTCGAAAGCTGGACCACCATCTCGCGGCTGGGGCGGGCGCGGCCCGATTCGAGGAAGCTGACATGGCGCTGCGAGACGCCGGACTGCAGCGCCAGCGCGAGCTGGCTGGCACCCCGGCGCCGCCGCCAGGCGCGCAGCATGGGGCCGAACATATCGGCCGGGGCAGGGGTCGCCGAAGCGGGAATGGTGCTCATGGCGCGAAACCTAGCATCGGCCCGCCGGTCCGCCGATTACCTCCTGCGTAATTGAGAGACCGTCGGGCGAATGCGATCTCCAGCCTGTCCGCAACCAAAGGAGGACATGATGACCGCTTCATCCGATCGCCTGCTTCGTCGCACTCTCTGGGCCAATGCCGTCCTGTCCGTCGGCTCCGGTGCCGTCCTGGCGGCCTTCGCCACACCGTTCGCCGCGATGGCCACCCATGCGCCGCTCCAGGTGCTGGGACTCGACCTCGCCCTCGTGCTGGAACTGCTCGGCCTCGGCTTCGTGGCCTTCGGCGCGCTGTGCGGGTGGGTCGCCTCGCGCACCGACATGCCGATCGGATGGGCCCGCACGATCTTCGTGCTGGACGCATCCTGGGTCGCGATCAGCGCGGTAGTGCTGATGCTGCCGGCGGCGTGGACCCTGGCCGGCATCGCGGGCATCGTCGTCGTCGCGCTGATCGTGGCCGACCTCGCGATCCTCGAGTATCTCGGCCTGCGCCGGCTCGGCACCACCCATTGAAAGGGAACGACCATGGACAGGCTTCAGCTCCTCAACGACATCAAGCTGCCCTTCGCCGACGTTCTGGGGCTGAAGTTCACGGAAGCCAGCGAGATCGGGGTGAAGGCCGAGATGGTCGTGCGCCCCGAGCTCTGCACACGGCCCGCCATCCTGCACGGTGGCGCGGTGATGGCCTTCGCCGACACGCTGGGTGCCGCCGCCACCGTGCTCAACCTGCCCGAGGGCAAGGGCACGACGACGATCGAGAGCAAGACCAACTTCGTGGGGCCGGCGCCGGTCGGCACCACGGTGTTCGGCGAGACCACGCCGGTCCATCGCGGCCGCCGCACCATGGTCTGGACGACCCGTATCACCACCGCCGAGGGCAAGCTCGTGGCGGTGGTGACGCAGACGCAGATGGTGCTCTAGGCCTTGGCCAGCCGGTGGCGCTCGGTCGCCGGGATCAAGGTGAGATTGCCCAGGATCCTGAGCTGCGGGTCTTCACTCGCGGCCAGCCTGGGCTGCAGGTCGAGGAGCGCCTTGCCGAACAGGGTCTCGTCCCACAGCCAGGCCTTGCGCTTCTTCGACGTGCCGGGATCGGGAAAGGCCGAGGCCGCTTCGAGATAATACGCCCGCAGATCGTCGACCGCTTCCTTGAGCGTTTGCGCGGACGGCAGATCGCCGGCCAGGGCGGCGGCGAGCAGCGCGCCGGCCGCCGGCATGTCGAGGCCGGAGACGCCCACGGTGGTGCGGCCGGTTCGGGCGACGCTCTGGTCGTGCCAGGTCGCCAGACGGTCGATCTCGGCCGCCAGCGTGTCGGTCGCCTGGGGCGCCAGGTTGATCGGGCAGGCCCAGCCGGTGAAGTCGGCCTCTTCGCCAACGTGCTCGGGATAGTCGGCGATCAATGGCCCGTCGGTACGCTCCAGAAGCTCCGCGGTCGCCCGCAGCACGCGACGCTGAAAGTCGGGATCGTCGGGAATGCCGAGCGGCCGGCCGAGCTCGAACGTGACCCAGAGGGCCCGCGGCGGGCGGATGGTTTCGGTGTGCTCCCGCACCAGGCTGATGCTGGCGGTCGGAATGCCCTGACGCTCGAGGAAGTGGCCCAGCGCGCCCACGGCGCGCGTGCAGGCGGGTCAAACGGGGACGAGCAGGGCGGCGTCGACGGCATCCTGCTTCAGCAGGCCGGCGAGATGCTGGGCATGCGGCTCGGCCGCATCGGGCGGAAAGGCGCCCATGAACGAATAGTGCATCGAGGCCATCGAGCCGACCACGCCCTCCTCGACCAGCTCGCGCAGCCGGTCGATCGGGAAGGCGACGTTGTGATCCTGCTGGAAGCCCGTTCGGTCGAAGTTCACCGAGATGTGGCTCATGACCAGGTCGCGCGCCGGGGTCTCCGCCGGAATGACGCGGTAGCTGCCGTCGCCGGGGCGGAACGGCCGGTCGCCGCGCCGGTGCAGGCCCGCGGTCGAGATCAGCGCGACCCTGCGCTGGCTGAGCGGCTTGCCGGGCAGTGCGGGCGTGTCGTCGAAGGTCGGACACTCGATGCGCCGGAGGTGATGGGCCTCGACCTCAGGCATCTCGCTGAGACGTCTTACCATGAGTTTGTTTCCCCTGTTGCTTCCGCCTGGCCTCAGCCCGCAACGATGTCGCGCAGGAGCGCGACGGTCGGTTCGGGTTCGGGCCTGTGTGTGTAGTCCACGTCGGCTTCGACTGAGCGCACGATGCCCTCGCCGTCGACAACGAATCGTGCGGGAACCGGCAGCCGCCAGGAGGCGTCGCCATTGCGCAGCGGGAGATCGATGCCGAGGCTGAGGTAAACTTCTCTCAGGTCGTCGGGGAGCGTGAAAGCCAGGCCAAAGGCTTCCGCGACGGCGGATTTCTCGTCCCAGACGATCGGGAAGGTGAGTTTCTGTTTGGTCGCCATCTCTGCCGTGCGCACCGGCAGTTCAGGAGAGATCACGACGAGACTGGCGCCGAGGCCAGCGATGTCGGCGTACACGCTTTGCAGAGCATCCAGCTCATGCCGGCAGTAGGGTCACCAGGACCCTCGGAAGAAGGACAGGACCAATGGCCCACCGGCGAGAAGATCGTCCGAGTCGACGCGACGCCCGTCATGGTCGGCCAGTGCGAAGGCTGGCATCCGGCTGCCGACCGGCACGATACGGTCGAGAATTCCCGTACGGCGCAAATCTTCGGTGGCCCTGTGCATGATGGCCTGCTTGTCTGCGGGAAGCCGCGCAGCGCTGGCCGCTCGCATCGCCGAGAGTTTGTCTGCCAATGACATTGCCTACTCCTTGGTTCGGGCTTCGCTGAGGTTGCTGTATGTCTGGCGCGTGGCGACGATGGCATGGTCGCTGCAGCCGTTCTCGCGTTCGACATTGGCCACCGCGTATTCGGGCGACCTCATCATGGCGAGGAACGCGGCACGCGAGGGATAGCGGACCAGCGCCACGTAATCCCAGCGATGCCGGTCCGCTTCGCCCAGCGCCACCGCCTCGGCATCGCCGGTCCAGATGATGGTGCCGCCCTGCGCCTTGATCAGTTTTATGGTGAGCGCGCTGTAGCGCAGATACGCGTCCCAGCCGCTGCCCTTGCCGTCCAGCGAGCGCTCGCGGAAGCGCATCAGGTTCAGCATGACCACGGGAGCGTCGTCGGGCAGCGCGCTCAGGGCGGCGTCGTTGAGATGGTCGATCAATGGGGCCTCCCCAGAAGGTCGAGCGCCGGCTGGACCACGGCTTCCAGGGTCCGCCGGCGTGCACCGGTGCGCGACAGCACGCGCATGCCCATCAGCACGCCCAGCAGGTGGATCGACAGGGCCTCGGCATCGGTGCCGCGCGGCGTTTCGCCGGCCTCGATCGCGGCCTCGACGTTGCGCCGGAAGAACGCGCGGATCTCCTCGAGATATCCGGTGACGACGCGGCCGAGCTCGGCGTCGTGCGGCGCCACGTCGAGCGCCGAATTCACCAGCAGGCACCCCTTGCAGTCGGAATCCTTCAGCGAACGGTCGATCACCTCGGCGAGGAAGGCCCGGATCGCCTCGCGCGGACGGTGACCGGCTTCGAGCCGTGCGATGCGCTCGCGGGTCGAACGGTTGGCGTAGCGTTCGAGGACGCGCTCGAACAGGGCGCGCTTGCCGCCGAACGCGTTGTAGAGGCTGGCGCCGCCGATCCCCATCTCGCGCGCGAGGTCGCGCACAGACGTGGCCTCGTAGCCGCGATTCCAGAAACAGTCGACGGCGGCATCGAGCGCGCGGTCCTCGTCGAATTCCCTGAGGCGAGCCATCGAGGCATGAAAGCGCAATTATGGAGCGATTGCACCAAAATTCGTGTCCGACTGGCCCGCCGCGTGCTAGCGAGGGGCATGGCCTATTCGACACCGGCATGGGTTACCCGCGACCACTGGGGCTTCCTGTGCGGGTCCATCATGGCGCTCGGGGCCTCGCTGTCCTTCGCCTCGGCGCGTGCGGGCATCCTGGGCGGCCTGGGTGCCGTCGACATGATCTTCGCCCGCTACATCGTAGCCGGCGCCATCATGCTGCCGCTGCTGCTGCGCTACGGCGTGCGCGACTTCGCCGGCATCGGCTTCCGCCGCTCGCTGATCCTCACGCTGTTGGGGGGCGCGCCCTTCGCCCTGCTGCAGACAGGCGGCTATGGCTTCGCGCCGCTGGCCCATGGCGCGGTGATCGCACCCTCGACCGTCACCATCGTCAGCACCATCGGCGCGGCGCTGTTCCTGCGCGAGCGCTTGAGCCGCAACCACCTGATCGGCGCCGCCATCGTCTTGATGGGCATCTTCCTGATCGGTTGGGACGGGCTCACGCAGCCGGCGGGCGAACGGGCCTGGCTGGGCGATCTCCTGTTCTTCGCCTCGAGCGTGCTGTGGGCGGGCTTCACCCTGCTGCTGCGGCACTGGCGGCTTCCGGCGCTGCAAGCCACCGCCGTCGTGGCCGTGCTGTCCTTCTTGATGACGACGCCGCTCTACCTGGCGGTCATGGGCATCGCCCACCTGCAGGCGCTGCCGCTCGGCATGCTGGTCTTCCAGGGTCTGGTGCAGGGCGGACTGCAGGGCGCCATCACCATGATCGCCTACAGCCAGGCCGTGATCTTCCTCGGCGTGAGCCGCGCCGTGCTGTTTCCGGCCATCGTGCCCGCTCTGTCGGTCCTGGTCGGGATTCCGATCGTGGGGGAGATCCCCGGCGCCCTGCAGATCGGCGGCCTCGGCCTGGTCACGCTGGGCCTGCTCACGACGGTCGGAACGTTCCGGCGGCTCGGCCTGCGCTGACGCCAGACGCGTGCGCCGCGAAAATCAGCGCATCAGGGCCGGCACGAAGGCCTGCAGCGCGGCATCGGCATCGGCCGAAGTCTGCTGGTGCGACTGCGCCCAGTCGATCCGGATCTTGATGAAATGCTCGCGAAAGCCAGTCAGCAGCAGCTTGCTGTAGACCCGCGAATTGGCCTGGGTGACGCCGCTGTAGGTGACGCAGCGGAAGGTCACCCCGCCGTAGGCGCAGCTCGAGGGCACCGACGGCTTCTGGAAGCCGGTGTATCCGGCGTACTTGAACTGCTGCTCGGCCGCGCTGAGCTCGGCGTTGAACTGGGAGGTGACGGCCGGATTGTCGCTTCCCGCCGGCACGCGGCGGCCGAGGTCGAACACCTGCACGCTGATCGTCAGCCGCTTCGGGGTCGAATAGAAGTACGCCATGCCGAGGCCCGGATTGTTGGCCGGGGCCGCCGCATAGTTGACCGAACGCTCGAAGGTGGCGCCGCCCAGGCTTGCCGGGAAATTGAGCTTCGTCCCGGCGTTGGCCGTCGGCGTCGTCGACTGGGTCTGTGCAGCTGCGGGCAGGGCGCCCGCGACGGAGAGCAGGGCGGCGACCAGCAGAGCGGCGGTCCTAGACATCGAGGTTTGCGACCTTCAGCGCGTTTTCCTGGATGAACTCGCGGCGCGGCTCGACCACGTCGCCCATCAGGGTCGAGAAGATCTCGTCGGCCTCGTCGGCATGGTTGATCCGGACCTGCAGCAGCGTGCGCGCCTCCGGGTCGAGCGTCGTCTCCCAGAGCTGATCGGGATTCATCTCGCCGAGGCCCTTGTAGCGCTGGATCGTGACGCCCTTGCGTCCGGCTTCGAGCACGGCGGCGAAAAGCTCGGTGGGCGAGGAGACCCTCGTCTCCTTGTCCTTCACCGCGAACAGGCCAGGCTTCTCGTAGATGGCCTGAAGCTCGTCCGCCAGCGCGTCGAGCTTGCGAGCCTCGGCACTGCGGGTGAGCGGTCCGTCGATAATGTGCCGCTCGGTCACGCCGCGCAGGCGACGCGTGAAGGCAAGCCCGCCATCGGCGATCGGATCGCCGACCCAGCCCCGCTCCAGCGGCGGACTGACGACGTCCAGCCGCCGGGCGATGTAGTCGGCGGTCTGCTTGGCGAGCACGGGATCGGCCAGCACATCGGGCTTGAGGGCGCCGGCGATCGCCGCCTGTTCGATCACGGCCTGGCTGGTGACGCGGCGCGACAGCGCCAGCGGCTTCACGAGGTTGGTCACCGACCGGGCGATGTCGACCGTGTTCCGCAGATCCTCCTTGGCCAGGACGCTGCCGCTGCCGAGCTGCAGCGTGGCGCCCTCGAGGCCGGTCTGGATCAGATGGTCGTCGAGCGCGCGCTCGTCCTTGAGATAGATGGCCGACTTGCCCTTCGCCGCTTTGAACAGCGGCGGCTGCGCGATGTAGAGGTGCCCGCGCTCGATCAGGTCGCGCATCTGGCGATAGAAGAACGTCATCAGCAGGGTGCGGATGTGTGAGCCGTCGACGTCGGCGTCCGTCATGATGATGATCTTGTGGTAGCGCAGCTTGTCGAGGTTGAAGTCGTCGTGACCGATCCCGGTGCCGAGCGCCGTGATCAGCGTGCCGATTTCCGCCGAGCCCAGCATCTTGTCGAAGCGCGCCCGTTCGACGTTCAGGATCTTGCCGCGCAGCGGCAGGATCGCCTGGTTGGCGCGATTGCGGCCCTGCTTGGCCGAGCCGCCGGCCGAATCGCCCTCGACGATGAACAGTTCGGACAGTGCCGGATCGCGCTCCTGGCAGTCCGCGAGCTTACCGGGCAGCGAGGAGACGTCGAGCGCTCCCTTGCGGCGGGTCAGTTCGCGGGCTTTTTTTGCGGCCTCTCGGGCGGCGGCGGCCTCGACGACCTTGGTCAGGATCTTGCGCGTCTCGGAGGGATGCTCCTCGAGCCACTGGCCGAACTTGTCGGCAACGACGGACTCGACGACCGGGCGCACTTCCGAGGAGACCAGCTTGTCCTTGGTCTGCGACGAGAACTTCGGGTCCGGGACCTTGACCGAGAGCACGCAGGTCAGGCCCTCGCGCATGTCGTCGCCGGTGAGGCCGACCTTCTCCTTCTTCGAGATGCCGCTCTCGTCGGCATACTTGTTCAACGTGCGCGTGAGCGCGCCGCGGAAGCCGGCCAGGTGGGTGCCGCCGTCGCGCTGCGGGATGTTGTTGGTGAAGCACAGCATCGTCTCGTGATAGCTGTCGTTCCACTGCATCGCGACTTCGACGGTGATGCCGTCCTTCTCGCCGCGGATCGACACCGGCGGGTCGTGCAGCACCGACTTGTTGCGGTCGAGATACTTGGCGAAGGCCTCGACGCCGCCCTCGTAATAGAGCTCGGAGACCTTCTGCTCGGCGGCACGCTCGTCGGTCAGCACGATGCGGACACCGGAATTCAGGAACGCGAGCTCGCGCAGCCGGTGCTCCAGCGTGGCGAAGTCGAACTCGGTCTTGGTGAAGGTGCCGGTCGAGGGCTGGAACGTCACTTCCGTGCCATGCTGGCCCTGCTCGGCCTCGCCCACGATCTGCAGGTCGCCTTCCGGTTCGCCATGCCGGAAAACCAGATGGTGTTCCTTGCCGTTGCGCCAGATGCGCAGGTCCAGTCGCTCGGACAGCGCGTTCACCACCGCGGCGCCGACGCCATGCAGGCCGCCCGACACCTTGTAGGAGTTCTGGTCGAACTTTCCGCCGGCATGGAGCTGCGTGAAAATCACGTTGGCGGCCGAGATCCCCTCTTCCTTGTGGATGTCGGTCGGCACGCCCCGGCCGTTGTCGCGCACCGTGACCGAGCCGTCGCCGTGCAGGAGGACGTGGACCTTGTCGCAGTAGCCGGCCAGCGCCTCGTCGATCGCGTTGTCGACGATTTCGTAGACCATGTGGTGCAGGCCGGTCCCGTCGTCGGTGTCGCCGATATACATGCCCGGGCGTTTGCGCACGGCTTCCAGCCCGCGCAGAACCTTGATGGAATCCGCGCCATAGTCCTCGGCGCCCGGCGTGATGTCGTTGTCGCTCATGATCCTGGCTTTCGAAAAACTGTTCAGACCGCCGCGATCGAGCCGTCGGCCACGCGCAGGATCTGCGCGCGACCGGCTAGCGGCGCAAAGAGTTCGGCATCCGTCCCGGTCATCCAGCTCTGGACGCCGAGCGCCACCACCTCGTCGAACAGCGCCAGCCGGCGCTCCGCGTCGAGATGGGCCGCGATTTCGTCGAGCAGCAGCAGCGGCGGCCGGCTGCGCGCCAAGGCCACCAGGCGTGCATGCGCCAGCGCGATCGAGACGAGGACGGCCTTCTGCTGTCCGGTCGACCCTTCTGCCGCCGGCAGGTCGAGATCGAGATGACGCACCGCGAGGTCGCTGCGATGGGGCCCGCAGGCAGTGGTGCCGGCATCGGCATCGCGCGACCGGGTTGCGGCCAGCTCGCGGCGCAGCCGGTCCTCGACGTCGATCGCCGCCATCGTGGCCAGCCAGCCATCGACCTCGCCGGCCATGGCGAGCGACGCGCGCGGGAAGGGGCCGACGCCCAGCCGCGCCGCCGCGTCGAGACGCTGCACGGTGTCGGCGCGCGCCGCGGCCAGGGCCACGCCGTGGCGGGCCATCGTGTCTTCCAGGGCCGTGAACCAGTGCGGATCGCGATTGCCCGCCTGGCGTCCATCCGCCAGCAGCCGCGCCCGCTGGCGCATCGCATTCTCGTAGGCCGCGACATCGCCGGCATGTTCGGGGTGCAGCGCCGTCACCAGCCGGTCGAGGAAGCGCCGGCGCTCCGACGCGCCGTCGAGGAACAGGCGATCGAGCTGCGGGGTCAGCCACACCGCCGCGACGTGTCCGCCGAGCGAGGTCTGGCTCTGCATCGGCCGGCCGTCGATCCGCACGACACGGCGCGGCAGGCCGCCCTCGCTGCGGCCGGCTTCGAGGCCGGTGCCGATGGCCACCCGCCCGTCGGGCGTATCAAGGGTCGCAGCAACCGCCCAGCCATCGGCCGGTGGCTCGCCGGCACGGGAGCGGCAGCAGACATCCTCGAGCCGGGCGCGTCGCAGGCCGCGACCGGGTGCCAGGTAGGACAGCGCCTCGAGCAGGTTGGTCTTGCCCGCCCCGTTGGCACCAACCAGGACGACCGGCTCGGCGCCGCAATCCAGGCGGAGCTGGCGGTAGTTGCGGAAATGGGTAAGGCGAAGCTGGCGCACGGCGAGGAGTGCCGGCGCAGCGCCCGATACGGCGTCGGAAGAATAGGCGAGGGCGCTGATGGCCTGTGCCGTCATACCCGCATCGGCATGAGCACGTAGAGCGCGCTCTCGTCGGCACCGTCGCGCACCAGGGTGGGCGAGCCGGCATCGGCCATCAGGAAGCGCGCTTCGGCGCCCGCGATCTGTTCGGTGATGTCCAGCAGGTAACGCGAATTGAAACCGATCTCGAGGGCCGTGTCCTTGTACTCGACCTCGATTTCCTCGGTGGCGCTGCCGGCATCCGGGCTGGTGGCCGAGAGCGTCACGACGCCCTTGGCGACAGCCAGCTTGATGGCGCGCGACTTTTCCGTCGAGATGGTCGAGACGCGGTCCACGGCGTGCGCGAATTCCTTGCACGGCACGTTCAGGACCTTGTCGTTGCCGGTCGGGATGACCCGCTCGTAGTCGGGGAAGGTGCCGTCGATCAGCTTGCTGACCAGGGTGACGTTGCCGCTGGAGAAGCGGATGCGGGTGTCGCTGAGCTCGACATCGACCGTGCCATCGCTCTCGTCGAGCAGCTTGCGGACCTCGCCCACGGTCTTGCGCGGCACGATCACGCCCGGGATCTCGCCGGCGCCCTTGGGCAGCGGCACCTCGACCCGGGCCAGGCGATGGCCGTCGGTCGCCACGCCGCGCAGCACCTGGGTGCCGCCCACGGTCGCGGCATGGAAGTAAATTCCGTTCAGGTAGTAGCGGGTCTCCTCGTTGGAGATCGCGAACCGGGTGCGGTCGATGATGCCCTTGAGGTCGGTCGCCGGGAGCTGGAACCGGTGCGGTAGGTCGCCCTCGCTCATCGCCGGGAAGTCGGCCGCCGGCAGGCACTGGAGCGTGAAGCGCGAGCGCCCGGCCCGGATGACCAGGCTGCTGTCGTCGGAGGCCGTCTCGAGTTCGACCTGGGCGCCGTCGGGCAGCTTGCGGACGATCTCGTACAGCGTGTGGGCCGGCGCGGTCGTGGAGCCGGTCTTGGAGGCGTTCGCTTCCACCGACTCGGTGATCGCCAGGTCCATGTCGGTCGCGGCCAGGCTCAGCCGGCCCTTGTGGGCGGTGACCAGCACGTTGGACAGAATGGGGATCGTGTTCCGCCGTTCGACCACACTCTGCACATGGGCAAGCGCCTTCAAGAGGGCTGCCCGTTCGATCGTCAGTTTCATGGGTTGGTCGCTATAACGAGGGCCAAGATACGCGGTTCAGACACCCCGTTTTCACCGGTTGCGGAAGTCCCGGCGGAACGGTCGGAGACTATACCACGCGAAGTGCCGTCGGGAAGCTAATTCGCCCGTATTTTGAGGCCCTTAGGGCATGCCTCCGACGCAGAACGGGCCCCTTTTGGGGCCCGCCGCCAATCCCGTCCGAGGGGCTCAGCCCTGGAGCTGCCGCTTGAGCAGTTCGACGTCCTCGGCAATCGAGAGGTCGGAGACCTTGAGTTCCTCGATTTTGCGCACGGCGTGCATGACCGTGGTGTGGTCGCGGTTGCCGAAGCGCTTGCCGATCTGGGGGAGGCTCAGCGTCGTGAGCTGCTTCGCCAGGTACATCGCCACCTGGCGCGGCCGGGCCACCGAGCGGGCCCGCCGGGGCGAACTCATCTCGGCGAGCTTGATGTTGTAGTGCGAGGCGACCCGCTGCTGGATCTCGTCGACCGTGACCTTGCGGTCGGCCTGGCGCAACAGGTCGTGCAGCACGTCCTGCGCCATCTCGACGGTGATCTCGCGGCCGATCAGCTGGCCGTGCGCGACGACGCGGTTCAGCGCGCCCTCGAGCTCGCGGATGTTGGTGCTGATCTTGTGCGCGAGGAACTCGAGCACGTTGGCCGGAACCGGCACCCGCGCATTCTCGGCCTTGGTCTGCAGGATCGACAGGCGCAGCTCGTAGGTCGAGGAATGGATGTCGGCCACGAGGCCGCTGCCGAGGCGCGAGCGCATGCGCTCCTCGATGTCCTGCAGCTCGCTCGGCGGCTTCTCCGAGGACAGGATGATCTGCTTGTTCTGCTCGACCAGCGAATTGAACGTGAAGAAGAACTCGTCCTGGCTCGCTTCCTTGCCGCAGATGAACTGCACGTCGTCGACCATCAGCACGTCGACGTTGCGGAAGAGTTCCTTGAACTGTCCGGTGTTCTTGGTGCGCAGCGCCTGGATGAAGCGGTTCACGAAGCTCTCGGCCGTCAGGTAGAGAACGCGGGTCTTGGGATCGCGCTCGCGGATGACGTGCCAGATCGCATGCATCAGGTGGGTCTTGCCGAGCCCGACGCCGCCGAAAATGTAGAGCGGGTTGCGCTCGGGAAGCGGCATGTCCTGTTCGGAGATGTTGCGTGCCGCCGCATAGGCGAACTCGTTGGGCTTGCCGACCACGAAGTTCGCGAAGGTGTAGCGGCCCTCGGGAGCCTGCGAGAGTTCGTCGGCACCGCGGCCGATCGACGGGCCCATGCGGGGCATCGGCGGCTGGTGGTTATGCGACGAGGGAACCGGCGGCATCGCGATGATCTCGTTCGGACGGCGCGGCGCCGGCGGCGGGACGAGATTCACCTCGACGCTCTTCACCTCGGGCATCACCGACTGCCAGTAGGCGATCACGCGGTCGCCGTAGTGGCGGCCGACCCAGTCACGCACGAAGCGGGTCGGGGCGTAGAGGCGCAGCTTGCCATCCTTCAGTTCACCCAGCTCGACCTCGCCGAACCACGTCTTGAAGGCCTTGTCCCCGATTTCCTTGCGAAGCCGATCACAGACGCGCACCCACTGCGCTTCGAGCTCTTTTCGGCCCGCCCCTTCTTCCATACCTGCCCCCGCCACGATGTTGGTCTCGAATACTGCGTTGTTATTGCCTTGGATCGGCGATTGAATGCGATTCACGTCTGTCTCCACGGAAGCCCTGCTGCCTTCCATCCCCTCGTTGCGCCGCGCTTGCCCTGCGCATCGAGAGGCCCCTCGAAGCCGTCTGCCACATTGAGACACGTACTGTATCCGGCCGCGGACATGGCTTTCGCCGCCGCGACCGATCTCACCCCACTTCGACACAGAAAGAGCAGCGGGGTCGTCTTGTCCGCCAGCGCCTCCGAAAGCGCGCCGACGAAATCAGGATTGACCTGCATGCTCGGAAAGAGCTGCCATTCGACCAGGCCCGGCTTCTTGTCGAGGCTGGCGAGATCGGGCACGCCCACATAGTTCCACTCGGCGCGCGTGCGTACGTCGATCAGGATCGCGTCCTTCTGTTCGTCGAGAATTTTCCAGGCAGTCGCCGGAATCACGTCACCGGCGTAGCCGGCTGCGGGGGACACTTCGAATGTGTCTGTGATCTTGTTGTCTTTCGACATGGCCCCCGCTTTCATTCGTCGAAGCGAGGCGTTGTTTGGCGAGCCAGAGAACGAAGGCGACACACAACACGGCAAGAGGGAACGAGGGATGTTTGAACGAGCGTCGCTTATGGGACGCTTCATCTTCTTATCGATCGTCGAACTTGCGAAGCGTTGTGTACCTGTCTCCCTCGTTCGTCGTTGCGATGGAGAGGAATCCCCTCTTCTCCATCAGGCCCGCGATCCAAGCGCCCCACGCCCCGTCGCGATGGCCAGAGTCTTATCCAGACTCTCCGAAGCGCGCAAACGAATCACTGTCCCAACACCACACGCTATTCAGCCACTTCGTGGTGTGACTCGATTGACAAGTTGTTCGAGTCGATTTTGCGACTCACGCGTCGCGTTGCGTCGCTCAACATCTAGCGCTCGTCACTGCACATCGTTCGATAAATTCGAATCGTATGTCAGTCGGCCAATCGACCACCAAACGATCATTGGAGAAAAGCGCCGACAATTTTTTTCGCACCGTCATTCGCACCGTCATCGGCACAAAAGAAAACGCCGCTCGGAGGGAGCGGCGTTCACAAAGTCTGAAGCGAGGATGCGGGAAGCGTCAGGCCATCGCCTTGATGCGTGCCGACAGACGCGACACGCGGCGCGAGGCGGCGTTCTTCGTCACGATGCGCTTGGTGGCGCCCCGCTGGATCTCCGGCTGGGCCAGACGCAGCGCCTCGCGGGCGGCCGTCTTGTCGCCGGACGCAATCGCCTCTTCGACCTTCTTCACCGATCCCCGGACGCGGCTGCGGCGGGCCGTATTCACGGCGGTGCGGCGCTCGGTCTGGCGGGCGCGCTTCTCGGCCGACTTATGATTAGCCATGTTAGTCCTCGTTATTCGAAGGGGGCGCTTATACGGGCCGCATCCGGGCCGGTCAAGCGCGCCAAAATCGCCGGATCAGCGATGTTTCCAGCCCGGCTTCCGCTTCTCGGCGAAGGCCGCCATGCCTTCGGCCCGGTCGTCGAAGGCAAAAGTCGCGTGAAAGGTCCGGCGCTCGAAGCGAACCCCTTCCGACAGGGTCGTTTCGAAGGCGCGGTTGACGGCCTCCTTGGCGACCATGGTGACGGGCAGCGACATGCCGGCGATCTTCTCGGCGGTCGCCATCGCGTCCTCCATCAGCTGGGCCAGCGGCACGACCCGGCTGACCAGGCCGCAACGCTCGGCTTCGGCGGCGTCCATCATGCGGCCGGTCAGGACCATGTCCATGGCCTTCGACTTGCCGACGAAGCGCGTCAGGCGCTGGGTGCCGCCCGCGCCGGGAATGGTGCCCAGGGTGATCTCGGGCTGGCCGAACTTGGCGTTGTCCGCAGCGATGATGAAGTCACACATCATGGCCATCTCGCAGCCGCCGCCCAGCGCGTAGCCCGCCACCGCGGCGACGATCGGCTTGCGCACCTGGCTCACCTTCTCCCAACCGACGGTGATGAAGTCCTGCAGGAAGACGTCCTGGTAGGTCTTCTCCTTCATCTCCTTGATGTCGGCGCCGGCCGCGAACGCCTTGTCGCTTCCCGTGAGGACCATGCAACCGATGCCGGGATCGGCCTCGAACGCATCGAGCGCGTGGCCGAGCTCGCGCACCAGATCGGCGCAGAGCGCGTTCAGCGCCTTCGGGCGGTTCAGCCGGATGATCCCGACCCGGCCCTTGGTTTCGGTCTGGATGTTTTCGTATGCCGTGGTCATTGCTCTTTCCTCCTCGAAGCTCGTCTCAGCGCTGGCAGCGGGCGCAGTAGAAGGTGGATCGGCCGGCCTGCACGAGCCGGCGAACCGTCTGGCCGCAGTCGCGGGTCGGGCAGGCGACGCCGGCCCGGTCGTAGACGTTGAAGCGCGTCTGGAAATAGCCGAGTTCGCCGCCCGGCTGAACATGGTCGCGCAAGGTCGAGCCGCCGTCCTCTATCGAACGGTTGAGCACGAGCTTGATCGCGTCGACCAGGCGGCCCGCACGCTCCCCCTTCACGGTGTGGGCGGAGCGGCGCGGCGAGAGGCCGGCCAGGAACAGCGCCTCGCACGCATAGATGTTGCCGACGCCCACTAGGGTCTTCTGGTCGAGCAGCGCCGCCTTGATCGGAGTCCGGCGGCCGGCCAGACGGGCAGCCAGCACATCGCCGGTGAAGGCGTCGTCCAGCGGCTCCGGGCCGAGGCTCTTGAAGAACTTGTGGCCGGCCACCGCATCGTCCGCCTCCAGAACCATCAGTCCGAAGCGGCGGGCATCGTTGAAGCGGACCTGCCAGCCATCGTCCATGTCGAACACGACATGGTCGTGCCGGCCCAGCGGATGGCTGGCGGCGCTTTCGGCATCGTGCAGGGTCATGCGGCCCGACATGCCGAGATGGACGATGAGCGTCTGCCCGTCGTCGAGCCGGATCAGCAGGTACTTCGCCCGCCGGTCGATGCCGGTGACCGTGCGCCCCTCGACCCGGGCGGCGAACTTCGCCGGCAAGGGCACCCGCAGGTCGGGCCGACGTTGCTGCAGCCGCACGATCCGCCGGCCGACCAGGCGCGGCATCAACCCGCGCCGGACGGTCTCTACTTCAGGAAGTTCGGGCATGCGCGGCGGCCATGTACAGTGCAGTCAATGAAGTGGCAACAACGCGCATTAAACGTCCTGCGGCCGGCGCTGACCATGCTCGTCATCGGTCTTTCGCTGATGGAGGCTCTGTCCTGGCTGGCGACGCGGCACTGGTCCTTCGAGCTGCTGACCCATTTCCATGTCTACTTCCTGCTGGCGGGCGCGGCCCTTGCCCTGGTGGCGCTCGGCCTGCGCCAGGGGTGGACGGCCGGGCTGTCGTCTTTGGTCGCCGCGGCGAGCTTTTCGGTCGTGTGGCCGCACATGCACCTGCCGGCGACCGATCTTCAGCCCCAGCCAGGGCCGGTGGTGCGCCTCCTCTGGGCCAACCTGCATCATCTGAACACCGATCTGGACGCCCTGCGGCGTCTGGTCGAGACGGAAAAACCCGATATCGCGGTGTTCACGGAACTCGACCCGGTTCACGACGCCGTCCTGCGCGAGATGGCGCGCCTGCTGCCCTTTCAGTCGCCGCCGCCGCGCAGCAACGTGTTCGGAGTCATGCTGCTCGCCAGGAAACCACCCGAGTCGCTCAAGTTCGATCTGACGATGGGCGACTACGCGCCGCTGATGGTGGCGCGGCTGTGCCCGGTCGAATCGGGTTGTCTCACGCTCCTCAGCCTGCATGCCTGGCGGCCCGGGCCGCCCTGGACCGGCGCCCGCGACCGCCAACTCGCCCATGCCGCTTCGGTGGCGCGCCGGCATGTCGACGCGGGCGAGCGCGTCGTTCTGGTCGGCGATCTCAACCTCACGCCATTCTCACCGATGTTCGACCGGCTGATAGCGCAAAGCGGATTGTGGGATACGAACATCCTGCCCGCCGAGCGTCCACGCACCACGCCCTCCATCGCGACCTGGCGGCTGGCAAACACCGGGATCGGGCTGCCGATCGACCACGCTCTCGTCAGCGCCGGCATCGGGATCGTCAGTCGCCGTGTCGGGCCGGACATCGGCAGCGACCACCATCCGCTGATTCTGGACTTGAAGATCGCGCCCTGATTCCGGGGCTCGATCCGGCGCTAGGGCGCGGAGTGCAGCGGCGGGCGGGAGCCGAACAGGGCGCTGCCGACGCGGACATGGGTGGCGCCCATGCGGACCGCTGTCTCGTAGTCGGCGCTCATGCCCATGCTCAGCTTGGCCAGGCCGTTGCGGGCCGCCATCTTGGCCAGCAGCGCGAAATGCAGGGCCGGCTCCTCGTCGACGGGCGGGATGCACATCAGGCCGACGACCGGCAGCTTGTACTGGTCGCGGCAGAGGGCGACGAAGGCGTCGACGTCCTTGGGGAGAATGCCGGCCTTCTGCGGCTCCTCGCCGGTATTGACCTGGATGTAGCAGGCCGGGCGACGGCCGAGCTTCTCCATCTCCTTGGCG
Source organism: Rhodospirillales bacterium 24-66-33 (assembly GCA_002281855.1). Classification (GTDB taxonomy): domain Bacteria; phylum Pseudomonadota; class Alphaproteobacteria; order Reyranellales; family Reyranellaceae; genus Reyranella. The sequence goes on along the minus strand of NCHQ01000015.1, from coordinate 76,012 downwards.
AGCGCAGCGGCGAGGCGGTCGCGGTCGACCGACTGGATGACGTCGAACAGGGCGACGGCATCGCGCGCCTTGTTGGTCTGCAGCGGGCCGATCAGGTGCAGTTCGAGGTCGGGCCAGGCCGCCTTGAGCTCGGGGAACTTGCCTTCGGCTTCCTGGACGCGGTTCTCGCCAAACACGCGGTGGCCGACCTCCAGCAGTTCGCGAACCCGGTCCGCGCCATGCGTCTTCGAGACGGCGACGAGCGTGACGTCGGACGGCGAACGACCCGAAGCGAGCGCGGCCTCGGCGATGTGGCCTTTGACCTCGGCCAGACGATCGGCGCCGCTGCTCATGCGTCGAGACCGGCGCGTGCGAGCAGGGCTTCCTCGTTGTTCGGATCGGCAGCCAGGGCCGCGTCGAGGGTTTCGCGGGCCCTGTCGAGCTCGCCCAGCGCCGCCAGGCAGATGCCATAGTGGGCCAGTAACCGCGAATCGTCCGGCAGGGCGCGCAACGCCTGCTCATGGCGCAAGCGTGCTTCGGCGGCCCGCCCCAGGCCCATCAGGGCGCGCCCGTAGTTGGTCTGTACGAAGGGCTCGTCGGGGGAAACCTTCGCGGCCTTCTTCAGGATCCGCCGGGCATCGTCGAAGCGCTTGAGGCCGAGCAGCGCCAGCCCCTGGTTGTTCATCGCCCGGGCATCGCCGGACACGGCTTTCAGATAGGGCCCGAGGACCTGGCTGGCCGCCTCGAAGCGCCCGGCCTGAATGTGCAGGTTTGAGAGCTGGAGGATCGCTTCCTGGTCGAACGGATTGCGTTCCAGGACTTGCTCGAGGATGCCGGCGGCCTGTTCGGTCTGGCCCGCTGCCGCCCGGGCCAGCGCCAGGGTATTGTATGCTTGGCCGAAGGCCGGATCGAGCTGGAGCGCCTTCTCGATCATCGGGATGGCGTCGCTCAGGCGGCCGCTGAAGTAGAGGACGTAGCCCAGCGCATGGTTCAGCGTGGCGCTGGCCGGCGCCAGTTCGAGCGCCCGGCCGGCCTCGGCAATGGCTTCGTCGTAGTGGCCGAGCGCGGCCAGGCAGAGCGCGCGGTCGCCCAGGATCTGGCCGCGGCGCTCGGCATTGTCGCCGGCATCCTGCAGGGCCATGTCGAACACTTCGATCGCCGCGGAGTGCCGGCCCAGGCGATAGAGGGCGTAGCCCAGCATGTTGCGGGCGCGCGCCTGCAGGGGCTTCAGCGCCTCCGTGCCATGGTCATGGATCGCGCGATCGATGTTGGCCACGAACTCCGACAGTTCGCGTTCGGCGGCGGCGAAGCGCCCGGTGTCCATATGGATCGACGCGAGCGCCAGACGGGCTTCGACATGGGCGGGCGCCTGGCGGATCGTGTCGCGGAAACGGCGGGCCGCCTCATCGAGATTGCCGAGGCGACGGGCGGCGAGGCCGAGATTGTAGAGCAGCATCGGCTCGTTCGGATCCTTGGCCACGGCCTTGCGCCACAGACCCTCGGCTTCCTTCACGGCGCCGCGCTGCGACAGGCAGACGGCGAGATAGTGGAGAATGTCGGGGCGGTCGCCGTGCCGGACGCGCGCGCTCTTGAACAGCAGCTCGGCGCGGTCGTACCAGCCGGCGCGCAGATACTGCAGGCCGGTCTGGAGGTCGGGATCGGGCTGGGGAGGGCCGTTGGGCCGAAGGGGGGGCGCGATGGCCATGCCGGGCTGTGTAGACCCGCCTCACGGCCAAGGCTAGACGAAATGGCATGGTGAAGGACGTCGAATTGTTCGCAGCGGCGATGGCCGGCGTGAAGCCGCTCGACCGGAAGAAGCGGGCACCTGCGCTGCCTGCCCCGACGCCGTTGCCGCGGGCAGACAAAGTGCCGTCCTCGCCGCCGCGAGAGAGGCTGCCGTCCCGGCGGGCCAGCGTTCCCGACCTGTCGCCGGACGACCGCCAGTTCGACCGCGACGTCTCGCGCGCCCTGTCGCGGCGCAAGCTGGTGCCGGAGGCGACGATCGACCTGCACGGCATGACGCTGGCGGCGGCGGAGCGGGCTGTGACGGCCTTCCTGGCCAGGGTATCGGCGCAGGACATGCGCGTGGTGCTGGTCGTGACCGGCAAGGGCCTGCGCGAAGAGGGCGGCCGCACGATCGACGGCCGCATCCGCGGCGAGTTCGTGGGCTGGCTCAATCGCGGCGACAATCGCGAGCGGGTGAGGGCGGTCCGCGCCGCCCACGCCCATCATGGCGGATCGGGCGCCTTCTACTTGCTGCTGCGCCGGCGCTCCTCGGCCAGCAGCCGTTCCTTGCGCGCCACGCCCCAGCGATAGCCGGTCAGCGCGCCGCTCGATCCGACGGCGCGGTGACACGGAATGACCAGGGCCGCCTGATTGGTGGCACAGGCGCGTCCGACGGCCCGCGCCGCCTTGGGTTCGCCGATGCTGCGGGCGATCTCGCCGTAGGTGCGGGTCTCGCCGGCCGGGATTTCGGTCAGGGCCTTCCAGACCTTCCACTGGAAGGCCGTCCCCAGGATGTCGAGCGGCACGTCGGGTGCATCGAGCGCGGTGGGCTTGCGGCCGTAGAGCCGTGACAGCACGGCTTTCACGCGCGGACCGAGGGCGGCGTCGTTGCGCTGGAGCTCGGCGGCGGGAAAGTCCTGCTTCAGGCTCTTCTCGAGCGAACGGTCGTCGTCGCCCAGGAACACCGCGGCGATTCCCTTTTGCGTCGCGGCCACCAGCACCCGGCCATACTCGGAGTCGGCCATCGTGTAGTCGATATGGGCGCCGGCGCCGCCCCGCGCATAAGTGGCCGGCGTCATGCCGAGCGCCTTGTCGCTGTTCTCGTAGACGCGGCTGGGCGACCCGTAGCCCGCGCCATAGAGCGCGTCGGCCACACTGGCGCCGCCGCGGAGTGCGCTGCGGAAGCGCTCGCGCTTGCGGGCGACCAGCCAGTCGCGCGGATTGACGCCCAGTTCGACCAGGAAACGCTTGCCCAGCGCGCCGCTCGACAGGCCGACCTTGCGCGCCACCTCGGCCAGCGAGGGCGGGGTGTCGGCATCGGCCAAGTCGAACAGCGCGCAGGCTTGCGCCACCGGCCGGCTGAGGCCGAGGTCGGCCCCCTTGCCCAATACCCAGTCGCGCGGCTTGCACCGCTTGCACGCACGGAAACCCGCCGCCTCCGCCGCCTCGGGCGAGGCGTGGAAGTCGACGTTGCGGCGCAACGGCGGACGGGCCGCGCACGACGGCAGGCAATAGACCCCGGTCGTCCGCACCGAGAACCAGAACCGGCCATTGTAGGCGCGATCACGCCGCTGGACGGCGTCCCAGCAGGTATCCGGATCGGGCAGAAGGGAAGTGGCGAGGGCCACGGCGGGAAAGGAAAGAGAGTGTTGGGTCATGACGCCATCAAAGCACCACGACCCGAACTTGCTCTATCCGCCGCCCGCCGGCAATTCCGGTCTAGGACCAGAAAGGCTTGGTGGCCTCGAACCGGGCGGTCGCGCGGTCGACGCCGATATCCCTCAGCAGTCGCTCATCCAGTTGGGCCAACTGATGTCGCGACCGGGCCAGCTCGGCTCGGGTCATGATTTTCTCGATCCCGACCACAACCGTGCCCGCCAGCAGCGCGACGGCGCGGCCGAACGAGAAGGAAGGGACATCCGCGCGGGCGACCCGCACGTTGGATACGATCGACATGACTTAGCTCCGCTTGAGGCGATGAGGCCGGGGATCGGCAGTTGCGCCTCGTTTCTGGCCTGAATTTGCTGTATCCTGTGGATACTTGCAAAGGATGAAAGCTCGGGGGAGGCATAGAATTTCTATGAGCGCGTGTCCTAGATGAGCCGGTCGCAACTACCTTTGAATGCCTTGCGCGCCTTCGAGGCCGCTGCCCGTCACGCGAGTTTCACGCATGCCGCCGAGGAGCTTCACGTCACCCAGGCCGCCGTCAGCCACCAGGTGAAGGCGCTCGAGGAGAGGCTCGGCGTCGCGCTGTTCGTGCGCCGTCCGCGCGGCCTCGAGATCACCAGCGAGGGCGAGGCGCTGCTGCCCGATCTGCGCGATGCGTTCGACCGCATGACCAACGCGCTGGAGCGGGTCGGCCGCAAGGCCAACTCCGGCACGCTGAATGTCAGCCTCGTCACGACCTTCGCGCTGGGCTGGCTGGTGCCGCGCCTGCATCGCTTCCAGGCCAAGCACCCCGAGATCGAGGTGCGCATGACGACCAGCCAGAAGCGCGTCGACTTCGCGCGCGAGGATGTCGACTGTGCGATCAGGTTCACCGTGCAGCCGGAGCCCGAACTGCATGCAACGAGGCTGTTCAGCGACGTGCTGACGCCGCTTTGCGGCAAGCGCTATCACGACAAGCTGAAGACGTTCGACGATCTGAAGCGCGTGCCCTTCATCGACATGACATACGATCCCGAATGGCCGATCTGGCTGCGCGCGGTCGGCCTCGGCGACTTCAAGCCCAAGCGCGTCCTCACGTTCGATTCGACGATGATCGCGGTGGAAGCGGCGATGGAAGGCGCGGGTGTGGCTGTCGGGCCGCCACAACTCTTTCGCGAGGAGCTTTCGGAGGGCCGGCTGTTCCAGCCGTTCGAGCAGATCGTCGACAGCGGCAAGGCGTGGTGGTTCGTCTGCCCGCCCGCGTCGGTCAGCCGTCCCAAGACCAAGGCCTTCGAGGAATGGCTGGTCGAGGAACTGGCCGCGCCGCAGGCCCGGACGGTGCGCCCGGCGCTCACCGCGAGCGGCCGCCGCTAGGACGCTCCCGAGAAATTCTAATGGCTGGAGGTTCAGTCGGACGGGTAGCGGTGCTGCCCGCCAAACACGTCCTCGACCGTCAGGGCGCCGGGATCGTCGGCCAGATAGGAGGGGCCGACGGGGACCTTTCCGTGACCGCCCGGCACGTCCAGCACGTAGGTCGGCTGGGCGAGGCCGGAGAGGCGGCCGCGCAGGGCCTTCATCAACGCCTGCCCCTCCGCGATCGACACCCTGAAGTGCCCCGTGCCGCGCACCAGGTCCGGATGATGCAGGTAGTAGGGCTTCACCCGGGCGGTCACCAGCGCACGCATGAGCTGCTCCAGGGTCTCGACCGTGTCGTTCACCCCCTTCAGCAGGACCGTCTGTCCCATCAGCGGCAGACCGGCATCGGCCAGGCGGGCCAGGGCGGCGCGGGTCACCGGCGCCAGTTCGCGGGCGTGATTGCAATGAACCGCCAGCCAGACGGAGACGCGACCGGGCTTGAGCGCCCGCACCAGCTCACCGGTGACCCGTTCGGGATCGACGATCGGCACGCGGCTGTGCAGGCGCACGATCGCCACGTGCGGGATGGCATCGAGCGCCGCCATCAACTCGGCCAGGCGGCGCGGCGCCAGCATCAGCGGGTCGCCGCCGGTCAGGATCACCTCCCAGATTTCCGGCCGGCTGCGGATATAGGCCAGCGCGGCCGCCAGCTCCTCGGCCGACAGGGCCTCGCCGCCCGGGCCCACCTTCTCGCGGCGGAAGCAGAAGCGGCAATAGACCGGGCAGACATGGAGCGGCTTCAGCAGCACCCGGTCGGGATAGCGATGGACGATGCCCTTCACGGGCGACCGCGCCTCGTCGCCGATCGGGTCGGCCAGCTCGCCCGGCGCGATTTCGGCCTCGGCGCCGCTCGGCACGAACTGCCGGGCGATCGGATCGTCGGCCAGGTGCGAGCGGTCGATCAGCGCGACCATTTCCGGCGTGACGGCGATCGCCATCGACTGCGCGGCTTCCTGCAGCCGCGGATCGGGCGAGAGGAGGCCTGCGCGTTCCAAGGCTTCCAGGGAGCGCAGCGTCGGCATGGCGGCGTCGAGATAGGCGTCAGGACCGCTCAAGTCCAGCGGGCGGTGTCCGCACGGTCGATGGCGGTCAGGAGCGTCGCGGTCGACACCACCGTCCAGTCGCAGAGGTCGTAGCGGCGGCTGAGCTTGTCGCGCACGGCCGCCTCGGCCGCGCCCTCGGGCAGCTTGGAGCGCTCCCACATCGCGAGGTTGGGCCGGCGCGTCAGGAGAAGGCTGCGGACGCCGCCTTGCAGGCCCGCGCCCGTCACCTCGTCCGGATTCGTGCCGGTGCGGTCGCCGGTCGCCTGCCAGAGGCCGATCACCTGCGAATCGTAGGCGCCCTCGAAGCCGGGCCAGGCGGCGGCGCAGAGGTCGAGGAATTCGGGCCAGTTCGGTTCCGGCACGGCGAACCAGCGGAAGGCGTAGTTGCCCTGCCGCGTCGGCGGCACCGTGTCGGTCGGACGCAGCGTCGGTGTCAGGGCCTCGCTGGTCACGGCACGGATGTCGTCCCTGCCTGTCAGCAGCGCGCTTTCGGCGGCGGCGGCCGTGATTCCCTGCGGCCAGGCGCTGATCGCCTGCACCTCGTCACGCGGCCGGCCGATCTGGCTGCGCCAGGCACCGTAGAGCTGGCCACCGGCCTCCGCGATGTGTCGTGCGCCGTCGGCCGCCAGCCGGTCGGCCACGGCCTGCCAGCGACGCGGCGCGGCATCGATGCGGTGGTGGACGTAGGTCGCGCTCACGCCACGACTTCGTGGCGGCTGAGCGTGAAGCCTTCGTAGCCGCCGGCCGTGACCTCGTCGCAGCGCTTCTTGTAGCGGTCGAATCCGCCGACATAGGGCATGAACACGCGCGGCTTGCCGGGAATGTTGGCGCCGACATACCAGGAATTGGCCAAGGGATAGAGGGTGCTGTCGGCCACCGCATTGACGTGCCCGACCCAGTCGGCTTCGGCCTGCGGCGAGGGCTCGATGCGGTCGAGCTGGTGCTTGCCGAGATGGGCGAGCGCATCGGCGATCCAGTCCACATGCTGCTCGATCGAGGCGATCATCTGCGTCTTCACGCCGGGGCTGCCGGGGCCGGTGACGACGAACATGTTAGGAAAGCCCGAAACCATCAGGCCGAGATAGGTCAGGGGGCCGCCCTCCCAATGGTCGGCCAGCACCGCGCCGTCGCTGGTGCGGATGTCGATCTCGCGCAGCGCGCCGGTCATGGCGTCGAAGCCGGTGGCGAAGACGATGGCGTCGAGCTCGTACTCGCGGCTGTCCGTGCGCACGCCCTTCTCGGTGATCTCCTGGATCGGATTGGAGCGCACGTCGACCAACGCGACGTTGTCGCGATTGTAGGTCTCGTAATAGTTCGTATCGAGGCAGAGCCGCTTGGTTCCGATCGGATGGTCCTTGGGCGCCAGCAGCTCGGCCGTCGCCTTGTCCTTCACGATGCCGCGGATCTTGTTGCGCGCGAACTCGGAGGCCGTGTCGTTGGCCTCCTTGTTCACCAGCAGATCGGTGTAGGTATAGAGGTAGCTGATGCTGCCGCCCTCTTTCCATTTGGACTCGTAGGCCGCGTTCCGCTCCTCTTCCGTGGCTTCGAGTGCAGACTTGGTCGGCCGCGGATAGCCGCCGATCGCGAAGGGCGTGTCGTAGGCGGCGCGCCGGCGGGCCGGATACTCGGCCTTGTGACGGCTCTCGCGCTCTTCCTCCATCGGCGCGTTGCGCGCCGGCAGGCTGAAATTGGCGGTGCGCTGGAAGACGTGCAGGTGCTTGGCCTGCTGGGCGATCAACGGGATCATCTGCACGCCCGAGGAGCCCGTGCCGATGACGCCGACCCGGAGGCCGGTGAAGTCGACACCCTCATGCGGCCACAGGCCCGAATGGTACCACTTGCCCTTGAAGCTCCCGATGCCCTTGAAGTCGGGCACGCGCGGCGTCGAGAGATTGCCCGAGGCCATGATGCAGTAGCGCGCGCGGACCACCTCGCCCTTGTCGGTGCGCAGCGTCCATTCGTTGGCCTTGCCATCGAACGTCGCCGACTTGATCCGCGTGTCGAGCTGGACGTCGCGGCGCAGGTCGAAGCGGTCGGCGACATGATTGATGTACTTCAGGATTTCGGGCTGCGTGCCGTAGCGCTCCGGCCACTTCCACTCCTGCTGCAGCTCATCAGAGAAGCTGTAGGAATATTCGAGGCTCTCGACGTCGCAGCGCGCGCCCGGATAGCGGTTCCAGAACCAGGTGCCGCCGATGCCCGACCCCGCCTCGTAAGCCCGGACCTTGAGACCGAGCTTGCGCAGGCGGTGGATGGCATAGAGGCCGGCCAGCCCGCCGCCGACGATCGCGACATCGAGGGAGGCGACATCGAGCGGGCGAGGCGCGGGCGTGTGGGAAGCATCGGGCATGGCGGCGGGTCCTGGTTGAATTTTTGCTCTGCGAGCGGTGTCCGACGGGCTGCACGATCAGCGTCGACCGGGTCGTCGGTTTTGGCAAGAGCAGCGAGCCCGGATGCGGAACTGCCGGGGCGTCATGCAGTGCGCGCGTTGCAGCTTGGCGATGCCCCGGCGTGAAGATCGGTGGCCCGCCAATTGTTTCGGCCTTATTCTTTTTTCATGACAACAGCGCGAAAACCCGGTTGAGAGCGGCAGGATAAGTCGTGGATCAGTCGGTGCCGCCGCCCGCCCTCAAGACATCGCCTGTATCGCCGGCCGTCGGCGTCGCGCCACGGGTGCGCGTGAGCCGGACGTCCGGCATCATGCGCGTCCTGATGCGGCCGCGCTCGATCGTCATTGGCCTCCTGCTGATCGCGGCGGTCGCCTATGGCGGCCGCGAGGTCCATCTGCGGCTTACCCATGTCTATGAATACGATGCCCGGGTGACTGCCGACATCGTGACGGTGTCGAGCCGCGCCGAGGGCTGGATCGTCGACCTCGCGGTGCGCGAGGGCCAGCGCGTCGAGGCCGGCCAGACCCTGGTCAAGATCGACGATCGCGCGGCCAGGCTGCGGGTCGACGGCTTGCGCGCACAGATCGAGGGCGTGCGGGTCGAGCGGGCGCGGCTGCGCGCCGAGCGCAAGCTCGACCAGAATCAGGCCGATGCCGCGATGCGCACGCGCGCCTCGACCATCACGGTCCGCGAGAAGGCGCTCGCCGCGCTGCAGGCCGACCTCGATTTCGCCAGGCTGGAGCTCGACCGCAGCCGGACGCTGTTCGCCAGCAAGGTCGTCAACGAGCGGCAGCTCCAGATGGCGCAGGCGGCCGTGACGAAGTTCGAGATCCAGATCCTGCAGCTGCAGGCCGAGCACGAGCAGGCCGAAGGCAGTCTCGGCGAGGCGCGGGTCGGCCATGACAGGCTGGGCGTGATCGATGCCCAGATCGAGGCGCTGACCCATCAGGTCGCGGTGCTGGCCGCGCAAATGCGCCAGCAGCAGGTCGATGTCGAGGACCGCACGATCAAGAGCCCGATCCCGGCCGTCATCGACCGCACCTTCACCCTGCCAGGCGAATACGTGGCGGCGGGCCAGCGTATCCTGCTGCTGCACAATCCGGACGAGGTCTGGGTCGAGGCCAACATCAAGGAGACGCAGGTCGGCAAGCTCAAGATCGGCCAGACCGTCCGCGTCTCGGTCGACGCCTATCCCAGCGAAACCTTCGTCGGCCGCGTCGCCCGCGTCGGCAGCGCCACGACGGCGCGCTTCGCGCTGCTGCCGACGCCCAACCCGTCGGGCAATTTCACCAAGATCACGCAACGCGTGCCGGTGAAGATCGACATCGTCCAGATGCCGAAGCCGCTGACGCCCGGCATGATGGTCGAAGTCGAAATTGATATTCGGTAGGGCGGAGCAGGCGATCATGTTGTTGCCCATCCTTCGAGACGGCCGCACCGCGGCCTCCTCAGGATGAGGTCTTTGGTGTCGATACAAACAACACCTCATGCTGAGGAGCGAGCAGAGCGAGCGTCTCGAAGCATGGGCAACGACAATGCTGTAGCCGCATCATGACCGCCGCCAGCGTTCCCCTGCAGACCGCAGCGGCACTCACCGAGCGCTACGGACCTTCGTATCGCTGGCTGGTCACCGTGACCGGCATGATGGGCGTCGTGTCGATGGTGCTCGCCATGACCACGGTGAACGTGGCGGTGCCCGACGTGATGGGCGCCTTCGGCATCGGCCAGGACAAGGCGCAGTGGATGTCATCGGCCTACATGGCGACGATGACCGCCGGCATGCTGATCAACGCCTGGCTCAGCGGCATCCTGGGAGAGCGCCGCACTTTCGTCGGCGCACTGTTCTTCTTCTCGGTGGGCGCGCTGATGGGCGGCTCGGCGCCGACCGAGGACGCGCTGATCTTCGCCCGCGTGCTGCAGGGCTTCAGCGCCGGCGTCGCCCAGCCGCTGGTCATGGCCACCATCTTCACCGTCTTCCCGCCGGAGCGCCGCGGCATGGCGATGGGTGTGTTCGGGCTGGGTGTCGTCTTCGCGCCGGCGATCGGGCCGACCCTGGGCGGGCTGATGATCGAGTACTTCTCGTGGCGCTACGTCTTCTTCATCTCGCTGCCGTTCTGCGTCGTCGCGGCGGTCCTCGGCATGGTCTTCATGCCGACCCGGCCGATCCCCAAGGTCATCCCGCCGTTCGACTGGCTGGGCTTTGCGCTGCTCTGTACCGCGCTGCTGGGCCTGATGACGGGCATCGCCGACGGCCAGCGCGAGGGCTGGAGTTCCGACGCCATCGTGTTCCGGCTGGTGCTCGGCGCCGTGGCCACGGTCGCCTTCGTCTGCTGGGAGCTCTATACGCCGCGGGCGCTGCTCGACGTGCGCATCTTCGGCAATGTCGAATTCTCGGCCGCCGCGCTCATCGCCTTCATCTTCGGCGCCGGCATGATGGGCTCGACCTACATCATCCCGGTCTTCGTGCAGACCATCATCGGCTTCACGCCGCTGGTGGCCGGGCTGATGATGATGCCGGCCGGCATCATGCTGGCCTTCATCTTCCCGCTGGCCGGGCGGCTGTCGGACGCGATGCCGGCCTCGACCATGATCATCGGCGGGCTGGTGCTGTTCGCCGCCGGCTTCGCCTGGATGACGACCGCCGACATCGACACGACCTTCTGGACGCTGGTCTGCATGGTGATGCTGTCCCGGCTGGGGCTGGGCTTCATCAATCCCAGCCTCAATGCTTCGTCGCTGAAGGCGCTGCCGGCCGACAAGGTGCGCCAGGGCTCTGGAGTCGCCAACTTCATGCGTCAGCTGGGCGGTGCCTTCGGCATCAACGGGATGGTCGCCTTCTTCGAGATCCGCACCCGCTTCCATGCCGATGCGCTGACGGCGACGCAGGACTGGGGCAATCGCACGACCGATCGGATGCTCACCCAGGTCGAGCAGCTGATGCAGAAGAGCGGCCTGCCCTTTCAGCAGCAGAAGGCGGGCGCCCTCGAATACCTGGCCACGATGTTGCAAAGCAACGCGCAGATGATGGCGTTCTCCGATACGTTCATCGTCGTGGGCGTGGTGGCGCTTCTGGCCCTGTTTCCCGCGGCGCTGCTGTCGCGTTCGCAGCGCCGGTCGCGCGGATGAGTCACACGATGCGGCTCTTCTTGTCGCCCCAGTACCGGTCGCGCAGCAGGCGCTTGTAGAGTTTGCCGGTTGGCAGGCGCGGCAGCTCGTCTTCGAAATCGACGGAGCGCGGCACCTTCTGCCGGGCGAGATGCTGGCCGCAGAAGGCGATCAGCTCCTCGGCGGTGGCGCCCGTCTTCGGCACGCCCGGCATGAGCTGGACGACCGCCTTCACCTCCTCGCCGAGATCGGCGTTGGGGACACCGAACACCGCCGCGTCGGCCACCTTGGGATGGGTGATCAGCAGGTTCTCGCATTCCTGCGGGTAGATGTTCACGCCGCCGGAAATGATCATGAAGGTCGCGCGGTCGGTCAGGTGGAGGTAGCCGTCGGCATCGACATAGCCGACGTCGCCCACCGTGCTCATCGTGCCGTCCTCGGAGCGCGCCTCGCGTGTCTTGGCGGGGTCGTTGAAATACTCGAACGGCGTCGCGGTCTTGAACCACAGGGTCCCGGCCGTGCCGGTGGGCAGCGGCTTCATGTCATCGTCGAGCACGTGCAGTTCGCCCAGGAGGACGCGTCCCACCGTGCCCTTGTGCGCCAGCCATTCCTGCGAGTTGCAGGCGGTGAAGCCCAGCCCCTCTGTGGCGCCGTAATATTCGTGGATGATCGGGCCCCACCAGCCGATCATCTGTTCCTTCACCTGGACCGGGCAGGGCGCCGCCGCATGGATGGCGATCTCCAGCGAACCGAGTTCGTACCGCTTCCGTGTCTCCTCCGGCAGCTTCAGCATCCGCGAGAACATCGTCGGCACGAGCTGGCTGTGGGTGACGCGATGCTTTTCGATGAGCTGCAGGTAATGCTCGGGGTCGAAGCGCTCCATGACGATCACGGTGCCGCCCATGCGGATCGTGAGGTTCACCGCCGCCTGTGGCGCCGAATGGTAGAGCGGCGCCGGCGAGAGGTAGATCATGCCTTCGCGGTACTGCCAGAGCTTCAGCAGGAAGGAGAAGATCGGCAGGAGCTGCGACGGCGGCTGTTCGGCCAGCGGCCGTACGATCCCCTTCGGCCGTCCCGTGGTGCCGGACGAGTAGAGCATCGCGGTCCCAAGCGATTCGTCGGCGATCGGCGTCGCGGGCAGGCCGGTGGTCGCCTCCGCGAGATTGACGATCTTCGCGCTGCCGGCCGATCCGCCACCGGGCCCGTCGACGACGATGCAGAGCGCGATCCCCGGACAGTGCGGCAGGGCCGCGAGGGCCACGTCCCGCTTGGCCTGGGAGGTGATGAGCACTTTCGAGGCGCTGTTGTTCAGGATGTAGGCAAGCTCTTCGGCCGTCAGGAACGAATTCACGCACGTGTAGTAGGTGCCGGCGCGTTCGCCGGCGGTACAGCACTCCACGTAGCGCGCGTTGTTTTCCATGAAGATCGAATAGTGGTCGAGCCGCTTCACGCCCTGGGCGCGCAGCAGGTGCGCCAGCCGGTTGCTGCGCGCTTCCAGCTCGCCATAGGTCACGGTTTCGCCGCTGCCGGCCATGATCACCGCAGGATGGGACGCCTGCGTCGTCGCGTTTTTGCCCGGGTACATTTTGTTTCCTCCGCCGAAACTATAGACGGCGTACCGGGGCTGCGCCAAAGTCCGCACATGCTCGATTCATCACTCAAGTCCAAAATCATGGACGAAGTCGATCGCCGCTTCGACGATCAGACGAACGTACTGGCCGATCTGGTCCGGATCCCCTCCACCCGCTTCCAGGAGGCGCCGGCGCAGGACATGATGGCGCGCCTGTTCAAGGAGGACGGGCTCGGCATCGATCGCTGGCAGGTCAAGATCGACGATCTCAAGCACCTGCCGGGCTACTCGCCGCATTCGCTGGACTATGACGATGCCTGGAACGTCGTCGGCGCCTGGCGGCCGTCCAATCCGAAGGGCCGTTCGCTGATCCTCAACGGCCATATCGACGTGGTGCCCGAGGGGCCGCACGAGATGTGGACCCGCAATCCCTACGACGCCTACGTCAAGGACGGCTGGATGTACGGCCGCGGCTCGGGCGACATGAAGGCCGGGCTGATCCTCAACGTCTTCGCGCTGCGCGCCCTGCGGGCGCTGGGCTACATGCCGGCGGCGGATGTCTACCAGCAGTCGGTGGTCGAGGAGGAGTGCACCGGTAACGGCGCGCTCGCCTGCCTGCAGCGCGGCTATCGCGCCGAGGCGGCGCTGATCCCCGAACCGTCGGGCTGCACGCTCACGGTGGCGCAGGTCGGCGTGATGTGGTTCCAGGTCAAGGTCACCGGCCACCCGGTCCATGTCTACAAGGCCGATGCCGGTTCGAATGCGATCGAATCGGCGTTCCGTCTGATCCAGCAGTTGCGCGAACTCGAGAAGAAGTGGAACGCGCTGAAGGCCCACGACAAGCATTACTGCGACCATCACCATCCGGTGAACTTCAACGTCGGCAAGATCGCCGGCGGCGACTGGGCGAGCTCGGTCCCGTCCTGGTGCACCTTCGACATGCGTGTGGGCGTGCTGCCGACCCAGACGCTCAAGGAGTGCCGGCAGGAGGTCGAGCACACGATCCGCACCGCCGCGGCCAACGATCCCTTCCTCGGCAACAACCTGCCGACCGTCAGCTGGGAAGGCTTCCAGGCCGAGCCCTACGTGCTCAAGAACCACGAGCATGTGCGCGACGTCCTGGCCGATGCGCATAAGACGGTGTTCGGCGCCGAGCTCGACGACCGCCGCACCACCGGCACGACCGATGCTCGCTTCTTCGGCCTCTATGCCGGCCTGCCGGCGCTGGTCTACGGGCCGCAGTCCGACGACGTCCACGGCTTCGACGAGCGGGTGAACATCGAGTCCATCCGCAAGATCACCCAGTCGACGGCGCTGTTCATCGCCGAATGGTGCGGCCTGGAGAAGGTCTGACCGCTTCCGCCCCTCATATGTCCTCTCCCCCACTGCGTGGGGGAGAGGACGATAGAGAGTTCACGCGCTGACCGTCCCTTTCTGAGACTCAAGGGGCGGTGGCGGATCGCGGGTGAACATCCTCAGCGTGTCGCGCAGGGCCGATTCGTCGAGGTCGCGGGTGATGAACACGATGCGCGTGCGGCGGTCGTTGCCCGGCCATTTCTTCATCTGCAGCGGCGGGTGAAAGACGTGTTGCACCCCGTGGATGACGAGCGGACCGTCGAAGCCTTCGATGTTCACGATGCCCTTCACCCGCAGGATGTCCGGCCCCTTCATCGCCAGCAGGAGGCCCAGCCAGGTGTCGAAGGCCGAGGCCGGAATGGGCTCTTCCACCGTCAGGCAAACGGCCTTGATGTGCTCGTCGTGCCGGTTGATGTCGTGCCCGTGCCCGTGCCCGTGCTCATGCTCGTGTCCCGTCGGCGCATAGGCTTCGGCTTTCAGCCAGCGCTGGACGTCCAGGCTCTTGGTTTCGGGATTGTACAATCCGGCATCGAGGAGGCTGGCCGGGTCGACCTCGCCCTGCCGGCTGACGATGATCGGGGCCGCCGGGTTCAGGCGGCGCAGTCGCTGGGACAGGGCCATCGCTTGCGCCGGCGGGACCAGGTCGGTCTTGGTCAGCAGCAGTCGATCGGCGACGGCCGCCTGCTTCACGGACTCGATCTGCCGGTCGAGGGTGGCGTCGCCCGTCGCGGCATCGACGGTCGTGATGACGCCATCCAGACGGTAGGCCGAAGTGAGGGCCAGGTCGGACATCAGCGTGTGCAGGATCGGCGCCGGGTCTGCGAGCCCTGTCGTTTCGATCAGCACCCGGTCGAAGGGCGCGATGGTTCCGCCCAGCTTGCGGGCGGTCAGGCCGCGCAACGTGTCGACCAGGTCGCCGCGAATGGTGCAGCAAAGGCAGCCGCTCTTCAGCAGGACCATGTCCTCGGTGGAACTCTCGACCAGTTCGTGATCGAGGCCGATCTCGCCGAACTCGTTGATCACGACGACAGTGCGCGCGAACGCTGCACGGGACAGGAGCTTGTTCAGGACGGTCGTCTTGCCGCTGCCGAGAAATCCGGTGAGCAGGGACACGGGCACGAGCGGGCCGCCCTCGCGTTGCCGCTGTGGCCAGGTCATTCCTGTCCCGGCATTTTCCAGACGGGGAAGGGATCGGGCAGCCGGCCCCACATCGCGGGTCCCATCTTCATCTCGGCCTCGGTCAGCAGGCAGTCGTCGAGGCGGCGCGTGAGTTCCTTGCGGTCCATGCCCTTGGTGCCGATGAAGACGATCTCCTGCCGGCGGTCGCCGTAGGGGCTCTTGAAGGAGTTGCGGATGGTGGCGCGCCAGGTCGAGTCCTGGGGCCACTCCTCGCGCTTCACCGCGGCCCACCAGGCGCCCGCCGCTTCGTGGCGCAGCATGCCGCCGGCCTGGCTGAGGGAGCCTGCGAAGTTCATGCGCGACGCCAGCCAGAAGAAGCCCTTCGAGCGGATCACACCGTCCCAGCGGCCGTTGAGCAGGGCGTAGAGACGCATGGGATTGAACGGCCGGCGGGCCTTGTAGACGAAGCTCCAGAAACCGTAGGTCTCGGTCTCCGGCGTATGGATGCCGCGCATCTCCTGCATCCAGCCGGGGGCCTGGCTCGCCTTCTCGTAGGAGAACAGGCCGGTGTCCATGATCTCGTCGAGCGGCACCTTGCCGAACGCGCCGGTGACGATCCGGGCCTTGGCATTGAGGCGCCGCAGCATCGTCTTCAGGAAGCCGAGCTCCTCGGGCGAGACGAGATCGGCCTTGTTCACGACGATGACGTCGGCGAACTCGACCTGTTCGACCAGCAGGTCGACGACCGTCCGCGTATCCTCGGGCTCGGCGGTCTGGCCGCGCTGATGCAGGAAGTCGGCCGAACTGTAATCCTCGATGAACGCCCGGGCGTCGACCACCGTCACCATCGTGTCGAGGCGCGCGACCTTCGACAGGCTCTTGCCCGCCTCGTCCTCGAATTCGAAGGTGGCGGCCACCGGCATCGGCTCGGAAATGCCGGTCGATTCGATCAGCAGATAGTCGAAGCGCCCCTCGCCGGCCAGCCGCTCGACCTCCTCAAGGAGATCCTCGCGCAGGGTGCAGCAGATGCAGCCGTTCGACATCTCGACCAGCTTCTCCTCGCTGCGGCTCAGCTCGGCCCCGCCCTGGCGCACGAGGGCGGCGTCGATGTTGATCTCGCTCATGTCGTTCACGATCACCGCGACCTTGCGGCCCTCGCGGTTGTTGAGGACATGGTTGAGCAAGGTCGTCTTGCCGGCGCCGAGATAGCCGGACAGCACGGTGACGGGGAGCCTATTCATCGTCGGGAACCTCGTTGAGGCAGAGGAAGAGTCGCGTCTGGCCGCTGCCGGCGACCGGTGGGGATCGATGCACGATGGCTTCCGTCCCGGCCCGCACCACGCCCTTGAACAGACCGGCGGCGAAGCGCGGGAATTCGTTCAGGGGCCCGCGATAGCGGCGCTGCGCCTTCAGCGCCCGGGCGGCATGCTCGAGCGGCGGCCATTGTGTGCCGGGCCCACGATAGGTTGCGTTGAGACGGTAGCCGACATGGTCGCGATGGAACCGCCAGCACGCATCGTGGGCGATCGCTTCGAGGCGCAGGTCGATGTCGGGGCGGCCGGTGCGCCTGGCGAAGCTGCGGGCAAGCCCGGCAATGTCGTCGATCAGTGCGCGGCGCTCGGGGCTGTCGGCCAGCGCCACGAGATCGCAGAGTGCGGCAAGCCGGGCCGGGACGCAGGCGGCCGGTCCGATGAAGTGGCCCTCCGGCAGGCGCTCCGCCGGCAGGGAATCGAGCCAGGCCGCCAGCCCCGCGGCTTCCGGGCGATGCCAGATGGCGAGGGCGACGTCCTGCTCGGCAATCCGATGCAGGACGGCGCCGTCGGGACTCTCGACGACCCGTTTGTTCACGGTACCAGACAAGGGGAGTCCTCTCCGACGTCAGGGACGACTGTGACCACCTCCGGAAGTGTTACAATATAACATTGCTATCGGTCAAGCTGCGAAATCGCGGGCAAACAGGAAGGGCGGGAGTTGCCTCCCGCCCCTGCGTCAGTCCGCGTTACGCGGCTTTCTGAACGATCTCCACGGGCCCGTGATTGTCGCAATGGGCGCCGTGGGGGTGATGCAAGTGCCCGTCGACCAGATAGTCGACATGGTCGCCATGCGGCACCGCTTCGTGGCCGCAGCCCGGCCCATGCTTGTGATTCTTGTCGTGGGCGCCGCAGGCATGGTCGGGCGTGCAGGCCCCCGGGTTGTGGGCGCTCACCTCGATCGTGTGTTCATCGACGTGATCGCCGTGCGGGTGATGGAGATGGCCATCGTGCAGGTAGTCGAGGTGATCGCCGTGCTTGATGGCGGTATGGCCGCAGGCCGGGCCATGCGCGTGCGGATGCTCGGCATGGATCTTGTGGTCGTGGCTGGACATGACATTCATCCTTTCGTGAAAAACTCAGTGCCTCTCGGCGGCATGGGCGATGGCGTTGCGGACGAGGGTGAGCACGTGATCGTCGGCGATCCGGTAGATGACGCTCTTGCCCTCCCTCTGACGCTCGATCAGTCGGGCGGCATGCAACACCTGCAGGCGCGCCGATACGGTGGTGATCTTCTCCTCCTCGGCGGCGGCGATTTCCGAGACGCTGAGGTTGTTGTCGGCGAGCAGCATCAGGGTCCGCAGGCGCGCAACGTCCGACAGGGCGTCGAACATGCGGGCCGCTTCTTCCAGGTGCCGGCCGCCGGCCGCTTTGAGCATGGGGTCCCCTGCTGCTGATCCAACATTCCATAGATCGTTGGAATGATGGAATCAAGTCATCCTGCAGAGATTTCTTCCCCGCCCCGAAGAGAGGGCGGGGAGGATTCCAGCTCAGGCGGCGATCGCCTGTTCGGCGGGTACGTAGGGAAGGCTGAGGCTCTCGGCGGCCGCCTTGTGGGTCAGCCGGCCGCGATGGACGTTGAGGCCTGCGGCGAGATGCGGGTTCGCGGCGAGGGCGGCGAGGCCCTTGCCTGCGAGCGCGAGGCCGAAGGGCAGTGTGGCGTTGTTCAGCGCCTCGCTCGAGGTCACTGGCACGGCGCCGGGCATGTTGGCCACGCAATAGTGGATGATGCCGTCGACCTCGTAGGTCGGCTCGGCATGCGTGGTGGCGTGCGAGGTCTCGAAGCAGCCGCCCTGGTCGATGGCGACGTCGACGATCACCGAGGCGGGCTTCATCGACTTGAGCATCGCCTTGGTCACCAGCTTGGGTGCGGTGGCGCCGGCCACCAGCACGGCACCGATCACGGCGTCGGCGGAGAACACTTCCTGCTCGATGGAGTCGATCGTCGAATAGCGCGTGCGGACCCGGCCCTGGAACAGGTCGTCGAGCTCGCGCAGCCGCGGCAGCGAGCGGTCGAGCACCGTGACTTCGGCGCCGAGGCCCGCCGCCATGCGCGCGGCATGCGTGCCCACGACGCCGCCGCCCAGCACGACGACATGGGCCGGCTTCACGCCCGGCACGCCACCCAGCAGCAGGCCGCGGCCGCCACGATGGCGCTGCAGGGCGCCGCCCGCCGCCTCGATCGACAGACGACCCGCCACTTCGCTCATGGGCGCGAGCAGCGGCAGGCCGCCGCGCGAATCCGTCACGGTCTCGTAGGCGACGGCGGTGCAGCCCGATTCGATCAGGCCCTTGGCCTGCGCAGGATCGGCGGCGAGATGGAGATAGGTGAACAGGATCTGGCCGGAGCGCAGTTGCGCCCATTCGCCGGGCTGCGGCTCCTTTACCTTCACGATCATGTCGGCGGTCGAGAAGATCTCGGCGGCGGTGCCGGCGATGCGGGCGCCCGCCGTGCGGTAGACCTCGTCGGTCGCCCCGATCCCGGCGCCCGCGCCGGTCTCGACCACGACCTCATGGCCGGCATGGACGTATTCGCGAACCGCGCCGGGCGTCAGCCCGACGCGGTATTCATGCATTTTGATCTCTTTCGGCACACCGACGCGCATAGGTCCAATCTCCAGCTGGTTTCGGGTGTCATCAAACCAAGGAATGCGGGTTTGTTTCCCGGCATTCTGAAGATGAATTGTGTCTCTCCTGCCGAAATTCTACGTTGAACCGCGAACGCACGCAGGATTCCGAACATGCATCTCGACAAGATCGACGCCACCATCCTGTCGGAGTTGACGCAGAATGCGCGGGTGAGCCAGGTCGAGCTTGCCGCGCGGGTCGGCCTGTCGAGCACCGCAGTGGCGCGGCGGCAGCGCGCGATGGAAGAGGAAGGCCTGATCCGCGGCTATCAGGCCGTGCTGGACCTCGGGCGCTTCGGGCTGGCCACGACGGTCGTGGTGCGGATCACGCTCGACAGCCAGAGCGACGAGGCGCTGACGGCGTTCGAGGCGGGTGTCCTCGACTGCCCCTCGGTGGTGCGCTGCTTCCTGATGTCGGGCAGCGACGACTATGTCGTGATCGTGCTGGCGCGCGACATCGAGGATTTCGAGCGCATCCACCGCACCGAACTCTCGCGCCTGCCGCGGGTCGCCCGGCTGGAATCGAGCTTCGCGCTGCGCGAGGTCGTGAACCGCGCGGTGCCACCCTCGGTGTTCGGCAAGACCGCGCGAGCGGCTCAGCGCAGGCGTCGCGCCGAAGCGTAGACGCCGAGTGCCACGCCGCCCAGCACGACCGCCACGGCCATGAGGCGCTCACCGGACAGCGGCTCGCCGGTCAGGTAGGCCGAGATCGCGAGCGCGGCGCAGGGCACGAGCAGGCTGACCGGGCCGACCTTCGCGGCGGGATAGGTGCGCAGCAGCGTGCCCCAGATCAGGTAGCCCAGCCACATCACCGGAACGACCGTGTAGAAGAGCACGAACCAGCCGCGCCAGGTCGGCGCGAGGATCGGCGCGGCCAGCGCCGCTGGCCCGTCGAGCACGAGGGACGCCAGGGCGAGCGGGATCGGCGGCAGGACGCTCGCCCAGACGGTGACGGCGAACATCGAAACGCCGCGGGCCGAGCGGAAGACGAGATTGCCCAGCGCCCAGGTGAAGGCCGACATCAGCGCCAGGCCGACGGCGAGCAGCGGCGTGTCCTCGGAGATCGAGCCTGCGAGCAGCACGACACCGACGACCGCGACGGCGAGGCCGAGCCACTGGCCGCGCGTCGCGTGTTCGCGCAGCAGCAGGGCGGCCAGCACGACGGTGAGCGGTCCCTGGAGTTGCACCAGCACCGAGGTGAGGCCGGGCGGTAGGCCGGCACCCATGGCGAAGAACAGGAAGATGAACTGGCCGCCGAACATCAGGCCGCCGATGCCCGCCAAGACGGACCAGGAGACTGCGGGCTTGGGGATGAAGAACGCAGGGAGCGCGCCCAGCAGGAAGCGCCAGGTCGCGAAGGCGAAGGGCGTGAACTCGTCGAGGCCGAAGCGGATGACCGTGAAGTTCAGCCCCCACATCGCCACGATGAGGAGGGCCGCCGCCAAATGCGTCGGGCTCATGCCCGACGCTGGGGATGCAGCGGGCTCAAGCGCCTACAGCCAGACCCACGGACGCGAACTCTTGTCCGAGGCCTGCCAGGCCTCGATCTCGTCCCGCCGCGACAGGGTCAGCGCGATGTCGTCGAGCCCGTTCAGCATCGCGTGCTGGCGCCGCGCATCGACCTGGAACGGGATGGTGCGGCCGGTCGGCGAGATCACCTGGCAGTTCTCGAGGTCGACGGTGATCCGTGCGTTGCCGGGCGAAGCTTTCATTTCGTCGGCGAGCTGCTCGATCTCATGGATCGGCAGCGCCACCGGCAGGAGGCCGTTCTGGAAGCAGTTGTTGTTGAAGATGTCGCCGAAGTAGGGGGCGATCACCGCCTTGATGCCCATGCCCTTCAGCGCCCACACCGCCCCCTCGCGGCTCGAGCCGCAGCCGAAATTCTCCCGACTGAGGATGATCGGCGCGTCGCGATAGGGCGCCTGGTTGAAGATGCAGTCCGGATCCTCGCTGCCGTCGGGCTTGAAGCGGATCTGCTCGAAGGCATAGGGGCCCAGCCCTTCGCGGGTCACGTTGTCGACCAGCCGCTCGATGCGGATGATCAGATCGGTGTCGACGTTCTGGCGCATCAGCGGCGTGGCGACTCCCGTCACCTTGGTGAACTTGTCCATTCTGCGTTTCCTCCCTTCACCTCATCCTGAGGAGCGCGTGCAACGCGCGTCTCGAAGGATGGGCAACAATCGTGGTGCTCGTTCCCACCCTTCGAGACGCGGTCCTGCGGACCGCTCCTCAGGGTGAGGCCTTTCGTTAGATCTTCCTGACGTCGGCGATGGCGCCCTTGATGGCGGCGGCGGCGGCCATGGCGGGGCTCGCGAGATGGGTGCGCGCGCCCGGCCCCTGACGGCCGACGAAGTTACGGTTGGAGGTCGAGACGCTGCGCTTGCCGGGTGGAACGCGCTCGCCGTTGGAGGCAAGGCACATCGAGCAGCCGGGCTCGCGCCATTCGAAGCCGGCGTCGAGGAACACGCGGTCCAGCCCCTCGGCCTCGGCCTCGGCCTTGATGCGCACCGAGCCGGGCACGACCCAGGCGGTCACGTGGTCGGCCTTGTGCCGGCCCTTCACGATCTCGGCGGCGGCGCGCAGGTCGGAGATTCGGCTGTTGGTGCACGAGCCGATGAACACCCAGTCGACCGGGGTGCCCTCGATCGGCTTGCCGGGCTCGAGCCCCTGGTACTGGAGCGCGGCTTCCCAGGCGCCGCGCTTCTCCTCCGGACCGGTGCGCGGGTCGGGGATGGCGCGGTCGACGGCAATGACATGCTCGGGGCTGGTGCCCCAGGTGATCTGCGGCGCGACGTTCTTCATGTCGATCGTGTGCTCGCGATCGAACTCGGCATCGGGATCGGTCGGCAGGGTGCGCCAGTGCGCGACGGCGCGGTCCCACATCGCGCCCTTGGGGGCGTAGTCGCGGCCGGCGAGATATTCGTAGGTCGTGTCGTCGGGTGCCACCATGCCGGTGCGCGCGCCCATCTCGATGGTGAGGTTGCAGAGCGTGAGGCGCGCCTCGACCGGCAGCGCCCGCACCGCCGAGCCCGCATACTCGACCGAATAGCCCGTGCCGGCGGCCGTACCGAGTTCGCCGATCAGGTGAAGGATCATGTCCTTGGCCGTGACGCCCGGCATCAGCTTGCCTTCGAAGCTGGCACGCATCCGCTTGGGCTTGCGCTGCACCATCGTTTGCGTGGCGATCACATGCACCAGCTCGGACGAGCCGATACCGAAGGCCAGCGCGCCCATGCCGCCGTGCGTGGAGGTGTGGCTGTCGCCGCACACCAGCGTCGTGCCGGGAAGCGTCAGCCCCTGTTCGGGACCCATCACGTGGACGATGCCCTGGCCGTCCTGGCCGAGGTCGAACAGCTTGATGCCGTAGGCGCTGGTCGTCTCGCGCATCGACTTGATCAGCGGAAGGCCCGGCGGATGGGTGTGCTCGGTGCGGCCGGGCTTGGTCGACATGGTGTGATCGGGCGTGCCGTAGATCAGCCGCGGCTGCACCGGCGGATAGCCTTTATCGATGGCTTCCTTCAGCGCCTTGCCGCCGGACATGTCATGGAGCAGCAGGCGATCGATGTGCAGCAGCACGAAGCCGTTGCCGAGATCGGTGATGACGTGGCTGTCCCAGATCTTGTCGAACAGGGTCTTGCCCATGGGTTTGGCCTCTGGGTGTTGGGGTGATCCGCCAGGAGGCGGATATCAGCACCCGGCGAGCCGCGCCGCCAGTCCTTCGCGATCATCGTCGCGCAGCAGTTCCGCAGAGGCGTACCACGGGGATATTCCGAGGTTCGGACCCCAGAGCCAGTCTGCGATAGGGGGCACCAGGATCACCGTCGGGATGCCGAGCGAAGCCGCGGCATGCGTGGGCCAGGTGTCGTCGCCCACGACCAGGCGACAGGCCGGGATCTCGTCCGGCGTGCGCACGAGATCCATTCCTGTCGGAGGCTCACCTGTGCTGAACCAGCCGATGCGTGACATGGGTTTGGCGATGGGCCGCAGCTTCACCGGCGGCGGCAGCGCGTCGCGGGTCCAGTTTAGGAGGAGCGGCAGGCTGCGCAGCGGGGCGGCGGCCACGAAACCGTCGAGCGGCTCGCCGCGACGCACGGTCGGCCCGTCGAACCAGTCGGCCAGTGTCGCGCTGCATTGCAAGACCGCCTCGACCTCGCGCGCCAGCATCAACGTATCGCGCAGGGCGGCCTCGCTCTCGATGTCGGCCTGTTCGGGATAGAGCAGCAGACGGCCGTCGAGCGGTTCACCCTGCCAGCGCGGCAGGTCGGGCGTATAGCGCTCCCCCGGGATCTCCAGCCGCGCCTCGTGGTCGCCGAGACCGCGCCACCAGTCGCCCTGGTGCAGCATCAGCTCGCCGCGCCGCAGCCGGAGGCGCGGATCGTTTGGCTGGCTCACCAGCGCCGTTTCGAGATCGGCGAGGGCGCCGGCCCACTCACCGCGCGCGGCCAGCAGCTCCGCCCGCGCGCTCAGCGCCGGCAGCAGCCTGTGGTCGATCGACAGGGCGAGATCGTAGGCGCGTTCGGCTTCCCCGGTTCGGCCCAGTGCTTCAAGGGTGAGGCCGGTATTGTGGGCGATGGCGGCGTCATCCGGCTTGAGCTTCGCGGCCTTGGCCAGCGCGGCCAACGCCTGCTCGTGCTGGCCGAGCTGGATCAGGCAGCCTGCGAGGTTGGTTTGAGCCGCGACGTCGCGCGGCAGGAACTGCGCGGCGCGCTCCAGCGGCTCGCGTGCCTCGGCGAAACGGCCGAGCTTCAGCCGGACCTGGCCCAGCAGATGGAGCGCCTGGCCCATGTTGGGACGCGCGTCGACGATGCGGGCGAACATCTCTTCGGCCGATGCGAAATCGCCCGCCGCCGCGCGCTGCAGGGCGTCGCGGCCGAGGGCCTGTATCTGTTGGTCGTTGAGCGGCACGCGGCGGCTCTAGCAGAGCCGTGACGGCTGGCAAAGAAGAACGGCAAAGAAAAAGCCGGCGGTCGCAAGGGAGGCAGGGAGCGACCGCCGGCCAGGCACCGGAGTGGGATGGTCCCGTGCAGGGTAAGAAACGGGACCTCTCCGGATTGGAATGTCAGGAGCGCCAGAAGGGCTTGTTGGCCTCGAACTGGACGTCGGTCGGGCTGATGCCCAGATCGCGCATCGTCCGGTGGTCCAAGTTGACGAGCTCGCGACGCTGCCTGGCCCGCTCGCGCCACGTGGCGAGGATCTGGCCGAAGGCGGTGAAGGTGCCGGCGAGCGGCGCCCGTGAGGAGTAGTGGAGCGATATGTTGGCCATAGGAGTGCTCTCGAAAGGGTTGAACTCTGTTGGGGCTGATGTGCGCTCCAGGGTCCCCCTTTACAAACGACCCTTTGTCCTGTTTTGATTAAAATACCTCATGTGAAGGATTGGCGATGAAACGATCCCTGCCGCCGCTCAACGGCTTGCGTGCCTTCGAAGCGGCGGCACGCCATATGAGCTTTACCGATGCCGCGGAGGAATTGAGCGTCACGCAGGCCGCGATCAGCCACCAGGTGCGCGGGCTGGAGCAGAGACTCGGATTAAAATTGTTCGTGCGGCGCAATCGTTCGCTGCTGCTGTCCGAAGCGGGCCAGGCCTATCTCCCCTCGGTCCGTGCGGCCTTCGATCAGCTGAACGAGGCGACCGAGAAGTTGCTGCAGAAAGACAAGGGTGGGAACCTCACGGTGACGACGACCTCGTCCTTCGCGGTGAAGTGGCTGGTCCCGCGACTGGGCGGCTTCCAGCGCTCGCATCCGGAGATCGACGTGCGCGTCTCGACTGGCACGTCGCTGGTGGACTTCTCGCGCGAGGACGTCGACATCGGCATCCGCTACGGCCGTGGCCAGTGGCCGAACCTGCTGGCCGAGCGGCTGGTCAGCGAGGACGTCATGCCGGTCTGTGCGCCCTCGCTGCTCAAAGGACCGAACGGCCTCAAGAAGCCGGTGGATCTCAGGCGCTTCAACCTGCTCCATATCGCCAGCTTTCCCGATGACTGGCAGGTCTGGCTGACGGCCGCGGGCGTGAAGGGCGTCGATTCCTCGCGCGGCGTCTCGTTCGATTTCGCTCTGGCGGCCTACCAGGCGGCGATGGACGGGCTGGGTGTCGCGCTGGGCCGCAACCCCCTGGTCGAGCCCGACCTCAAGGCCGGCCGGCTGGTCGTTCCGTTCGAGTTCAAGCGCTCCTCGGACTTCGCCTACTATCTGGTCTATCCGCCCGAGGCGATCCGGCGGCGCAAGATCAAGGCGTTCCGCGATTGGATCGTCTCCCTGTCCGATGTGGCGCAGCAGGCAGTCTGATCATGCAATTCGGCTATTTCACGCTGTCCGACAATCGCTATCCGAACAACCCGCGCACGGCCGAGTCCTTCATCAAGGACATCTATGCCGAGGCGCTGTGGGCCGAGGAGGTCGGGCTGAACTCGGCGTGGATCGGCGAGCATCACTTCAATCTGTTGGGCGTCAACGCGTCGCCACTGGCGATGTTGGCGCAACTGGCGGGCGCCACGACCAGGCTGCGGCTGGCGCCGGCCGTAACCCTGTTGCCGGTGCATCATCCGCTGCATGTCGCGGAGGAATGGGCGACGCTCGATCTCCTCTCGGGCGGCCGGGTCGATTTCGCCGCCGGCCGCGGCTACGACCGCAAGGAATACGATCCGTTCCAGATGCCTTTCGACGAGTCCGCCGAGCTGTTCGCCGAGGGGCTGGAGATCGTGTGGCGCGCCTGGACCGAGCCCGGCACGTGGTCGCACAAGGGCCGGTTCTACGAATTCAACGACGTCGAGGTGCGTCCGAAGCCGGCGCAGAGCCCGCTCAGGCCCTACGTGGCCTGCTTTTCACGGCCGTCGATGGAGCTGGCGGCGAAGAACGACTGGAACGTGATCTATGCGCCCTTTGCGGCGGCCATGGTGTACGGCTCGCTCGCCGACGCGGTGCGGGTCTATCGCGAGACCTGCGAGAGCGGGTTCAAGCGGCCGATGCGGCGGGCCATGTGCTCCTACTTCGTGCACATCGCCTCCACGCCGGAAGAGGAGCGCTACGGCAAGGAAGCCCTGGTCCGCTACTTCCAGGATGCGCTGATCGCGGCCTTTCCCTCGGCGACGGGCGAGAAGGTGCCGCCGACCTACAAGTACTTCGTCGAGATCGTGAACATCCTGCGCGACATGCGGCCCGAGAAGCTGACCGACAAGTCGATCCTGTGCGGCAGCCCGCAGCACATCGTCGACACCTTGAAGCAGGTCGAGGCGGCCGGCGTCGCCGAGGTCATTCTCTACTTCAACTACGGGCAGAAACCGCATGCGATGGTGAAGGAGCAGATGCAGCGCTTCATGCTCGAGGTGGCGCCGCACTTCGCCTGACGCTGCCGCAGAGCCCTCACCATCGGCGAGGTTGCAAGTCGTTCGCAAGTGGCGGATGTTGGCGCACCACGCGTCTCGAGGGAGTTTGTCTCATGGCTCGCATCAGCACGAAGGAAGACCTGCGGCGCATCATTTCCGAGCCGCGACCGGCCACCCGCGTCAAGATTCTCGACGCGCTGGACGAGCAGTCGATCGAGTTCCTGACGCGTTGCCCGTTCGCTCTGGTCGGGACGACGGCGGCGGATGGCACCGTCGAAGTCTCGCCCAAGGGCGACGAGCCGGGGTTCATCCGGGTCGAGGATCCCAAGACGCTGCTGATCCCCGAGCGGGTCGGCAACAATCTCGCCTTTGGCCTGAACAACATCCTCGACACCGGCCAGATCGGCATCATCGCGCTGGTACCGGCGACCGGTGAGACGCTGCGCATCTCCGGCACGGCGGAAATCCACGACGACGCCGACCTCGTGGCATCGCTCAGTTCACTGGGCAAGCCGGCGCTGCTGGCGACCCGCGTCCGCATCAAGCATTGCTATTTCCACTGCGCCCGCTCGATCGTGCGCGCCAAGCTGTGGGACCCGAAGGCGTGGCCGGAGCCCGGCCGCATCTCGTTCGGCAGGATCATCGCGCCGCGCATCGGCGAGAGCGAAGCCGTCGCCGCGCAGATCGATGCCAATGTCGAGGGCGCCTACACGACGCGGCTGTGGCAGAACACCTGACGCGCAGAGAGTTTGAGCTGGGTGCGTTGAGGCTCACCGCGAACCAACCCCGACGAGACGAACGCGGCTGGTGTTGAACGTCAACTATTTCGCGAGCTTGCGCGCCTCGCGGAACGACACGAGGCGGCGCTGCGTCTCGTCCCACAGGACCAGGCGCACACACCGGAAGCTCTGAATCAGGGTCAGGCGTCCGACGTCCCGTAGCTCGGGATGGTCGCGCAGCACGTGCGGCAACCGGTAGTAGGGGATCCGGCTGCTGAGATGATGGACGTGATGGATGCCGATGTTTGCGGTGAACCAGCGCAGGAAGGCCGGCAGATCATAGTGCGAGCTGCCATGCAGGGCGGCTTCGTGCAGGTTCCAGTCGGGATCGTTGTCCCACTTGGTGTGCTCGAACTGATGCTGGACGAAGAACAGCCAGACGCCGACCGAGGCGGAGAGCAGCAGCACCGGAAGGTGGATCAGCAGGAACGCCTTGATGCCGACCAGCCAGATGAGCAGACCGGCGACCAGAACGATCGCCAGGTTGTTCGTCATCGTACTAACCCACGGCCGCCAGCCATCGCGCATCAGGCCGATCGGAAGGCGATGCTGGACGATGAACAGATAGGCCGGTCCGAGACCGAACATGACCAGCGGATGGCGATACAGCCGATAGCGCAGCCGGCCCCACATCGAGCGCGCGCGGTACTCCTCGACCGTCAGCGTGTCGACGTCTCCGAGGCCGCGCTTGTCGAGATTGCCGGTGCTCGCATGATGGGTCGCATGGGTACGGCGCCACACTTCGTAGGGTGTCAGCGTGAGGACGCTGGCGATGCGCCCGATCCAGTCGTTGGCCGAGCGTTGGCGGAAGAAGGCGCCATGCCCGCAATCGTGCTGGATCGCGAACAGCCGAACCATGAAGGCACCGGCCGCGAAGGCCAGCGGCAGCGCCAGCCAGTAGCCGATGTCGAGCGTCGCCCAGGCCAGCGCCCACAACGCGACCAGCGGCACCACCGTGACGGCGATCTCGAAGATGCTGCGGCTGTTGCTGGGCTGTCGATAGCTTGCGAGGATCTGGGCCCAGGCGCGGGCGGCTTTCGCCACCTGCGCGCGCGGGCCGGCAGCTTCCGGAAGGGTGCTCAAACGAGTGAATTTCCTTGAGAAGAGGAGCGGGCGTCGGCAACCGCAAATCGGGCTTAGGGGGCGGCCTGGACAAAAGCAACGAGCGAAGTGGCCCAGCGCTGCGACTCTTCGGCGACTATGTCGATTGAGACCGCGGCGTGGCGGAAGCGGCTCCTCTGCCTCGTCCCCGGCCCCGGCCGCGACCGCGGGCGGGCGCGCCTTCCGCAACGGGCTGGGGCGGCTTGGCCCGAATCCGCACGGTCCGTCCATCCGGCTGTTCCATGTCGAAGGCCCCGGTCTTGCGGATCAGGTCGCTGAGCTTGCGGAAGCCGTAGGTGCGCGGGTCGAAGTCCGACGCGATGTTGGCGAGGCGCTGGCCGACCGCGCCGAGGCTTACCCAGCCGTCCTCCGTTTCCATCTGCGCAATAGCCTTGGTCAGGAAGGGGATGGCCGCGCTCGCAGGCTGCAGGGAATTGGCCGTCGCGCCCTCGCCGGGCGTGGTCCCCGCGGCCTCGGGCAGGAGGTTCTCAGTGTAGATGAACCGGCGGCAGGCCTGCCGGAAGCTTTCGGGCGTCTTCTGTGCGCCGAAGCCATAGACGTCGGCGCCCTCCTCGCGCAGACGGGATGCAAGTCGTGTGAAGTCGCTGTCGGACGAGACGAGGCAGAAGCCGTCGAACCGCCGGCTGTGCAGCAGGTCCATTGCATCGATCACGAGTGCGATGTCGGAGGCGTTCTTGCCCGACGTGTAGGCGAACTGCTGGTAGGGATCGATCGCGTATTTCTGCAGAATCTCGGCCCATGACTTGAGGCGTGTGCTCGAGAAGTCGCCGTAGATGCGGCGAACGCTGGCTTCGCCGAACTTGGCGATCTCCTCGAACAGGCCGGCGGCGATGCGTGGAGAGGTGTTGTCGGCGTCGATCAGGACGGCGAAGCGGCGGGGGCGGGTATCTTCGGCCATGTGGATGCTCCGGGCCGTCAGGCGGCCGATGTGGCGTGGATCGCGTCGACATGGATGTCGGCGCAGTCGATGACGGGAAAGCCGGGATCGTGGCCGGCGAAGGCCAGGAAGAGGTCGGTGCCGCCCAGCAGGATCGCCTCGGCGCCCCGCGCGCAAAGCGCGCGACCGGCCTCGAAGAAGACCTGGCGCTGGGCCTCGGTCACGTGTCCGATCGTCGCCATCGCGACGTAGGTGTCGTGGACGAGATCGAGCGCGGCGCCTTCCGTCGGGACGACCTCCACCGAGGGGATGCCGCCATAGAGCTTCGATTCCATGACCGTGCGGGTCCCCAGGATGCCGATCTTCCGGAACTTCCCTGCAGCCAGCGACGCATCGACCGCGGGGATGGCGTTGAGCACCGGCAGCGGCGAGATCGCCATGAGCTCATTCACGCAGAAATGGCCGCCCATCGAAGTGACGGCGACGGCCTGCGCGCCGGCCGCCTTCAGCCGCTGCGCCAACCCCGCGAAGATCTCCGCCTGCTTCTTCGGATTCTTGCTGACCAGATTGCGGCTCATCTCCCGCACGTCTGCATGCGCCATGGTGAGGTCGAGCGGGAGGCCGCCGGCGACGTGCCGGTCGATCAGCCCCCGATAGTAGAAATCGGTGGCGGCCGGTCCGATGCCGGCAATGAGTCCGATATGCATGGGCGACTGTCCCCGATCCGCTGCCACGCGGCAACAGCGGCGGTGGTGGGGGTGTGGCGAAAAGCGTTCCTGCGGGACGGCGCCGGCCGACGCTAGAGTTTGTCCATGCGACGGGTGGCGGTGTTCGGAACGACGGGATCAGGCAAGAGCTGGCTGGCCGAGCGCCTCGCCGAGCGCGCCGGCCTGCGTCTCGTCGAGCTCGATGCGCTCTTCTGGGGGCGTGACTGGCAGCCGGCGCCGGTCGATCTGTTCCGTCATCGCGTCGAGCGCGAGACCGCCGAAGACGGCTGGATCGTTGTCGGTAATTACGGCCAGGTGAGGGATCTCGTGTGGCGGCCGGCCGACACGCTGGTCTGGCTCGACCTGCCCTTACCCGTCGTGATGTCGCGCCTGCTGCGGCGCACGGTGAAGCGCGCCGTCACGCGCGAAGAACTCTGGGGCACCGGCAATCGCGAGACCCTGTCCAACGCCTTCCTCAGCCGGAACTCGATCCTGCTCTATGCGCTGAAGACGCATCGCCGCAATCGCGAGCGCTTCGCCAAGGAGTGCGAAGCGCTGGGCGGCGAGAAGCGCATCGTGCGGCTGTGCAGCCGCCGCGACATCGAACGCTTCGTGCTCAGTCCGCTGCCTTGACGGCCGGCGCGGGCGCCCGCACACCGCCGCGCGCCAGCATCGCGTCGATCTCGGCGCCGCCGTAGCCCAACTCGCTCAGGATGGTCGGCCCGTCCTCGCCGACATGCGGCGCGTGCTGCTGCGGTGCATGCTGCGACGCGGGCGGCAGGCCCGCGATGTTGGCGACGGGCATGCGGCCGAACCCGTCCTGCTCGATCCAGTCGATGGCACCCGATTCCTTGACGTGCGGATGGTCGAGATAGTCGGAGTAATTGTTCACCCGCTCGCAGAACACGTCCTTGGGCTGCAGGATCGCGATCCACTCCTCGGTGGTCTTGGTCGGCATCGTCTCGTTCAGCGCCTTGATGATCTTGGCCGCGTTCTTGATGCGGCTCTCGTGGCTCTGCAGATCCGGATCGTCGGCGATGTCCTGGCGGCCGATCAGCTCGAACAGCAGCCGGAAATGGTGCGGCCGCATGGCGCTCACCATGATGTAGCCGTTCGATGTCTTGTAGCTGCCGGCCGGCATGTAGAGCACCGGCGGCGCGCCCTTGGAGAACACCCACTCCATCAGCTTGGCGCCCTGGAAGGCGGCCGCGGCGCGCATCAGGCTCGAATCGATGAAGCAACCTTCATTGTAGCGGAACTGGCGCATCAGCGCCGTCGCCAGCGCCTGGAAGGTGTAGAGGCCGGTCGTCACGTCGACGGCGATCATGCCCTGCCGCCACGGCGTGCCGTCCGGCATCTTGTTCATCACCATCATGCCGCTGAACGCCTGGATCAGGCCGTCGACCGTCGGACGCTTGCTGTAGGGGCCGGTCTGGCCGAAGCCCGACACCGAGCAGTAGATGACGTTCGGATTGATCTTCCTGATGTCCTCGTAGCCGAAGCCCAGCCGCGAGATGACGCCGGGGCGGAAGCTTTCCATCACGACATGCGCCTTGGCGGCGATCTTCTTCACGACCTCGACGCCGTCGGCGGACTTGAGATCCAGCGCGATCGACCGCTTGCCACGGTTGAAGGCGACCGAATGGGCGCAGTGATCGCCCTTCAGCTCGCCCAGCGCGCGGCCCCAGTCGCCTTCCGGCGGCTCGATCTTGATGACGTCGGCGCCGTGCAGCGCGAGCAGCATGGACGCGTGCGGCCCCGCGATGCCCTGCGTGAAGTCGAGAACGGTAATGCCGTCGTAGGCGCCCTTGATCGTGGTCACTTGTTCCTCCCGAAGGCGCTGAACGTACGTTTAGGGACGCCGTTCACGCAAGGCCCGAGCTGCAGCCCCGTCCTGCATACAGGCCATGCGTCTTCGCGAAGCAGACCGACTTCAGGCGATGATCGGCAGCGTCTCGATGTCGTAGGCGTGGCTGATCTTGCGTCCGAGCACGGGATCCTCGAGTTCCATCTCGAAGCGCGGCGAGGAGCGGATACCACCGAGGGCGGGCATGGTGCCGCAGAACATCACGGTGCCCATCGGCAGCCTCTTGTTGTCCTTCCAGGCGAAGATCAGCTCGCGCGGATCGCGGATCTTGGACAGCGGCCCTTCCTGATAGAGGACTTTCTTGCCGCCTTCCTGCACGAAGCTGCGCAGAACCAGCTGATCCCAGTGTGCCTCGACTTCCTCGAAGCGCCAGGCGGTGCGGCCGATGGGCTTGGCGCACATCTGCTTGGAGACGGCGATTCCGTAGCTCTCGACCTTGCGGTCGGTATGGTCGGCGCCGACCGTCACCCAGAGCCGGTCGGCGGCGCCGATCAGCACCGGCTCGACCTCGCCCGAACTGTCCTCGCCCAGCACCTGGATGCGATCGGCCTGGGTCAGCATTTGCGCGGCGGCGCGGTAATAGATCGGCACCCGCGACGGTGGCTGTACGCCGATCGCCTTGAGTTCCTCGATGTGATGATTGAGCGCGGTCACGTCGCGGCCGGTCCAGCCGGCGATGACGAGATCCTTGATGTCGACCGCGACCTTCTCGACCGCGCCCTTGGCGTGGCCCTCGAATTCCAGGTGCGCCATCGTCAGAGGATGGCCAGGCGCGAGTTGAGCAGGTCGGTGACGAGCATGTAGCCCGGCGCGTGGGTGATGCAGAATTCGGGCTTCACCGTCGCCACGACCGATTGCGGGGTGACGCCGCAGGCCCAGAAGACGGGCAGCTCGTCGTCGCGGACCGGCACACCGTCGCCGTAGTCGGGCTTGGCGATGTCCTTGATGCCGATCATCTCGGGCTTGCCGAGATGCACGGGGGCGCCATGCACCGAGGGGAAGCGCGTCGTCACCTGCACCGCGCGGATCGCATCGGCGGGCTTGAACGGGCGCATCGACACGACCATCGGGCCATGGAACGGGCCGGCCGGCGCGCATTCGATGTTGGTACGGAACATCGGCACGTTGCTGTTGCAGGTCTGGTGGCGGAGCTCGAGGCCGTTCTCGACCAGCGCCTCCTCGAAGGAGAAGGAGCAGCCCAGCACGAAGGAGACGAGGTCGTCGCGCCACACATTCTTGAGGTCGGTGACTTCCTCGACCAGCTCACCGTTCTTCCAGATGCGGTAGAGCGGGATGTCGGTGCGGATGTCGAGATCCTCGCCCAGGGTCGGCAGGCGCCAGTCGCCCGGCTCGGACTGGCCGAGCAGGGGGCAGGGCTTGGGGTTCAGCATGCAGAAACGGGCGAAGTCGGCGGCGAGCGCCTGGGGCAGGATCGCGAGGTTGCCCTGGACATAGCCCGGCGCCATGCCGGAAGTGGGCAGGCGGGCGGCCCCTGCACGGATGCGCCGCCGCGCGTCGCGGCCGGTCTCGCCCTTGAAGCTGGTGATCGTGCTGTCCATCGCGAACTCCTACACGTGCTGGCCGCCGTTGATCTGGATCTCGGCGCCGGAAACGTAACTCGATCCCTTCTCGCAAAGGAAGTGAATCACGTCCGCCACTTCGTCGGGCGTGCCGAGCCGTCGCATCGGGATCTGCTCCTCGACGATCTTTTCCGTGCCGGGCGACAGGATCGCGGTGTCGATCTCGCCGGGCGCGATCGCATTCACGCGAATGCCGCGCGGTCCGAAATCGTGGCTCATCTCGCGGGTGAGCGCCGCGAGTGCGGCCTTAGAGGTCGCATAGGCCGAGCCCGCGAACGGATGGACGCGGCTGCCGGCGATCGACGTCACGTTGACGACACATCCCTGCGCCTTCGACAGCTCGTCGACCAGGCCGCGGGCTAGTGCCACGGGGGCGAAGAAGTTGACGTTGAAGACCTGCCGCCAGAGATCGAATGGCGTGTCCATGGCGCCGAGCCTCCCACCCCCCTTGCCCTTGGGCGAGATAGCGGCGTTGTTGACCAGCGCGTCGAGCCGGCCGCCGGCCAGGCGCGCACGGATCTGCTCGATGCCGCGGCCGATATCGACGGGATCGGCGAGATCGAGCTGCACATGGTTCTCGCCGCCGCTTGGCCACGGGCAGAGCGCACTGAAGGGCTGGCGCGAGATCGTGATGACCCGCCAGCCATTGGCGCTGAATTTCTTGACGGTCGCATGGCCGATGCCTCGGCTGGCGCCGGTCAGGACCAGGGTCCTGACATTGTCGCGTGGAGCTGTATTCATGGAACGATCCTAACCCGGCTGGCGCCGGAGTTCGCGGCCGATCTTGGACCCCGACTGTGACGCAAGTCCTACGCCATGCCTTGTGGGGTTCGCTTTTGTTCTTCACATCATCTATTAAACCGTTGGAATTCCATGGCTTTGTTGGATTTCTCGGGCGATTTGATTTATGCTCCGTCTCAGGCTTGGCCCATTTTCAGGGCCGTTCGAGCCATCGCTATTTTGACGAAGTCGATTTTTTTGGAGTTGTCCGACATGACGGACGAGCGACGGGCCTCGACGCCCACCCCCTATCTGCGCACGGGTCCTGCCACGATGCTGACGGCGATTGGCCTTTGCGTCCTTCTGATGATCATGCAGCTCATGCCCGAAATGCGCGACGCCGGCCCGCTCCGGTCTTTCGTCGCCTCGGACGCCAGCCGCTAGTCACGATTCGGCCGCTTGTGCGGCTGCCCCAGAGCGCGCATCTAGGGGCCGAGGTTGCGCGTGCCCATGACAGCAGAACACGATCAAGCTTTGCCGGTCGGCACGCGACTGGGCGATTATCGCCTCGACGCCCTGATCGGTCATGGCGGCTTCGGCATCACCTACCGGGCCTTCGACACCCAGCTCGCC
This sequence comes from Rhodospirillales bacterium 24-66-33, assembly GCA_002281855.1. Lineage (GTDB taxonomy): Bacteria > Pseudomonadota > Alphaproteobacteria > Reyranellales > Reyranellaceae > Reyranella. The sequence goes on along the minus strand of NCHQ01000015.1, from coordinate 41,121 downwards.
AAGTTCGTCGCCATCAAGGAATACATGCCTGTCGAGTTCGCGACGCGCCGGGCCGATGGCCAGGTGGCGCCGCGCGGGTCGCGCTTCGCCGATGATTTCACCTGGGGCCGGGAGCGCTTTCTCGACGAGGCGCGGGCGCTGGCGCGGTTCCGTCACGTCCATATCGTGCCGGTGTTGCGATATTTCGAAGCCAATGGCACGGCCTATACGGTCATGGAGTTCGAGGACGGCCACAGCGTCGCGCAGCTCCTGCGCCAGCCCGGCCGCCGCCTGCAGCCCGACGAGATCCGCCGCCTGACCGAAGGCATGCTGAGCGGCCTCGGCGCCGTGCACGCCCAGGGCTTCCTGCATCGCGACATCAAGCCGTCGAACGTGATCGTCCGGCGCGACGGCGTGCCCATCCTGATCGACTTCGGCGCCGCGCGTCAGGCGATGGGCGGCCGCACGCGCACCCTGACCAGCATCCTGACGCCGCAATATGCGCCGATCGAGCAATACGCGATGGACGGCAAGCAGGGTCCGTGGACCGACATCTACGCGACGGCGGCCGTGCTGCATCACACGATCACGGGTTCCCCGCCACCCGAGGCGGTGAGCCGGGTGGGCACGGACCCGTACCGGCCGCTCGTGGCGACCCATGCCGACCGCTTCGATCCGTCGATGCTGTCGGCCATCGACCGCGGCCTGGCCTTCGCGCCCGAGCAGCGGCCGCAATCCATCGCGGAGTGGCGCACGCTGTTCGGTGGGGCGCTGCCGCGCATCGAGGATGCGCCGACGCAACGCATGACGATCGAGCCCGTGCCGGCGCAGGTCGCGTCGGGCCCGCGGCTCGGTGGCGCCAGTCGGCCTCCGACCGAGGAGATCGACTCCGGGGCGCCTGTCTCGCGGCGCAAGGGCTTTGCCCGCCGGCGCCTGCCGATCGTGCTGCTGCTGGTGGCTGCCGCGGCGACCTGGAAGTACGCGCCGCAAATTCGCGAGCGCTTCCTTGGCGCGCCGGCGGTGGAGACACAGTCAAACCTGCCGTCGCCCGTCCCCATTGGCGGGCCGACGGAATCGTCGCAGGCGGAGGCATCACCGACGCCTGTTCCTCCCGTCCCGACGAACCCGGTACCAGCCAAGCCGCCCGTCGCGGCGCCCGATACGGGACAGAAGGCGCTGGGCGAGCAAGCGACGCGTGCGGCCACAGAGGCGCGCGCCGCGTTCGAGCGCGCCGAGGAAGCGGCCCGAGCCGCGCGCGCCATGGCTGGCGAAGCGCGCATCGTGGCGGCTCGGGCTGCGCGGCCCGACCTCGAGAACGGCGAGCGTCTCAGCTATAGCGGTGGTGCGAGCTATGTCGGCCAGGTCGTCGACGGAAAGCGACAGGGACTTGGCGTCGCGGAGCTGGGCAATGGCGAGCGCCAGGCCGGCGACTGGAGCGCAGACCTGATGACCGGTCTCGGCACAGTGCGGCTCGCCGACGACACGCGTTATGCCGGACAGTGGAAGGACGGCAAGTCGACTGGCCTGGGCCTGCGCGAGAAGCCCGGCGTTGAACGGTCCGAAGGCAATTTCGTCGGCGGCCGTCTTGAGGGACTGGGCATCCGCCGCACGCTGGTCGACCCGAACGTGGTGCAGGGCGGCGAGTTTCACGGCGACGTCCTCGACGGACCGGGCGTCGAACGGATCGGCGAGCGCGAGCGTTACGAGGGTGGCTTTCGCGGCGGACAGCGCAACGGCTACGGCCAGGTCACCGATGCCGACGGCAAGACGAGCCCGGGACGCTGGGCGGACGGAAAGCGCGTCGAATCGGCGCCGTAACATCGGTGGCACGGAAGTTGCGCCCCGCGGCTTGAAGAGAGTTGTAGCCGCCGCCCGTGTCTAAACCGCTGTCCGTCGTGCTGATCGATGACAATCCCGCCCGCGCCGAGATCGTGGAGTCGGGGCTGCGCGATGCCGGCTACGTTTTGCTGGCGCGGCTGGACGGCACCTACGATCTGGCGATGCGCGTCAGCGTCCTGCAACCCGACGTCATCGTGATCAGCATCGACAATCCCGGCCGCGACGCGATCGAGGATCTGCGGCGCACGACCGAGCAACAGCCGCGGCCGATCGCGCTGTTCGCCGACCGCTCCGATCCCGCGACGATCGCCGCCGGGATGGAGGCCGGCGTCTCGGCCTATGTCGTGAAGGGCCTCACCCAGGATCGCGTGCAGCCGGTCGTCGATGTCGCGGTCGCACACTTCAATCGCTATCACTCGATGCGCGAGGAGCTGGAGCGGGCGCGCCTGTCGCTGGTCGAGCGCAAGACCGTCGATCGTGCCAAGGGCCTGTTGATGGAGCAGAAGGGCATCGGCGAGGAAGCGGCCTACAAGCTGCTGCGCAAGCTCGCGATGGACCAGAACAAGCGCATCGGCGAAGTCGCGCAGGATCTCCTGACCTACGCCAAGGCGCTCAAGTTTTGAGCGGGCAGTGTGCCTGCCTATTCGGCCGCCATGCCGTATTTGTATGCAGGTAGTGCAACCCAGGCCGCGAGACATGCAGATCGCGGCTCGCACTTTTCCCAGACAGATCAGTCGCTTGATCGGCGCTCGGGTTGCCGCGCGCGCTTGGCACGCTTCGTGCTGATCTACCGGCGAGGCGCCCAATGACGGGCGGCTCCTGAATTCCCGGGCAGGCCAATGGCGGTCTGCCCTCCCGGACAACGACGTCCCACACGGTCGCAATCATGCGGCCGTCTGGGGCGTTTTTTTTTGGAGTCGAGCGTCGTGGGACAAGTCGAGCGACCGAAGGTGACGGTGGGGTTCATTCCCCTCATCGACTGCGCACCGCTGCTGTTCGCGGAGGTGCTGGGCCTCTACGAGCGCCACGGGCTCGACGTGGAACTGCGCCGCGAAGTCTCTTGGTCGAACATTCGCGACAAGCTGGCGGTCGGCCTGCTCGATGCGGCCCACATGCTCTCGCCCATGCCGCTCGCCACCACGCTCGGCATCGACAGCGTCAACGTCCCGATGATCGCGGCGATGACGCTGCATCTCAACGGCAACTCGATCACCCTGTCGAACGCGCTGTGGCGCGAGATCGAGCAAGCAGCCCCCGACTTCGTGGGCGACAACCTACCGGCCGGTGCGCCGCTCGACGTGCGCGCGCTGGCCGCCGTCGTCGCGCGCCGCGCCCGCGAGGGCCGGCCGCCCGTCACGCTGGCGTCGGTCTTCACCTATTCCTCGCACAACCACCTGCTGCGGCTGTGGCTGGCGTCGGGCGGCATCGATCCGGACCGCGACGTGCGACTCACCGTCGTGCCGCCGCCGCACATGGTGGCCCATCTCTCGGGCGGCACGATCGACGGCTACTGCGTGGGCGAGCCGTGGAACGAGCAATCCGCCACGCTCGGCATCGGCCGCATCGCGGCGTCCAGCCGGCAGATCTGGGACTCGATGCCGGAAAAGATGCTCGGCACGACCGAAGCCTGGGCGCAGCGTAACCCCAAGACCCTGATCGCGCTGGTGAAGGCCATCACCGAGGCCGGCGCCTGGCTCGACGAGCCCGCCAACCGGCCCGAGGCGGCCCGCATCCTGGCGACGCCGCGCTTCCTTAACGTGCCCGCCGACGTGATCGCGCGGTCGCTTGGCCTGCCCGACTTCCACATCTTCCATCGCCAGCTCGCCAACTTCCCGTGGCGCAGCCATGCCGACTGGTACCTGTCGCAGATGGTGCGCTGGGGCCAGGTGGCGCCGCGTCCCGACATGCGCGCCGTCGCCGACCGGGTGTTCCGCAGCGACATCTACCGCGCCGCCGCCAGCGAGCTCGGCCTGCCGTGCCCGCTCAGCGACCGCAAGATCGAAGGTGCCCATCCCGATCCCTGGATCCTCCCGACCAACGGCGCGCCGGTCGCGATGGGACCGGACAGCTTCCTCGACGGGTCGGTGTTCGACCCCAGCAAAGAAACCTCAACGACATTCAAACAGCAGGAGAGCGTTCATGGAAAATAAGCACGGCCGCAAGGGCCTGGGTCGGCGCCAGATTCTCAAGAATGCCGGCGCCGTGACGGCGACGGCCGCCCTGATGAGCGCGGTGCGCGCCTCGTTCCCGGGCGGCGCCTTCGCGCAGGCCGCCGGGCCGGAAACCAACAAGGTCACGCTGGGCTTCATTGCACTCACCGACGCCTCGCCGCTGATCATCGCCAAGGAAAAGAAGATCTTCGACAAGTACGGCATCACCGATGCCAACGTCGCCAAACAGGCTTCATGGGGAACCACCCGTGACAATCTCGTCCTGGGTGGTGGATCGGGCGGCATCGACGGTGCGCACATCCTGACGCCCAAGCCGTACCAGATCACGCTCGGCACCACGACGCCGGAGAACCGGCCCGTGCCGATGTATATCCTCGCGCGCCTCAACTACGACTGCCAGGGTCTGTCGGTCTCCAACGAATTCAAGGGTCTCGGAGTCACCATCGACGCCAAGCCTCTCAAGGAGGCCTTCGCCAAGAAGAAGGCCGCCGGCAAGGAAGTGAAGTGCGCCATGACGTTCCCGGGCGGCACGCACGATCTCTGGATTCGCTACTGGCTCGCCGCTGCGGGCATCGATCCCGACAAGGACGTGTCCACCATCGTCGTGCCGCCGGCGCAGATGGTCGCCAACATGAAGGTCGGCAACATGGATGCGTTCTGCGTCGGCGAACCCTGGAACGAACAGCTCGTGAACCAGAATATCGGCTTCACCGCCGCGATGACCGGCGAGCTCTGGATGAACCATCCGGAGAAATCGCTCGGCATGCGGGCGGACTGGGTCGACAAGAATCCGAAGGCAGCGATGGCAGTGCTGATGGCGGTGATGGAAGCCCAGCAGTGGTGCGAAAAGATGGAGAACAAGCAGGAGCTGGCCAACATCATCGGCAAGCGCCAATGGTTCAATGTCCCGCCGGCCGACATCATCAACCGCATCAAGGGCGAGTTCAACTATGGCGACGGACGCAAGGTGTCCAACTCCAACCAGCTGATGAAATTCTGGAAGGGTGGCGTCTCCTATCCCTATCAGAGTCATGAGCTCTGGTTCCTCACCGAGAACCAGCGCTGGGGCAAACTGCCCATGGACCTCGACACCAAAGCGATCATTGGCAAGGTCAATCGCGAGGATCTGTGGCGCACCGCCGCCAAGAACATCGGCGCGGCCGACTCCGACGTGCCGAAGACAACGTCGCGCGGCAAGGAAACCTTCTTCGACGGCAAGGTGTTCGATCCGGAGGATCCGAAGGCCTATCTCGCCAGCCTCCAGATCAAGAAGGTGGCGTGATGCAGATTGCAGCTAAGTCCGCGTCGGTCGCCACCGCCGTCCCGGTTCCGGAATCCACAGCGGAGATCGTGCCCTTCCGGGCACCCGTTCGTCCCGCTGTGGAGCGGGCCATGGGCATCGCGCGGCACGTCTTGAGCGTCGTCCTGCCGCCGATCATCGTGCTTTCGATCACGCTGCTCGTCTGGCAGCTCCTGTGCTCGGAGCCGGGCGCCCACCTGCCGCCGCCGACCAAGGTCGTTTCGGACGCGTGGGACTTCATCGCCGATCCATTCTACGACAATGGCGGCATCGACAAGGGCGCCTTTTGGCAGATTTCCCAGAGCCTGGGCCGTGTCGCGATCGGCTTCAGCCTTGCCGCCGTGGCCGGTATCGCGCTGGGCGTTCTGGTCGGCCAGAGCACCTGGGCGATGCGCGGTCTCGATCCCATCTTCCAGGTCCTGCGCACCGTGCCCCCGCTCGCCTGGCTGCCGCTGTCGCTGGCGGGCTTCCGCCATGCCGATCCGTCGGCCCTGTTCGTGATCTTCATCACCTCGATCTGGCCGATCATCATCAACACGTCGGTGGGCGTGCGGAACATCCCGCAGGACTATCGCAACGTCGCGGCGGTGATCCGGCTCTCCTGGTGGGAGGTGTTCTACAAGATCACGCTGCCGGCGACCGTGCCCTACATCTTCACCGGCCTGCGCATCGGCGTCGGCCTGAGCTGGCTCGCCATCGTGGCGGCCGAGATGCTGATCGGCGGCGTCGGCATCGGCTTCTTCATCTGGGACGCGTGGAACAGCTCGCGCATCTCCGACATCATCGTGGCCCTGGTCTATATCGGCATCGTCGGCTTCCTGCTCGACAAGCTGATCGCCACCGTCGGTCACTTCGTCTCGCACGGCGTCTCGGCGCAGTAGGAGCACAGGCCATGACCACCCAGCCCTACCTCAAGTTCGAGCAGATCGGCATGAGCTTCCGCCGCGGCCAGATGGCGACGGAAGTGCTGCGCGACGTGAACCTGCGCATCGAGCGGGGCGAATTCGTCTCGATGATCGGCCATTCCGGATGCGGCAAGTCGACCTTGCTCAACATCCTGGGCGGCCTGCTGAAATCGACCAACGGCGAGGTCTTTCTCGAAGGCAAGGTGGTCGACGAGCCCGGCCCCGACCGCGCCATCGTGTTCCAGAACCACTCGCTGCTGCCGTGGCTCACCGTCTACGGCAACATCGCCATCGCCGTCGACAAGGTGTTCGGCGGATCCCGGGGCAAGGGGAAGACCAAGGCCGAGCGCCACGACTGGGTCATGCACAATCTCGAGCTGGTGCAGATGGCCCAGGCGAAGGACAAGCGGCCGCACGAAGTGTCGGGCGGCATGAAGCAGCGGGTCGGCATTGCGCGGGCGCTTGCCATGCAGCCCAAGGTGCTGCTGATGGACGAGCCGTTCGGTGCGCTGGACGCGCTGACCCGCGCCCATCTGCAGGACAGCGTCATGGAGATCCATGCGCGGCTCGGCAACACGGTGCTGATGATCACCCACGATGTCGACGAAGCCGTGCTGCTGTCGGACCGTGTGGTGATGATGACCAACGGTCCGGCCGCCACCATCGGCGAAATCCTGCCGATCAAGCTGGCCAGGCCGCGCCGCCGCCTCGAGCTCGCGACCGACGCCGAATACGCGCGCTGCCGTGCCGCGGTGCTCGAGTTCCTCTATGCACGCCACAGGGTGCCGGCACGGGCCGCATGACCGAAGAATTCGACGATGGCCAGAAGCAGTGGCTGCAGGGCTTCGTCAGCGGAATCGAAGCGCGAAAGGCGGCCGACAGGCTTGCGTCGCGTACGGCGGGTGCGCCGGCGGGTGGTCAGGCGATCGGTCCCGATGCCCTGCAGCACGCTGCCCAGGATCGCGCCGTTGCCGCGGGCGGCAAGCTGGTCGCCGAGGAAACGGCCAAGCGCGCGCGCCATCCGCTCGATCGCTGGGACGAGGTGGTGGGGCGCGCCGAGGCGGGGCAGTTCCCCAAGGGCATGGACGTCTTCCTCACCAAGTATCACGGGCTGTTCTACGTCGCGCCGGCTGAGAATTCCTTCATGTGCCGGCTGCGCATTCCCAACGGCATCCTGAACGCCTGGCAGATGCGCGGCCTGGCCGACGCGGCGGACGCGTTCGGTGGCGGCTATGCCGACGTGACGACCCGCGCCAACCTGCAGATCCGCGAAATTCCCGCGCAGGCTGCGGTCAACCTGCTGCTGGCCGTGCAGGACCTCGGGCTGACGGCGCGCGGGTCGGGCGCCGACAATATCCGCAACATCACCGGCAGTCCGACCGCCGGCATCGATCGCCAGGAACTCTACGACACGCGACCGCTGTGTCGCGCCATGCATCACTACATCCTCAATCATCGCGAGATGTACGGCCTGCCGCGCAAGTTCAACATCGCCTTCGACGGCGGCGGTCGCGTGCCGGTGCTCGAGGACACGAACGACATCGGCTTCGTCGCGACCGAGGTGACGGGCGGCGAAGGCTTCGAGCCCGGCATCTATTTCCGCCTCCAGCTGGGCGGCATCACCGGCCATCTCGATTTCGCCTTCGAGACCGGTATCCTGCTGAGGCCGGAGGAATGCGTGCCGGTAGCCGGCGCGGTCGTGCGGGCCTTCGCGATCCACGGCGATCGCACCAACCGGCTGAAGGCGCGCCTGAAATACGTGATCGACCGCATGGGCCGCGACGCTTTCGTGGCCGTGGTCGAGAAGGAACATGGTGCGAAGCTGCGCCGGGCCACGGGCGCGCAGGTGACTCCCCGTATGCTGGCCGACAAGCACGGCCATATCGGCGTCCATGCCCAGAAGCAGGCGGGCCTCAACTATCTCGGACTGGTGCTGCCGGTGGGGCGCGTGACGGCCGAGCAGATGCGCGGCATCGCCGAGATCGCGCAACGCTTCGGCAGCGGCACGATCCGCTTCACGGTGTGGCAGAACCTGCTGATCTCCGACGTGGCCGACCGCAATGTCGGCGTCTGCATCGCGGCGATCGCCGCGCTCGGTCTCGGCGTCGAGGCGAGCGCCATCCGGCGCGGCCTGGTGGCCTGCACCGGCAATGCCGGCTGCAAGTTTGCGGCGGCGAACACCAAGGGTCATGCGCTGAAGCTCGCCGACTATCTCGAGATGCGGCTGGCGCTCGACACGCCGATCAACATCCATCTGACCGGCTGCCATCACTCCTGCGCCCAGCATTACATCGGCGACATCGGCCTGATCGCGGCCAAGGTCGAGCGTGGCGAGGACAGTGTCGAGGGCTATCACGTCTTCATCGGCGGCGGCGCGGCCTCGACGGCCGAACAGGCGATGGCGCGCGAGTATGCGACCTCGGTGGCCTACGACGATCTGCCGCCGCTGCTCGAGAGGCTGCTCGCGGCCTATCTCGCGCACCGCCGGTCACCGGCCGAGTCGTTCTTCGAATTCTGCCGCAACCACGACATCGCTGCGCTTCGCGATCTGGCGGAGCGCGCGCCCTTGTCTGCGCTCGCGGCATGAATGCCATGGCGCCCCTCCCGCAGATCGTGCCCGAGACCGCGCCGTTCTCGACGGAACAGCGTGCCTGGCTGAACGGCTTCTTCGCCGCCTATCTCGGCGTGAACGGCGGCGCCGGCGCGACCGAGGCTTCAGCGGAGCCCGCCGAGCCCGAGGACTTCCCCTGGCACGATGCCGCGCTGTCGCTCGCCGAGCGGCTCGAATTGGCAAAGGACAGCAAGCCCGAGCGCCAGCTGATGGCCGCGATGGCCCAGCTCGATTGCGGCCAGTGCGGCTATCTCTGCCAGACCTATGCCGAGGCGGTGTGGTCGGGCGCCGAGGCCGACATGGGCCGTTGCGTGCCGGGCGGCAAGGAAACCCAGCGCAAGGTGAAGGAACTCGTCAACGCGCTCGAGCCGATGCGCGACGGCTCGGCCGTGGCCGCGCCTTCGGTGAAGCCCGCAGGCCAGGTCGGCTTCTCGCGCGAACGGCCGGCGCTTGCCACCCTGGTCGACGCCCATCCGCTGAACCGTCCCGGGTCGGAAAAGGACGTGCGACACGTCGTGCTCGACCTTTCGGCGAGCGACGTCGCCTACGAAGCCGGCGACAGTCTCGGGGTGTTCGCCCGCAAGGATCCGCAGCTCGTGCAGGCGGTGCTCGACCGGCTGGGCGCCACGGGCGAGGAGATGGTCGGTCTCGATCACGAGGCGCTGCCGCTCCGACAGGCGCTGCTCAGCAAGGTCGACATCGCCCGCCCGAGTGACGAGTGCATGCTGTTCCTGGCGACACGGGCGTTCAACGGCGAGGAGGCGCTCCAGCTCCAGGCACTGGCCTCGGGCGAGGGGCCGCCGGAGCTGGCCGAGGCCGATCTCCTGGATCTTCTGCAGGCCTTCCCGTCGGTGTCGCCGTCGCTGCCGGGCCTCCTGAAGTCGCTCGACCGGCTGCAGCCGCGGCTCTATTCGATCGCCTCGTCGCCCAAGGCGCATCCCCACGAGGTCCATCTCACCGTGTCGGCGGTGCGCTGGAACACCAAGGACAGGACCCGCACCGGAATCGGCTCCTGCTATCTCGCCGACTTTGCGAAGCCGGGCGACGTCATTCCGGTGTTCGTGCAGAAGTCCCACGGTTTTGCGCCGCCCGCCGACGATGGCGCGCCGGCCATCATGGTCGGGCCGGGCACCGGCATCGCGCCGTTCCGCGCCTTTCTCGAAGAGCGCGACGCGCGCGGCGCCAAGGGCAAGAACTGGCTCTTCTTCGGCGACCAGAAGCGCACGACGGATTTCCTCTACGAGGACCAGATCATGGACTGGCAACGCCGGGGCGTGCTGTCCCGCTTGGACCTCGCCTTCTCGCGCGACCAGGCCGAGAAGATTTACGTCCAGACCCGCATGCGCGAGAATGCAGACGAGCTCTGGGCCTGGTTCGAGCAGGGCGCACACTTTTATGTCTGCGGCGATGCCAAGCGTATGGCCAAGGATGTCGAGACCGCATTGATGGACATTGCCATGGGACCTGGCGGCAGAGGCGCCACAGAGGCGAAGGCCTGGCTGGACGGCCTCGCCAAGGCAGGCCGCTATCAGCGCGATGTGTACTAGGGGCGGTCGCTCCGAAATTGAATCCCTCATCCTGAGGAGCCGTGCGCAGCACGGCGTCTCGAAGGAGGGGCAACCGACGTGGTGCGCGTGCCCACCCTTCGAAACGCACTCCTGCGGAGTGCTTCTCAGGGTGAGGTCGTGTTTGTCGTCATGACGACGCCGGTCCACACCACTTGCCCCTATTGCGGCGTCGGGTGCGGGATCGTCGCGACGCCTGACGGGAAGGGCGGCGCGGCCATCGCGGCCGACCATGACCATCCTGCCAATCGCGGACGGCTGTGCTCCAAGGGGGCGGCACTGGGCGAGACTCTCTCGCTCGAGGATCGCCTCCTTCATCCCGAGATCGACGGGCGGCGCGTCTCGTGGGAAGTCGCCCTCGACACGGTGGCAAATGGCTTTCGCGAGACGATCCAGCGACACGGGCCCGATGCCGTCGCCTTCTATGTTTCCGGCCAGCTCCTCACCGAGGACTATTACGCCGCCAACAAGCTGATCAAGGGCTTCCTCGGCACCGCCAACATCGACACGAACTCGCGCCTCTGCATGGCCTCATCGGTGGCGGGCCACAAGCGCGCCTTCGGTAGCGACACGGTGCCCGGCGTCTACGAGGACTTCGAGCTGGCGGATCTGGTGGTGCTGGTCGGCAGCAACCTCGCCTGGTGCCATCCGGTGCTGTTCCAGAGGCTCGAAGCGGCCAAGCACAGGCGGCCGTCGATGAAGGTCGTGGTCGTGGATCCGCGCCGCACCGAGACCTGCGACATCGCCGATCTCCATCTCGCGCTGAAGCCCGGCAGCGACGTGGCGCTGTTCAACCTGCTGCTGGCCGGCCTCGCAGATCGCGGTGTCGTGGATCGTGACTTCGTCGAGCGGCACACGTCGGGGCTCGATACGGCGCTCGCCGCCGCGCGGGCGACGAATGGTTCCGTCTGCGGGCTGCCGCGGTCCGACATCGAGACTTTCCTCGACTGGTTCGCCCGCACCGAGAAGGTCGTGACGCTCTATTCCCAGGGCGTGAACCAGTCGAGTGCCGGCGTCGACAAGGTCAATGCGCTGATCAACTGCCATCTGCTGACCGGCCGCATCGGCCGCCCCGGCATGGGACCCTTCTCGATCACCGGCCAGCCCAATGCGATGGGCGGCCGCGAGGTCGGGGCGCTGTCCAACACCCTCGCCGCCCACATGGATTTCGGCCCGGCCGAGATCGACCGGGTCGCCCGCTTCTGGCGGGCGCCGCGCCTGGCGACCAAGCCGGGCCTGAAGGCGGTCGAACTGTTCGAGGCCGTTCGCGCCGGTCGCATCAAGGCGGTGTGGATCATGGCGACCAATCCGGTCGCCAGCCTGCCCGATGCCGATGCGGTGCGCGAGGCGCTGCGCGGTTGCGAATACTCCATCGTCTCCGAAGCAGTCCGCGCCAGCGATACGGTCGATGCCTGCCGCATCCGGCTGCCCGCGCTCGCGTGGGCAGAGAAGGACGGCACGGTGACGAACTCCGAGCGCGGCATCTCGCGCCAACGTCCCTTCCTGCCGCCGCCCGGCGAGGCGAAGCAGGACTGGTGGATCGTCTCTGAGATCGCACGTCGCCTGGGGCATGGCGACGCCTTCGCCTGGCGTGGCGTCGCCGACATCTTCCGCGAACACGCTGCACTCTCGGGCTTCGAGAACGGGGGCACGCGCGACTTCGACATTGGCGCCTGCGCCTCGATCGACGACGCCGCCTATGATGCGCTTCGCCCCTTCGTCTGGGGGAGTGCCGCCGACCACCGCTTCTTCGGCGACGGGCGCTTCTTCCACGCCGACCGTCGCGCACGCTTCATCGCCACCACACCGCGTCCGCCTGTGAATGCGCCGGTCGAAGCGCGCCCGCTGATCCTCAATACCGGCCGGGTACGCGACCAGTGGCACACCATGACGCGTACCGGTAAGTCGGTGCGCCTAGCGGGCCATCGCCCGGAGCCCACGATCGAATTGCATCCGCGAGATGCCTCGGCGCGAGGTCTTGCCGATGGCGACATTGCAGAAGTGAAGAGCGCGTGGGGCCGTGGCACGCTGCGTGTTCATGTGACCGATTCATTACGCGTCGGCGAGGCCTTTGCGCCGATGCACTGGACCGCGCAGGTGAGTCGGGCGGGTCGCATCAACGCTGCAGTGAATCCCGCCGTCGATCCCATCTCGGGGCAACCCGAACTCAAACACACGCCCGTCGAGATCCGTCGTCTAGATATGCGCTGGCATGGCACGATTCTCGCTCGTCGCCCGATCATGCTGCCGGAGATTGCATATTGGGCGCGGATCAGGGGCGCCGGCTTCAACGCCTACGCCGTTGCAGGCGACCAGCCTTTCGAGGTTGCACGACGCACCCTGTCCGCTGCCGTGCGCACGACCAATCCGGGCCCGTGGCTGATCGGCGAGAATGGTATGGGCGCCGTCCTAAGTGATGGCCGGGTCGAGGCCGTGATGATGCTGGGGCCAACCCATGACGTCGAGGCGCGCGACCGACTGGCGCCCTACATGACGCTCGACCGGCTGACGATGGAGCAGCGCCACGAGTTGCTGAACGGCGGTACGGAAGCGCATCGCGGTGGCGAACTCTGCGCCTGCTTCGGTATATCGCGCGGTGCTGTCGAGGCGGCAATCGCCGATGGTGCAACGTCGCTGGCGGCGGTTGGCGCGACGACCCATGCCGGCACGAATTGCGGGTCCTGCCGTCCCGAAATCCGCGCCCTGCTACGCGTCGCACGCGTCGCAAAGGTCGCGTGATGCAGGCTTTTCCAATCTTCCTCTCGTTGCAGGGGCGCCGGGCGCTGATCGTCGGGGGCGGCGATGCGGCTGCCCGCAAGGCCGAACTGGTGCTCAAGGCCGGGGGCCAGATTTCGCTGATCGCCGAGACGGTCGGCGGCGAGGTTGCGCAGTTCATCGCCGAGGGACATGTCTCCTGGGCCGGCCGTTCGTTCGACGAAAGCGACCTCGAAGGCATGTCGCTGGTCATCGTCGCATCGGAGGACGAGTCGATACAGGCGCGCGTTTCGGCGGCCGCGCAGCGGCGCTGCGTTCCGGTCAACGTCGTCGACCGTCCCGCTTTGTCGAGCTTCATCATGCCGGCGATCATCGACCGCTCGCCCATCACGATTGCGGTCTCGACCGGCGGCACCGCGCCGGCGCTGGCCCGCCGCATCCGCGCCGAGATCGAACGCACCCTGCCGGCGGCGCTGGGGCGGCTGGCGCGCTTCGCCGAGATGTTCCGCGAGCAGGTACGCCGCACCCTGGTCGTGCCGCGCGCGCGGCGCCGCTTCTGGGATCGCGTTTTCGAGGGTCGGGTCGGCGAGCTCGCTCTGGCCGGCGACGAGATCGGGGCGCGCCGCGAACTGATCCGGCTGCTGGACGGCTTCCGCAGCGAGGTGCCGTCGGTCGGCATGGTCCATCTCGTCGGCGCCGGGCCGGGCGATCCGGATCTTCTCACCCTGAAGGCGCACCGCCTGCTGCAGCGCGCCGACGTACTGGTCTACGACCGGCTGGTTTCGGACGAGATACTCTCGATGGCGCGGCGCGACGCCGAGCGGGTCTATGTCGGCAAGAAGCGGGCGAACCATTGCGTGCCGCAGGAAGAGATCAACGACCGGCTGGTGGCGCTGGCCCGGGCCGGCAAAAGCGTCGTGCGGTTGAAGGGCGGCGACCCCTTCGTGTTCGGCCGCGGCGGCGAGGAGGTCGAAGCGCTGGTGAAGGCGGGCGTGGCCGTCGAGGTCGTGCCCGGCGTGACCGCCGCGCTGGGATGCGCTTCCAGCGCGGGCATTCCGCTCACCCATCGCGACCATGCCCAGGCCTGCGTGCTGGTCACCGGACACCTGAAAAACGGCACGGTCGATCTCGACTGGAAGATGCTGTCCCGGCCGCGGCAGACCGTCGTCATCTACATGGGGACGGGGGCGCTGCCGCAGATCGCCTCGCAGCTCATCTCGCATGGCCTTCCGGCCTCGACCCCCGTGGCGCTGATCGAAAACGGCACGACCGACCGGGAACGACGCATCGTCGGCACCCTCGCCACCATTGATCGGCAGGCGCAGCGGGCGTTCCTGACGGGTCCAACTCTTTGCATGGTCGGTGCGGTCGTCGGGCTGGCCATGAGCCGGGAACAGGAATTTAACTTTGAGTCGAGAATGGGTCTCTGATAAGGGTGTCTGTGACAAAAATGCAACAACACCGGGGCACGGATGCGTAGTTTTGTACTGAGCCTGGCGACCTTGTTGGCATTTGCCGGCACGGGCTTCGCCCAGACCAATACAGGGGCTTCGACCGCTCCCAAGGTCAAGACCGCCGCTACCGCGACGACAAAGACTGCTACCACGAAGAAGAAGACTGCCGCACCGGCCAAATCCGCCACCGTCACCCGGGCCGCCGCCCAGCAGAAGAAGGCGCCGCCCGTTGCCCAGCAGAAGCTTCGCGGCTCCCGCTATGGCGGGTTCGCGCCGGCCGCGATGGCCGCACCGGTTCCGACGCCCGATCTCGACCTGTCGAGCCCGCGCAGCCTCAGTCTCGTGAATTACAACACCAAGGAAGAATTGACGGTCACCTACTGGTCGAACGGCGCCTACCATCGCAGCGCGCTCGACCAGCTCAACCAGTTCCTGCGTGATACCCGCACGAGCGCGGCGACCGAGATGGATCCGTTGCTGTTCGACGTTCTCTGGCACACCGCCCGCATCTCCGGTTACGGCGGCCAGGTCGAGGTGCTGTCGGCCTTCCGCTCGCCCGAGAGCAACGCCTGGCTGGCCAGCGTCAGCCGCGGCGTGGCGCGCGACAGCCAGCACATGAACGGCAACGCCATGGACATCCGCTTCCCGGGTGTCCCGGTGTTCCGCATCCGTCAGGCCGCCCGTTCGCTCAACATGGGCGGCGTCGGCTTCTATCCGCGCTCCGGCTTCGTGCATATCGACACCGGCCCCGTTCGTTACTGGTGAGGCCGCGACTGGTCGTAAAATGAGTCGCATCGAGATCGTCGAAGGCGACATCACGCACCTCGACGTCGATGCCATCGTCAATGCCGCCAAAGAGAGCCTGCTGGGCGGCGGCGGTGTCGACGGCGCCATCCATCGCGCCGCCGGGCCCGATCTCCTGGCCGAGTGCCGCACCCTGGGCGGCTGTCCCACCGGCGAAGCCAGGATCACCAGCGGCTATCGCCTGAAGGCACGGCGCGTCATTCACACGGTCGGCCCGGTCTGGCGCGGCGGCACGCAGGGCGAGCCCGAGCTGCTGGCCCGCTGCTACCGCAACGCGCTGGCGCTGGCAGTCGTGGAGGGCCTGCGGAGCATCGCCTTTCCCGCCATTTCGACCGGCATCTACGGCTACCCGAAGGAAGCCGCCGCCGAGATTGCCGTCCAGGAGGTCCGTATGATCGGCATGCCCGAGCACGTGATCTTCTGCTGCTTCGACACCGCCACCGCCGACCTCTATCGCGAGATCGTGGGCGACATCGGACAGCTGTCGTCCTGAGTGAAGCGAAGGACCTAGCCGAACGACCAAAGCACTCCGTAGCTGACGTGAGATCCTTCGCTTCGCTCAGGATGACAAGAGGCGGTGACGGCGCGTTCTCTCGTCGAACCTCAAATCATGTCGGCTAAGAAAGTTTGGAAACCGTCACTGCCCGTATCTGTTCGCGTTCTTCAGGTACTCGAGTTCTTCCGGCGTCGTGCTGCGGCCCAGCACCTCGTTGCGGTGGGGGAAGCGGCCGAAGCGGGCGACGACGTCGCGATGGTCCAGGGCCGACTTGATGTTGTTCTCGCCGCCGATCGTCTCGAACAGGGCGCAGGCGAGCTGCTGGTCGGCAAGCTGCTCGCTGTGGCCGAACGGCATGTAGAAGAACAGCCGCATGTCGACGGGAAAGACCGAGGGATAGAAACGTGCCAGAGCGTAGCGTGACACCTCGATGGCCTTAGCATCGCCCGCAAAGGCGCGCGCCGTCTTTCGGAAGCAGTTCCGGGTGAACTGGTCGCAGAGAAGGATCAGCGCCAGCGCGCCCTCGGGCGAATCCTTCCAGGCATCGAGCTCGCCCGCGATCGCGCGTTCGATCGCGGCACCGAATCGGCTGACGGTCTCGGCGTCGAATTCCGGCGTGCTGGTCCACCAGATGTCGCGCGGCTTGCCGTGGTCGGGGTGGCCGAGCGGCAGGAACCAGAAATCGATGATGTCGCGGATGGACGGCGGCTGTGTCATGCGGCTTAGTTAGACAGGGCACGCAGAAGCCGTCGAGAGAGGAAACCGTGGGCAAGGTCAAAAACGTTCTGTTCATCATGTGCGACCAGCTGCGCGCGGACCATCTGTCCTGCGCCGGCCATCCGCACCTCGCGACGCCGGCGATCGATGCGCTGGCGGCGCGCGGCGTGCGCTTCCCGCGCGCCTATGTGCAGTCCGGCGTCTGCGGACCCAGCCGCATGAGCTTCTATACCGGCCGCTACGTGTCGAGCCACGGCGCCACCTGGAACCGCGTGCCGCTGTCCTTGCGCGAAAAGACCCTCGGCGAGTTCCTGTCGGCCGCCGGGATCAGGGTGGCGCTGGCCGGCAAGACCCATGTGCTGCCCGATCTCGAGGCGCTGGAACGGTTCGGCATCGAAGGCGGCTCGGCGCTCGACGCGCTGATGCGCGCCGGCCGCTTCGAGGAGCTGGACCGCTACGACGGCCACTCGCCGCCCGGTGCGGAGAGCGGCTATGCCGACTATCTGCGGCGTCATGGATACGTCTCCGACGATCCGTGGAACGACTTTGTGATCGCCGCCGACGGGCCCGGCGGCGAGAAGGCCTCGGGCTGGCACATGCGCAACGTCCACCTGCCGGCGCGCGTGAAGGAGGAGCATTCCGAGACCGCCTACATGACGCGCGAGGCGATGCGCTTCATCGACGAGATGGGCGACAAGCCGTGGTGCCTGCATCTCAGCTACGTGAAGCCGCACTGGCCCTATATGGCGCCGGCGCCCTATCACAATATGTACGGCGCTGCCGACATGCTGCCACTGAACCGCGACGAGGAGGAGCGGGCGAACGAGCATCCCGTGCTCGCGGCCTATCGCGAGATGGAGGAATCGGTCTCCTTCAGCCGGCATGACGCCCCGGGCATCGTGCGGCCGGCCTATATGGGCCTGATCCGCCAGCTCGACGACTGGCTCGGCCGCCTGTTCGCGCACATGGAGCGTGCCGGCCGGCTCGACGACACGCTGATCATCTTCACCGCCGACCATGGCGACTTCCTGGGCGACCACTGGCTGGGCGAAAAGGAGATGTTCTACGAGGAGGCGCAGCGCGTGCCCTTCATCGTGGTCGATCCCGATCCCGAGGCCGACCTGACGCGCGGCACCGTCGACGAACGCTTCGTCGAGGCGATCGATGTCGTGCCGACCATCCTCGAGACGCTCGGTCTGCCGCCGCAGGATCATCTGTTGGAGGGCCGCTCGCTGCTGCCGCTGCTGCGCAAGATCCATCTCGACACGTGGCGCGACGCGGTGTTCTCCGAGCTCGACTATTCCTTCCGCGAGGCGCGCACGATCCTCGGCCGCAAGCCCGACGAATGCCGCGCCATCATGGTCCGCACCGACCGCTGGAAATACGTCTGGTGGCAGGGTTTCAGGCCGATGCTGTTCGATCTCGCCAACGACCCGAAGGAGCGGCGCGACCTCGGCGCCGACCCGACCTATGCGCCGATCTTCCGCGAGATGGAGGATCGGCTGAACGCCTGGGCCAAGGCGCGCAAGAGCCGCGTCACCGTCGACGACGCCTATGTCGCGGCGCGCACGGCCAAACATCGCCAGCACGGCATCTTCTTCGGCCAGTGGTAAAATGAGTGGTGACATGAGCACGAACCCCTACATCCTCCACGGCTTCGGCCCCTCGCCCTATTCGGTGAAGATGCGCGCGATCCTGCGCTACCGCCGGCTGCCCTTCGTCTGGAAGGCCGTGGGCTGGCCGCGCGACGTCGCGGTCGCAGCAGGCCTGCCGCCGGTGATCCCGGCGCTGACCTTCCCCGACGGCACCGTGATGAACGATTCGACGCCGCTCGCTCATGCGCTGGAACGCGCCCATCCCGGCCGGCGCTCGATCGTGCCCGAAGATCCGGCGCACGCCTATCTCAGCGACCTGCTGGAGGATTTCGGCGACGAGTGGGTCACCAAGATCATGTTCCACTATCGCTGGTTCTACGCGCCCGACCGCGCCTTTGCCCAGGACTGGGTGATCACTTCGCGCGATCCGCAGATGCCGGAGGCCGAGCGGCGCGAG
Source organism: Rhodospirillales bacterium 24-66-33 (assembly GCA_002281855.1). Classification (GTDB taxonomy): domain Bacteria; phylum Pseudomonadota; class Alphaproteobacteria; order Reyranellales; family Reyranellaceae; genus Reyranella. The sequence continues at coordinate 22,513 of NCHQ01000015.1, read as the reverse complement.
GCGATGCAGGCCTTCAACGACCGCCAGGTGGGCCGCATGGCGATGGTCGGCTGCACTGACGCCAACCGTCCGATCATCGAGGACAGCTATCGCTTCATCCTCGACACGCTCGATCCCCACGTCCGAAAGATGGAGTACCTGTTCGGCTCGCGGCCGTCGCTTGCCGATTTCGGCCTGTTCGGCCAGCTGCAGATCCTGTCGGTCGATCCGACACCGATGATGGAGATGCGGGCGCGGGCGCCCGACGTCTATTGCTGGCTGCTGCGACTCGACGATGCCTCGGGCGTCGACGGCGAATGGCTGCCTGCCGATGCAGCCCTGCCGGACGGCGTGACGGCACTGCTGAAGCATTGCGGCGAGACCTATCTGCCGTTCCTGGCGGCCAACCGCGCGGCGCTCGAAGCGGGCGCCCCGTCGGTCGATCTCGACATCCTCGGGCGGCCGTGGAGCCAGGCGCCCTTCCGCTACCAGGCTAAGTGCTACGACGCGTTGCGCAAGAAGTTGGCGGCGCTGCCGGCCGAGGTACGCCGGCGGCTCGATCCCGTGCTCGAATCCAGCGGCTGTCTGCGCTGGCTCGAATAGCTCGCAGCTTTCGACGGAGCGAGTCCGCTAGAACTCCATCGGGTCCCGGAACTGCGCCTTGAAGATGCGGTCGCGATGCTCGACCAGGATCGGGTCGAGCGCCGCCACGATCTGCGGGTCGCTGGCGGTGAAGGCCGGGCGTGACGACTCGCGGATCGGACACTGCGCGGCCGGCAGCGGCAGGATCATGTTCATGATTGCCGTCCAGTAGATGTCGACGCAGCTCAGCGCGTCGCCCACGAAGTAGGGCACGCCGCGCGCCTGTTGCGCCCGAAGCTGCGCGGCGAGACCGCGCACTGTAGCGGCGATGCGTGTGCCTGCGGCTGCGGCGTCGTCGGCATCGAAGCCGTATTTGTCGATCAGCGGCGCCATGCGTGTGCCGGCGCCGGCTTTCACGGCCATCGAGAACATCTGCAGGCGGCGGTTCCAGGCGAGGCCGCCTTCGCCGAGGATCTCGTGGCCGAGGCCGATCGCCAGCGCGCGCTGCAGCGGATCGGCGGGGAGAAGGGCGGGCGCCGGCGCGAGCCGCTCGGCCAGCATCAGGATGTCGAGCCAGCGGTTGAGCGGCGGGCCGTCGCGCCACGCGACGACGGGGCCGCTGTTCTGCCCCGACCAGGCCGCGATCTCTTCGTTGGCGCCGCCGACATCGAGCGGGGCGGCGATATAGTCGAGCCCCTTGATCTCGATGATCGTCTTGGCGGCCTGGCTCCACGGGCTCGGCACGCCTCGCACCAGAACGATGCGCAGTCCGTCATGGCCGACGATATCGGCGGGAGTTCTGTAAACCAGCATGTCATCTCCTCCGGCGGCAATCTTTGTGGTCGCACGAGGGCGAATCCAACGATCATTTCGATGGCAAGAGGCGAGAATTTCTCACACCGTCATTCACGGTTCTTTGAACGAAACTCCGTTCACGCGCACACGCTGAGCGCGTAAGGCATTCAGCCCGTTCCGAAACGTAAGAACATGACCCCAGCCCTCACCCAGGATGGCGCCGTCTCGCGCCTGCGGCTTCGGCTCCAGGAAGAAGAGCATAATGGCCTCGCCTTCGCGTTCCGCTTCCGGCTGATCGCGCTCGGCATTGTCGCCGTCTGGCTGCTGTTCGCCGCCGGGCCGGCGCGCGTGGGCATCGGCGTTGGCGCCTGCGTGACGATGATGGCGTCGGCGTGGATCGTGTATGCGCTTCGCAGCTCACCGCAGGCGCGGGCGGTACAGCTCGCCGTCACCGTGCTCGACGTGACGGTCATCACCATCGGCACGCTCGTCCCGATTCCCGGAGCACCCGACAACGGCCTCTGGCTCGAGCAGGTGTTTGGCCGCCGCTCGCTGTTCCTCTACCTGGTCATCTATCTCACCGCGAGCGCGCTCAGCTATTCGGTTCGCACCGTGATCCTGACCGGCGCCGCTTCGCTCGTCGCGCTGATCGGAAGCTTCATCTGGACCGCGCTCGACCAGGCCCGCGCCTACGGCATCGATCTCGCGGGCGCGGTCGACCTCTGGCCGATGGCGCGGGGCATCTTCGCGCGGCTGATCGGTCCCGGCTTCGTGACGCCCGAGGCCTTCCTGATCCAGCAGCTCATCTTCATGACGCTGTGCACCGGCTTCATCGCCATCGCGGTGTGGCGGGCCCGTGCCCATCTCGGCCGTACCCTCTCGGCAGAGAGCGAGCGCAACAATCTCGCGCGCTACTTCTCACCCAACCTCGTCGATCGCCTGGCCGGCGCCGAGAACGATTTCGAGGCGGGCCGCGAGAGCAAGGCCACCGTGCTGTTCGTCGACGTCGTGGGTTTCACGCGGCTGATGGAAGGCCAGCCGCCGCAGCAGACCATCAACTTCCTGCGCGTCTTCCATCAGCGCATGGCCGAGTGCATCTTCGCCCATGGCGGCACGCTCGACAAATTCATCGGCGACGGCGTCATGGCGACCTTCGGCACACCGGACGCGCAGCCTGACGACGAGACCCGTGCGCTGCGCTGTGCCCTCGACATGGTGCGGTCGGTCGAGGCCTGGAATCGCGGCCGCCGGACACGCGGCCTGCCCGCGGTGCGCATCGCTGTCGGCGTCCACGTCGGGCCCGTGCTGATGGGCGCCATCGGCAGTCCCAACCGCCTCGAATACAGCGCCGTCGGCGACACGGTGAATGTGGCGAGCCGGCTGGAGCATCTCGCGCGGGCACACGATGCGGCCATCGTCGCCAGCGCCGAGACGCTGGCCGCCGCCGTCAACTCGGGCGGCTTCGGCGCGGCCGACAGCAAGCACTTTCGTCCCGTCGGCGCGGTCCAGGTGCCCGGTCGCGGCGAGCCGGTCGAAGTCTTCGTGGTGCCCATTTCCAACGTGACGGCCCGCTGAGCGACGTCGCGGGCCGCAGCGCGAGCCGGTGATGCCGGTTCGCGTGACGTCCCCCCGGACCGGCTGTTAGCGTTCGCGCCACAAACAAGAATGTCATCCGGAGGAACCATGCCCGCGTTCAAGACCAGCCGCCGCGCCCTGTTGGCCGGCGCCGCCGCCACCCTGGCCGCGCCGGGCCTCGCCCGTGCCCAAGACGCCTTTCCCAACAAGCAGATCAAGTTCATCGTGCCCTACACGCCGGCCGGCGCGACCGACAACATCTCGCGCATCGTCATGGCCAAGGTCTCGGACATGCTCGGCCAGCAGGTGCTGATCGACAACCGCGCCGGGGGCGGCGGCACGATCGGAACCGACGCGCTCGCCAAGGCGGCGCCCGACGGTTACACGATCGGCCTGATCACCATTTCCATGTTCTGCATGGCGCCGGCGCTCTACGCCCGGCTGCCCTATGACCCGGTGAAGGATTTCTCGCCGATGGCTGGTATGTCGGTATGGCCGAACATGCTGGTGGTTCATCCCAGCGTGCCCGCGAAGACGGTGCCGGAGCTGATCGCGCTGCTGAAGGCCAATCCCGGCAAGTACAACATGGCCTCTTCGGGATCGGGGACGACGATCCATCTGGCCGGCGAGATGTTCAAGCAGCTTACCGGCACCGACATGCTGCACGTTCCCTACAAGGGTTCCGCCGGCGCGATGCAGGATCTCATTGCCGGCAACGTGCATATCATGTTCGACAACATGCCGAGCTGCTGGCCGCACGTGCAGGCGGGCAAGCTGCGGGCGCTCGGTGTCACCAGCCGGACGCGCAACAAGGCGGCCCCCGACGTGCCGGCGATCATCGAATTCGTGCCGAACTACGTGGTCGAGGTCTGGATGGGCTTCGGCGGACCGGCCGGCGTGCCGCAGCCCATCGTCGACAAGCTGGCCGCGGTCGGCACCAAGGCGCTCGAGGATGCCGAGGTCAAAGCCCGGTTTGCCGCCCTGGGCAGCGATCCCTGGCCGATGCCGCCGAAGGGGCTGCAGGATCGCATCGTGCGCGAGATTGCGGTGTGGGCGCCGATCGTCAAGGCGAGCGGGGCGAAGGTCGACGGCTAGGCGTGCAGATCGCCGCCGGGCCGACAAGCTTCGGACTCCGGCGTCAAAGCTCTGTATAAGACCGCGATGACAACTGAAGCAGCCTTCGGCAAGCACATGGTGTGGACGGTCGACCCGCGCACCCAGTCTGAAATCGGTATCGGCTATTCGAGCCTCGTAGAGGCCCAGGCCGAGGCCACGAAGCTTGAGCAGGTCGGGTACAAGATCCTGCGGATCACCCCGACGACCCTGCCCAAGCCCAATTCCTGAGCGCTGACTAACCGAATGCACAAACGGCCGCTCCGTAAGGAGCGGCCGTCGTGCGTTTGGCTCGGGCCGTGTGCAGAAATCAGGCGGGGCGGGACGAGGTCGGCACCATCGTGTCCACGAGCTTGCCGGCCATGCCCTCGACCTTTTCGCCGAGGTGTGCCTCCGCGATCCCTTCCGTCACCGAATCCTTGGCCGTCTCGAGCACTTCGCGGCCCTTGTCGATCGCCTGCGCTCCGGCCTTGCCGAGCACGTTGCGTTCGGCCTGAGACACCGGCAGCGCGGCACCGAAAATCGCACCCAGCGCCGCGCCCATCGCCGCGACCAGGATCGGCTGCTCTTCGAGGAGCTTGGAGACGGCTTGACGCGTGTCCGATGCCAGCTTGGTCGCGTCCTCGCCGAGATGCTCCGCGGTCTGCTTGCCGTCTTCCATCATGTGCTTGGCCTGTCCCAGCTGTTCGTCTGCCTTGCCGCGCAGTGTATCGGCGGTACCGGTCGCCCGGTCCTTCAACGACGCGGCGGTGTCGGAGACCATGCCGGTGACCTTGTCGGTCACGCCCGCGACCTTGTCGCTGGCCTGTCCCGCCATGGAGCGGGCGGTGTCGGCGGCGGCCCCGGCCGCGTTTTTCACGCTGCCGGCGGCGGCAACGGCGGCGTCGGTGCCGACCGTGGTCGCTGCCTTCAGGGCCGAGCTGGTCGCCGACATCACGTCGGCGCCGGTAGTGCGGGTGAGCATCATGGTCAGGCCGGCGCCGATCAGCAGAGCGGCCCCTGGGTTGGTCCGGGCCGATTCGGCCAGGCTCTTCACCACTGACAGGCTGCTGTCCCGCAGCACGCCGACCAATTCCGTGGACAGGGCCGAACTCGTCATGCCTTCGCGCAGTTGACCGAGGGTATTGGACAGGCCGGCACGCTGGGCTTCCGCTTCGCGTTGAAGTTGGGCGCTCTCTCTCATGTCAGGTTCTCCTTCGCCATGCGAGCGTCGCTCTGCAGGGACGTGATGGTACGGGTGGGCGTGGGGTCGATGGCGCCGATGGTCTTCTTGCCGGCGAGAAGAACGATGATTCCGCCAAGGGCGGAGCCGCCGGCGACGATCAGTATCGCCAGGGCAGGGGCCACGCCGGCTTCGATGAGAGCGGCGACGACGGCCTGAAGCACGAGAATGACGGCGCCGATGATGAAGACGGTGCCCACCAGCATCATGACGAGACCGCTGACGACGCTGGTGCGCAGGGCGTCGGCCTTCTCGCCGATTTCCACGCGGGCCAGACGGATCTCCGTCTGGATCAGGTCGGCGCTGCGGCCGAGCGCGTCGGTCACGAGAGTGACGACGCCGGGCCTTTCCTGGGTATTCATGGAAATCTCCTAGACGTCGATGCGGCCGACATTGGGCTCGTCCGCCCGCGGTCCGGCCGGTTCGGCGGAGGCGCCCATGCCGGCCTTTACGATCCGGGAGAGCGCAAAGCCGACGATGGCGGAACCGGCCAGCAGGGCGAGCGGCTGGCGCTTGCCGAAATCGGTTGCCATGGTCAGAAGTTCACCGGCCGACTTGTCGCGCAGGTCGTCGGCGAGGCGGTCGATGCGCTGCCCGGTCGAACGCACATAGTCGGCGACGGCGGGCGACTGCTCTTCCAGCGAACCCGCGAGGGTTGCGGCAGTCTTGCCCAGCGCCGAAACGGCGGCGGCACCGCTCTCGGTCGACCGGTCGGCCAGCTCCTCAGCCTTGCCGGTGAGGGCGGTCTTTATTTCGGATACGGCCGCGCCGAGATCCGGCTTTGTTTTGGGTTGATACTGAGAGGTGTCGGACATCGTTGGTTCTCCCTCGACGATCTCGTGCTCGGCAGAACGCCGTGATGGATCGCGCGCTGGCAACGTGCCCTCGGGGATTTACGTTCCTAAAAATATCGTCACGGGCTGAGCGCGTACCGTGGCGAACGCAGGCTGACGCCGCGTGTTCTTCGTGAGCCCACGGCAACCGCTCTGATCGATGCTGCGTTGCGGCACGGATTTGGTCGGTATGAGGGATGCCGTGGTTCGATTGGTCGGTCTGCTCGTCGTATTCTTTGTCGGCAGTTTCTCAACCGCTCATGCACAGGGCTTCTTCGACAAATTGATCGAGCGCGCGCGGCTGTCGGCGGGTCAGGCCTATGCCAAGGAGACGGCCATCCCGGATACGGCGAAGCTCGGCTACGATACATACCGCGGCATTCGTTTGCGGCCCGACTCGGTCTTGTGGCGGGAGGGCGGTGGTCGATTCCGGGTCGAGTTCTTCCCGACCGGCTTCCTCTATCAGACGCCCGTAAAGATATACGTCATCACCCGGAGCGGAACACCGGACACCGCGGGCACGGCGACCGCGCTCTCGGCTTCGCCAGAGATGTTCGACTTCGGCAAAGCGACGCCGCCGGCGCAGGTCGGCTTCGCCGGCTTCAAGGTCACCTACCCGCTGAACGGTGATAAGCACGACGAGATCATCTCCTTCCTGGGCGCCAGTTACTTCCGACCCATAGGCACGGGCCAGGCCTATGGCGCGTCGGCGCGCGGTCTGGCGATCGACACGGCCCAGCCGCGGTCGGAGGAATTTCCGGAGTTTCGCGAGTTCTGGCTGGTCGAACCGGCGCCCGGCGACAAGACGCTGACGGTCTTCGCCTTGCTCGAATCGCCGGGCGCCAGCGGCGCCTATGCCTTCACCCTTACGCCGGGTGTGCGCACCACGGTCGATGTCGATGCCCGTCTCTTCATGCGCCATGGCGTGTCGATGCTGGGCATTGCGCCGCTCACCAGCATGTTCCTGTCGGGCAAGTCCGGTCCCTGGCGCGACGACTTCCGACCGGAGGTCCACGATTCCGATGGGCTTGCGATGGTGACCGGCGAGGGAGAGCGGATCTGGCGCCCGCTCACCAATCCCGGGTCGCTGCAGGTCTCCTCGTTCGTCGACAACAATCCCCGTGGCTTCGGCCTGCAGCAGCGCGAGCGCCGCTTCGATCGTTACCAGGACAGTGTCGCTAAATATCAGGTTCGTCCCAGCCTGTGGGTCGAGCCGAAGGGTGACTGGGGCGAAGGCGAGGTCCGCCTCGTCGAGATCCCGACGCCGTCGGAATATCACGACAATATCGTGGCCTTCTGGGTGTCGCGCTGGCCGGTGGCCAAAGGCCAGGCGCTGGAATACCGCTTTCGCCTCTCCGCGCTGAGCGACGAAGTGGCCCTCGCGTCCGATGCGCGCGTGGTGGCAACGCGTCAGGCTTCGATCGAGGGAAACGCCAGGGCGCGCCGGCTCGTGGTCGAATTCGAGGGCGACACTTTGGCCAAGCTCGCAGAGGAACGGCTCGTCGAATCCAACGTAGAGGTCAGCGGCGGCAAGCTGCTGCGGACCGAGACCGACCAGCCGCCCGGCTCTGCCAATCGACGTCTGTTCATCGATGTCGAACTGGAAGGGCGGCGGGCGATCGACATCCGCGCCTATCTGACCGCTGGGGGGGAACGGCTGAGCGAGACTTTCGCGGGCCAGGTTCGCCCTTGATCGGAGTTCGAGCGGAGAGCGCGCCCATGCAGAACATCGACGACTTGCTGTGGAATCTCGACCGTCACGCCGGCAAGGCGGCCTGGCGCAGGGTTTTCCTGCTTGTTTTCGTGGCCGCCACGACGGCAGGGGGGCTTCAGCTGCTGGCAATGGCGTTGGGCCCACAGGTTCCTTATGGCCTGGCCATCGCGCTCCTTGCCGTCTTCACCCTCAGCTTCGGCTGGATAGCGCTCTCCTTCTGGACCGCGATCGTCGGCTTCGTCCTCAAGAGCTTCGGACTGCATCCACTTTCCCTGCGCCGACGAGGGCCGGGCGACGGTGCGCCGGACGGAACCGTCCCGGCGCTCCGCGAACGCACGGCCATTCTGGTGCCCGTCTACAACGAGGCGCCCGATGAGGTCTTCGCCCGGCTGGAGACCACCTGGCACTCGCTCGAGACGACCGGCCAGTCGAAGGCGTTCGAGCTGTTCGTGCTGAGTGACACGACGAACGATGCGATCGCGGCCGAAGAAGAGGCCGGCGTCGAGGCGTTGCGCGAACGACTGGGAATCGGTGAACGCCTGCATTGGCGTCGACGCCACCGGAATGTCGGACGCAAGGCGGGCAACATCGCGGACTGGCTCGACACGCACGGTGCGCGGTTCGACCACATGATCGTGTTCGACGCCGACAGCGTGATGTCGGGCGACACGATGGTGAGGTTGGCCGCGCTGATGGAAGCGAGCCCGCGCACCGGCATCATCCAGACCCACGCCGTGGCCATGGGTCGCGAGACCCTGTTCGCGCGCATCCTGCAGTTCTCGTCCCGGGTCTACGGCAGCATGGTCGCGACTGGCCATTCCTTCTGGAACATGGGCGAGGCCAACTATTACGGCCACAACGCGATCATCCGCGTCGCGGCTTTCTCAGAGCATTGCCGGCTGCCGGTGCTCAAGGGCCGCGCGCCGTTTGGCGGCGAGATCCTCAGCCACGACTTCGTCGAGGCCGCCTTCATCCGCCGTGCCGGCTTCCATGTGTGGAACCTGCCCAACCTGGGCGGCAGCTTCGAGGAGCTGCCCACCAACGTCGTCGATTATGCCGTGCGCGACCGGCGCTGGATGCAGGGCAACCTGCAGCATGCGCGATTGGTCTTCATGCGCGGCCTGCATTGGATGAGCCGCCTGCACCTGGTGATGGGCATCATGGGCTATCTCGCCTCGCCGCTCTGGCTGGGCTCGCTGCTCCTCAGCGCGGCGATCGTGCTCGAGCACGAGATCGTCGGACCGGTCTATTTCGGCAACGCCCCGTCGCTGTTTCCCAACTGGCCGCAATACAATACCGGCCACGTGCACGCGCTTCTGCTCGTGACGACCCTGCTGCTGTTCCTGCCCAAGCTGCTGGCGCTGGTCCTGTCCCTGCGCGCGCCGGCACCGGCTTACGGTGGACGCCTGGCGCTGACGGCCAGTGTGGTGCTGGAGACGCTGTTCTCCGCGCTGATGGCGCCGGTCATGATGCTCTTCCACTCGCTGTTCATGCTGGGCATCCTGGCCGGGCGCGCGGTGGGCTGGCCGCCGCAGGCGCGCGGCGAGCGCGGCATGCCGTGGGCTCTCGCCCTGGGGCGGCACGGCGGCCAGGTCGCGTTGGGCGCGGCCGCCGTGGTGGTCATGGGCTACTGGGCGCCCGCCTTCCTCTATTGGCTGCTGCCCGTGGTCGCCGGCCTGGTGCTCGCGCCTCTGCTCGCGGTCTATTCAAGCCGCCGGGACCTCGGCATCGCCGCCCGTCGCTGGCGCATGTTCATGACGCCAGAGGAGAAGCCAGACGAACGGGTTTCGCAGGCGCCCGCGTCGACTACTTGAACTCGTACTTGTCGATCAGCCACGGCTCGTGCTCTGCGGCATCGACCCATTCCTTCACCGCGGGATGTCCAAGCACGGCGGTGCAGTAGGCGTCGGCGTCGCTGTCGAGCGTGACGCTGTAGGTCTTGAAGCGGGTCACGACGGGCGCGAACATCGCATCGGCGGCGCCGAACGTGCCGAACAGGAACCCATCGTCCTTCTGGAACGCGCCGGAAAACCGCTTGCGGCAGTCGCGCCACAGGAAGGTCATGCGCTCGATGTCCGCGCGTACGCCCGGCGTCATGCCCTTGCCGGGAAGGGACGCACGGATGTTCATCGGCATGTTGTCGCGCAGATCGGTGAAGCTCGAATGCATTTCGGCCGAGATCGAGCGGGCATGGGCGCGTGCGGCGGCCGAAGGCGGCCACAGGCCGGCCTCGGGCTTGAGGTCGTTCAGATACTCGGCGATGGCGAGCGAATCCCAGACAGCCAGGCCGCGATGCAGCAGCACCGGCACGCGCCCGGAGGGTGAGTGCTTGCGGATCGCCGCCTGCGTCTCGGGCCTGTCGAGCGGCACGACGATCTCGTCGAACTCGATGCCGCCGATCCTGGCCATCAGCCAGCCGCGCATCGACCACGACGAATAGTTCTTGTTGCCGATCACGACGGTGAATTCGGCCATATACGCCCTCCTTGCCAGCCATGGAGTTTGGCCGGCAATGTTAACCATTCTCTATGATGATTGTGAGCATGGCCATGTCGCTGCCGTTCGTCGACCGTTCTTCTTCCTCCTTGCCCGTGCAGTTTGTGGGTCATTCGAAGTGGGGTGCCTGGTTGAAGGCGCAGTCCGCGGTGCAGCGGGCCTGGGTCGAATCGCTCGATATCGCGGGATCGCCCGGAGATATCGCGGTGTTGCCGGGCGACGACGGCAAGGCTTCCGGTGCAGTGTTAGTGATTCCGAACGCGCCGACGCTTTGGGATTTCGGCGCCCTGAGCGCGAAGCTACCGCCGGCGACCTGGCGCCTCGAGGGCGAGACCGGGCCGGTCTCGATGACCGACGTGGTGGTGGCCATCGGACTGGGCGCCTGGACCTTCGATCGCTATCGCGCGACCAAGGCCAAGCCCGGGCCACGCTTCGTGTGGCCGGCCGAGGCCGACAGAAAGCGCGCGACGGCGACCGTCGAGGCGATCTCGATGGCGCGGAACCTCATCACCACGCCGTCCTCCGACATGGGCCCCGCCGAACTGGCGGCGGCGGCGCAGGATCTCGCCAAGACGCACAAGGCCAGAATCAAAGTCATCGCGGGCGACGACCTGCTGAAGCAGAACTATCCGACGATCCATGCGGTCGGCCGGGCCTCGGCCCGCGCACCGCGGCTGATCGATCTCACCTGGGGCAAGGCGAGCCATCCCAAGGTGACGCTGGTCGGCAAGGGCGTGTGCTTCGACACCGGTGGCCTCGACCTCAAGCCGGCGGCCGGCATGCTGATGATGAAGAAGGACATGGGCGGTGCCGCGACCGTGCTTGCGGTGGCGTCGATGATCATGGCGACGGGCCTGCCGGTGCGGCTGCGCGTGCTGATGCCGGCGGTCGAGAACTCGGTGTCGGGCAATGCGTTCCGGCCGATGGACGTGATCACGACCCGCAAGGGCATCACCGTCGAGATCGGCAACACCGATGCCGAAGGCCGACTGATCCTGTGCGATGCGCTGCACGAGGGTGCCTCGGAGAAGCCCGCGATGATGATCGATTGCGCGACCCTCACCGGCGCGGCCCGTGTGGCGCTGGGGCCCGACCTGCCGGCACTGTTCTGCAACGACGATAAGCTTGCGAATTCGCTGATCGCGGCGGGCGAGGCGGTGACCGATCCGATGTGGCGGATGCCGCTTTTCCCGGCCTATCGCCGCATGCTCGACAGCAAGGTGGCCGACATCAACAACGTCTCGGCCGGCGCCTTCGGCGGCGCGATCACCGCCGCGCTGTATCTGAAGGAATTCGTGCCCAACGACGTGCCGTGGGCGCACTTCGACATGATGGCCTGGAACAACACCAGCCGGCCGGGCCGGCCCGAGGGCGGCGAAGCCCAGGTCGCCCGCGCGATCTACCGCACGATCGCGGACAGGTTCGGGAAGTAACAGCGGTTCAATATTCTTGTCATCCTGAGCGCAGCGAAGGATCTGACGTTCGCTCAGGAGTGCTGTGGTCGTTCCGTCAGGTCCTTCGCTTCGCTCAGGACGACATTCGTTCAGTACCCCGTGACCGGGTCGACCGTGTTGATCAGCGGTTGCCCGGCCCGCAGGCGCTTGATGTTCTCGATCACGCCGGGTGAGGCGGTGCGCGGGTTGGTGGCGCCGGCGATGTGCGGCGTCACCTTGACCTTGGGGTGCGTCCAGTAGGGATGGCTCTCGGGCAGCGGCTCGGTGTTGAACACGTCGAGCGCGGCGCCGGCGAGGTGGCCCGAATCGATCGCGGCCAGCAGGTCGTCGTCGACCACATGTCCGCCGCGACCCATGTTGATCAGGTAGGCGCCCTTCGGCAGCGCCGCGAACAGCTTGGCGTCGAGCAGGCCCTTGGTGTCGCGCGTGAGCGGCAGCACGTTCACAAGGATGTCGGTGCGGGCGAGGAAGGCCGCCAGCCCGTCCGGGCCGTGGAAAGTCTCGACGCCGGGCAAGGTCTTCTGCGTGCGACTCCAGCCGGCCGTCGGGAAACCCAGGGCGGCGAACTTACTCGCCGTGTCCTGGCCGATGGTGCCGAGGCCGGTGATGCCGATGCGGCGATCGATGGTGTCGACGAACTCCTCGGGCTGCCACCGCTTCGCCCGCTGGCTCTCGGCATATTTGTCGATGTCGCGATGATGACGCAGCGCCCAGTAGATCGCGTACTCGCTCATCTGGCCGACCAGACCGTCGTCCATGATGCGCGTGATCGGCACGCCGGCGGGCAGCTGGTCGTCGGCCAGCAGGTGATCGACACCCATGCCCAGCGACACGATCAGCTTCACGTTGGGGAAGGAGGCGATCAGCCCCCGGTCCGGCTTCCAGGCCAGGACGACGTCGATCTCGTCCTTGTTGCCGAGATTGTCGCGGGTGCGGAAATCGAGCGGACCCAGGCCCGCTTCGAGGACCTTGTTCCAGAGGATGCCGTCGGTATCGCGGCTGATATAGGCAATAGCGCCGGTCATTCGGTCTTTTACTGGGACGGACTCGCCGGGTCGAGCCCCGTTCGCTCTTTCCTGCCGATTAGGAGGCGACGACCCGGCTGTCGGCGCCAATCGCTTCGAGATTGAAGGCCGCGGCGATGAGCGCCTGCGTGTAAGGAGTCTGCGGCGCCTCGAAGATCTGCGTCGCCGGTCCGCGCTCGACCACCTTGCCGTGACGCAGGACGACGACCTCGTCGGCCAGTGCCCGCACGACCTTGAGATCGTGGCTGATGAAAAGATAGGCAAGCTTGTGGCGCTGCTGGAGGTCGCGCAGCAGATCGACGATCTGCGCCTGGACACTCATGTCGAGCGCCGAGGTCGGCTCGTCGAGCACGATCAGCCGCGGCTTCAGGACCAGGGCGCGGGCGATCGAGATGCGCTGGCGCTGGCCGCCGGAGAATTCGTGCGGGTAGCGTTCGCGGCTCGACGGATCGAGGCCGACCTCGCGCAGGACCTGGTCGATCAGGGTGCTGCGCTCCTCCTTCGTGCCGATCCGGTGAACCTCGAGTCCCTCGCCCACGATCTCGCCGACCGACATGCGCGGGCTGAGCGAGCTGAACGGATCCTGGAAGACGATCTGCATTTCGCGGCGCATCGGGCGCAGCTCGCGCTGGCCGAGCCCCTGCAGGTCGCGGCCGTCGAACCGGATGCCGCCCTCGCTGCGTTCGAGGCGGAGCAGGGCGAGGCCCAGGGTTGTCTTGCCCGAGCCCGATTCGCCGACCAGGCCGATCGTGTGGCCCTCGCGCAGCGCGAGGCTGACGCCATCGACCGCCTTCACGTGACCGACCGTGCGGCGCATCACGCCGCGCCGGATCGGAAAGTGCACCTTGAGATCGTCGAGCCGCAGGATCTCCGGCGCCGCCGGATCGGCCGCCGCCGGACGGCCCTTGGGCTCGGCCGACAGGAGATGCTGGGTGTAGCTGTGCTGCGGCCGGTCGAAGACCTCGGCGACCGGACCCTGCTCGACGATCTGGCCCTTGGTCATCACACACACCCGGTCGGCCATCTTGCGCACGATGCCGAGGTCGTGGGTGATGAACAACAGCGCCATGCCGTAGCGCGCCTGCAGCGATTTCAGCAGCTTCAGGATCTGCGCCTGGATCGTGACGTCGAGTGCCGTCGTGGGTTCGTCGGCGATCAGCAGGTCGGGCTCGTTGGCGAGCGCCATGGCGATCATCACCCTCTGGCGCTGGCCGCCCGAGAGCTGGTGCGGATAGGCGTCGAGCCGGTTGGCCGCATCGGGAATGCCGACCTGGTCGAGCAGTTCGAGCGTGCGCTTGCGCGCCGCCTCGCGCGACAGGCCCTTGTGCAGGATCAGCACCTCGTTCACCTGCCGCTCGATCGTGTGCAGCGGGTTGAGCGAGGTCATCGGCTCCTGGAAGATCATGGAGATGCGGTTGCCGCGCACCGCCAGCAGCTCGCGCGTCGAGGCGCCGACCAGCTCCTTGCCCTGGAAGCGGATGCTGCCCGTGGGATGGCTGGCGGACGGATAGGCGAGCAGCTGCAGCACCGACAGCGCCGTTACCGACTTGCCGGAGCCCGATTCGCCCACCAGCGCGACGGTTTCGCCGCGCCCGATATCGAAGCTGACGCCGCGGACCGCGCGGACGGCCTTGTCGCCGGTGCCGAAATTCACGGAGAGGTCCCTGACCTCGAGCAGGAGGGGCTCGCTCATGCCAGCACCTTGCGCGGGTTGAAGGCGTCGCGCACCGCTTCGCCGATGAACACCAGCAGCGAGAGCATGAGGGCGATCACGAAGAAGCCGGTGAAGGCGAGCCAGGGGGCGGTGAGGTTGTTCTTGCCCTGCAGCAGCAGCTCGCCGAGCGAGGGCGAACCCACCGGCAGGCCGAAGCCCAGGAAGTCGAGCGAGGTCAGCGTCGTGACCGAACCCGCCAGGATGAAGGGCAGGAAGGTCAGGCTGGCCGTCATCGCGTTGGGGAGGATGTGCCGGTACATGATGCGCGCGTCCATCATACCCAGGGCGCGGGCGGCGCGGACATAGTCGAAGTTGCGGCCGCGCAGGAATTCGGCGCGCACCAGCCCGACCAGCGCCATCCAGCTGAACAGCAGCATGATGCCCAGCAGGACCCAGAAGCCCGGCTGGATGAAGCTCGCCAGGATGATCAGCAGGTAGAGGGTGGGCAAGCTCGACCAGATTTCGAGGAAGCGCTGCATCAGGAGGTCGACCACGCCGCCGAAATAGCCTTGCACGGCGCCGGCGGCGATGCCGATCACCGTGCTGGCCACGGTGAGGGCCAGTCCGAACAGGACGGAGATGCGGAACCCGTAGATGAGGCGGGCCATCACGTCGCGGCCGCTGTCGTCGGTACCCAGCCAGTGCTCCCGCGAGGGCGGCTGTAGGGTCGTCCGGCCCTCGCCCTTCAGCACCGTGTCGTAGCTGTAGGGGATCGGCGGCCAGAGGATCCAGCCCTTGTCCTCGATCAGCTTCTGCACTTCCGGATCGGAGTAGACGGTGTTGGTGGGAAAGTCCCCGCCGAAGGTCGTCTCGGGATAGTCCCTCACCATGGGCGAGTAGAAGGCGCCGTCGTAGCGGATCAGAATCGGCTTGTCGTTGGCCAGCAGCTCGGCGAACAGAGAAACGAAGAACAGCGTCCCGAAGATCGCCAGCGAGATCATGCCGCGCTTGCTGGCGCGGAAGGCCGCGAGCCGGCGCCGGTTCATCGGGTTCATCAGGAACGTCCCTCGAAATCGATCCGGGGGTCGACCACCGTGTACATGATGTCGCCCAGGATCCCCATCACGAGGCCGATCAGGCCGAAGAAGTAGAGCGTGCCGAACATGATCGGATAGTCGCGGTTCAGCGCCGCCTCGAAGCCCAGCAGGCCGATCCCGTCGAGCGAGAAGATCACCTCGATCAGCAGCGAGCCGGTGAACAACACGCCGATGAAGGCCGCGGGAAAGCCCGCGATCACGATCAGCATGGCATTGCGGAAGACGTGGCCGTAGAGCACGCGGCGCTCGACCAGGCCCTTGGCGCGGGCGGTCAGCACATATTGCTTGTGGATCTCCTCGAGGAAGGAGTTCTTCGTGAGGAAGGTGAGCGTCGCGAAGCCGCCGATCACCATGGCGCCGATCGGCAGCGCCATGTGCCAGAAATAGTCGAGCACCTTGTCGATGGGCCCGAGCGAGCTCCAGTCGTCGGAGACGAGGCCGCGCAGGGGGAACCACTTGAAGTAGCCGCCGCCGGCGAACAGCACCACGAGCAGGAGCGCGAACAGGAACCCCGGGATGGCGTTCAGCACGATCAGGGTGGTTGAGGTCGACACGTCGAAGCGCGACCCGTCGCGCACCGCCTTGGCGATGCCGAGCGGGATCGACACCATGTAGATCAGCAGCGTCGTCCAGAGGCCGAGCGAAATCGACACCGGCATCTTCTCGATGATGAGATCGACGACGCGCTTGTTGCGGAAGAAGCTCTCGCCGAAATCGAAGACGAGGTAGTTCTTCATCATCAGCACGAAGCGCTCGCCGAGCGGCTTGTCGAAGCCGTACATCTTCTCGATACGCTCGATCAGTTCGCGCGGCAGGCCGCGGGCACCGCGATAGGTGCCGGACCCATCCGACGTATCCGCCGCCGATTTGCGCAGCGTCTCGCCGCCGCTGGAACTGCCGGAGAAGCGCTCCGTCGCGTCGACCGCCGTGCCCTGGATCTGGGACAGCATCTGTTCGACCGGGCCGCCGGGCGCGGCCTGGATGATGAAGAAGTTGACCACCATGATGCCGAACAGGGTCGGCACCACCAGCATGAGACGTCGCAGGATGTAGGCGATCATGGAGCGGCCGGACGCCTACTTCCTTTCGCGCTGAAGGGCGCGGTCCTTGGCTTCGTCGATCCACCAGGTGTCGAAGGCGAAGGGCGCATAGCGGGCGCTCTTCTCCGGACGGGCGAAACGGTTCCAGTAGGCGACGAACACCTTGTTGTTGTGCCAGTTGGGCACCACGAAATTGCTCCAGAGCAGCACGCGGTCGAGCGCCCGGGTGACGGCGATCAGGCTCTCGCGGTCGGGGGCCGCGATCAGCGTGTCGATCAGCGAATCGATGGCGGCGTCCTTGACGCCCAGCGAATTGCGGCTGCCCGGCGTGTCGGCCGCCTTCGAGCCCCAGAAGTCGCGCTGCTCGTTGCCCGGCGACAGCGACTGGCCGAAGCCCTCGACCATCATGTCGTAGTCGAACTCGTCCTCGCGGCGCTTGAACTGAGCGGTGTCGACCGTGCGCACGGTCATGTCGATGCCGATGCGCTCGAGGTTTTGCTTGTA
Organism: Rhodospirillales bacterium 24-66-33; assembly: GCA_002281855.1. Lineage (GTDB taxonomy): Bacteria > Pseudomonadota > Alphaproteobacteria > Reyranellales > Reyranellaceae > Reyranella. The sequence goes on along the minus strand of NCHQ01000015.1, from coordinate 5,430 downwards.
GGGCAGCACGACCCTCTCGAAACTGGCATCGTTCAGGAGCATCTCGAAGGCGAGCTTCCTGCCCGTCTTCGTCTCCGTCATCTTGCCGTCCTTGATCTCCCAACCCGCTTGCTTGAGCAGCGACAGTGCGCGCCGCGCCAGCTCGCGGACGTTGCCGGTGCCGTCGGATTCGGGAAGCTTGAATTCCTTGGTGAAGACCTCCTCGGGGATCTTGCCGCGCAGCGGTTCGAGGTACTTCAGCTCCGCCGCCGTCGGCAGGCCCGACGAGGCGAGCTCGGAATTGCCGAAGAACGAGATGTTCCGCTTGTACATCCCGTAGAACAGATTCTTGTTGGCCCAGGCGAAGTCGAACATCGTGCCGATCGCCTCGCGCACGCGCTTGTCCTTGAAATAGTCGCGGCGCGTGTTGAAGGCGAAGCACTGCATGCCGGTCGGCAGCTCGTGCGGGATCTCGGCGCGCTGGATGCGGCCGTCGCGCACCGCCGGAATGTCGTAGGCCGTCGCCCAGTTGCGCGCGATGTTCTCCTGACGGACATCGAGATCGCCCGCCTTGAACGCCTCGAACTGCACGGTCACGTCGCGATAGTATTCGTAGCGGAGCACGTCGAAATTGTTGCGCCCGCGATTCATCCAGAGGTCCTTCGCCCACCAGTCGGGAACGCGGCGGTAGGAGATCGAGCGGCCGACGTCGAAGGAATCGACCTTGTAGGGGCCGCTGCCGAGCGGGATCTCGAGCGACACCTTCTCGAAGTCGCGGCTCGCCCACCATTTGGATGGCAGGACGGGAAGCTGGCCGACGATCAGCGGCAGCTCCTTGTTGGTGTTGTCGCGGAAGCTGAACAGAACCTTGCGGTCGCCGACTTTTTCCGCCTTCAGGACGTCGTGGTAGTAGAATGCATAGTTGGGCGCGCCCTTCGCCTTCAGGATGTCGAGGCTGAAGATGACGTCCTCGACGGTGATCGGGCTGCCGTCGTGCCAGCGGGCCTGCGGCCTCAGGTTGAAAGCCACCCAGGACCGGTCGTCCGGCCATTCGATCGTCTCGGCGATCAGCCCGTATTCGGTCGAGGCCTCGTCGCGCGAGTTCCAGCAGAGCGTGTCCCAGATCTGGGTGATGCCGGCCGCCGGCACGCTCTTCACGATGAAAGGGTGCAGCGAATCGAAGGTGCCGCGGGCGCCGAGCCGCACGGTGCCGCCCTTCGGGGCCTCGGGATTGAGGTAGTCGGGCGGGCCGGCATCGGCCTTGTATTTGGGTTCGCCGTGCATGGCGAAACCGTGATTGACGTTGACCTTGCCCGCCGGAGCCGGGGTCTGGGCCCGCAGAATCGCCGGCGCGCCGACCCAAAGGGCCGCGCCGCCCGCCAATACGCTGCGCCGTCTGATCGCCATGCGATGCGCTCCCCAGCTTGACTCATCTCGCTTCATATATAGCGCGAGGGAGTTGGGCGGCACTATGGCCGGCGGGTTACATCGGGGTCAGGTTAGCCGCCGTCTTCTTACAGGTTCGCGGGAGCGGACAGCCGCCCTGCGAATTTGACTTGAAGCATTGGCGGGTTCAGGTTTCTCGCATGACCGACACGATGAATTTCGCGCCCGATTTCGACACGCCCCTCGAATACATGCGCCGCACCCGCGAGTATTACCTCGCGCTGGGCTACGACAATCCCTACCGCTGGGCCCACTATGTCGATGCGCCCTTCACCCCGCTGAAGAAGCCGTTGAAGGACAGCACGGTGACGCTGATCTCGACGGCGGCGCCCTACCAGCCCGACAAGGGCGACCAGGGTCCGGGCGCGCTCTACAACGCCGCTGCCAAGTATTACGCCGTGCTCTCCGGCGACACGGCGGTCGACCACGATATGCGCATCAGCCATATCGGCTACGATCGCAAGCACACGACGGCGACCGACAGCAACACCTGGTTCCCGCTGCCGCTGATGCGCAAGCTGGCGGGGCAGGGCCGCTTCAAGCTGGCCAAGCGCTTCCACGGCGCCCCGACCAATCGCAGCCAGCGCGTGACCCTGGAAACCGATGCTCCCGAGATCCTCGCCCGGTGCCGTGAGGACGGCGTCGATGCGGCGGTGATCGTGCCGAACTGCCCGGTCTGCCACCAGACCTCGACCTTGGTCGCCCGCCACCTCGAACGCAACGGCATCCCCACGGTCGTCATGGGCTGCGCCAAGGACATCGTCGAGCTTGCCGGCGCGCCGCGCTTCCTGTTCAGCGACTTCCCGCTCGGCAATGCGTGCGGCAAGCCGCACGAGCCCGACACCCAGGCCTTCACGCTCGACCTGGCGCTGCGTGTGCTCGAAAGCGCCGTCGGCCCGCGCACGACGGTTCAGTCGCCGCTGCGCTGGACCGAGGATGGCGACTGGAAGAACGACTACAACAATATCTCGCGCATGAGCGCCGAAGAGATCGCCAAGCGGCGGGCCGAATTCGACAAGATCAAGCAGGTCGCTCTCGGCCAGCGTCAAAAAGCCGGCGTCGCCTGAGGTTCTCCGATGAGTAAGCCGTTTACGGGCGTAAAGGTCGTCGATTTCACGCGCGTGCTGGCGGGGCCCTACAGCTCCTACCAGCTCGCCCTGCTCGGCGCCGACGTGGTCAAGATCGAGTCGCGCGAAGGCGACGACATGCGCTTCGGCACCCGGTCCAACGACTGGGAGAAGCGTGGCCTGGCGGCTCCGTGGGTCGCGGTGAACGGCAACAAGCGGTCGATCACCCTCGACCTCAAGCAGCCCAAGGCGATCGAGGTCGTCAAGCGCCTGGTCGAGACCGCGGATGTGGTCGTCGAAAATTTCCGGCCGGGCGTGATGGACAAGCTCGGCATCGGCTACGAGACGCTGAAGAAGATCAATCCCAGGCTGATCTATTGCGCCGTGTCGGGCTTCGGCCAGGTCGGGCCTGAGTCCAAGACCGCGGCCTTCGACGGCATGATCCAGGCCATGTCGGGCCTGATGTCGATTACCGGCTTCGAGAACAACGGCCCCACGCGGGTGGGCTTCGCCGGCGCCGATGTGATGTCGGGCGCGACCGCGGCGCTGGGCATCGCCTCGGCGCTGTACCAGCGCACGCACACCGGCACGGGCCAGCTCGTCGACGTCGCCATGATCGACGCCGTGATGGGCTATCTCGCCCAGCAGTTCACCGAGCACATGATGACCGGCCGTGTCCATGGCCAGGCCGCCAACCTGTCGGTGACGCGCAAGCCCACGGGCAACCTCTTCAAGACGAAGGACGGCTGGATCGTGCTGGCCGTCATGACCGATCCGCAGTTCAAGCGCCTGATGAAGGTGCTGGGCCGCGAGGAGGTGCTGGACGATCCGCGCTTCGTCGACTGGGGCACGCGCATCGCCAACAACACCGCCCTGCACGAGATCGTCGAAGGCGCGATGAAGACCGAGGACTCGGCCACCTGGATCGAGCGCTTCGCCAAGGCCGACGTGCCGGCGGGCCGCGTCCACAGCATCCCGGAGACCGCGCAGCTCGACCTGTTCAAGCACCGCACGGTGCTGCAGACCGTCGAGACCGAGCATGGTCCCATCAAGGTCGTCGGCTCGGGCTTCCGTCTGGAACATGGCGGCGGCTCGATCGACCGCCCGCCGGCCACGCTCGGCCAGCACACCGACGAGGTGCTGAAGGAAGCCGGCTATTCCGACGCCGACATCGCCGAGATGCGCGACGGCAAAGTCGTCTAGCTTTTGTCATCCTGAGCGCAGCGAAGGATCTCACGCCAGCCACGTAGTCGTCCGGTCGTTCCATTGACCGAGTTGCCGCCGTAGGTCGCCGTCGCGAGGAAGATCACGCCGGGAAGACCCGCGCCCTTGAAATCGTAGCTGGCGCCCGCGGTCACGGCCATTTCGCCGGCCCGGTTGAAGTCCAGCGACTGCATCTTATTGTAGCCGATGAAGATGCCGTATGGGTTGCGCCAGGCCGCGGCCGAGCCGATTTGGGTATAGGAGACGCGGAAGGCCATTGGCCCCCAGAACGCATCGGCGCGGAAGCCGCCCCAGAAGGTGCTGAAGGGCTGGCCGGTGAGGAGGTTCATGCCGTTGCTGCCCTGCACGGCGAACTGGCCGGCGAGTTGCACGCGCAAATCCCCGTTCACCTTGATCGTGCCGCCGACATCGGCGTAGCTCGACCACAGGATATCCGGGACATAATACGTCGAAGCGCGGACCTGCACCTCGTTCATGTTGCCGTACTTCACGCTGAAGAGGCCCATGCCCTTGTTCACGTGCGACGCGCCGGCTGCTTGGCCCATGTTGATGAAGGCGGAGTCGTCGCGGGGTTTCATGGCGGCCACGTAGCCCGCGAAGTAGTTGACCGGCCCGAGCGCGCCGCGCAGCGCATAGGCCTCGAACGTCTGCGGGATCTCGCGATTGTCGCGTGGATTGACCTCGAGTTCGTCGACAATCTGCCGGAAGACCGTGGCCGTCTGTCTATTCCAGCGGGCCGAGGCGTAGGCCTGGCCCAGGGTGAAGAAGCCGTATCCACCGCGCTTGAGAAGCGACGTGCCGTCGGAGGTGGTGATACGGCCCTGCGGTGCCCAGAGGGGTTGGGTCGTGTAACCGACGGCGCCGAGCTGCAGCGTGTCGTAGAACCATCCGGTCTGCAGGCCGACCCAGCCGCCCGTGACGATGGCAGCCGAACTGGGAGGCCTCTGGTTCTGACGGTCGAACAGGTAGCTGCGCAGGTGCAGGGCGGCTGTCGCTTCATCGTAGAGAAAGCGCTGCAGTTCCACGCCGAGCCGGGACGTCGGTGCCTCCGCGGGCGGTGCGCTTTCCTGCGCAAAGGCGGATTGCACCGGCGCCATCGCGAGCAGGGCCAATGCCAGCCCGCCCGGCTTGCCAGCTGACGTCACTGTTCGCATCATTGGCTTCCCCTCTCCGGGGGAGTTTCTTAGGGGGGTCACGTTAAGTGAGCATATCCTGAGCCTTGACAGTTGCAGCATTACATTCTCGCCCGCTCGGAAATCCCGAAAGATTCACTCGAGGCGTGAACGCTCTAGGGAGCGTCGAGAAGTCTCTTTTGTCGTCCTGAGCGCAGCGAAGGATCGCACGCCGGGCTCGTAGTCGTCTGGGCATTCCGTTAGGTGCTTCGCTCCGCTCGGGGCGACAGTAGCGCCTTTACAGACGAAGGCGCGGACCCTTCCAGGTCAGCTCGTAGTTCAGCTGCACGCGGTACTCCGTATAGGAGGTGACCGTGTTGTTGAGGTACTGATCCACGAAGGCGACGCGGTTGCGCAGGTTGAACGGCTTCAGCCAACCCGGCGCGTTCGGCAGGGCGTCGCCCTTGATCGCCAGCTCGAGATCGTATTCCCAGTTGTTGGACAGCGACGTGTGCGTCTGGGGATTGACCGAGTTGCCGCCGTAGGTCGCCGTCGCGAGGAAGATCACGCCGGGAAGACCCGCGCCCTTGAAATCGTAGCTG
>NCHQ01000041.1 GCA_002281855.1 Rhodospirillales bacterium 24-66-33 | reverse complement strand
CTCAACGCCATCCTTAGAGACAGGACACCATGGCAAAACGCTTGACCTCAGACACAGTCGCTGAGGAGCGGTCCGCAGGACCGCGTCTCGAAGGGTGGGAACGAGCACCACGTCTGTTGCCCATCCTTCGAGACGCCGCGCTCTGCGCGGCTCCTCAGGATGAGGTCTCTAGCTGTCGTACTGCAGCAGCGTTTCGACCGGCGGTGTCAGTCTCTTGCGGCCTTCGAGGAAGGTGAGCTCGATGATGACGGCGGTCGCGGGCACCACGGCGCCGACGGTTTCCAGCAGGTTCACGGCGGCGGACATGGTGCCGCCGGTTGCCAGCAGATCGTCGACCAGCACGACCCGCGCGCCCTTGTGCACGGCATCCTGCTGGATCTCGATCGTGTCGGTGCCGTATTCGAGCGCATAGGTGTGGCGCACCGTGGTGCCGGGCAGCTTGCCCTGCTTGCGCATCATCACGAAGCCGGTGCCGAGCGCCAGGGCGAGCGGCGCGGCCAGCAGGAAGCCGCGCGATTCGATTCCCGCCAGCATGTCGGGCTTGTGCGGGCGGATCAGGTCGGCCAGCCGCTCGATGGCCGTATGCCAGGCCTTGGCATGCGCCAGCAGCGTCGAGATGTCGTAGAAGAGGATGCCCGGCTTGGGGAAGTCGGGGATCGAGCGAATGTGCTTCTTGAGGTCGAGATCCTTGGACATTCTGGCTCCTGAGCTCAGCTATAGGCCGGCGGCGGCACGAAGCCGCGATATTCCTTCTCGAGCAGCTTGGCGAACTGGATGCACTCGTAGTCGCCATACTGCCGGCCGATGATCTGCACGCCGATCGGCAGGCCTTCCTTGCTCTGGCCGATCGGGGCGGCGGTCGACGGCATCCAGGTGACGCCCGAGTAGCCCGCCCAGAAGATCTGGTCGACCACCGGCACCTGCTTGTTGTTCACGACGATCGTGCGCTTGTGGCGCAGGCCCGCCTGATCGTGCGGGAAGGCAGCGGTCACGGCGACCGGGCACAGCATCAGGTCGTAGTCCTGGAAGAACGCATCCCAGGCGAGCCGCATCCGGTGGCGCTTCTCGTTCAGCCCGAGCCAGGCACGATGCGACAGCGCGTTGCCGCGTTGCATCTGTGCGAAGTAGCTCATGTCGTCGGCGGGCAGGCTGGCGGCATCCTTGACGGCTTGCTCGTAGACCGCGTCGCTCATGCGGCCCGAGGTCGCCGCGCGCAGCAGGCGGATGTAGACGTCGTTCAGCTCGACCGTGTCGATCTCCGGCCGCGCCTTGTCGCTCACCTTGACCTTGTTCTTGGCGAGGAACGACGCGAGCTTGGAGATCTGCTCCTGCACCGAATCGTCGACCTCGGCATTCGGGTCGGTCAGCAGCACCGCCACCTTGAAGTCGCGCAGCTTGGTCTTCTTCGAGCGCGGCAAGGTGAGCGTCCAGCCGCGGCCGTCGATCGCATCGGGACCGGCCATCGCCGTGAGAGCGATCTCCAGATCCTCCGCACCGCGCGCCAGCGGGCCGACCACGCCGATATCGCCGTAAGCGACCGCGCCCGCGAGGGCATGGCCCTTCGGCGAGACGACGCCCCAGCTCGGCTTGTGGCCCCACACGCCGCAATAATGGGCGGGATTGCGGATCGAGGCGCCGATGTCGCTGCCGGCCTCGATGCCGGTGAGGCCGGCGGCCAGCGCCGCGCCCGACCCGCCCGAGGAGCCGCCGGGCGTCCGGCCGAGATCCCAGGGATTGTTGGTCGAGCCGTAGACTTCGTTGTAGCTCTGCCAGTCGGCGAGGTTCAGCGGCACGTTGGTCTTGCCGAACAGCGTGACGCCGGCATCCATCATGCGCTGCGTGACCAGTGAATTCTGGGTCGCGACCGTATCCTTGAAGGCGGGGTCGCCCCAGGTGGTGGGCAAACCCGCGACGTCGAACGATTCCTTGATCGTCATCGGCACGCCGTGCAGCGGCCCCAGCTTCTTGCCGGCCTTGACCGCGCGGTCCGCCGCCTTGGCGCGCTTGCGGGCGCCCTCGATGTCGGTGGCGATGATCGCGTTGAGTTCGGGATTATAGGCCTCGACCCGCTTCAGGTAGAGGTCGAGCAGTTCGAGGCAGCCGATCTTCTTCTTCCGGACCGCAGCGGCGAGCTGCTTGGCGGTCTGGAACGGGAGGGCGAGGGACATGGGGGGAGGGTTTCCGCAACGGGGATGGACGAGGTCCAAGCCCGTACCATATTGTCCGGCCCGCCGTGAAGAAACTCCCCGCCCGAACGATGCACATCGCCATGCCATTGGCGCTGACCTTCGTCATGACCTTCATCGTCTCCGGCATCGCCACGATCCGGGCGATCGGATTCGAGCCGGGCATGACCGCCCGCTGGATGGAATCATGGATGGCGTCCTGGATGGTCGCCTTCCCGACCATGCTCTTCCTGATGCCGGTCATGCGACGCTTGCTGTCGCGACTGATCGAGACCCGGTAGCTCAGGCCGTCTGCTGGGTCTTTCCGGATAAGACAGAATCATACCTGGCTTTCCAAGAAATCGCCTCACCCTGAGGAGCGCTCCGCGGGAGCGCGTCTCGAAGGGTGGGCACGAGCACTACGTCTGTTGCCGATCCTTCGAGACGGCCCTTCGGGCCTCCTCAGGATGAGGTTGTGTGGGTGAACTTGAAGAAAAATAACCCTAACGCGGTCTGGGCCGTGCGCGGGCCGTGGGCTCGGCGACCAGCGGATCGTCGGGCCAGTAGTGGCGCGGGTAGCGGCCCTTCAGTTCGGATTTCACGGCCTTGTAACCATTGGTCCAGAAGCTCGCGAGATCGCGCGTCACCTGCACCGGTCGGCGCGCCGGGGAGAGCAGGTGGATGGTGAGCGGCACCTTGCCGCCGGCAATGCGCGGCGTCTCGGTGAGCCCGAACATCTCCTGCAGGCGGACCGACAGCGTCGGCTCATCGGGGTTGGCATAGTCGATCGCCACCCGCGATCCGCTCGGCACTTCGATGTGCGTGGGCACCAGCCGCTCGACCTCGCGCTGCTTTTCCCACGGCACAAACGCCTTGAGCGCTGTGGCGAGATCGATGCGCCCGAGATGATCCTTGCGCGACACGCCATCAATGTAGGGGCCGAGCCAGTCCGCCAGTGACGCCAGCAGGGCCGCGTCCGAAAGATCTGGCCAGTCCTCGCCGGCATGGCGGCGCAGGAAACCGATGCGCTCGCGCCAGCGCATGAGGTCGTCGCTCCAGGGCAGGGCGCCGAGCCCGAGCTGACGCACGCCGTCGAGCAGGGCGGCCTGCACCTTGTCGGGATCGGGCCGGCCGAGCGGCTTGTCCTCCAGCGCGATCGCGCCCAGTCGCCGCCGCCGCCGCGCCAGCACCGCGCCGTCGCGCGCGCTCCACTGCACGAGCTGCTCGTCGACGATGCGGTCGGCGTAGAGGTCTTCGATCTCGGCGGCGGTGATCGGCGCGGCGAGGAAGATGCGGGCTTCCTGTGCCGAGCCGTCGAGGTCGGCCACGACCAGAAACTCCTCGTTGGCCATCGGATCGCCCTCGGGCAGCGCGGCACCACGGCCGCCCGAGAGGAGATAGCGCCCGGCCGTGCCGGGGCGGCGGCGGCCGATCCGGTCGGGATAGGCCAGTGCCAGCAGCGGCCCCGTCATGGCGATGTCGGGACGTTCCTCGCCGCCGCCGCGCGGCATCAGGCGTCGTGCCGACTCCTGGATCAGGCGCAAGGTGCCGTCGCGTCGCCCGCTCAGCGCAATGTCGACGCGGTGCCGCAGGTCGGCGTCGCGCTGGCCCGGCGGCAGGCGCAGGAAATCGCGTTCGCCCAGGATCGCGGCCAGCAGCGCGGCGACCTTGCCTTGCCCCAGTTCGCGGCCCTTGAGCACCAGATGGGCGATGCGCGGATGCTGGCCGAGCCGCACCATGGCGCGGCCATGGGCCGTGATCGCGCCCGTGCCGTCGATGGCGCCGAGATCGGCCAGCAGCGCGCGCGCCGTGGCGAGAGAGGCGGCCGGCGGAGGCGTCAGCCACGGCAGGCTGGCGGCATCGCTGGTTCCCCAGGCGGCCAGCTCCAGCGCCAGCGGTGCCAGGTCGGCGTCGAGGATTTCCGGCGGCGTGAAGGGCAGCAGTCCGCGCTGGGCCTGTTCCGGCCACAGGCGATAGCAGATGCCGGGCTCGAGACGGCCGGCGCGGCCGCGGCGCTGATCGGCCGAGGCCTGGCTGACGCGCACGGTTTCGAGCCGCGTCATGCCCGAGCGCGGCGAGAATTTCGGCACGCGCATCTGGCCGCTGTCGATCACGATGCGCACGCCCTCGATGGTGAGGCTGGTCTCGGCGATCGAGGTCGCCAGCACGATCTTGCGCCGGCCCGGCGGTGAGGGCGCGATGGCGCGGTCCTGGTCGGCGGGCGACAGGTCGCCGTAGAGCGGCGCCACGTCGACATCTGCGCCGATGCCCTGAAGCCGCTCCTCCACGCGGCGGATTTCGCCGACGCCCGGCAGGAAGACGAGGGCGCTGCCGCTTTCCTCGGCGAGCGCGCGGCGCACGGCGGCAGCAACGCTGTCCTCGATGCGGCCGGCGGATTCGCGATCGAGATAGCGCGTGTCGACCGGGAACATGCGGCCGGCACTCTCGATCACCGGTGCGCCGCCCAGACGCGCCGACACCGGGCCGGGATCGAGCGTTGCCGACATGGCCACGACGCGCAGATCCTCGCGCAGCGCGCTCTGTGCCTCGCGTACCAGGGCGAATGAAAGATCGGTGTCCAATCCGCGCTCGTGCAGCTCGTCGAAGATGACGCAGGCCACTGACTCGAGCGAGGGATCCTCCTGCAGCAGGCGCAGGAACAGGCCATCGGTCACCACTTCGATGCGGGTGCGCGGCCCGACCTTGCTGTCGAAGCGCACGCGATAGCCCACGGTCTCGCCGACCGACTCGCCCAGAGTCGCGGCCATGCGCCTGGCGGCGGCACGCGCGGCCAGCCGTCGCGGCTCCTGCATGATGATCTTGCGGCCGCCGAGCCAGGGCGCATCGAGCAGCGCCAGCGGCACGCGCGTCGTCTTGCCGGCGCCCGGCGGCGCCACCAGCACGACGGCATTGCCGGCCACCAGCGCGGCCTTGAGACGCGGCAGCCCCTCGTCGACGGGAAGCGGCTCCATCGATCTTGTCACGGCGTGGGTGGATAGACGGAATGAAGAGGCGGGTTCACTCTGGGTTTCTTACGCTTGAGGTCGTGCAATGTCTGTCGTCGTCGAAGCCCTGGATCATATTGTCGTCAACGTGTGCGACGTAGAGGTCGCCGCTGCCTGGTACGAGCGCGTGCTGGGCATGACCCGCAAGATCACCGAGCCACGGCCCGGGCATCGCGTCACGTCGATGCACTTCGGCCGCCAGAAGATCAACCTCCGCCCTGAGACCGCCACACAGAAGCAATGGTTCACGGGCAAGACCGTGGCACCGGGCAGCGACGACCTCTGCTTTCTCACGCCGTCGATGCCGCAGGCGGTGGCCGATCATTTCCGGAGTTGTGGCGTGGAGATCGAGGTGGGTCCTGCTGAAAAGAGTGGCGCCATGGGCACGATCGTCTCGGTCTATTGCCGCGATCCCGACGGCAACCTGATCGAGGTCTCGTCCTACAAGTAGGCTTTCGCAGACATGACCGCGCCGTTCGAAACCTTCGCCCGCTCGCTGCGACCATTGCCGCCGTTGCGGGCCGCCATCACGGCCGCCTATCGCCGGCCCGAGCCCGAGTGCGTGCCGCCGCTGCTCGATCTCGCGACCCTCAGTCCGGCCGCGACCGCAAAGGCGCAGGCGTTGGCGCGGCGGCTGGTCGAAGCGTTGCGCGCCAAGGTGCCGTCGGGCGGCGTCGAGGGGCTGATCCACGAATATGCGCTGTCCAGCCAGGAGGGCGTGGCGCTGATGTGCCTGGCCGAGGCGCTGCTGCGCATTCCCGACGACGAGACGCGCGACGCGCTGATCCGCGACAAGATCGGCGGCGGCGACTGGCACGCCCATCTCGGACGCAGCCCATCGCTGTTCGTGAACGCCGCGACCTGGGGCCTGATGCTGACCGGCCGGCTGACCGCGACCAGCAGCGAGAACAGCCTGTCGGCCGCGCTCACGCGGCTGATCGCCCGGGGTGGCGAGCCGCTGATCCGCGGCGGCGTGAACATCGCGATGCGGCTGATGGGCGAACAGTTCGTCGCCGGCCAGACGATCGAGGAGGCGTTGGCCAACGGCCGCCGCTTCGAGGAAGAGGGCTTTCGCTATTCCTATGACATGCTGGGCGAGGCGGCGATCACCGCGGCCCAGGCCGAGCACTACCGCCAGGCCTACGAGCGGGCGATCCATGCCATCGGCCGCGCCTCGGCCGGGCGCGGCATCTATGAGGGTGCCGGCATCTCGCTGAAACTCTCGGCGCTGCATCCGCGCTACAGCCGTTCGCAAGCCGAGCGCGTCCATGCCGAACTCTTTCCGCGCCTGCGCGATCTCGCCGTGCTGGCGCGCCGCTACGATATCGGCGTGAACATCGATGCGGAGGAGGCCGACCGGCTCGAACTCTCCCTCGACCTGCTCGAGCGGCTCTGCTTCGAGCCCGCGCTCGAAGGCTGGGACGGCATCGGCTTCGTGGTGCAGGCCTACAAGAAGCGCGCCGCCTTCGTGATCGACCATCTGATCGATCTCGGCCGCCGCAGCCGGCACCGGCTGATGATCCGGCTGGTCAAGGGCGCCTATTGGGACAGCGAGATCAAGCGCGCGCAGGTCGACGGGCTGGAGGATTTCCCGGTCTTCACGCGCAAGATCCACACCGACGTCTCCTATCTCGCCTGCGCCCGCAAGCTGCTGGCCGCGCCGGATGCGGCCTTCCCGCAATTCGCCACGCACAATGCGCTGACCCTGGCGTCGATCCACGCCATGGCCGGCGAGAACTTCTATGCCGGCCAGTACGAGTTCCAGTGCCTGCATGGCATGGGCGAGCCGCTCTACGAGGAGGTGGTCGGGCGCGAAAAGCTCAACCGGCCGTGTCGCATCTATGCGCCCGTCGGCACGCACGAGACGCTGCTCGCCTATCTGGTGCGCCGCCTGCTGGAGAACGGCGCCAACACCTCCTTCGTGAACCAGGTCGCCGATCCCGACCTGGCCATCGACAGGCTGCTGGCCGATCCGGTCGAACGCGCCCGCAGCCTCTCGCCGGTCGGCGCGCCGCATCCGCTCATCGCGTTGCCGCGCGACCTGTTCGGGCCGACGCGGGCCAATTCGCGCGGTCTCGACCTGGTCAATGAAAGCGTGCTCGCCTCGTTGGCGCGTGAGCTGGTTGCCGGTGCCTCGATTCTCCTGCGCGCAACGCCGGCCCTGGCGGACGGTCCGCGCGACGGCACCGCGCGAGAGGTGCGCAATCCCGCGGACAGCGGCGATGTCGTGGGCACCGTCGTCGACGCCATCCCGGACCTGGTCGATGAAGCCTGCGCGAAGGCCGTGCCGTGGTCAGCGCCGCCGGCCGAGCGCGCGGCGATCCTGCGCCGGGCGGCCGATCTCATGGAAGCCCGCATGGAAAAGCTGCTGGGGCCGATCGTGCGCGAGGCCGGCAAGACGCTGGGCAACGCCGTCGGCGAGGTCCGCGAGGCGGTCGATTTCCTGCGCTATTACGCGAATTGCGTCGAAGGCTTCGACAATGCGACTCACCGGCCGATGGGCGTCGTCGCCTGCATCAGCCCGTGGAATTTTCCGCTCTCGATCTTCACCGGACAGGTCGCGGGCGCGCTGGCGGCGGGCAATGCCGTGATTGCCAAGCCGGCGGAAGAGACGCCGCTGATCGCGGCCCTCGCGGTGGACATGCTGCACGAGACCGGTGTCCCGCATGCGGTGCTGCAGTTCCTGCCGGGCGATGGCGAGATCGGCAAGCGGCTGGTTGCCAATCCGATGGTGGCGGGCGTGGTCTTCACCGGCTCGACCGAGGCGGCGCAATCCATCAACCGCACCCTGGCGCGACGTCTCGGCACCGACGGCAGGCCCGTGCCGCTCATTGCCGAGACCGGCGGCCAGAACGCGCTGGTGGCGGACTCTTCGGCCCTACCCGAGCAATTGGTGATCGACGTGCTCGCCTCGGCTTTCGACTCGGCCGGCCAGCGCTGCTCGGCGCTGCGCGTCCTCTGCCTGCAGGACGACATCGCGAGCAAGGTCGTGCCCATGCTGGAGGGCGCGATGGCGGAGCTGGGCATCGGCAGTCCGGACCGGCTTTCGGTCGATGTCGGTCCCGTCATCTCGACCGAGGCGCAGAAGCGGCTGCTCGATCATGTCGAGCGCATGCGCGCTGCCGGCCATCGCGTCCACCAGGGGCCGCTTCCCGACGAAGCGGCGCGGGGGACTTTCGTGCCGCCGACCCTGATCGAGATCGGCGCCCTCTCCGACCTGCCGGGCGAGGTCTTCGGGCCGGTGCTTCACGTCCTGCGCTATGCCCGCGAGGACATGGAGGAGGTGATCCGCGCGGTGAACGAGACCGGCTTCGGCCTGACCTTCGGCGTGCACAGCCGCATCGACGAGACGATCGAGCGGGCGACGGCGGCGAGTGCCGCCGGCAACCAGTACGTCAACCGCAACATGATCGGCGCCGTCGTGGGCGTGCAACCGTTCGGCGGCCATGGCCTGTCGGGCACGGGGCCGAAGGCGGGCGGGCCGCTCTACGTCCATCGCCTGCTGGCGGACGGGCCGGCCGCCGAAGTCGCGACGGGCGAGCTCGCGGGCCCGGTCGGCGAGCGCAACAGCTACGCGCTCCGGCCGAAGGGTACGATCCTGTGCATTGCGGCGGATCCGGCGGAACTGACGACACAGCAGGAGCTCGTGCGGTCGACCGGCAATCGCGTTGCCTCGGGCGAGGCCGAGGACATCGCGGCCGTGCTGTTCGCCGGCAACGAAGGCGAGCTCTTGAGCCTCACCCGGCGCATGACCGACCGGCCGGGGCGCATCGTCCCGGTCCATGTCGCGCCCTATCCGCGGGCGCTCCTGTTCGACGAGCTGTCGGTCAGCGTCAACACGGCCGCCGCGGGCGGCAATGCCAGTCTGATGGCGATCGGTTAGCGGTCGCGCCGACGGTCAGTACAGGCCGTACTTCTTCGGCGGGCCGGGATGATTCACGCACAGCATCTCGGGCGAGGTGATCGGTCCCATCTTGATACGCTCTTCCTCGCACTTCTCGTAGGTGAAGGGGCCGCCGAACACCTTGGGACCTCCGCCGACGACGATGTAGGACTTTTCAAGGTACCAGCCGGGGCCGGTATAGGCCTGGCTCGCGCCGGGCCCGGTGCAGGCACTGAGGGCAGCAGCCAGCAGGGGAGCCGCGAGCAGGGTCGTCCAGCGACCGATCGAACGTTCCGACATCAGCTCAGTCTCTCCCCCGGGCAATGAACGCTGCCCACGTGCAGTGGCCAAATTAGGCCATGGCCGCGATGTCTTCAATGCATGGAGAAGGACGGCTAGGATGCGGCACATGCGCCGGTTCGTGCTCTTGCCGATCTTGATGGCCATCGCTTCGTGGCCGGGAAGCCTGTTCGCACTCGATTGCGCGGCCCTCACAGATACCGGCATTCCCTTTGCCATTACCTCCGAGATTGTCACCCGCCGGACGGGCGAGGCGTCGACCACCCGGACTCAGCAGACGCAGGTGTTCCGCAAGGCCGACGAAGTCACCATCTATACTGTGGACTCTCCAGCCCTCTATCTCAGGACCCGCGGCGCCAGTTCTCTGTTTCCCGTGGACGCCTTCTATTCGACCGAGCCCGCCGATCCACGCAAATGGACCTATTCGATCGGTCCCACGGTCCATCTCGCGCGCGGCCAGCCCGTCAGCTACAGCGCCGACATGAAGAGCGCCGACGGAAGACTCAGGATGGCGGCCAGGATGACCCTGGAATTACTCGAAGCCGGCACCCTCGAACTGAGCGGATGCCGCTTCAGGGTCTTGAGGTACCGGCGAACGCTCGAGGGTCTGGCGGACCGCCATCCGGTCTCCAACAGCGAGGAACTCACGTTCGCGCCCGCTCTGCGCACCACGGTCGCGTCGATCCTGCGGATCGGCGACATCGAGGTTGTCACCACTCCGACGACAATATCATTGGATTTCAAACACATAGAGTAACTTCCTCGCGCTGGCCTTTGTGGCGTAACGAGGGCTTTCGTTTGCAGGGGCGGCCGGGCTAATAATGCGCCGATAAGCAAACGCATCCGGGGGGATGCTGGGCCAGCTCGCGCGCCAGCAGGATAGATCATGGGATTGCCTGAGAAGCAGGGACTGTACGACCCACGCAACGAACACGATTCGTGCGGTGTGGGCTTCGTGGCCGACATCAAGGGCCGGAGGACGCACGCCATCGTGCGCCAGGGCCTGCAGATTCTGGTCAACCTCGACCATCGCGGTGCCGTCGGCGCCGATCCGCTGATGGGCGACGGCGCGGGCGCCATGATCCAGATTCCCGACGCGCTGCTGCGCGACTGGGCGCGCAAGGAAGGGGTCGATCTGCCGGAGCCCGGCCACTACGCCGTGGCGATGTGCTTCCTGCCATCCGACGAGAAGGCAAGATCGTTTGCAATCAAGCGCTTCGAGCATTTTATTAACGTCGAAAAGCAGAAGCTCGTGGGTTGGCGCGATGTGCCGACCGACCTGACGGGGCTCGGCAAGGCCGTCATCGAATCGATGCCGGTCATCCGGATGGCGATCGTCGGCCGGGGGGCGAAAGTTCCCGACCAGGACGCGTTCGAGCGCAAGGTCCTGGCGATCCGCAAGCAGACCCAGAACCCGCTGGCCGAGCTTGAGAAGAAGCACAAGCTGCCAGGCCTGTCGCAGCTCTACATGCCGTCCTTCTCGTCGCGCACCGTGGTCTACAAGGGCCTGCTGCTCGCGCACCAGGTTGAGAGTTTCTATGAAGATCTGAGAAATCCTCTTTGTGAATCAGCGCTTTGCCTCGTTCACCAGAGATTCTCCACGAACACGTTCCCATCGTGGAAGCTGGCGCATCCCTACCGGTTCATCGCCCATAACGGCGAGATCAACACGGTGCGTGGCAACGTCAACTGGATGTATGCCCGTCGGCGCACCATGGAATCCGACCTGATCGGCGCCGACCTCGACAAGATGTGGCCGATCATCCCGCACGGCCAGTCGGACACGGCCTGCCTCGACAATGCGCTCGAACTGCTGGTCGCCGGCGGCTACTCGCTGAGCCACGCCATGATGATGCTGATCCCGGAGGCCTGGGCCGGCAATCCGCTGATGGATTCCAGCCGCAAGGCCTTCTACGAGTATCACGCCGCACTCATGGAGCCGTGGGACGGCCCGGCCTCGATCGCCTTCACCGACGGCCGCCAGATCGGCGCCACGCTCGATCGCAACGGGCTCAGGCCGGCGCGCTTCCTCATCACCGACGACGATCTCGTGGTGATGTCGTCGGAGTCAGGCGTGCTGCCGATCCCCGACGAGAAGATCGTGCGCAAGTGGCGCCTGCAGCCGGGCAAGATGCTGCTGATCGACCTCGAACAGGGCCGCATCGTCGAGGACGAGGAGCTGAAGCGCACCCTGGCCGAGGCCGAGCCCTACGAGGAATGGCTGCGGGAGACGCAGCACAAGCTCGAGGAGCTGTCGGAGATCCCCGATGCGCCCTCGCCGGCGGCATCGAACGATCCCTCGACCCTGCTCGATCGCCAGCAGGCCTTCGGCTACACGCAGGAGGACGTCCAGTTCTTCCTCGAGCCGATGGCCAGCGTGGCCGACGATCCGATCGGGTCGATGGGCACCGACACACCCATCGCCGTGCTCTCGAAGAAGCCGAAGCTGCTCTACAACTACTTCAAGCAGAACTTCGCGCAGGTCACCAACCCGCCGATCGACCCGATCCGCGAGGAGCTGGTGATGTCGCTGGTCTCGATGATCGGCCCGCGCCCGAACCTGCTCGGCCGCCATGCGGGCATGCACAAGCGGCTCGAAGTGGCCCAGCCGGTGCTGACCAATGCCGAGCTGGAGAAGATCCGCTCGATCGAGGACTTGCTCGACGGCTCGTTCCGCACCGCCACCATCGACACGACCTGGCTCGCCTCCGAAGGCGCGGCCGGGCTCGAGGAGGCCCTCGACCGGGTCTGTGCCGAGGCGACCGACTGCGTGCTGGCCGACCGCAACATCCTGATCCTGTCGGATCGCGCGGTGTCGGCCGAGCGCGTGCCGATCCCGGCACTGCTGGCGACGGCGGCCGTGCATCACAGCCTGATCCGCCGTGGACTGCGCACCCAGACGGGCCTCGTGGTCGAGACCGGCGAGGCGCGCGAGGTCCATCACTTCTGCTGCCTGGCGGGCTACGGCGCCGAGGCGGTGAATCCCTACCTCGCCTTCGAGACGCTGGAGGCGCTGCGCGTCCAGAACGGCCTGCCGCTCAAGCCCTACGAGGTTCAGAAGAACTTCATCAAGGCGATCGGCAAGGGCCTGCTCAAGGTCATGTCCAAGATGGGCATCTCGACCTACCAGTCCTATTGCGGCGCGCAGATCTTCGACGCGGTCGGCCTGCATTCGGGCTTCGTCGAGAAGTACTTCACCGGGACCGCCACCACCATCGAGGGCGCGGGCTGGCAGGAGATCGCCGAGGAGACGGTGCGCCGTCATCGCAACGCCTACGGTGACAATCCGGTCTACCGCACCATGCTCGATGTCGGCGGCGACTATGCCTTCCGCCTGCGTGGCGAGGAGCATGCCTGGACGCCCGAGAGCGTTTCGCGCCTGCAGCACGCCGTCCGCGGCAACTCGTCGGACGACTACAAGGCCTTCGCCACCTCGATCAACGAACAGAGCGAACGGCTGCTCACCATCCGCGGCCTGATGCAGCTCAAGTGGGCGGAGCAGCCGATTCCGGTCGAGGAGGTCGAGGCCGCCGCCAGCATCGTCAAGCGCTTCGCCACCGGCGCGATGAGCTTCGGATCGATCAGCCGCGAGGCCCACACCACGCTCGCCATCGCCATGAACCGGATCGGCGGCAAGTCGAACACCGGCGAGGGCGGCGAGGAGGCGGATCGCTTCAAGCCGCTGCCCAACGGCGATTCGATGCGCTCGGCCATCAAGCAGGTCGCGTCGGGCCGCTTCGGCGTCACGGCCGAATACCTGGTCAATGCCGACGACATCCAGATCAAGATGGCGCAGGGCGCCAAGCCCGGCGAGGGCGGCCAGCTGCCCGGCCACAAGGTCGACGAGAACATCGCTCGCGTCCGCCGTTCGACGGCCGGCGTCGGTCTGATCTCGCCGCCGCCGCATCACGACATCTATTCGATCGAGGACCTGGCGCAGCTCATCCACGATTTGAAGAACGTGAACACGGCGGCGCGGGTCTCCGTGAAGCTCGTCTCCGAGGTCGGGGTCGGCACGGTTGCCGCCGGCGTCAGCAAGGCGCGCGCCGACCATGTCACGATCTCGGGTTACGAGGGCGGCACCGGTGCCTCGCCGCTCACCTCGCTGACGCATGCCGGCTCGCCGTGGGAGATCGGCCTCGCCGAGACGCAGCAGACGCTGGTGCTGAACGGGCTGCGCGGCCGCATCGCCGTGCAGGTAGACGGCGGCCTGCGCACCGGCCGCGACGTCGCCATCGGCGCGCTGCTGGGCGCCGACGAGTTCGGCTTCGCCACCGCGCCGCTGATCGCGGCCGGCTGCATCATGATGCGCAAGTGTCACCTCAACACCTGTCCGGTGGGCGTGGCGACGCAGGATCCGGTGCTGCGCAAGCGCTTCACCGGCCAGCCCGAGCACGTGATCAACTACTTCTTCTTCGTGGCCGAGGAACTGCGCGAGATCATGGCGCGGCTGGGCTTCCGCACGCTGAACGAGATGATCGGCCGGGTCGACCGGCTCGACATGCGCCACGCCATCGACCACTGGAAGGCGGGCGGCGTCGACCTCTCGAAGCTGCTGCACCAGGCGCCGGCGCGCGAGGGCGTGGCGATCTGGAACGTCGAGCGCCAGGACCACGGTCTCGACAAGGCGCTCGACCACAAGCTGATCGAGGCGGCGCAGCCGGCGCTCGAGAAGGGCGAGCCGGTGCAGATCGACCTGCCGGTCACCAACGTCAATCGCACCGTCGGCGCCATGCTGTCGGGCGAGGTGGCGCGGCGTTACGGCCATGCCGGACTGCCGGAGGACACGATCTCGGTGCGCCTGACCGGAACCGCCGGCCAGAGCTTCGGCGCCTTCCTGGCGCGCGGCGTGTCGGTCGAACTGTCGGGTGACGGCAACGACTATGTCGGCAAGGGCCTGTCGGGCGGGCGCGTCGTCGTGCGCCAGCCGAAGGACTGCGCGCGCGATCCGCTGAAGAACATCATCGTCGGCAACACCGTGCTCTACGGCGCCATCGGCGGCGAGGCCTACTTCGAGGGCGTGGCAGGCGAACGCTTCGCCGTGCGCAACTCGGGCGCGGTCTGCGTCGTCGAGGGCACGGGCGACCATGGCTGCGAGTACATGACCGGTGGCGTGGTGGTCGTGCTGGGCGATACCGGGCGCAACTTCGCGGCCGGCATGTCCGGCGGCATTGCCTACGTCTACGATCCCCGGGCCCGCTTCAAGGACCTGTGCAATCCCGCAATGGTCGATCTGGAGAAGGTCGAGCCGGCGTCTGGCGAGGGCGACGAGACGGGGCGGCCGCGCCAGCGAGCGACCGACGTCGAGGATAACGGGATGGGCGACGTGCTGCGCTTCGATGCCGAGCGCCTGCGCATTCTGGTCGAACGCCATCATCTCCATACCGGCAGTGCCCAGGCACGGGCGCTGCTGGAGGATTGGGACCATGCGCTGCAGAGCTTCGTGAAGGTGATGCCGCGCGACTACAAGCGGGCGCTCCTGCAGGCGCGCGATCGGGCGGCGGCGAAGGCCGTCGCGGCGGAGTGACGGCCTCTGGCCGTCATCCCGGGCCCTCGCGGGCATCTGCAAAGATTTGAGCTGGAGTTACTGACATGGGCCTAGCCACGGGCTTCCTCGAGATCGAGCGCAAGGACCGGTCCTACGAACCGGTCGAGCAGCGCCTGAAGAACTACAACGAGTTCGTCCTGCCGATGGCCCCCGCCGAGGTCTCGCGGCAGGGCGCGCGCTGCATGGATTGCGGCATCCCGTATTGTCACAACGGATGCCCGGTCAATAACATCATCCCGCAGTTCAACGAGCTGGTGCGCCGCGACCGCTGGAAGGATGCCCTCGAGGTCCTGCACTCGACCAACAATTTCCCGGAGTTCACCGGCCGCATCTGCCCCGCGCCCTGCGAGGCCTCGTGCACGTTGAACATCGACGACAACCCGGTGACCATCAAATCGATCGAGTGCGCGATCGTCGATCGCGGCTGGCAGGAGGGCTGGATCCAGCCGCTCGTGCCCGTCCAGAAGACCGGCAAGCGCGTCGCCGTCGTGGGCTCGGGACCGGCGGGACTGTCCTGCGCCCAGCAGCTTGCGCGCGCCGGGCATTCGGTGACCCTGTTCGAGAAGGCCGACCGGGTCGGCGGTCTGCTGCGCTACGGCATTCCCGACTTCAAGATGGAGAAGCACCATATCGACCGGCGCATGCGGCAGATGGAGGCCGAAGGCGTCGAGTTCCGGACCGGCGTCGAGGTCGGCGCCACTCTGTCGATCAAGTCGCTGCTCGAAGGCTATGACGCGGTCGCCCTGACCGGCGGCGCCGAGCTGCCGCGCGATCTCGAGGTGCCGGGCCGCGAGCTGAACGGCATCCATTTCGCGATGGATTTCCTCACGCAGCAGAACAAGCGCAATGCCGGTGACGACGAGGGACGCGCCGCGCCGCGCGGCACGCTGACCGCCAAGGGTAAGCATGTGATCGTGATCGGCGGCGGCGACACCGGTTCCGATTGCGTGGGGACCTCGAACCGCCATGGCGCCGCCTCGGTGACGCAGCTCGAGGTCATGCCGCAGCCGCCGGTGCGCGAGAACAAGGCGCTGACCTGGCCGGACTGGCCGCTCAAGTTGCGCAGCTCGTCGAGCCACGAGGAGGGCGCGGCGCGCGATTTCGCCGTGCTGACCAAGCGGGCGGTGGGCCGCAACGGCAAGATCGAAGCGCTGGAATGCGTGCGCGTCGAATGGGCGAAGGGCGCCGACGGTCGCATGGGCATGCAGGAGGTCGCGGGCAGCAGCTTCGAACTGCGCGCCGATCTGGTGCTGCTGGCCATGGGCTTCCTCGGACCGCGCCGGCCGGGCCTGGTCGAGCAGGCGGGCGTCGCGCTCGACCCGCGGGGCAACGTCGCGGCAAACGTGAAGGACTACCAGACCTCGGTGCCGAACTTGTTCGCCGCCGGCGACATGCGTCGCGGCCAGTCGCTGGTCGTCTGGGCGATCCGCGAGGGTCGGCAGTGCGCGCGTGCCATCGACGAAAGCCTGATGGGGACTTCGACGCTGCCGCGCTGACCTGGGGAATGGGTATGGTTCGCTCGCCGGCGAAATTGCACTAAGGTCCGCCAGATGAACCTGCTGCTTATTCAGGGCGCGAACATGGAGTATCTGGGCCGCCGGCAGCCCGAGCTCTATGGGACGACCACCGCCAAGGAACTCGACGCCGCGATCAGGCGTCGGGCCAAGGATCTCGGAGTCTCGGTCGAGATCGTCTACACCAACGCCGAGGGCGAGGCGGTGTCGGCCATCTACAAGGCCGATCGCGCCAAGTTCGACGGGTTGCTGTTCAATCCGGCCGGCTTCCTCCATGCCGGCCACGCGCTGCGCGACTGCCTGCGCTCGATTTCAATGCCGGCGATCGAGATCCACATGACCAACATCGAGAAGCGCGGCTTCGGGTCGATCACCTCGGAGGCGGCGGTCGGCATGATCGCGGGCTTCGGGGTCGATTCCTACCTGCTCGCGCTCGAGGCCATGGTGGCGCGGCTGCGGCCCGCCGCGGCCTGACGGCCGGTCGCTACCAGACGCCCGTGTGAAAGGTGCTCGGCGCGTAGCTCCCGAACGTCGCGCGATAGGGGAAGACGGAAGGCCTTCGCCACGCGCGCTCGACCGAGACGCGCCATAGCCGTTCGGTGCCTTCCGGGGCCGCCTCGCCCGGATGCCAGTCAATGGCGACGGTGCCCTGGAGCTGCAGCAGTTCGCCCGTGTCGAAGTTGACGAACAGCAGGCCGGCCCGCGGATCGCCCAGCAGGTTGCCCAGCGTGTTGAAGAAGCGGTTGCCGCGGAAGTCCGGGATGACGAGCGTGTCGCCCCGAGCACCGACGAAGCCCGGGCGGCCTCCGCGATGGGACATGTCGAATCCGCCCGCGTCGCCAAGCTCGGCGCGCGACCGACTGGCGACGAAGAACGTGTCGGCCGATTCGATGAGATCGCGCGCCGCCTCGTCCAGCCCCGACAGGCTCTCGACAGGCCCCGCCTCTTTCGCGACAGCGGCAACGCCGCGCGTCTGGATGTACTGCGGGCAATTGCCGAAGCTCTGGGCGATACGCACCGTGAGCCCGCGGTCGCGCGCGACGATCCGGCCGTTGGCCCGATTGCGCCGCCGCGTGGCCAGATCGATGCCAAGCAGCCCGATCCCCGCACCGGCCGCAAAGCCAGGTCCCGCGGGATCGCCGTCGCGCGGCAGGGCATCGATCGCCAGGGTGGCGGGATCGGGGGACCCGACGAATCCCGGAGGACCGGTCAGCACCGACGCCATCGGCCAGCCCGCGGCGTCGGGCGTCGCCGTGAACAGGTAGGGCAGCAGCGAGAAGAAGGCGCGGTGCTGATCCGGCATGAAAGGTCGGATCGGCGCCAGGCCGGTCCGCTGCCCGGCCAGCCTCTGCGCTGCCTGCTCGTCGGCATGGAAGGGCAGGAAGCCCATCGGATCGGAGGCCATCACAAGCCTTCCTGCTTCTCGGGCAGGCCGATCTTGGGATCGTACCAGGGCGCCGCATCGGATCGCCAGATATGGACCTGCGGTACGTTCCGAACCTCCGTGTCGAGGCAGCCCAATCGCAGCAGAACGACCGGCTGCGTTACGCGCTCGGCCATCACGTGCGAGCCGCACCTGCTGCAGAAGCGGCGGAGTTTCCCGGGAGACGATTCGATGGCGCCGAGCACTTCCTCGCCGCGCAGCCAACGGAACTTGTCCCGCGATACCGCCGTGACCGACGAGAAAGCGGTACCGTGCGTCTTGCGGCAGGTGTGGCAATGGCAGTGCACGATCCGCTCCACGGGAGCATCGGCTTCGTAGGCGACGGCGCCACAGAGACAACTTCCGTTCAACATCCGCGCGTCCTCCTTGGTTGATTCCAACGTAAGACTCGCCGTTTGCCGCGATAACGGCACGAATGATAAAATCATAATTGCAAAAATCGGAAGAATGTATGGACCGGCTGGACGAGCTCTCGATCTTCGTGCGCATCGTGGAGGAGGGAAGCCTGGTGCGGGCGGCACAGCGGCTGCGCCGGTCGGCACCGGCGGTGACGCGGGCCCTCGCGGCGCTCGAGGACCGGATCGGCGTTCGCCTGATCGATCGCACGACGCGGCGGCTCGCGCCGACCGAAGCCGGCCGCGCGCTCTACGAGAGGGCACGACGTGTGATCGAGGCATACGACGCCGCCACGACGGACGCCCTCGACGCGCCGGTCCGCGGTCTGTTGCGCATCACCGCGCCGGTGCAGTTCGGCCGGCGCCACGTCGCCCCGCTGGCGGCCCGCTTCCTCGACAGCCACGACGGCGTCGAGATCGAGCTGCTGCTGAACGATCGCAACGTCGATCTCATCGAGGAAGGGATCGACGTGGCGGTGCGCATCGGTGCCCTGGCCGATTCCAGTCTGGTCGCGCGGCCGGTCGGGCAGGTGCGACGGCAATGGGTCGCAAGTCCCGGCTATCTCGCCCGGCACGGCACGCCGAAGGCGCCGGCCGACCTTGCAACGCATGAGGCGCTGCTGGGCACGTCCCGCGGGGCGATGGAATGGACCTTCGGCGGCCGCCGCCGTGGTGCACCCGCCCATCTCGCGGGGCGCCTGCGCGTCGACGACATCGAGACGCGCCTGCGTCTGGCGCGCGACGGCCGCGGCATCGCGCAGTTCCTCTCGTATCAGGTGGCCGAGGATCTCGCGGCCGGACGTCTGGTGCGCCTGTTGCGCAGCTTCGAGGCGCCGCCGCTGCCGGTGCAGCTCCTCACTAAGGGGCGCGCCCATCGGGCTCCCAAGATCGAAGCCTTCGTGGACTTCGCGGCGAGGAAATTGTCGGCCCTGCCTGTACTGCACCCCGATTGACCGACTCGGAGCAGTCCGAAGGAGATGCCGTTCCAGACGACGAACACGGCCTAGAGCCTTTCCGTTTTACATTCACCCACCACCTCATCCTAAGGAGCCGTGCACAGCACGGCGTCTCGAAGGATGGGCAACCGATGGGGTGCGCGTGCCCCCCCCTTCGAGACGCTCACTGCGTTCGCTCCTCAGCGACTGTGTCTGAGGTCAAGCGTTTTGCCATGGTGTCCTGTCTCTAAGGATGGCGTTGAGGATGACAAGAAGTTTGCGGGCGACGG
Organism: Rhodospirillales bacterium 24-66-33; assembly: GCA_002281855.1. Taxonomy (GTDB): domain Bacteria; phylum Pseudomonadota; class Alphaproteobacteria; order Reyranellales; family Reyranellaceae; genus Reyranella. Next base: position 3 of record NCHQ01000041.1, on the reverse strand, counting down.
CGA
>NCHQ01000014.1 GCA_002281855.1 Rhodospirillales bacterium 24-66-33 | reverse complement strand
CGCAACCCGCTACGACAAGCTCGCCGCCAACTTCCTCGGCTTCGTAAAACTCGCAAGCATCATGCTTTGGCTCAAATAGGATTTGTCACCACAGCCTAGGGCCTTTCCGAGCGAGATTGAATCGAGCCGAGCAGCCCCACCCTGACTTCACCCTGAGGAGCGAGCGTAGTGAGCGTCTCGAAGGGTGGGCACGCGCCCTCCGTCTGTTGCCCATCCTTCGAGACGCCGCGCTTCGCGCAGCTCCTCAGGATGAGGTGGATAGGTCAATTTGAGACGGAAGGACTCTAACCGCCGTCGAAGGCGGGGTCCCGGCGGATAAACGAAACAAACGAAGCGGGAGTCGCAGCCCCACAAATCAGCCGATTGCGCAACAATGTTGCTCACCACGCCTCCATCAACGCGGCCTGACGGGCCGCTGATGCGGAACGCGTCACTTCATGTCGAGGACGTCGCGGATGCGGGCGGCGAGCTGCTCGAAGGTGAAGGGCTTGGTGATGAGCTGGACGCCGGCGTCGAGGCGGCCCTGGTGGACGATGGCGTTGCGCGAGTAGCCGGTCGTGAACAGGATTTTCAGACCCGGCCGCAGTTCCGAGGCCATGTCGGCCAGGACGCGACCGCTCCTGCCGGGCAGCACCACGTCGGTGAACAGCAGATCGATGCGCGTCGGCCCGCGCAGGATCGCCAGGGCTTGCTCCGATTCCGACGCTTCGAGGACGCAATAGCCCAGTTCCTTGAGCACCATCGAACTGTAGGTGCGCACGTCCTCATTGTCCTCGACGACCAGCACGACTTCGCCGTCGCTGCTCGTCGGCACGGCGAGTGCATTGCTTTCGTCAGCCTGTGCCGTCGCCCCGAGGAATCTCGGGAAGTACATCCGGACCGTCGTGCCCTGGCCTTCCTCGCTGTAGATGGTGACGTGTCCGCCCGACTGCTTCACGAAGCCGTACACCATGCTGAGGCCGAGGCCCGTTCCGCGGCCCACTTCCTTGGTGGTGAAGAACGGCTCGAATACGCGCATCACCGTTTCCGGCGACATGCCGTGGCCTGAATCGCTGACGCAGATGGCGACGTACTGGCCTGGCTTCACTTCCGTATCGACGGCTGCGTAGGATTCGTCGAGCGCGGTGTTCACCGTCTCGATGGTGAGCTTGCCGCCCGTGGGCATGGCGTCACGCGCATTCACCGCGAGATTGAGCAGCGCGCTTTCGAGCTGGTTCTGGTCGACCTCGATCGGCCAGAGGCGCGGCGCCAACACGCCTTCGAGCTCGATCTGCTCACCCAGCGTCCGGTGCAGCAGCTCGGTCATGTCACGGACCAGCACGTTGAGGTCGACCGGCTTGGGCGCAAGGGGTTGCCGGCGCGAGAAGGCCAGCAGCCGCGCCGTCAGGCTGGCCGCACGCTGGGCGCCCTGCAGGGCGATGTCGACGGCGCGCTGGACGCGCGCCGTGTCGGCCGGCTTGGCGCGCCGCACCGTCTCGAGGCCGCCGATGATGACGGTCAGCAGATTGTTGAAGTCGTGCGCGACGCCGCCGGTGAGCTGGCCGACAGCTTCCATCTTCTGCGCCTGGCGCAGCGCCGCCTCGGCCTTGCTGCGTTCCTCGACCTCGCTGGCGACACGCTGCTCGAGCGTTTCGTTCAGCGTCTTGAGCAAGGCCTCCGTCCTGCGTCGCTGCTCCAGCTCGCGCGCGTTCTCCTGGAACAGCCGCGCATTATCCATCGCGACGGCGGCCTGGCTGGCGAGACCCACCACGCGGTCCTTCGCCAGTTCGCCGAACACACCGGCACTGGAATGGCCGAGAAGGAGCCCGCCCAGCACCTCCCCGGAGCGCAGCCGTACCGGCACCGCGAGGTAGCTGCGGACCGGCAGATGTCCTGGCGGCATCCCTAGATAGGGTGCCGACCGGCCGAAGCGCGGGTCCTGGGTGATGTCGTCCGAGAGCACGACCGCGGTGCCGCTGAAGGTCGGCTCGAAGATCGCGGTGTTGCGCGGCATCGGGAACTTTGCGAAGGCCTCCCGCGGCGCGCCGGACAGCGAATAGAGCATATAGCCCTCCCCCGCATCGTCGACGACGTTGTAGAAGAACGCGCCGAACTGGGCGCCCGTCACGGCCACGCAGGCATCGGTGATCGTCTGGACCAGGCGTTCGTGATCGAGATCGCCAGAGACGGCGGCCGAAGCCTGGCTGATCACCTCGAGGGCCGCGCGGCTTTCGCGGATCTCGTTTTCCGCCGCCTTGGCCTCGGTGATGTCGATGACCACGCCCACCATGCGCTTGGCGCCGTCGCTGCCGGTCTCGATGCGGCCGCGCGCCACCACCACGTGCGCGATGCCCGAGCCGGTGACGCGGTATTCCTCCTGGTAGGGCTCGCTCGTCGCGATCGAACGGGCGATGGCCTTCGTCACCCGGTCGCGATCCTCCGGCGCGATCCCGGCGATGAAGTCGCCGAGGGGCAACCCTTGCTCGGCATCCTTCTGGGCGATGCCGAACACCTCGGCGAGCGGCCCGGAGATCGCCAGCGTGTCGCTGTCGACCGTCCACTCGAAGACGGCCACGCGGCCTGTCGACAAGGCGAGCGCGAGGCGATCCTTCGTCATCAGGAAGCGCTGCTCGCTCTCGAAGATCGCGCGGCTCGCCTCGCGGCGCAGCTCCGCCATCTGGATGTTGGCGTTGACCCGCGCCAGCAGCTCGCGCGCGGCGAACGGTTTCACCAGATAGTCGTCGGCGCCGGCTTCGAGCCCCTCGACCTTCGCTTCCTCGCCCGCCCGCGCCGAGAGAAGCACGATCGGGATGCTGGCCGTCGCCGGGTCCATGCGAAGCGCGCGCAGGACGCCGAAGCCATCGAGACCGGGCATCATCACATCGGTCAGGACGAGGTCGGGCGCTTCCCGCCGCACCGCTGCCACGGCGGCCTCTCCATCGGCCACCGGCTCGACCTGATAGCCCTGGGCGATCAGCAGCCGACTGACATAGGAGCGCATGTCGGCATTGTCGTCGGCAAGCACGATGCGTTTTCCCGTGCCGACCGGAACGATGCCCGACATCGAGGGGGAAAGATCGCTCGTGGCGTCCGTCTGGCGCGCGTCCGGCAGCCAGCCCATCGCCTCCTCGACATATTCCTGGGCACGCACCACGTCGGTCGACAGGTCGACTTCATCGACGACCTGCGCGGCGGGAAGATGCGCGTGGCCGAACGGCAAAGTGATCGCGAAGGCCGTGCCTTGGCCGACGGCGCTGTCGACGCGGATCTCGCCACCATGCAGCCGGATCAGCTCCTGCACCAGCGCCAAACCGATGCCGCTGCCCTCGAAGCTGCGGCTCTTCGCGCCCTGTACTCGATGGAAGCGTTCGAACAGGCGCGGCAACTCGGCTTGGGCAATGCCGATGCCCGAGTCGCGAACCTCGATGGTCGCGCCGCTGCCGTCGGCACGCGCGGCGACCGATACCCTGATCTCGCCCGCGAAGGTGAACTTGAAGGCGTTGGAAAGAAGGTTCAGCAGAACCTTTTCCCACATCTCACGATCGACATAGACGGGTTGTGGCAGCGTCTCGCACTCGATGACCAGCTCGAGGTCGGCCTTCTCGATCGTCGGGCGGAAGCTCGAGGCGATGCCGGTGGTGAAGCGGGCGAGGTCGGTCGGCCTGTAGGCGGCCTGCATGCGGCCCGCTTCGATGCGCGAGAAGTCGAGCAGCGAGTTGACGAGGCGCAGCAACCTGTTGCCGTTGCGATGGGCCAGCGCCACATGCCGGCTCGCCTCGTCGGCGGAGAGCCCGCCGGCCAGCACTTCCTCGAGCGGCCCCAGCATCAGCGTGAGCGGGGTGCGGAATTCGTGGCTCACGTTGGAGAAGAAGGTGGTCTTGGCACGGTCGAGCTCGGCCAGCGCCTCGACCCTTCGACGCTCCTCCTGGTAGGCGTCGGCGCTGGCGATGCCCGTTGCGATTTGTCCCGCGATCAAAGTCACGAATTCTGCGTAGACGTCATCGAACAGCCGGTACGGGCTGAGGCCGACCACGAGAAAGCCGGCACGTCCGGTCTCGCGGGACGCCGGTACGGCCACCACCGCCGCCCACTGTGTCGGCCGGTCCCAGGCCCTGCCCGGCACGGTGGCGCCGAATGTCCGAGCAAGATCGACCAGGCGCGGCGGCTCCTCCTTCATCAGTCCCTCGATCGGCCACGACGACGACCCGTTCGCGGGATGCAGCGTTTCGGGGGCAGCGGGATGGCCGGGCGGCAGACCGTGGCGCGCGGCCAGCACGGCCTCCTCGCTGCCGGGCTGCACGACATAAAGAAGCGCGAAGGTGACGTCGCGCGGATTGATCGAGAGCGCCGCAACGCTCTGGCGGCTGGCATCCTCCCAGGTCCGTGCATCGACGGTCCGCGCGGCGAGTTCCCGAAGCGTGGCCACCTGCCGGTCGCCGATCACCCGAGCGGTATCGGCGGTATTGGCGCAGATGATGCCGCCGGGCTTGCCGTCATCGTCAGGAATCGGACTGTAGGAAAAGGTGTAGTAGGTCTCTTCCGGATAGCCGTTGCGCTCCATCAGCAGGAGCTGCTCCTCGACATAGATGCCCTCGATGCCGCCCATCGCGGTGTCGAGCAGCGGACCGATGTCGGTCCAGATCTCGCTCCAGACCTCTTTCGTCGGCTTGCCCACGGCGTCGGGGTGCTTGCCGCCGATGATCGACTTGTAGGCGTCGTTGTAGAGATAGATCAGCTCGGGTCCCCAGCCGATCCAGATGGGCTGCCGCGACGTCAGCATGATGCGAACAGCCGTTTTCAGGCTCTGCGGCCAGGCGGCCGGCGGTCCCAGGGGATTGCTCCCCCAGTCGTATCCCCGAATGAGCGCTCCCAACTCGCCGCCACCGGCAAGAAACAGGAGGGAGGAATCGTCGGATGTCGTCAGGCGATCGTCGATATCCGGCATGGGCCTTCGAAGTGCTGAATGCGGGGTGTGAGAGCGGCGGGATAATGCGGTTTGCTGCAACAAATGTGAAGCCGCCGCACAAACACGGTTCTGGGAAGGCGGCTGCCGGGACAGCGGACTTACGGCCCGCCCCACCCAAGGATGGTGAGTCTGCGATCTCGAGGCACACCGCCCCTGGAAATCGTCCTCGATCACCCTCGCCACGGCAACGAAGCGGGCCCCGGGGCAGTTGTCTTGCCATGGTCGACAAACCCAAGCCGCCTTCGGCATCCCGTCCTTCACCGCCACCACCGTCCGCACTGTCGCCCGAGCGCGACTACGAACGCCAGAACCCGGGAGCCGGCGGGCCGCCCGGCCAACAACAGGAGCGCGGTGTGAAAGAAAATCCCCGCACGACGCGCGACGATGGCGGTGCCGCCCTTCCCGGCAGCCAGAATGAGGACGTCAAAGGGAGGCCGCCCAAAGGGCCGCGGGGAGCAAGCACCTGATGGGAGCATGCACGCCATGAACGACACCGAGCTGAGCCACGAGCTGGATCTCGCCGCCCGCCAAGCCGTCGAGGCGCGGGCCCGGGTCGAGCAGATTTCCCCTCACTCTACGGCCTATCAGTCGGCCGTCATCGCCTACCTGCAGGCGACGGTTCTTCACCTCTCCATCGTTACCGTGGCACAGGCGCGCCAGCACGAATGGCTGGTCGCTGAAGTCGAAGACCTCAAGGAGGCCGTGGGGTTGCAACAGGCCTCGATGCATTGAAGCACGCCACCCCGTCCCTCAATTAAAGCTGGGACGCGCGATGGGTAAGCCGGTGGACTTGGTCAATACAAGACAGACCAGGGCCGCGCCCGGCGGTAGAGTACTTCTCGATCCGGGTGCTCATTCGCGAGCGAACGTCGAGCCTCCCCGGAACGCCAGCGGCCGGTCGGCCCCGCTCGCGATACTCAAGCTTTCCATCGCCCCAGGACACGTCCGACGTCGGGCTGATTTGAGATTGGACTCTCGCGCATGACTCGAACGATGCACGCCGCTGTTGTCGAACAGTTTGGCAAGCCACTCGCTTTCCGTGAGATGAGCATCCCCGCGCCAGGGCCGGGGCAAATCCTCGTCAAAACCGAAGCCTGCGGCGTCTGCCACACCGATCTTCATGCCGCCCAGGGCGACTGGCCGGTCAAGCCGACACTGCCCTTCATTCCCGGGCACGAAGGAATCGGGCGCGTCGCTGCGGTCGGTGCCGGCGTAACCTCTGCGAAGGAGGGCGATCGGGTGGGCGTTCCGTGGCTGTATTCAGCCTGCGGCCATTGTGAGTACTGCCTCTCCGCCCAGGAAACAGTGTGCGGCAAAGCGGAGTTCGGCGGCTACACGAAGAACGGCGGCTTTGCCGAGTACATCCTGGCCGACCCTGATTATGTGGCGCACATCCCGAACGGCCTCTCGTCCCTCGAGGCGGCGCCCCTGATCTGCGCCGGTATCACGAGCTACAAGGGCATCAAGGAGACCGGGGCCCGTCCCGGCGAGTGGATTGCCATCTCCGGCGCCGGCGGGCTCGGTCACCTGGCGATCCAGTACGCCAAGGTCATGGGCCTGAAGGTCTGCGCCGTCGACATCGATGACGGCAAACTCGCGCATGCCACGAAGCTCGGCGCCGATCTCGTGATCAACGCCAGAGAGGGCGATCCGGCGGCCACGTTGAAGACGGCGACCGGCGGTGGCGCGCATGGCGTTCTGATCACCGCGCCTTCGCTCGGCGCGTTCCGCCAGGGCGTGGCGATGACGCGCAAGCGCGGCACATGCGTCCTGGTCGGCCTGCCGCCGGGCGAGTTCCCGGTGCCATTGTTCGACGTCGTGGCGAACTGCATCACCATCCGTGGTTCTTTCGTCGGCACGCGGGCAGACATGGCAGAGGCGCTCGCTTTCGGCGCCGAGGGCAAGGTCAAGGCGGACATCGAGCCGCAGCCGCTCTCGGCCATCAATACCGTCTTCGACCGGCTCGGCCGAGGCGACGTGCCATCCCGCGTCGTGATCGATTTCGAAAATCCGAGCCACGCTTCAGCCAGAGAAGAGTGACACCGTGATGCGGCCGAGTTCTTCAGTGGGACATTCGGCAAGAGCGCGCGCAGGCGGCACGGGTTTCCTACGGCTGGCCCCGTCCCGACGGAGGCATTCTCTCCACAGTTTGCCGATTGCGTAAACGTCCGGCCCGCCCAACCGGATGCTTCGCTCCGGTCGCGTCACTCGGGACCGATGCGTCGCTGGGAATGGAACAGTCCTGGGGACCGTGAGGGCCTGCGCCACCCTCGCTATCCCATCTGGATAGAGCCTGTTCCAATGCAACAGCGGTCCCCGGCTTTGCGTCCGTCATGATCGTTCTTCCTCCTAATAGAGCACCGACCCGGAACCGACGTCAGTGATCGCGCGGCGCTCTCGGCCCGGTTGGCACAAAAGTGCAGAGCTACTCTTCGTCTCGCGCTCTCGGAGGAGGTACGTCCTTCGCCTCCTCTTCAGACAACAATTTCAAGACGTGCCTATGCATGCCATCGTCCAGCGTCCGTCCGGCCAGAAGCCGCCGATAATGCTCGATGTTCTTTCGGTGGATGAAGTCTTGCATGGCGCCCTCCAAGGGGCATGTACACTGTGGTGTACGGTCTCAACGGGACGACCTGAAGAATGTTCCACCACGACACGTCCACCGATTGATCGACGTCAAAGCGCAGACCTGAGCCGCGCGATATCAGAGCATCCTACAACGTACGGTCAAATATGACGGCCACGGCCGCGCTCGACTTCCTTTGGAATTGGCGATGGCGGATCCTGGCCGGTCTTGGCGTGATCGCCATGCTGGCGACTCTCGGCCCGCGCCTGTTGCTCGGTCCGGTGGTCACGGTCGAAGCGGTCGCCCGTCGCGACATCGTCCAGACCGTTGTCGCGGTCGGACATGTCGAGTCCCGGTATCGAGTCGACATCGGAGCGCAGTTGACCGGCGTGGTCGCCAGCGTTCCCGTCGAGGAAGGCCAGGCCGTCAAGGAAGGCGATGTGCTGATCCTTCTGGACGACAAGGACCTTCGCGCGGTGGTCGACCAGGCCGAAGGCGCCCTTTCCTCCGCGCAGTCCCGCTTCCGGCAGATAGAGCAGAGCACCCTGCCGACCGCCCAGGAGGCGCTCGGCCAGGCGGAAGCCAACCTGCTCAACGCTCAGAAGACCTTCGACCGCACCAAGAAGCTCCAGGCGGAGCACTTCGCGACAACCTCGCAGCTCGACACCGATCAGCGCGATCTCGACGTCGCCAAAACACGCGTCCGCGCGGCCCGGCTGGTGGTCACCATCAACCAGCCCGGCGGCACGGAATACCAGTTCGCCCAGAACGAGGTGGCACGGGCCGAAGCGAACCTGCGGTCCGCCCAGGCACGGCTGTCATATGCCCGGATCCTGGCCCCGCGCGACGGCACGCTGATCTTCCGGGACGTGGAGCGTGGCGACCTCGTCCAGCCGGGCCACATCCTGATGAACCTGTCGCCGGCCGGCGAGATTCAGCTGGTGGTTCAGATCGACGAGAAGAATCTCGGCCTGGTCGCCCTCGCGAACAAGGCGCTGGCCTCGGCAGAGGCCTATCCCGTCAAGAGCTTTCCCGCCGAGGTCGTCTACGTCAGTCCCGCGGTAAACCTTCAGCGCGGCTCGATGGAGGTGAAGCTCCGCGTGGCACCGGCCGACGCGCCCGTCTACCTGCGCGAGGACATGACCGTGTCGGTCGACATCGAGGTAGCCAGCAAGAAGGACGCCGTGGTCCTGCCGCTGCGTTTCGTGCGCGACCTCGAGGGCGCAACGCCCTGGGTGCTCAAGGTCGACGGTGGCCGTGCGCGGCGTCAGCCGGTGAAGATCGGCCTGCGCGGCGCCAGGGTGGTCGAAATCGCCGAGGGCCTCGCGCCCGGAGACCGCGTGGTCGCGCCGGACGCTGCCGTCGCCGACGGCCAGCGGATGCGGGCCGCGGCACATGAATAGGTGGATGCCGTTCGAATGGATAGCCGCACTGCGCTTCCTGCGCGAAGGCCGCATGCAGACCCTGTTCATCATCGCCGGCGTATCCGTCGGCATTGCCGTGATCGTCTTCATGTCGGCGCTGCTGACCGGCTTACAGGCCAATCTCACCAAGCGGGTGCTGAGTTCCCAGTCGCACGTCACGCTGCAGCCGCGCGACGAGATCGCGCGGCCCTTGAGGCTCGACGGCGAGGATCTCGAACTGGCGATCGTGCAGATGCCGCTACAGCGTGTCCGCTCGATCGACCAGTGGCAGGGGCTGGTGCGGGTGCTGCAGGACGATCCCGCCATCGTCGCGGTGTCGCCGGTCGCCGCCGGATCGGCGCTGGCGGTACGCGGCGACGCCACCCGCTCGGTCAGCATCGTCGGCATCGAGCCCGACAGCTATTTTCGCATCGTCCGGCTGCCGGACAACATCGCCGCCGGCACGGTGCGGCTCAGCAGCCAGGACATCGTCATCGGCACCGAACTCGCCCGCTACCTCGGCATCGGCGTTGGAGACCGCCTCACCCTGACGTCCGGGGTGCGGACCAGCGGTGCCCTCACCGTTACCGCAATCTTCGATCTCGGCAGCCGGCCGGTGAACGAACGCTACGTCTACATCCCGCTGCGCACCGCCCAGAGCCTGCTCGACCTGATCGGCTGCGTGACCAGCATCGAACTCACCATCGCCGACGTCTATGCCGCCGAGACCGTGGCCCGCCGCCTGCAGACGATGACCGGCGCCGCCGCCTACAGCTGGATCGCCACCAACGCCCAGTTCTTCTCGGCCGTACAGGCACAGAGCCTGTCGAGCGGTGTGATCCGGCTGTTCGTGGCTCTGTCGGTAGCCCTCGGCATCGCAAGCGTCCTCGTCGTTTCGGTCATCCAGCGCTCCAAGGACATCGGCATCCTGCGGGCGATGGGGACGTCGCGCGGCCAGACGCTGCGCATCTTTCTGATCCAGGGCGCGCTGATCGGCCTGATCGGTGCCGTCGTCGGCTCGGCTCTGGGAGCCGGCGGGTTGCTCGTCTTCCACGACCACGTGCGCCAGGCCGATGGGAGTGAATTGATCCCGCTGGTTCTCGAGCGCTCGCTTTTCGTCGCGGCCGCCCTGCTGGCGACGCTGACCGGCGTGCTGGCCGCGATGGCGCCGGCACTGCGCGCCTCCAGGCTCGATCCGGTGGTGGCGATCCGTGGCTGACGACGTCCTGCGGCTGGAGCAGGTGCGGAAGTCCTATAATGTCGGCCGTCCGACCGAGTCGGAGATCCTGCATGGCATCGACCTCGCGTTGGGGCGCGGCGAGTTCGCGGCCCTCATCGGGCCCTCCGGTTCGGGCAAGAGCACGCTGCTGAACATCATGGGCCTGCTCGACCGGCCGACCTCGGGCCGGCTGTTCGTCGACGGACAGGATACCAGCGCGCTCGACGACCGGGCGCTCACCCGGCTGCGTGGCCGCAGCATCGGCTTCGTCTTCCAGCACCATCTCCTGATCACCGCCTTCACCGCCCTGGAGAACGTGATGATGCCCATGCTGGTCGAACGCGGCTTTCCCGACGACGCCATGAAGGAGCGGGCGCTCGAGCTGCTCACCGGGCTCGGGCTGGAACAGTGGCAGCATCATCTCGCCAATGCCCTGTCGGGCGGCCAACAGCAGCGCGTTGCCGTGGCGCGGGCGCTGGCGATGAAGCCGGCGCTGGTACTGGCCGACGAACCGACGGGAAACCTCGACACGAAGTCGGCCGAGGGCGTGTTCGAAATGATGCGCGAGGTCAACCGCAAGAGCGGCACCAGCTTCCTGATCGTCACCCACAGCCTGGAGATCGCGCGCGGCTGCGATCGGACCATCGAACTGGTCGACGGCCAGATCGTTGCGTCGGGCACAGCGCCCACAGCCGCCTAGAAGGTCAGACGACCGTCCCGAACAGGCGGCCGATGCCGGCGGTCAGCGCCATGGCAAGCGCGCCCCAGAAGGTGACGCGAACCGTGGCGCGCCAGACGTCGGCGCCGCCCGCGCGCGCGCCGATGGCGCCCAGAAGGGCGAGGAAGACCAGCGAGGCTGCGCTCACCGCGACCACCAGCCACGCCGCGGGCGCCACCACGACCATGAGCAGCGGCATGGCCGCGCCAACGGAGAACGTCGCGGCCGAGGTGAAGGCAGCCTGGAGCGGGCGGGCCGTGGTGGCGGCGGAAATCCCGAGTTCGTCTTGGGCGTGGGCGGCCAGGGCGCCTTTGGCCATCAACTGCTCGGCCACCTGCCGCGCCAAGGCGGGTTCGACCCCGCGCCGGACGTAGATGTCGGTCAGCTCGTCGCGTTCAGAGCCGGGATTGGCGGCAAGCTCCGCCCCCTCACGCGCCAGGTCGGCGTGCTCGGTATCAGCCTGGGAACTCACCGAGACATATTCGCCGGCGGCCATCGACATGGCGCCGGCGACCAGAGCCGCCACGCCCGCGATCAGCACGTCGCCCGGCGCGGCGGCGGCCGCCGCCACCCCCACGATCAGGCTCGCCGTGGAGACGATGCCGTCATTGGCACCCAGCACGGCGGCGCGCAGCCAGCCGATTCGTTGAACGAGATGGTTCTCCCGGTGCAGGCGCAATCTGGTCATGCGCCGGACTGTCCACTGCTCACAGACCTCCCGTCAACGTGAGCACCGTGACGATGATCAGTCAGCACCATGACGATGATCGAGGATGAGGAGAATGGTGCCGACCGACAGGCTGCTGTCTCTTCAGTGGACCGGGGGCCACTCTGGTAAGATGTTCAGGCGAAGGCCACCGAGAACTCCGGGCCGCCGCAGTGCTTGCAGCGGCCCGTCCTGAGCTCCCCACCGATCTGGTCGACCAGTGCCTTTACGATCTTCATGCCGAGCCCCTTGGATGCCGCCGGATCGAATCCTTCGGGCAGCGGCGGGCCCTGGTTGCAAACCGACAGTAGAAGCCCGCCCTCTGGCGGCTCCTCCAGCCGAACGGTAATGATGCCCCCGCCATGTTTGGCGGCATTTGTGATCAGTTCGTTCACGATCAGGCTGAGCGGCACGGCGGTCCTGGCCGGCAGGCTCGCATCGGCGCCCTCGACGACGATGGTCTGCTCGCGGCGGTCATCCGACGCCAGTATCGACCTGTATTCGCCGCACAGTTCCTGAAGGAACGGCTTGAACGCCACGGACTCCTGGCCGTCGAGCGCATGCAGGCGCCGGTGGACGCGGGCGAGGGTTGCGACGCGCTTGGCGGCGGTCGAAAGATGCTCGGCGGCTTCGGCATTGGACTCCGAACGGCTCTGCAGCGACAGCAGGCTCACGATCATCTGCAAGCCGTTCAGCAGCCGGTGATCGGCCTCCATGCTCAAGACCTCGCTATTGTGGATCAGCTCGTCCTTCTGGCGCAGCAAGGCTTCCTCGCTGGCAAGCATCTTGCGCAAGCGGGTTTCCGTGCCGCGACGTTCGTCGAGCTCTCGCTCGTAGCTGCCAGCAGAGCGGGGCGCTTCCCTGCGGAGCCCGATGTTGGTCGCGAATACTTTCGAAAGCAGGGATTGTTCGAATGCCATGAGGCCGACCTCCCCCGATGTGCTCCGGACGTCCGAAGCTGCGTGACTTTAGCAAGGCTGCACAAGGTGCGGGTCGATCCTGATCAACCAGGGCCGCATTCGGCCATTGGCCATTGCGGCGGTCCAGCAACGAGGCAGCGGATCCCGCCCCTGGACAACGCCATGCTTGCGCCTATTGCAACGCGGAGTCGAGACACAATGTCGGGTATCAGACAATCATACGAATGCGACATGCGACGCATTCCCTCTTACAGTCGCACTCGGATGCGACGACTCGACATTGCCGGTCGGCAAGCGCAAGTTGAATCGTGGCCTTCGCGCCATTGGGTGGTGCAATGCAATCGTTCATTCACCGCAGAAATCTCAAGACCATCGAGGGCTACACGCCGGAGCGAACGATGACGCGCACGTGTCGTGCCGGGCATGTCGTTGTTCCAGGACCACGCGAAGAGCCGACGAGTATCCGAGAAGCGGGACGCCGATTGGCGCGGACTGCCGCCCAGCAGGCGCGTCCATGAGAAGGAGCATCAAGAGGTGACAAGATGACAGGGCGCCAGTCGAACAAGACGGCTGACAACAGGTTGCTGGCATTGCTGCCGGCAAAGGATCGCAGGCGCCTCGAGAAACATCTCGAGCGCATTCCCCTCACCTACCGGCAGTCGCTCTACCGCGCGCGCCAGCCGCTCGATTTCGTCTACTTCATCGAAACCGGTGTCGGATCGCTCGTCAACACCATGTCCAACGGCGCGGCGGCCGAGGTCGGCACGATCGGAAACGAGGGCATCGTCGGTTTGCCGCTGTTGCTGGGCGACGACCGCGCGCCGACGAGTGTCTATGTCCAGGTCCCGGGCGAGGGCCTCCGTATGGGAGCCGCCCTGTTCAGCGCCGAACTGGCGCGCAGCGCCTCGATGCGGATTGTAATGCTGCGCTACGCCCATGCGCTGTTCAACCAGGTCGCACAGTCGGCGGCCTGCAATCACTTCCACTCCCTGGAACAACGCTGCTGCCGCTGGATGCTGATGACGCACGACCGCATGAAGACGGATCGGTTCCTGCTGACCCAGGAATTCCTGGCCATGATGCTGGGCGTCCAGCGCACCGGCGTCTCGGCAGCGGCGGGAAAGCTGAAGCAGGACAAGCTGATCCGCTATAACCGCGGCATCGTCGACATTCTCGACCGGCGCGGCCTGCGCAAGCGATCGTGCGAATGCTATGGCGTCTCGAAGCGCGAGTTCGATCGCCTGCTTGGCGATCCCCCCGCTCAGCCGGCTCAGGCGCGCGAGGTCAAGCCTCGCCAGCGTCGCATCGTCCGTGATTGATGCCAGCCTGTTGGACCTCGGGTCCCGTCACCCGCTCCGCCGCTTCTGGCGGAGCGCGCAAGACTTCTGGCAGGGTCCGACGGCCCGTCTCGCCTGGGGCCTGATCGCCACGCTGGTCGTGATCACGGTACTGCAGCTGCTCGTCCAGTACCGTCTCAACGTCTGGAATCGCGACTTCTTCAATGCGCTCGAATTCCGCGACGCTGCAGAACTCTGGCACCAGACCCATCTTCTCGCACTGTTCGCCGCGCTCAGCATCGGCCTCGCCGTGACCGCCGTCTGGGGCCGCATGACCTTTCAACGCTCCTGGCGCGCATGGGTCAGCCGGCACCTCATCGACGCGTGGCTGGGCGGCGGCCGCTACCTTCACATCGAAATGGGAAACGGCGAGCACCAGAATGCGGAATACCGGATCACCGAGGATGCGCGGCTCGCGACCGACGCGCCGATCGACCTCGTGGTCGGGCTGCTCGCGGCAGTGCTGACGGCCGGGACGTTCGTGGTCGTGCTGTGGCATGTCGGCGGTGCGTTGGATGCCACGGTTTTCGGAGTGAGCTTCACCATCCCGGGATATCTTGTCGTGGCCGCCGTGGCGTACGCCGTCCTGACCACGGGTACACTGATGATCGTGGGCCGGCACATGATCGGAGTCATCGAGTCCAAGAACCAGGCCGAGGCGGAACTGAAGTATGCCGTGGCCCACCTGCGCGAACGTGCGACCCGGCGTATGTCGCCGGGCGATGTCCAGGAAGCGGCATCGGAAGTCGGTTCGGCCTTGAGCGACGTCCTGAGCGAATGGCATCACCTAGCCTGGCAGTATATGCGCACTACCTACATCTCCCATGGCAACACCTTGCTGGCGCCGCTGGTCGGCCTGATTCTGTGCGTCCCGCACTATGTGCAGGGCACGATGCTGCTGGGAGACGTGACTCAGGCGGCCGCGGCCTTCGTCGCCGTCCAGGGGGCCTTCAACTGGCTGATCGACAACTTCCCGCGTCTCGCCGAATGCCTGTCATCGGCCAATCGGGTGGGCAACCTGCTGCTGGCCTTCGATCAGCTCGAGGCGGCGGAAGGGACGCCGGCCCTGGCTGCCGACAGCCATCGGAAAGGTCCCTCGCTTCGCCCGTAGCGACACGCTAAGAGCGGTCGCATGATCCGCCGCCTGTACGATTGGGTGATCCGCCTCGCCCAGCACAAGAACGCCATCCCGGCGATGGGAGTGGTCTCCTTCATGGAGAGTTCGTTCTTTCCCATCCCGCCGGACGTCATGCTGGTACCGATGATCCTGGCCAACCGGGAAAAGGCGTTCCGGATCGCCTTAGTCTGCACGGTCTGCTCTGTGCTGGGCGGGCTGTTCGGCTATGCGATCGGCTATTACTTCTTCGAAACGCTGGGCGCCTGGGTGGTGAAGACATACGGGCTGCAGGCGGGCCTCGCGACCTTTCGTGCAGGGTTCGAGCAATACGGGACCTGGATCATCCTCATCAAGGGCCTGACGCCGATCCCCTACAAGCTGGTGACCATCGCCTCCGGCGCGGCGCATTTCGACCTGTTCACGTTCGTGTGGGCGTCCATCGTGACGCGTGGCCTGCGGTTCTTCCTCGTGGCAGCCTTGCTCTGGAAGTTCGGAGAGCCGATCCGGGCCTTCATCGAGAAGCGCCTGACGTTGCTCACCTGGATTTTCCTGCTCGCCCTGATCGGCGGCTTCGTCGTCATTCGTTTTCTCTTCTAGGACTGCTCCATGGCTGCCACGCAGCGCCTCCCCCTCCCCAGCCAACTCGGCCTCGTCGCCCTCCTCGGCAGCGGCCTGATGCTGGGTGCCGCCCTCTTCTTCCAGTACGTGATGGGCTTCCCGCCGTGCGAGATGTGCCATTGGCAGCGCTGGCCGCATATCGTCGCGATGGTGGCCGGCCTCGCGGCCTTCGCCTCGTCGGGCCAGCCACGCCTCGCCACCTGGTTCATGGTGCTCGCCATTGCCGCCATCGCGGTGACGTCGGCGATCGGGATCTTCCACGCCGGCGTCGAATACCGCTGGTGGGCGGGCCCGCAATCCTGCACCGGCACGATACCGACCGGCCTTTCGCCGGAAGAGCTGAAGAAGCACCTGTTCGGTGCCAAGATGGTTCGCTGCGATGCGATCGTGTGGTCGCTGTTCGGTATCTCGATGGCTGGCTGGAATGCCATTCTGTCCGCCATCCTGGCCGTCGGCCTGGCCTCCGGCCTGTCGCGCACGGCCAGGACACGCTGAGGTTCCCATGATGAAGACCGGCGACAACCGCAACCCCGGCGATCCTGAGCCCCGCGAGGTGGTGGAACGCACGATCCGCGTCGATCAGGCCGGCGAGTTCGGCGCCGTGCGCATCTATGAAGGCCAACTGGCGGCGCTGCGCTGGACCGGCCGCTCCAACAGCGAGACCGGCCGCCGCATCCAGCACATGGCGGCCCAGGAACGCGAACACAACAAGGTGTTCGATCGGCTGCTGGTCCAGCGCCGCGTGCGGCCGACCGTGCTGTCGCCTCTGTGGAACGTCGCAGGCTTCGCCCTGGGCGCCGCCACCGCCCTGATGGGCGACAAGGCGGCGATGGCCTGCACCGTCGCCGTCGAGGAGACGATCGAGGAGCACTACGCCCACCAGGCCGCCAGGCTCGGCGACGACGAGGCGGATCTGCGCACGACGGTCGAGAAGTTCCGCGCCGAGGAGATCGAGCATCGCGACACGGCGCTGGCCGCCGGCGCCGAACAGGCGCCCGCCTACGAGGCGCTGTCGGCGGTGATCAAGACCGGCTCCCGCCTCGCGATCTGGCTGTCGACGCGGATCTAGCGGAAGAGCGCGTCCAGCGGGCCGCTCCCGTCATCGACCGTCGTCGGTGACGGTCGTCAGAGGCTTGATCGCCGGCCCGTTCAGCACCGATCCGTCCGGCGCGAACTGCGAGCCGTGGCAGGGGCAATCCCAGCATTGCTCCGTTCCGTTCCAGTGCACGATACATCCCAGATGCGTGCAGCTCGCCGAAACACGGTGCAGCGTTCCCTCCCGGTCGCGCGCCACGGCGATCTTCTTCAGGCCTGAGCGCAGGATGCCCCCTTCCCCGGGTTTCAGCGCCTCTGCCGAGTCGAGCTCGCCGCCGGTGAGATACTCCGTGAAGCTCTTCACGGCCGTCATGTTCTCCTTGAGGTAGTTGGCCGCGCCGGCGACCGGCGTGCGGGCCGGCTCGTAGACCTCGGCCCAGGGCGTCTCCTCGCCGAGGAGCAGCTTGCGCAACAGGATGCCGGCGAGTGCGCCCTGCGTCATGCCCTGACCCGAATCGCCCGTGGTGATCCAGATATGCTTGTCGCCGGGGTTCAGGCCGATGAAGCCGCAACGGTCGATCGTCTCGAGAACCTGTCCCGACCACCGCGCGACCTCGGCGCCGAGAGCGGGAACGAGGGGCCGCAGCCAGGCTTCGATCTTCGCGAAACGCTCCTCGCCATCGTCGACCTCACCCGACTTGTGATCCTCGCCGCCAGCGATCAACCACCAGCCGTCGCCGTCGGAGGCCCGCTGGAGCCGTAGGGATCTTCCATGTCCCAGTAGAGGGCATCGGGCAGGGCCCCGCCCGGCAGTTCGAAGGCCATGGCGTAGGTTCGGTACGGGGCGGTCTTGCTGTGGATCGCCACAAGATCGTTGATCGGCGAGTTGGTCGCGACGACGGCGTCCTTCGCCACGATGCGCTTGCCGTTCTCCAGGGTTACGGTGACCTCGTCGTCCTTCTCCTCGAGGCAGAGGACCGGGGAATGGGCATGCAGCCTTGCCCCGCGTTCGCTGGCGAGCTTCGCCAAGGCCTCCAGATAACGCAACGGATGGAAGGTCGCCTGGCGCGGATAGCGCAGGATCGGCACGTCTGCGTGCCCGTCGAGAGGTACGCCTCGCGCCCGTTCGACCTCCACGCCGAGCTTGGACGCGGCCTCGAATTCCTTTTCGATCTGCTCCTTCGCTTCCTTTTCGGGCGTCCCGAGGGCGGGGAAGAGATTGCCGGCGACCCGTCGAAAGTCACAGTCCACGTCATGCCGGCTCACGATTTCCTCGATGCGATCGACCGCCGCGGCGTGGCTGCGATGATGCAGACGCGCCAGCTCCTCGCCCCGCAGGTCGATGAGTTCCGACAGAAGGTCGTCGCAGGGCGGCGCGAGATGAGCCGTCGTCCGTCCGGTCATGCCGCCGCCCAGAGGCCCCCGATCGACCAGGACGATCGACCGGCCGGCCTCCGCCAGTTCGAAGGCTATGGACAGGCCGGCAATGCCGCCGCCGATCACCACCACATCGCACCGCTGGTCGTCTTCGAGCGGCGGTGCGGAGATCGGCCAGCGGCGCGCCTCCCTGGCATCCTTGAGCCACAGTGACTCGGTGCGCTCGGCGGCTGCATTCTGGCTGACGGGCATTGTATGGCTCCCTTCTCGAATTCCGCGGGAACGGACGTGATCGAGGATCGTTGCGCGGCTGACGACGAGAGCTTCGGATATCCACGCTCACTTAACTCTGCCGGATTCCGCCGATGGACGTTGGGTTCCTTCTTCAGAACTTCCTTCTGTATGCCGTCATCCCGGCTTGGTTATGCGCTGGCCTGGCAGACTGGGCGTGTCATCGCGCATCCGCCATCGAGTCCACCAGCGGGACGAAGGAATCGCTGCTTCACATCGCCCAACAGACTGAAGTGGGGATACCGCTGCTGGCCGTCCTCTTTTTCGAGATCAACGCATTGGTCGTCGCCACCATGATCGTCGGATTGGTGCTTCATCAGGCCACGGCGATCTGGGACGTCCGCTGGGCCAATTCCACGCGCACGGTCGGACCTGTGGAACAGCATATCCACAGTGTCCTGGAAATGGCGCCGGTCATGGTGTTCGCGGGCTTCGCCATCCTCGCCTGGCAGGCTGTGCTCGATCTCCTGAACGGTCGCCTGTCTCTGGCCCTCGCGCCCAAGGAACAGCCCCTGTCGGTCGGTTATCTGACGGTGCTCCTGCTCGCGGTCGGGGCGATGGGTGTGGTGCCTTATGGCGAGGAGCTTCTGCGCTGCCTGCGGGTGTCGCGTTCTAGATCAATGTGAAGGACGGTTTGGCGATCATCAGCCAGAAGATCGCGACGACTGCCGCGAAGGCCGGAAATCCGAAAGCGAACCAGAGCCGGAACAGTCGATGATACTCGGCCGGCAGGGCCGAGTTCTCCCGAACGGCATCGCCGGCAAGATTCCGCATGCGCATCTGCATCCAGACGACCGGCAGCCAGAAGGCGCCCGTGACGAGATAGAGCAGGATGGACAGGAAAATCCATCCCTCGGAGAGCGGGTAGCCCGCGTGCAGCGCCAGGAGCACGCCGGTCACCGGCTGAGCGACGACAGCGGTGGCGGTGAAGACGAAGTCGGCGATGACCACGATGCGGGCGACCCCGAAAATCAGCTTCGGGTTCCCGTCCCGATGGGCCAGCAGCATGAAGAACGCGATGCCGGCGCCAGTGCCCAGCAGCACGGAGGCGCCGATCACATGCAGGAACTTCAGCCCGAAATAGAGCATCAGCGGTCGTCCAGGATGCCGAGGGCGGCGAGATGAAGGAGCAGGATCGGGGGAATCTTCAGCATCGCGCCGAGCGGGTCGTTCCAGAGTCTTGGCACCAGGAGGGTTCCGATCAACAGGTAGATCGCGGTGAGCAGGATGGCGAGGAGGAGTCCTGCACGTGCTGTGCGGCGCCACGCGATCGCAATCCCGATGCCGATATCCGCGAGGGCGCCCGCTACGACGACGGCGGCGGCCTTCCAGCCGAAGACGCCGCCTTCGTTCATCAGGCCGATTCCGTTCTGCCAGCCTGGTCCGACGGACACGATGCCGGTCGAGAACCAGAACAGCGCCAGCACACCGAACACCCACGGCCGTAGGAGATAAAGGCTGGCGAACCATCGATCCTGCACGGTCACAGGCTCCGCCAGCAAGGCGGCGTCGAGCGTCCGGGGTGCGATGCCGGTCGCTGCCGTCCACGGCGCCGGATCGCCCGTCGCGCCGCGGAGGAGTTCGCGTCCGGCGGTGCTGCGTATCGCCGAGCGCCAGCCGAACCACCCTGCCACGTCGCCCAGCCTGAACGCGATCGATCCCAGCCACGCCGGCAAGGCCACCGTCGGAGCCGGACGCCAGCCGAGCCAGCGCCGGAAAACGCCAACGACAGCGTCGAGCGGCAAGGGATGCGGGCCCGGGAGGTCCAGCGCGAGCCGGGCCGGAACGCCGGGCTTCAGGAAATGGAGGACGGTCTCCACCACATCATCGAGCTGCACCACCTGCAAGGCGCCGGCATTTGCCGGCAGCGGCAAGACCGGCAAGGCGGCGAGACCGCGCAGAAGCGCACTTCCGCCAGAGGCGCCTCGCCCGATGACCACCGACGGGCGCAGGATGACCCAGTCGAGTTCCAGCGCCATCAGGGCGCGTTCGCCGGCCCTCTTGGTGCGCGAGAACGCAGTTGGAGTCTCGCGATCGGCGCCGATGGCCGAGAACAGGATCACGCGTCGCACGGCGGCTGCCGCGCAGGCCGCGAAGAGGGCGGCGGCGGCCGTGTGATGGACGCCGTCGAGCGATTCGCCGGGGGCTTCCTGCAACGTCCCGGCGCAATAGACGACCGCATCGATTCCCCGCAGGTGGGGACGCCAGTCATCAGGGGTGCGCCGCCTCGAAACGTCGAGCACGACGTGATCCGCCGAAGGCGCTCCTGTCGGGCCCCGTCGCGAAACGCCGACCACCTCGTCCCCCTGCGCGCGTAGTCGGCTCGCGATCGCCGCGCCGATGAACCCGCTGGCGCCGACGACGAGAACCCGCATCGGAGTCACTTCATTGAGTTGAGCATTTCGAGATGCTTCTTCACGACGGGCAGCGTCTTGGTAGCCCACACCCGAAGCGAGTTCTTGGCACCGGTGCGCTGATACGTTTCCAGCAGCGTCACCGCCTGCTGATGAGCCTGCATCTGGTCGACACGATAGGCCCGATCGAAATCCGCGGGATCCTTCCGGCTTTCGAGCGCGGCGATCTTGGTCGCGTGGCTCTGGTCGAGCGCGGGCTCGGTCGGCATCGCGACAGCAGCCTCCTTCGCGGCAGCCTCGAGCTCCTGAAGAGCCGCCTTGTGGTCCGTCAGCATCATGCGCGCGAACTCCTTGAGTTTGGCGTCGCCTGCCTGGGCGAGCGCCAGTTCGGCTGCCTGGATCTCGAAGCGGTTGGCGACCGCTGCAGCGGCGACAAAATCCTGGTCGGAAAGGGACGCGGCATTGACACCGGCCGGGGTTCCCGCGGGCGCCTGCTGCATCGGGTTTGACTGGTTGGTACCCTGCCCCCCCGTCGTCTGTGACTGGGCAGGCAGCGAGGCCATCATCAGAAGGAGGCCGGCTGCGGCGATGCCAAGCTCGATTCTCATTGCGCTTCTCCATGTCCAGCGAGGAGGTAATCGGTCGCCGGGAACGTGCTTGCGCAGCCGTGGTTGCCTTCGATGGAGCGGCCCGTGCCGGGTGCCTGGATCCAGCATGAAGTGTGACGGCGAGCAAAATGCGGCGGGGTGAGCAATGCCTCACACGAGAGTCGTCACCAACTCGACTGTAGGTCGGACCGGGTTCAGTTCTGGTCGAGCTCGGAATCCCAGTACAGGAAATCGCGCCAGCTCTCATGCAGGTAGCCCGGTGGGAACGCTCGGCCATGCTCCTGCAGCAACTGGGTCGAGGGTTCTACGGGCGCACAGCGCAGAACCAGGCCGCTCTCCCTGACAAGCTTGTTGCCCTTGAGAAGATTGCACGGGCTGCAGGCGGTGACGACGTTCTGCCAGCTGGTACGACCACCGCGCGACTTCGGGATCACGTGGTCGAAGGTGAGTTCGTTGGTCGCGAAGTCACCGTTGCAATACTGGCAGGTAAAGCGGTCGCGCAGGAAGACGTTGAAGCGCGTGAAGGCCGGCCGGCGTGCCGCCGGCACGTATTCCTTCAGCGCGATGACGCTGGGCAGCCGCATCTCGAAGGTCGGGCTGTGAATCTTGCGGTCGTACTCGGAGACGACGCTGACCCGGTCGAGGAAGACCGCCTTAACGGCATCCTGCCACGACCAGACGGACAACGGAAAATACGACAGGGGCCGAAAATCGGCGTTGAGCACCAGCGCGTGGCAGGACTCAAGGCCGGGCGTCACGGCTAGGCCCGCCGCCGCAGAGTGGGACTACTCGGAAAGTCGATCCGGTCCAACATGCTGGGCATAGTGGCCGGACTTCCGGCGAAACACAATATCCGGGAGCGACTGTCACCGACATGTCATTGGAGTCCGAGTCCTAGCGGCTGAGACGCTCCCGGGCCCCGGCCTCTGACCCGAGGGTGGCGGCGGCGGTCGCCAGCGCCACGACCGAGAGCACCATGACGGCGGCATAACCGCCCGTCAGGTCATGGAGCACGCCGCCGATCCAGGCACCCAGAAAGCCGCCCAGCCCCATGCCGATGGCGATCAGCCCGTAGATGCGGCCGAAATGCGCACCGCGATAGCGCAGGGTCGCCAGGGTCGAGATCATCGGCCCGCGCGAGCCCATGCTGCCGCCGAACAGCAGCACGAAGGTCCACAGCCAGAAATCGTCGCCTGGCCCGCGCACCATCGCCAGCGCCCCGACCCCGGCGATCGAGCAGGCATAGGCCAGGATCGCCGCCAGCCGGCGGCCGCCCCGGTCGGCCAGCCACGAGAAGCCGATCATGCCGAGCGGCGTCAGGAAGCCCGCCACCGCCATCGCACGCGCGGCGTACGAGCCGTCCATGCCGCGCTCGAGCAGATAGACCATGGTCTGCGGCATCAGCGCGAAGATGCCGATCGAGGTCAGGGCGAACGACGAGGTGAGCGCCCAGAACGGCCAGTCGCGCAACGCTTGGCGCACCGTAAGGCCGGGCGCGGCCGTCTCGCGCAGCTTGGCGAGGCCCGGCGCGCCGCGCTCGATCGTCTTCCACGGCAGCACCAGCAGCAGCGGGATGAAGGCCGCGCTCACGCCGGAGAAGACGAGATAGGCGTGCCGCCAGCCGTCGGTCTCGATGAGATACTGCGCCGCCGGAAACGTCGCCATCGCACCGACGCCGGAGGCCGACCAGGAAACGGCGAGCGGCACGCCGAGGCGATTGGCCGGGAACCATCGGGCGATCAGCGACGAGGACAGGATTCCAGAGAGCGACGCCGCGCCGAACCCCATCATCAGCCCCAGCGACAGATAGAGGTGCCAGAGGTGGGTCGCCTGCGAGGCGACGGCTGTGCTGGCCGCCGCCGCGATCACGCCGACCACGGTGAGGGTGCGCAGGCCGAAACGGTCCAGGATCCACCCGGTGATCGGCGCGGCGGTGCCGCCGACCAGCAGCGCGAAACTGTAAATCAGCGTGACCGAGCCGCGATTGGCATCGAAGGCGTGCTGCAGCGCCGGCACGAAGACGAGGAAGGTGTCGCTGATCGAGCGACTGGCCACGCCGAGCGCAAAACACAGCGCCACGAGCGCCCACGGCAAAGCCGATCCCATCGCTTCCACCCTCGACGAGCACGAGCGACGATGCAAGCCGGTTGGCGGCCCGGCAGGCTTGCATTCTCCGCATGCGCGCGGCAGCTTCGGCGCCCGGTTTTCACGCTGCGAGGGCCACGGTGGACGACACTCTCATCATCAGAGCCGGCTTCAACGGACCGCGCCTCTCGGGCAATGGCGGCTATGTCGCGGGCCTGCTGGCGGAGCGCTACACCAGCGCGTTCGGCGGCGATGCCGCCGTCGAGATCACCCTGCGCGCGCCCATCCCCATCGAGACCTCGATGAACGTCGTGCGCGAGGACGCGGCCCTGCTGATGCGCGAGGGCGACACGCTGGTCTGCGAGGCGCGCGCCGGAAAGGTCGACCATCTCGATCCGCCGAAACCGCCGTCGGACTGGAACGAGGTCATGCGGCAGGACGCGGACGGCGGCTGCGGCGAGGGCAGCGACTTCCAATGGTGCCTCGTCTGCGGTCGCAGCCGCGGCGTCGGCGACGGGCTCCGCGTGTTCGGCAGCCACTCAGGCAACGGCACTTCCCTCTCCTGCTACGTGCCGCACGCCAACCATGCCGACAGCGACGGCCGCATCCGACCGGAGTTCCTGTGGGGCACGCTCGACTGTCCCGGCGCCTGGGCCGCCCAGGATCCCGAGGACATCCGCCCCGCCCTCACCGGCCGCATGACCGCGAAGGTGCTCGACCGTCCCACGGTCGGCGAACGCTGCGCCGTCCTCGGCTGGCGCATCGGCGCCGAGGGCCGCAAGCTCTATTCCGGCACGGCGCTCTATACCGAGTCCGGCCGCCTGTGCGCGCTCGCGCATTGCACGTGGATCGTGTTGAAGGAATAGAGTGGGACAATGTCCCCGCTCCTCATCCTCCTCGTCATCGCCTTGGTCGCGTTTGCCCTGCTGCTGAAGTTCGGTGCAGGAGGAGGCTCAGCCCCCACGAAGATCGTCACGTCCGCGATGGCCGCGATCAACGTCGCGGGTACGCTGGGGCTGGGATGGTTCGTGGTCGAGATTCTCACCCATGACGGCGTGGTCATGGTCGTCGAACTGTCGGCCTGCGCGAGCCTTATGGCGCTCCTCGCCGCCCTTACAGGCGGAGGTCTCGTATTGGCGCGGCGTGGCAGGATCAGGACAGGCATGGCTCTGCTGGCGGTCGGGGCCTTGCCGGCGGTCTTCGTCTACGGCTTTCTGGTCTATCTCGACGCCAATCCGATCGACTGGCGCTGACGCGGTCAACGCTCGCGCACGAAGATCACGGCCGCCTCGTCGGCATAGGCCTGACGCCAGCCCGGCAGGCGGGCCAGCAGGCGGTTGGCCGGCTGGTCGGGCGGCATGAAGGTCCAGTCGATGCGGTTGCGCTCGAGCAGCTGCTCCAGCGGCTCGCCGCCGCGCAGGCCGATCGTGTCGGCATAGCGCCGGATGAAATCGCGTCCGTAGAGCTCGCCGCGGCCGTCGATGAAGGTCGGCACGCCGGCATGGATGAGATAACCGCCGAAGACATAGTGGTTGAGCACGCGCCCGCCGAGGCCCGCCTGCTTCACATAGGCCATCGCGGTCGAGGGCATGGTCGAGAGTGGTGGCACGATGCCGCCATAGCGCACGAGGCCGAGTGCGATCAGCGCGCAGCAGCCGACACCCACGACGGCAGCGGCGCGCCCGGCCGGCAGCGCCAGCGCGGCGGCCTGGCCGGGGAGCGAACCGTCGCGACCCACGGCGGAATCGGGCCGCAGCGCCGGCCACTGACGCGCCAGCAGCGGCGCCAGCGCCAGCGGCGCGAGCATGGCCAGCAGCTCGGCATTGAAGGCGTAGCGCAGATAGAGGTGCAGGAGGCCCAGCACGATCAAGAGCCGCAGCAGCGGCAGCTTCAGGCCGCGCGACAGGGCAGCGTAGAGGGCGATCAGAAGCACCAGCTCCTGCAGCGGCGCCTTCTGGAAGTCGGGCGACTTCCATTCCGCGATGAAGGCCAGCGTGTCGTCGAGGGCGAAGATGCGCAGCGTCACCCAGATCGATTCGGGCCCGTAGGGCGTGATGCAGGCCGCGACGAACGAGGCCACGCCAAACTTCGCCCAGCCGGAGAGCAATGCCTTGCGCTCAGCGGCATCGCGCGCGCCGACCACCGCCTCGACTGCGAAGGCGACGCCCAGCAGCAGGCCCATGATGAAGCTGCCGTGCAGGTTGGCCCACAGCAGCATGACGAGCAGCAGCAGCGGAGCGGGCGCCCGGCGCTCCTCAACGGCGCGCACGAGGCCCGCCATCCAGACCAGCATGAACGGAAAGGCGAGTACGGCTGGCCGCGCGAGGAAGTGCGGCAGGGTCATCGCGATGGCGGCCAGCACGAACACCGCGGCCGGCAAGGGTCGCAGATCGCGCAGCAGGAGCCGCAGCATCATCGCGAACGAGACGGCGAGCGCGCCTGCTGCGAGCACGGTGACGCCGCCCCAGCCGCCGAGCTTGAACGCGACCGACATCAGGAGCTGCGAGAGCCACTCCTTGGCGATCCACGGCTGGCCCGCGAAGGAGAAGGAGAAGGGATCGGCCGTTGGCACCGCGCCCTTGGCCAGCATCCAGTTGCCGACGGCGATGTGCCAGTGGGTGTCGGGATCGGCCAGCAAGGGCAGTCCGCTGCCATTGGCGAGACAGATGAAGAGGAGCAGCCCCAACACCAGCGGCCAGGACAGCGACCATGCCGAACGCGGCTGCGCGACTCGCGCGTAACCATCCTCGGGAAAATCAGGGGAAACGGTGAGGCCGGAAGTGACGGCCATGCAGGGGTGGCTCCGAAACCAGGGGAACAAGCACCCCTAATCAATTGATATACATTACACTTTCTTTCAACACCACTAATAGATTGCAGTGCGCGAGCGACGGCGGGATCGTGCCTCCGGCCAATGCGTTAAAGGAAAGACGATGCAACCCGCGCCCCTCCTCAAGGATCTCGTGCTCGTGGGCGGCGGCCATTCGCATGTCCATGTCGTGAAGAGCTTCGGCATGAAGCCGATGCCCGGTGTGCGGGTCACCCTGATCGGGCGGGACATCGAGACGCCCTATTCCGGCATGATCCCGGGCTTCGTCGCCGGGACCTATTCCTTCGACGAGTGCCACATCGATCTTGCGCGGCTCTGCGCTTGGACCGGCGCGCGCCTGATCCATGCCGAAGCAATCGGGCTCGATCGCGCCAACCGGCAGGTGCTGCTGAAGGATCGTCCGCCGGTCTCCTACGATCTCGTGTCGCTCGACGTCGGCTCGTCGCCCAGCATGGGTGCGATCGCCGGCGCAGCCGAGCATGCGACGCCGGTGAAGCCTATCGCCGAACTGGGCCAACGCTGGCTGGGCTTCCTCGAACGGGTGAAGGACTGGCAGGGCGCGCTGCGCATCGCCGTGATTGGCGGCGGCGCCGGCGGCGTCGAGCTGGCGCTGGCCATCGACCATCGGCTGCGCCAGGTCGCGCGCAATGCCGAGGTCTCCGTCATGCTTTCCACCAAGGGCGAGATCCTGTCCGGCCAGGCGGTTGCAGCGCGGCGACGCATGCGCGCCATCTTCGCGCGCCGGGGCGTGCGGTTGATCGAGAATGCCGCCACGGCGCGCATCGATGCCGACGCGATTGAGCTCGACACCGGCGAGCGGCTGCCGGTCGACGACGTGTTCGTGGTGACGCAGGCCAGCGCCGCCGCCTGGTTCGCCGGCACCGGCCTGCCGCTCGACGAGCGCGGCTTCTTCGCGGTGGAGCCGACCCTCGCCTCGAGCGGCGACCCTCTGGTGTTCGCCGCCGGCGACTGCGCCAGCGTGACCGCCCATCCGCGTCCCAAGGCCGGCGTCTTCGCGGTGCGTCACGGGCCGCCGCTCGCGGCCAACCTGCGCCGCGCCTTGGTCGGGCAGACGCTGGAGCCCTTCACGCCGCAGCGCCGCCATCTCTCGATCCTCGGCACCGGCGACGGCAACGCCGTGGCGACGCGCGGCTCGTGGGCCTTCGAGGGCTCGTGGGTTTGGCGCTGGAAGGACCATATCGACCGCAATTGGATGCGCATGTATCGCGAGCCGCCGGCGAAGCCGATGGACATGACCGCCCGCACCGCACCGCCCGATCCGGCACTGGCCGATGCCGACGGCAAGCGCCTGCTGGCCGATATCGGCATGCGCTGCGGCGGCTGCGGCGCCAAGGTGGGCGCCGGCGTGCTCGATCGCGTGCTGGCGCGGCTCGGTCCCTCGCCCGCCGCCAACGTCACGATTGGCATCGAATCGCGCGACGACGCGGCGATGATCGAGGTGCCGGCGGGCCAGGCGCTGGTGCAATCGGTCGATTTCTTCCGCACCTTCATCGACGATCCCTTCACCTTCGGCGAGGTCGCCGCCGTGCATGCGCTGGGCGACGTCTGGGCGATGGGTGCCAGGCCGCACAGCGCGCTCGCCCTGGCGGTCGTGCCGGCGGCGGCCGAACGGCTGATGGAGGAAGACCTCTTTCAGATGCTGTCCGGCGCGAGGCGCATCCTCGACGGCGCGGGCTGCGCACTGATCGGCGGCCATTCGGGCGAAGGGCCCGAGGCGGCGCTGGGCTTCTCGGTGAACGGCCTCGTCGTCGCGTCGCAAGCGCTTCGCAAAGGCGGGCTGAAGCCGGGCGACAGGCTGGTGCTTACGAAGCCCCTCGGCACCGGCGTGATCTTCGCGGCTGCGATGCGCGGCATGGCGAAGGCGCGCTGGATCGAGGGCGCACTTGCTTCGATGCGCATGCCATCGGGCGATGCTGCACGTGCGTTGGTGGCAGCAGGTGCGCGTGCCTGCACAGACGTGACGGGCTTCGGCCTCGCCGGTCATCTCGCCGAGATGATTCGCGCCACCGGCGACGTCAGCGTTGAGCTGCATCTCGATGCGCTGCCGGTACTTCCGGGCGCTATCGAATTGTTCGCGCAAGGCTTCGCAAGTTCGCTACAGCCCGCGAATCTGCGTGCACGACATCTCATCGAAGGTCTCGATCGCATGTCCGGTCATGCGAAGATTCCGCTGCTGTTCGATCCGCAAACCGCGGGTGGTTTGCTCGCGGCATTGCCCGCCGAAGCATCGCTCAGCGACCACATGACTCACATCGGGACGATAAAATCACGCGAAGAATGCGTGACAGGGATAAGAATCGTGATCTAGATGCAACTCAGGAGCGGTGCGTCGTGCGCCGCTCCGTGATCTGGACAGGGAGATATAGATGGCTGCGAAGAAGAAGGTTGCGAAGAAGAAGGCGGTGAAGAAGGTCGTTGCGAAGGCGAAGACCAAGACTGCCGCCAAGAAGGTTGTGAAGAAGGCCGCCAAGAAGGCAGCGTCCAGCCGCAAGCGTCGCTAGACTGATGCGAGGGCCCGGCAACGGGCCCTCCAGCATCGGGAGGCGACGGCTATATGGCACACGCGAAAGCAAGCATCGGTACGACCAACTACGCGACCACCATCACGACCGGCCATGGCGGCCATCATAAGCTGACGGCCGACGAAGGCCCTGAGCTCGGCGGCACGGATGCCGGCCCCGCCCCCTACGATCTCCTCACTTCGGCGCTGGGCGCCTGCACCGTCATCACGCTCCGCATGTATGCCGAGCGCAAGCAGTGGCCGGTGACGGCGGTTCATGCCGACATCCATTTCAGCCGCGATGGCGACAAGCAGCGCATCGACCGGGTCCTCACGATCGAGGGTGCGGTCGACGACGAGCAGAAGAAGCGCATGGCCGACATCGCCGAACGGACACCGGTGACGCTCACCCTGAAGAGCGGTCTGGAGATCAGAACGTCGCTGGCGTGAGAGGCGGCCTTCACCGATACTCCCGCGAATGCGAGTCGAAATCCTCTGTACCGGCGACGAGATCCTCACCGGCAAGACCATCAATACCAATTACAGCCACATCGCCCGCCGCCTCGTCGATGTCGGGCTGGGCGTGCACTGGGGCACCACGGTCGGCGACGACCGCGAGAGCCTCCTGAAGGCCTTCCACCAAGCCGGCGAGCGCGCCGATGCGGTGATCGTGAACGGCGGGCTGGGGCCCACGGTCGACGATCTTTCACAGGAGGTCGCGGCCCAGGCCTGCGGCGTCGAGCTGGTTCTCAGCGACCACTGGATGACGCGGATGGAGGAGTCCTACGCGCGGCGCGGGCGGGTCATGCCCCCCAACAACAGGAAGCAGGCGATGCTTCCGGCGAATGCCGAACTGATCGACAATCCGATCGGCACCGCCTGCGGCTTCGCCGTCACCATCGGCAAGGCCCGCTTCTTCTTCACCCCCGGCGTGCCGCGCGAAATGCGGCGCATGCTCGACGAGCAGGTGCTGCCGCGCCTCCTGGCGATGAGCGGCATCGCGGGCGTCACCCGGCTGAAGCGCTTCCACACATTCGGGATCGGCGAGTCGCGTGCCGACCAGATGCTGGGCGACATGGACGCCTTCAAGGCCGATGGTGGCATCAAGCTGGGCTTCCAGGCGCACTATCCGCAACTCGAGACCAAGCTCGCCCTGCGCGCCGACGACGAGACGGCATTGACCGCCCTGCTCGCCCCAGCCGAGGCCGAGGTGCGTCGGCGGCTGGGCAACTTCATCGTCGCCGAGGACGACCAGACCATCGAAGGCGTGATCCTGGGCAGGCTGCTCGCGAGCGGATCGACCCTCGCCATCGCCGAGACCTTGACCGGAGGTCATCTCGCCGCGCGCATTGCCCCGCTCCCCGGCGCGGAACGGGCGTTCCGCCGCGCCACCATTGCGCGCGATCTTGCTGAACTGGGTGCCGCCGCGGTCTCGCCCGACCAGGCCGCCGCGGTCGCAAAGGCGCTGCGCGCCTCGAGCGGCGCCAGCCACGCGCTGGTCGTGCTGCTCGAACTCGACGAGGGTGCCGACCGTCCCGACATGGGCGGCACGATCTGCATCGGTCTCGCCGACGCAGAAGGCACGGTGACGCGCCAGGCTCGTCTGGTCGGCGGCCGCGACTGGGTGCGAATCGGCGCGACCGAGCTGGCGCTCGACTGCCTGCGGCGTCACTTGCTCGGCCTGCCGTTCGACGAGCGCATCGACTTCGAACGCCGCTGAGCCGGCCGCCTTACGCGAACGGATAGGAGGATACATGGCTGTCGTCGAAACCGAGAAGCACGGACAGATCTTCGTCGTGCGGATGAACCGGCCCGATCGGCTGAACGCGCTCAATCACGAGATGCGGACGGAACTGTCCGCGGCATGGAACGAATTCCGCGCCAGCAGGGAGCTGGAAGTCGCGATCTTCACCGGTGCCGGCCGCGGCTTCTGCGCCGGCGAGGACATGAAGGAGTCGCTGAAGGATGGTGCGCCGGGCGGCCGCCGTCCCGAGATCGAGGACCCGTTCATGTCCGGCAAGCTCGAGAAGCCGGTCATCGCCGCGATCAACGGCTTCGCCATGGGCGGCGGCTTCATGCTGGTCGAGCGTACAGACCTTCGGGTCGCCGTGCGCGAGGCGGTGTTCGAGGTTTCCGAGGCCAAGCGCTGGTTGCTCGGTGGCTACAATCACGGCCACATCGCCAACCTGCCCTACCCGGTGGCGATGGAGATGGCTCTGGGCTTCCGCTTCACCGCACAGCGCTTCTACGAGATCGGCTTCGTCAATCGCCTGGTCGATGCCGCCGAGCTCATGCCGACGGCGATGTCGATGGCCGAACACCTGCTCACCCTGCCGCCGGCCTCGCGTGTGAACACGGTTCACATGATGCGGCAGATGCGCCCGGCGCCGGGTCCCGATATGCAGCGCCTCGCCGAGGTCCTGCACGAACATGGCGCCAAGAGCGACCTGATGGAGTCGCGCGCCGCCTTCGCCGAGAAGCGCAAACCCAACTTCAAGGGCTGGAACGATCCGGAGGACCGCTACCGCCTCCCGACGCTCGAGAGTCTGCAGAAGAAGTAAGGCGACCGACCGTCCTCGGTCAGTACGCCTGTCCCTCGCACCGCGCGCCCAGCCTCTGGACGATCGCGCCCGCTGGGTTGGCGTAATAGACATGGGTGCCGTGCTGCTGGCCGCGCTGGACGACGATCGTGATCGTGTCGCCCGGCACGATGCCGGTCAGCATCACCAGATTGCGGTCGGCGAACTGAACGGACGCCCGTACCGGCTGCACACCGTTGTAGATCACCGTGGGCTCGCCGCCGCGGTTGATGAGGGCGAACCTGACGCCGTCGTCGGCCACGCAGACGGACTGGCCGTCCTCGACCTCAGCCGGCGCGGGCCGCGGAACGAATGAGCGAACCGCCGCCTCGCCGCCGATGGGCGCCGACCTCGGAAGCGACGCCGGGCCGAACTGGCTGGGCTGGTTGGCCGGCGGGAGCGTCCCGGGTTTCGGCTTGGACGGCGCCCATGATTCGGAAGGCAGCGCCGACCGGGTCAGCATCGTGTCCGATCCTGCATCCCGCGCCGCGCGCGTGGCGAGATAACCGCCGAGACCAAGGAAGGCCAGCAGCACGACCGCAACGACCGTAAGCGATCGGCGCCGGGCCGCCGCGTGCGCATGCGGCAGGGAAGCGGGCATCGGCGCGGCCCGCGCGGCGTCGAGGGCCGCACGCACCCTGGCATCGTAACGCGCGCGGCTGTCCGGGTCGGAAAGCGTCCGATAGGCGTCGGCGATCTGTCGAAAATTGAAGGCGGCAAGCTCTGGATTCCCCATCGCGACATCGGGATGATAGCGTTTGGCCAATGCCACATAGGCGGCACGGACCGTTGCCGCGTCAGCAGTCCACGGCACGCCCAGCACCAGATAGTGATCGACATCGATCTTCATCGCGTCCGCAGTCTAGTCAGGCGTATCCTGCTTCTCAACGAAGCCAATATCCCGGAGGAGCCCCAATGACCTATCAGTCGATCGAAGTCCGCAAGCTGACGCCGTCCATCGGGGCGGAGATATTCGGTGTCGACCTCGGCAAGCCGCTCGGCAACCAGCAGTTCCAGGAGGTGCACGACGCCTTGATGGACAACCTGGTGATCTTCTTCCGCGACCAGAAGATGTCGATCGAGCAGCACAAGGAATTCGGGCGGCGCTTCGGGCCGCTGCACGTCCATCCCAACGCGCCGATCGCCTTTCCCGAGCATCCCGAGATCCTGGTGATCAAAGCCGACGAGAACTCGAAGCATGTCGCGGGCGAGGAATGGCACAGCGACGTGTCGTGCGATATCGAGCCGCCGATGGGCTCGATCCTCCATCTCACCGAGGTCCCGCCCGAGGGCGGCGGCGACACGCTGTTCGCCAACATGTACCGCGCCCACGACACACTCTCCGAGCCGATCAAGGAGATGCTGAAGGGCCTGACCGCGCTGCACGACAGTTCCAAGGCCCACTACTATCGCGTCAAGGCCACGGATCGCGACGACATCAAGTTCCCCAACGCCGAGCATCCGGTCGTGCGCACCCATCCGGTGACCGGCCGGCAGAGCCTCTACGTCAACCGCGGCTTCACCCTGCGCATCCCGCAGCTGAAGCGCCACGAGAGCGACGCGCTGCTCGAAATGCTCTACCGCCACATCGAGACGCCGGAATTCCAGTGCCGCTTCAAGTGGCAGCCCAACTCGGTGGCCTTCTGGGACAATCGCTGCGTCCAGCACCATGCGATGTTCGACTACTTCCCGCACCGACGGTACGGCCACAGGGTGACCGTCTGCGGCGACAAGCCGTTCCTGCGCCTGAACTGACGCGTGACCGGCGCGGCCTTTACAGCCGCCCGGCCTTCGCCCTATATCCCTCTCCATGCTGCGTTTCGCGACCAAAACGACCACGACCACCAAAACGACCACCTTCGGTGGGCCGGCGAGGACGTGCGCGTAGAGTCGAACGTGACATAGGATGACCTCACAGGCCCCGCCGGTTCGGACGGGGCCTTTGTCTTTCCAGGCGTCCGTCTCCCGGCTTCAACGAAGGAGACAGACATGCAATCGAGACCTCTTGCCGAAGCCCCCCTCACAGTCGCGATCGTCGGCGCGACTGGCGCCGTCGGCGTCGAGTTCCTGCGCTGCCTCGCCGAACGGCGCTTCCCGGTGAAGGAACTTCGCCTGCTCGCCTCCGCCCGCTCCGTGGGCCGCGAACTGTCGTTCGACGGCAAGGCCCTGGTGGTCCAGGAACTGACCGACACGAGCTTCGAGGGAGTAGACATTGCCCTGTTCTCGGCCGGCGGCGGAATCTCGAAGCGCTATGCCCCCATCGCCGTCGCAGCCGGCGCCATCGTGGTCGACAATTCCTCGGCCTTCCGGATGGATCCCGAGGTGCCGCTGGTGATTCCCGAGATCAACGCCGGCGCCATCGCCGACCACAAGGGTATCGTCGCCAATCCCAATTGCGCGGCGATCATCGCCATCACGCCGCTCTGGCCGATCCACCAGCACAATCGCATCCGGCGCATGAACATCGCCACCTACCAGGCCGCCTCGGGCGCCGGTGCGGCAGCGATGGACGAGCTGGCGGACTCCACGCGCGCCTATCTCGACGGCCGCGCCTTCAAGCCGAAGGTGCTGCCGCATCCCTACGCCTTCAATCTCTTCAGCCACAATACCGCGATCGATCCCGCGACCGGCTACAACGACGAAGAGACCAAGGTGATGTGCGAAACCCGCAAGATCTACGGCGACGAGGAGCTGCGGCTATCGGCGACCTGCGTGCGGGTGCCGGTGCTGCGAGCCCATGCCGCCGCCGTCACCTTCGAGTGCGAGCGGCCGATCGACGAGGCCCGTGTGCGGGCGCTGCTCGCCAAAGCGCCGGGCGTGCGCATCGTCGACGATCGCGAGCGCAACCTGTTTCCAATGCCGCGCGATGCCAGCCAGCAGGACGACATCCTGGTCGGCCGCATCCGCCAGGATCTCGGCGATCCAACCGGCCACTCGATCTCGCTGTTCGTCGCGGGCGACCAGCTCCTGAAGGGTGCCGCGCTCAATGCCGTGCAGATCGCGGAGCACCTTCTGGCGGCATGAGATCGAACGCAGTTCCTCTCCTCCGCCGGAGGAGAGGAATGTTCGGCGGTGCCTACTTCTTCTTTACGGCGCGTCCGGCGTGGCTGGCCTCGCCCATCGTCTTGACCAGCTCGTAGATGCGTCGGCGCAATGCCTCGTCTCGGATCTTGTAGTAGGCCCGCACCAACTCCAGGGTCTCGCGCTTGATCAGCGGGTCTTTCTCGATCGCAAATGGGGTCCCGGCCTCGCCGAAACCGACGCCCTTCTTGACCTTGCCGGCCATCGGGCGTCCGGACAGGACATTGCCCGGCATCTCGTCGAAGAAGTACGAGACCGGCACATCCAGCGCCTTGGCGAATTCGAAGAGGCGGCTCGACCCCACGCGGTTCGACCCGCGTTCGTACTTCTGGACCTGCTGGAAAGTGAGACCGACCGCATCTCCCAACTTGGTCTGGCTCATGCCGAGCAGAGTACGCCGCTGGCGCATGCGAACACCGACATGCGCGTCGACGGGATGTGACTTTGCCATCTGACTTCTCTTCCACAATGTTCACGGGCCCGCGAGCGAGACCGGCATGACACCGGCCGGCTCTTCCCCCGGTACTCTGATACGCTCTGCAACGCTTGCCGGACCATGTCGGAAACATCGGCCCGTCGGACACCGCAGCGCTCGAACAGCCGGCGGACTGCATTCGGCGGATCGTCCGACCTGCAACCCGACGTTGCCCCCATTCGGACAATGCGTCCAATATCGTTGGCGGTCCTCTTTGATACCAATATAGTATCGAACATGGACCTGAGAACGCTTCGCTACTTCAGCGCCGTCGTCCGCGAAGGACATTTTGGGCGCGCCGCCGCCTCGCTGGGTATCGCACAGCCTCCCCTCTCCCGTCAGATCCAGAAGCTGGAGCGCGAACTCGGGGTCGTCCTGCTCAACAGGAGCCAGAAGAAATTCGAAGTCACGCAAGCGGGTCTGCTGCTCTACGAACGGGCGCGGCGCCTTCTGGACGGCGCCGAACAGGCCGAGGCCGACGTCCGGCGGCTGGGGACCGGCGAAACCGGCCGGCTCGTCATCGGTTTCGTACGCTCCACTCCCTTCACGATCCTCCCCGGAATCGTCGTCCGGTTTCGCGCCGCCTATCCCGACGTCGAACTCGAATTGCGCGAGATGCGCAACCCGGACCAGGTCAAATGCCTCGAGAACGGCATCATCGACGTCGGCTTGCTGCGGCCGCCGATCAGCAGTCGCGCCCTGCAGATGGTCACTCTCATTCGCGAGCCATTCCTCGCTCTGGTTCCGGCGAACCACCCGCTTGCCGACCGCTCGACAACCAGCATCCGTCAACTCATGACCGAACCTTTCGTCATGTATTCCCGCGCCGGCTCACCGCTCATCCACGCTCGCGTCATGGAGATGTGCCGGCGGTCGGGCTTCGAGCCCCGTATCGCGCAGTATGCCGACCAGATTCATACCGTCGCGAGCTTCGTGGGCGCCGGCCTTGGCGTGGCTCTGTCGCCATCGACGGTCACGAGCTTCAACATGCCAGGTCTCCGCTGCCTGGCGATCTCGGACAAGCCGGCGGGTTTGCCGGTGGTGGCGGTGTGGCGTACCGGGAATGCCTCGGTACTGGTGCGCAACTTCACCCGTATTGCCCGTGAGGCCGCCTCAGCCTGGCGGCCACAAGACCTGCCAGGCTGAGGCGAGCTCGATCAGTCGGGCTTCTTGGAAAGCATCTTGAAGTCCGTATCGAAGACAAGGTCGTGCTTCTGGTTGCCGCACCTGGCGTCATCGACTTCGAACTTGCCGGCGGGGTGCGCCGTCGCCTTGTCGTCGTCGAACTCCATTTCACCGCCCGTGCAGCCCGCCGCCTTCACCGCCTCCTCGAGCTTCGTCCGCTCCTGGTCAGTGACGGCCCGGTCCTTGGCCATTGCCGGGAGAACGAGCCCGGCTGAGACGAGCAACAGGGCGGGAACGGTGAACAGCGAGCGCATTCTGGACTCCTCGATTGCATTGCAGAGACGATGCAATGCTTTTCGAGGGTCGGGGTTCCGCCCCGAGCGCGTATGGGGGCAACTCTCACGTCGTTGACAAAAGCGCGACGGCCGCTGCGGCGCGATGAATGGCGCAGGAGATTTGCTGCCGAGGCGGCCAGCCCCCAACCCGTGGTGAGATCAAAGTCGGAACGGGCGCCACTGATTGAAATCGTTCCTATGCCTATCGGAGATCGCAACATTGCCGGTCCGCCGCAGTTGAATCGCGCGGACGTGAGGGGATCTGAAAATGGCTGCAAGACCGAGCTGGGAAGGGCATCTCCGCCTTTCCCTTGTGACTTGTCCTGTCTCGTTGTGGTCCGCGACCACCGAGGCAGAGACAGTGCGCTTCAACCTGATCAACCCGAAGACCAACAACCGGATCAGGATGAAGACGGTGGACGCCGGCACCGGCGAGGAACTGTCCCGAAGCGACCTGGTCAAAGGCTTCGCGATTGCCAAGGACGAATACGTTCTACTCGACAAGGAGGACTTCGACAGCGTGAAGCTCGAGTCGACCCGCATCGTCGACATCGAGAAGTTCGTGGCGCGCGAGACGATCGACCGTCTCTACTGGGATATGCCCTATCATCTCGTGCCCTCCGGCAAGACGGGCATCGAAGCCTTCGCGGTGATCCGCGAGGCGATGAAGCGCAAAGGCATGGTGGCGATCGGCCGCCTCGTTATGAGCACGCGCGAGCGGGTCTGCGCCATCGAGATTGAGGAGGATGGCCTCGTGCTGACGACCCTGCGCACCGCAGAGGAGGTCCGTACGCTCGACGAAATCGGCCATCCCGACCTGCCGAAGCCCAACGCCCAGATGCTCGAGATCGCCGAGAAGATCGTGGCGCAGCAGTCGGGCGACTTCGATCCCGCCGAGTTCACCGACCGCTACGAGGACGCGCTGCGGGCGCTGATCGAGGAGAAGAAGAAGGGCAAGCCGGTCAAGAGCAAGCCGGCGCCTGCGGCTGACGAATCCGGCGTCGTCGACCTGATGGCGGCGCTCAAGAAAAGTCTCCAGGGCGACGGTCCCGAGCGCAAGCGGGCCGAACGCTACGCTGCCGCCGCGACCGCCAACAAGAAGAAGCCCGCGCGCCGCAAGGCCGCATGAAGTGATGGCGCATTCCTGCCGGGCGAACTTCGAGGTGGGGGATGATGTTTTCTGGCTCTATGCGTTTGCCGCCAGCTCTTGCATGCCAGCGGCGAACTCGACCCGCGGGCGCCAGTGGAGCTCGGCGCGGAGGCGCGACGAATCGGCGGTGATGTGTCGGACGTCACCCAGGCGGTAGTGACCGGTGAGCTGTGGCGCGGGCCCCCTCATCGCGGTCGCCAGCGCGGCGGCCATCTCACCAACGGTGCGCGGCGTGCCGGAGCCGACGTTGAAGGCGCGTACGCCCGCGTCATGCTTCTCGCAGGCTGCGACCGTGGCAGCGGCAACGTCGCGGACATGGACGAAGTCGCGGCGCTGGCCGCCATCCTCG
Organism: Rhodospirillales bacterium 24-66-33; assembly: GCA_002281855.1. Taxonomy (GTDB): domain Bacteria; phylum Pseudomonadota; class Alphaproteobacteria; order Reyranellales; family Reyranellaceae; genus Reyranella. The sequence goes on along the minus strand of NCHQ01000014.1, from coordinate 123,664 downwards.
AAGACCTGTGGCGGCTTCCCCTGGCGCAGCGCCGACGTGAAGATGGCCGCGACCCCGGCATAGGGCGTGTTCCGCGGCATGCCCGGTCCATAGACGTTATGATAGCGCATCGCCGCGACCGAACCGCCGGTCGTGCGCGCCCAGTTCGCGGCATAGAATTCCTGGGCGACCTTGCTGCTGGCATAGGCATTGCGCGGATCGAGTGCGGCGCTCTCGCTCACCAGGCCGGTCGCCAGCGGCGTACCGCAGACCGGGCACGGCGGCTCGAATTGGCCGGCCGCCAGCGCCTTCTGGCAGCGCGGTGCAGGCGCCACGGGTCCATGCACGGGACAGACGCCGAGACCCTCGCCATAGACCACCATGGAGCTTGCCAGCACGAGCCGAGCGATCCGCGCACGCGCCATGCCGGCCAGCAGCACCGCCGTGCCGACATCGTTGCTCGATGCATAGTCGGGCAGGTCGCCGACATCGACCCCGAGCCCGACCTTGGCCGCGAGATGCAGCACCGACTCCCTGCCATGCAGCGCACGATCGACGGCGGCGGCGTCGCGCACGTCACCGTGCACGAAGGCGACGCCCGGCGGCGGTGTCCAAGGACGGCGGCCGTGGACATCTTCGCGCAGCGAATCGAGCACGCACACGTCATGACCGCGCGCCAGGAGTTCGCGCAACACATGCTGGCCGATGAAGCCCGCACCGCCTGTCAGGAGCGTCCTCATCGCGCTGCCTCTCCGATTTCGGCAGGCCGTTGCGCGGCGCGCAGCGTAGCGGCCAGCCGCAGGAACGTGCGGGTGATCACCCAAGCGGCCTTGAGGCCGGCGACGAGATCGCCAGACACCTTGGAAACACCGCCGCGACGGCAGCGATGGTCGACCGGCACCTCGACGACCCGCAGGCCCGCGGCAGCGACGCGCATCTGCATCTCCAGGTTCCAGCCGAAGGTCCGCTCGCTCATGCCAAGCGTGCGCAAGTCGCCGAGCCGCATCGCGCGAAACGGCGACATGTCGGTGAACCGCACGCCGTAGACAAGGCGCAGCAGCAGCTCGGCCACCTTCCCCGCCACGATCTGCTGCGGAGTCATGCTGCCGGGCTCCCGCACACCACGCAGACGCGAGCCCATCACGAAGTCGGCCTCGCCCGCGGTCAGGGGCGCCACGACCGACGGCAGGAATGACGGCACGTCGCTGCCGTCGCCGTCCATGAAGCAGACGATGTCGGTCTCGGGCGACACGGCCGCGACCCCGGCAGCGCAGGCCTGGCCATAGCCGCGGCGCGGCTCGCTGACGACACGCGCACCCGCCGCGATGGCTTGCGCGGCGGTGTCGTCGGTCGAGCCGTTGTCGACGACGATGATTTCGTCGGCGCCGGCCACGACGATCTCACGGACGACGGCGGCGATGGGCTTGCCTTCATTGAGACAGGGGATGACGACGACGACCCGTTGGGTACCGGTAGCCAGCAGCATGAACTTGCCCTCCGGGTCAGCTTGCGGCGGCGGCGGCGGCGGCGGTGCCTGTCGGCGCGCGGCCCGCATCGAACACAGAAGCACGATTGCGTTCAAGGAGGAACTCTCGTGTCGCGGGCGCGTCGCCGCCCTTCATGGGCAGCGATGCCGGCGCGGCGCCTAGAAGCTCTTCCTCGAGCATTCGGAGGTCGGCGGCTTCATCGACATCGTACCAGCCCGGCACGGTGACAACCGGCAGGCCGATCTCGGCGGCGCGGTCGAGCGTGCGCTGGAAGACCGTCGCGGTGCTCCACTCGATCTCCTCGAACAAGCGACGGTGCGGTCGCGACAGGCCGATCAGCGTATAGCCGCCATCGATCGCGGGACTCAGCACGACGTTGTCGCCGGTCTGCACAGCCTCGACCGCGGCGCGCAGGATCTCGGGCGGCAGGGTCGGGCTGTCCGAATTCACCAGCAAGACGCCGTCATGAGTTCGCAGCAACGCATCGATGCCGTGAAACAGGCGCTCGCCGAAGCCGCTCTCGACCTGCGGCAGCAGCACGAAGCCGTCGGGCAATAGCGACAGCAGCGCGGTCTCCGAGCCGATGGGCGTGTAGACCGCGCAGCCGACGACTTCGCCCCCATCATCACTCGCCTTCGCGAGTTGCCCGATGGTGTGCGACAGGTCGCGGATGAAGCAGGCCGAGATGCGCGCGCAATCCCCGGGCAGCAGGGGCGGCGACAGGCGCGTCTTCGATCTCCCTGGCGCGGGGGTCTTGCACATGATCCCGACGGCAACTTTGCCCATTCGCTTCTCCCCTAAAGCCGGCTGAACGAGCCGGTGGTAGCGCCAAGCGCCTGCACCAGGTCCATGAAAAGGTCGTCGACATCTTCCAGCCCGACCGAAAGGCGCAGGAGGTCCGGCGGACAGGGCGTACCCGCGCCCTCGATCGACGCCCGGTGCTCGATGAGGCTCTCAACGCCGCCCAGGGAGGTGGCGCGCTTCCAGAGTTCGACCTGGGCAGCGACGGCGACCGCCGCAGGCTCGCCGCCCTTGACCCGGATCGACAGCATGCCGCCGAAGCCGCCGACCATCTGGCGCACCGCAATTTCGTGGCCGGGATGGTCGCGCAGGCCGGGATAGAGCACGGCGCTGAGCGCGGGATGGCCGACCAGCCGATTTGCGAGCTTGGCGGCGGTGCGCGCCTGCGCCGTCACGCGTACATGCAGGGTGCGCATGCCGCGCATCAGCAGCCAGGCGTCGAACGGTCCCAGGGTGGCACCGACCTGCGCTCGTACGCGGCCGATGCGCTCCCACATCGCGCTGCGCTCCGTCGTCGCCAAAGCGCCGGCGACCACGTCGGAATGGCCGTTGAGATATTTGGTGGCGGAGTGGACGACGAGGTCGGCGCCCAGCGCCAGCGGCCGGGTGAAGATCGGCGTCGAGACGGTCGAGTCGACGCACAGCAGCGCGCCCGCCGCGTGCGCTATGTCGGCGACGGCAGCAATATCGGTGATGCTCCACAGCGGATTGCTGGGCGTCTCGATCCAGACCAGGCCGGTTTCGCCCGGCCGCACCGCGGCGCGCACCAGGTCGAGGTTCGACGTGTCGACGAAGGTGACGGTGTGACCCGAGCGCTTGGCGATTTCCTCGAGCCAGGACCGCAGCCCGTAATAGATGCCCTGCGAGGCGAGCAGATGCGTCGGCCGGTCGAGCGCCTGGAAGACGGCACTCGCCGCCGCCATGCCGGAGCCGAACATCAGCGCATCCTGGGCCCCTTCGAGCGCCGCAATGACTGCGCCTGCCTGCTGCACTGAAGGATTGTCGGAGCCGCCATAAATCCGGCCATTGCTGTAGCCGTTGTCGGCATCGCGGAGATAGGTGGTCGACATGTGGATCGGCGAAACCAGCCCGCGCGTCACCGGCTCGACCGCGCCAAAGCCCTGGGCCACGAGCGTCCGCGTCTTGAGCGGCGTGCGTGATTCATGATCCACGGGAACGCTCCCTCCCAAGCAGACAATGCCCGCCCGCGCGATTGGTTGCGTGCCGTGGGGTCATCGCGATGTGGATCATCGCCGGCCGATCGCGATCCTGATGATCTCGTCGCGGCCGATTGGCGTTGCCTGCGTGGCCACAAAGGTCGGCGCCTTGTCGAACGACGCGGGCGGAAACTCGAGCGCATTGAGGTGGCGGCCGAGGATCACGACCGTCTCGATCGGCACCGCAACGAGCCTGCTTTCGCCCCCGAACCAGCGGCGGTAAGGCACGATGAGCCTTACCCTTCCATCGGGCGTGCGAACGACATCGCTGGTGTAGCCGATGGTCGAATCCTGGTCGTCGAGCACCGGCAAGCCGATCAGGTCGCCGACCCTTACGGGCTGCGGAAAGCGCCGCGCCATCTTCTCGTCCTGCGGCAGCGAGGCAAAGTCGGCCTGTGCCATCGCCGGCAGCCACAGGCTTTGGAATAGCAGAAGCACTGCAGCGATTGCCCACGGCATCGATCTCTCCTCAAACCCTGCGTTTGAAGATGTATTCGTGATGGCGCGCGCTTCGTTACAGCGCGGTTCAAATAATAGGGCCGAGCGAAAAGCGGGGGGTCACGAGTCCGTGAGCAGCCGTAAGGTCTTGCCCGTTTCGCGCGAAAGACCACTCGAGAACCATCATCCGAAGAGCCCGTCCCCATGCGCATGAGATCGAAGCCGCTGCATCCCTGGCCATTGCGAGTCATGCACTGGATCAATGCACTCGCGATGCTGTTGATGATCGGCAGCGGCTGGAAAATCTATAACGACGAGGTCCTGTTCGGCTGGCTGCATTTTCCCGACTGGATCACGATCGGCGGGGAGGCGCAGGGGGCGCTGCAATGGCACTTCTTCGCCATGTGGGTGCTGATGCTGAACGGGCTCGCCTATCTCGCCTACGGCTTTGCGACCGGCCGCTTCCGCCGCAAGTTCCTGCCGATCCGCGTCACCGAATTCGTCGCCGACGTTCGCGACGCACTGGCGCTGCGCCTCTCGCACGCCGACATCACCCACTACAACGCCGTGCAGAAGCTGCTCTATACCGGGATCATCCTCGTAATCGTGGTGCAGGTCCTCTCGGGCTGGGCGATCTGGAAGCCGGTGCAGCTTTCGGAACTGGTCACCTTGTTCGGCGGCTTTCAGGGAGGACGGCTGGTTCACTTCCTCGGCATGGCCGCCATCGTCGGATTTCTCGTCGTGCATGTCGCGCTGGCGCTGATCGTGCCCAAGACGATCGGCGCCATGATCACCGGCGGTCCGAAGGTCGATCCTCCGATCGATCCCGACGGACAAGCGCCGGTCATCGCCAACTCGCCAACAGCCCCCTGAGCCGGAGCGTCCCATGCCCATCCGCAGCCCCTCACCCTCCTCCTTCCGTCCCAAGACCGGCGTCGACCAGAGCGTGCTGGAGAACAACCGGGAACTGCTGGCCGATATAGGCCGGCGCAACATCCTGCGCGGATCGCTGAGCCTCGGTGCGCTCGCCATGCTGACCGGCTGCGACGTCACCAGCGACAGCGCGGTGCAGTCGGTGCTGCGCCGCGTGTCTTCGTTCAATGACCGCTTCCAGGAGTTCATGTTCAGGCCGAATCACCTGGCGCCGACCTACAGCGAGGCCGAGGTGGTGAAGCCGCCGCGCTTTAACGCCTATTACGACGTCAATGACGTGGCGCCGGTCGACGGCGCCACCTGGAAGCTGGAACTGGCCGGGCGCATCGCCGACAAGGCGCCCTGGACCGTTCAGCGCTTCATGCAACTGCCCGAGCAGGAATGGATCATCCGCCATATCTGCGTCGAAGGCTGGGACTATATCGGGCAGTGGTCCGGCGTGAACCTGCGCACCTTCCTCGAGACGGTCGGCGCCGACCTCAAGGCGAAGTACGTCGCCTTCAAATGCGCCGACGACTACAGCGGCAGCATCGACATGGCGACGGCACTGCATGCGCAAACCATCCTGGCGACGAAATATGCCCGCCAGCCGATCACCGATCCCTATGGGTTTCCGCTGCGGCTGCGGACCGCGACCAAGCTCGGCTTCAAGAACCCCAAGTGGATCACCGCCATCGAGGTGACCAACACCTATCCCGGCGGCTATTGGGAGGATCGCGGCTTCAACTGGTTCGCGGGCCTCTGAACCCGGCGGTAGATCCGCCAGCCGTCCTGCGCTTCCACCGGGCGGTAGACGTCGCCCGACGTGAACGGATCGCTGGCCCACGCGCCGTCCTGCGGCACCAGCACGATCACGTCGCAGCCATAGCGCTCCGCCATGGTGCGCACGTCACCGGGCGTCGCCGTGCCGGCGAACACGCGGTCGAACAGATCCTTGGTCGCGGCACGCGACGGCGCCGGCGCTGCGGCGAAAGCGATGGCGAGATCGTCGCCGCCATAGCAGGAGAGCCGGTTGCCCAGCAGCGCCCAGGAGATGTTGACCGGCCACGGCGTCGCGTCAGCGAGGAATGCAGGATTGTTGGCCACGCGCTCGTCCATCGAGGTGTGGCGCTGCACCGCCTGCCACAGTGCGGGGGCACCGGCGAAGGCGCGCTCCGACGGCGTCGGCGAGGCGAACAGATCCTCGCGCGCTAGCTCCAGCGTATAGGGCAGCGCCAAGACTACACCGGCGGCGGCGGCGATTCCCGCGATACGCGCCCCGACTGTTGAGCCGCGCGAGATCGCGGCGGCGGCAAAGGGAACCAGCAGCAGCAGCGCCGGCAGCACCGCGCGCCAGCCGAGATCGTTGTTCCAGGCGACGGTACTGCGCAACAAGCCGGCGACGGTGAGACTCGCGGCGACCAGCAGCGCCAGCGGCATCACCGCGGCGCCGCGCTCCCTCACGAGCATCCACAGGCCGATCAACCCGGCGACATAGAAGGACGCGAACTCGACCGGCAGGTAGACCAGCCAGTAGGCCGGCACGTCGAGCCACGCGCGCAGCGTCGCCGGCACCGAGGCGCCGAGCACTTCGACTGCCGAGAGCGCGAGCGGAAAACCGCCGCCGCGCGCCGCCGCGACCGATGCCTGGTCGAGCAGGAACGGCAGGCTGAGCAAAAGGGCCAGCGCGCCCGCCGCCCCGACCCTCACCGCGAAGCCGGCGCGGCGCTGCGGCTCGAGGCTCAGCAGGAGAAACAGCGCGATCGCGAAGGCAGCCACCGCGAAGGTGACACCCCCCACCCAGATCGAGGTCTGGTAGCCCGCCGCGGCGAGCAGCCCGAACAGTAGCGCCGCGAGCCAGCCGCCGCCTTCGGCCAGCCGCACCAACGCAAGACAGGCCAGCACGACACAGCTCGCCGAGGCGAGGTGCTGCGGCGCCCACGCCGTCTGGAACAGCCAGCCGCCCAGCCCCGAGGCCTCCTTGAGCACCGAGGCGAACGGCAGGGCGTCGAGCAGGGAACGGATCGAGGCGCTGGCCGCCAGCACGAGGACGAGAAACGGCGCGGCCCTGCCGGCGCCCAGGCGCAACGCCAGCCCCATCATCAGCAGCAACGAGGCGAAGCCGGTGAACCCCGTGAGCGCGGCATCGGCTTCCCAGCCGCTGACGCCGGTCAGCACCGCGAACACCGCGGCGCCGAAATGCCAGAGATAGTAGTAGGACAGCCGGTCGGGCGTACCGGCTTCGTGGACGAACGGGTTCAGGGCGGGCACGCCGCTGCGGGTCATCCCATCGATCATCGCGATCTTGGAATGGTCGAAGATCGAGGCCGCCAGGGTCACGCCCTCGCTCGTCGCCTTAGGCAGCACCGACGCCGCCGGCACCCACGCCAGCAGCGCCGCCAGCACGACGGCCACGGTCAACGACACCGGCGGCGAGCGCAGCACCACCTCCCGTCCCCGCATCGCGAGAAGCGCCCCGACCACGCACGCCGCCGTCACGGCAACGACCGCGCCCCTCCCCATCCCGATCAGGTGGAACACCGGCAGCGCCACGACGACATGAACGGCGAAGCCCAATGCCGGGGCCAGCAGCAGCGCGCCCGGCCCCGCGAACAGCCGCGTCGCAACCGGCATGCCGATCCAGGTCCAGACGAGGACCATCGCGACGGCCGCACAGAGAGCGAGTTCGACAGAGGCCATGTCCGGCTATGGACGTCCGACGGGCGGTGTTTTGGGTCGCCGCCGCCAGCGGATCGGTGCCGTCACACCGGCGCCGCGCCGTTCAGGACGAACAGGACGCGGGCGATGTGGTCGGTGCGGTTGGCCCATGCATGGTTGGTGCCGCGCTGGATCAGCACGTCGCCCACCTTCATCAGCGTCTCGCCGACATCCATCAGTGCCCAGATCTCGCCTTCGATGACGATCGCGTAGTCGACGCTGTGGGTCTTGTGAAAGCCGGGATGGCGGGCGGCGTCGTCGTGCGCCTGTGCCGCGCCGTACTGACGGAAGACCTCGGCCTGGTTGCCGTAGTTGCGCCCCCTGTCGGGCGGGAACTCTACGACGCGTACGACATTGCCGGCCGCGGGCGGCTCCAGCTTGAACGGCCGCGCGGTCGGGTCGCCCTGCGCGGCTTCGTTCGACGCGGGAATCGCGTCGAGCAGCCAGAGGTTGGTCAATCCGACATTGGGCGAGTGCGACGGCGAGAACGGATGGGGTGCCGGCCCATCCTCGAGGAACACCGAGCGTCCCTCCCTGTCGTGGCCCGTCACGATCCGGCGAACCGGCTTGACCATGCGTCGTCTCCCCAAGGTTTCGGCGCACTATGCCTCACCGCGCGGCGGCTTTCACCGCCGCGCGTCCGCAGACCAGATCTATTGGCTGACCTTGCCGCCGGACACGCGCAGCAGCACGGGATCGGCGCGCCATTCCGCCGGAAACAGGCGCTTCAGCCCTTCGATCTTGGGCAGGTCGTGGCGAAGGATGTAGGGACTGTTCGGATTCAGCGTCGCGTAGTCCTGGTGGTAGCCTTCCGCCGCAAAGAAGGGCATGGCGTCGTTGAGCTGCGTCACGATCTTCTTCTGGAAGACGCGGGCCTGATCGAGCTGCGCGATATAGGCCTCCGCGATCCGGCGCTGCGCCGGATCGGCGAAGAACAGGGCCGAGCGGTATTGCGTGCCGACATCGGGCCCCTGGCGGTTGAGCTGCGTGGGATTGTGGGCCACCGAGAAGAAGATCTGCAGGATCTGGCCGTAGCTCACGATCCTTGGATCGAACGTCACTTCCACGGCCTCGGCATGGCCAGTGCGGCCCGACGTCACCATATCGTAGGATGCCTTGTCCCGGGGACCCCCGGCGTATCCCGAAACGGCGCGGCTTACCCCCTTCACATGCTGGTACACGGCCTGCACGCCCCAGAAACAGCCGCCGGCCAGGACCGCGGTCTCCGTCGTAACGTCGGGCCTGCGCTCGTCGAGCGCCGGCGCGGGCACCACGACCATCGCCTCCTGCGCTCCGGCCGGCAAAATGCCGTACAGCGTGGCGCCGACCAGCGCCAATCCCGAAAGGCGCAGCGCCGCGCGGCGGCCTCTATCAAAGCGGGTACCGGTCACGGACCCCTCCTCCTGTTGCTGACGTGAAGCTTAGGCAGCCGCGACGGCAAACGTCATGGCCACACCGTTCATGCAGTAGCGCAGGCCGGTCGGCTTCGGCCCGTCGTCGAAGACATGCCCGAGATGGCCGCCGCACTGGGCGCAATGCACCGAAGTGCGCTTCATGAAGAACGTGGTGTCGGTCTCGGTACCGACCGCCTTGTCGAGCGGCGCCCAGAAACTCGGCCAGCCGGTCCGACTGTCGAACTTGGTGGCCGACGAGAACAGAGCGAGTTGGCAGCCGGCGCAGGAAAAGATGCCCTTTCGGTGCTCGTCGTTGAGCGGGCTCGAATAGGGCCGCTCGGTGCCGTTGCCCCTCAGCACCGCATATTGCGGCGGCGTCAGGAGCTTCTTCCATTCACCATCCGTGCGGGTCACCTTGAAGGCCGCCTCGGCAGCGGCCGGCCGCGCGCGCCAGGGCATAGCCGCAAGCAGCGCGGCGGCGGCGATGCCGACGCCGGCCCCCAGCTTCAGGACGTTCCTTCTGTTCGGCCGGACGGAATTGGACATGACGGGCCTCCTCTCAACGGAGCGTGAGGGTCTGCCGGCATGTGGGCCGGGCCGTCTCCATATCCAACCCAAGATATCGAGAGGCCGGCGTTACCGGCCCTCTCCCTTGTGTTCGTGCGGATGACCGAAAACGTTACATCCGCCGCGCCGGGCGAACGGCCGTGGGGTGACGCCCCTACAGCTTCAGCTCCGTTCGCGCGTCATCCAACGCCTGTCCGAAGCGCTTGCACATCTCGCCGATCTGCTCCTCGGTGATGATGAGCGGCGGCGTGAAGGCGATACGGTCGCCGATGGCACGTACGATCAGACCGTGGCGCAGCGCATGGTCCTGCACCATCGTGCCGATCTTCTGTTCCGGCGCCCACGGCGTACGCGCCTTGGCATCCTTCATCAGCTCGACGCCAGCGAACAGGCCGATGCCGCGGACGTCGCCGACCAGCGGATGGTCGCGGAACTTCTCGAGCCCCGCCTGCATGACGGGTCCGACGCGCCGCACCTGGCCCACGATGTCGCGCTCCTCGTAGATCTTGAGCGTCTCCAGCGCGACGGCACAGGCGACCGGATGGGCGCCATAGGTGAAGCCGTGGCCGAAGGTGCCGTTGGTGGCGCTCAGGCTCTCGACCGCGTCGTAGACCTTGTCGGAGATCATCAGCGCTGAGATCGGCTGGTAGGCCGCCGACAGCGCCTTGGCGCACGAGATCATGTCAGGCTGCAGCTGGTAGGTCTCGGTGCCCCACATGTTGCCGGTGCGACCGAAACCCGCGATCACCTCGTCGGCGACGAACAGCACGTCGTACTTCTTCAGTACCTTCTGGATCTTCTCCCAGTAGGTGCGCGGCGGGGTGATGGCGCCGCCGCCGCCCTGCACCGGCTCGCCGAAGAAGGCGCCGACCGTATCCGGCCCCTCGGCGAGGATCAGCGCCTCGAGATTGGCGGCCATGCGATCGGAGAACTGCTCCTCGCTCTCGCCCTCTTCATGGAAGCGGTAATAGTGCGGATTGTCGGTATGGCGGAACATCGGCAGCGGGATGTCGAAGCCCGCCCGCATGTGCGGCTGGCCCGAGACGCTGACCGAGGCGACGGTATTGCCGTGATAGCCGCGCTCGCGGCCGATGATCTTCTTCTTCTCCGGCTTGCCGATGGCGTTGTGATAGTACCAGACCAGCTTGATGGCGGCGTCGTTGGCCTCCGAGCCCGAGCACTGGAAGAGCACGCGGCTCATCGGCTTGGGCGCGATCGACAGCAGCTTCTCGGCGAGGTCGACGCTGGCCAGGTGACCCTTGTCGAAGAACGTATGATAGTAGGGCAGATCGAGCAGCTGCTTGTAGCCTGCCTCGGCCAGCCGCTTCTCCGAGAAGCCCAGCGACGCACACCACAGGCCCGCCATCGCCTCGATATACTCCTTGCCCGACTCGTCGATCACATGGATGCCGTTGCCGCGCGCCATGAGCGTGCCGCCCTGCTCGCGATAGGTCTTCAGCTCCGTCTGCTGGTGCACCAGATAGCGCTGGTCGCGCGCGTGCGGGGAGTTTGCGTGTAGTCCGTCCATGATTATCCTCTCTGTTCAAACTCTGTCGGGAAACCCTACGGTCCGTCCTTGGCATGCACGACGGGCGAAGAGAAGTCCTGCGGCCGGCCTGCCTTCTGCAAGAAGGCGGCCAATCCCCAACATCACGCGGCTCATCGACGCTCCCCTCACGCGCCGGTCAATCGAGTGGCCGCCGGATCGTGCCGCCGACGACTTCGACCCTGTGACACCGCACCCACTGGCCCGACGCCATCTCGCGCAACTCGGGCATGGTCTGCCGGCAGGCCGGTTCCGCCACCGGGCAGCGCGCCGCAAAGCGACAGCCGGGTGGCGGATCGATGGGACTGGGCGGATCGCCGGTCAGGCGGATACGTCTGGCGGCACGCTCGCGGCCGCCGCGCACGGTCGGCACCGCCGACATCAACGCCACACTGTACGGATGGAGCGGTCGCGCGAAGAAGGCCGTGCGCGGCGCGCGCTCGACGATCTGGCCGAGATACATGACCGCCACCTCGTCGGCGACATGCTTCACCACGGCCATGTCGTGCGAAATGAAGAGATAGGTGATGCCGAGCCGGCGCTTGAGCTGCTGCAGCAGGTTCAGGATCTGGGCGCGAATCGCCACGTCGAGGGCCGACACCGGCTCGTCGCACACCAGCAGGTCGGGAGCCGGCGCGAGGGCGCGGGCGATGTTGATGCGCTGGCGCTGGCCGCCGGAGAACTGGTGCGGGAAGAGATGCTGGCTCTCGGGCCGCAGCCCCACCGCCGCGAACAGCTCGGCCACCCGCGCCTCGCGCTCGGCCGGCGTACCGATTCCCAGCACGTCGAGCGGCGAGCGCACAATGGTCCCGGCGCGTACCCGCGGGTTGAGCGAGGAGTACGGATCCTGGAAAATGTACTGCATGTGGCGGCGCATCTGGCGCATCTCCTCGCCGCCCAACGCCGTGATGTCCGTCCCGCCGAGGACGATACGACCCGAGGTCACAGGCACCAGCCGCAGCAGGCCGCGCGCCACCGTCGTCTTGCCCGAACCCGATTCGCCGACGATGCCCAAGGTCGTGCCCTTCGCGACGTCGAAGGAGACACCATCCACGGCGCGCACCGTCTCGCGTGGCTTCAGGGGACTGAAGTGCGGCCGCGCAAAATGGACCGCGAGGTCGCGCACCGACACAAGCGGCGCGCTCACGGCCCCGTTCCTTCTTGAAGCCAGCAGGCCACCCGGTGACCGGCCGACAGGACGCTCGTGGGCGGCATCTCGGCCACGCAGCGCGGCATGGCCTCGGCGCAGCGATCGGCGAAGGGACAGCCCTTCGGCAGGTCCCAGACCGACGGTACCATGCCGGCAATCTCCAGCAGATCCGCCCCTGAGTCCTCCTCCGCATCGAGATCCGGCACACAGGCGATCAGGCCGCGCGTGTAGGGATGGGCCGGGGCCGACAGAATGTCCGCGGTTGGCGCTTCCTCGACGACCCGGCCGCCGTACATGACGGCCACACGATCGGTCATCTCGGCGATCACGCCCATGTCGTGGGTGATGAGGATCAGGCCCATGCCGCTGCGGGCGCGCAACTCGCGCAGCAGCTCGAAGATCTGCGCCTGCACGGTGACGTCCAGCGCCGTGGTCGGCTCGTCAGCGATCAGAAGCTGCGGCTCGCAACCAATCGCCATGGCGATCATTACCCGCTGGCGCATGCCGCCCGAAAGCTGGTGCGGATATTCGTCGACCCGGCGCTCGGGCGCTGGAATGCCGACCGCCTTCAGGAGTTCGATCGACCGGGCGCGCGCCGCGCGGGCGTCGAGCTTCAGGTGCTTGATAAGGGTCTCGGAAAGCTGGTCGCCGATCGTCAGCACCGGATTGAGCGAGGTCATCGGCTCCTGGAAGATCATGCCGATGCGATGGCCGCGCACGTCGCGCAAGCGCTGCTCCGGCGCCTGCAGCAGATCCTCGCCCCCGAACACGATCCGGCCGCCGGTGATGCGGCCCGGCGGCGACGGCACGAGGCGCAGGATGGCGAGCGCGGTCATGCTCTTGCCGCAGCCCGATTCGCCCACGATGCCCAGGGTCTCGTTGGCCGCGACCGTGAGCGCCACGTCGTTCAGTACGCGGGCCGTGCGACCGCCGCCGCTAAACTCGACAGACAGGCCCGAGATGTCGAGAAGGGTCGTCGGGGCGCCATCCATCAGCGGCGCTCCCGCAGCTTCGGATTGAGCGCGTCGTTCAGCCCGTCGCCGATCAGGCTGACGGCAAGCACGGTGAGGAAGATCATCAGGCCGGGAAAAGTCACGGCCCACCAGCTCGACAGCATGTAGGAGCGGCTCGAGCCGATCATCAGGCCCCAGCTCATCCGGTTGGGATCGCCCAGCCCCAGGAACGACAGGCTGGCTTCGAACAGGATTGCCGCGCCGACCGCCAGGGTAGCGGATACGACAAGCGGCGGCAGGGCGTTGGGCAGGATCACCTTCCACATGATGCGCCCCCGCCGCGCGCCGATCGCCAGTTCGGCGGCGACGAAATCGTATTGCTTGATCTTGAGGAACTCCGCACGCGTGAGGCGCGCCGTGCCGGGCCAACTCACCACGCCGATCGCCAGCACGACGGTGGCCAGGGTTGGCGAAAAGAGCGTCACCAGGACCATCGCGAAGAGCAGCGACGGCAGGACCTGGAAGAACTCGGTGAAGCGCATCAGCACCTCGTCGACCGTGCCGCCGAAATAGCCGGCAACCGCGCCGATCGTGATGCCGATCACCACGGAAATCAGCGCCGCGGCAGCGCCGACCGTCAGGGTCGCCCGGCCGCCATAGATCAGTCCGGTCAGCACGTCCCTGCCCTGCTGATCGGAGCCCAGCAGGGCGCCCTCGCTGAACGGCGGCGACAGCGGCGCGGCCACGATGTCGAAGGGATCGGCGACGTAGACCAGCGGGCCGACCAGGCTCACCAGCAGGATCACGGCCAGCAGCACCAGGCCGCCCACCGCCACCGGGCTGCGGGCGAACATACGCATCGCCTCCAGCGAGGGACGCTCCGCCCTCGGAACCCCGGCGACGCTCATGACGCCTTGATCCGCGGGTCGGCGAGGCGGTAGCAGACGTCGACGAGCTGGTTGGCGACGATCACAAGCAGCGAGGAGAAGAACAGCAGGCCGAGCAGCGTGGGATAATCCCGGCGCAGCACCGAATCGAACGCGAGGCGCCCCAACCCCGGCCAGTTGAACACGGTCTCGACCACGATGGCACCGGCCAGCAGGTTGCCGAACTGCAGCCCCACGACGGTGATGATGGGCAGCACGGCGTTGCGGAAGGCATGTTTGAAGAAGACCTTCCGCTCCTCCAGCCCCTTGGCCCGCGCCGTACGCACATAGTCCGAGCCCAGCACGTCGAGCATGCTGGCGCGGGTGAGCCGGCTGTACTGGGCGAGATAGACCACCGCCAGCGACATGGCGGGCAGGACAAGATGGTGCGCAACGTCGAGAGAATCGAGCAGCCAACCGCCGCTCACCGCCGCGGCGGTCATCCCCGAGACCGGCAGGATGGGGAGGACCGAGGCGAACAGGATGATCAGCAGCATGCCGGTCCAGAAGACCGGCGCCGAATAGCCGATCACCGAGACGACGGTGATGGCCTGCGAGAGAAGCCCATTGGGCCGCCGCGAGGCCAGCACGCCCAGGGTCGTACCGCTGAGAACCGCCACAACCAGCGCCGTCAGCACCAGCAGCAGCGTCGCGGGCAGGCGTTGCAGGATCAGCGACAGGACCGGCAGGTTGAAGAAATAGGAATAGCCGAGATTGCCTGAGGCGAAACGCTCGAGATAGATGCCGAGCTGTGCCAGGGTGGGCTTGTCCAGACCGTATTCGCTACGCAGGCTGGCCCGGATCTCCTCCGTCATCCCGCCCATCTGGCCCGCGAGCGTGTCGACGGGATCGCCCGGCGCGAGCCGGATCAGCAGGAAACTCAGGACCAGCACCCCGATCACGAGGATCGCGGCATAGAACAGGCGCCGAGCCATGTAGAGAAACAGCGCCACGCCGCGCCTATTTCTCTGAGAGCCAGACGTCCAGCATCGGCGACGCCGTTCCCCAGATCGTGGTCGGTGGATTGTGGACCCGCTTGTTGTAGATCGTGTGGTACGGCAGCTCAGTCAGCCAGAACAGCGGCATGTCCGCCGTGACGATCTTCTGGAACTCGCCATAGAGCGCCTTGCGCTTGTCGGCGTCCGGCTCGCGGCCGGCGGCATCGAGCAACGCGTCGACCTTGGGGTTCTCGTACTGCGCGTTGTTGGTGAAGACCAGCGGCCGGATGTTGGTGGAGAGATAGGTGCGGTTGACGCCGATCACCGGATCGCCCCAGGCGAAGGCCGCATCCATGCTGATGTCGAAGTCCTTGGTCGCCATGCGCTTGGCCCAGGCCGCGAAGTCGGCAGGCGCGCGCACCTCGACCTCGATACCGATCTTCTTCAGCGCCGGCTTCATGTATTCCGCCAGCCGCTTCTGGCCATCCTCGTCGCCCGGATAGTAGTCGCACGTCACCTTGAGCCGGATCCCGTCCGGGCCCTTCTTGAGGCCGGCGGCATCCAGCAGTTCCTCGGCCTTCTTGAGATTGAAACTGTATTTGGTAACATCCGGCGAGTATTGCGGGAAGCCGCTGTGGATCGGGCCGGTCGCCACCTTAGACAGGCCCTTGTGCAGCGCCTTGACGATGAAGTCGCGGTCGATGGCGTACGCGAAGGCCTGGCGCACCCGCACGTCGTCGAAAGGCTTGCGCTTGTTGTTGAAGAGCAGCCAGTTGATGCCGCCCACCGCCGCGTAGCCTTCGTTGGTGATGACCAGTTGCGGATTGGCCTTGGCGCGGTCGAGTTCGAGCACGCGGTTGAAGAAGGGTTGCAGCAGCAGCCGTCCTGCCTCGAGCTCGAGGATCGAGGTCTGCGAGTCGGGATAGGTCTTCAGGATGATGCGGTCGAGATAGGGCCGGTCCTTGATGAAGAACCTGTCGAACCGCTCGAGAACGATCTGGTCGCCCGGCTTGAATTCCACCAGCCTGAAGGGGCCCGAGCCTACGACGTCCCGTGTGTTGTTGGGATGGGTCTTGATCGGCCGGCCGTCGCCATAGATGTGCTTGGGCAGGATCGGCATCAGCGGCGGACCCATCGCGTAGAGCAGCGCGGGATGCGGATGCTTGAGGCGGATGATGGCGGTGGCGGCGTCGGGCGTATCGACCCGATCGACCGGCGCCAGCATTGTGTTGAAGGGATGGTTGTCGCGGATCGTCAGTATGGAGAACGCGACGTCGGCCGAGGTGACCGGCGCGCCGTCATGGAACAACGCGTCCTTGCGCAGGTGCAGCGTCATCGAGAGGGAATCGGGCGAGAGTTCCCACGACTCGGCGAGGTACGGCTTAGGATTCCACTTGTCGTCGTGCATCACCGGGCTGGCGAAGATCTGCGCGCCCGGCACCATGATGCCGGTTCCCGACCCGACGGCGTTGTTGAAGCTGGTGGTGCCCGTCGACTGGCCCATGACCAGCGTGCCACCGCGCCGGGGCTCCTGCGCCCCAGCCGGCGCTGCCAGCGCCGTCGCGATGGCAAGTGTTGCTATGAAAGCCGCTATCGCCTGCCGCATGGTTTGTCCCCCAACCGGTGCCAGGCTGAAACGATAGCTTCACACGTCCCGCAAACGTGAACGTTTCGGCAGGGGACGTCTCCTTTTGCGCCAAAAACGCTTCAGCGTTTGTCGCTGCTGGGGGGCCGTCCGAATTCCTTTCGATAGCAGCGCCAGAAGTAGGACCGCGACTTGAAGCCGGTCGCCATCGCGACTTCGGTCACCGACGCCTCGGCGTTGGCCAGCATCTGGTGCGCCCGGTCCAGTCGGACCTTGCGGCGGAAACGCGCCGGGCTGGTCGCGAGCTTGTCCGTGAAGATGCGCTGGAGCTGGCGCCGGGAGACGCCGATCGCCTGGGCGACCGTGTCCATGCGCGTGAGCCGGGTGCCATCGTCCTCCAGCATCTGCATGGCGCGCGCCAGCTTGCGCCCATGCCGCGCCCCGCCCCCACCGGGCAGATCCCGTTGCGCCGCCCCGGCCGGGCGCGGCAGCCCGTGCATACAATGCTCCGACACTCTCAAGGCGAGCTGGCTGCCGAACCGCAGTTCGATGTCCTTGAGAACGAGATCGAGCGCCGCCGAGCCGCCCGCGCAAGTGCAGCGCCTGCTGGCAACCTCGAACAGGCGCTCGGTGACGGTCACCCGCGGGAACTGCTCGCGAAATGTCGGCAGGACTTCCCAATGGGCAGTAGCGGAGAGACCGTCGAGAAGGCCACCGCGCGCCAGAACCAATGGACCGGTATCGACACCTCCGACCGTGGCGCCGGCGCGGGCCAGCCGCCGCAAGGTCGGCAGGATCGCCCGCTCCAGGCGCCGCGTCGGCTGGGCATCGGCCACCACCAGCAGGGTGCCAACACTGCCGACTTCCCGCAGCGAGCTATCGACCGCCACCTTGACTCCGTTGCGATCGGGCACCGGCTCGCCGTCGGCCGACACCAGCACCCAGCGATACGGCCGCGAGATGTAACGGTTGGCGATGCGCAGCGGCTCGATGATCGACGACAGCGCGATCGAGGTGAACTGCGGGATCAGCAGAACCGCGATCGGGCTCGGCAGCAGATCGGCGGCGGATGTGGCGGCACGCCTGGCAGAGAGGGAGTGCATCGAGAAGGCTCCGGCCGAATCAGACACGCATCTGGCTCAAAAGTATACATAGCGGCATCGACGCTGCCCTAGACTATTTGTGCGGGAGGCCTGCCGGCCGGCCGTCGGGGGTGCAGCGCATGTCGAGAATTACCGTCTTTGTCGCCCGCAAGATTCGGACCATGGAGCCATCGCTGCCCGAAGCAACGGCCGTCGCCGTCCGTGAGGGCTCGATCGTGGAGGTCGGCACGTTGGAGACCCTGCGGCCGTGGCTGGAGGCCCATCCGCACACGATCGACCGGACCTTCGAGAAGCACGTGCTGATGCCGGGCTTCATCGATCCGCACCTCCATCCCTCGATGGCCGCATATCTGCTGCAGTGCGAATTCATCACCGCCATGGAGTGGCAGCTGCCCGACCGCACGGTCGCACCGGTGCGGACGCGCGACGCCTTCCTCGCGCGCCTGAAGGAGCTGCACGAGGCCAACCCCGATCCCAAGGAACCGCTCTTCACCTGGGGCTACCATCGCGACTGGCACGGCGAGATCTGGCTCCAGGACCTCGACGCCATCTCGAGGACGCGTCCCCTGATCCTCGTCCACCGGTCGTTTCACGAGACGATCGTGAACAAAGCCGCCCTCGACTATTTCGAACTCGACCGTGAGAAGCTGCGGGGCGCCCACCAAGTCGACATCGACAGAGGGCATTTCTATGAGGCCGGCAACCGCTTCGTACGCGCGAAGCTCTCCGGCTACCTCCTGTCGCCACAGCGCCGGGGCCCGGCGATGAAGCGCACCGCCGAGGTCATTCATCTCGGCGGCCATACGACGGTCGGCGACATGGCGTTCGGCATCTTCGATCACGAGGCCGAGTGGGCCGGCTCGGTTGCGGCCTTCGACAACGACGACACGCCGTTCCGGGTCGAATTCGTGCCGCACGTGGCCTTCGCGGGCACGGGCCTGCGACTGGAGCAGCTTGCCGCGCTCCCCGAGCGCAACAGGCGCCGGCTGCGCTTCGGCAAGCACGTCAAGCTGTTCACCGACGGCGCCTTCTTCTCGCAGCTCATGCAGCTGGGCGGCCCCGGCTATATCGACGGGCATGACGGCGAATGGCTGATGGCGCCGGAGGCCTTCGAAAAAGCGGCCCGCGCGCTGTGGAACGACGGCTACGTCATCCATGTCCATTGCACAGGCGATCTCGGCGTCGAGCTGGCGCTCGACGTGCTGGAGAAGCTGCAGTGGGAACGGCCCCGCATCAACCACCGCTTCACGATCGAGCATTTCGGCATTTCGACATCCGCCCAGGCGCGGCGCATCGCCGATCTCGGCGCCCTCGTCTCGGCCAATCCCTACTATGTGTACGAGCTGAGCGACGTCTACGCGCGCCGCGGCGTGGGTCATGAACGGGCTAGCCAGATGGTCCGGCTGGGCTCGCTCTCGCGCAACCGCGTGCCCTTCGCGCTCCACTCCGATTTCACCATGGCGCCCGCCCGGCCGCTGCAGAATGCCTGGATCGCGCTCAACCGTGTGAATGCCGCCGGCGACGTGCTGTGCCCGCGGGAAAGGGTCTCGCTGGACGAGGCGCTGCGGGCGATCACGATCAACGCCGCCTATGTGATGGGCCTCGAACACGAGATCGGCAGCATCTGCAGCGGCAAGAAGGCCGACTTCACCGTGCTCGAGGCCGATCCCTGCGAAGTGGCACCATTGGAACTGCGCGACATTCCCATCTGGGGCACGGTGTTCGAAGGACAGCCCTATCCTCTGGGCAAGAGATGACATCGGTTCCCGTCACCACGATCGGCGGCTATCTCGGCGCCGGCAAGACGACGTTGGTCAACGGCCTGCTGGCCGGCGACCACGGGCTGCGGATCGGCGTGCTGGTCAACGATTTCGGCGCGATTTCGATCGACGAAAAGCTGATCGTCTCGCGCGACGACGATGTCGTCACCCTGGCGAACGGCTGCGCCTGCTGCTCGGTCGCCGGCGACCTCGCGATGGCGCTGGATCGTTTCGCGGGCCGCGCCGATCGCTACGAGCAGATCGTGATCGAGGCCAGCGGCGTCGCCGATCCGGCCCGCATCGCGGCCCTGGCGGGCTCGCCCGGCCTGTCCCACGGCGCCACGGTGGTGGTGGTGGATGCCGCCACGGTGCGTGCCCGCGCCCGCGACAAGTTCGTGGGCAGCCTGGTGCGCCGCCAGCTCGCCGCGGCCGACATCCTCATCCTGAGCAAGATCGACCTCGCCGATCCGGCGGGCCTGACGGAGGCCCGCGCCTTCGCCACGGCACAGGCGCCGGGCGCGCGCATGATCGAAGTGCTGCAAGGGCGCGTGGACGCCGGGGATCTGTTCTCCCAGAGCACGCCTCGGCGCGGGCGCCTGCCAGCCTGCACGTCGGCCGGGTCCGACGCCGCCTCCGCCCTCTTCGAGAGCCATTACTGGAGCAGCGACGCACCGCTCGACATCGAGGCCCTGCGCACCGTCGTCGCCGGCCTGCCCGACGGCATCGTGCGCGTGAAAGGCATCGTCGCCACGGGGACCGGCGGCCGGGTCGCGCTGCACCGTGCCGGCGCGGACGTCAGCATCGATCCGCTCGACGGTTCGCCGGACACGACGGGCGCCGAGATCGTCGTGATCGGACGCGCGGGCACCCTCGACGCATCCCAACTCGACGGCGCCTTCGGCGCCTGCCTTCTCCACAGCAGGACTGACTCGTGAACCCACTGCCAAGCCATGCCCGCGTCGTCATCATCGGTGGTGGCGTCATCGGCTGTTCAGTCGCCTATCATCTCGCCAGGCTCGGCTGGACCGACATCGTGCTGCTGGAGCGCAAGCAGCTCACCTCGGGCACGACCTGGCATGCGGCGGGACTGATCGCGCAGCTTCGCGCGACCGCCAACATGACCCGGCTCGCCAAATACAGCCAGGAACTGTACGGCCGGCTCGAAGACGAGACCGGGCTGGCGACCGGCTTCAAGCGCAACGGCTCGCTGACCGTCGCGCTCACCGGGGAGCGCCTGGAAGAGCTGAAGCGCGGCGCGTCCATGGCGCGGTCCTTCGGCGTGGAGATCGAGACGATTTCGCCCGCCGAGGCCGCGGCGCTGCATCCCCTGCTCGACATCGAGGGCGTGGTCGGTGCGGTGGCGTTGCCGAAGGATGGCCAGGGCGATCCGACCAATATCGCGCTGGCGCTGGCCAAGGGCGCACGCCAGCTCGGCGCCCGGATCTTCGAGCATACGCGAGTTACCGGGATCGCGAAGGATCGCGGCCGGGTGACCGGTGTCTCCACCGACAAGGGCGCGATCTCAGCCGAGTTCGTCGTCAACTGCGCCGGTATGTGGGGCCGCACCGTGGGCAAGATGGCGGGCGTCGGCCTGCCGCTGCAGGCCTGCGAGCATTTCTACATCGTCACGGAGCAGGTCCCCGGCCTGTCGCGCACCCTGCCGGTGCTCCGCGTTCCCGACGAGTGCGCCTACTACAAGGAGGATGCCGGCAAGATCCTGCTGGGCGCGTTCGAGTCGGTCGCCAAGCCCTGGGCAACGGACGGTATTCCCGAAGATTTCTGCTTCGACCAGCTGCCGGAAGACTTCGACCACTTCGCTCCCATCCTCGAGATGGCGACCCGGCGCATGCCCATCCTGGAGAAGACCGGGATCCATACCTTCTTCAACGGACCCGAGAGCTTCACCCACGACGACCGCTACCTGCTGGGCGAAGCCCCGGAGCTCAGGAATTTCTTCGTCGCCTGCGGTTTCAACTCGGTCGGCATCCAGTCGGCCGGTGGCGCCGGCAAGGCGCTGGCCGAATGGATCGCCGACGGCGCCCCGCCCTTCGACCTGTGGGACGTCGACGTGCGGCGGACTTTTCCCTACCAGTCGACCAAGTCCTTCATCGAGGCCCGGGTGACGGAGACGCTGGGGCTGCTCTACGCCGACCACTTCCCGTACCGGCAGTTCACCTCGGCGCGCGGCGTGCGCCACACGCCTTTCTACGAGCGCCTCAAGGAACGCGGCGCCTGCTTCGGCGAGACCGCGGGCTGGGAGCGCGCTCACTGGTTCCAGCCGGCCGACCGGCGCGAGGCCGCCGTGCCGCCGGCCTATCGCTACTCGTGGCAACGGCAGAACTGGTTCGAATTTTCGGCCGAGGAACATCGCGCCGTCCGCACCGGCCTCGGCATGCTGGACATGAGCGCCTTCGGAAAATTCCGCGTCGAGGGTCGTGACGCCGAGGCCGTTCTGCAGCGCGTCTCGGCCAATGACGTCGCCGTCGAGCCCGGCCGCATCGTCTATACGCAGTGGCTGAACGAACGCGGCGGCATCGAAGCCGACCTCACCGTCACGCGCCTGGACGAACACTCGTTCCTCGTGATCACGGCGGCTGCGGCGGTCACGCGCGACCTCGCCTGGCTCACGCGCCACATCCCGGCGGAGGCTCACTGCATGGCTCTCGACGTCACGAGCGGCGAGGCTTGCCTGGCCGTCATGGGCCCCCGCTCGCGCGACTTCCTGCAGTCGCTGACGACGGCCGACCTGTCGAACGCCGCCTTTCCCTTCGGCACGGCCCGCACGATCGAACTCGGCATGGCGCTGGTGCGCGCCCACCGCATCACCTATGTCGGCGAACTGGGCTGGGAACTCTACATGCCGACCGAATTCGCCCGGCAGATCTTCGATCTCCTCGTCGACGCCGGGGAGGCCTACGGACTCCGCCTGGCCGGCGTGCATGCCATGAATTCGCTGCGGCTCGAAAAGGCCTATCGCGACTTCGGCCACGATATCAGCGACGAAGACCATGTGCTGGAAGCGGGGCTGGGGTTCGCGGTGAAGGTCGACAAACGCGCCGGCCGGTTCGGCGACTTTCTCGGCCGCGCCGCCGTGAACGCCAGGAAGCAGGCGGGCCTCGGCCGGCGGTTGCTGCAGTTCCAGCTCCTCGACCCGCAGCCCCTGCTCTATCACGCCGAGCCGATCGTGAAGGACGGCGAGGTTGCGGGCTATCTGGCGTCCGGCGGCTACGGCCACCATCTCGGTGCCGCGGTGGGCTTGGGGTACGTTCCGCGAGAGGCGGGCGCGACGGACGCCGATCTTCTTGCCGCGCGCTACGAAATCGAGGTCGCAGGTCAACGGATACCCGCCATGGCGAGCGTGAGGCCTCTCTACGATCCGATGGGCGCCCGCGTTCGGCAGTAGCGGGGGCTGGGCACCGGACGCAACGCCCGGCCCTGCCGTGGTTTCAGTCCCTCACCATTTCATCCTGAGGCCGAGGGTGAGGGCGTTGTTGTTGGTGCCACCCCCGAGTTCGCCATCGTAGCGCAGGCTGACCTCGGTCGCGTCAGCGACCTGGAAGGTGGCGCCGAGACCCACGACCGCCGAATCCCGCTGCGGCGTGGCGCCGAACACGGTGAAGGGCGTGCCGGGCGAGCCCGAGAACGACGCCGTCATCGGCCGGCTGGTGTCGGCATATTCGTGCTGCCAGCCCAGGCGCACGCCGATCGTCGCCTTCGGCAGCGTGGCCGAAAGATCCACGCCGAACGTGCTTCGAAGCGAGTTCACCGTCTGCTGCTGGACCACGAGGTTGAGCGAGTTCGCGCCGCTCTCGGTGAATCCACTCTGCGTCGTCGTCGAACCCTGCAGGCGGGCGAACGGCGTCACCGAGGCCGCCAGAGCCAGCGGCAGGTCGAAGCGCCACCCGCTCTCCAGGAGGCCCATCACCTGGTTCGCACCGGTTGTTCCCTGGGCGGTCCGTGCAGTCAGTCCCGGGATCGCGATCATCCGCGTCATGCGGTTGCTCGCATAGGCATAGCCCGCGAGACCATCGACATAGAGATTGCCCGGTGTGTAAGAGGCGTAGAGGCTGCCGCTGAAGGCATCGGTGCTGGCCTGCCCTGAAAAGCCGTTCACCCACTGTGTGCCGCCGACATAGCCCGCCGCCACGCCCACCAGAAGGTCCGGCCGCACGCGGTAGTCGATACCGACTGCCGTCCCCCCGAAATTGTAGGTCATCGTCGCGGCATTGGCATCGCCCAGCACCGAGCCCAGACCGCCGACGCCGCTCAGCCAGGCGCCGAAGCGCGACGGCTCGGGCGGGACCTCGCAGGCGAAGGTGCAGGCCTCCCCGGAGAGAGCGGCCAGCGCGACATAGGTGCCACCCCGCCCCTGGCCACCATGAAGGGAGCTCAACTGCGAACTCACGGCCGACATGAAGGCGCTGGCCGTCTGGGTGTTGAACGTGCCGAGGTTCGCGTAGGACTGACCGCTGATCACGTTCAGCGCCGCCGGCCCCTGCTGCGTGTCGAGCTGGACGATCGCGTCCAGCACGGCGGCAAAATCGCCGCTGACGTTGGTGTTGGCCTTGTCGAGCGCGGCGGCGACGGCGCCGTGATTGGCGGTCCGCGCTCCCTTGGAGAAGGCATTGCTGCTCTGAAGCAGCGTCAGATAGACGTTGTTGGCGTCGTAGCTGAGCGACGGCGTCAGGAAGGCAAGATTGGACGTGACGCTGGCAAACGTTCCGGTCACGCCCGCGGAGGCGTTGAGGATATTGTAGGCCGGGCCGCGCGTGTAGTTGCCGTTGCCGGCCATCACCGCCACCGTGCCACCGTTCAGCACGGCGCTGCCGGTCACCCGGAGCTGGCTGCTCTTCGCCGGAACGACCTGGACCTGATAGGTGGAACCGGCGTTGTTGGTGTATGTGCCGATGACGTTCAGCGGGCCACTGGTATTGAGCGCAAGGGTGCCAGCGTTCGTGACGTTGCCGGTGACCGTACCGCTGCCGCCGAAGGTACCGCCAGTTCCGACCGCCACTCCGCTCGCAAGGCTCCCGTTCTCCAGGAGCAGCGTGCCCGCCGAAGCCGACGTCCCTCCACTGTAGGTGTTGGCGCCGGTCAGGGCGAGCGTTCCGGGGCCCGCCATGGTGAGACCACCCGATCCGCCGATCGGACCGCTTAGAGTCAGCTTCGTTCCGGTATCGGGATTGAACGAGCCGCCGCCATTGCCAAGGGTGATCGAGCGTCCGCTTGCCAAGCTGGCCGTCGTCTGCAGCGCGCCGCCGTTCATAGTCACGCCGCCGCTCGTGTTGCCGAGGTTCCCGTCCGACGCGATCGACACCGTGCCGGCATTGATCGTCGTGCCGCCGCCGTAGGTGTTCTGCCCGGTCAGCATGAGAGTGCCGGCCCCCTGCTTGATCAGGCCGCCACTGCCTTGAATGGAGCCCGCGAAGTTCGACAGGCTGGCCGTACCCAACGTGAGCGAGTTGGCGCCGAGGTTGACGGTCGTGCCTGAAACACCCAGCAGGCTCTGGATCGTCTGATTGCCGCTGCTGCCGGAGATGTCGAAGGTCCCGGGTGTCAGGAACAGCACACCGGCCGACTGCGAGATGCTACCGTTACCGACCAAGGCCAGGCGGCCGTCATTCCCGATGCCGGT
This sequence comes from Rhodospirillales bacterium 24-66-33, assembly GCA_002281855.1. Classification (GTDB taxonomy): domain Bacteria; phylum Pseudomonadota; class Alphaproteobacteria; order Reyranellales; family Reyranellaceae; genus Reyranella. Next base: position 98,555 of record NCHQ01000014.1, on the reverse strand, counting down.
CCAGCCGGCATAGGTATTGGCCCCACCAAGAGCGACCGTACCGGCCCCCTCGATTCCCAGGCCAAATCCGACCGTACCTCCGATCGTACCGCTCAAGGTCAGCGTCGTGCCCGCGTCGGCCTTGATGGTCCCGCCATTTACACCCAACATGATGGAGCGGTTGCTCGTCAGCGTCGCCATCGACTGCAATGCGCCGCCATTCAATGTCAGCCCGCCGGCCACGTCGCCGAGATTGCTGTCGGCGGAGATCGACAGAATGCCGCCATTGACCGTCGTGCCGCCACTGTAGGTGTTGGCGCCCGCCAGAGTCAGGGAGCCAGGTCCGGCCATCGTCAAGCCGCCGAGCCCGCTGATCGCGCCGTACCAACCAAGCGTCATTCCGGCATTGGGATTGAAGGTCCCGCCCCCGCTGCCCAGAACGACCTGCCGATCGCTGAGAAAGCTGGCCGTGGTCTGCAGTGTCCCGCCGTCGAGCGTCACTCTGTGGACTATGCCGCCGAGACTGCCGTTGGACGAGACTGCGAGCGTGCCGCCGGTCACCGTCATGCCGCCCTCGAAGAGGTTGGTGCCTGCCAGCGTCAGCGTGCCGGAACCCGCCATCGTGAGCCCACCAAATCCAGCGACCGTGCCGGAAAACGTAGAGGCGCCGGACGAGCCCACAACCAGCCGGTTCGCCCCCAGATTGACCGTCGTGCCCGAGACGCCGGTCAGATCCTGGATCGTTTGGTTGCCGCTGCTGCCCGAGATGTCGAGGACCGCGCCCGTCCCGGCGAGGTTCACGCCGCTCGACTGGCCGATATTGCCTGCGCCAATCAGCGCCAAGGTACCCGAAGTGACCGTGCTCGCGCCGGCATAGCTGTAGGTCCCTGCGAGCGCCACGGTACCGGCCCCGGCGACCGTCAACCCCACGGCGCCGTCAATCGTGCCGGTCAAGGTCAATGTCGCCCCGGACGTGGCGCCGAGCGTTCCGCCATTGCTGCCCAACGCGATCGAACGGCCGCTCGACATGTTGGCCGTCGCCTGCAGCATGCCTCCATCGATCGTCAGGCCGCCGCTCGCGTTGCCGAGATTGTCATCCGATGAAATCGAAAGCGTACCGGCTTCGACCTTGGTCCCGCCGCTGTAGGTATTCGCGCCCGCCAAGATCTGCGTGCCGACGCCCTTCTTGACCAGAGCGCCACTGCCCTCGATCGCGCCGGCAAAGGTTGTCGAGTTGGTGCTGTCGATCGAGAGCGTTCTGGTACCGAAGTTGACCGACGTTCCGGAGATTCCAGACAGGCCCTGGATCGTCCGTTCCCCGTTGGCGGCGGCGATGTCGAAAACGGCACCGGCCCCGGTAAGATTGACGCCGCTCGATTGCGCGATCTTGCCGTAGTCGGCGAGCGCCAGCGTGCCGGAGGAGATGGTGGTTGCGCCGGTGTAGACGGTCTCGCCCTTGAGCTCCAGCGTGCCGGCGCCCGTCGCCGTCAGCCCGCCGGCGCCCTCGATCGCGCTGGTAAGGGTGAGCGTGGTGCCGGCGGCCGGGCTGAAACTGCCGCCGTCGCTGCCCAACACGATCGAGCGATTGGTCGAGACGTCTGCGGTCGAGGCCAGCGTGCCGCCGTTCATTGTCAGTCCAGCGCGGGCATGGCCGAGGTTGCGGTCGTCCGAAATCGACAGCGTACCGGCTTTGAATACGGTGCCGCCGGTGTAATTGTTTTCCCCCGCCAGCGCCAACGTGCCGGGGCCCACCATCGTCAGGCTTCCCGCGCCGGTGATGGCGGAGCTTACGGTCAGCGTCGTGCCGGCAGTCGGCGCAAAAGTGCCGCCTTTGTCGCCCAGCGTGAATGGCAATCCGATCCCGAATGATGCCGTGGTCTGCAGCGTCCCGCCGTTCAGTGTCAGGCCACCGCTGCCGAGATACTGGTCGGACGATGTCGACAGCGTCCCGGAGTTGACCGTCGTTCCGCCGCTGAAGTTGCTGACGAAGGCTCCGCCGGCAAGGACCAGCGTTCCGGCGCCTGCCATCGTGAGAGTACCGGGGCCGTCGACGTCGGCGTTCAGGGTCAGTGTCGTGCCGGCGTCGGGGGTGAAGGTCCCGCCGCCCTGGTTCAGTACGACCGGCAGACCATACGCCATGCTCGCCGTCGTCCGCAGAGTACTGCCGTTCAGCGTCAAAGACCCGCTGTTCGGGCTACCCAGATTGCCACCCGACGATACCACCAAAGTGCCGGCGTTTATGATCGTGCCGTCGGCATAGCTATTGGCGCCGGTAAGCGTCAACGTACCGGGGCCAATCATGAACAGCCCGCCGGGACCGCCGATCTCACCGTTCAGGGTCAGAGCCGTCCCGGCGTCGGGCATGAATGCGCCAGCGCGCGGGCCCAGCGTGATCGACCGATCGCTCTTCAGATCGGCCGTTGTCTGCAGCGTACCGCCATCCACCGTCAACGATCCCGACGAAGCGCCGAGATTGGCATCCGACGATATCGACACGGTGCCTTCATTGATGTTCGTGCCGCCGGTGTAGGTGCTGGCGCCGGCCAGTACCAGTGTCCCTGTACCTGCCATCGTGAGGGTGCCGGTGCTGGCGCCAAGATCATTGATCGTACCGCTCAGGGTCAGCGTCGTGCCTGTCTCGGGGGTGAATGTCCCGCCTCCCCCGGTCAGGTAGAACGCACTGCTGCTCGACAGGCTGGCAGTCGTCTGCAGCGTTCCGCCATTGAGCGTCACGCCGCCCGCTGGATTGCCGAGATTGCCGGCCGAAGAGATCGAGAGCGTGCCGTTATTTACGGTCGTGCCGCCCTCGTAGGTGTTGTTTCCGGCAAGGGTCATCGTATTGGCGCCGGGTACGATAACGGATCCCTTGCCCGTGATCGCATTCGCCACGCTCAGTGCGCCTAGCGGGTTGAAGGTGACGCTGCCGCTCTCGATGCCAATGTTTCCCGACAGGCTCCATGCGCCAGCCAGGACAAGCGTGTTCGCGCCGCCGGTAAACGTGATGGCGTTGGCCTGCGCCGAGCCGCTGCCGTTCATCCCCCCAACGATGGAGCCGGTGTTGATGATGGTCAGGTCCGAGCCAACGATGCCGGCGCCGCCGTGGCCGGGGGTCGGGCTGCCCGCTGGCGTGGAGCCCGTGCCGATTACACCACCCGCGCCTCCCGTGACCGAAGCCGCGTTGTTGATCGTGACACCACTGCCGACGATACCGGCCCCGGCATTGCCGCCCGAGCCAGCGGAGCTAGCGGAGAAAGGACTGTTGCCGCCGTTTCCTCCGGTGCCGCCGGTGATGGTTCCGCCGTTGTTGACGGCGGCCCCGGCAACGACGGCGGCAAGACCGTGACCGCCATCGCCACCATTGCCGCCCAAGCTGCCGAAAGCGGTATTGCCATCGCCGCCGGCACCGCCATTGCCCCCCGTCACGGTTCCGCTGTTCGTGTAGGAGACCGCTCCATTGACGGCGGTTCCATAGCCACCTTGTCCGCCGCCACCGCCGCCAGTTGTGCTTTGGCCATTGCCACCGACGCCACCGGAGCCGCCGCCACCGCCGACGACTACGATGGTATTGGTTGTCGACGTGGCTACGACCGAACCATGCGCACCGCCACCGCCACCGCCGCCGCCGCCGCCATCCCCACTATAGGTTGAAGCCGACCCGCCATCGGCCCCCGGCGCCCCGGGACTTCCTCCGCCGCCTCCCCCGGATACGGCCGCCCCGCCGCCGTAGCTGCTGCCCATGCCACCGATGCCGCCCGTGACACCCGCGCCGCCGCCGCCACCCCCCGCCGAGCTGGAGGCAGGGGTCTCGCCGATCCCGCCCGTAGTGGTGGCGCTGCCCAGGCCTCCGGCGCCGCCCGCGCCGATGGTCGTGGGGCTCGCACCCGCACCGCCGCTGCCCATGTCGGATTGGGCGCGCGCCGGTGCTGGAGCGAACGCGCCGGTCAATGCGGTCGTCGCAAGCAGCCCGGCAACAAAGCGGCCGAACCATACGGGAGTCGAAGGAAAACGAGGCATCTCCGTCGATGCCGGATACTCGGTGGACAAGAATACCCCCAGCGTACGCGAACTCCCCATGGGGGGAATACTGCAACGACCGTGAAAAATAAAGAGGGTTAGTTCTCGTACGGAGAAAGTCAGGCCGAGAGCTCTGCCCACTCTTCTTCAGTCATCGTCTGGATGCCCAGCTCGGCGGCTTTGCGGGCTTTCGAGCCGGCATTTTCGCCGACCACGACGAGGCTGGTCTTCTTCGACACCGAGTCCGTGACCTTGGCGCCCAGCTCCTCGGCGCGGGCCTTGGCGGCGTCGCGGGTCATCGTGGACAGTTCGCCGGTGAAGACGACGGTCTTGTCCTTGAGCTTGGCATCGGCGGCGATGACACGGCGCTCGACCGGCTGGACCTCGAGCTGTTCCAGCAGGTCCCGGATGATCTCGACATTGTGGCCCTCGCCGAAGAAGGCGCACATCGCATCCGCCGTCGTGACGCCGATCTGCTCGACGTTGCACAGCCGTCCGTAGCTCGGCCCGACGGTCTCGGCGGCCTTCTCCTTCTTCGCGGGATCGGGATGCGCTTCGCGTTCCTTCGCCGCCGTCAGCATCCCGGCCAGCCAGCTGTCGGCATCGCCGTATTCCTGCGCCAGGATCTTCGCCGTCGCCTCGCCGATCAGGGGAATACCGATCGCGTTGATGAAACGGTCGAGCGAGATGGTGCGGCGGGCGTCGATGGCCGCCAGGAGGTTGCGCACGGAGAGGTCGCCCCAGCCCTCGCGCTTCCTGATGTCGGCTTCGTGCTCGCGCAGGCGGAAGATGTCTCCCGGAACCTTGAGCAGGCCGTCGTTGAAGAAGTTCTCGATGTGCGTGCCGCCCAGCCCCTCAATGTCGAAGCAGTTGCGCGACACGAAGTAGCGCAGGCGTTCGACCTGCTGGAACGGACATTCGAGCCCGCCGGAGCAGCGCCGCACCACGCCGCCCTCCTCGGCCTTCACCTCGGTCTCGAGCGGACAGGGACAGTGTGTGGGGAACTGGTACTTGCGCGCATCCTTCGGTCGATCGTCGGCGATGAAGCCCAGCACCTGCGGGATCACGTCGCCGGCGCGCTGGATCGTGACCATGTCGCCCACGCGCACATCGAGCCGCTCGATCTCGTCGGCATTGTGCAGCGTGGCGCGCGCCACCATCACGCCGCCGACATTCACCGGCTCGAGTTCCGCCACCGGCGTCAGCGCCCCCGTGCGCCCGACCTGGATGTTGATGGCGTTGAGGCGGGTGCGGGCCTGTTCGGCCGGGAACTTGTGGGCCGTCGCCCAGCGCGGCGCACGGCTCACGAAGCCCAGCCGCTCCTGCCAGTCGATGCGATCGACCTTGTAGACGACGCCGTCGATGTCATAGGGCAGCGACGGGCGCTCGACGCCGATCTTTTCGTAGAAGGCCCGGACCTCGTCGGGTGTGCGGCAGAGCTTCGTCAGGGGGTTGGTCTCGAAGCCCCACTTGCCGAGCAACCTCAGGTATTCGCTGTGCGTCTTCCAGCTGCGCGGCTCCGCCTCGCCCCAGGCATAGGCGAAGAAGCGCAGGGGGCGCTTGGCGGTGATGGCGGGATCGAGCTGGCGCAGCGAGCCGGCGGCGGCGTTGCGCGGATTGGCGAAGGTCTTTTCCCCTGCCTCCTCCTGGCGCCGGTTCATCTCCTGGAACGCCTTGCGCTCCATGTAGACCTCGCCGCGCACGTCGATCGACTTGGGGAATGCGTCCTTGCCGTGCGCCTTCAGCGTTTTCGGGATGTCCTTCACGGTGAGGAGGTTGGCCGTCACGTCCTCGCCGGTGGTGCCGTCGCCACGCGTGGCGCCCTGCACGAATTCACCGTCCTCGTAGCGCAGGCTGATCGAGAGTCCGTCGATCTTGGCCTCGCAGCTGAAGGCGATTTCGTCCTCGGGGGCGATGTTGGTTTCCTTTTCCAGCCCGCGGCGCACACGATCGAGGAATTCCTGAAGCTCCTCGTCGGTGAAGCAATTGTCGAGCGACAGCATCGGTCGCCCATGCTTCACCTTGGCGAAGGCCGTGGTCGGCGTCGGCGCCACCTGCTGCGTCGGACTGAACATGTCGACGATCTGGGGGAAGCGCGCCTCGATCGCCTTCAGCCGCTGGCGAAGCTTGTCGTAGTCCGCGTCCGAGATCTCCGGCGCGTCCTTCTCGTGATAGAGCCTGTCGTGGTGGACGATCTCCTCGGCGAGCCGCTTGTGCTCGGAGCGGGCCTGCCGCTCGGTCAGCTTGTCGACGGCGAGCGCCGCCACGACCTTGGCCGCACGGGACATCCTCGTCCTCCTAACCCGCCGTCGCCAGCAGCCGGTCGGCCGCGGCGCGGGCCTCGACGGTCACCTCCGCGCCCGACAGCATGCGCGCGATCTCCTCGCGGCGACCCTGCGCATCCAGCGCCAGGACGTCGGTGCTGGCCGCCGTCCGGGTCGTGGTCTTGCGGATCAGCCAGTGCCGGTCGGCGACCGCGGCGACCTGCGGCGAATGGGTGACGACGAGCACCTGGACGTCCTTGGCCAGCCGCTTCAGCCGTTCGCCGACGGCGGCCGCTGTGGCCCCGCCGATGCCCGAATCCACCTCGTCGAATACGATGGTCGGTGCATCGCCCGCCTTGGCGAGACAGACCTTGAGCGCCAGCAGGAAGCGCGAGAGTTCGCCGCCTGAGGCGATCCTGGCAATCGGTGCCGGCGGCGCGCCGGGATTGGTCGACACGGTGAACTGCACACGATCCATGCCAGCGGCCGACCAATCCGCCTCCGGCAAGGCGGCGACGTCGGTCACGAACTTCGCGCGTTCGAGCTTCAGCGGCGCCAGCTCCGCCGCCACCGCCTTGTCGAGTCTCGCGGCGCCCTTGCGGCGCGCGGCGGCCTGCGCTTCGGCCGCCGTCACGTAGGTGGCGCGGGCCGCTTTCGCCTCGGCCGCCAGCTTCTTCAGTCCCGCCTCGCCATCGTCCAGCGCCGCCAGCTGGGCCGAGAACTTCTCGGCGAAATCCGACAGCCCCGCCACGGCGACGTTGTGCTTGCGCGCCATGGCTCGAAGCGCGAACAGCCGCTCCTCGATCTTCTCCAGCCGGGCGGGATCGAACTCGAGCGCATCGCGCGCGATCTCGAGCTGGGCCTGTGCTTCCGTAGCCTCACTCAAGGCGCGATCGAGCGCCGCCAGCGGTGCATCGAGCCGGCCATCCGCCTTGTCGGCATTCCGCTCGATCAGGCGGTGCGCCGTGCGCAGGCTGGTAACGGCGCCGCGCCCCTGCTCCAGTTCGGACAGCGCCTGGGTGACGGCCTCGCCCAGCGCGCTGCCCGCCCGCATGAGCGCTCGTTCGCTCGCCAGGGTTTCCTCGTCATCGGCCTTGGGGGCCAGAGCCTTCAGTTCCTTGACCGCGTGGCGCAGGAAATCCTCATCGCGCCGCGCGCCCTCCGCGGTCGCCAGGGCCTCGGCATGCGCCTGCTCGGCCGATCGCCACGCCGTCCATGCCGAAGCCACCGCGGCCGCTTGCTTCTCGAGGCCGGCAAAGGCATCGAGCGATGCGCGGTGCGTGCCCATGTCGAGCAGACCGTGCTGATCCATCTGGCCCTGGATTTCGACCAGCGTGTCGCCCAGCCGGCGCAGCAGCGCGACCGAGGCCGGCTGGTCGTTGACGAAGGCGCGCCCGCGCCCATCGGCGGCGATCGTGCGCCGCAGGGTCAGCAGGTCCTCGCCGTCGAAGCCCTGCTCGGCGAGGATCGACCTTGCGGGATGTTCGCGCGGCAGGTCGAAGGACGCGGCGATCGAGGACTGTGGGGCACCGCGCCGAACCACGCCCGATTCGGCGCGCGCGCCAAGGACCAGGCCGAGCGCGTCGATCAGGATCGACTTGCCGGCGCCGGTCTCGCCGGTGAGAGCGCCGAGGCCACCGGCATGGGCGAATTCGAGGTCGAGCTTCTCGATCAGCACGAAATCGCGGATCGAAAGCGTGGCAAGCATGCCGGCGTCAGAAGATGCTGGAGAACCAGCCGCGCTTCTCGTCGGGCGGCCTCGTCCCCTCGCCGGTCATCAGGAAGTAGCTGTCCTGATACCACTCGCTGCCGGGGAAATTGTAGCCGAGCACGGCCGCGGCCTCCTGCGCCTCGCTCTTCACGCCAAGCGAGAGATAGCTCTCGACCAGACGATGGAGGGCCTCGGGCACGTGGGTCGTGGTCTGATAGCGTTCGATCACCACGCGGTAGCGGTTGATCGCGCCGACATACTGCTGGTTCTGCTGGTAGTAGCGGCCGACCGCCATCTCCTTACCCGCCAGGTGATCGATGCAGAGCTCGACCTTGAGGCGCGAATCGCGGGCATAGGGCGACTCGGGAAAGCGCTTCACGACCTCGGCCAAGGCGTCGAGCGCCTGCTGGGTGGTGCGCTGATCGCGCCCGACGTCGGAAATCTGCTCGTAGTAGCAGAGCGCCTTCAGGTAATAGGCATAGGGAAGGTCGCGGTGGCCGGGATGGAGCTGGATGAAGCGATCCAGCGCGATGATGGCCTCATCGTACTTGTTGGACTGGTAGTAAGCGAAGGCCGCCATGATCTGCGCCTTGGTCGCCCAGACCGAATAGGGATGCTGGCGATCGACCTCTTCGAAGCTCTTGGCCGCGGTCTTGTATTCCTGCTGCCCAAGGGCATCGAGGCCCCGATTGTACAAACGCTCGACGGGCTGCTCGACGTAATTGTCGTCGTCGGACCCGCCGCAAGCGACGAGGCCGAACGCCGCCAACGACAGCGCCAGTCCCGCCACGATGCGCCGACCCTTACTCACAACCAACTTCGACATGTCCCATCCGCGATAAACTTCGGTGCCGGCGGTTTATATCACGCGCCATCGAAAAAAAGAGGGGCCGCAGGGCCCCTCCGAAGATGCGTGGAGAACAGAAATTTCCTGCGTCAGTTCGCTTGCCGCCGCAGGAAAGCCGGAATTTGCAGATCGTCGTCATCGCGGGCGGGCTTCGCACGCTCCGTGACTTCGAGGCTGATCGAGGTCTGGACCGGCGCCGGCCGCGCAACAGGGGCTTTCGGAGCCACTGCGACGACATTCTCCGGAGCTGCCGGGCGGGCCGCAACCGGCTCGACCGGTGCCGCTCCCGTGGCGGGAGTGGGCTTGGGCGCCGAGAAAGCGCCGGTGATGCGCTGGAACAGGTTCGGCGCACGATTGTCGGCCGCCGGACGGGCAGCCATCGGTCGCGTGACATGTTCGGCCCGCACCGGGGTCTTGGTCGTCGAGGGACGGCTGATACGCCAGTCATTCTCGTCGACCAGCGGACGCTGCGGCGCGGCCGGCGCAGGCGCAGGCGCCTGAACGGGAGCCGGCGCGACGGCGACGGGCGCCTGGACGGGAGCCGGCGCCGGCGCGACCTCGACCGGCGGAGCCACCATGACGGGAGCCTCGACCGGCGCTTCGTAGGCCGGAGCCGGCGTCGGCATCGACGCCACAATCGGCGCAACCGGTGCGGCGGCGACCGGCGCCGGCGCCACGACCGGCGGTGCCGGCGGCGCGACGGAGACCGGCGGTGCGACGGGCGCGGCCGGCATCGCCGGAGCGGGCGCTGCGGTGGCAGCGGTCGGCATGGCGACCCGGCCGACCGGCGGCGCGACCGGGCGGCTGAGCGCCGGCTGACCGGTCTGGATCGGACGGTTCATGTCGAGCGACAGGTAGTTCGGCGCAGGCTGCTGGGCGGCCAGCGCGGCGATGCCGGTGGCAACCACCGACACCCGCATGCGGCCATCCATCGTCGCATCGAAAGTCGAGCCGAAGATGATGTTGGCGTCGCCATCCACTTCCTCGCGGATACGGTTGGCCGCTTCGTCGACTTCGTGCAGCGTCATGTCGAGGCCGCCGGTGATGTTGATGAGAACGCCCTTGGCGCCCTTCATCGAATGATCTTCCAGCAGCGGGTTGGAAATGGCGGACTCGGCCGCGACGCGGCTGCGATCCGGCCCCTCCGCCTCGCCCGTGCCCATCATCGCCTTGCCCATTTCGCCCATGACGGTGCGGATGTCGGCGAAGTCGAGATTGATGAGGCCCGGCATGACCATCAGATCGGTGACGCCGCGCACGCCCATGTGCAGCACGTCGTCGGCCATCTTGAAGGCATCGGCGAAGGTCGTCTTCTCGTTGGCGATCTTGAACAGGTTCTGGTTGGGGATGACGATCAGCGTATCGACCACCTTCTCCAGCTCGGTGATGCCCTGCTCTGCCGACTGCATGCGGCGGCGGCCTTCGAAGTGGAACGGCTTGGTCACGACGCCGATGGTGAGGATGCCCTGCTCACGCGCCGCGGCGGCGATGACGGGTGCCGCACCGGTGCCGGTGCCGCCGCCCATGCCGGCGGTGACGAACACCATGTTGGCGCCGTCGAGGAGCTGCAGGATCTCGGGCAGCGCTTCCTCGGCGGCCTGGCGGCCGACCTCGGGCCGTGCGCCGGCGCCCAGTCCCTGGGTGATGGTGATGCCGAGCTGGACGCGCCGGTCGGCGAGCGACTGGCTCAGCGCCTGCGAGTCGGTATTGGCAACGATGAACTCCACGCCTTCGAGCGCGGCACTGATCATGTTGTTGACGGCGTTTCCGCCCGCGCCACCGACGCCAATGACGGTAATGCGCGGCTTAATCTCGGACTCCGTCTGAGGGAGACTGAGGTTGATTGTCATTCGGTTTTCTCCACGCAAACGAGGGGTAATCTGCCCGGAGCGACAGCGTGAGCCTCCTGTTACGCTAGAGACCCTTCACCGACACCGGTTTCTTCTTGTCTTTATGTCTATAGCCTGTGGGAACTGCCTTATCCCGCACAACATATTGCCTAAAAGTTATCCCTAATCCAACTGCCAATCCGGCCGATACGACTCGCCGGCGCTTCATTCGAGGCCGGCTGGTTCTGCACGACCGCGTGATTGTGGAGCGCGAAGCTGAGGAGTCCGGCGGCGGCGGAAAAGGCCGGCCCACCGGTCGAATCGGCAAGGCCTGCGAGCCGGAGCGGCGCACCGGTGCGAACCTTCTTGTTGAGAATCGCGGCCGCGACCTCGGGCACGCCGTCGAGCTGGCACCCGCCGCCCACCAGGACGGCGCGTCCACCGGCCAACTTATCCACACCGCTCGCTTCCAGCCGGCTGCGCACCAGTTCGAACGTCTCCTCAACCCGGGGTCGAATGATGCCGACCAGGATCGAGCGCGGGATGTGGTTGGGCCGCGTGCGATCTTCCTCGCCGATCAGCGGCACGTCGATGATGTCGTATTCGTCGTTGGGCTTGATGACGGCGCGGCCGATCTGCGTCTTCATCCGCTCGGCATGCGCAACCGGCGTAGACAGGCCGCGCGCGATGTCACGCGTGACATGCTCGCCGCCCACCGGGATCGAATCGACGTGGACGAGGTGACCCTCGTAGAACACCGCGATCGAAGTCGTCCCGGCACCCATGTCGATCAGGGTGACGCCGAGGTCGCGTTCGTCGGAAACAAGCGAGCTGAGACCGGCGGCGTGCGCGGCGACGACCCGGTCGGCGATCTCGAGATGGGCGCGGCGCACGCAGACCTGCAGGTTGCGCATCGCGCCACTCGCCGCGGTCACCAGATGGACATCGACGCCCAGCCGCTCGCCGAACATGCCGCGCGCGTCGCGGACCGGCGTGCCGTCGACGGTGTAGCCGATGGCGGCAGAATGGATGATGTCCCGGTCGGCCGTCTCGGCGGGAAGCTGGATGTGCTGCTGGACGCGGCGGACATCGCGCTCGCCGATCTCGTGGTGACCGATGGCGACTTCGAGGCTCTGATTGTGCGAGGCCGCCGACCCGCCGCTCACGCCGACGATGACGTCGCGAACCTGCTCGCCGCACATTTCCTCCGCGGTCGACACCGCCGAGGAGATCGCACGAGTCGCCGCTTCCATGTCGACGATGTTGCCCGAACGCATGCCGAGCGCGGGCTGGTGGCCGATGCCGACCACGCGAAGCCCCTGCCCGTCGACACGGGCAACAAAGCAAACGACCTTGTTCGTTCCGATGTCGAGCGCTGCAATGACGCCATTTCTCGCCTTCGCCACGATGTCCCCCGTCTTACGCGTACTCTCGCAGTTTTTGATTCTACGCTGGCCCGGGCGTCGCGTCGCCCGGATTGCGCTTTCTGAGATAAAGTTTGTCGGGCAGTCGCAGATCGACCACACCGAATTCGCGCGAGAGCAGTTTGTGCTGCCCGTCGAGCTTCGCAAGATGCTGGAGCGCCGCGACGGCGTCCTCCTCCGGCAGCCAGATCTCGACACCGTTGCTCAGGATCAGGTTCCAGCGCCGCTGCCCGACCCAGACGGCAGAGCGGAGCTGCTGCGCGACGGTCGGTTCGTAGGTGAGAAGCAGCAGCAGGTCGCCGACATGGTCCGGTGCGCCGGGACCGCCCAGCAGCAGCAGCGTCTCGGCGCCGGGCGGCATGCGGCTCGCGCGCACCGTCCGCCCGTTGGCATCGATCAGCGTGTACTCGCTGCCGTTCTGCCAGATCGCGACGGCACGGCGTTCCTTCATGGTGACATAGAGCGTGTCCGGCAGGCGGCGTTCCACGGTCGCCCATTCGACCCAGTCGATCGCCTCCAGCCGCTTGCGCGAGGCCTGGAGGTCGATGCCGAGAAGCGAGTCGCCGCGACTCACGTTCAATGCGGCGAGGATGTCGCTGCGGTCGACATAGTCGCGGCCCTCGACCGTGACGTCCGCCAGCTTGAACGGCGTGATGGCGCCGACGACGCTGCGCGAAATCGCATCGACCTGATTCTGGGCCTCGACAAGCCAACCCTCGCGCCAGGCCCACCAGCCGCCCCCGCCGCCGAAGCCCAGCAGCAGGACGATGGCGCCGAGCAGCACCGGCTGTTTCCAGAACGGACGGCCGGTCTTGCGGATCGGCCCGCGCTTCTTGCGACGATCGTAATCGCGGCGCGGCGCGGCCCCGGCCTTCGGCGTAGCGGTCTTCTTGGCGGCGCTCAAGACGGACGTCTCGCGTTCTCGACCATCCAGGTCATGAGCTGGGGCCAGGAGATCCCGGCCCATTTGGCCTGTTCCGGCGCGAGCGATAGCGGCGTCATGCCAGGCTGGGTGTTCAACTCCAGAATCACGAGCCCCGAGGTGCCGGGCTTCGAATCGTCCCAGCGAAAGTCCGCGCGGGCCAGCCCGTTGCAGCCGAGCTCCTGATAGGCCGCTAACGCCCACTGCTTGGCGGCCTCGTAGACATCCTCGGGAACCGGGGCCGGCACGAGGTGCTCGGTGATGCCGTCGGTATACTTGGCTTCGTAGTCGTAGAAGCGGGTGCGCGGCCGCAGCTCCGTCACGGCGACCGGCTTGTCGCCCATCACGGCGACCGTGAGTTCGCGGCCCGGCACGAATTTCTCGATCAGCACACGCTCGCCGAACGTCGCTTCCGCCGCCTCGACGGCGGCCAGGTTGTCTCCGTCGCGCACGATGTGAACCCCGATGCTCGAGCCCTGATCGATCGGCTTGACGACATAGGGGCGCGGCATGGGATCGCCGGAGGCGAGCGAGCGACGCTCGATCACCCTGCCTTCGGCCACGCGCAGGCCAAGCGACGCGAAGATGTGCCGCGCGAGGGGCTTGTCCATCGCAATGGCGGAGGCGAGCACACCGGAATGCGTATAGGGCACGCGCATGATTTCGAGCACGCCCTGGATGCAGCCGTCCTCGCCATAGCGGCCGTGCAGTGCATTGAAGACCACGTCCGGCCCGCCGCCGCCGGCAGGGCGCAGGAAATCGACCAGGGCGCGCAGGTCGCGCTTCACATCGTATTCGACGACCTCGTGCCCGCCTTCGCGCAGGCCCTCGGCACAGGCCTTGCCGCTCACCAGGGAGACTTCACGCTCGGGCGACCAACCGCCCATCAGAACCGCAACGCACGTCATTGCCCCGCTCTCCCCGCCGGTTCGCCGATACGCCGGATTTCCCATTCAAGCTGCACGCCGGTCTTTTCCAGCACGCGGCGGCGCACTTCCTCGCCCAGCCCCTCGATGTCGCTGGCCGTCGCTTCCCCGAGGTTGATCAGGAAGTTGCAGTGCTTCTCGGAAACCTGGGCCGCGCCGACGCGCAGGCCGCGGCAGCCGGCCTGGTCGACCAGCTGCCACGCCTTCCGGCCCGGCGGATTGACGAAGGTGGACCCGCCGGTGCGGCTGCGCGGCTGGGAGTCGGTGCGGGCGGCATCGATCTCGGCAATGCGGCGGGCGATGGCCAGCTGGTCGCCGGACGTCGCGCGCAGGCGCGCCGCCGTGAAGATCCAGTCCGCCGGCGCCTCGCTGTGGCGATAGCTGAAGCCCAGCGCGGACGCCGGAACCACATGGACCTTGCCCGAACGATCGACCGCTTCGGCCGATACGAGAACCTGGGACAGGTCACCTTCATAGGCGCCGGCATTCATGCGCAGCGCCCCGCCGATCGTGCCGGGAATGCCGCTCAGGAACTCGAGGCCGGCGAGCGCATGATCGCGCGCCGTCAGCGCGACGTTGAGGTCGAGCGCACCGGCGCCTGCCACGATCTCCCCACCCTCGACCGAAATGCCGGTGAAGCCGCGCAGCAGGCGGATCACCACACCCTTCACGCCACCGTCGCGCACCAGGATATTGGAGCCGACGCCCAGCACCGTGACCGGCACGTCGGACGGCAAGGCACCCATGAACGTCGCCAGATCCTCGACATCGGCCGGCCTGAACAGGACTTCGGCCGAACCACCGGCGCGAAACCAGGTCTGCGGTCCCAGCGCTGCGTCGGCCGTCAGGCGTCCGCGCGGCCGGGGCAGCCGGTCGATCAGGTGGGGCGTCGAGGTGGCGAGAGCCATCATGCTGCCGATCCGCCGTGGGGGCTCGCATCGTTGGCGATGGCGCGCGGGCCGGCCTTCTCGGCCGCGAGCTGCTGGATCTGACCGGGCAGCGCATGCGCCCAGGCGGTGATATTGCCGGCTCCCAGGCAGACCACGACGTCGCCGGGACGCGCGATCTGCCAGATCATCTCCGGAAGCTCGCCCGGCCCGCTGAGCGGGGCCACGTCGCGATGGCCGGCGCGCTGCACCAGGCCCACCAGCATGTCGCGGTTGACACCTTCGATCGGCGCTTCGCCCGCGGCATAGACGTCGGCAATGATCACGGCATCGGCGTCGGAGAAGCAGGTGGCGAACTCGGCGCGCAGCGCCCCGAGACGCGAGTAGCGGTGCGGCTGCATGACGGCGATGACACGGCCCGAGCCGCCATAGGCCTGGCGGGCAGCGCGCAGCACCGCAGCGATTTCCACCGGATGGTGGCCGTAATCGTCAATCACCGTGATGCCATGGGCTTCGCCGGTCTTGGTGAAGCGCCGCTTGACGCCGGCGAAGGAGCTGAGCGCACGGCGGATCGTATCGTCCGGCAGGCCCATCTCCTGGGCGACGGCGATAGCCGCCAGGGCATTCTGCACATTGTGCTGGCCGAACATCGGCAGCCGCATGCCGGTGATGGTGCGCGATTCGTTGGTGGCGCGATTCTCGACCATGACGTCGAAATCGGCACCGCCGCGATCGAGCTTCAGGTTGATGGCGCGCACGTCGGCATTGGCGCCGATACCGTAGGTGATGATGCGACGGTCGGCGACGCGCGGGATCAGCGCCTGGACCTCTGGATGGTCCGAACAGAGGACTGCGAAGCCGTAGAAGGGAATGTTCTCGACGAAGCGCACGAAGGCGTCGCGCAGCGCGTCGAAGGTGCCGTAATGGTCGAGATGCTCCGGGTCGACGTTGGTCACCACCGCGATGGTGGCCGGCAGGCGCAGGAACGAGCCGTCGGATTCGTCGGATTCGACGACCATCCAGTCGCCCTCGCCCAAGCGGGCGTTGGTGCCGTAGGCGTTGATGATGCCGCCGTTGATCACCGTCGGATCGAGCCCACCGGCGTCGAGCATCGCGGCGACCAGCGAGGTCGTGGTTGTCTTGCCGTGCGTGCCGCCAACCGCGATCGACCACTTCAGGCGCATCAGCTCGCCCAGCATCTCGGCGCGCCGCACGACCGGCACATGACGCGTGCGCGCAGCCAGTACCTCGGGATTGTCCTTCTTGACCGCGCTCGACACGACCATGACCTGGGCGTTGCCGACATTCTCGGCGCGGTGGCCGATCATCACCTTCATGCCCAGGTCGGCGATGCGGCGTGTGTTGGCACTCTCGGCGACGTCGCTGCCCTGCACCTTATAGCCAAGGTTGTGAAGGACCTCGGCGATGCCGGACATGCCGATGCCGCCGATGCCGACGAAGTGGATGAGACCGAGATCGAGTGGCAACGCCCTCATGCGGCGACTCCCGTGGCTGAAGGCGAAAGGGGAAGAGAAACGAATTCACCGACGACGTCCGCCAGCCGGGCAGCAGCATCGGGGCGGCCGGCCGCGTGAGCCGCTCCCGCCATCGCCGCAAGGCGCTCGGGCTCCTCGGTCAGGGATACGAGATGGCCCGCCAGGGTGGCGGCGGTGAAAGAGGCGTGCGGCAGCACGATGCAGGCGCCCGTCGCCTCGAAGGCCCGCGCATTGGCGGTCTGATGATCGTCGGCGGCGTAGGGATAGGGAACCAGGATGGACGGCCGGCCGATCGCCGCCAGCTCGGCCACCGTCGAGGCGCCGGAGCGGCCGATCACGAGATGCGCGGCGGCCATGCGCTGCGGCAGATCGGCGAAGAACGGCGCGATCTCGGCGACGACCCCCGCCCGGACGTAGCTCGTGCGCACCCGATCGATGCTCTCGGGCCGGCACTGCTGCACGATGCGCAGGCGCGACCGCAGCAGCTGCGGCAAGGAGAGGACGGCCTGCGGCACGACCTCGCCGAACGAGGCAGCGCCCTGGCTGCCGCCGAACACCAGGAGATCGATCACTCGCCCCTCGCCCGGCGGACGGTAGGGTGAATCGCGCAGCACGCGCACGGGCTCGCGCACGGGATTGCCGACGAGTTGCGCCCGTGGATCCCCGTCGAGATAGCGGGTATGGGCGAAGGAGGTCGCAACGCGCCCCGCCCCGCCCAGCACGAGACGGTTGGCGCGGCCCAGCACGGCATTCTGCTCGTGAAGCATCGCCGGCAACCGACGCAGGCGGGCAGCGACCATGGTCGGCACCGAGGCATAGCCGCCGAAGCCCACGACGACCGACGGACCGATGCGGCCCAGCGCCCGCCAGGCGTCGAACAGGCCGAGGGCCAGCGAAAAGAGCGCCAGAACCTTCTTCACCGGCGACCCGGTCGGGCTCGCGGAATGGATGTAGTGAATCGGCCGCCGCGACAGCGCGCCCTGCCACTGCCGGCCCCGCGAATCGGTGACCAGGGTGAATGCCACGCCCCGCGCCTCGAGCTCGCCGGCCAGCGCCTCGGCGGGGAACACATGCCCGCCGGTGCCGCCGGTCGCCAAAACCACGGGGCGCTGGACTTGCGTCATACGGCCTCCCGGAGGCCGGCATGTTCGCGCGTGAGGGACAGCAGCATGCCGACGCAGATCGCCATCGCCAGCGCCGACGAGCCGCCATAGGAGATGAACGGCAGGGTCATGCCCTTGGCGGGGATCAGCTGAATGGTCGAGGCCATGTTGATGGCCGCCTGCAGGCCGAACTGGACCGCGAGACCGGTGGCCGCGAGGGTGATGAACAGGCTGGTCTCCTTCGAGGCGCGCGACATCGAACGCAGCGTCACGAAGGCGAAGAGGCACAGGATCATCAGGCAGACGATGAGGCCGAATTCCTCGCCGGCGACAGCCATCACGAAGTCGGTATGGGCGTCCGGAAGCTGCGCCTTCACCGTTCCCTCTCCCGGTCCCCGGCCGAACAGCGAGCCGTTCATGAAAGCCTCGAGCGAGGTGTTGACCTGATAGTTGTCGCCCGAGGACGGATCGAGGAAGCGGTCGAAGCGGCTGCGCACATGGCTGAACAGGAAGTAGGCGCCGACCATGCCGGCCGCACCGGCCACCGCGCCGAACCCTGCGACCCACATCGGCAGGCCGACGACGAAGAGCTGGACGGCCCAGACGGCTGCCACGACGACGCTCATGCCGAGGTCGGGCTGCAGGACCAGCAGGGCCAGCACGCCACCGACCAGCAGGGTGGACAGGAGATAGCCCGGCGCGCGCCGTTCGGTGCGGCTCTGCGCCAGCAGCCAGGCCGAGATCACGGCGAGGCTCGGTTTCACGAATTCCGACGGCTGCAGGCTCGACAGGCCGGGCACGGAGATCCAGCGCCGCGCGCCCTTGATCTCGATCCCGATCACGAAGGTCGCGGCCAGCAGCACGATGCTGCCGCAGAAGACGAGCAGCGCCAGCCGCCGTATGTGTCGCGGCGAGGCGAGCGAAATCGACAGCATGACGAGCAGCGCCAGCGGCAGGAACAGGAACTGGCGCTTGGCGAAGACGAAGGAGTCGGCACCGATGCGCTCGGCCGCCGGCGGCGAGGCCGCAAGCGTCAGCATCACGCCGAAGGCCATGATCGCCAGGATCGCACCGAGCGACCAGCGATCGACGGTCCACCACCACTGGCCGATCACACTGCGATCATCGCGCGGAACCTGGATCAAACCGCCCTCCCCAAATTCTCGGCCCCCGGCAGAGCCCGCGCCATGGCGCGGAAGGCATCGCCGCGATGTTCGTAACTCTTCCACTGATCCCACGAGGCGCAGGCCGGCGACAGAAGGACGACGGCGTGTCCGGCAGCCTCGCGTTGCGCCAGCGCATGCGCGGCGTTGAGCGCCGATTGCAGGTCGCCACAGCGGCTGTAGGGCAGCTTGCCTTCGAGCTGGCCGGCGAACAGGTCGGCGGCTTCGCCGATCAGGAACGCATGCCGGATGCGGTCGAAGTAGGCGGCGAGCGGCGCGACGCCGCCTTCCTTCGCCTGGCCGCCCAGAATCCAGTAGATGTCGTCGTAGCTCGACAGCGCCCGCGCGGTCGCGTCGGCGTTCGTGGCCTTGCTGTCGTTGACGTAGACGACCTTGCCGACGGCAGCGACGCGCTCCTGGCGATGCGGCAGGCCGGGATAGGTCCGCAGTCCGGCGACGATCGTCTCGCGCGGCACGTCGAGCCAGCGGCAGACCGCCCAGGCGCAGGCCGCGTTCTGCGCGTTGTGGTCGCCGGGCAGGGTGAGCGCGTCGGAGAAGTCGACCGTGTAGCCGTCGGCGTCGACCAGCATGCCGGCGCGATAGGAGATGCCGTTGGCCACGGGGCGGTCGAGCGCCACCGGCACGCAGGCGATTCCCGGACGCGCCGCCATCTCGCGCTCGACGTCGCGCGAAAACGCGTCCTCGGTGCCGATCACGACGCAGTCGCCGGCGCGCTGGCGCGCGAAGATGTTCTTCTTGGCCGCCACGTAACCCGCGAGATCGCCATGGCGGTCTATGTGGTCTGGCGTGATGTTCAGCCAGACCGCGACATCGGCATGGAAGGTCTGCAGGAGCTCGAGCTGGTAGGACGAAAGCTCCAGCACGTAGAGGCCGCCCTTCCCGAGCGGCTCGAGGTCGAGCGCGCCGCGGCCGATATTGCCGCCCACTTCGCAACGCGCGCCGGCCTGCTGGAGGATGTGGCCGATCAGCGCCGTTGTCGTCGACTTGCCGTTGGTGCCCGTGATGGCGATGTACCGCGCTTCGGGCTGCGCGCGGGCCAGGAGCTCGACGTCGCAGAGGATCGATTTGCCGGCGGCGCGCGCGGCCACCGCGACCGGATGCGGGACCGGCAGCGTGCTGGGAATGCCGGGGCTGATCACGAGCGCGTCGATCCCCGACCAGTCGATCGTCACCGGATCGACGATCCGGGCGCCCACCTCGGCCGCTGCCTCGCGGGAGGAAGCGCTGTCGTCCCAGGCGATGCAGTCGATCCCGGCCGCCCGGAGGGCACGAACGGTCGCCAGGCCGGAGCGCGCGAGCCCCAGCACGACGAACGACGAACCCTTGAGGATGGCGAGGTCGATCATCGTTACCTCAACTTCAGGGTCGCGAGGCCGGCCATCGCCAGGATGGCGGCGATGATCCAGAAGCGGAAGACGATTGTGGGCTCGGCCCAGCCCTTCTGTTCGAAGTGATGGTGCAGCGGCGCCATGCGGAAGACCCGCTTGCCGGTCCATTTGAAGGACAGGACCTGCACGATCACCGATACGGTCTCCAGCACGAACAGGCCGCCCACGATCGAGAGCACGATCTCGTGCTTGGTCACGACCGCGACCGCGCCCAGCGCGCCGCCGATGGCCAGCGACCCGGTGTCACCCATGAACACCATGGCCGGCGGCGCGTTGAACCACAGGAAGCCGAGGCCGGCGCCGACCAGTGCCGCCAGCAGCACCGCGAGTTCACCGGCCCGCGGCACGTGATGCAGATAGAGGTAGTTGGTGAGGATCGAGTTGCCGACGACATAGGCGATCAGGCCGAACACGGCGGAGGCCATGATGACCGGCCCGATCGCGAGCCCGTCGAGCCCGTCGGTCAGGTTCACGGCATTGGAGGTGCCGGCGATCACCAGCACGCCGAAGGCCACGAAGCCCACCGCGCCGAGCGGGATCAGGACGTCCTTGAGGAAGGGCACCGCCAGCGCATAGCGCAGCGGCGGCGGCGAGGACTGGGCGATCAGATAGACGGCGATGCCGGAAGCCACGACGGAAAGAGCGAGCTTGAGCTTGCCCGGAACGCCCTTCGGGTTGCGCTTGGTGACCTTGAGATAGTCGTCCATAAATCCCACGGCGCCGAAGGCGAGCGTGACGCCGAGCACGA
Source organism: Rhodospirillales bacterium 24-66-33 (assembly GCA_002281855.1). GTDB lineage: Bacteria > Pseudomonadota > Alphaproteobacteria > Reyranellales > Reyranellaceae > Reyranella. The sequence goes on along the minus strand of NCHQ01000014.1, from coordinate 77,833 downwards.
TCCAGACATAGCGGTTGGTCAGGTCGGCCCACAGGAGCGTGGCGACCGACAGGGTGATCAGGATCAGCAGGCCGCCCATGGTCGGCGTGCCCTTCTTGGTCATGAGGTGGCTGGCCGGTCCGTCGTCGCGGATCGGCTGTCCCTGCTTCTGCTTGCTGCGCAGCCAGCGGATGAGCGCGCCGCCGATCAGGAAGCTCAGCACCAGCGCCGTCAGGAAGGCGGCGATCGACCGGAACGTCAGGTACCGGAACAGGTTGAAGGGCGTGAACTGGTCCGCCAGGGGATAGAGAAGATTGTAGAACATCCTAGCGTCCCGCCTCGCCGCCGCTGGCCGCCACGATGGCGTCCACGACGATCTTCATTCTGGAGCCCAGCGAACCCTTCACCGCGACCACGTCCCCTGCCCTCAGCGCGCCAGCCACATCGCCTGCCAGCGCCGTCGAATCCGGCCGATGCACGCCGCGTTGCGCCGGCGGCAGAAGCTGCCACAGGGCCTGCATGTGCGGCCCGCACAGGAAGACCTGCGTCGCACCGCACGCCGCCACCGCATCGGCTAGTCCTGCGTGATAGGCGTCGGCCCCCTCGCCCAGCTCGCGCATGTCGCCCAGCGCCAGGATACGCCGTCCGCCCGGCCGCGGCTCCATCCGTGCCAGGACCGAGAGCATCGCCCGCACCGAAACCGGATTGGCGTTGTAGCTCTCGTCGAGCAGCTCGATCGCGCCGCCGCCGAACGCCAGCATGCGCCGCGCGCCGCGCCCCGGAGAGGCCTTCACTTCAGCCAGTGTCACCGCCGCCCTGGCGACATCCGCGCCCAGGGCCTCGATGACGGCCAGCGCGCCGATGCTGTTCAAGACCCAATGCTCCCCTGCCGCGCCCAGCCGATACTCGATCCGGCGACCGTGTATCAAGGCTGCAACATCACTGCCCGAATCCTGCAGGTCGCAGGAGACAAGGCGGGCCTCGGCAGCCTCGCTGCGACCGAAGCCGACGATGCGGGAAACGCCGAAATCACGGGCTTTCCGGACCAGCCGCTCGAAGTGGCGGCTGTCACGATTGAGCACGGCGACTGCGCCTTCGGACATGCCGGCAAACAGGCACCCCTTCTCGTCGGCGACCGCTTCCTCGCTGCCCATGTGGCCGATATGGACCGGCCCGACATTGGTCACGATGCCGACATGCGCCGCGACCTGGCGGGCGAGCGGCTCGATCTCGCCGGGGTGGTTCATGCCGATCTCGAACACGCCGTACCGCACGTCGCGCGGCAGGCGCGCGAGGCTGACCGGCACGCCGACGTGATTGTTGTAGCTCGCCACGCTTGCCGAGGTCGGCGCCTGCGCCGACAGCATTGCGCGCAAGGAATCCTTGGTGCTGGTCTTGCCGACCGACCCGGTGACGCTGGCAATGCGCGCGCTGCTGCGACGGCGTGCGGCAACACCGAGCTCGACCAGAGCCTTCATCGTGTCCGGAACGCGGACCAGCGCCCCGTGCGCCCCCGACACCTCGCGTGACACGACGGCCGCCGCGGCGCCGCGCGAGAGGGCGTCGGCGACGAAGCCGTGACCATCGGTCGTTTCGCCGCTCAGCGCGAAGAACAGATCGCCTTTTCCGACCGCACGGCTGTCGAACGTCACGCCCTGGGCTTCGAACGGCACCGTGATCGAGGATGCGGTCAGGGCCGCCCGTACTTCGTCCGAGGTCCACAGCGCGCTCACGCACCGCCTCCGGCAAGCCCGCGCGCCTCCTCGGCGTCGTCGAAATGATGGGTGACGCCCTTGATCGTCTGGCCGGTCTCATGACCCTTCCCGGCAATCAGCAGCAGGTCGTCCGCGCTCGACAGCGCGTCCATGCCGGCGGCGATGGCGGCGTGCCGGCCCTCGGCGATCTCGATCCAGTTGCGACGATCCTCGGCGATGCCGCGCCGGATCTCGGCGCGGATCGCGGCCGGCTCCTCGCTGCGCGGATTGTCGTCGGTCACGATCGCCAGGTCGGCGAGACGCGTGGCGATCTCTCCCATCACCGGACGCTTGCCGCGGTCGCGATCGCCGCCGCAGCCGAACACGACGACCAGCTTGCCGCGCGCGAAGGGCCTCAACGTCCGCAACACCGTCTCGAGCGCCTCCGGCTTGTGGGCATAGTCGACATAGACCGCGGCACCGGAGCGATGGCGGGCCACCAGCTGCAGTCGCCCGGGGGCGCCGGTCAGATGGGCGAGGGCCTCGACGGCGGGCGCGGCGTCGCCGCCCGTCGCAACCACGAGGCCGAGAGCGGCCAGCGCATTCGAGGCCTGGAAGTCGCCGACCAGCGGCAGATCGATCTCGCGACGCGTGCCCATCACGTCGAGCACGAGGTGCTGTCCGGCCGGGGTCGGCTCGTCGGCGATCAGGCGGAATTCCTTGCCCTTCGCACCGTAGGTCCAGAAGCGGATGCCGCGCCGCGCGCAGATCGCCCGCAGCGTTTCGGCCCGCTCGCTGTCGGCATTCACGACGGCCGTGCCGCCCGGCGGCAGCAGGACCTCGAACAGGCGCGCCTTGGCCGCGAAGTAGGCGTCCATCGACCGATGATAGTCGAGATGCTCGTGGGTGAGATTGGTGAAGGCCGCCGCCGCCAGGCGCAGCCCATCGAGCCGGTGCTGGTCGATGCCGTGGCTCGAGGCCTCGATGGCGAGGTGCGAAACGCCCTGCTGCGCCAGGGCGGCGAGATCTTCGTGAAGCTGCACGGGGTCCGGAGTCGTGAGACCGCCGTCGCGCACCAGGGTCGGCGAGACGATGCCCAGCGTGCCGACGCTTGCCGCCCGGAGGCCCATCCGTTCCCAGATCTGGCGCATGAAATGCACCGTCGAGGACTTGCCGTTGGTGCCCGTGACGGCAGCGATGGTCTCGGGCTGGGCGCCGGCGAAGGCCGAGGCCATCAGCGCCACGCGACGGCGCGGATTGGCGTCTCGGACGACGACGATGCCGGCATCGAGCGGCGGCAACTCCGCGTCCGGCGAGGCCAGGATGGCGACCGCGCCGCGCTTCGCCGCATCGGCCACGAAGGCCGCGCCGTCCTGCCGGGTGCCCGAAAGCGCGGCGAAGAGATAGCCCGGCCGGACCTTGCGCGAATCGAGCGTCAGTCCGGCGAGGATGGGATCGCGCGGCAGCGCGGAAGAGGTCGCGTTTGCGTCGGCGCTCCGGCGCATGAGCTCACTCAGACGCAACACGACGTACCGCCGGACCGGGGGCTGCCGCCGTCTGACCGGGCGCGGGACGGACCGGCAGAGCCCTGCGATGGTCGCCGGGAGAACGGCGCACGCTGGCCGGCACGATCTGCGCCGGCGCAACGGGAGGCGGTACCGGCGTCGAGGCGATCTCGATGGGCGGCAGACCGTCCTTCAGGTCGCCCGGCAGGATGCCGTAGAGCGACACCATCTGCTCGATGATGAGCTTGACCGAGGGAGCCGCCACCCAGCCCGCCGTCGCGTAGCCGCCGGTCTCCGGCAGGCCTTTCGGCTCGTCGAGCGAGACGATGACGACGAACTTCGGATCGTTCATCGGGAACGCACCGACGAAGGAGCTGATCAGGGCCTTCTGACGATAGCCGCCGCGGCCCGGCTTCTCGGCCGTGCCGGTCTTGCCGCCGACCTCGTAGCCCGGAACGTTGGCGTTCCTGCCCGTGCCCTCGACGGCGTTGAGACGCAGGAGCTGGCGCATGCTGACCGAGGTCTTCTGCTGGATCACCCGGCGTCCCTTGTCGCTGCCCGGACCGCGCTTCACCAGCGAGGGCTGGTACAGGATGCCGCCGTTGATCATCGCCGACGAGCCCATCGCAAGATGCAACGGCGTCACCGAAATACCGTGACCGAAGGCGATGGTCATGGTGTTGATCTTCATCCAGTGGCGCGGCCACAGCGGCCCCGCGACTTCCGGCAGCTGCGTCGAGACCGGCTTCAGGAAGCCGATCTTGTCGAAGAAGGCGCGCTGCCCTTCCGGCCCCATGACCTCGACCGCCATCTTGGCCGAAGCGATGTTCGACGAAAACTTGAACGTCTCGGCGACGTTCAGAGGACGGCGCTGGGCATGGTCGTCGTTGATCGTGAAGCGGTCGATACGGATCGGCGAAGTCGCGTCGAACACACTGTTCAGCGTGATCTTCCCGCTATCGAGCGCCATCGCGGTATTGAAGATCTTGAAGGTCGAGCCCTGCTCGTAGACACCGAGCGTGGCGCGATTGAACAGTGCTTCGTTCGTGAGGGTGCGCGTGCTGTTGGGATTGTAGGTCGGCAGCGACGCCATCGCGAGGACTTCGCCGTTGGTGGCGTCCATGACGATGCCGGTGGCGCCGATCGCGGAGAATTTCTGGACCGCGCGGGCGAGCTCGCGCTCGACGATGCGCTGCAGGCGAAGGTCGATCGAGAGCTGCAGGGTTTCGCCGCTCTGCAGCTGCTGGTCGAAGTAGCGCTCGACTCCCGCCAGGCCGGTATTGTCGACACTGGCGTAGCCGAGGATGTGTGCGGCGGCCGTACCCTGCGGATAAATCCGACGCTCCTCGGCCTGGAAATCGAGGCCGGGAATGCCGAGGCGGTTGACGCGGTCGTGCTCGCGCGGGCTCAGGCCGCGCTTGATCCAGACGAAGGTCCTGTCGCCTTCCAGCTTCTCGCGGACGTCGTCGTACTTGAGGTCGGGCAGCGCCGTGACGACCTTGCGCGCGGCCTCCTGCGGGTCGAGCAGCAGGTGCGGATTGACGAACGCCGACATGACGGGGACCGATGTCGCCAGCACGGCGCCATTGCGGTCCACGATGTCGGCGCGCTCGGACTGGATCGAGCCACCGCGGGCGGCGACGCGCTGCGTCGGCTCGGCGCCGTCGCGCAGCAGCGAGACGTAGCCCATGCGCAGGCCGACCGCGGTGAAGGCCAGGCCGAAGATCACCGAAGCGATCACCAGACGCTGGCGCGCGGTTTCCTGGACGTCGCCCTTCAGGCGCTCCTTGGGCGAGGTGTAACGCGCGCCGGCCGCCGCGTTTACCGCGGCGGCCGGTTCGGGCGAGGCAGACTTTCGCCACAGCTTCACCGGGAACCCCCTTCATTTCGCGAGAGGATATCATCGATGGAGATTGCGGCGCTCTTGCCGTCGCCTACCGGACCCGATGTTGCCGGCTCTTGGATTTGGGCCGGTCGAGGGGGCGTCGTGGGTCCGGAGGAACGCTGGGAAAGGGGTGCGGAGGCCGGCGAGGGGCTGCCGGCCTCCGCTGCGACGCGGCCACCACCACCGGGCAAGTTCGACGAGGGGACGTCGTTGCCCGTTCGTGGGGGGGAAGGAAGTGGTGGATCGCGCCGCGGGGGGACAGATTCGGGTTTGAGCTGATCGAGTCGGACGACCTGCTTGATGGACGCCGACTCGAGCTTGAGATGCTTCTGCGCGAGCACTTCGATGCGCTCGGATTCGTTCAGGTGAGCCCATTCGACCCGCAGGATGTGCGTGGCCTGCTGGCTCTGGATGATCTTCTGGTTGGTGCGGTCGATACTCTCCTCGAGGTCCTGCACCTTGTACTTCACGGTGAACAGGCCCACGGCCGTGGCAACGGCGACGACCGACCAGAACAGGAGTCCGCGATGGATCATGCGGCGCCCCCGGCGCCGAGCTTCTCGGCGACCCGCAGGCGCGCCGAGCGGGCCCGCGGATTGACGGCGAGCTCCTCGGGCGACGGCAGCGTGGGCTTGCGCGTCAGATCGCGCAGCGTCGCGGGCCGCCCACCGGCGCCCGGCGGCGCGTGGCGCGACGGGCCGGGCGTGCGACCGGCGCGGGCGCGGACGAACTCCTTCACGGCGCGGTCTTCCAGCGAATGGAACGACACGATCGCGAAACGGCCGCCCGGCGCGAGCACCTGCTCGGCCGCGGCGAGGCCGCGCTCGAGTTCGCCCAGCTCGTCGTTCACGGCGATGCGCAGGGCCTGGAAGGTCCGCGTCGCCGGATCGCTCTCGTCCCGGCCCTGCGGACCGACCGCGCGGCGCACGATCTCGGCCAGCTCACCCGTGGTCTCGATCCGCTTGGCACGCCGCGCCTCGACGATGCTGTGCGCGACACGGCGGCTGCGACGCTCCTCGCCGTAGCGCCAGATGATGTCGGCGAGCTCCGTTTCGTTTGTTTCGTTTACGAGATCCGCCGCCGACGGACCGTTCTTCTCCATGCGCATGTCGAGCGGGCCGGAGGCGCGGAAGGAGAAGCCGCGATCGGCCTGATCGAATTGCATCGACGAGACGCCGAGATCGAGCGCCACACCATCGACGTCCTCGACGCCTTCGGCCGACAGGAGATCCGCCATGTCGCCGAAGCGTCCTTCGATCAGGCGCAGGCGCGGCGCGTAGCGTTCGGCCAGCGCCTGGCCGGCGGCGATCGCATCGGGATCGCGGTCGATGGCGATGACCTGGCAATCGGCGCGATCGAGCATCGCGGCGGTGTACCCGCCGGCGCCGAAAGTGCCATCGAGATAGCGGCCGCCGTCGCGCGGCTGCAGCGCATCGACCACTTCACGCGCCAGTACGGGAATATGGCGAACGCCGCTCATGCGTCGCCTCCGCCGAGATTGCGCACGAACGCCGCCATCTTCTCGCGCTCGGCCTCGCGGCGCGCCTGCCAGCGGCCCGGGTTCCAGAGCTGGAACTTGTCGACCTTGCCGACCAGCATGACACCGTCGGTCGCATCGAGCGCCTGGACGAACTCGGCCGGCATCGTGAATCGGCCATCGGGCTCCAGCGAAATCGTGCGCGCGCCAGCGGACAGAAACCCGGCCGGATCGAAAGCGTCGTCGTCGAGGGCGACCTTCAGCGAACCCTTGGGCCCCAGCGCTTCGGCGCGCAGGCGGTCGAGCATGGCATCGAAGCCGGCGCGGGAGTTGCCGTTCACGAGACCGGGGATGGTGGGGGAATGGTACAGCACGAAGGCGCCGCGATCGTCCGCAGGCAGCTCGTCGCGAAAAGCCGCGGGCAACAGGACCCGGCCCTTCTTGTCCAGCTTGATCAGGATCTCGGACCGGAATGCCACGGCCCATCTCCCCCTAGCCCCGCCGCAGGTGCCCCACGCCCCTACGTTGCCTGTTACACGGGATACATTGGGATATCATGGGAAAGACCGGGATGCAATTATCTCGACTAAGAATCCACAAGGAATCTGAACGACTTAGACACGACCTCTATTGCGCCCTGCTCACCGAAAAGCACAAGGGGTTGTAGATCCGGGTGCTGGATAAGGAACGAAAAGGGTCAGACGGCCTGTAAGCCGGGTTCTGTCCTCGCCCGAAAGCGATGGATGGCCATTCCTCTGGGACGCCCGTTACCGAACGCCTCGCGCGACCGACCCGGGCGACGACGCGGAAACACCGCTGCCGGTTGCCCGGCGTGTCGCCCCTATTTGGTCTTGCTCCCGGTGGGGTTTGCCGTGCCGCTTCCGTTGCCGGTCGCGCGGTGGGCTCTTACCCCACCGTTTCACCCTTGCCGTCCTGGCGAGCCAGGCTGGCGGTTTGTTTTCTGTGGCACTTTCCCTGGGGTCGCCCCCGCCGGACGTTATCCGGCACCGTGTCTCCGTGGAGCCCGGACTTTCCTCACCCGGACGGTTGCCCGCCCGAGTGCAGCCATCCAGCCGTCTGACCCGGCGCCTGACTAGGCCGCTCGCCCCAGCGGGTCAAGCAGCCCGGCCAATCGGGAGCGTGTTTCGGGATCGATCATGCCGTCGACCCGATCCGCCCGGTAATGCCGTTGGAAGGCTTTCACGATCTCCTTCGGCGGCACGGCGAGCGGTGCGGCATACCCGTATCTCTGGAGCGCCTTGTGGAAGTCGCCGTCGAGCGGCCGTGTGCCGGCCTTCGGCCACAGGCCGATCCCCTGCTCCGCCAATCGCTTCCAGGGAAAGCGCCGGCCCGGATCGATCTTGCGCTGGGGTGCGATGTCGGAGTGGCCGACGACGTTGCGCGGCTCGATGGCCGGATGGCGCACCAGGATTCCGCGGCAGAGTTCGACCAGCGCCCCGATCTGCTCGGCCGGATAGTCATGCCGGTCGCCGTGCAGGTTCACGATCTCGATGCCGATCGAGCTGCCGTTCAGCGCCTCGCGGCCGCGCCACCAGGACTTCCCGGCATGCCAGGCGGTGCGGTCCTCGGGCACGAGGCAATAGGCGGTGCCGTCGAGATCGAGCACGTAGTGCGAGCTCACCCTGTGCTCGCGCGTCGTGTCGCGCAGGATGTCGAGCGACTCCTGCAGCGGAAGCTCGGTGTAGTGCAGAACGAGGATATCGACGACGGCGCCGTCCGCCCTGGGCGCGTGGTTGGGCGACGGCAGGTCGATGAGATTCACGGTCAGGCCGGCACGAGACCGCGCTGCCTGCGCAGCCGGTCATAGGCGTCGTTGATCAGCGCGAGCTTGCGGTTTGCGACCGCGATCGCCTCTTCCGGCAGCCCCTGCGCCATCAACCGGTCTGGATGGTTGGCACGCACCTGCCGCAGCCAGGCTGCGCGGATCTGCTCGTCGGTCGCCAGCGGGTCGATACCCAGCACCACGCAGGGCTCACATTCGACCGCGCCCAGCGCGGCGGCCCTTGCGCGCTCGAAACGCGAGCTGGGCAGGCCGAAGATGCTGGCGACCTTCGCCAGATAGTCGGCTTCCGCGACATCGATCTTGCCGTCGGCCTGCGCGATGCTGAACAGGCCCTCGATCACGTTCTCGAGGATTTCGGGCGCATCGGGAAACAGCCCGGCGACCTGGCGGGCATAGGACTCGAAGCCGCCGGCATCGCGCTTGGCCAGGTCGAAGAAGCGTTCGACGTTCGCTTCCTCGCCCGGTGGCACCTCGAAGAAGTCGCGGAACGCCGCTCTCTCGACCTCCGAGACTTGGCCGTCGACGCGCGCCATCTTGGCCCCCAGCGCAATGACGCCGATGGTGAAGCCGATCTGCCGCAGGCCGGGGTGCCCGCCATCGTCGGCCGGCGGCGAGGACAGGCCCAGCAGCTCGGCGATGCCGAGGCCGTTCATGCCCTCCACGATTTTGTCCCAGATCCTCATGCCCTGTCCTTATAGCAGGAGGGAACCGATTGCGACGCAGACCAGGAGGCCGAGCGCCAGGCGGCGATAGAATGTCTCGCTGGCCAGCGGGAACAGGCGCTCGCCCACCACGCCGCCCAGCATGACGGCCGGTGCCAGGAACAGACCCTGCACGCCGGTGCTCCAGCCGATCAGGTCGCGAGCGGTGAACGCGATCAGGGCGAGCAGATCGACGAACACGAAATAGGTCGTGAGATTGGCGCGCACATGCGCTGCAGAATTGGTGCCCGCGAGGTAATAAAAAGCGATCGGTGGGCCCGCCATACCCGAAAGCCCGTTCAGGAACCCGCTGGTGGCGCCGGCCGCGAGCGTCGTGGCGGCGTTCGGCCGTCCGGAAAATCGCCAGCCGCTGGCGAGCATGACGACGGCGCTCAGGATGATGGCCGAGATCGCCCACCGCATCGGCTCGGGTTCGACGGCAGTGAGCACGAGGTTGCCGAACGGCACGCCGATGGCGGCCGCCACCAGCAGCAGGCCGATGCGCCGCCAGTCGACCAGGGGCAGGACGCGGGGCACCAGGGGCAGCGCCACGGCGATCTCCAGCAGCAGGCAGAGCGCGACACCGACCGCCGGCCCGTACATCGCCGAGAAAATCGGGGTCATCAGCATCGCGGCGCCGAAACCCGCGAAGCCGCGCACCATGCCTGCAATGCAGGCAACCACGGCAGAGACGAGGAAAGGAAAACTCAACAGATCCGGCATTGCGGGCGGGACGCTACCATTGCCGGAGCACCGGGCGCGCATCATATAATGGAGGTCATGGCCTCAAAGAATCTCGCGGTTCCGGCTGCGCCCCTCCTGATGCCGTACATCCAGCGGCGGCCGGAGCTCGAAGGTGTAACGCCCAAGCCCTTCAAGCTCGTGTCCGACTATACGCCGGCCGGCGACCAACCCGCGGCGATCAAGCAGCTCATCGCCGGCGTCGAAGGTGGCGAACGCGACCAGGTCCTGCTGGGCGTCACCGGCTCGGGCAAGACCTTCACCATGGCCAACGTGATCGCGAGCCAGGGACGACCGGCGCTGGTGATGGCGCCCAACAAGACGCTGGCGGCGCAGCTCTATGCCGAGATGAAGGGATTCTTCCCCGAAAACGCCGTCGAATACTTCGTCTCATACTACGACTACTACCAGCCCGAAGCCTACGTCCCCCGCACCGACACCTTCATCGAGAAGGATTCGTCGATCAACGAACAGATCGACCGGATGCGCCACTCCGCGACGCGCGCACTGATGGAGCGCGACGACGTCATCATCGTCGCCTCGGTCTCCTGCATCTACGGCATCGGCCCGCTCGAGAACTACCAGAAGATGACCTTCCGCCTGCACAAGGGGCAGAAGATCGACCGCACCACCCTGCTGCGTCGCTTCGTGGAGCAGCAGTACAAGCGCAACGACAACGCGTTCCAGCGCGGCAGTTTCCGTGTGCGCGGCGATACGATCGACCTGTTCCCGGCCCATTACGAGGATCGCGCATGGCGCTTCGAGATGTTCGGCGACGAGATCGAATCGATTGCAGAGTTCGATCCGCTGACCGGCGACAAGACGCTGTCGCTGAACGACATCATCGTCTACGCCAACAGCCACTACGTGACACCCAAGCCCACGCTGCAGAAGGCGATCGAGCAAATAAAGGCCGACCTCAAGCAGCGGCTGGAGGAGTTCAACCGCGCCGGCCGGCTGCTCGAGGCGCAGCGGCTGGAGCAGCGCACGCTGTTCGACATCGAGATGATGGAAACCACCGGCGCCTGCGCCGGTATCGAGAACTATTCGCGCTATCTCACCGGCCGCAAGGCCGGCGATCCGCCGCCCACCCTGTTCGAATACTTCCCTGAGAATTCGCTGCTGATCTGCGACGAGAGCCACGTCACGGTGCCGCAGATCGGCGGCATGTTCCGCGGCGACTTCAACCGCAAGAGCGTGCTGGCCGAGTTCGGCTTCCGCCTGCCCTCGGCGATCGACAACCGGCCGCTCAAGTTCGAGGAATGGGACGCGCTGCGGCCGCAGACGACCTATGTCAGCGCCACCCCGGGCGACTGGGAGATGGAGCGCACCCAAGGCACCTTCATCGAGCAGGTGATCCGTCCGACCGGCCTGATCGACCCGACGGTCCTCATCCGGCCGGTCGAGAAGCAGGTCGACGACCTGATCGCCGAGTGCAAGGACTGCGCGAAGAAGGGCCAGCGCGTGCTGGTCACCGTGCTCACCAAGCGCATGGCCGAAGACCTGGTCGAGTACATGCACGAGGCCGGCATCCGCTGCCGCTACCTGCATTCCGACATCGACACCTTGGAGCGCATCGAGATCATCCGCGACCTGCGGCTCGGCGCGTTCGACGTGCTGGTCGGCATCAACCTGCTGCGCGAGGGCCTCGACATTCCCGAATGCGCGCTGGTCGCCATCCTCGACGCCGACAAGGAAGGCTTCCTGCGCTCGCCGACCTCGCTGGTGCAGACGATCGGGCGCGCCGCGCGCAACGTCGAGGGCCGGGTCATCCTCTACGCCGACAAGATGACGGACTCGATCAAGTACGCCATTTCAGAGACCGACCGTCGTCGCGCCAAGCAGACCGCCTACAACGAGAAGCACGGCATCACGCCGGCCTCGGTGAAGCGCAACATCGCGGAGATCCTGCAGTCGACCGCCGAGCGCGACCACTACACGGTCGACACCGGCGTGTCGGGCGACGTGCATCTGGTCGGGCACAATCTGCGCAGCCACATCGCCGAACTCGAGAAGCGGATGCGCGCCGCCGCCGCCGACCTCGAGTTCGAGGAAGCCGGCCGCCTGCGCGACGAGATCCGCCGCCTCGAGGCTCATGAACTCGAGTTGCCGGGCCAGGCCGCCAGCGCCAATGTCGGCGTCCACCTCGGCAAGATGCAGCATTCCCGTGTCTTTCGCGGCGTGCGCACCGGTTCGGGTGGAGGCGGCAAGCCAGCCCGGCGCAGCGGCCGCTAGGAGATCACGGTGCGCTTGGGCCCAATCGCAGCTCTTCTCTTCTTCATCTGCATCGGGCCACTGGCCGCACAGGATCGCCAGCAGGTGGTCCGCCTGCCCGGGCCGGGCGGATCCACGCTCGTCGCGACAGTGATGCGGCCGCCGGGCGAGGCGAGAAGCCCACTGGTCGTCATCAATCACGGCTCCCCCGCGGACGGTTCGCAGCGCGCCAAGATGGAGCGCCCACGCTACACGGCCCTGTCGTCCTTCTTCCTCTCGCGCGGCTATGTCGTCGCGCTGCCGCTTCGCCGCGGCTATGGCGAAACGGGAGGCTCGTGGGCCGAGGGCTTCGGTTCGTGCGAAGTACCGGATTATTTCAATGCCGGCCTTCAGGGTGCTGCCGACATCCAGGCCACCATCGACTTCATGCGTGCACAGCCCTACGTCGCGCCTGACCGGACGATCGTGGTCGGCCAGTCCGCCGGCGGCTGGGCGACGATCGCGCTGTCGAGCCGCAACCCGCCGGGGGTCGCGGGCATCATCAACTTCGCCGGCGGGCGCGGCGGACATCAGAAGCTGGCGGGCGGCGGCATCGGCAACTGCGCGCCCAGATCGCTCGTCGAGGCTGCCGCGAAATACGGCACGACGGCACGCGTGCCGATGCTCTGGATCTATACCGAGAACGACAGCTTCTTCGAGCCGTCTCTCGCCAAGCGAATGGCCGAAGCCTACGGCGGCGCGGGCGGCAAGGCGACGTACCGGCCGGTCGGTGCGTTCGGGCGAGACGGCCACAGCCTCGCGGGATCGAGCAAAGGCAATTCCGTCTGGGGACCCCTGATCGAGAGTTTTCTCGCCGGTCTCAGGTAGGTCTTTATAGTCTCGGCGCATGTCCGCCGCGCCGACCGACCTCCGTCGCTATCTCGCAGCCCTCGTCTCGCTGACCCTGATCCAGGTCATCTCGACGATGGTCTTCAACCAGGCGTCGGTGCTGGCGCCCGCCGCCGCCGCCGAATTCGGCGTCGCGGCCGCGGATGTCGCCTACTACGTGTCGATCGTCTATCTCGCGGCGATGATCTCGACCGTCGGCGGCGGCACGATCACCCGGAGGCTGGGACCGATCCGTTTCATCCAGACCGGGCTCACGATCGCGGCGCTGGGCTCCTTCGTCTTCGCGACGGGCGGCCTGGCGATGGCCGCGCTTTCGGCTTTCATCGTGGGCCTCGGCTCGGGCCCCCTCACCATCGCCAGCTCGCACATCCTGGCCCGCGTGTCGCCGCCGCGGCTGGCCAACGTCACCTTCTCGCTGAAGCAGAGCGGCGTGCCCTTGGGCTTCGCGATCTGCGGCGCCGTGCTGCCGACTCTCGCGCTCGATTTCGGCTGGCGATGGGCTGCCGTTTCGGTCGGCGTTCTCTCGATCGCCGCCGCCATCGCCATCCAGCCGTTGCGCGCCCTGTACGACGACGAGCGCAGCGGTGGCTCAGCGCGCCTGCCGACCTTGGCGGAGATCTTCGAGCCGCTGCAGCTCGCCTGGCGCGACCCGATCCTGCGGCCGATGTGCTTCATCGGCATGCTGTTCTCGGCCACGCAGGCAATCGTCGTGAACTTCACCGTCGTCTATGCCGTCGATGGCCTGCAGATGTCCTACGTGCTGGCTGGCGCGCTGCTGTCGGCGGCAACCCTCGCCGGCGCCTTCGGCCGCATCTTCTGGGGCGCGCTCGCCGACCTGCTGCGCAAGCCGTCGGCGGTGCTGGCGGGCATCGGTGCCATCATCGCAATGGCTGCCACGGTGATGTCCTTCTCGACGCCCGCCTGGCCCACCACCGCGGTCTACATCGTCTGCACGATCCTGGGCGGCACCGCCGTCGGCTGGAACGGCGTGTTCATCGCCGAGAGCGCCTCGCGGGCGCCGCCGGGGCGGGCCGCGGAGTTCACGGGCGCGACCCAGCTCTTCGTCTTCTGCGGCGCACTCCTGTCGCCGCTCCTCTTCCGCACCGTGCTGGCCATCACCGGCGTCTATGAGGCGGGCTATCTCCTGCTGGCGGCGGGCGTGGCGACGGCGTCGTTCTTCCTCGGCAGGGCGGCGCTGCGCCGTTCCTGACTTACTCCTCCTTGAGCGCGCTTTCGTGCCAGCGGCGCAGCAGCAGGTGCGAGACCAGGGACAGCAGCAGGTAGATCGCGATGCCCGCCGCGGAGATCAGCACCAGGGCTGCGAACATGCGCGGGATCTTGAGCTGGTAGCCCGATTCGAGGATGCGGTAGGCGAGGCCCGATTCGCGGCCGCCCGAGCCCGCGACGAACTCCGCGACGACGGCGCCGATCAGCGCCAGCCCGCCGGAGATGCGCAGCCCCCCCAAGAAGTAGGGCAGAGCCGCCGGCAGGCGCAGATCGACCAACGTACGCCAGCGGCTCGAACCGTAGAGCTCGAACAGGTCGAGCAGGTTGCGGTCGACCGAGCGCAGGCCCAGCACCGTGTTGGACAGGATGGGGAAGAAGGCCACCAGCCAGGCGCAGATCAGCAGCGAGACATTGACGTCGTCGACCCAGGCGATGATCAGCGGCGCGATGGCCACGATCGGCGTCACCTGCAGGATGATCGCGTAGGGAAAGAGCGACAGCTCGATCCAGCGCGACAGCGAGAACAGCAGCGCCAGCAGGACGCCGACCAGCACCGCGGCCAGCAAGGCCTGCAGGGTGATGCTGAGCGTCACCACCAGCGCCGGCCACAGCGTGCCCCAGTCCGACACCAGCGTCTTCGCCACCAGGATCGGCCCGGGCAGGATGTAGGTCGGGATCTCCATCGCGCGGACGAGGCCCTCCCACAGGGCCAGCATGAAGATCCCCATCAGGACCGGAGCGACGATGCGGGCGCTCATGCCGCCATCGCTTCGGAGAGCTGCGCCGAAGTGAGGCGGCAGAGAGCGGCGTAGTCGGCAGAGGTGCCGAAGGCCTCGCTGCGTGGATAGGGCGCCGGGATGGCGAGCTCGGAGCGCACGCGGCCGGGGCGGGCGCTCATCACCACGATGCGCTGCGACAGGAACACCGATTCGAACACCGAGTGGGTCACGAACACGGCGGTGAAATGCGTGCGCTGCCAGAGTTCCAGGAGGTCGGTGTTCAGCCTGCGCCGCGTGATCTCGTCGAGCGCGGCGAAGGGTTCGTCCATCAGGAGCAGCTTCGGCGAGGTGACGAGCGCGCGCGCGATCGAGACGCGCATCTTCATGCCGCCCGACAGTTCGCGCGGATAGCTCTTCTCGAAGCCCTTGAGCCCGACGCCCGCGAGCGCCTCGGCCGCGCGCGCCTCGCGTTCCGAGCGCGCCAGCCCGCGCAGCTTGAGCGGCAGGGCCACGTTGGCCAGCGCCGTCGTCCACGGCATCAGGGTCGGTTCCTGGAAAACGAAGCCCAGGTCGGGCCTGCCCTGCGGCCACTCGATCGTGCCGGCGCTCGGCTCGGCGAGGCCGGCGATCAGGCGCAGCAGGGTCGATTTTCCGCAGCCCGAGGGGCCGAGCACGCTCAGGAACTCGCCGGCCTCGATGTCGAGCGAGGCGCCGCCCAGCGCCTGGACGCCGTTCGCGAAAACCCTGGAGACGTCGCGGAGGCGAACGAGCGGCATCAACCCGCGGGCAAGGTCAGGTCGAGGCGCGTGGCCCAGACCGGCAAGGGCAGCGTGTCGCGCGCCGCGAGGCTGGCAGGCAGTGCGGCGCGGTCGGTCACCTTGGCAAAAGGCAGGACGAGGCCGGCGCGCACGCCGAACACCGCATCGCCGTCGAGATGCTCGTCATCCTCGGGGAAGAACTCGGTGATCAGCGGCGCATGGCCGGGCGCCTGGATGATCAGGTGCAGATGGGCCGGCCGCCAGGCGTCGCGACCCAGGATGCGCAGCATGTCGCCGGCCGGGCCGTCGTCCGGCACCTTGTAGGAGACCGGCCGCACGGTGGTGAAGGCGAAGGTGCCATCGTCCGCCACGGCGAGGCGCGCGTGATAGTTGGTCGGCGATTGCGCGGCGTCCTGCTGGGCATAGAGGCCGTTGCCGGCATTCTGCCAGATCGCCATCACGGTCCCTTTCGCTGGCGCGCCCCTTCCATCGACGATGCGGCCGCTCACGACCAGCGGCTCGCCCACCTGGCCGCGCCACAGATCGCCGCCATTGGACAGCTCGGGGGCCCCCTCGATGTGGAACGGGCCGAGCACGGACGACGGCGTTCCGCTGCCGGCGGCGTTCACCATGTCCACGAGAGACGACACGCCGAGCAGGTCTGAGAACAGGATGTATTCGTTGCGCTTGTCGTCGGTGAACTGGGTGGCGCGCGTGAGGGCGTCGATGGCGGCGCCCCACTCCGCCTGCGTGACCTTGTTCTCGCGCACGAAACCGTGCAGGTGGCCGGCCAGCGAGACCAGCAAGGTGCGCGCGCGTTCCGACGGGGCTTTGCGCGCATAGTCGGCGAAGGCCTGGGTGATCGAGGTCGGGGTAAGATTGCGCACGGACGCCTCCCTGGGGTCGGGGCCTCGGCCCGTTACCGCGGCGCCCGCAGAAGCGCGTCGTAGTCCGCCCGCAGCAGCGCGAAAAGCAGGTGGTCGGCCCACTGGCCGTTGATGCGCAGATACTGCCGGGCCAGCCCCTCCTCGTGAAAGCCGACCTTGGTCAGCACGGCCTTGGAAGGTTCGTTGTGTGGCAGGCAGGCGGCCTCCAGCCGGTGTAGCCGCAGGTCGTCGAACACGAACGGCAGGGTGGCGCGCAGGCCGTCGGTCATCAGGCCTTGGCCGGCATAGGGCTGGCCCATCCAGTAGCCGACGGACGCGGCCTGGGCGACGCCGCGGCGGACGTTGCTGAGGTTGATTCCGCCGACCAGCCGGCGGCCTTCATTGGTGAAGACGAAAAGCCCGTAGGCCTCCCCTGCCCGCCATTCCTTGATCTGCTGCCGCAGCCGGCGCCGGAAATGGTCGCGGGCCAGCGAATCCTCGGGCCAGGTGGGCTCCCAGGGGGTGAGAAAGGCGCGGCTGCGGGCCCGCAATTCGGCCCATTCCGGCCAGTCGTCCAGGCTCGGCGCGCGCAGAAACACGCGCTTCCCGGTAATCCGGGTCATCCCTGACAGCGACAACGGGACGTCGGCAAAGCGGAACATCTTGGGCTATACTCGCGGTTCTTCGGAATTCTTGCATGTTTTCCGGGGTTCGACGTAGGAAATTGAGACGGTCCGTCACGCACCGGGGCGCTGGAAGAGCTGCCGCCATTCGGCCAAACGGGCGTATTACATCCATCTATCGCAAGTCTTCGAGGCACATCGGCCATGGAAACGGCTAGCAAACCCAGTGTCGGCGAAAAGGGCAGATTCTATCTGACCAAGCACATCTGGCTTCCCCAGCAGCCGCTGGAGGATTTCAACCTCAAGCTTTCGGACATGATCCTGCGGAACATGCCGAAGCTGCCGCTGGGCGGCGAGGACGCCATGAAGGTCTTCCCGGTGCTGGGTGAGCTCAAGAAGAGCCACGCCAAAATCAAGGCCGACCTCGAGTATCTCCTGAGCCATCATGAGGAGATCCCGGCCCTCCATGAGGTCCACCCGCGCGACCTCTACGTGCCGGGCCGCGCCTGGCGCACCTTCCTGCTGAAGCTGTGGGGCCATGACGTTCCGGAGAATGCCGCAGCGGTGCCGGATACGATGGCTGCGATCGCGAAGATCCCCGGCGTCCACACGGCGCTGTTCAGCATCCTCGCCGGCCGCGCCGAGATCGAGCCGCATCGCGGTTCGGCAGCCGGGATCATCCGCTTCCACTACCCGCTGATCGTGCCGAAGGAGCCCGAGAAGTGCTGGATCGAGATCGGCGGCCATCATTTCTTCTGGAAGGAAGGCGAGCCGCTGGTCTTCGACGACACGCGAGAGCACTGGGTGAAGAACCAGACCGATGAGACGCGGGTGGTGCTGATCATCGACTTCAACGCGCCGATGCCGTTCCCGATGAATCTCTACACCGGCCTGCGCTACAATGTGGTCCGCCGCAGCGCCGAGATTAAGACCGCCATCGAACGCGCCGCGATCGGCGTTCCTCCGCGCACGGCACAAGCCGAACTGCCGAAAGCGGCCTGAGCAAAACACCACCTCACCCTGAGGAGGCTGCGCAGCAGCCGTATCGAAGGGTGGATTACAGGTGGATCGGCAGCCCATCCTTCGAGACGCGCGCCTGCGGCGCGCTCCTCAGGATGAGGACTATTGGTAGCGCGCGCTCTCTTACGCCGCGAGGCGGCCGGCGATCTTGTCGAGTGGCTCCAGGCCGTCGATGGGTCCCAGGGCGGCGAGGGTGAGTTCGCCCTTCAGCAGGCGGCGAGCGACGCGGCGCACGGCGTCCTGGTTGACCGCCTCGATGCGCGAGACGACCTCGGCGTAGGGGATGGTGCGGCCGTGCACGATCAGGTGGCGCGCCGCCTGCTCGCAGCGCGCGCCGCTGGACTCGAGCGCCATCAGCGTGCCGGCCTTGATCTGGTTGCGGGCACGCACGAGTTCCTGCTCGTTCAGCGTATCGGCCACGGTGACGAATTCCTCGCACACCGCAGGCACCAGTTCGGCCAGATCGTCCTCGCCGGTGCCGGCATAGATGCCGAACAGGCCGCCATCGGCATAAGCCGTGTTGAAACAGTGGATGCCGTAAACCAGCCCCCGCTCCTCACGGATGCGCTGGAACAGACGGGAGGACATGCCGCCGCCGAACAGCGTCGAGTAGATGGCCAGCGCGAAGTAGTCGGGGTCACGGTAGCCGATGCCCTCGCAACCCAGCACGAGATGCGCCTGTTCAAGCACGCGCTGTTCGCGGCCGTCGCCGCCGACATAGGCCAGCGGGACCGGCCGCTCGGCGTTGGCGGGCGTGCGCGGCACCGAGCCGAAATGCTTCTCTGCCAGATCGACGATCTGGTCGTGCTCGACCCGGCCCGCCGCCGACAGGACCATGTTTCCGGCCGTGTAGTGACGCGCGAGATAGGCGAAGAGGTCGTCGCGGCCGATGGCCTCGACCGACGTGGCGGTGCCCAGTACCGGCCGGCCGAGCGGCTGGCCCGGCAACGCGGTCTCCTGGAACTGGTCGAATATCAGGTCGTCGGGCGTGTCGAGCGCCTGCCCGATCTCCTGCAGGATGACACCGCGCTCGCGCTGCAGCTCGTCGGGATCGAAAACCGAGTTGCGCAGGATGTCCGACACCATCTCGATGCCCAGCGCGACGTCTTCCTTGAGAACCGAGGCGTGATAGGCGGTGATCTCGCGGCCGGTATAGGCGTTCAGGCTGCCGCCGACATTCTCGATCTCCTCGGCGATGGCGCGCGCGCTACGGGTGCGGGTGCCCTTGAACGCCATGTGCTCCAACATGTGGGCCATGCCGTTCAGTTCCGCGGTCTCGTGGCGGGTGCCGCAGCCGACCCAGATGCCGAGCGACGCCGATTCCACCTCGGGCATCGGGTCGACGGCGACCCGCAGGCCGTTGCCCAGCGTCGTAACCTTCACATTGCTCACGTGCGCACCTTGTTTCTGGCTGCGGGCGCGGCGGCCATTTCCCGTCGTTCGTCGATCATGGATTTGAGAGCCGCGACGTCGTTCGGCATTCCATCGGCACGCTCGGCCCGCTCCAGCAGGTCGCCGAGCCGCTCCGGCAGGCGCGGCCGCCGGCCGGTCGCCTTCTCGACGGCGTCGGGGAACTTGGCGGGATGCGCCGTCGCCAGCACGACCATGGGAATGGCGGGATCGCGTCGATGCTGCTGGGCCAGCGCGTAGCCCACCGCGGTGTGCGGATCGATCGTCTCGCCGAAGCGCGCGAGGCAATCCTTCATGGCGGCCAGCGTCCCGGCATCGTCCAGCCTGCCTGCGTCGAAGAGCTCGCGGACGCCGGCCAGCAGGCTGCCGCCGACCTTCAGCGTGCCGGTGCTGCGGAACGCCGTCATGGCGTCGGCCAGGGCGACACCGTCGCGTTCGTAGAGATCGAACAGCAGGCGCTCGAAGTTGCTCGAGATCTGGATGTCCATGCTGGGGCTCAGCGTCGGCACGACCCCGGAGGTCGTCATCGTGCCGCTCTCGAAGAAGCGCGCCAGGATGTCGTTGCTGTTGGCGCCGACCACGAAGTGCGAGATCGGCAGGCCCATCTGCTTGGCCGCATAGCCCGCATAGACATTGCCGAAATTGCCGCTGGGCACGCTGAACGCCACGGGGCGCTCCGGGGCGCCGAGCTTCAGCGCCGCCCAGAAGTAATAGACGATCTGCGCCATCACGCGCGCGAAGTTGATCGAGTTCACCGCCGTCAGCGCATGCCGGTCGCGGAACGCCAGATCGTTGAAGCAGGCCTTGGCCAGATCCTGGCAGTCGTCGAACGTACCCTGCACCGCGATGTTGTGCACGTTGGGCGCCAGCACCGTCGTCATCTGCCGGCGCTGCACCTCGCTCACGCGGCCGTGCGGGAACAGCATGAAGATGTCGATGGTCTTGCGGTCGCGCACCGCCTCGATGGCGGCCGAGCCCGTATCGCCCGAGGTAGCGCCGACGATGGTGGCGTGCTGGCCGCGGGTCGTCAGCGTCTGGTCGAGCATGCGGCCGAGGAGCTGCAGCGCCACGTCCTTGAAGGCGAGCGTCGGGCCGTGGAACAGTTCGAGCAGGTGCAGGCCCGAATCGCCCAGCGGCTTCAGCGGCGCGACTTCCGGCGTCTCGAACGAGGCATAGGCCTCGCCGATCAGGCGGCGGAAGGTCGTGTCGTCGAAAGTGTCGCCGACGAACGGCTTCATGATGCGGAAGGCGAGCTCGGTGTAGCTCAGCCCTTTCAGAGCCGCGATCTCGGCCTTGGAGAACTGCGGCCATTCGGCGGGCAGGTAGAGGCCGCCGTCACGGGCCAGGCCCGCAAGCATGATGTCTTCGAAGCCGAGCGGCGCAGGATTGCCCTGCGAGCCGTGGCGGGTGCTGATGTAACGCAAAGGATTCCTCCGGCTAGGCGACCTGCCGACAGGCCTCGTGGTCCTTGCGAACCCGTTTGGTGGAGGCCGGGAACTTGGCCAGTGCCCTCTCGGGGCGGGTCGGGCGTTTGACCAGATCGCCACCGCAGTTCGGGCAAAGGCCGCCCAGACGGTTTTGCGCACAGGCGGCGCAGAACGTGCACTCGAAGGTGCAGATCAGGGCGTCGGACGCGCCGTTGGGCAGGTCCTTGTCGCAGCATTCGCAGTTCGGACGAAGGTCGAGCATGGGTCCCTCTTACGCCTGGAGGTAGCGGCTTTCCAGATGGGCTTTGAAGGCCGCAGCGCCCAGAGGCGCTCCGGTGGCTTCGGTCAGGATCTCGTCTGTCGTCGCGATCGAGCCCTTGCCGTGCACATTGGTGCGCAACCAGCCCAGCAGTGGGGCAAAATCGCCCTGCCCGATGGCGTCCATCAGGCCGGGATGGGCGCGGCGGGCGGCGGCGAAGAGCTGGGCCGCGGCCAGCGCCCCCAGCGTATAGGTCGGGAAATAGCCCCAGCCGCCATCCGGCCAATGGATGTCCTGCAGGCAGCCCAGGGAGTCGTCGGGCGGCACGATGCCGAGCAGTTCCCGCATGCCGTCGTCCCACGCGCCCGGCAGGTCGGCCAGCGCGAGGTCGCCCGCCAGCATCGCCCGCTCCAGCCGGTAGCGCAGCATGATGTGCAGCGGATAGGTGACCTCGTCGGCGTCGACGCGGATGAAGCCGGGCGCCACGCGCGTATAGAGCCGATGGACGTTCTCTTCGGTCCAGGCCGGCCCGTCCTTGCCGAAGACCGCGCGCATGCGCGGCGCCGCGAAAGCGAGAAACGCGTCGCTGCGGCAGGCCTGCATCTCCATCAGCAGCGACTGGCTCTCGTGCAGGGTCATGCCGCGCGCGTGGCCGACCGGCTGGCGGCGCCAGGCCCTGGGCAGGCCCGCCTCATAGAGACCGTGACCGGTCTCGTGCAGCACCCCCATCAGCGAACGGGCGAAGTCGGCCTCGTCGTAGCGCGTGGTGATGCGCACGTCATCGGACGTCCCGCCGGTGAAGGGATGCGCCGATACGTCGAGCCTGCCGTGATGGAAGTCGAACCCGATCCGGCGGATCAGCTCCTCGCCCAGCCGGCGCTGCGCCTCGACGGGAAACGGACCCTCGAGCGGCAAGGGCTCGGGCCGGCTCCTCTGGTGCTCGAGCACACGGCCCAGCAGACCCGGCAGGAACCCGCGCAACTCGTCGAACAGCGCGTCGATGCGCGCCGAGCGGCCGCCGGGCTCGAACTCGTCGAGCAGCCCGTCGTACAGCGAGGTGCCCAGCGCGGCGGCCTTGGCCTCGCCGACACGCCGCATGATGTTCAGCACCTCGGTGAGGGTCGGCAGCAGCGACTTGAAGTCGGCATTCTTGCGGGCCGAACGCCAGGCGTGCTCGCAGGCCGAGCAGGCCCGCGTGCGGGCCTCGACGAGGTCGGCGGGCAGCGCGCTCTCGTGCACCCAGGACCGCCGCATCTCGCGCAGATTGGCGGCCTGCCAGGGATCGAGCGCACCCCGGCCCTCCTCGGCGCGCGCCAGGAGATCGGGTATCTCGGGCGCCGAAATGATCTCGTGGGCGATCGCGCCCAGGGTCACGAGCTGGTCGGCACGGTCCTCTGTGGCCCCGTCCGGCATCATCGTCGAACGGTCCCAGCTCAGGATCGCCGAGGCGCGGCCGAGGGCGCTCAGCCGCGCGAAGCGGCGCTCCAGCTCGGCATAGGGATCGTTGGCGATCATGTGCTCTTCTTGCGTCCGTTGATCTCCAGCCGGCCGTTCTCCCAGTGATAGGCGAGATAGACGCCGGCCAGCGCGAGAGCGATCAGGAACCAGGTGATGGCGTACTGGAGATGATCGTTGGGGATTTCGAGCCGCGTCTGACCGCCGACCGGCACACCACCCGGATTGGGCGTGGAGTCGGACTCGAGGAAGAACGTGTCGAGCTTGGGATCAGGCGGCGCGCCCGCCATTTTGCGCATCAGCGGCACGTCGGCCTGAAACCAGACGTTCTTCTCCGGTACGTTCTCGGGCGCGAAGCGCGCCCGGATCTGCGATCGGCGCACCAGACCGGTGAGTTCTACCCGGCCCGACGGCTGGGCTGCAGCCTGTGTCGCGGCGGCGCGGTCGGGGACCCAGCCGCGATCGAACAGGACGATGCGGCCATCATCGGTCTTCAGCGGGACGATGACCTGCAGGCCGACCTTGTTCTTGAGGCTGCGTGCGGCCAGGAAGAACTCGTGGCCATGCTCGAAGGTGCCGGTAACCTTCACGCGCCCGTATTCGTGGCGCAACGGAATGCCGCTCAGCAGCTGGTCGAGCGTCATCGGCGGCGCTGCCTGGTTCGCGGCGATGCGATCGATGATGTCGCGTTTCCACTCGCGACGCTCCATCTGCCAGAAGCCGAGGCTCAGCGAGAGAACCAGGATGGGCAGCGAGACGAGCGTGGGCCAGAGAGCGGGCCTCAGCCGGATCATGGTGTCTCCTCTACTCGTCGAGTTCGGTCGTGCGATGGACGAACTGCTGGGCGACCAGCAGCGCCTTGAGGAAGCGCAGCATCCCGACGGCGAGCCCGAAGGTGAGCGGCAGCCAGATGACGACGTGCAGCCACCAGGGCGGCTCGTAGCGGAACTCCACCCAGAAGACGAGAATCATGATGATGGCGCCGAGTCCCAGGATGACGAACACCGCCGGCCCGTCACCCGCATCGTTGCCGCGCAGGTCGAGGCCGCACGTCTCACAGCGATCGACGACGTTCAGCAGGCCGGCGAACAGCCGCCCCTTGCCGCAGCGGGGACAGGCGCCGCGCAGGGCGACGTCGAAGGGCGATTGCCGGGGCCAGTCGGACAAGGGTGTCTCCCAAAGACGAACCGCCGGGGAGCACCCGGCGGTTCCAAGATAGATGGTATGGCTGCGTCAGTGCAGGGCGATCGGCGCTTTGCCGGCGCCCCACCAGTAGATGCAGAAGAACAGGAACAGCCAGACCACGTCGACGAAGTGCCAGTACCAGGCAGCCGCCTCGAAGCCGAAATGCTGCCGGGGCTTGAACTGGCCCTTTGCGGCGCGGATCAGGCAGACGATCAGGAAGATGGTGCCCACCAGCACGTGGAAGCCGTGGAAGCCCGTCGCCATGAAGAAAGTCGACGTATAGATGTCCTGGCTGAACGTGAACGGCGCGTGAAGATATTCATAGGCCTGGACGCCCGTGAAGATCATGCCGAGCAGGACGGTACACAGCAGGCCGCGGACGGCGTCCTTTTGGTTGCCCTCGATGATGGAGTGATGTGCCCAGGTCGCCGTGGTGCCCGACAGCAGCAGGATCAGCGTGTTCATCAGCGGCAGGTCGAACGGCGCGATGATGCTGATGCCCTTCGGCGGCCAGATGCCGCCGGTCGCCTCGGCGCGGACCGGCATGTTCGGTGCACCGGGATAGAGGGCCGCGTCGAAGAACGCCCAGAAGAAGGCCGCGAAGAACAGCACTTCCGAGGCGATGAACAGGATCATCCCGTAGCGCAGGCCCAGCTGGACCACAGCCGTATGATAGACGCGCGACTCGGCAATGACGTCCGACCACCACCAGTACATGACGCCCAGCACCAGCAGCAGGCCGGGGACCAGCCCCCACCAGTGCACGGCCTTCATGAAGGTGCCGAAGCCCGGTCCCAGCATGTCCGGATGCAGCGCGAAGCCGAAGCCAAGCGCCAGCACCAGGGCCGCGAACGAGCCCAAGGCCGGCCACGGGCTGGGGTCGACCAGATGATAGGGATGCTTCGGAGTACCGCCGGCCATGTTCATCCACCCTTTCCGATATCGCCGCCGGGCAAGCCGCCCAGCAATGTCCTGGCCCGTTCCGTCTTCGCCTCGAAGAATGTGTACGAGAGCGTGATGGTCCGGATGTTGTCGTAGCGCCGATCCTTGTCCAAGTCGGGATCGACGAAGAAGATCACAGGCATGTCCACGGACTGCCCGGGCAGAAGCAACTGCTCGGTGAAGCAGAAGCACTGGAGCTTGTTGAACCAGCCGCCCGCCGTCTCCGGCGTGACATTGTAGGTCGAGGTGCCGACGGCCGGTCGCTGCGAGAGATTGGTCACCCGGTAGTAGGCGAGATATTCCTCGCCGAGCCGGACCGTGACTTCACGCTGCAGCGGCTGGAATTTCCAGGGCAGCGCCGTGTCGACGTTGGAATCGAAGCGCACCTTGACCGTGCGGTCGAGGATCGGGCGGTCGCCGCTCTGGGCCACGACCGGAGTCCCGCCGAAGCCGGTGGTGCGGCAGAACAGGTCGTAGAGCGGCGCCGAGGCATAGGCGAAACCGCCCATGCCGGCCGTCACGAGGAAAAGGCGCCGCGCCAGCCGCTTGTTCCTGGCGGCGGTGTCGGGCGTGTCGTCCGTCATCCGTAGCCTCCCATGCGCACGATCGTCAGGGCAAAGAACAGGATCACCAGCACCACGAGAAAACCCGCGATGAACAGGTTCTTGCCGCGCTGGCGGCGGTGCATGTCGGTATCGCCCGGTCGACGGTCCTGTGCCATGGCCGCACTCATCCCGCGATCCGGCTCACGACGAGATCGACCGGCAGCGCCGCGAACAGCACGGCGAGATAGATCAGCGAGTAGCGAAACATCTTGCGCGCCGCGCGGTAGGCGGTTTCGTCGTCCGCCGTGCGCCAGACGACAATCGCGTGGCCGATGAAGCCGAGGCTGAGCGCCAGGGCAACCGCGCCGTAGAGCCAACCGACAGCGCCCAGCAGCGTCGGCGCCAGCGCGACCGGCAATAGCAGCAGCGTGTAGATCAGCATCTGCCGCTTGGTTTCGCGCGGCCCCGCCACCACCGGCAGCATCGGCACGCCGGCCCGGCGATAGTCGTCGCTGCGGTAGAGGGCGAGTGCCCAGAAATGCGGCGGTGTCCAGAGGAAGACCAGCAGGAAGAGCGCGATTCCCACGGCGGAAACGTCGCCGGTAGCCGCGGCCCAGCCGATCATCGGCGGGAAGGCTCCGGCCGCACCACCGATCACGATGTTCTGCGGCGTCCGGCGCTTCAGCCAGATCGTGTAGATGAAAACGTAGAACAGGATCGCCGCCGCGAGCAGCGCCGCCGCCACGAGGTTCGTCGATACCGCCATCAGCAGCACCGAGAAAATCGACAGCAGCACGCCGAGCCCCAGCGCATCGTCCGGCGCGACGCGACCGGCCGGCAGCGGGCGGTTGCGTGTCCGCGCCATCAGCGCGTCGAGGTCGCGCTCGTACCACATATTGATGGCGCCGGCCGCGCCGGAGCCCAGGGCGATCGCCAGGACGGCCAGTGCCGCCTTGAACGGATGGATGTGAACCGGCGCGATCAGCACGCCGATCCAGCCGGTGAAGACCACCAGCGACATCACGCGCGGCTTCAGCAGGTCGATATAGTCCCGCACGCGCGCCGGCGTGACGGTCCCCTCGATACTTCCCGTGAATGTGTGCGCGGTGTTGCTCATGGGCCTTTCAAGACGAAGGCGCCTTCTTGGGGCGCCTCCGCTCCGTTCCTAGTGGTTCGCCGTCGGCGAGATGTGCGGCAGGTCCTCGAAGGTGTGGAACGGCGGCGGCGAGGACACCGTCCATTCCAGCGTCGTGGCACCGTCACCCCAATAGTTCGCACCGACCTTGCGGCCGAACATCAGCGTGCCGAAGACCACGAAGACCAGCCAGAACAGGGTCGCGCCGAACGACATGAACGCGCCGATCGAAGAGAGGTAGTTCCAGTGCGACATCGCGTCGGGATAGTCGACGTAGTGGCGCGGCATGCCGGCCAGTCCCGTGAAGTGCATCGGGAAGAAGGTCAGGTTCACGGCGACGAAGGTGACCCAGAAGTGGATCTGCGCCGCCCACTCCGGATACTGCCGGCCCGACATCTTGCCGATCCAGTAGTAGAAGCCGGCGAACATGCCGAACACCGCACCGAGCGACAGCACGTAGTGGAAGTGCGCAATCACGTAGTAGGTGTTGTGCAGCGAGTAGTCGACGCCGGCATTGGCCAGGACGACGCCGGTCACGCCGCCGACGGTGAACAGGAAGATGAAGCCGATCGCCCACAGCATGGGGATCGTCAGGCGGATCGATCCGCCCCACATGGTGGCGATCCACGAGAAGATCTTCACGCCCGTCGGCACGGCGATCACCATGGTCGCGGCCACGAAGTAGGCGCGCGTGTCGACGTCCAGGCCGACCGTGTACATGTGGTGCGCCCACACGACGAAGCCGACGACGCCGATCGCGACCATGGCGTAGGCCATTCCGAGGTAGCCGAAGATCGGCTTCTTGGCGAAGGTCGAGATGATGTGGCTGATGATGCCGAAGGCCGGCAGGATCATGATGTAGACTTCGGGGTGACCGAAGAACCAGAACAGGTTCAGGAACAGCACCGGGTCACCGCCGCCATCGGGCTTGAAGAACGAGGTGCCGAAGTTGCGGTCGGTCAGCAGCATCGTGATGGCGCCGGCGAGGACCGGCAGCGCCAGCAGCAGCAGGAAGGCCGTGACCAGCACCGACCAGGCGAACAGCGGCATGCGGTGCAGGGTCATGCCCGGCGCGCGCATGTTCAGGATGGTCGTGATGAAGTTGATCGCTCCCAGGATCGACGAGGCACCCGCGATGTGCAGCGAGAAGATCGCCAGATCCATGCCGGCGCCCTGGTTGATCGTGAGCGGCGGATAGATCGTCCAGCCGGTGCCCACGCCACCACCGATCAGGGCCGACATCAGCAGCAGGATGAAGGCCGGCGGCAGGAGCCAGAAGCTGATGTTGTTCATGCGCGGGAACGCCATGTCCGGCGCGCCGATCATGAGGGGCACGAACCAGTTGCCGAAACCGCCGATCAGCCCGGGCATGACGACGAAGAACACCATGATCAGGCCGTGCGCCGTCACGATCGTGTTCCAGAAGTGGCCGTCCGGCGTGCCGTCCGCGCCATTGAAGTACTGGACGCCCGGCTGCATCAGCTCGAGGCGCATGTAGACAGAGAAGCCCGCCCCGATCAGCGCCGCGAAGATCGAGAACACAAGGTACATCGTTCCGATGTCCTTGTGGTTGGTGCTGTACAGCCACCGCTTGATACCGGTGGGAGTATGGTCGTCATGCCCGTGGGCGTTGTGGTCGTGGGCGGCGCCGTGCGCGGTGGCCATTCTTGATCTCCTGCGGAGAAGCGCTTAGCGGGTGGCGGGAGTGGTGGCGGCAGACGCGATGTCGGTCGCGGGCGCGAGCCCGGCGGCCTTCTTCTTGTCGGCAACCCATTTGTCGAAGTCGGCCTGCGAAACCACGCGAACGCCGATCGGCATGAAGCTGTGGTTCTGACCGCAGATCTGCGAGCACTGACCGAAATACAGGCCCTCTTCCTTGACGCTGATCCAGCCCTCGTTGATGCGGCCCGGAATCACCGTCTTCTTGATGCCGAAGCCGGGAACGGTCCAGCCGTGCATGCTGCCGCCCTCGGCGGTGCCGACGATGCGCACCACCGTATTGACCGGGATCACCATCTCCTCGTCGACCGCGAGCAGGCGCGGCACCTGCGGCTTGGTCTTGGCGCGATCGGCCTCGCTCAGCATGCGGCTCTCGACCGTGAAATCGCCCTGATCGGGGTAATTGTACGACCAGTACCACTGGTGACCGGTGACCTTGATCGTCAGCGCGGCCTCGGTCGCCTTGTCGCTGTAATAGAGCAGGCGGAAGGACGGAATGGCGATCACCACCAGGATCAGGATCGGGATGATCGTCCAGGCGATCTCGAGCAGCGTGTTGTGCGTCACGGTCGCCGGCGTCGGGTTGCGACCGGCATGGAAACGCCACACGGCGTACACCAGCAGCAACAGCACGAAGACACAGATCAGGGTGATGATGACCAGCAGCAGGTCGTGCAGCGATTCGACCCGTTCCATGATCGGTGTGTAGGGCGGCGGGAAGTTCAGCTGCCAATCATGCGGCACGCCGATAACTTTTTGCGCCTGGGCCGGCGCGGCAATACCGAATCCGGCCATTGCCACCAACAGTCCAACGACGCCCAATACACGCTTAACGACCATGCATCCGTCCCCTCGGCGGTTAAGATCCGGCAGGTTTTCCGACCCGCAAAATCCCCCGCATTTCAAACGGGTTAGTACCAGATATAGCCGTGGGTGGTAACGGGTTTTCACCCCTGGCCGGTATGTGGCGGCCAGTCGCAGCCGCGCCCGCAGCGGCACAGGGCGCAGGTGCAGCATAGCCTTCCGGCGGCGGCCCCGAAGTTGCCGCTTGTCTTTCGAAAGCCGGCCTATAAGGTCCCGCCGGCCGCGGCAGGACCGCGGAATCGTCTAAGGAAATCGTCATGCGGCTCGCCTTTCTGACGCCCGTCCTTGCCGTCATTCTCATGTTCGCAGGAGCAGCCTCCGCCATGGATAAGGAAAACACCCTCTACATCGACCTGAAGGATGGTCGCGTCGTCATCGAGATGCGCCCCGACCTCGCCCCCAACCACGTCGCCCAGATCAAGAAGCTGGCGCGCGAGGGCAAGTACGACGGCGTTGTCTTCCACCGCGTGATCGACGGCTTCATGGCCCAGACCGGCGACCCGACGGGCACCGGCACCGGCGGCATGGGCGAGACGCTCAAGGCCGAGTTCTCGAAAGAGCCGCACAGCCGCGGCGCGGTCTCGATGGCCCGCACCAACGATCCGAACAGCGCCCGCAGCCAGTTCTTCATCGTCCTCAAGGACTCGAACTTCCTCGACGGCCAGTACACCGTCTGGGGCAAGGTCACGTCCGGCATGGAATTCGTGGACAAGATCAAGAAGGGCGCGCCGGGCTCGGGCGCCGTGTCCGCCCCGGCGGACAAGATGATCAAGGTCCAGGTCGCGGCGGACGCGAAGAGCTAGGCTCCTCGCGTCTCGCCCAGTCGTCTACTTGGTAACGGTGTGGAAGGCCTTGGCAATGACCTGCCAACGGCCTTCTGCTTTCAGAAGCGTCAGATAGTCCGTGAAGTAGCGCGGCGGGATCTGGCACTCGACCTTGGCAAAGGCCGTCGTCGGGCCGGAGAAGTCGATCGAAACGATGCGGTCGCGCCGCTCGCTGCCGCTATCCCTGGCCGACTTGCGGCTCTCGACCATCTTGAACCAGTCGGCGCGCGGCATGTCCGCGGCCTTGCCATCGGGGCCGGCACTGTACAGGTGCGAGGCAGGATGGAAGGCCTCGCCCAGCTTCTTGGTGTCGCCCTCGTACAGGCCGTCGAAATAGACCTGAAGCACCTTCTCGATTTCCGCGACGTCGGAACTCATCTCATTTCTCCCTCTTTCAAATCGCGCCGTTGGGCGCCACCAGGATCTTGCCGTTGCGCCCGCCTTTGTCGGCATGCGCCAGCGCCTCCTTGATCTTCTCGATCGGATAGACCGTGTCCACCGGGGCGTAAAGCGTACCGGCCACGACCTGCGCCGCCAGCTCCGCATAGATTTCCCGGATCTTGGCCGCGTCGCGCCGGGCCAGGCCACGGCCCAGCATGAACCCCGTCAGCTTGATGCCGCGATAAATGAGGTTGCTCCGCCCCACCTTGGGATCCTCGCCGCTCATCGAGCCGTAATGCACGACGGTGCCCTCGGTCGCGATGCAGTCGACGATGCGCCCCGTGGCCGCGCCGCCGATCGCCTCGATGCCCAGCCGGATCGCGGCGTTGCCGGTCGCCCCGGCGACGCGCTCCGCGAGATCGTCGCCGTCGACCAGGACGACGTCGGCGCCCAGCGCCTTCAGCTCGTCTGCGAGCTCGGCCCGGCGCACGACGTTGACGGTGCGCAGCCCACGCTGATGCGCCTGCACGATCAGCAACCGCCCGACCGCCGAATTGGCCACGTTCTGGATAACCCACTCGCCGGCCGCCAGCTCGACGAAGTCCGACAGCATGAGCCGCGCCGTCGGCGGGTTGATTCGCACCATCGCCGCCTGCCGCAGGTCGATGCCGGCCGGCAGCGGGATCGCGTCGTCCCCCTTGACCCGCCGCTTCTGCGTCCAGTTCTCGCGCTGCAGATTGATCACGAGGTCGCCCGCCTTGACGTGCCTCACGGCCGATCCGACCGCCGAGACGCGTCCGACGCATTCGGCGCCGGGCGTGGACGGCAGCGGCGGCTTCAGCCGGTAGCTTCCCTTGCAGAACCACAGGTCGGCGGGATTGATCGGGAAGGCCAGCACGTCGAAGACGACCTCGTCGGCCGCCGGCTCCCCCACGTCGGGGACTTCGGCGCAGCGCGCCACGTCCCACGGCGTCCCGTACCGATCGATCAGCACCTGCTTCATGCCGCGCCTCCTCCGCTCGTCACAGGCACTTTGTTGGCCCGTCGATTGCTTATATGGTGCTTTGACAGGGGGTGAAATGCCGGATGGCCGCCAAGGTATTCGATGAGATGAATTCGGGCACCGACGGCTCGGTCCGCGTGCCCTATCGCGGCGTCGCCGACTGGCTGGCCCGGACCTCACCCGAACGGTTGGAGGCGACACGAAGAGAGGTCGACCTCTTCTACCGGCGGCACGGCATCACCTTTGGCGCCTACGGCGCGGCCGAAGGATCCGAGACGACGATCCCCTTCGACATCATTCCCCGGGTCATCGCATATGACGAGTGGCAGTTCCTGCACAAAGGCCTGACGCAGCGCGTGCGCGCCCTCAACGCCTTCCTGAGCGACGCCTATGGCCAGCGCGAAATATGCCGCGCCGGCATCATCCCCGAAGAACAGATCCTGATGAACGGCGAGTTCGTCGCCATGGCCCAGGGGCTGCAGCTCCCCGGCGGCGTACATGCCCACATTGCCGGCATCGATCTCGTTCGTGTCGGCGAGAAGGACTTCTACGTCCTCGAGGACAATGTCCGCACGCCGTCCGGCGTGTCCTACGTCCTCGAGAATCGCGAAGTGATGATGCGGCTGGCGCCCGAACTGTTCGCCGCGATGAGCGTCCTGCCGGTCGCCGACTATTCCGAGGAACTGCTGGCGACGCTGCGGTCCGTGTCGTTCAGCGACGGCCACGAGCCAAACGTCGTGCTGCTGACCCCGGGTCACTACAACAGCGCCTATTTCGAGCACGCGTTCCTCGCCGACGAGATGGGCATCGAGCTGGTCAAGGGCTCAGACCTGTTCGTCGACGAAAGCCGGGTCTACATGCGCACGCCGCGCGGACCGCAGCGGGTCGATGTCATCTACCGCCGGGTCGATGATGCGTATCTCGACCCGCTGGCGATGCGTCCCGACTCCTTCCTCGGGGTGGCCGGCCTGCTGGGCGCCCTGCGCGCCGGCCGCGTGAACATCGTCAACGCGCTGGGCAACGGCGTCGCCGACGACAAGTCGACCTATACCTACGTGCCCGAGATGGTGCGCTTCTATCTCGGCGAGGAGCCGATCCTGCAGAACGTGCCGACCTGGCGCTGCGACCGGGCCGACGACTACAAGTACGTGCTCGAGCATCTCTCCGAGATCGTGGTGAAGGAAGTGCATGGCTCGGGGGGCAAGGGCATGCTGGTCGGCCCGACCGCGAGCAAGGCCGAGATCGAGGAATTCGCGGCGCTCCTGAAGGCGCGGCCCGACAACTACATCGCCCAGCCGACGCTGGCGCTCTCGACCTGCCCCACTTTCGTGAGCCGGGGCGTGGCGCCGCGGCACGTCGACCTCCGCCCTTTCGTGCTCTCGGGCAAGAAGATCACGATCGTGCCCGGCGGCCTGACGCGCGTCGCGCTCAAGGAAGGCTCCCTGGTCGTCAATTCGAGCCAGGGCGGCGGCACCAAGGACACCTGGGTCCTGGCACCCGACCAGGCGGACGACAGGTAGGCCCACGATGCTGAGCAGCACCGCCAAGAATCTCTACTGGATGGGTCGCTACCTGCAGCGCGCCAAGTCGACCGCGCGGCTGATCGAGGCGACCCAGCGCATGGCCCTTCAGTCGCGCGGCGAGGAAGCCGCAGGCGTCGCGGCGATCTTCGGCATGGAGGACGAGTTCCGCCAGAGCCAGGCCCAGGGCGAACGTCTCGCCAGCCTGATCGATTTCCTAGTGATCGACGAGAACAACCCCTCCTCCATCGTCAATTCGATCGGCGCGGCGCGGCGCAACGCCCGCGAGGAACGCAACAACATCACGGTCGACGTCTGGGAGAGCCTGAACGCGCTGTGGCTGGAACTCAGCGGCCGCCTGCGCGGGGACCGGGCCGCGCTCGATCGCGGGGCGCTGATCGAGTCGGTGAAGAAGCAGGCGGTGATGATCTTCGGCGCGGCGCAAGTGACGCTGCTGCGCGACGAGGCCAACAACTTCCTGCAGCTCGGTGCCTTCATCGAGCGCGCCGACAATACCGGCCGCATCCTGGACGTGAAGTTCCACCTGCTGCGGCCCGACGGCAATCCCAGCGCCGAGGGGCTCGACTACTTCGCGTGGTCCGAGCTCCTGGCCTGCGTCGGTGCCGTGCGCACCTACCGGCGCATCTACCGCAGCTCCCTCAACCCCATGAAGGTGGCGGAGCTGATGATGTTGCGGCGCGACGTGCCGCGCTCGGTGCACCACTGCCTCTGGATGGTCGACCTCAACATGCGCGAGCTGGCGGATGCCTACGGCACGCGCGGCGAGGCGGACCGGCTGGCGGGCGAGCTGCATGCGAGGTTGCGCTATGCCCGCATCGACAAGGTGTTCGAGATCGGCCTTGCCAGTTTCCTGGGCGAGCTGCGCGGCGACATCGGCACCTTGTCGGACGAAATCGGCCGACAGTTCCTCCTGGATTGAGCTGACACATGCGTTTCTCCGTCCACCACGCCACCCGCTTCCAGTTCGATCAACCGTCCGGACATTCGATCCACGACGTGCGTCTCACGCCCAAGCCCGCGGCGGCGCAACGTATCGTGTCGTGGCACATCGACGGCCCCGGCAAGAAGTCGGAATGGAAGGACGGCCACGGCAACCAGGTCACGACCTTCTCGGTCGCCCAGCAGCACGACAGCGTCGAGATCGTCGTGCAGGGGGTGTACGAATACAGCGGCACCGACCAGTGGCTGCGCTATGTCGAGGAGCCGACCCTGCCGGCGCCCTTCTGGCTTCGCAACACGGGCCTCGCGCGGCACGATTCAAGCTTCGATCCGGTGATCGAGGGCCTGGCCGATCGCGTCGCCGATCCCACGCAGCGCGTCGCCGTCCTGCATGAGCTGATGGAGCGGATTTCCGCGCGTGTGGCCTACAAGACGGGCGTCTCGACCGTGGACACCACGGCCGTCGAGGCGCTGACCCGGGGCGCCGGTGTGGCGCAGGACGAGGCCCACATCTTCATCGCCTGCTGCCGCCGCCTCGGCGTGCCCGCACGCTATGTCAGCGGCTATCTCCGCAACGACGATCCGGAACTTCATGTCGGTCGAACCAGCCATTCCTGGGCGGAAGCCTGGCTTCCGGGACTGGAATGGGTGGGCTTCG
The DNA here is from genome assembly GCA_002281855.1 of Rhodospirillales bacterium 24-66-33. Classification (GTDB taxonomy): domain Bacteria; phylum Pseudomonadota; class Alphaproteobacteria; order Reyranellales; family Reyranellaceae; genus Reyranella. The sequence continues at coordinate 43,445 of NCHQ01000014.1, read as the reverse complement.
ATCCGGCCAACGGCATCAGCCCGCGCGGCGACAGCCTGCGCGTCGCCGTGGGCCTCGACTACCGCGACGCGGCGCCGGTCAGCGGACGCCGGGTCGGCTTCGGCGATGCGAAGATGGTCGTGGACTGCTCCGTCCGGCTGATCGACTAGGCGGCCTCTTCCCGGGCTGTCTTGCGACGCCAGAGCGTGGCGATCAGCACGAAGACATGCCGTAGCTGGATGACCGCGCCGATGGAGATGAGAATGACCGAAACCGTCAGGAGCGCGTGTTCGTAGCCGACCGTGTTCACGATGCGGTCCGGCAGGCTGATCATCGCCACCGCGATTTCGGCGAAAAGGCCGAGGACGAGCTGGGCGACCCCGTACTCGTGGCACATCTCGTCGATCTGAACCTGTCGCTCCTCGTCGGGGCCGCCCGACACACCGAACCGCCTGCGGATGACCGCCCGCTCCTCCAGCGCCACCCCCCAGCCGATCATGATCAGGGCGATCGTGGAGGCAATGGTGACGGGCTCTTGGGTATCGCTGTGGCGTTGCACGCTCTGCACGATGTCGATGATCGACAGCACCATCGGGAACAGGATCATCACGTCGACCGCCGCGATGAAGACCGGTGAGATGAGGAACCGCAACGGCACGAACAGGAACTTCATCTCGACCCTTTACCCCTCATTGCCCTAGCGCGAGTACGGCCCGCCCGACGATAAATACGGGTCGTCGCCTTGCGGAAACCCGGCGTGGCGACTAGCTTCGCGCCGCTCATAAAAATGCCTGAAGGAGGCATATTCGTCATGGCTTTCATCGCCGATCGTCTCAGCCGCATCAAGCCGTCTCCGACCAATGCCGCGCAGGGCAAGTTCCTGGAGATGAAAGCGGCGGGCAAAGACGTAATCGGCCTGGCGGCCGGCGAGCCGGACATGCCGACGCCGGACCACATCAAGGAAGCGGCGATCCAGGCTATCCGCAACAACGACACCAAGTACACGGCGGTGCCCGGCACGCCGGCGCTGCGCCAGGCGATCGTCGCAAAGATGAAGCGCGACCATGGCCTCGACTACAAGCCCAGCCAGACCGTCGTCACCTCGGGTGGCAAGCAGATCATCTTCAACGCCATGCTGGCGACGCTGAACCCGGGCGACGAGGTCATCGTGCCGGCGCCGTACTGGGTCTCGTATCCGGAGATGGTGATGTTCGGCGACGGCACGCCCGTGGTCGTGCAGTGCAGGGAGGAGAACGGCTTCAAGCTGACGCCGCAGGATCTCGAACGCGCCATCACGCCAAAGACCAAGTGGATCATCCTGAACTCGCCCAGCAACCCGACGGGTGCCGCCTACACCAGGGCCGACCTCCGCGCCCTGTGCGACGTCCTGCTGAAGCATCCGCACGTCTACATCCTCACCGACGACATGTACGAGAAGCTCGTCTACGACGACTTCGTGTTCTCGACGCCGGCCGAGGTCGAACCGCGCCTCTACGACCGCACCTTGACGATGAACGGCGTGTCGAAGGCCTACAGCATGACGGGCTGGCGCATCGGCTACGCGGCCGGTCCGCAGGAGCTGATCAACGCCATGATCACCGTGCAGTCGCAGAGCACTTCGAACGCGAGCTCGATCAGCCAGGCCGCCGCCGTGGCCGCGCTCAACGGTCCGACCGACTTCATTCCGAAGAACGTCGCCATCTTCAAGCAGCGCCGCGACCTGATCGTGTCGATGCTGAACCAGAGCAACGGCATCAAGTGCCCGCGTCCCGAGGGCGCCTTCTACGTCTACCCGTCCTGCGCCGGCCTGATCGGCAAGAAGACGCCCGACGGCAAGGTGATCAAGGACGACACCGACTTCGTGAACTACCTGCTAGAAGCCGAGGGTCTCTCCGTGGTTCAGGGCTCGGCCTTCGGCCAGGGCCCCGCCTTCCGCATCTCCTACGCCACGGCGACGGAGCTGCTCGAGGAAGCCGGCCGCCGCATCCAGCGGGCCTGCGCCGCGCTTTCGTAAGGACTGCTGACCTAATTCATCCCCGCCCGGTGTTTGACTCGTCCGGGCGGGGGTGAAACGATTTTCATGACAAGTGGGCTTCGCTCCGGCTGATCGTTCGGAAGCGTAATGTCTATTCCGAGACCTCCGTCCGGAGCTTCTGCGCTTTCTGCGAAGAAGGAGGACGTTGTCATGGCCGAATTCAAGACGGAGACCATCACCGGCGGCAGACCAGGCAGCGGCGCGCATCGCGTGGTGGCGCTGTGCGGGCCGTACCTGTCGGGCAAGACCAGCCTGCTCGAAAGCATTCTCTACGCGACCGGCGCCATCGGCCGGCGCGGCTCGACACGCGCCGGGACATCGATCGGCGATGGGGCCGTCGAAGCGCGCAAGCGCAACATGGGCACGGAAATCAACGTGGCCTCCGTCGACTATCTCGGCGACCAGTGGACCTTCCTCGATGTGCCGGGCTCGATCGAATTCCAGCACGACGCCTTTGCGGGCCTCGCGGTGTGCGATGCCGCGGTGCTGGTCTGCGAACCCTCGGTCGAGCGCGTGATGGCGCTGACGCCGCTCCTCAAGTTCATCGAGGACCGGCACATTCCGCATGTCATCTTCGTCAACAAGATCGATTCGGCCGAGGTCCGCGTCCGAGACCTCCTGTCGGCCCTGCAGTCGGTGTCGCGGCGCAGGCTCGTGTTGCGGCAGGTGCCGATCCGCCGTGCCGCCGCCGACGGCAGCGAGGAGACGGTGGGCTACGTCGATCTCGTGAGCGAGCGGGCCTACCGCTACCGCAGCAGCGGCGCGTCCGACCTGATCGAAATGCCGGCCGAGGTGCTGCCGCGCGAGGCCGAGGCGCGGCGCGACCTGCTCGAGACGCTCTCGGAGTTCGACGACGCACTACTGGAACAGCTCATCGAGGACATCGCGCCGGAGAAGTCGCTGATCTATCGCGATCTGCACGACGAGTTCTGCACCGACAAGATCGTGCCGGTGCTGCTCGGCGCCGGCGACCGGGAGAACGGCGTGCGGCGCCTGCTGAAGGCGCTGCGCCACGACACCCCCGTCGTCGAGGAGACGGCACGGCGCCGGGCATTGCCGTCGGACGGCGCTCCCATGGCGGAATGTTTCAAGGTCCTGCACCAGAGCCACACCGGAAAGCTCTCGCTCTGTCGCATCTGGGCGGGCACGCTCGCCGAAGGCCAGACTGTCGGCGGACAGCGGATCGGCTCGATCCTGAGACCGTTCGGGCAGAGGCTGGACAAGTTCGCCGAGGCCCGCGCCGGCGAGATCGTGGCCCTGGCCAAGGTCGAGGCCCTGTCGTCGGGCCAACTCCTCGGTCCCGCGGCGATCGCTGCCGCGGCGGATTTCCCGGCGGCCGACGATCCCGTCTTCGGCCTGGCCCTCTCGGCCCGCAACCGCAACGATGAGGTGAAACTCTCGGGCGCTCTCCAGAAGATCGTCGAGGAAGACCCGTCGCTCTCCTTCGAGCAGCGCGGCGAGACGCACGAACTGCTGCTGCGAGGCCAGGGCGAAATGCATCTCAAGGTCGCCATCGACAAGCTGGCCGGCCGCTACAACGTCGCCGTCGAGACGACGACGCCGCGGGTCGCCTATCGCGAGACCATCCAGGCCGGCACGCAACAGCATGCCCGCTACAAGCGCCAGACCGGCGGCCACGGCCAGTTCGCCGACATCAAGGTCGAGATCAAGCCGTTGCCGCGCGGGTCGGGCTTCCGCTTCGTCGATCGGATCGTGGGCGGCGTGGTGCCGCGCAATTTCATCCCGGCGGTGGAGGAAGGACTGGCTGAGTCCCTGAAGGAGGGACCGCTCGGGCAACCGGTGGTCGATCTGGAAGCGACGCTGTTCGACGGCCAGTACCATGCCGTCGACAGTTCCGAGATGTCGTTCAAGATGGCCGCACGCATCGCCATGAGCGAGGCCATGCCCAAGTGCAGGCCGGTCCTGCTCGAGCCCATTCTCCGGGTCACGGTGGCCGGACCGGCCGAGTCGACGCCGCGGCTGCAGCGGCTGATCTCGGGGCGCCGCGGCCAGCTTCTCGGCTACGACGCCAGAGCCGACTGGCCGGGGTGGGACGAGGTCTCTGCCCTGATGCCGGAGGCCGAGATCGCCGACATGATCGTGGAGATCCGATCGGTCACCCAGGGCATCGGCACCTTCCGGGCGGAGTTCGACCATCTGCAGGAGCTGGCCGGCCGCACGGCCGAGCGCATCGTCGAGGAGATCCGGAAACGGCAGGCCGCCTGAGCGCGGCCTCCGCTCCAGTCACAAGGCGGTGAGGCCGGACCGAGAGCACTTCTCCCCCGCGGTCCGGCCGCTCACATTCGCCTCGTGGAATGGTTCCGCAGGAGTATGTTCATGTTCAAGAGAAGGTCTCTGATGGTGGGTGGCCTGGCGACGGCTGCCGCATCGTCACTGACCCGCGTCGCGAATGCCCAGTCTGGGCGCCCGACGCTGGTGTTCGTCGGCCACGAACTTTGAGGCGGCTGCAAGATCTGGCGTGCCCAGTCCGAGCCTGATTTCCTCAAGTCGGCCGCTTTCAAGAAGATGGACTATCAGGTCGTCCATCCGGCCAATGCGGACCTCGTGATGGTGGAACAAAGCTGGCCCACGCCGGCACGACCCATCCGGGCTGCCTTCCTCGCCAGCGACGAGGGTAAAAGAAGCCCCAATGCGACGCCGCGCTTCATCCTGTTCCAGGACGGCAAGATCCTGCTCACCGTCACCGGCAATGGCGGCTGGAAGGACAGGATGTGGCCGATGATCCAGGACCTGACCGCCACCAAGGCGTAGTTCCCGGCCGGACTGCGATACAGCATATTGCCCTCGTGGGACCGGTCCACGAGGGGGAGACGTAGGTTGATGGTCAAGAGACGTAGCGTGGTCGCGGCCGGCCTGTCGCTGGCTGCCGCGCCGATGTTGGCGCGAGCCGCCGCCGCCCAGGGCACCGCCAAGCCCATCCTGGTCTTTGCCGGCGACGAGACGTCCGAAGCCTGCAAGATCTGGCGCACCCAGTGGGAGCCTCTGTTCAAGCAGGCGCCGGTCTTCCAGAAGGTCGACTATCGCGTGGTCTTCACGAAGACGCCGGCGCTTCTCCTGAAGCCCGCGAACTGGCCCACCGACCTTCGCTGGGTGCTCGACGCCTTCCTGATGAGCCAGGTCGGGATCGAACAGGGCGCCGAGACGCCTCGTTTTTTCCTCATTCAGGGCGGACAGATCACCTTCACCGCCGTGGGCATCAGTGCCTGGCGGGACGTGATGTGGCCGACCCTGCTCGACGTGACCAACGCGCAGCCCTAGGGCGGCGTCACGGCCCAGTGAGCAGGGTTGATTTGCGACGAACCCGCGCCGGGCTCATCTAGGAGCACGGCGTAAAGAGGAGTTGAAGCGATGCTGATCAAGCGCACGAAAGGCTGGGAGCTTCCGGAGTCCAAGGCGACAGCGGAAAGCCACTACCTCAACCGGCGGACGATGGTGCGCGCCATGGGCTTCGGTGCGGCCTCGATCGCCCTGCCGGGGCAACTGATGGCGCAGGACAAGTCGGCCGATCCATCCGCCGGCCTGTATCCGGCCAAGCGCAACGACAGGTATGGCGTGCCGACTCCGATGACGGCCGAGAAACTCGCCACCACCTACAACAACTTCTACGAATTCGGCACCGACAAGAGCATCTGGCGCGACGCCCAGAAGCTTGAGGTGCGTCCCTGGACCATCAAGGTCGGCGGCATGGTCGAGAAGCCCTTCGAAATCGGCATCGACGACCTGCTGGCGAAGGTGCAGCTCGAGGAGCGCGTCTATCGCCATCGCTGCGTCGAGACCTGGTCGATGATCGTGCCCTGGACCGGCTTCCCGGTCCGCTCGCTGGTCGAGGTCTGCAAGCCGCTGGGCAGCGCCAAGTTCATCGTCATGAAGACCCTGTCCAAGCCGTCGGTGATGCGCGAACAGCGCGACCCGCTCTATCCGTGGCCCTATACCGAAGGGCTGGCGATGGACGAGGCGATGAACGACCTCGCTTTCATCGCGACCGGCCTCTATGGCAAGCCGATGCCCAAGCAGAACGGTGCGCCGCTGCGTCTCGTGGCGCCCTGGAAGTATGGCTTCAAGAACGTGAAATCGATCGTCAGCGTCGAGTTCACCGACAAGAAGCCCAAGACCTTTTGGGAGGGGCTGCAATCGAGCGAGTACGGCTTCTGGGCCAACGTGAACCCCGAGGTCGCCCATCCCCGCTGGAGCCAGGCCACCGAGAAGCCGCTGGGCAGCGACCAGCGCATCCCCACCCTGCTCTACAACGGCTACGCCGAGTTCGTGGCTGGCCTGTACACCGACCGCAAGGCGGAAAAGCTCTTCATGTAGGCCGCCCGCCTTTGCCTCGCCGCGCCGGGCCGCTAAAACGGGGCCCGGCCGGACGAGGCCTCGGGAGGAAACGTGAAGCTCAACCGTCGTACGACCCTGGCGGGCGCCGCCGCACTGGCTGCTGGTTCGCTGTCCAAGGCCGCTTTCGCCCAGGCCTATCCCAACAAGCCGATCAAGATCGTCGTGCCCTTCGCGGCCGGCAGCGCCACCGACCTGACGGCCCGCGGGCTTGGCGCCAAGCTGCAGGAGATCCTGAAGCAGCCGGTTGTGATCGAGAACAAGCCGGGCGCCAGCGGGCAGCTGGGCGCTTCCGCCGTCGCGACCGCCCCGGCCGACGGCTACACGCTGATGATGGGCACGAACACGACGAACGCCGCCAACGGGGCCCTGTTCAAGAAGCTGAGCTACGACATCGACAAGGATTTCGCGCCGATCATGCGCTGCGTGATGGGCGTCAATGCGCTGGTCGTGAACAACGATCTGCCGGTGAAGACCACCGCCGAGCTGGTGGAGTACGCGAAGAAGAATCCCGGCAAGCTCAACTACGCCGAAGCCAGCGCCTCGCAGCGTCTCTCGGGCGAGATGTTCAACAAGCTGGCCGGCGTGAAGATGGAGCGGGTGCCCTACAAGGCCAGCCCGCAGGCGCTGGGCGACGTGGCGTCGGGCCAGGTCCAGGTGATGTTCCCCGACCTGCCGCAGGCGCTGACCCAGATCGAGGCCGGGCGAGTACGCGGCCTCGCGACCACCGGCCCCAAGCGCACGACCGTCACGCCCAATCTGCCGGCGATCGCGGAAACCGTCCCGGGCTACTCGCTGGTCTACTGGCTGGCCGTGTTCGCGCCGGCGGCGACGCCCAAGGACGTCCAGAAGGTCCTGGCCGACGCGATCGCCGAGGCGCTGAAGGACCCGGCGACCGCCAAGGCGATGACGCAGGGCCGCATGGAGATCGCCCCGCTCGCCCTCGGCGAGTTCGCGGCCTACGTGAAGAGCGAGACGACATGGTGGACCAAGGAAATCAAGGCGGCCGGCATCGAGCCGGAGTGAGCGCCATGACCAAGGTCATCATCGAGAAGAGCGGCCCGGTCAAAACCATCTGGATGAACCGGCCGGAAAAGCGCAACGCGCTCGACAGCGAGCTGATGCGCGAGATGATCGAAGCGCTGCAGGCGCCCGTCGCGCCCGAGGATCGCGTGGTCGTGATCCGCGGCAAGGGCAATGTTTTCTGCGCCGGTCTCGACATGGCGGAGCGTCGTGAGACGATCGGCGGCGGCAATGCCAGCGGCATCGAGGTGATGCTGCGCGCGGTCGAACTCTGCCCGCTGCCCGTCGTCGCCATCGTTCACGGCGACGCCATTGCCGGCGGCAACGAGCTAGCGCTTCACTGCGACATCGTGGTCGCAAGCGACAAGGCGCGGTTCGGCATGTCGCTGGCCCAGGTCGGCCTCGCTCCCAACTGGTTCCTGGCCAAGAAGCTGATGGAAGTTCTGGGTCCGGTCACGACGCGCGAGATGCTGCTGCTGGGCGACCCGCTGCCGTCCACCAAGCTGCATGCGCTGGGCCTGATCGCCCGCTGCGTGCCGCCGGACGAGCTCGAAGCCGAGGCCTCCCGGGTCGTCGACCGGCTGGCCGCCAACGCGCCTCTCTCGCTGAAGGCCATGAAGGCGCTCACGGTGAGGCAGCTCGAGTTCCGCGACGCCATCGAGCACGGCGATGTCGACGCGCTCGTGCAGGCCGCGATGAAGAGCCAGGACGCGCAGGAAGGCATGAAGGCGCGGCTGGAGAAACGCACCGCGAAGTTCCAGGGGCGCTAGGCCATGTCGATCAGGCTCCGCCTCGACAAGCCGTGGCGGCCCCTGACGGCCGAAGAGATCGCCCGCCTGCCGGGCCAGCTCGGCGTCTATCAGGTCGCCGACGCCACAGGCGTCCTCCTCTGCATCGGCCAGGCCGGTGCGCGCGCGCCGTTCGGGCTGCGCAGCGAGTTGCAGCGCGAGCTCGCTGAACGGGGGCCGGGCCACCAGTTCCGTGTCGAAGTGAACCAGCAATATCGCACGCGCTGGTTCGAGCTGCTGATGGTGCACCAGGCCGACCATGGCCGCCTGCCGCCCGACAATGCCAAGAACCCGCCCCCGCTGGGACGGTTGAGCCCGAGCTGAAGAGGCAGAAATGGATTTCGAGCCCTCCGCAGAACAGCAGATGCTGATCGACCAGGTCCGCCGCTTCGTACGCGAAGAGATCATTCCGCTCGAAGCCAAGCTCGATCCCGACGCCTCCGAACTCGATCCCGCCGATCATGCGCGGCTGGTCGAGAAGACCAAGGCGATGGGCCTGTTCGGCATCGACATTCCCAAGGAATATGGCGGTCCCGACATCGACATCGTGACCCGCGTCCTGCTGGCCATCGAGATGGCCCAGCATCGCGCCGGCCTCTACGTGCCCTGCTACGGCACCTTCGGCGGCGCGGGCCTGGCACAGATCTTCGAGGCCAACGACGACCAGAAGGAACGCTATCTCTATCCGACGCTGCGCGGCGAGAAGAAGGCGTTCTTCGGCCTCACCGAGCCGTCCGGCGGCAGCGATCCGGCACGCGCCATCCAGACGAAAGCCGAACGCAAGGACAATGGCTGGGTCCTCAACGGCGCCAAGATCTTCATTTCCAACGCCGATCGCGCGCAGTACGGCATCGTCTTCGCCCGGACCGATGCCTCCAAGGGGCGCGCCGGCATCACCTGCTTCATCATCGACAGCGACACGCCGGGGTTCCACGTGCGGAGGGTCGTGCACACGCTGCGCTCCTCGCACTATGCGACCGAACTCGAGTTCAAGGATTGCTGGGTCAGCGACCACCAGGTGCTGGGCGAGGTGAACAAGGGCTTCGCCGTCGCCAACGACCGGCTGACGCGCCAGCGTATCCCCTATGCCGCGGGCTGCATCGGCGTCGCCATCGCCGCGCACGAAATGGCGATCGAATGGGCCAAGATGCGCACGACCTTCGGTGAGAAGCTCGCCAACCGCCAGGCCGTGCAGTGGATGCTGGTCGACAACGAGATCGACATCCGCACGGCGAGGCACTTCACCCTGGAGGCGGCGGAGAAGGCGCGCCGCGGCCTGCCCTTCAAGATCGAAGCCTCGATCGCCAAGCTCACCGCGTCGGAAGGCGGCGGCCGCGTGGTCGACCGCTCGATGCAGATCCATGGTGGCATGGGCATGACCAAGGACCTGCCGTTGGAGCGCTGGTACCGCGAGATGCGAATCCGCCGGGTCGGCGAAGGCCCGAGCGAGGTCCAGCGCATGGTGATCGCGCGAGAGATCCTGGGGAGCAATCTGCGATGAGTACAGCGTCGGGCCCGCTCGCGGGCATCAAGGTCGTGGAGTTCGGCCAGAACCTGGCCGGCCCCTATTGCGGCCAGATCCTGGCCTTCCTCGGCGCCGAAGTGGTCAAGGTCGAGCGTCCCGAGGGCGACGACGCGCGCAAGTGGGGGCCTCCCTTCGTCGAAGGCGATGCGACCGGCTTCATCGCGCTGAACCGCGGCAAGAAGTCGATCACCTGCGATCTCGCCGACCCGGCGCAGCGCGCGGCGCTGATCGAGCGCATCGGCGCGGCCGACATCTTCGTGCACAATCTGCGCGCCGACGTGCCAGCCAAATTCGGCTTCGACGGCGCCACGCTCACCAAGCGCTTCCCGCGACTGATCTATGCCGACCTCGGCGCCTTCGGCCACGCCGGTCCCTGGAAGGACCGGCCGGGCTACGAGCCGATCATCCAGGCCGTCGCCGGCCTGATCTCGCTCAACGGCGACCCGACCGGCCCCGAGGCGCGCATCGGCGTCTCGATCATCGACCTGTCGACCGGCATGTGGACGGCGATCGGCGTGCTGGCGGCCCTGGCCAAGCGCACGGCGACCGGCGAAGGCAGCCTGGTGAACACGTCATTGTTCGAAAGCGGGCTGATGTGGGCCTCCAATCATGTCGCCGGTTGGTCGGTGACGGGCAGGATGCCGCCGCGCCAAGGCACCGGCCATCCGTCGCTGACGCCCTACCAGGCCTTCGAATGCAGCGACGGGCCGCTCATGATCTGCCCCGGCAACGACCGTCTGTGGCGCAAGTTCGCCGAGGCGCTGGGCCATCCCGAGTGGCCGGACGAGGAGCGTTTCAGGACCAACGTCCAGCGCGCCGAGCGGCGCGAACTGCTGCTGGGCATGATCGCCGACATCATGAAGGAGCATCCCCGCGCCCATTGGGCGGCGAAGCTCGATGCGCTGGGCGTGCCGAACGGCCCCCTGAACACCGTGCCCCAGGTGATGGAGCTGGCGCAGGTCGCGGCGCTGGCGATGTTCATGCAGCCCTACGCCGGATCCAACGCCCTCTTCCACTCCCTGCCGCTCAGCATCGACGGCCAGCGTGTGGGGGGTATGGAGACCGCGCCGAAAATCGGCGAGCACAACGGGAAAATCTAGCCGACGAAGCTCAGGCAGTAGTCGCGCACCTGCTGCAGCGGAATGCGCGCGTGGCTCTGCACGATGATGAACTTGCCGCCGGGGTCGGTGCCGTTGGGCAGCCGCACCAGCCGCTCGAAATCGTCGGCACCCCAGACGCAGGACCGTTCGGAGAAGAGCTGGACGTCGGACGTGTAACAAGTGTCCCACTCGGCATGATAGTCGTAGAGCGTGCCGTTGATCTCAGCCGTGCTGGTGTACAGCGAATACTCGGTCCACGGCACCTGCAGCGGCTTGCGGGCCTTCCACAGCAGCAGGGACGTCATTGCGCTCATCCGCGGACCGCGCAGCCGTTCCAGAGTCTGTCGCGCCAGGTCGCCGTGCAGGATGTTCGGCGTCACCGAGAGGCCATGCGAGCGTGTATCGTAGGGAATGCCGATCACCTCGGCGGCGCTCTGCCACCAGTCGTGATGCTGCTTGGGCTCCCATCGCGACAGCGCCCGGTCGTATTGCACGAAGGTGCGCGAATCGAAGTTCCCGACGCAGCAGACGTCGGAATCCAGCGTGAAGAAGCCGCCGAAGCCCAGCACCGCGGGGACGTGCAATTTTACGATCTGTTGCCGGTACCAGCCGGTCATCCAGTAGAAGGAACTGAAGGCGGGGAAGAAGTCGCCCTCGCGGCGCACGGTCACTTCGATATTGGGAAAGCGCGGCAGGTTGGAGCGCAAGAGGTCCGCGTCGCGGTCGGGGGCGATGATCAGGAGCTCGAAAGGCTTGCTGTCCCGCCAATGCTTGGCCAGCGATTCGATCAGAAGTCCGGCACGCTCCAGATCGCCCAGGCGCTTGATGTTGCGCAGGGCGAGCGGGAGGATTCCTTGTCTGATCTCTGAAAACATATGGCGCTGTACTCTCCGACCTATATATGGGCATCGCCGACACCATATCAATCGATAGGTTAAGTCATCTCGGTGGCCTCTCAGCGGCAGATCGCCCCATATACAACAACGCGCGAAAGGCCCGGACGGCACAAAAAAAACGAGTCAAACAGGGAGGCTTCACGTCTGGGAGACGTGGGATCAAGAGGATCCCGAGTTTCGAACCGATCAACCAAAAGCGGTCGAGTCGAAAACCTGCACACAACGTATGCCTCGTGCAGAAGATTGGTAGTGGTGAAGTTTTGGACACTGGCATGCGGACCGCGCATGCCTTCACCGACTATGCAATACTGCAGGTCCCGCCCTCAGAAACGGGTTTCCGCGACCTTCCGCAGCAAGAAATCCCGGAACACCGCAATGCGCTTGGAGTGCCGCAGCTCTTCCGGATAGGTGAAGTACACGTCCGTCGTCCGGACGTTCAGGTCGGGCAACAACATCTCCAGCTTGGTCGATTCGCGTGCGAGATAGTCGGGCAGCGAGGCGATGCCGAGACCGGACTCGACGGCGCGGAAAATGCCGTAGGTGTTGTTCACCCGGAGCACCACGAGCCGCGGGTTCTGGTCGGGATTGCCCTCGCGAAGCAGCCAGTTCACGTCCTGTACGGGCGCGCGCGCATCCTCGCCGAAGATGATGAGGCGATGCTGGTCGAGTTCTTCGATCGTGTTGGGCTTGCCGTACTTCTGCACATAGTCGCGCGAGGCATATACGTGACTGCGGACGGTGAGCAGATGGCGCTGCACCAGCCCGGGCTGCCGCGGCATGACCATACGGATCGCCACATCGGCCTCGCGCATGCCGAGATCGAGCTCGTTGTCCGACAGGACGAGGCTGACGTCGATTTCGGGATAGAGCGCGATGAACTCGTGCATCTGGGCGGTGAGCCAGGTCGAACCGAACCCAACCGTCGCGTGGATCTTGAGCCGCCCGGCCGGCTTGTCCTGGTTGGCACGCAGCAGCGCCTCGGCGGTGTTGACCTTGGCGGCCATGTCGCGCGCCGTGCGGTAGAGCAACTCCCCCTGCTCCGTCAGGATGAGACCGCGCGCATGGCGATGGAACAGCATGACGCCGAGCTGCTCCTCGAGCGCACCGATCTGGCGCGAGATCGCCGACTGGCTGAGCTTCAGCGACTCGCCGGCATGCGTGAAGCTGCCGGCATCCGCCACGGCCTGGAATATCCGCAGCTTGTCCCAGTCCATTTCATTGCCTCCCTGTCCGCGCCTGCTGCTTTACTCGGCGGCCTCGGCGTGGCGCGTCTCCTGTGCTGCCAGCCACTTCTCGGCCTCGAGCGCGGCCATGCAGCCAGTGCCCGCGGCCGTCACGGCCTGGCGGAAAATCTTGTCCTGCACGTCGCCGGCCGCGTAGACGCCCTCGATGTTGGTCGCGGTCGAATCAGGCCTGGTGATCAGGTAACCCTCGCCGTCCATCTCGAGCTTGCCCTTGAACAGCTCGGTATTGGGAGAATGGCCAATCGCCACGAAGAAACCGTCGGTCTTCACTTCCTGTACGGCACCCGTCTTGACGTTGCGCAGGCGCGCGCCCGTGACGATGGGCGCCGGCGTCTTCTCGCCAAGGATCTCGTCGACCACATTGTCCCAGACGACGGTCACCTTGGGATTCTTGAACAGACGGTCCTGCAGGATCTTTTCCGCGCGGAAGCTGTCGCGGCGGTGGACCAGCGTCACCTTCGACGCGTGGTGCGTGAGGTAGAGCGCCTCCTCGACGGCCGTGTTGCCGCCGCCCACAACCACCACTTCCTTGTTGCGGAAGAAAAAGCCGTCACAGGTCGCGCAGGCCGACACGCCGCCGCCCCGGAACGTCTCTTCGCTGGGCAGGCCCAGCCACTTTGCCGTGGCACCGGTGGCAATGATGAGGGAATCGGCCTCATACCGGTCGCCGGAATCCCCCAGGCAAACGAAAGGTCGCCGTGTCAGGTCGACATCCACGATCGTGTCGAAGAACAGCTTCGTGCCGACATGCTCGGCCTGCTTCTGCATCTGTTCCATGAGCCACGGCCCCTGGATGACGTCTGCGAAGCCCGGATAGTTCTCCACGTCGGTCGTGATCGTGAGCTGTCCGCCGGGCTGGATCCCTTGCACGAGCATCGGCTTCAGGCTGGCGCGGGCAGCATAAATGGCCGCCGTGTAACCGGCCGGTCCGGACCCCAGGATCATTACCTTGCTACGATGTGTTTCTGCCATGTCCGCTCCGCATCCCACAAACCGCATATCTTGCACATATATGCAAACCTCTACCGAGTTGCACGGTTAGAAGTCGATTTCACACGCAATTGTTCACAGACAATTGCCGAATCCTCGCAACTTTATTGCGCGTCCGGCATGGTTCTGGCATAGACCGCGCCCAACGGAGGAATACTGATGGCTCGGGCCAAGCTCGATCGAATTGACCGGCGAATTCTCAGCGACCTGCAGTCCAATGGACGCATGACCAATGTGGAACTGGCCGAGCGGGCCGGCATATCGGCACCGCCCTGCCTGCGCCGCGTGAGGGCCCTGGAGCGGGCCGGCATCATCAAGGGTTACCATGCCGAACTGAGCCCGGAGGCCTTGGGCTATAGCGTGTCGGTGTTCGCGCTGGTCGGACTGAACAGTCAGGCCGAGGCCGATCTCAGGGCGTTCGAAGAGCTGATCGCGAAGTGGGAGGAGGTCCGCGAGTGCCACATGCTGGCGGGCGAGGCCGATTTCCTGCTCAAGATCGTGGCCGAGACATGGGACGAGTACCAGAAATTCCTCACCACACGCCTCACCTCCGCGCCCAACGTCAGCCACGTGAAGTCGATGATGGTGTTCCGGACGGCGAAGGAAGTGCCGGGTGTGCCCATTTCGACGGAAGCGTAACTTCCGTCGGGCGGGCGGCAGCGGTTGTAATCAACCGCGAGAACCCGCACAGAAGTAACGGAGCAAGAATTGACCGACGTCACCTTCGAAATCCTGCACCGAGTTGCCGACGCCTTTGCCCGGCGCGACGTCGACGGCATCGTCAATTCCTTCGCCGAGGACGGCGAATTCCGCAACGCCAAGGGGCCCGACTATTGGGGCCAGAGTTTCAAGGGCAAGGCGGCCATCCGCAGCTATTTCGAGCCGCTGTTCGCCAATACCGGCGATGTTAAGTGGGTGCACACGAACGAGTTCATCTGCGGCGACCGGGCGGTGACCGAATGGCACCGGACCGCCACGCTGAAGTCCGGTGAGCGCCAGGAGTGGCTGGGCTGCGACCTCTACACCTTCCGGCGCGGCCTTATCGTCATGAAGGACACCTACATCAAAGTGGTGGTCTGACCGCGAAGGTCTTGCGGGAAACGGCGTGTATTGATACGCTTCTAAAATACACAGCGTTATCACCAAGACCGAGGGACGCAAGCCATGAGGGCTCTTTTCCAGGCGTCGAAGATCCTGCTGCTCGACCTGGCGTCGACGCTGCTGTTCCTCGCCGTCTATGCGATCACCGGCAATCTCTTCCTCGCCGTCGGGCTCGGCATGGCGCTGGGCCTCGTCCAGATCGGCTGGCAGCTCACCTGCAAGCAGCCGGTCGAGGCGCTGCAGTGGCTCAGCCTCGTCATCATCTTCGCGTCGGGTACGGCGACGTTCCTGACCGACGATCCGCACTTCATCATGATGAAGCCGAGCATCATCTATGTGATCGTCGGCGTGGTGATGCTGAAGCGCGGCTGGATGACCCGCTACCTGCCTCCGATCGCACGCGCGACCGTTCCCGACCTCGCCATCACCTTCGGCTATGTCTGGGCCGGACTGATGTTCTTCTCGGCCGTGCTCAACATCGTGCTCGCCCTGACACTCGACGTCACGAGCTGGGCGGCCGTGAAGTCGGTCTGGGCGATCGGCAGCAAGGTCGGCCTGTTCGGCATCCAGTACGCCATCATGAAGTCGACCGGCATCCGCCGGGCGCGCGCCATGATGGCGGCTAGCTGAACTGCACGCCCACCACTTCGTAGGACTTGCCGCCGCGCGGCGTCTGGACCTCGACCCGGTCGCCGACCGTCTTGCCGATCAGCGCCCGCCCGATCGGCGAGGTCACGGAAATTCGGCCCTTGGCGAGATCGGCCTCGTAGGGACCGACGATCTGGTACTTCACCGTCTCGTCCGTATCCTCGTCGGCCAGCCGCACGACGGCGCCGAATTTTACGACCTTCCCGCTGAGTTTCGAGAAGTCGATCACCTCGGTCCGCGAGATGATATCCTCGAGTTCGGCGATGCGCCCCTCGATGAAACTCTGCTTTTCGCGCGCAGACGTGTACTCGGCATTCTCCGAGAGATCGCCGTGCTCGCGCGCCGTCGCGATGGCCTTGATGATCGCCGGGCGCTCGACGCTCTTCAGCACTTTCAGTTCGCCTTCGAGGCGCTGAAGCCCCTCGGCCGTCATGGGAATACGTTCCATCGCCAAATCGTCCTTGATCAGTCGTACGGCGTCAACGCCGAACGCGGCCCCAAAACGAGGTACCGTCCGGCAGTTTGCAGGAAAGACCGCCCGGTTAGAAGGCGGTCTTGAAGTAGGATTGCAGCGGCGCCACGTCGAGCCCACCCTGCTTGACCGCGGCAATGCCCTCGACCGCCGCCTTGGCACCGGCGACCGTCGTATAATAGGCGATCTTGTTCATCAGGGCGGTGCGCCGGAGCGTGAAGCTGTCGGTCAGGGCGCTCGCGCCTTCGACCGTATTGAAGACGAGCTGCACCTTGCCGTCCTTCATCAGGTCGACGATATGCGGCCGGCCTTCCAGCACCTTGTTGACCTGCTGCGCCTCGATCGAATGCTTGCGCAGGAACTCCGCCGTGCCGCGGGTCGCGACGACTTTGAAGCCCAGTTCGATCAGTCGCTTCAGGGGTTTCACCATCGCCTGCTTGTCCTGGTCCTTGACCGAGACGAACACCGCGCCCTCGACCGGCACCTTGCTGCCGGCGCCGAGCTGCGACTTGGCAAAGGCGCGCCCGAAGTCCATGTCGAGGCCCATGACCTCGCCGGTCGAGCGCATTTCCGGGCCGAGGATGATGTCGACGCCTGGGAAGCGCGCGAAGGGGAATACCGCCTCCTTGACCGCGATATGCTTGCCCTTGGCCTTCTTGATGCCAAGTGACTTCAGCGCTTCGCCGGCCATCAGGCGGGCCGCGAACTTGGCGATCGGCTGCCCGGTCGCCTTGGCGACGAACGGCACCGTGCGGCTGGCGCGCGGATTGACTTCCAGGACGTAGACCTCGCCATCCTTGACGGCGAACTGCACATTCATGAGGCCAACGACATGCAGCGCCTTGGCCATCGCCTCGGTCTGTCGCTCGATCTCGGCCAGGATCTTGGCCGAAAGAGAATACGGTGGCAGCGAGCAGGCCGAGTCGCCGGAATGAATTCCCGCCTCCTCGATATGCTCCATGATGCCCGCGACGAACACGTTCTGATCCTTGTCGGCCAGGGCGTCGACATCGACCTCGATGGCATCGCGCAGATAGGAATCGATCAGCACCGGATTGCTGCCCGAGACCTTCACGGCATCGCGCATGTAGCGCTCGATGGCGGCGCGATCGTAGACGATCTGCATCGCGCGTCCGCCCAGCACATAGGACGGGCGGATGACGACTGGATAGCCGATCCTCTCGGCAATCTCGATCGCCTTCTCCTGCGATGTCGCCGTGCCGTTGTCGGGCTGGCGCAGCTTGAGCTCGTGGATCAGCTTCTGGAAGCGCTCGCGGTCCTCGGCGAGATCGATGGCGTCGGGCGAGGTGCCCAGGATCGGAATGCCCGCGGCTTCGAGGGGCTTGGCGAGTTTGAGCGGCGTCTGGCCGCCGAACTGCACGATCAGGCCGAGCAGCTCGCCGCTGCGGCGCTCGACCTCGACCAGCTCGATCACGTCCTCCGCGGTCAGCGGCTCGAAGTAGAGTCGGTCGGCCGTGTCGTAGTCGGTCGACACGGTCTCGGGATTGCAGTTGACCATGATGGTCTCGTAGCCGGCCTCGCGCAGCGCGTAGACGGCATGGACACAGCAATAGTCGAACTCGATGCCCTGGCCGATGCGGTTGGGACCGCCACCCAGGATGATGACCTTGCGCCGGTCGGTCGGCTGCGCCTCGCACTCAGCCGGCCGCACCCCGTCACCCTCGTAGCAGGAGTACAGATAGGGCGTGCGTGACTCGAATTCGGCGGCGCAGGTATCGATACGCTTGAAGACCGGCCGCACGCCGAGCGCGCGACGCTTCTTCGCCACGTCGTCGGCGCCCTGCTTCGTCAGTTCGCCCAGCCGCTCGTCGGAGAAGCCCTTCTTCTTGAGGTCGAAGAACGCCTTGGCGTCCTTCGGCAGGCCATCCTTGCGCACGCTCGCCTCGATGGCGACCAGTTGCTCGATCTGGCGGAGGAACCACGGCTCGTACTTCGACGCCTGGGCGATCTCTTCCACGCTCAGGCCGTAACGGAACGCCTGGGCGATCACCAGGATGCGGTCGGGTGTCGGCCGTGCCAAGGCGCCCACGATGGCGGACTTGTCGGGTGCGCCCTTGATCTCGATCTCGTTCAGGCCGGTCAGGCCGGTCTCCATCGAGCGCAGCGCCTTCTGCAGCGATTCCTGGAAGGTACGGCCGATCGACATGGCCTCGCCGACGCTCTTCATCGAGGTGTTGAGCAGCGGCTCCGCGCCCGGGAACTTCTCGAAGGCGAAGCGCGGCATCTTGGTCACGACGTAGTCGATCGTCGGCTCGAACGAGGCCGGCGTCTCGCCGGTGATGTCGTTCAGGAGTTCGTCGAGCGTGTAGCCCACGGCCAGCCGGGCGGCGACCTTGGCGATCGGGAAGCCCGTGGCCTTGGAAGCCAACGCCGAGGACCGCGACACGCGCGGATTCATCTCGATCACCACCATGCGGCCGGTTGCCGGATCGACGGCGAACTGCACGTTCGAACCGCCGGTATCGACGCCGATCTCGCGCAGGCACGCGATCGAGGCGTCCCGCATGATCTGGTATTCCTTGTCGGTGAGCGTCAGCGCCGGGGCGACCGTGACGGAGTCGCCGGTATGCACGCCCATCGGATCGACGTTCTCGATCGAGCAGATGATGATGCAATTGTCGTTGCGGTCGCGCACGACCTCCATCTCGTACTCTTTCCAGCCGAGCACGGATTCCTCGACCAGCACCTCGCCGACCGGCGAGGCATCGACGCCGCCGGCCACGATCTCGAAATACTCGTCGCGATTGTAGGCGATGCCGCCGCCGGTGCCGCCGAGCGTGAAGGACGGGCGGATGATCGCCGGCAGGCCGACCCGCTCGAGCGCGGTCGCCGCCTCGTCGCGATTGTGCACGACTTCGCTCTTCGGGCATTCGAGCCCGATCTTGGTCATGGCGTCGCGGAACAGCAGCCGGTCCTCGGCCTTGTCGATGGCCTCGGCGTTGGCGCCGATCAGCTCGACACCATACTTCTCCAGCCGCCCATCGCGATGCAGCGACATCGCCGTGTTGAGCGCCGTCTGGCCGCCCATGGTCGGCAGGATCGCGTCGGGCTTTTCCTTCTCGATGATGCGCGCCACGAAGTCGGGCGTGATCGGCTCGATATAGGTCGCATCGACCAGCCCCGGATCGGTCATGATCGTGGCCGGGTTGGAGTTGATCAGGATGACCCGATAGCCCTCGTCCTTCAGCGCCTTGCAGGCCTGGACGCCGGAGTAGTCGAACTCGCAGGCCTGACCGATGACGATCGGGCCGGCGCCGATGACGAGGATGCTCTTTATGTCGGTGCGCTTGGGCATGATTTCTCTACTTGCCCTTGCTCTTGTCGATCATCTCGACGAAGCGGTCGAAGAGATAGTGACTGTCGGTCGGGCCGGGCGAGGCTTCGGGGTGATACTGGACCGAGAAGGCCGGCTTGTCGGTGCAGCGCAGGCCTTCGTTGATGCCGTCGAACAGGGAGACATGCGTCACCTCGGTGTTCTCGGGCAGCGATTCGGGGATGACGCAGAAGCCATGGTTCTGCGACGTGATCTCGACCTTGCCGGTGGTCAGGTCCTTGACCGGCTGGTTGGCGCCGCGGTGGCCGCGCTCCATCTTGCGCGTCTTGCCGCCGAGCGTCAGGGCCAGGATCTGGTGTCCGAGGCAGATGCCGAACAGCGGCACCTTCTTGTCGAGCACGGCCTGGATGGCGGACGAGGCATAGACCGCCGTCGCTGCCGGATCGCCGGGGCCGTTGGACAGGAACACGCCATCGGGATTGTGGCGCAGAATATCCTCGGCCGTGGCCGTGGCCGGCACGACGGTGACCCTGCAGCCGGTGTTGGCGAGGCAGCGCAGGATGTTGCGCTTGGCGCCGTAATCGACGGCGACGACGTGGTACTTGGGATTGGTGAGCTTGCCATAGCCCTTGCCCAGGGCCCACTTGGTCTCATCCCAGGTGTAGGTCTGCTTGGTCGTGACCTCGAGAGCCAGATCCATGCCGTCGAGTCCCGGCCAGTCGAGCGCGATCTGGCGCATCTTCGGGATGTCGAACTTGCCGTCCGGTGCATGGACGACGACGCCGTTGGGCGGGCCGCCGTCGCGGATGCGCCGGGTGATGGCCCGCGTGTCGACGTCGCAGATGCCCGGCAGATTGTGGCTCTTCAGCCAATCGTTGAGCGGCTTTACGGAGCGCCAGTTGGCTGGCTCGGTGATGTCGCCGCGCAGCACGACGGCGCGCGCGGCCGGGGTGATCGTCTCGATGTCCTCGAGATTGGTGCCGACATTGCCGATGTGCGGGAAGGTGAAGGTGATGATCTGGCCGGCATAGGACGGATCGGTGATGATCTCCTGGTACCCGGTCATCGAGGTGTTGAAGCAGACCTCGCCCACGGCATGGCCGGCGGCGCCCACTCCCTTGCCCCAGAAGACCGTGCCGTCGGCCAGCACCAGCGCGGCCGTGGCCCAACGCGGCGCGGCGTCATTCGCACCGGCGGTCTTAGGTGAAGTCATGATGTTTGCCCGTTCGTGCGGCTCGCGCGGCCTCGCCCCGGACCCGGCATGGGCGAGGCGATCGGCAAGCCGGGCGGGTTGTAACCAAGCCGCCGCAGAGGGTCAAGGCGCGGAAGGCAGCCATTTTCTAAGCTATTTCAATAGCTTATTTGCTTTGCCAACAGCGGCTGGGGCGATTAGTTTCCGCCCCTTAGCCTTCGGGCATACCAACGGGACCCAAGCGATGCTGCGCGAAAAACTGACCGAAGCGATGAAAGACGCGATGCGCGCCAAGGATCAGGCCGCGCTGGGCACGATTCGGCTCATCCTGGCCAAGCTCAAGGACGCCGATATTGCCGCCCGCACCGAGGCCAGCCGCGACGGCGTGGCCGACGACAGGATCCTGTCGCTGATGCAGGGGATGATCAAGCAGCGCAACGAATCGATCACCCTCTACGAAAAGGGCAATCGCGCCGACCTGGCCGAGAAGGAGAAGGCCGAGATCGCCGTGATCGAGCGTTTCCTGCCGCAGCAGATGGACGACGCCGCGGTCGAGGCCGCCGTGCGCGAGGCCATTGCCGCTGCCGGCGCCACCTCGGTCAAGGACATGGGCGGCGTCATGGCTACCCTGAAGGGCAAGTATGCCGGCCAGATGGACTTCGCCAAGGCGTCAGCCGCCGTTAAGAAGGCTCTCGCCGGCTAGCAGGCTGCTGAAAAAGCCGGAGCAACGTCGAATAAACGAAATAAACGAAATAACTGAAGCGGATGCCGCAGGTCCTCGATCCTGTGTCGCGTTGACCGTTGACGCAACAATGTTGCGCCCCGCCACTTCTGAAAAGACTCATTCAACAGCCTGCTGGCGCTCCGGGTTAGACGCCGGCGGGCGGCTGGTAACGATCCCCGCTATCCCCTATGGCGTGGCATCGGTCCGGGGGCCATCTTAGGGGATGGCGTTCCCTCCCGGCTTCCTCGACGAATTGCGCGCGCGCCTCAGCCTGTCCGACATCGTCGGCCGGAAGGTGTCGCTGAAGCGCCGTTCGGGTGCCGAGTACGCAGGCCTCTGCCCCTTCCACAACGAGAAGACACCGTCCTTCACGGTCAACGACAAGAAGGGCTTCTTCTACTGTTTCGGCTGCCACGAGAAGGGCAGCGCCATCGACTTCGTCATGAAGACGGAGGGACTCTCCTTCCCTGAAACGGTCGAAAAGCTCGCCCGCGAGGTCAACCTGCCGGTGCCTGTGGCCACGCCGGCCGAGCGCGAGCGGGCCGACCGGGCTTCGACTCTCCAGCAGGTCGTGGAAATGGCGGCTGTCTGGTTCCAGAAGCAGCTTCGCCTGCCGGTCGGCCGCCAGGGCCTGGACTATCTGCGGGGGCGCGGCCTCTCCGACGCCACCATCGACGACTTCCGTCTTGGATTTGCGCCCGATTCGCGCGACGGACTCCTCGCCGCCCTGAAGCGCGAGAACGTCCCCCTCGACAAGATCGTCGAAGCCGGACTGGCCATCCGGCCGGGGGACGCGCGCGACCCCTATGACCGCTTCAGGGGCCGCGTGATGTTCGTCATCAACGACCGCCGCGGCCGTGCCATCGCCTTCGGCGGACGTGTCATGGGCACCGGCGAGCCCAAGTACCTGAACTCGCCCGAGACGCCGCTCTTCCACAAGGGCGCCAATCTCTACTGCCTCGACCGGGCCCGGCAGGCCGCGACCAAGGACCAGCCGGTGATCGTGGCCGAAGGCTACATGGACGTCATCGCGTTGCACGGGGCGGGCTTCACCGGCGCCGTGGCACCGCTCGGAACCGCCCTCACCGAGGGACAGCTGGGCGAGCTCTGGAAACTGGCCGACGAGCCCTTTCTTTGTTTCGACGGCGACAATGCGGGACGGCGCGCCATGTCGCGGGCCGCCGAACGGGCGCTTCCCCTGCTCCGCCCCGGAAAGAGTCTGCGTTTTCTCACGTTGCCGGCCGGCGAGGACCCCGACAGCCTGATCCGGACCCGGGGTCCCGATGCGGTCCGTCGTGTCCTCGACCTCGCCCGTCCGCTGTCCGACATCGTGTGGGAACTGGAAATCGAGGGCAAACCGGCCGATACGCCGGAACGGCGGGCGAGCCTCCAGCGCGGCATCGAACAGCGGGTGGCGGAGATCGCCGATCCGGTCGTGCGCGATTATTACCGCACCGAGATGCGCAACCGGCTGAACCGGATGCGCCGCCCCGAGGCGCCGGCCTGGCAGCCTGGCAAGTTCCGCAAGCCCTTCCGACGCCCTGGAGATCCCGAACCCGCGCCTTTCGCGGCCGGCTCGGCGGCCCGCCGCTCGGGCCACGATCTCGACGCCTCGCGCCAGGAGTGGGGCCTGCTGGGCGCTCTGATCGAACGGCCGGCCCTGCTCCACATCCTGGCCGAAGATCTGGCGGCCCTGCCGATCAACAGCCCGGACCTGGGCAAGCTGCGCAGCGGACTGCTGGATGCCCTCTCCCTCGTGCCGTCGGGGGTCGATCCGGCCGCAGATGAGGCGGCGGGCGACCCCTCGCTCGAGGCCGAACTGATCGGACAGCATCTCCAGAGGATGGGCCTGGCGCAGCTGGCGGCCTCGGCGCGCGCCAAGGCCCGCGAGGCCTTCCGCGACGACCCGACCGACGCGGATGGCTGGGTCGGCCAGTGGCGCCGGGCCGCCCGTCATGTCAGCCATCTCCGATCCGACCCCGAGGAGCTGAAACGGGCGGAAGATGCTCTCGCTGAGGACATGTCCGAGGAGAATTTGCGGCGACTGCACGCCATTCTCGATCGAATGCGGCGGGAAAGCCTCGAATCCAATGCCCTGTAGCCGGGACGAGCAGATTCAGGGGCTTCCCCCTATCGCTGCTTGCACAGAAGCCCCATATAGTAGAAGGGTAGTTTTGCGGGGCCGCCCTCCCGCCTCCCCTTCTTGCAGCCAAATAACGGCCCGTTGGCCGTTCTATCCGTTTGTCGCACCCAAGGATTTGAGTAAATGGCGACCAAAACCGCGACCGTAGCGCAACCCGAAGCCGCCGATGCCCGGGAGGAGGGTCCTGACGCCCCCCTGCTCGACTCGCTCGGCGCAGAGCTCAAGAAGCTCGTCCAGAAGGGCAAGGAACGCGGCTACGTCACCTATGACGAGTTGAACGCCGCCCTGCCGCCCGACGAAGTGTCCTCTGAGCAGATCGAGGACACGATGGCCATGCTGTCCGAGGCCGGGGTCAATGTCGTCGAGGCCGAGGAGCCGGAGGATACGGCCTCCGCCACGGCGGCCGAACCCGCCAAGACGGCGGTGGTCGCGGCCGAGGCCACCGGCGAGGACGAGGAGCTGGGTCGTACGGACGATCCGGTCCGCATGTACCTGCGCGAGATGGGCAGCGTCGAGCTGCTGAGCCGCGAGGGCGAGATCGAGATCGCCAAGCGCATCGAGGCCGGCCAGGACAAGATGATCGGCGGCATCTGCGAAAGCCCGATGACGATCACGGCGCTGCTGCATTGGCGCGACGCGATCAACGAAGGCCGCATTCTGCTGCGCGACGTTATCGACCTCGAGGCGACCCAGGGCGGCGGCGCCCCCGGCGAAGGCAAGGGCGTGAACGCCGCTCCTGCCGCTCCCGCCGCGCCGGCGATGCCGCGTCCGGCGTCTTTGCCGAAGCTGGTGCGGCCGGCCGGGCCTGGCGTGAACGGTGAAGCGGGCGGCGAAGCGCCTGCAGCGGAAGGGGCTGAGGAGGACGACGAGAACGCGCTCTCCCTGTCGGCGCTCGAGGAAAAGCTCAAGCCCGAGGTTCTGCGCACCCTCACCAAGATCTACAAAGTCTATATCGAGATGTCGAAGGTGCAGAACAGGCGCCTGTCGACCCTCGCCCGCGGCCAGAAGCCCAGTGCAGAATTCGAGAAGAGCTACGAGAAGCACCGAAAGAAGATCGTCGAGCTGGTGCGGACGGTGCACATCAATGCCGCCCGCATCGAGCAGCTCAAGCTCGCGCTCTACGACCTCAATCGCAAGCTGATGACGCTCGAGGGCAAGCTGCTGCGCACGGCGGAGAGCTTCCGCATCTCGCGGCAGGACTTCCTCGACAATTACTTCACGCACGAGATCGACCCCAACTGGCTCGAGAAGGTCGGCAAGCTGTCGGGCCGGGGCTGGAAGGATTTCGCCAAGAAGCGCGGTCCCGAGATCGAGAAGATCCGGGCGGAGATCAAGGACATCTCCGATCACTGCGGCGCGCCGATCTTCGAGTTCCGCCGCATGTGCAAGACCGTACAGGACGGCGAGCGCGAGATGATGCGGGCGAAGAAGGAGATGATCGAGGCCAACCTCCGTCTCGTGATCTCTATCGCCAAGAAGTACACGAACCGCGGCCTGCAGTTCCTGGACCTCATCCAGGAAGGCAACATCGGCCTGATGAAGGCGGTCGACAAGTTCGAGTACCGCCGTGGCTACAAGTTCTCGACCTACGCCACCTGGTGGATCCGCCAGGCCATCACGCGCTCGATCGCCGACCAGGCGCGCACCATCCGCATCCCGGTGCACATGATCGAGACCATCAACAAGCTCGTCCGCACGAGCCGCCAGATGCTGCACGAGATCGGCCGCGAGCCGCAGCCCGAGGAACTCGCGGAGAAGCTCGGCATGCCGCTCGAGAAGGTGCGCAAGGTCCTGAAGATCGCCAAGGAGCCGATCAGCCTCGAGACCCCGATCGGCGACGAGGAGGACAGCCACCTCGGAGACTTCATCGAGGACAAGAACGCCGTCATCCCGCTCGAGGCGGCGATCCAGGGCAATCTGCGCGAGAGCACGACACGGGTCCTGGCGACGCTCACGCCGCGCGAGGAGCGCGTGCTGCGCATGCGCTTCGGCATCGGCATGAACACCGACCATACGCTCGAGGAGGTCGGTCAGCAGTTCTCCGTCACCCGCGAGCGTATCCGCCAGATCGAAGCCAAGGCGCTGCGGAAGCTGAAGCACCCGAGCCGCTCGCGCATGCTGCGCAGCTTCCTCGACGAGGGCTGAGAAAGACCGAGATCGGAGATCGAAAGCCGGGGCGCGTCCCCGGCTTTTTCATGTCATTCGCGATCGGCGATCCGAACCAGAGACGGCAACAGGCCGCTCACCGTCACGTTGAGCCGGCGAACCTCCTCCATCACGGCCGAGAGATTCTCCTGAACGACCGCGCAGTGACGCGACGCTTCGTTGCGGGCGTCGTCGAGCCCCGGGTCGATCGCATAGGGATGCCCGAGGGCGCGCCCGCATTCCGCGAGCACACCCAGCAGTGCCGCCGGCGATTCCGCCGTGTGACCGGGACGCACGAAATCGCGGGTCGCATGTTCGATCCGCTCCAACGCCGTGACAAGACCATCGACTTCCATGGGAGTCTCCTCGGCCGACAACGGGAACGCTGTGATCGGGATCGATGCTGTCACCGGAGTCCGCGGCGCACAAGCCCGCGCCTCCTGCCGGAAAATCAACCGAACCGCAGCAGGGGGACCGCAGCGGCGGCCAGCAGGACGGCCGCGATGCGCGTACGCGTGAAGGGCTCCTTCAGCCAGAACACGGCGATGAGGACGGCAAAGATTGCGCTGGTGTCGCGCAGCGCCGCTGCCGGAGCGATCGGCGCATGGCTCCAGACCCAGAGGATCATCAGATACGATCCCATGGCGGCGACCGCGATCGGCAGGGCGAGAACCCAATGGGACGTCACCTGCACCCAGGGCGGCCCCGAGCGGCGCTGCCGCCAGGCCATGGCCGCGGCATTGGTGATCGATACGACGAACCCGTAGGCCCAGGGCGATCCCGAGAGCCGTACGCCCTGCGCGTCGCACAGGATGTAGGCCGCCGTGCCCACTCCCGCCGCCGCGGTCCATGCCATCGCCGCCCGCGTGATCCCCTTCCCGCGCGCAGCGTCCCAGGCGAGCACGACCAGCGCGAGCGAGATGATCAGGATGCCGAGCAGGCCCGCCGCTGCCAGTCGTTCACCCGTCATGAGAGCCGCCAGCGGCACCACCATCAAGACCGCGAGGGAACGGACGACAGGGTAGACGAGGCCGAATCCGCCCAGCTCATAGGCCCGCAGGAGGGCCGACACGGTGAGCACGTTCATCACGGTCGAGGCGGCAATCCAGCCGACGGAAGCGAAATTCGGGAGGCCGGAGAAGAAGAGCGCCGGCACGACGAGCAGTGCGCCCAGCACCATCTGGGCCGTCATCACCTGGGCCGGATTGCGGCTCGCCTTCACGGCGGCATTCCAGCCCGCATGCAGGATGGCGCTCAGCAGGGCGAGCGAAACGTCTGTGAGATCCATCGTTCAGGCGGGCCGCGGCGCGACGATGACCACGCAGTAGCGTGCCGGGCCCTGGGTTGGATTGTGGTAGGTAATCGGCCGGTCGAGCACCATCGCCAGGCAATCGCC
This sequence comes from Rhodospirillales bacterium 24-66-33, assembly GCA_002281855.1. Taxonomy (GTDB): domain Bacteria; phylum Pseudomonadota; class Alphaproteobacteria; order Reyranellales; family Reyranellaceae; genus Reyranella. Next base: position 16,399 of record NCHQ01000014.1, on the reverse strand, counting down.
GGCGCACAGCTCGAAGCGCTCCTGCCCCAGCGTCATCTGGATGGCGCCCTCGAGAACCCAGACCTGCTGATGGGTCACGCCCGGCCGCGCCGCCGTCTCGTAGGCCACGTGCGCGCCCGCCGGAAAAATCACCTCGACCATCTGGATGGGCGACGGGAAGCCGTCCGGCGAGACGTTGCGACGCAGGTATCCCGATTCGGGGTCTCGCCATTCGATCTGATCCGACCGGCGGGACACGGGAGCCGGGGGCGCGGCCGGCGTTTCGAACAGCGTTGCCAGAGAGACTCCGAGGCCGGTCGCCAGCTTTTCGAGAAGCACGGCAGTCGGATTGCTTTCACCGCGCTCGATCAGGGAGATCATGGAACGGCTGACCCCGCTCGCCTCCGCCAGCGCCTCGAGAGACAAGCCATGCCTGCCCCTGAGGTCGCGCACACGGGCCGCGATCCGTTCGTTGATGCCGAACTCCATCACCTCTCCTTAATGGAGGAAATCTCTACTATAATGGACGTCACATCAAGGAAGCTCGGGCTGCGCTAAAAGATGATGCGAATGCGAGCGGGGGAAATGAGATGAAAGACATCGTCGATGAATTGCGCGCCGAGTGCCGGGAGCACCACGGGCCGACCGGCGACGACACGGGCGTCCTTGCGCGCGACGTGCGCTGGCGGGCGGCAGCGGAAATCGAATCCCTGCGCCCGGCGACCTGGCGGCCGATCGAGACGGCGCCGAAGGACGAAGGACCGCTCCTGCTCTTCTGCCCGGGCCTGGAAGGGCATGTCGCCGATGAGATCGTCGTCGGTGCCTGGAAATTCGATCCGAACCGGCGTTCCCTCGGATATTGGGTCAGCGACGTCGGGGCGCTGGATCCCGGTTTCGCCGAGACCGGCCCGTGGATCGAGTATCGGGAGCTTCAGCCCCGCCAGTGGGCACGCCTACCCTCGCGACCCGCCGCGGGGAAGTAGGCAACAAAAAAGGCGGCCACGAAGGCCGCCTTTTCCGTTGTCGATGTCGGGTATCAGCTGCGCGGCGGCAGCGGAACCTTGGCGTCGTTGAGCAACTTCACGAGAGCGGGAATGCCCGCCTTGTAGTCGCCGGCATCGCACTTGGCGATCGCCGCCGGACCCTCGCTGGCCACTGAGTCCCGACGCACGGATTCGCGCCACTTCACGGCCAACGCCTTGCAATAGGCGGCGTCATCCATCGGAGCCGCGGCCATCATCTGCGCGATGACGATCTCGACGCGGCGGTTTTGCGGCTCGCGAACGTTCGGGCCGGTCGCGACGAGCAGGCCTTGCATTCCGCGCCCGACGACCGCGATCGCGGTGGCCGGCACGCCCTGCTGGACGAGCGCGTCCTTGACCGCGTTCGCGCGGCGCAGCGACAGCGCCATGTTGTAGGCTTCCGAACCCGTGGTATCGGTATGACCGGTCGCCGTGATGCGGGCGCTACCCTTAGTCTTGTAGGCTGCAGCAGCCTGACCGACGACGTTCGTGGCCTGCGGGTTCAGCTTGGCGCTGTCCCAATCGAAGAAGACCATGAAGCTCTGAGGTGCCGGCGGCGGCGGCGGCGGCGGCGCAGTGGCCGGCGCAGGTTGGTCGCAGGCGGCGATCATGAACGTGGCGGCAAGCAAAACAAACAACTTCTTGAGCATAAGCCCCTCTCCCCTATGGCCAATTTAGCCGAGCCCATAATGCTCGATCATCCCTCGTGCGGGCAATCCCAAAAATTGCACACCGGATGCCGTTTCAAACTGTCCCGTTGGGACTACCTGTGATGGTGCACGCGCCCCGCAACCGCCGAGGGTTCGCGCCGTTGTCGGCCCATCAGGGCAACAAGGAGCACCCCGTGAAGCACGTCGCGATCGTCACCCTCGCCGCCTGTGCGTTCGTCGCAGGCTGTGCGTCCTACACTGAGCGTGTGGTCGAGAAGCCCGTGCCTGCGCGCACGTCGGAGCGGACCGTCGTCTACGATACGACGCCGGCCCCGGCGCAGACGACCGTTTATACGACTCGTTAGCCGCAACTAGCCGGCGAGCCCGTACAGTTCGGCCACATTGTCTCGAAGGATACGTTTGCGCAGGCCGGGCTCGAGATGTCCGGTTTGTTGGTCAATGACCTCTTGGCTCCAGGGCCAGGTCGAATCGCTGTGAGGGAAGTCGTTGGCCCACATCAGCTGTTTGGGGCCGAGCCGGTCGGCGAACTGGAAAGCGGTCCAATCGTCCTGAAAGGTCAGCGTTATGTGATCGCGAAAATACTCCGACGGTAGCCGCTCGAGCTCCTGTCCCTTCATCCAGTAACGGTGGCGTTTGTACGCATGATCCATCCGGTACATGAAATGTGGCGCCCAGCCCGCATCGGCCTCGACACAGACGACACGCAACTCCGGGTGCCTCTGGAAAACCCCGCCGAACACCAGCATGCCCATGATGTCCTGACAGCCCCGAATGATCGACAGGAAGCCGTTGATCTTCGGGCCGCGGGGCCTTGAGAGGGAGTTATCCCCAGAGGTTGTCAGGATATGCCACGACAATGGCAATTCGAGTGCGACCGCCGCCTCCCAGAAGGGATCGTAGATCGGATCGTCATAGTCCTTTTCGGCCGGGTTCCCCGGCATCATCACGCCGCGAAAGCCCATCGCCTTGATGCGTTGGAGATCCTCGATGCCTTCCTCCACCGACCGCATGGCCGTCTGCCCCATCCCCACCAGGCGATCTGGAGCGTGCGCGCAGTAGGTCTGGAGCCAGCGGTTGTAGGCGTCGAAGCAGGCTTTCTTGAAATCGAAATCGGGATGGTTGCAGATCAGCATGCCGACGGTCGGATAGATGATTTCTGCCGCGACACCGTCCCTGTCCTGATCCTGGAGACGGGTCGAGGGATCCCAGCCGCTGCGGTGCAGGTCCTCGAACCGGGCGCCGCCGATCCGGATGTCCTTCGGGGCGACACCGGCCGCGGCGATCAGGCCCATCGGAACCGGCGTCTTCATGCCATCGACGAGATAGATGTCGCCCATGCTCTCGTGGCGCACGACGTGCGGCGCCCGATCGCGAAATGCCGGATCAATATGATCGCGATAGCAGCCGGGCGGCTCGGTGATGTGGGAATCTGCAGAAATCGGGCGCCAGTCCATTCATTCCTCCGCTTTCTTTGCGCCAGCCTAGGCAGAGGCGGAAAGAGTCGGCAAGTCGCGGAACGGGACCGGTTCCGGCCGGCGGCAGCGGTTGAACCGCGTCAAAGCGTGTGGCATACCCCCGCCGCGCGCTGCCGTAGCTCAGTGGTAGAGCACCCCCTTGGTAAGGGGGAGGTCCACAGTTCAATCCTGTGCGGCAGCACCAGCGCTTCCTCCTTGACGTACAGGGAGCGAGAGGCCCATCTCGGGTGGATGGTGAAAGCGGTCCGCGATGGCGCAAAGCGGTAAATTTGCATGGGTCGGAGTTCTATTCGGCGCGGTGGCGATCGTCGTGATCGCCGCTGCCGGGGTCTTTGGCCTGCCCGAACTGCAGGTGGGCAGCGCGCAGAACAGGTCGGAAGTGAACGGCCCCCTGATCTCGCGGGGTTACACCGATGCGCCCGTGGGCACGGCCGTGATCGCCGGCGACCCGGTCGGCGGTTCCGTGCTGACCGAACTGCGGATCAAGAATGGCCAGACCGTCAAGCGCGGCGAGGTCATCGCAGTACTGAACAATTACGCCACCGCAGACGTCGAAGTGCGCCGGATCGAGGCTGAGATCGCGAAGGCGCGACGCAAACGCGAGACGATGATCTCAGGCTACAGGACGGCCGAGATCGCGCTTCAGGAAGTATCGGTGAAGTCGGCGTCGGACGAGAGCCGGCTCAAGGACCTGGAATTGTCGCGCTCCAGCGCACCGCCCGACCAGAAACAGCTGCAGTCCACCCTCTCGCAGCAGGCGCTGGAACGCGAGGAGGCCAAGCTCAGGTATCAGAAGGAGATCCTGAAGGCAGATCTCGCCCAGATCGAAGCCGACATCGCAATCTACGAAGCAAAACTGGACGGCGCCAAGGTAGAGCGCGAACTCGCGATGGTCCGTTCGCCACTCGACGGGGTCGTGGTCGACATCTACACGCGGCAGGGTGAACGTATCTCGTTTCGCGGCATCGCCAAAATCGTCGACCTCAGCCAGATCCGCATCTTTGCCGATGTCGACGAGATCCATCTCCCCACCCTCAAGCCGGGCGGCAAGGTCGAATTCACCTTCCAGGGCAGCCGGACCGTGCACATGGGTACGATCATCCGGACGCCTCTGACGGTGAAGCGCACCAAGAGGTCGGAGGCCGACCTCGGCGAATCCAACGCGCGCCTTCTGGAGGTCGAGATCCGGCCGGACGATCCGCAGAGCATTCCGCAGATGCTGGGCCGGGAAGCTCGGGTGGTCTTCCAGTAGACAGATCGGGCGTCAGGCGGCGTGATGAGGCCGCGGACTCCTGTACTCGTAGAGCAGCACGGCCACGAGAATGGCCAGCCCGATGGCCCGCGCGGCAACCATGCCTCCCACCCAGTCGTCGACGATGCCCGGGAAGGTGAGCGCAATTCCGGCCACACCGCAGACGACGCGTGTACCGATGCCGAGGGGCCGCCACAGATGGCCCTGCGCCGCGACCGCCAGCGCGACGATGCCGCCCGCAGCGCCCAGCGTGACCCAGGGAATCCACAGCCAGCTCATGTTCTTGGGTGTCTCCAGTAGCAGGCCGGTTCCGATCGGGTCGAGGACGAAGATGAAGGGCACGAGGAAGGCCGGGAGGGCATATTTCCAGCTTTGCAGCGTGGTCACGTAGGGATCGGCCCGCGTGATCGTGGCCGCGGCGAAGGGCGCAAGCGCGGTCGGCGGCGACACCTCGGAGAGCACAGCGTAGTAGAAGATGAACATGTGCGCGGCGTAGTCCGGGATGCCGAGCTTGATCAGAGCAGGCGCCGCGATGACCGCGCACATGATGTAGGACGCCGTCACGGGCACGGCGAGGCCGACCACCCAGACGATCAGCGCCGTGTACATCGCCGTCCAGAAGACCGAGCCGCCGGCCAGGTCGATGACGATCGACGAGAACTTCAGCGCCAGGCCGGTCTTGGTGATGACGCCGACGATGAGGCCGGCGCAGGCGCAGGTCGCGGCAACGCCCAACGCCTGGATCGAGCCGTCCGCCAGAGCCCGGAAGAGCCTGTCCGGCCAGAGCGCCGTGTCGGCGCGCAAGTAGCTCACCATGATGGCCAGCAGGATCGACCAGAACACGGCGTAGGTCGCCGAGAAGCCCCACACCATCAGCACGACGACCGAGATCAGCGACGTGAAGTGGAAGCCGTACCGCGTCATCAGCTGCTTCATCGTGAGATCGACCGACGGATCGACGGCGCGCAGGCCGTACTTGCGCGAATCGATCTCGGTCATCATCAGCAGGCCGAAGTAGTAGAGGCAGGTGGGGATGAGGGCCATCCGCACGATGTCCAGGTAGGACATCTTCAGATATTCGGCGATCAGGAAGGCCGCGGCCCCCAGCACCGGCGGCGACAGGATGGCACCGAGGCCGCCAGCGGCCAGCAGGCCGCCGGCCGCCGACTTGCCGTAGCCCGCCTCTTTCATGATCGGCCAGGCGACGGTGCCGATCGTCACGGTGGTCGCGACGCCCGAACCCGACGGGCCGCCCAGCAGGAAGGACGACAGCACGACCGCGCGACCGGCCGCATTCGGCTGGCCCTTCATGGCGCGCAGCGAGAAGTCGATGAAGAACCGGCCTGCCCCGGAGGCCTGCAGGATGGCGCCGAAAATCGTGAACAGGATGATCAGGGTGGCGGAGACGTCGATGGCCGATCCGAAGATGCCGTTCAAGGTCATGTATTCTTCGGCGATCAGGTCGGACAGCGGGTAGCCCTTGTGCGTCCACGGCGCCGGCAGGTAGTTGCCCCACATCGCGTAGGCCAGGAACGTCGCCGACAGGATCGGCATGATCCACCCGGTTGCCCGGCGGGTCGATTCCAGCACCAGCAGGATCAGTATCCCGCCGATCACCAGATCGGTCTGTGTCGGCGAGACATAGCGATCGAGGAAGTCATCGGAATCGGCGAAGCTCGTCCAGCTGCCGCCCGTCATCATGTACCAGATGCAGACGATCACGAGGCCGGCCGCCACGATGTCCCATGGCGCGACCCGGTTGCGCCAGCTCTTCACCGCCGGAAACAGCAGGAAAACCAGGGAGAGCGCGTAGGCGACATGGATCTCGCGCAGCGACTGCGTGTCGACCGTCGACGCCGCGGCATAGAGATGGAAGATGGTCATGGTGAAGGCGATGAAGGTGAGGACCTTGCCCCACCAGCCCACGAACTTGTGGATGCCGCCTTCTTCCTGCTCGACGAGCTCCTCGATCTTGCGCTTTTCCTCGTCGCTCAGCAGTTCGGCCTGGACCGTCATCGTTCTTCCCATCCCCAAAAAGCAAACGGGGCCCTCTCTTGCTGGAGGGCCCCGCCAGTACCACCGTCGTTACGAAAGCTTGATGCCCTTCTCGGCGAAGTACTTCATCGCGCCTGGATGGAACGGGACCGACGAATTCGCGGCCTTCTGGTTCTGGGCCGTCATGTCGGTCGACGCCTTGTGGGTGGCGACGAGGTCGGCATGGTTCTCCCACAGGGTCTTGGTGATGGTGTAGGCCTGATCGTCGCTCATCGACGCCGGCACGATCAGGATGTTCCAGATCGCGATCACCGGCACCGCCGCATCCTGGTTCGGATAGGCCTTGGCCGGAATCTGGCTGGCGGCGAAGACGGGACCGTATTTCTTGTTCAGCGCCGGCACCAGGTCGGCCGTCGAGATCAGCTTGATCTTGACGCCCTGGGTCGCTGCCAGATCGGTGATCGCCGCCACCGGGGGACCGCCATTGAAGAAGTAGCCGTCGAGCTTGCCGTCTTTCATGGCATTCGTGCTCTCGGCCGGCGACAGACGCTCTCGCTTGATGTCGCTGAGCTTCAGGCCGAGTTCGTCGATGATGCGCAGCGCCATCACCTCGGATCCGCTGACCGGCGCGCTGGTCGAGATGCGCTTGCCCTTGATGTCCGAAAGCTTGTTGATGCCGGTGCCTTCCATCGTCACGAAATGCACCAGATTGGGATAAACGACCGCCAGCGTCCGCGAGTCCACGGGTTTGCCCTTGAACTTGTCGAGGCCCTTGATGGCGTCATAGGCGGTGTCGCACTGCGTCAGCGCCATCTGCGCCTTGCCGTCCCGAATCATGTGCATGTTGGCGACCGAGCCCGCCGTCGCCTCGGCGGTGACCGCCCAGCCCGGGACCTTCTTGCTCAGGATGTTCGCCATCGCGCCGCCGAGCGGATAGTAGACCGCACCCGTGGTGCCGGTGGCGATCGAGAACTGGGTCTGAGCGGCGGCCGGCAGAGACAGGCCAGCCACTCCGAAAGCACCGGCGGCCGAGCCGGCGGCGATAAATTGACGACGATTCATGATGAAGCTCCCTATTGGTTCGTTTCCACTCCCCGAACTCGCGCGGAACAAACCACGACTTCCCGTATCAGGCAACACGCGCAATCCAGCGCGCTTTCGGAACGCAGCTCCGCCCGACGGAACCTGCCGACCGGCCGCTTGGTCTATGTCCCGTGAACATACCCCCGCTTTTTCCTGTGGTATCTCGGGCGTGCGAGGCCATCCGAAGGCACAACATTCCGTTGACGGACTCGCCCAAGTTAAGGCTCTTTCCAGCATCATGTTCGACCTGTCGGAGTTCACGCACCGGCAGCGTAAACGACACACTCGTAGTGTAGGATTGGCGTGTGATTCACAATCTGAACTCGATCCATCTGCTTCTGGTCGCTGCGGCGGCTGCCTGTATCTACCTTTCGGTTCGCGAGGTCCGGCGGCACTACATTTCGACCTGGCGCCTGTTCGCCCCTGGGTTGTTCGCGCTTTTCATCGGGACCGTCCTATCTCTTCTTCAGCTGGGCGAACGCGAACCACCGCCCGCCTGGCTGTTCGGAGCAGCGCTTGGCGGCGGGATCGCGGTCGGGACCTTGCGCGGTCTGACGATCAACATCCGGCATGACATGTATCGCCCGCAGGTCAACCTGTCACACAAGTCGAGACTCCTGCTGGTCTGGGTAGCGATCGCAGCCGCCGCCGCCGTGGCGGTGGAGTGCGTCGGGGCATTTCTTGGCAGTCCAGATCTGGAGATGCTTCGGCGGGGAGCGGCCCTCGTCGCCATGCTCTGCGGCGGCGCCATGCTCGGCCGGGCGCTCCTTCTGACCCTTCGCGTGTATCACGCCAATCGGGTCAACGCCTGACCGGATTGCTCAAGCAGGCGGGCGCGCTTCCAGCATGAAGGACTCGAAGAAGCGGCGCGTGAGCGGGGCGGTCTGGACCCCGGCCCTTCCGACGACGATGAGCTGGTACAGCGTGTCACCAGCATAGATCGCGCGGGTGGCCAGAATCCAGCCGTCCTCCTCATGGACGTACTCCCTTGCCGGCGCGCCGGAAACGCTGAGCAGCCGATCGGCGAGCAGGCGCCCTGGCCGGCCGTCCCGACCATTCACCAGCATCTGGGCGGGTTTGAGGTCTACCGGCATCCTGCGAAACTGCGTGCGAGAACAGAAGTACTCCGTCGCGCCCAGTGTTACGCTCAGTTCGATCTGTTCGACGACCTCGCCCGTGCCGACGACCGTCAGTTCCTGAACGGAGCGCTCGGGCTGGCCGGGCATTTCGACCCTCAAGGCGCCATCCCAGATCTCGGTCCATTGCTCTGCCGCCACCGGGGGTGCGTTCCCCGCGACGATCGCCCATCCCGTCAGCGCGATGCAGATGCCTCGCACGACCGCCGTCACCCTCATTCTTCCCCCGCTCTCCCCAGAGCTTGGGAGAGTTTCACACGATCGACGAGCGCGCGCAAAAAAGCCCCACTTCTTGCGGAAACGGGGCATCAGGCCCTTGGGGGGGGGGGAGAGGGGTGGCCCAAAGGCTCAGGGCCCTCCTCCGCCGACCAACGACCAACGATCTTTTCTGTTCCAGCGAAATCGGCCTCTTCCCGGTTGTGCAGCACTCGGCCATTCGACAAGTTTGGGGAATGGACGTCGAACTCAACCGCGATGCGGAAGTCATCATCGAAGGCTGGCTCGCCCGCCTGAACGCCGCGCTCGATGCGCGCGATCCGCAGCGGCTGGCACCGCTGTTCCGATCGGATGCCGACTGGCGTGACATCGTCGCGCTCACGGGCTCGATCGAAACCATCAGCGATCGCGCCACGATCGCCGAACGGCTGGTCGAGGCCGCATCCGCAAGCGGCGCCCGAACCTTCGCCATCGACCCGGATCGCAGCCCGCCCCGCGACGTCGAGCGCGCCGGCGAGGCGTGCGTCGAGGCGATCCTCACTTTCACGACAACAGTCGGCACCGGCGCGGGCGTCGTGCGGCTGAGGCGCGCCGACTGCCGCACCGGGGAGGCAACGGCTTGGACGCTGCTGACCTCGCTCGAGTCGCTGCACGACCACGACGAAGATACGGTCCAGGCCGAGGCCGAGGAGCCAGCCTTCGATCGCGACTTTCACGGGCCGAACTGGCTCGACCGCCGGCTGGAATCCTCACGCTACGCCGATCACGACCCGGCCGTGCTGATCGTTGGCGGAGGCCATGCCGGCATCACGGCGGCGGCCCGCCTCAAGGCGCTGGGCGTCGAGGCCTTGATCGTCGACCGGATGTCCCGCATCGGGGACAACTGGCGCAAGCGCTATCACGGGCTGAAGCTGCACAACCAGAAGCATTCCAACCACTTTCCCTACCTGCCCTTCCCCAAGACCTGGCCGAAGTACATTCCCAAGGACAAGATCGCGAACTGGCTCGAATCCTATGTCGAAACGATGGAAATCGACTTCTGGACGGGGACGAGCTTCAAGGGAGCGACGTGGGACGCCGGCGAAAGGCGCTGGGTCGCCGAACTCGACATGGACGTGGCCGGCGGCGTTCACCGCACGCTGCATCCGCGGCACATCATCATGGCGACCAGCGTGAGCGGGACGCCGAACATTCCCGAGATACCGACACTCGACCGCTTCGATGGCACGGTCGTCCATTCGAGCAGGTTCGCAAGCGGCGCCGAATGGAAGGGGCGGTCGGTCTGTGTTTTTGGCACGGGGACGAGCGCGCATGATATCGCCCAGGACCTCCATGGTAACGGCGCTCATGTCACCCTCGTCCAGCGCAGTCCGACGCTCATCGTCAACGTCGAGCCCGGCGCCCAGCTCTACGACGCCATCTACTACGGCAAGGGGCCGACGCTCGAAGACCGTGACCTCGTCAATGCGTCGGTTCCGCTGCGGGTAATGAAGAAGGCCCACCGCCTCCTCACGGACCAGGCTCGGGCCCACGACGCGCCCTTGCTCGACGCGCTGGAGCGCGTCGGCTTCCGACTGGAGTTCGGGGAAGACGGCACCGGCTGGCCGCTGAAGTATCGCAGCCGGGGCGGCGGTTACTATTTCAACGTCGGCGCTTCCGACTTGGTGGCGAAGGGCGAGATCGGACTGCTCCAATACGACGACCTCGCCGGCTTCACAGCGACCGGCTTCACGATGAAGGACGGCAGCGATCGCGTCGCCGATCTGATCGTGTTGGCCACCGGCTACAAGGGCCAGGATCACCTGGTCGAACAGCTCTTCGGGACGGAAATCGCGCGCAAGGTCGGCCCCATTTGGGGTTTCGACGAACGCACCCAAGAGTTGTGCAACATGTGGAGGCCCACGGCGCAGCCGGGCCTGTGGTTCCAGGGCGGTTCCTTTGCCCAGTGCCGCATATACTCAAAGTATCTCGCCCTGCAGATAAAAGCGGCTGAAATCCACCGGGACTGATCCCGCTGAGGTCAAGCAGACGGACGGGTCCGGGGCGGAACCCCCTGCGGGGGGACCCGTTGCATGTCCAGCCGGTGCCTTAGGGGCCGACCCTCTCCAACCCGGATTCAAGGAGCCGTGAGTCATGCCGACCGCGCAAATGCGGATCAGCGCAGAGGAGCAGCGTCTTCTCAGGGCGCTGTCCGTCGGCCAAACCGTGAAGCTTCCTTCCTCCCACCGGCTGCGGCTGGAACTTCTGGGCCTTCTTCACGACGGGCCGAGCGGTCCGCGCCTTACCCCCTTGGGACGACAGCATGCGGAAGCTGCGGTGACCGAAAACGAACCCACGACCCGGGCCGAAAACGACTCTGCGGTCAAACGCGACCGGCTCGGCCGGCGAATGCCTCATGGCCGGGCACTGCCCTTCTGAACAGGTAGCTCCATGTCAACACGACCTGCTTCCGCTCCTTCGTTCGTTACGGAACAGACCGGCGAAGAGGCACGTGCATACAGTCGGCCAGTTCCAAAGCCCGACCAACAGGCTGCTCGTGAGAGTCACCGCGGTGTCCCGGCTAACGAGGAAACTGAAGTGGCGTCTGTGTTCGAGCCGAAGAACCTGTTCCTCTCTGCCCTTCCTGCCGCCGAGCAACACCGGCTCAGGCCCTGTCTGGCCTTCCACCGCATGCCGCAGGGCACGATCCTCCAGGAACCGGAGCAGCGCATCGAGCATGTCTACTTTCTCGAAAGCGGCATGGTCTCGCTGGTCGCGATGATGCAGGACGGCGCCGAGATCGAGACTGCGACGCTCGGCCGCGAGGCAATTCTCGGATCTCTTTCCGCACTCGGTAACCATACCGCTGGCACGCGGGCGATCGTGCAGATCGATGCGACCGCGTGGCGTATGACAGTGGCCGACTTCCGGACCGCCATCGGCCAGAGCCCCGTCCTGCGCAAGATGGCGTTGTTGAGCAGCGAACTCACGTTGGCCCAGATGCAGCAGACCGCCGCCTGCAATGCCCTTCACACGGCGGACCGTCGGTTGTGTCGTTGGGTCGTTCAGGTACGAGATCGCATCGACGACGATGTGATTCGTCTCACACATGATTTTCTCGCCCAGATGCTCGCGGTCCGGCGCCCGACCGTGAGCCTGATCGCCTACGGCCTCCAGCAGGCGGGCCTGATACGGTATCAGCGGGGCAAGATCACGATCCTCGACCGCGCGGGGCTCGAGCGCGGCGCCTGCGAATGTGTGGGCGCGCTGCGGGAAAAGACGCTGCGCATAATCGGCGGGCTCGATTGACGACGTTACTCTTCCCGCCGGTTCGTGAAGCGTGCGTTACCCAGCCCTGTTCCGATCGTGAGCACGCCCCACCGTTCGACGTCCGCCATTCCGGCGACTTCGCTCAATCCCTGAACGACGGCGTCATTGTGGATAACGAGCAGGGGTTTCCCGGTGCCGATACGCGGCAGCGAGTCCGACAAGGCGGCAACCAGGTTGAAGCCGTCCTCCTGCCAGTTGCCGGGGAGGTTCTGTCCGCCATTGAGAATCGCGCCCAGATCGTCGATCAAACCCGGGCAGCCGATGCCCATGAACGGCGCCAGATCGAGGTTTGCGGTACCTGATCGGTCGACCAGCCTGGTCGTCATTTCGGCAAGGCGGCGCACGGCCTGGTCGCGAGTGGGATGGTCGTTGCGATGACACCAATGCTCCATCTTCCAAACCGCGCCTTTGGAGGCTCTCCCTTTCCCGATTTGAACGATGCCCACTCGCAGATTCGTGCCGCCAATATCTGCAGCGAGGATTGCGTCATGGCCGGCCAGCACTGACGCCGGGGCGAGTTCTGCCGCGCCGATGAGTCCGGCTTCGTCGGGATCACTGCGGATGGGGAGCAGTTCCAGGGGCGTACCTTCGCCTGCCAGCAGAATCTGGGCGCGGCCCATCGCCAACTGTCCGATCTGACTCGAACTCAGTCCGCCTCCGATGACGATGCGCTGCGTGCCACGCCAGCCGTCGAGACGAAGGAACCGCCGGACCACGGTGGCGAGTTCATGGGCAAACTCCTCGATGGCGGTATGAACGAGGCCCGCAGCGACCGTGTCGCTCCCGGTCAAAAGCTCGTCGAGCGTTGACTTCGGTATGCGGCCCGTGGGCGTGTCGCCGAAGGGATCCTCGTCCAGGGTCGCGGCAACTCTCTCACGCCAGTCGTCGAGGATTGCACTGAACGCGCGGCCCGACGCGCGATCCCCCACGAACCCTTCCTCGTCGCGAAGCTCCTCATTGTATGTATCGACGGTGACGTGCCTTAATACCCTCAGGCCATGTCCGCTCGGGGAGTCGGTACGACGCGCGTCCTCCTCGAGCGTGCCGCCCGGCACCTCGTGTACGCCAGTACCGTCCATTTGTGTCTCCTCGGGCCCATGAAGCTGCAAATGCAGCAGAGATGAAACGGAAACGCCCCCGCCGCGGTTGCCGCAACGATCCGCGCATCCAGCCGTTTTCCGGTCATGCCTCAAATTTCGTCGACGGCGCGACTTATGCGCGAGAACGGCCTGACCCGTGGAAGTCCCGAGATGCTGCTCCTGAGACGCCAGCGCTGCGGAAAGGGCTTTCGCTTCGTCGGCGTCGACGGCGGAACGATCAGGGATCCCGCCATCATCGCCCGCCTGAAATCGCTCGCGATGCCACCTGCCTATGCGAACGTGCGCTACGCAGCGGACCCGACGATGCACCTCCAGGCAGTCGGCGACGATGCCGCCGGTCGCCTCCAGTATCGATATCATCCCGACTGGCTGCAGGTACGCGAGGGTCTGAAGGCCCGGAAACTGGAAAGCCTGGCCAAGTCCCTTCCCGTCATCAGTCGCGCGGTGCGCCGCTGCCTGCGTTCGGACAAGGCCGATGTTCGCCAGGTGGCCGCCGCGGTCGTCCATCTCGTGTCGAAAACCGCGCTGCGTGCCGGCAGCGATGCGTATGCGCGGGAACGCGGAACACGCGGTGCCACCACCCTCCTGAAGTCGAACGTACAGATCGACGGAGAGTTCGTGCGGCTACACTTCCGGGGGAAAGGCGCCAAGATGGTCGCGCGGGAGGTCCGCGACCGGATGCTGGCGACCACCTGCAGGAGCCTGTTCGCGCTGCCCGGCCGGCGTCTCTTCCAATATCGAGGTACAGACGGCGCGCTCCACGTCGTGAGAGCCTCCGATGTGAACGCCTTTCTCAGAGACGTATCGGGCGTACGCATATCCTTGAAGGATTTCAGGACCCTCATGGCGTCTGCCCGCGTCATGCAGACCCTTGCCGGGGCCCCTCCCGCCGAGACCAAGCGCGCCCGTCGCGCCCTGTTGCGCGATGCCATCGCGGCGGCGGCCGAACAGCTGGCCAACACCCCAACGGTCTGCCGCAAGAGCTATGTCCATGAATCCGTTATCGCAGCGTTCGAAAAGGGCGGATTGCCTGCTGCGGCCGGGCGCAGCCTCGAGGGAACGGCGCAAGCGCTCGTTCGTGTGGTCGCTCGTCGCCGCTGAGAGTGAGCGGGATCCTTGAAGCTGCCGGTCTAGTGCGGGCTTCCCCTGCCGCGTCGGGAGACGCGGCCTGTTCGTCTTGGGGTAGTGACCACGGCCTGACGTGCGCGACGATCGAGCCATCGCCGACCGATGGGAAAGGCAAATTTCAGGATCAGCCCGTAGGCCACGGCGAAGGTCAGGGAGCTCCCGAGTAGCTTCGGGAGCGACACTTCCAGGCCGCTGGCGCAGATCGAGTAGACATAAGCGAGTGCCGCCCCCTGCCGCACCATCCAAGGAACGTCGAACGAGAAGAAGAACCGAATGACGAGGGCGACGAGCAGGCCCACCGCAAAGACGCCGGCGAGCATGCCCGGAAATCCCAAGTCTACATAATTCTCGGCCATGTAGCCGACGCTGATCGACGTGCCGCCGCGCATATTCTCGAGAAGGTCGGCCTTGGTCAGACGAATATAGACTTCGGTATCCGAAAGGGCTTCCTTATCGGGAAACAGGAAGCGCGGGCGGAGGACGTGACTGAAGGCATCGCTCCACTGCCGCATCGAGGAGGGCTCGGAACCGGCCTGGTCGACGTTGATGACGAGACCGGTGATATCGACATAGGCAAGCCGCTCCAGAAGGGCCTTCGAGGTCAGCGCCCAGTCGATGTCGCCAATCCTGGCGACGCGCCCGAGCATGTACTCGGCCCGATCGGACAAGGAGAGCTGTAGAGCTTGCGACTCCGAGCCGCCGGTGGCGTACTCGCGATACTCTGTTTTCACAGATGTCCAGAACAGCGCCAGGAACACGAGAGCAAAGCCTGCCAAAAATGCAGAGGCGCTCGTACGAAGCGTCCATCTGATTTGTGCCGCAAGCGCTGCGGTGCCTAGGAAAACGAAGACGCCCCGGAAATCGCCAAGCAAGCCCGTCATTCCGGACCCGATTTCGACCAAGACGATCGCAATCAGGTAACTCCATCCGCGTCCCGTCTGCATGACGGATGTGAAGAGCAGGAAAGCAGCAACGATCTTGAACCGCGCGACGGATTCGAAGAATTGGAACAGTCCACCTCCCAAGGTCAGACCGCCCACTTGGGCGACCACATTCGCCCCAAGGTAAACCAGAAACACGTCGACCGGACGCCAGGCCAGGTGTGCCGAGAAGTTCTGCGGGGTCGGCGGCGAGATGCTTCCCAGAACCACTCTGCAGACAACGGCCAGCACTACCGTGGACGTCAGCATGTACCAGTAGGCGTTCACGACCCACGGTCCGAAAATGCTCTGTGCCATCGGCTCGCCATCGACCAGGGCGAGGAACGCGCGCGCGAACACCTGCAGCCATTGAGACAGCAGGTAGTAGACGATGGCCAGAGGCATGGTCGGCCTGCCTATGAGCCGAAGGAGGAGCCAAGGCGTGAAAGCACCGACACCGAGAGCCAAGGGGTCCGGCGAGGCAGGCGCAATGAGGAGAAAGATGAGCCCGAATCCGAATGCTGCGCGCCGGAGCGTCGAGTAGTCGAGGCGCGCGGCAGTACGAAGCGGACTAGCGAGCGTGGAGGCCATGGCCGGTGAGCTTTAGGTGGGTCTACCAGTTCATCGCGCAATTATCGCTTTTTGAAAGCAAACATCGCCAGCTTTCCGGGCCATTGCCAGTATAGGGGCCGCGCTTGGCCGCCTCTGCAAACGGTTCGCGACGCCGCGACGACGCGCTCTCAAAGAAAAAGGCGGCCCGCGGGCCGCCTTTTCCTCGTTTCGGGTCGTCCAGTTTACTGGATGACGATCTCGACGCGGCGGTTCTGCGGCTCGCGGACGTTCGGGCCGGTCTGGACCAGCAGGCCCTGCTCGCCACGGCCAACCACCGCGATCGCGGTCGCCGGCACGCCTTCGCGCACCAGGGCATCCTTGACGGCGTTGGCGCGACGCAGCGACAGCGCCATGTTGTAGGCCGGCGCGCCCGACGTATCGGTGTGACCGGTCGCCGTGATTCGGGCGTTACCCTTGGTCTTGTAGGCGCCGGCAGCCTGCTTGATCGTGTTCAGAGCCTGAGCCGACAGGTTCGAGCGATCCCAGTCGAAGAACACCATG
>NCHQ01000002.1 GCA_002281855.1 Rhodospirillales bacterium 24-66-33 | reverse complement strand
GAGCCATCGGCGACATCTGCGCGCTATTCTCCGAACAGGAGTGTTGGAACTACCTCAAGGACGCAGGCTATGCGCCCGATTAAGCGCTCGATGCTCTAGGCGGCGCCCAGCAACCGTGCGGTCCAGCTGCCGGGGAGCATCGACCCCAGCCAAACACCGGCCTTGGTGCCGATCGGGAAAGCGATGCGCGGCTTGTTGGCGGCCAGGCCGCGCCGGATGATCTTCGATGCCCTGGCCGAACTCATCAGGAACGGCATGGGAAAGGGAGCCTCGGCCGTGATGCGGCTGACGACGAACCCGGGGCAGATGACGCTGACGCCGATCCCGTCCTTCTTCAGCACGTAGCGAATGCTTTCGCCCCAGACGCGGACGGCGGCCTTGCTGGCATTGTACGAGGCCGAATAGGGCAGGCCGATGAACCCCGCCAGCGAGGAGACGATGCCGATCTGGCCGCGCTTGCGCGCCATCATCGGGCCGAGCAGCGGCTCGACGGTGTTCAGCACGCCGTTGATGTTCACGTCGAGCGTCTTGCGGATGATCGAAAAATCGTCGAGCGAAGAATTGTCCTTGTCGATCGAGATGCCGGCGTTGGCGAGCACGAGGTCGACGGGATGCGCCACGTCGAAAGCGGCGAGCCACGGCAGGAAGCGCTCGCGGTCGGTGACGTCGATCGTCGCCGCGACGACGGTGGCCCCCTTTGCACGGCAGCCGGCGGCGACCCTCTCGAGCCGCTCGGCATCCCGACCGGTCAGGGCCAGGGCCACGCCGGGGCCGGCATAGTCGAGCGCCAGCGCCTCGCCGATGCCGCTCGAGGCGCCCGTGAGCACGATGCTGGAGAAGGTCTTCATGTCGAGCGCCCTCAATGTTGGGGTTTCGTGCGCCAGCCCGCGGTGCCGGCCAGTTCCTGCGTCGAGAGGATCCCGAGTCGGGCCCGTGCCCCGGCGAACCCGCCGCACAGGGCGGCAATCCTGAGGCTCGTTTGCCGTGAGGCCATCCTGTTCACCATGGCAAACGCCGCCTCAATAGCCGATTGAATCGAATTGCCGATCCACTTAAGGGTTTACGGTGCCCACGAACAGGGCAGGGGGCAACTTGATCGCAAGTATGACGGGATACGCCCGGGCGCAAGGATCGGATGATCGGCGGCGCTGGGTTTGGGAAGCGCGCAGCGTCAACGGGCGGAACCTCGAAATCAGGTGCCGCGTGCCGCCGGGCTTCGACCGGCTTGAAAATCCCGCTCGCGTCGCCGTCGGCGGGAAGATGAAGCGTGGCAACGTCTCGCTCACCCTCACCATCACGAGCGAACGCAACGCCAAGCCTCTCACTATCAATCGCACCTTGCTGGCCGAGCTGGCGACGCTGGTCGACGAAGTGCGCAGGACGACCGGGGCGGCCGCCCCATCGGCGGACGGGCTGCTGCGGGTGCGTGGCGTGATCGAGGAAGAGGATGCCGGCGAGGAGACCGAGGAGGCGCTTCTCCTTCTGGACAGGGAGCTTCAGGCGACCCTCGACGAGACGCTGAAGGCGCTCGTTGCCTCACGCGCCGCCGAAGGCAAGGCTCTGGCCAGGGTGATCGAGGGCCACGTCGCGGAGATCGAGGGGCTGTGCGGACGCGCGACGGAGCGGGCGCTGGCTCAGATCGGCACCGTTCGCGCCCGCTTCGAGGCCCAGCTCGCCGAACTGCTCGGCCGCGTGCCTGCGCTGTCGGAAGAGCGCTTCGCCCAGGAAGTGGCGCTGCTGGTCGGCAAGGCCGACGTGCGCGAGGAGCTCGACCGGCTGAGTGCCCATATCGCGCAGGCGCGGACTTTGCTCACCGATGCGCGCGGCGATAACCCGGTGGGCCGGAAGTTCGATTTCCTCTGCCAGGAGTTCAACCGCGAAGCCAATACGCTCTGCTCCAAGTCCGCGGACATCGAGCTGACGCGCATCGGCATCGACCTCAAGGGCGCCGTCGAGCGCATGCGGGAGCAGGTCCAGAATGTCGAATGAGGTGGATGCCGACGAGATCCAGCGGCGCGGCCTGATGCTGGTCCTGTCGTCGCCTTCGGGTGCGGGCAAGACGACCCTGTCGCGGCAACTGCTCGATAACGACAAGCAGATCCAGCTCAGCGTCTCGGCGACCACGCGCGCCCGCCGATCCGGCGAGCGGGATGGCATCGACTACCAGTTCGTCGACACCGCCACCTTCAGCGGCATGGTGGAGCGAGGCGAGTTCCTCGAGCATGCGCGGGTGTTCGACCATTTCTACGGCACGCCGCGCGCACCCGTGGAAGCCGCGTTGATGGCCGGGCGCGATGTGCTGTTCGACATCGACTGGCAGGGCACGCAGCAACTCAAGGAGAAGGCGGGAAGCGACCTGGTCACGGTCTTCATCCTGCCGCCCTCGACGCGCGACCTGGAGCGTCGGTTGATCACCCGGGCACAGGACTCGATGGAGGTCGTGCAGAAGCGCATGGCCAAGGCCGCGGACGAGATGAGCCACTGGGCCGAGTACGACTACCAGATCATCAATCGTGACATCGCGACCAGCCTGATGGAGCTGAAGTCGATCCTGACGGCCGAGCGGCTGAAGCGCGAGCGGCAGGTCGGCCTTTCGAACTTCGTCAAGGCGCTCCGCGAGGGGCGGTGATCGCCGCGCCGACGCCGGTCTGGCCCTGCGAACGCAGGACGAGCTGACTGGGTTGGTAGGAGTGGTCCGCGAACTCGGCGATCAAACGGTCGCTCGCGGCCTCGATCGTGTTCTCGAGGCGGCGCATGAAGGTCTCCTTGTCGAGGCCGGTCTCGATCGCGGGCAGAAACTCGACGGCGGCGCGGCCGGCCTTCTTGCGCCAGTCGCGGCGATTCCACACGAGGCCCACCGACGTGGCGACGGGAGTCACGGGCAGGCCGAGGTCGCGATAGAGATAGTAGATGCCCGAGCGATAGCGCTCGCGTTCGCCCGGCGCCATCAGGTTGCCTTCGGGATAGATCGCGATGTGCCGACGGCTGTCGTAGGCGCGCTTGGCGAACTGGGCGAGGTTCTCGCGTTCGCGGCCGCCACCGCAGGTGTCGACGCGAATCATCTGCAGGCGATAGAGGATCGCGCCGATCAGCGGGTAGCGGAACAGCTCCTGCATCGCGACGAACGCAATGCCGCGGATGCGGGCTGCCAGCAGGATGCCGTCGCTCTCGCTATGGTGCTTGTTCGCCAGCAGCGCGGGGCCGTTGGCCGGAAGGTGCTCGAGGCCGCGAAACTCGATCTTCATGCCGCCGATCCAGCGCATGCCCCACACGACGGCGCGCGCCCAGTGGAAGAGCAGGCCGCGCAAGAGCACTGGCGTCGGGATGGGGACCAGGACGATTCCGACGACCGCCACTAAAAGGGTGCCGACGTAGAAATAGGCGTTGAAGACCAGGGACCGGATCATGGCCTGAATAATAGTGAGCGCTCACTCACTGTCAAGGGCGCCTGCCAGTCTCACGAAGTCGTCGACCGAGAGTTCTTCCGCCCGGGCCGTCGGCCGCAGGTCCAGCCGTTCGAGGGTTGTGACGGGATCGGTGAAGATGCCCGCGAGCGAGCCGCGCAGCATCTTGCGTCGCTGCCCGAAGGCCGCCGCCGTGACGCGCTCCAGGGGGCGCAGATCGGCCAGCCGAACCGTAACGGGCCGCGGGGTCAGCCGCGCCACGGCCGACGTAACCTTCGGCGGCGGCACGAAGGCGGTCGGCGCGACGTCGAACAGCCGGCGGACCTCGCAGACATGCTGGGCGAGCACGGAAAGGCGGCCGTAGTCTTTGGTCCGCGGCTCGGCAACGAGGCGGTCGACGACCTCCTTCTGGAACATCAACACCATGTCGGCAATGTCGCTCGCGGCATGAAGCCAGCGCACCAACAGGACCGTCGACACGTTGTAGGGAAGATTCGCGACGATCCGGCGCGGCGCGGGTCCAAGGTCCCTCGGCTCGACCTTCAGGGCATCGGCCTCGATCAGGTCGAGCCTTCCGCCCGCCGCCGCCTGCAGCTCCCGCAGGGGGCCGAAGGCCCGTCCATCGACCTCGACGGCCACGACGTGACGAGCGCCTTCGAGGAGCAGTGCGCGTGTCAGCCCGCCGGGGCCCGGACCGACTTCGATCACTGTCCCCTCGTCGAGCGGAGCGGCGGCACGGGCGATGCGCCGCGTGAGGTTGAGGTCGAGCAGGAAGTGCTGGCCGAAGCGCTTCCGGGCATCGAGCCCGTGCGCCGCGATCGTCTCCCGCAGGGGCGGTAGGGCCTCGACGCCGTCCATGCTCAGGCGCCGCGCCGGCACGCCATGTCGTCGGCCATGTGTATGGCCGCCAGCAGGCTCGCGGGATCGGCGCGGCCGGTGCCGGCGATGTCGAGCGCCGTGCCGTGGTCGGGCGACGTGCGAACGAAGGGCAGGCCGAGCGTCACGTTGACGCCGCCGGAGAAGTCGATCGTCTTGATCGGGATCAGCGCCTGATCGTGATACATGCAGAGTGCGACGTCGTAGGCGGGGCGAGCCGCCGCATGGAAGAGTGTGTCGGCAGGGGCGGGGCCCTGCGCGCGGATGCCCTCGCGCTGCAGCGCTTCGATGGCCGGCATGATGATGCGGCGTTCCTCGTCGCCCATGGCGCCCTGTTCGCCGGCATGCGGGTTGAGGGCCGCTACCGCAAGCCGCGGCCGTTCGATGCCGAACAGATCGCGCAATCCCATTGCGGTGATCCTGCCCGCGCGCACGATGGCGTCGCCATCCAGCGATCGCACGGCGTCGGCCAGTGACAGGTGAATGGTCACCGGGACGACCCGGAGTTCGGGACAGGCGAGCATCATCGCGACCTCGACGCCGCCCGCCAGCTCCGCGAGGAACTCGGTGTGGCCGGGGTGACGGAAGCCGGCATCCTGCAGAGTCTTCTTCTGGATCGGATTGGTGACGATGCCGGCGACTGTACCGGCCATCGCAAAAGCCGCCGCCCGTTCGATCGCCTCGATGGTCGCGCCGGCATTGGCGACGTCCGGGTGGCCGGGCTGCGAGGGCGCGGCGAGTCGGACCGGGAGGACGGGCAGGGCGGAGGCGAAGCAGGTAGCCGCATCCTCGGGCCGTTCGATCCCCATGATCGGAACGTTCACCCCGAGCTTGCGGGCGAGGGCTGACAGCCGGTCCGGATCGTCCAGGACGAAGAAGGGGCGGTCGCCGGACTTGCGCGACAGCCAGGCTTTGAGACTGAGCTCGCCACCAACGCCCGCCGGCTCGCCCATCGTCACGGCGAGCGGCACGGCCGTCGTCATGGCAGGCACTTCATGCGAGCGTCATCACGACTTGATGTCGACCGTGGCCTGGCGGCGGAGATCGCGCATATAGCGCCGTCCCGCAGAGTCGAGCTTCTGGATCAGCAGCTGCTGCTGGATCGAATCGCGTGTCGGCAGGCCGTCCCCACCAGCCTTGCTGCAGAGGGCGACCACCTGCAGGCCTTCGGCGACGCGGAAGGGGCCGGCCGTGCCGCCGATCGGGAGCCGCGGCAGCTGCTCGTACATTTGCGGGTTTCCGGCAAGATCGCCGACGCGAACCCCGTTGAGATCGCCCGACGTACTGCCCTTCACCTGACGGGACTGCACGTGGAGGTCGCTGCAATTGCGAACGCCACTCATCGCCTTCTGGGCTTCTGCCGTCGCACGGTTGGTTTCATCCGGCGTGGCGTTCGACGGAAGAGCGAGCGTCATCTGGACAAGATTGAGCTTCACATCGTCAGGCCGGGCCGCGGCGAAGGGCCGGCGATCGACGATATAGAGAATGTGCCAGCCGGCACCCGAGCGGACAGGCTCGGAGAAGGTACGCGGCTGAGTTCTTTCGATGACGGCGTCCAGCGATGGGTCGAGCGCGCCCGGCAGGACCCAGCCGAGATCCCCGCCCGAGGCCGCGGACGCCCCTTGCGAGAACTGCTGGGCGACGGCGGCGAAAGGCGCACCGCGGCGGAGCTGCTCCATGATCCGGTCGGCGCTGCGCTTGCCCTCATCCACGCCGTCGGCGCGGTCAACCGGCACGAAAATCTCCGCGACGCGGGTCTCGGTCTTGCCGACATTCGACCGCATGCGGCTCATCGCATCGTCGACTTCAGCTTCCGAGACATCGACCTTTGAACGAACCTTGCGACGGATGATCTTGGCCCAGGCGATCTGTGCCTCGATCTGCTGCGTTGCAATATCGGGCGAAATGCCGACACTCTGGAGGTACTGCTTGAACTGTCCCTGGCTCAATCCCGCCGCCCGTTCGATCTCGGCATAGCGGCCGGCGACCTCAGAATCGGACGGCTTGACGCCGAGCTTCTTGGCATCCTGAACCTGCAGCCGTTCGTCGATCATCTGACGAAGCATCTGCGGGGCCATACGCTGACGCAGATCGGGACTGTCCTGCAGTCCGGACGTGCGAATGGCGAACATGACCCGCTGCGACAGGTCGAAATCGGTGATGGCTTCATCGTTGACGCGAGCCACGACCCGCAGGCCCTGGCCGGGCTTGGGTTGGGTGGCTACGCCCTGTGCCGCCGGCCGTTGGGCGGAAGCCGTGGCGGGTAGCAACAGGATCGTGAGGACGACGAGGGCGCGGGGGATGAGCGCGAACATTTCACCGCAGGAGTTTGAGAGGGAAGATCATTATATTTCCGCAGCAGGGAAGCCGCAATGCACGGGACTAAGGGTAGAAAGTGGCAACACACAGGCACGCTTGACGCTCGACGGTGGGTACGTTAGCCGAACACGGCATAGTTGGGGGCAAACAGTTCAGGCATGACGACGGCCCGCCGTCCGATCAGCGTTGCCGGCACCTGGGAACGGGTTTGCTCGGGCGTCGGCTATCATCTCGATAACATGGGGCGCTGGCTTATCGTGCGGGCGCCCGCGATCGGCGCTGCCTATGCGGCAATCCTGGCGCCCGGTGCGCCGCGGCTGGGGCCGCGGCCCGGCTGGCGCTTCGCTGAAGAGTATTACGACAAGCGGCAATGGCTGGCCTGCCGCAGGGGCGCGCTGTGGGAAGCCGCCCGCGAGAAGGATCTGGCGGTGCCGCTCACCGTGCGATGGCATGGCGGCACCATGGTGGACGTGACCCTCGGGAACGACAACAGCCTGTGCCTCTATGTCTGCGGCTCGTTCGAGCCCAACGAGTTCGCGTTTGTGGACCGCGTGCTGAAGCCCGGCATGGCCTTCATCGATGTCGGCGCCAACGACGGCTACTACACGCTCTTCGCCGCCCGCCGCGTTGGTCCGACTGGCAAGGTGATCGCCGTCGAGCCGAGTTCACGCGAACGGGCCCATCTCCAGCGCAATCTCGGCCGCAACGGCCTCGAGAACGTTCAGGTGGTTGCCGCGGCGCTGGGCGCCGAAGCAGGCTTCGTCGACCTGCACCTCGCCCACGGCGTGCATGCCGGCCACAATACATTGGGGGATTTCGCGCACGACGACGTCGTGCGAGCGAGCTCCGAGCGCGTGCCCCTCGAGACGCTCGACGCCGTGGTCGCCAAGCATGGCCTGTCGAGCGTCGACATGGTCAAGATCGATGTCGAGGGCGGCGAGGCCGGCGTCGTCGAGGGAGCGCAGCAGGTGCTGACCACCGCGCGGCCGGTATTGCTGATGGAGCTGAACGAGCGGGCGTTGCATGCGCAGGGTCAGAGCGCGGACTCGCTGCTGGGCATGCTGCGGCAGCGATACGATTACGAGATTCTGTCTTTCTGCGTGAACGGCGGCTGTCCCGAGCGCGCCGTCGAGGGAACGCCGTTGTCGCCGAACGTCGTGGCGGTGCCGTCGGAACGTGCCGACGATCTGCTCAAGCGGTAGGACGCCGCCTTGGCGGGTGGGGAGTCCGCCCTGATGCGGCACGACATGCGTGATGCCGCCGTGTTGATGGAAAGCTGGATGCTTGGCCAGGCGCTGCCTTTGTGGGCAACGGCCGGGTTCGACGCCGAAGCCGGCCGCTTCGAGGAAGGCCTGACATTCGACCGCCGTCCGCGTCCGCAAGGCCCGATCCGGCTGCTCGTCCAGGCCCGGCAGATCTTCGTCTATTCGCTCGCGCAGCGTCGGCGATGGCATGCCGGGGCAGCGGCGCTGGCCGAGCGCGCTTTCGAAGCGATGCGCCGCGACTATCATCGTCCCGACGGTCAGGACGGCTGGGTCTTCTCGATCGCCCGGGATGGAAGCGTCGCTGATTCCAGGCGCGATCTCTATGCCCACGCCTTCGTTCTTCTCGCCATTGCCGCCTATGTCCAGGCGACCGGGAAGCGGGAAGAACTGGCGCTTGCCCACGAAGCGCTGGCCTTCCTCGACCGCGAGATGACGGCGCCACGCGGGGGCGGCTACGTCGAGGCATGGCCGCTGCGCGACGGTCCCCGGCGACAGAACCCGCACATGCATCTGTTCGAGGCCCTGCTGGCCCTGTGGGAGTGCTCGGGGGATCGCGTTTTCCTCGGCCGGGCCGACGATTTGTTCCAGCTTTTCGTTTCGAAGTTCTTCCAGGCCGGGCAGGGCGTGCTTTTGGAGTATTTCGATGAGGCGCTGCAGCCGCCCGATGGCCACGGCGCGATCGTCGAGCCGGGCCATCATTTTGAATGGTGCTGGCTGCTGCGTCGCTATGAAAGGCACACAGGCGAGAGCAGTGTCGGGGAGATCGTCGAACGGCTCTACCGGCATGCCAGCCGCGCGGGCTTCGATGCCGACGGGCTGATCATGGACGAGGTACATCCCGACGGCACCATCCTGAAAGCATCCCGTCGACTTTGGCCGATGACCGAGGCCATCAAGAGCGATCTCGTCGAAGCGCGCCGCGGCCGGACGGGAGCGGCGGTCAGGGCCGCTGCGCTGACGCAGGCCCTGCATGGTCGGTTCCTCGCGCCTGCGCCGCAGGGCGGATGGGTCGATCGCCTTGGCCCGGATGGTTCGCCGCTCGTCGACTTCATGCCCGCGACGAGCCTCTATCATCTGGCCGGCGCGGTCGATGAACTCACGCGATCGCGGGCCGACATTCCGGCCTGAAAGGCGCGGCTAACGACCCTGGTCGCGTTCCGAAACGATCGGACTCTGAACCGGCCACCAGATGTTCAGCGCGGGATCGTTCCAGACCAGCGTGAACTGACCCGAGCGATCGTAATCCGTGGTCTGCTTGTAGTGGAAGATCGCCTGCTCGCTCATGACGACATGGCCATTGCCGAACTTGGGCGGCACCAATACCTGCAGCCGGTTGGTCTCCGACAGGGTGAACGACGTCCACTTCCGGTATTGCGAGGATTGGGGATCGTTGTTGATCACGACCATGTAGAAGCTTCCCTGCAGACAGGAGATGAGCTTCCAGGTCTTGTCGTCGCCATGGATGCCGCGCAACACATGCTGGCGCGACACCGAAATGTCATCCTGGATGAAATGCTGGTCGATGCCGGCCTCACGGTAGAGGCGCTCGTTGAAGGTCTCGACATAATGACCGCGGAAATCCTCGAAGATCGTCGGCGGCTTGATCAGCCGGACCGAGTCGAGGGTCGTCGGAAAAGTCTCCATGTGAATTCCCGTCGCTGTCAGGATTGGGGCAGGGTTTCGAGCTGGCGATAGACGATCGTCGAGCCGGTAAAGTCTATCCCCGCCGGGACGTGAAGGAGATGGGAGAGGGCGGCCCGAACCTGCGGCTGCTTCTCCGGCGGCACGATGAAGGCCATGAATCCCGCGCCACCGGCACCCAGCAGCTTGCCGCCGAGGGCGCCCGCGGACAGGGCGGCCGCGTAGACGTCGTCGATGCTGCCCGTCGTGACGCCGTCCGACAGTTGGCGCTTGAGCTGCCAGGCTTCGTTCAGGAGCCGTCCGAAGGACTCCATGTCTCCCGTTCGCAGCTGCTTCGCGGCGGGGTCGACCATGGCGTGCATGCGCTGCAGATGGCTGCTCTTCGCGCCGAGATTGGAGACCAGGAGCTTCGCGATGGTCGAGGAGAGCCGCGTCGTACCCGTGTAGAAAAGCAGAAGCCAGTCCTCGAGCTTCCGATGGTTCTGACCCGACAGGTCCAGCGGCACGACGTCGATGGCGCCGTCCACTCCGAACCGGATGACGTTCAGACCGCCATAGGCGCTGGCCACCTGGTCCTGGCAGCCCACCGTTTCCTGGAGGATGTCGCGCTCCAGATGGATCGCGGCGTTGGCGAGGTCGCGCTTGTTGATCGTCTCACCGCGCATCGCGTGGAGAACGTTGATCAGCCCCACCGAGAAGGCGGAACTGGAGCCGATGCCCGAGCGCGCCGGAAGATCGCCCTGATGGTGGATTTCGACGCCGCGTTCGTTGCCAAACTCCATGTACTGCAGCCCGGCCCGGACCGCCGGATGCAGGATCTCGGAGATCGAGTTGACGGTTTCGATGTGGGACCAGACCACCCGGTGACGAGTCGCGAAGAACGGGGGCAGATGGCGCCCGACGATGTAGCAGTATCTGTTGATGGCCATCGACAGCACGCTGCCGCCCTGTTCCCGATACCACTCGGGATAGTCGGTGCCTCCCCCGAAGAAGGACACGCGGTAGGGCGTTCTCGACATTGCCATCGACATGTTGTCGCTTGCCGGCGGGCGCTTCATCTTCGGATGCTCTGTTCGGGTTCTTCTGGCTATCGCGTGAGGAACCGGTTGCCCTCGACGGAGACGCGCTGGCGCCAATAGTCGAGCAGATCACGCATCGTTTGCTCGAAGGGAATCTCGGGCCGCCAGCCTGTATGCTTCTCGAACTTCGACGTATCCGGCACCTGCAGGTCGGCATCGATGGGGCGAAGCCGGTCGGGGTCGACCTCCACCTTGATCTCTGCGCGCTTCGGCGACAGCGCGATGAGATGCTCGAGGATGCTGCCGACGGTGCAGGAATGGGTGCCGCCGATATTGTAGTAGGCGCCCGCGACCGGATCCTTCGTTGCGAGAAGATAGTAGGCGCGCACGGCGTCGCGCACGTCGGCCACGGTGCGCAGCGATTCCAGGTTGCCGACCTTGACCACCGGCGGAACCAGGCCATGCTCGATCATCGCGATCTGCTTGGCAAAGGTCGACTCCGCGAACACGTCGCCGCGCCGCGGGCCGGTGTGGGTGAACATGCGCGTGGTCATGACCTTCATGCCGTAGGCCTCGGCATAGAAGCGACCGACGAGGTCGGTGCCGACCTTCGAGATGGCGTAGGGCGACGCGGGATGGAAGCTGCATTCCTCGGAAATCGGCAGCTTCTCCTTCGGCACCCGGCCGAAGACCTCGGAGGACGCACAGACATGGATGACCGCGTCCGGCGCGGTTGTGCGCAGGGCATCCAGCACCCGCACCGTCCCCAGGATGTTGGTGTCCATCGTGTCGAGGGGAGAGTCGAAACTGGTGCGGGGAAAGCTCTGGGCGGCCAGATGGAATACATAGTCCGGCTTGGCCGATTCGACGGCACGCTGGATGGACAGGGTGTCGCGCAGGTCGCCGTAGACGAGCCGGACGCGGGAGCCCGAGTTGATCGGCCCGACGATGGCGCTGAGATTGTCGAGCGGGCTGCGCCAGCGCAAAAGCCCGATGATCTCCCAGTCGGTGTGCTTCAGGATGTATTCGGCAAGGTGCGAGCCGACCATTCCCGTGATGCCCGTGATCAGGGCGCGCTTGGCCGACATCTTGAAGTGCCTTTCGCTTGGCTTTGGATCGTCCGGGCGCTCCTGCGCGCCGGTCGGGGCCTCAATAGCCCGTCTCGCCCGTGAATGCGACCCCGGGATTGGGCCCCGGGATTGGGCCCGCGTCCGGTCAGACCGGTTCCCAGGCAACCACGGAGAAGCACTCGTGGAAGCGGCTGCCGAACTTCAATCGCTGGATCTTCAGGAACCGGATGGCCCCGGCCTTTTCCAGGGAACGCAGATGAGGCATGAGGCCGCTTAGATACTTGCGCTGCTGATGATACCGAACGGCCAGGGCGTCGTGCGGCAGGTCGGGGTCGTAGAGTTCCAGCATGGGTTCCACATGGACCACCCGCTGCGGCCGCTTCGCCAGGATGAAGTCCAGGAAGGGCAGGAACCGGTCGCCCACCTGTTCGAGAGCGCACATGGTGAGCACGCTGCTGTTCGGAGCGAACTCGAAGCCGCTCTCGGGAGCGAAGAAATCGAACCGCTGGCCGGCGATCTTCATGCCGTGCTGATCGCCCAGAAGGTTGGCGATCGTGACTGCTGCGGGCGCCCAGTCGAGCGCGGTGATCGGGGTCTCCGGGTAGAGCTTCGCATAGGCTGCAACGTTGAAGGCGCTGCCGCTGCCGAACTCGTAGAGATGCGACGCATCCGCAAGGTAAGTCCGGAACAGCCAGTCGCGGAAGATCTCAAGGAAGGCCAGTTCGAAACGCTCGGTGACGCCCTCGACGTACGCGCCCTGCCAGCGCAGGAGGGCGGTGCCGCCCACGAAGCGCGGATTGAGGGCTTCCAGCGCGTGTCCCGACTTGATGAAATCGTCCAGGTGATCCTGCCAGGCGTCGCGCCAGATCGAAGCGCGATGCTCGCCCACAACCGTGAAACCGCGGTCGATGTCCTCGGCCACCTTCGCGCGGGTAGCCGCCTGGGCGGCGTCGTCGAGAGGAGAGTAGAGGAGCGGAGTCTTCTCGAGTAGGGCCTTGGTACGCTCGTCCAAAGTTCCCGCCGGGATTCCGACCGCCACTTCAAAGTCTCTCTGGCCCAGGCGCTGATGCGGCGACATTCCCATTTTCCTGTCAACTCGTCAGTTTGCGGGCATTCCTTAGCACGTCCGGCGGCCCGGGCGACCGATCTGTGCGACAATCTGCCAGTCGGCGGTTACGGTCGGCGCAGCAAGCAGGTGACGGGAGACCGAACGAAGATGACGATTGCAGTGGCGGGTGCAACGGGGCTGATCGGAAGGCACGTGGTCGAGGTCCTGGCCGGCCAGACGACGGAGCCTGTGGTTGCCACACACAGGTCGCGCCCGCCCTTTGCCGCCACGGACGTTCGCTGGGTCCAATGCGACTTCAACGACAGGGTCCAGGCGTCGCAGGCTTTCGACGGTTGCGACACGGTCGTCCTGTGCGCGGGCCGGGTTTCAACCAGCGCGGTGCTTCGGGACGAGCCCGTGGAGTCGGTCCTCGACAACCTGCGCATCGTGACCAATGCCATCGAAGCCGCGGCGCGCGGCAAAGCCACCCACGTCGTGCTCGTCAGCTCCTGCACCGGGTATCCGCCCGCCATGGAGGTGCTGGACGAGGGGCAATACGAATCCGGAAATCCTCCGGGTCACTGGTTCGGGGTGGGGTGGATGCACCGCTACCTGGAAAAGCAACTCGAATGGTACGTGCGGACACTGGGCTGGCTGGAGTCCGCCGTCGTCCTGCGACCCACGCTCGTCTATGGACCGCACGACGACTTCGATCCGCGAACAGGTCATTTCCTCCCGTCGCTCGTCCGGCGTGTCGTTGAAAGGAACAATCCGATCCGGCTGGCGGGTGACGGCACCCAGACGCGGAACCTGATCCATGCCCGCGACCTCGCCGGGGCGGTGAAGGCGGTGTTGCGGCCGCAGCCGGGCTTTCATGCCTTCAACGTGGCCACCCCGGACGAGGTCTCGGTCCGATCGATCCTCCAGGCCTTGATCGAAGCCGACGGCTTCCGGGAGGCGGTGGTCGAACTGGAAGGGCAGAACCTGGGCCCTGCGATGCTGCGTGTGTCGGGGCGCCGCTTCATGGAGGCGACGGGCTGGCGGCCGGCGATCTCGGTCCAAGATGGCCTGACCGAGCTGCTCGCGTGGTACAGGGCCAACCGGCATGTTGAATAGTTGCAGGCGTATCGCTAGGAGAGGCGGCAGTGGCGGCCGGAATGGCCGCCTTTCAGGCTGGGGAATGTAGTTTGATGGACAGCGACGAGCGCTATCGCCGACTTTTCCGGACAGCGCTGACGATCAGGCTGGTCGAAGAGCGCATCATCGAGCTCTACCCTTCCGACAGGATCCAAAGCCCCGTCCATCTGTCGATCGGCCAGGAAGCTGTCGCGGTTGGGGTCTGCGATGCCCTGAACGCCGACGATCTCGTGTTCGCGACCTACCGCTCCCACGGCTTCTACATCGCCAAGGGCGGCCCGCTCGACAAGATGTTCGCCGAGCTCTACGGCCGTATCGGCGGCGTTTCCAAGGGCAAGGCCGGCTCGATGCACCTCTCGGCCCCGGAAGTCGGGCTGATGGGTTCTTCCGCCGTCGTCGCCAGTTCCATTCCCCATGCCGTCGGCGCCGCTCTGTCGTTCAAGCGCCGGGGCAGCTCGCGCGTGGCCGTCGCCGTGTTCGGCGATGGGGCGACGGAAGAAGGCGTCTATCACGAGAGCCTGAACTTCGCGGCGCTCATGAAGGTGCCGGTGCTGTTCCTGTGCGAGGATAACGGGCTCGCCGTGCACAGTTTCAAGAATGCCCGGCAGTCCTACAATCTGCTCGAACACGCCGCGATCTTCGGCATCGAATCGCGCCGGGTGGACGAGGGCTGGGACATGCTGGCGATCCGCCAGGCCACCCTCGATGCCCTGTCCGTCGTGCGGGCCGGCCGGCCCTTCGTCCTCGAAATCGCAACCGGCCGGTACAAGGAGCATGTCGGGGTCGGCGACGATTTCCATTTCGGGTACCGGAGCGCCGTCGACATCGATGCGTGGAAAGCGCGGGATCCGCTGCTGCTCGACGAGAAGCTCGTTGCCGAGCTCAAGCCGGAGATCGATCGGGAGATCGCGGCCGCCGCCGCCTTCGCCGAGAAGAGCCCCTTCCCGGGGCGAGACGAATTGCTGACCGACATCATCTAGGCAGGGCTTGAAGCATGAACGTCTCTACGAAAGAGCGTCCGTCGACACAGACGCGCGTCCTGTCCTACGCCGGTGCCCTGCTCGAGACCATGGATGCGGCGCTGGCCGACCATCCGAATACCTTCATCATGGGCCAGGGCGTCGACGACTTTAAGGGCATCTTCGGCTCGACCACCGGCCTTGCGCAGAAATATGGCGCCGAGCGCGTGTTCGACGTCCCGCTGATGGAAGAAGGCATGACGGGCGTGGCGATCGGGGCGGCGCTGGTCGGGGATTATCCGATCACCACGCATATCCGGGCCGATTTCTCGTTCCTGGCGATGAACCAGATCGTCAACCTGGCCTCCAAGTACCGCTACATGTTCGGCGGCATCATGTCGTGCCCCATGCTGATCCGCCTGGTCGTCGGTCGCAGCTGGGGGCAGGGCGCACAGCATTCGCAGAGCCCGCAGGCGACCTTCGCCCACTATCCCGGCCTGACGGTCGTCATGCCGTCGACCAGCCAGGCGATCCTCGACATGTACCCGCAGATCATCGCCCGTCATCCCGGTCCGGTGGTCAGCATCGAACACCGGCTGCTCTACAACCTCGACTTCTCGGTTTCCGCCGAGACTCCGTCGAAGCCGATCCCGCTGACGAGCTACGTGGCCCGCGAGGGTCGCGACGTGACCGTCGTGGCGACGTCGGTGATGGTGCTCGAGGCGTTGCGCGCGGCGCAGTACGTGGCCGAGAAGGCCGGCATCGAGGTCGAAGTCATCGATCTCAACTCCATCAGTCATCCGGACTGGGATCTGGTCATCGGCAGCATCCGCAAGACGGGCAGGCTGGTGATCGCCGATACGTCGTGGCTCGAATACGGCGTCGCCGGCGAGGTCTGCCGGCAGGTCATGGTTCGCGATCCCTCGATGCTGCGGCAGGCGCCGGCGATGCTCGGCATGGCCGCAGCGCCGTGTCCGACGGCGAAGAGCCTCGAAGACATCTATTACCCGAGCCAGCACGAGACCGTCGAAGCGATCGTGACCCAGGTCCGCGGCAGCGGCCACGGCATCGAGCTTCCGGTCGAGCGATCGATGACCGAAGGCTACAAGCGCTTCAGGGGACCGTTCTAGCGGCGCGCCGGGCTGGCCGGGTCGTTCCTGTACCAGGCCAGGGTTCGCCGCAGGCCCTCCGCCAGGGATAGCTTCGCCTCGAAGCCGAGCAGCGAGCGGGCTAAGCCGTTGTCCATCAGGCGCACGGGAACGGTGCTCGGTTTCGACGCGTCGAACGTCACCCGGGCGTCGTGGAAAGCATCGACCTCCAGCAACGTCTCGAGGACCTGGCGCACGGCGTAGCCCTGGCCGGCGCAGATGTTGACGGCGAGGAAGGGCAGGTCGGTCGAGACGGCGGCGAGCGTACCCTCGACGAAGTCGTCGATATAGATCAGGTCCCGGATATCCTCCCCGGTGCCCCACACCTGAAGCGGGTTCTGCCGCTCGGCGACCCGCCGCACCAGGGCGGCCGTCACGTGGCTCACGGCAAAATCGAACTTGTCGTAGGGCCCGTAGACGTTGGAGGGGCGGATGACCACGGTGGGCATCGGGTTCGCAATCTTCTCGGCATAGGTCCGGCAGAGAATTTCGGCATAGCGCTTCATCCAGCCCGCCGGAAAATATACTTCCTCCGGATCGCCATCGAACATCTCCGCCTCGGTGACGGGGCGGGCGCCGGTGCCCGGATAGGCGGCACCGCTGGAGATGAAGCAGACCTTCTTCACCTTTGCCTGATAGGCGGCCTCGAGGAGAAGACTGTTGATCAGCACGTTCGGTGTCACATGCACGAGAGGGGTCGTCCGGATGATGCCGGCCCCGGAGGTCTGCGCAGAGCAGATGAAGACGACGTCCATGCCCTCGACGGCACGGGCGCAATCCTCGGGGCGACGCAGGTCGGCTTCCACGACTTCGGCATCGGGGAACGCGATCTGGAGGGGTTTCCGATGGGTGGTCAGTCGCAATCGGGCGCCGAGGGTGGTCAATTTCAGAGCCAGGTTGGTTCCCAGAAAGCCGGCCCCGCCGGTGATCAGAACCTTTTCGCCCGCAAACTGCATTTTACCCCCGAGACCCGAAAAATCCCTGCTGAACCATGGGATTATGCCAGTCAATCCTATTGCAATGCGAAGTGGGCCGCTCTACCTCTCAGGGCGACTTCCACCGACATATCATCCATTACTTTGGCTGAATCTCGCCAAGGGACCGAGGACAACGGGGCGCAGTGAATGTCCACGCCACACGCCGACGAAGCCAACGCGCAAGCCATGCCTCCGGCAAAGCCGCTCGTCGTCGGTCTGGTCCAGATCAATAATTCCTTCTCCGGCCAGAACTATCTGCCCTATTCGGTCGCCTTGCTGCAGACTTACGTGAAGAAGTTCGCGGCCCAGCCCGAGCTCTATCGGTTTCTGCCGCCGCTCTACAAGCGCGTGCGCATCGCCGATGCCGTCGAGGCCCTGAAGGATGCCGACATCGTCGGTTTCAGCACCTATGTGTGGAATGGCCGGATTTCGCTCGAGATTGCCCGTCGCCTGAAGGCGTTGAAGCCCGGCATCGTGATCCTCTTCGGTG
The DNA here is from genome assembly GCA_002281855.1 of Rhodospirillales bacterium 24-66-33. Lineage (GTDB taxonomy): Bacteria > Pseudomonadota > Alphaproteobacteria > Reyranellales > Reyranellaceae > Reyranella. Next base: position 446,932 of record NCHQ01000002.1, on the reverse strand, counting down.
GGCCGCACGTGCCCGACCAACCCGAATCCTTCATGCGGGCCAACCGCCAGATCGACCTGGCGGTCCACAACGAAGGCGAGCGCACGTTCCTGAAGCTCCTGGAAACCTTCCACGAGCGCTCGACCTGGGAGAGCGTCCCGGGCGTCAGCATGGTCAAGCCCGACGGCAGCTTCGTGCGCACCCAGAATCTCGACCGCGTGCGCGACCTCGACGAGATTCCGTCGCCGTTTCTCGAAGGCGCCTTCGACGAGATCATGGCGGCAAACCAGACGGAGAGCTGGATCGGCCTGTGGGAGACCAACCGGGGGTGTCCCTTCCGATGCACCTTCTGCGACTGGGGATCGGCCACCGCCGGCAAGGTCACCAAATTCGGCGAGGAGCGGCTCTATCGCGAGGTCGATTGGTTCGCCCAGAAGAAGATCGAATACATCTTCTGCTGCGATGCCAACTTCGGCATCCAGAAGCGCGACGTCGACATCGCAAATTACGTCGCCGACGTGAAGAACACGACCGGCTATCCGGTGGCGCTGTCCGTCCAGAACACCAAGAACGCGACGGAACGGGCCTACGAAACCCAGAAAATCCTGTCGGACGCCGGCCTCAACAAGGGCGTGGCCTTGTCGATGCAGAGCGTCGACATGCCAACCCTAGAGGCGATCAAGCGCGACAACATCTCCCTCGGCACCTACATGGAGCTGCAGCGCCGCTTCACGCGCGACAAGGTCGAAACCTACTCCGACCTGATCCTGGGCCTGCCGGGCGAGACCTACGAGTCCTTCGTGCGCGGCGTCGACCAGTTGATGGAGAACGGGCAGCACAATCGCATCCAGTTCAACAACCTGTCGATCCTGCCGAACGCCGAAATGGGCGATCCCGCCTACCAGGCGAAGTACGGCATGGTCACGGTGGAATCGAAGATCATCAACATCCACGGCGAGCGCATCGAGCTCGACGATGATGTGCCGGAAGTGCAGGACCTGGTCATCGCCACCGCGGCGACGCCGCTCGACGACTGGCGGCGTACGCGCATCTTCTGCTGGATGACGGCGCTGCTCCACTTCGACAAGCTGTTCCAGATCCCGCTCATCCTGGCGCATGGCATCTCCGGCATTTCCTACCGCGACATGATCGAGGCCTTCATGGCGGCTGGCGCCAAGAGGTTCCCGACGATCGCGGGGATCAATGCCTTCTTCGAGAGCGAGGCCCGATCCATCCAGCAGGGTGGTTCCGAGTATGTGTTCTCGAAGGAGTATCTCAACATCTTCTGGCCGGCCGACGAGTACATCTTCGTGAAGCTCACGGCGGAGGGGAGATTCGACGACTTCTACAAGGAAGCAGGCGAACTCCTGTCTGAGACCGTGCGCGCGCGCAGCGATGGGCTTCCGCTCGAAATCGTCGAGGAGGCCGTCAGGCTGAACCACGCGCTGGTGCACCAGCCGTTCGCCAAGGGCGATGTAAAGGTGAAGCTCGAGTACGACCTGCTGGACTACTGGAACAAGGTGCGCGGCGGCGAGCCCGCGCTGCTGCGCAAGGTTCCGATCGTCGTCGAGGTGGACCGTACCAGCCGGCCTTACGATGACTTCCAGAAATGGTGTCGCGAGATCGTCTGGTGGGGCAACAAGAAGGGCGCCTATCTCTATGCGCAGCGCGCCGTCGAGATCACGCCCGAACTCGCCGGTCACTACTGACCCTGCGGCCGATCCGATGAAGTATCGCAAGCTGGGCGAGACTGGAATTCTCGTCTCGGAGGTCGGCTTTGGTGCCTGGGGCATCGGCGGAAGAACCGCGGGCGCCACGTCCTACGGCGATACCGACGACGCACAGTCGCTCAGGGCTCTGCATCGGGCGCTCGATCTCGGCATCACCTTGTTCGACACGTCCAGCGCCTACGGCTCGGGGCACAGTGAGGTGCTGATCGGCCGGGCGGTGGCGGGCAGGCGGGGCGAGGCGGTCATCGCCACGAAGGCCGGCTACGACGATTGGACGAAGCCGCCGGATTTCTCGGCGGCGGCCATCCGGCGATCGACGGAACTCAGCCTGAAGCGAATCGGCACGGATTATCTCGACGTCCTGCAGTTGCACAATCCGCCCTCGGACGTTCTGGCCGCGGGTGAGACGAAGGAGGTACTCGCCTCCTTGGCTGCCGAGGGCAAAATCCGGTCCTGGGGCGTATCGGCAAAGAACCCCGCCGGTGCCGTCGAGGCATTGCGGGGCGCGGGCGCGCCGATCGTCCAGGCCAACTTCAACATGATGGACGTTCGCGTCGTCACCGAGGGGCTACTCGACGAGGTCGGCCGTCATGGCGCGGCCTTCATCGCCCGGACACCGCTTTGCTTCGGCTTCCTCACGGGGACCATCGACCGGTCCACCGTCTTTGCCGCCGGAGACCACCGGGCGGCATGGTCGCGCGCCCAGCTCGACAACTGGATCGACGGAGCGCGCGATCTGATCTCGGCGGCCTCGGCGACGCCGGGACGGGAAGCCGTGCTCAGTGCGCTGCGCTTCTGCCTATCGTTCGGGACCGTTTCGAGCGTCATCCCCGGCGTTCTGCACCCGGCCGAGGCCGAGACGAATGCCCAGGCGAGCGAGCAGGGGGCTTTGCCGGCCGACGTCGTCGAAAAGGTGCTGGCGATCAACGCGACGCGGGATTTCTTCGTGTCGCCGATACGCGCGTCCTGACGAAGTCGAGGAGGTTGCCGCCGGGAAACTGGTGACCGGCGATGCCGGCGGCCGCCGCAGCCTGCATGTCGATGTCACGGTCGCCGATCATGAAGGAGTCGTCCATGTCGATGGGCCACTCGTCCCTGACCTTGAGGATCATGCCGGGACCCGGCTTGCGCAGGTCCGAAACCCGGCGATAGCGCTCGACCGCGCCCTCCGGGTGATAGGGGCAGTATTCGAAGCGATCGACGTGAGCGCCGGCGCCCTGCAGCTCGCGCTGCATCCAGGCATGGAGCGTGCGGACCTGCTCTTCGCCATAGTGTCCGTGCGCGACGCCGGCCTGGTTGGTGATGACGAACACATAGAATCCGGCATCGTTCAGCCAGCGGATGGCGTCCTTCGCGCCGTCGATCCAGCGGATCTGCTCCGGCCGGTGGACGTAATTGTCGTCGTGATTGATCACGCCGTCGCGGTCGAGGAATGCTGCCGGCCGGCGGGTGAAGGCCGGCATGGCCTCCTGTCCGCGCGCGAAGTCTTCCGGAATACCGATATCGATGAAGGTGCCTTCGGCGGCGAACCCGAGCAGGGCGCCTTCCGAGGCGAGCCGGGGAAGGATGTCGTTCTCGAGCGAGCAAGGGACGCTGTGGATTCTGTCGAGGATTCGACGTCGGACGAGATAGATGCCGGCGTTGATGGGCAGGTCGCTTTCGGCCTTGGGCAGGAAACTCGATATCCGATCGCCCCTGGTCTCGACGCGCCCGTAGCGTCCGCCCTGCACCCCGCGCGCGAGCGCGAGGTGCATCGTCCAGTCCTCCCGGTCGAGCGCCGGCACCATCGACAACCAGTTGAAGCCGAAGAAGGAATCGCCGTTGAAGAGAAAGAAGACGGGATCCAGGGCGTGAGCCGCATTGGCGAGCGCGCCGGCCGTGCCTGCCGGTGCCGCCTCGACGATCACCTCGATCGACAATCCGCCGACGGCTTTTCCGTGATAGTTCCGGACGACCTCGCCGGCATTGTGTCCGGCCAGCAACGACAGTCGCTCGAGGCCGAAGCGACTGGCCTCGCCAATCAGATAGTCGAGAAACGGGCGGCCGCCGACAGGCAGAAGCGGCTTCGGCGTGGTCTGGGTGAGGGAGCCCAATCGTGTCCCGCGACCCCCGACGAGGCAGACGGCCTGCCGCACGGTCATGGGCTGTCCCAGGCCGCGCGCAGCACCGTCCGTTCGGACAGGGTTTCGTTGGCCAGACCCCAGTCGGCGTCGTTCGTCACGAAGGAGAGGTCATTTCGGGCGTATCGCGCGGCCTTGGCAACGAAGTTTCGCTCGATCGAAGGTGCCAGAATCTCTTCAAGGCCGCGGACGCGCCGGCGGGGATAGTCGAGCCACACGCGGAGCGACATGGCCAGTTCGCGCCGCTTCCGCCCCAGCAGATGCTGGTCGAGGCGAAGCTGCCAATCCTTCCAGACCGTCGCCGTGCGCTGCGCGTGGGTGTTGCCATGAACGACCTTGTATATGCACTCGTCCAGCCAGTGGATCTCCGATGCACCATGCGCTGCCGCGGCGTGGAGCGCGATGGAGTCGGAATCGAGGCAGAGCACGCTGGGGTCCTTCTGGTAGCCCCGGATCTCTCCCCATCTCTCGGCGGTCATCAGGAGGAAGTCGCCGCAGGCATTGGTGTGGAGGTCGCGCATCTTCCAGTCGATGCTATGCGTCAAGCGTTCGTGTCGCTGGACGGTGTTGCGCGCGAGTTTCGCCAGGAGTTCTTCGTCAGGAAGGTCGAGCCAGCTCTCGTCCTCCATTCGTGCGTCGAGCCGGTCGCACCGATAGACGCAGCCATCATCGAGGTTGAGCTGGGCCAGGCGCGCGACGAGCCGCTCGGAATAGAAGGTGTCCAACGCCTTGGGCGTGACGTACCGGCCGCGAGCTCGCCTCATGCCCACATTGGCGGCGTTGTTCACATGCATGCCACGCGTCTGCCATCCTTGCGGACCCTCGTGATGCTTCGGCGGAACGACGATGAAGCGAACGGTCACGTGGCCTGCGCCGCCCAGCGCCCCCATTTCCTCTGCAAGCAGAGGCTGGCCCGGGGGCGGATTCCATTCGACGACGATCAGTTCGGACGGCACCTTGTGCGTGTCCAGCTGGCGGACGAGAAAGCCCAGGGCGTGCTCCAGCCGCTTCGCGTAGTTTGGTGTGTAACCGTCGTTCCGGGCCCAGCCGACGATGCTGAGATAGGGTTGCGCGATCATTCGGCGCGACCCGTTCGTGGCGTATGCGTCCGCACAATGTCGTTACCAGAGAGTAACTGATCGTGAAGGTAAATTGCCGGGTCGGGGTTGCCAGCGGTGCTTGCTGCAAAGGGTTCGGTCATCTGGCCGCTTGTTATCGATGCGTCGGGATTCCGTCAAATTCCCGCAGTATGCGATCAATCTACAGGCGAGCGGCCAGGGTGCCTTGACGGCGCCCCGACGCTCAGTTAGCGGACAGGTTTACGGGCGGATTGCCGGCAATCGGAGCTTTCCGACACTTCTGCGAGTTGCCCCGGCGCGGGGTAAGCTCTGGGCCATCTCGGCTGTGTCTGGTCGCCTTACCGTGCAGGAGCAATTGAGTGAGTAATTCAGGGATGTTGGTGCGGCTGTCGGGTAGCCTGCGGGAAACACTGGGGACACGGCGGCGGCCGGCCGACGACTGGGCTCCCGGCGCCAACGGAAGCGAAGCGGAGCATCTTTTCCTGCGCGCGCTGGCACTGTTTCGCATGGGCGACAGTCAGGCTGCGATCAATCTGCTGCGTCAGGCGACCGCGCTCGCACCGTCCTTTGCGGACGCCGTCGAAGCCGAAGGCGAGGTCCTCGACAGGAGCGGGGACAGCGCCGCAGCCCGAGCCAGGTACGAGGAGGCGCGCAAGCTCCGGCAAAAGGGCCGCGCAGGAGCGCCCGACCGGCATTTCGTGCTGCGCCAGCGCGGATCGCATACAGCGGAGATCGTCTCCTACACGAGGGTCCTGAAGTCCCTCAAGAAGTATGCCCTTCCCAATCTCGCGCGGGGGAATGCCTATCTGGCCGACCGGGCGCCCGAGTTGGCGCTGGCGGACTACGAAAGGACGCTGAAGCTCCATCCGAACTCCATGGATGCCCTGGCGATGAAGGCGGAGGCCCTCTCTGCACTGGGCAAGTATGCTGCCGCCATCGAGGATCTCGACAAGGTCCTCGCCGCGAATCCGAAATCTTCGGATGCCCTGAATGCCCGGGGCATCGCGCACATGGCCATCGGGCATGCCGACCTGGCCAACACCGACTGGCGGGCGCAACTCGGGCTACTGGACGGACGTCCGGCGGCGAGCGCCTATGTCGCCCTGCGTCTTGCCGACTACGAACGCGCGCTCCCGCACCTCGAGACGATGGTCCGAAACGACAGGCGCGATGCCTACTGGGCGTTGTACCTGCGCACGGCCCAGCTGCGGCTTGGACGACCCGCGACCCCGGCGCAATCCGCCGCTGACGACGAATGGGTCGCCTCGCTGCTGGCCCTGCAATCCGGATCGGCCTCCGGGGAAGAGGTGATGGCCCGGGCCGATACGGCCGGTCGTCGCGCCGAAGCGCTTTTCCAGCTCGGCGTGGCGAGCCACGCCAGCGATCGAAATGCTGCTCGTGCCTATTGGCAGCAGGTCCTGGACCTCGGTCAGCCGGCCCTGGTGGAACATGCGGCCGCGCGAAACGAGCTGTCGCGTTCCGCTTCCTGAGTGATCGCCCCTCACGCGAGGTACCATGTTTTCCGTCATTCTGTACGGTCGTAACGACACCCACGGCTACAACCTGCACAAGCGGGCGGCCATCAGCTTCAACGCACTGGCCGAGGTGATGTCGGACCCGGACGACGAGATCCTCTTCGTCGACTACAATACGCCGGACGATCATCCGACGTTTCCCGAGGCGATCCACGACACGCTGACCGAAAAGGCCAAGAAGGTCCTGCGCGTCCTGAGGATTCGCCCCGAACAGCACGCGCATCTCAAGTCCAAGACTCATCTGGTCGCGCTCGAGGCGCAGTCGCGCAACGTCGCGCTGCGCCGCTCGAATCCCCGGAACCGCTGGATCCTCTATACGAACACGGACATGCTGCTCGTGCCGCGGACGGAGGGGGAATCGCTCAGCGACATCCTGGGCGCGGTGCCGGACGGCTTCTATCAGATCCCGCGCTTCGAGTTGCCGGAGATGCTGTGGGAGGCCGCCTTCGACCGCCGGGATCCCGCCGGCAACCTCGCCAAGCTGCGGGACTGGTCGGTGCGCTATCACCTGAACCAGGTCGTCCACAATTTCATGCCGATGAAATACGACGCTCTGGGCGATTTCCAGGCCGCTCTGCGCGAGGACATGTTCGCCATCCACGGCTTCGACGAATCGATGCTGCTGGGCTGGCACTGCGATTCCAATCTGGCCGCGCGTCTGGCTCTTTATCGCGGGCGTGTGGATACGCTGATCGACAAGCTGTTCGGCTATCACTGCGATCACACCCGCGTGGCCGCCGCCAACAACAAGGGTCGGCAGACCCGGATGAACAACCAGGACGACTACATCTGGAACGTGTCTACACCCTATGTGCCGGCGCAGGCCGACAATTGGGGGTGGCCGGACGTCGAGATCGAGGAGATCAAGCTCGATCGCGACACGTCTTACGAGCGTTTCACGGCGGGTCTCGACGCGGCCCTGAAGCCGGCCACGGCGCCCTATACGGCGACCAGCCTCGAATGGCATCTGTACGAGGACCTGACGTACGACCTGGACCATACGCTGCCCTTCGTGACCGATCAGATGGTGACCTATCCGCGCTCGACGGCGGTCATGGTCGTGGCGGCGCGGCGGACCTTCGTCGAGCGGTTCCTCACGGCCTGGAGAGCGATGGGCTTTACCGGGCCGGTGCTGGTGCCCAACGAATGCGAAGGGCTCCCGACGGATTTGCCGGGCTTGGTCAGAGGCAAGTTCGAGGAATTGCTGCCGAAAACCCAGATGTTCATCTTCGAGTTCGGCCTGGCGACCCAGCATGCGGACGAGCCGGTGCGGACGGGGCGTATGGCCGGTCCGCTCGATACCAAGCGGCTCAAGGCGATCGCCAAGCTGTTCAAGCAGGCCGCTGCGACGGAAGCTGAAACGCGGCCCCCGGGGCGGCGGACGCCGCGGCGCTTCGTGGGCGTGAACGTCATCTACAACAAGTTCTGGCCGCTCTTCACCGACTATGTGGGGGCCAACATCAACCCGTTCTGCAGCCAGGTGCTTGCCGGTTTGCCGCGCATCGATCCAAGCCTTCGCGGCAAGGTGCTGCGCTTCCGCGGTCGGCGCGCGATCTGACGGGGCGCACCGGCGCCTCCAGCCTCGGTTCGGCTGCGCCAGACGTCAGCCGAACCGGGCCAAGAGGCGCTGCCAGAAAGTGTCCTTCACCACGCGCTTGTTCTCCCAGGACGCGGCGAACTCGCCGTCGTATTGCGCGATGATGGCCTCGGGAAAGCGCCGCCCGTCGGTCGGCCTAAGGAGCGGGTCGGCCACCGGATCGCGATCCATGTATTGCCGGTAGGTCAAGGACCTGCCCTTGACCTCCGGTACGAGCAGATCGAGCAGCTGTTCCGACGGGACGAGGGCGTCGAACGGATCACGATGGGCCAGGATCAACTCGGCGGCGCAATCGGCCAGGCCGAAGATCTCGAACAGACAGGCCGCAACGATCAGGCGTCGTGGATCGGCTGAGGCGACGACGAGGTCGCGCATATAGAGCGCATTGGCCTCGAAGACCTGCCCCTGTGTCGACGGGCCGGCGGCCGGCCGGCCATCGTCGAAATAGTTGGCGTAGAGATACGGATAGGGCAGGGCTTTCTTGCTCAGGCGATAGACGTCGAGATCGTAGAGTTCGAAGCCTCGCTCCCGCAGGTACCTGTCGACCTCCCAATAGATCGGACAGCCGGATATCCTCCTGCTGAAGCGCACCTCGGAGAGAATACCCTGGACTCCGGGCAGCAGCTCCTCGCCGCCCTGCAGGATCTCGAGTTCGGCGCCTTCGGCATCGGCCTTGATGAAATCCGCCGAGGAGAGGCCGATCGATGCCAGCGCCGTCGAGAGCGTGCTCGTTTCCAGCGGCTGCTCCGACGACACGATGGCGTTCCGGGCCGCCGTGTGGCGGCCGAAATAGGCGGGGTCGGTGCGGTAGAACGAGGAGGACGCGGCATAGTTCGCGACGTACACCGTGCGCCGGCCGCGCTCGCGATCGAGGGCGTAGGGCAGGTACCGGGTGCGCGGATCGATGGCTTCGAGCCGCCTGCACTCGTCGGGGTCCAGCTCGAATCCGATGATCCGCAAATCGTCGCCGAAGACCGACCAGTAGGGAGCGACGCCGCCGCGGGCACCGACATCGACGACGGTGAACGGCTGTTGCCGGAAGGCGCCCGCTTTCACGAGGGCGGCGGTCATTCGCGGCGAGTCGTTGATATGGAGACCGGACATGGCGGGCGGCGAGCCAGAGAACCGAGGGGAGGGACGATCGTCGTCCCGGCGAACCTGACATGAAAAAGCCCGCACTTGGCGGGCTTCGTCACTCTGCGGATGCCGAAATCGTGCTCAGCGACCGGAGCCGAGATACAGAAGGTCGGCCACGTCCTCGAACTTGTCGGCGGGCAGTGTCCGCCACAGGTCGAGAACGGTCAGGCGCTGGCCTTCGCGCTTGCACCAGTCCGGCGAGATTTCCTTGTATTCCGGCCAGCCGGTCGCGACGATCAGCAGGTCGCTCTCGCGCACTGCACCCTCGATCGAGGAGGCGCCGACGACCTTGTCGCCCAGCACGGCCAGCGCCGCATCCTGGGCCAGCGGATCGTGGACCGTGACGACATAACCGGCATCGGCGAGCTTGGCGGCGAGCTTCACGCTGTGGCTTTCCTCCACCACCGGCGTGTGAGGCTTGTAGGAGAGGCCGAGGATGGCGATGCGCGTGCCGGCCTTGGCAAACTTCGAGACGAGGGTGGAAAGGCGCTCGACCTGGAAGTTGTTGATGCGGTCGGTCGCCTCGGCCACGTCTGCGCGCGCGCCGATCTTGCGGGCGAAGGCGGCGAAGGCCACGTTGTCGCGCGGGAAGCAGGGCCCGCCATAGCCCATGGCGCCCTTGAGGTACTTCGCGCCGATGCGGGTGTCGGCGCCCAGCGCCTTGGTCACGGCGTCGACGTCGGCGCCCGGAATACGGTCGCAGATGTCGGCCAGCATGTTGGCGTAGGAAATCTTGGTGGTGACGTAGGTGTTCACCGAGATCTTGGTGAGCTCGGCGTTCACGAAGTTCATGCGCTGCACGGGCGGCTTCTTCTCGCACATCTGCAGGTAGATGGTCTGCAGCATGTCGCCGGCCTTGGTGTCGCTCTCGCCGATCAGGATCGAGTCGGGGAACAGCATGTCGCGCACAACGCTGCCCAGGGCGATGAATTCCGGATTGTAGCAAAGGCCGAGGTCCGGACCGACCCTGCGGCCGGAGGCGGCCTCGAGAGCGTCCTTGATCTCGGTGCCCGTCGTGCCGGGCATCACCGTGCTGGTGATGACGACCATGTGGTAGCCCTGCTTGTTCTTCAGGGCCTTGCCGAGTGTCTCCATGGCCTGGAGCACGAAACGGTTGGAAAAGAAGCCGGTGCTGTCCGACGGCGTCGGGACGATCACGAAGCTGGCGTCGCTCTTCTGGATCGCCTCGTTGGCGTCCATGGTCGCCGAGAGGCGCTCCTTGCTGCCGGCGATCAGCTCGTTCAGCTGCGGCTCGACGATCGGCATCTTGCCGGCGTTCATCGCGTCGACCAGCGTCTTGTTCACATCCAGGCCGATGACGGTGAAGCCGCGACTGGCGAGAACGGCGGCCAGAGGGGCACCGAGCTTGCCGAGACCGACGACCGAGACGCGAGGCAATGTTGCTGAGGTCATTTCCATGTCCGTTTTGAAGGCCGGTACTGATACTGGCGCTTGCGTCCCGATGCCACCCCGATTTTGCAGGGGCGTGGCGGGCAAACACAGCTTGCGCGGTCCCGTCGCAGGGGCGAAATATCGGGTCAGATCACGCGCCAGGCGCAGGGGATGTCGATGAAAGTGGAGTTTTTGGCCTTTCCGAAGGCCTTCGCCGGCAATGTCGCGGCGTTTATCGGGGCAGAGAAACAGCTCCTGGCGACAGCCGAGGCGATCGACGCGGCGGCCGACGGGGCCGTGACCCGCGCCCTCGAGGCGGGACGCTTCACCGGCGCCAAGGGCCAGACCCAGACAGTCCTCGGCCATTCCGGTGATATTGCACGCCTCCTGCTACTGGGCGTTGGCAAGGGGCAGGACCTCGATGCCAGGGCGGCCGAAGAGCTCGGCGGTGTCGTCGCAACCGAGGCCAATGCCGCCGGCCACACCGCGGTGACGGTGGTTGTCGACCCGGTCAAGGGGAGCCGCCTGTCGCCGGCCGAGATGGCGGCCCATCTGGCTTTGGGCGTTCGCCTGCGCAGCTACCGTTTCGACAAGTACAAGACCAAGGACAAGCCGGAGCAGAAACTGTCGCTGCAGCGGCTCACCGTCGTGCTGGCCGCGCCCGCCGACGCTCGCAAGGCGTACGCCTCGCTCGAGCCGGTGGTCGACGCGGTGTTCCTCACGCGCGATCTGGTGAGCGAGCCGCCGAACGTTCTCTATCCGGCGGAGTTTGCCCGTCGCGCCAAGGAACTCACCAAGCTCGGCGTGAAGGTCGAGATCCTCGGCGAGGCCGAGATGAAGAAGCTCGGCATGGAGACCTTGCTGGCCGTCGGGCAGGGCAGCGGGCGCGACTCGCAGCTCCTCGTCATGAAGTGGATGAACGGCCCGAAGGGCCAGGCGCCCGTCGCCCTGATCGGCAAGGGCGTGTGCTTCGATACCGGTGGCATCTCGCTGAAGCCGGCCGCCGGCATGGAAGACATGAAGTGGGACATGGGCGGCGCCGGCGCCGTTACCGGCGCCATGAAGCTGATCGCCGGCCGCAAGGCCAAGGCGAACGTCGTGGCGGTGTGCGCGCTCGTCGAGAACATGCCCGACGGCAATGCCCAGCGTCCGGGCGACGTCGTGAAGTCGATGTCGGGACAGACGGTCGAGGTCATCAACACCGACGCCGAAGGCCGCCTGATCCTGTGCGACGCCATGTGGTACGCCCAGCAGAAGTTCAAGCCGCAGGCGATGGTCGAGCTTTCGACCCTCACCGGCGCCATCATCGTGGCGCTCGGCCACGAGCGGGCGGGACTGTTCTGCAACGACACTGAGCTGTCCAACCGGCTGCGTGCGGCCGGTGCGGGGATCGGCGAGAAGCTGTGGCGCATGCCGCTCGGGCCGAAGTACGACAAGCTCATCGACTCCGAGATCGCCGACATGAAGAATGTCGGCGGTGGGCGCGATGGCGGCTCGATCACGGCCGCTCAATTCCTGCAGCGCTTCGTGCAGGAGGGCGTCGCCTGGGCGCATATCGACATTGCCGGCGTGGCCTGGTCGGGCAAGGGCGATACCCTCACGCCCAAGGGCGCGACCGCCTTCGGCGTGCGACTGCTCGACCGGCTGATCGCCGAGAATTACGAAGGCTGATCGGGCCGATGGCGACCGAGGTCAACTTCTATCACCTGACCCGATCGTCACTGGAAGACACGCTGCCACGCCTGCTGACCAAGACGTTGCAGGCGGGGGAGCGGGCGGTGGTGCTGCTCGGGTCGCCGGAACGGGTGGATGCGTTGAACACGCATCTCTGGGTCTACGATCCCGACGGCTTCCTGCCGCACGGGGCCGCCCGGGACGGCGAAGCCGACCGCCAGCCGGTCTGGCTGACGCATGTCGACGAGAATCCGAACGGCGCGGCATTCCTGTTTGTCGCCGACCGCGCGAGGTCGGAGAAGGTCGGCGACTACAAGCGCTGCTTCGAACTGTTCGACGGCCGCGACGACAGCGCCGTCGCCGACGCGCGAGAGCGCTGGAAGGCCTACAAGACCGCCGGTCACGCGGTCGCCTATTGGCAGCAGACCGAGACCGGCGGCTGGGAGAAGAGGGCCTGAACTAACGGCTGTCGCGCGGCCGCAGATAGGCGCGCCAGGCGGCGGCCAGCCGCTCGCGCAACGGGATCGGCCCTTCCGGCCGGTAGAAATCCGGCGGATCGGATTCGAAGCGTGCCATGTAGCTTCGGTAGTCGAGCGGCCGGGCGCGGTGGCCTTGGGCCTGCGCGGCGAGCAGATCGAGGCCGCGATCGACATCGAGCGCCGCGGCCAGCCTGTCTCGGCAGCCCAGCAAAAGCTCGGCCGCGGAGTCGGGAACGTCCCAGGTCGACAGGATCGCCGCCAGCTTCGCCACCTTCTCGGCGCTCAGTTCCGCCAACCGCGCCGGGCCGTTGGGGCCGAGCAGATCGAGGGCATAGTAGGCCTCGCCCTGGAACGGCCGGCCGGAATGGGTCTCCGCCGGCGTCGGCCAGATGTAGCGGGCGGGCAGGGCGCGCGAGGAATAGTTGCGCACGTCGAGGCGGAAGAGATCGAAGCCATGCCGGCGCATGAAGCGATCGGTGTTGTGGAACGAATGCTCGTCGGCGGCGCCGTCGCCCACGAAGTTCACTTCCATCTGCACGGCCAGCAGGTTCGCCGGCAGCCGTCCCTCGAAGCTCTGGAGGATCTGCCAGTCGATGCCGTCGGTATCGATCTTCAGGTAGTCCAGGTCGTGCCAGCCACGCGCGGCGAGAAGGTCGGGCACGACCACGGGCTTCGACGGATCGGCGAGCCCGGTGAGTTCCCAGGCGTTGTGCCGGAGCTGTTCCTCGGTGGAGGCCGTCCGCAGCTTGACGTCGCGGATCTCGCGCGTGCGCATGAAGCTCATGCGATCGCGCATCTTCATGATGAGCGGGGCCGCCGGACCAGCCGACAGGTCGATCGGCTCGTCGGCGCGGGGGCTCACGAAGGCCGCCACATAGGAAACGTCGGGATTCCGTTCCTCCGTGGCGAGCCGCCGGCATTCGCTCTCGCTGGCGTCGATGCCCAGCGCCTTCAGCCTGTCTCCGAAGGCGCGCCACTTCGGGTCGAGACCTCCGGAGCAGCCGATGTCCAGAAGCGCGAACCGTTCCGCCTTCAACCCTTGGGCGACGAACGCCGGGAACGACATCGCGATGACGCGCTCAGACCGTTGCCACGGGAGTCGCGGGCGACCCGACCGCGCCGGGAAGACGCAGCGGCGGCGCCGTCAGCAGGAAGCGCGAGCGCTGCCTCTCGCGCAGCCAGAGCGCCAGATCCTTCAGCCACCAGATCTCGCCGAGATTGAGCCCCAGCTTGAACAGGCAATGATTGTGGAGCGGCAGCGACGGATGCTCGGCATCCTCGGGACCGGGCTTCGCCGGCACGGCTTCGACGCCATAGTTGTCGGCGATCAGCGCGGAGATCTGGCTGTCGGTGATCCACTGCAGCAGGCGCTTGTCGCGGCCGTCGAGCACGCAGCACATCGCGTGCGCGCGGGCCGGGTCGACGTTCTTGTTCATCTTCATGATCTCGTCGGTGAAGCCCGTGTACAGGAGCAGCATGTCGCCGGGTTCGACCACGACCTTGTCGGCGTCGAGCACGCGCTTGAAATCGTCGTAGCTCACATACTTGTGGTCGCGCCCATAGTGCTTCTCCAGATCGACGAGCACGGCGCGGCCCTGGATCGCCTTGGCCGCCATGTTCTCGACGCCGAGCTTGTGGGCATAGGAGAGGTGGCCGCAGCCGTCGCGGCCGGCGTCGGGCAGCGGACCGACCACGTCGGAGCCGGCCTTGAAGCCGTTGTAGTAGAGCGGCTCGGGTACCCCGTCGCCATCGGCATCGAACAGGCCGCCGACATGGGCCAGCGTGTCCCACTGGGTCGAATACTGCAGCGTCAGGATCACCCGGTCGTCGCTCGCCACATCGACGAACTGCGGGTTCAGGCTGTTGGTCAGGAAGTTGAAGCGCCAGCCGTTCTCGTCGCCCGTGGGCGACAGGACGGGCGGCAGGCGGCGCGCGTTCAAGACGTTGCCGCCGGGAAAATCGAGCGGGAGACTGAGGCAGAAGGAGAGCCCTTCCTTCACCTCGGCAATGCCCTCGAGCACCTTTTTCGGCGTGATCAGGTTGAGGCGGCCGAGTTGGTCCTCGTCGCCCCAGTCTCCCCAGGTCGAACCTTCGGGGCGATGCTTCCAGCGCTTCATTTGGTACTCCCTTTTGCGGCGGCGACACTAGCGCACGCGTGCCCGACGCGCCTAGTGTCACGAGATGTCCGACGAATTCCTCAGTCTGTCGCGCGACAAGTGGCGCGAGTTGCCGGCAGGCGGTGAAACCCTCGGCCGCACCTATTCGGGCGATCTGCTGTCGCTCGACGATGCCTCGCTGATGGCGCATTGGCGCCGGATGAACGAGGCGGCGGTCGTTCCCGATGTCCGCGGCTGGTTTCACTGTCTCTACGGCGATGTATTCGCCGGTCGGCGTGTGGTGGAAGTTGGCTCGGGCTTCGGTTTCGACGGCATCAGCTTTCTGGCGCGCGGGGCGCACTGGACGTTCTCGGATCTGGTCCTCGACAACCTGAACCTGGTTCGCCGTGTTGTGGAAAGCCTGGGTCTGGGCGAGCGCGCCAGCTATCTTCATGTCGAGAACGAGCGGTCGTTCGCCGGATTGAAGGGCGGACCCTACGATGCGGTGTGGGCGATCGGCTCCCTGCATCATGCGCCGTTCGATATTGCGCGGACCGAGACGCTCGACCTGCTGCAGCATCTGAAAGCCGGGGGCCGCTGGATCGAGCTCACCTATCCCTACGAGCGGTGGCTCCGAGAGGGCGCGCTGCCTTTTTCGGAGTTCGGCAAGCGCACCGACGGTGAACGCACGCCGTGGGCCGAATGGTACGACCTAGAGAAGGTGAAGCGCCGCCTGTTTCCCTCCCGCACGACCACAATCCTCGATTTCACGACAGGCGGCGGAAACTTCGGCTGGGTCGATCTGCGGGTCGACGAACTCAATCCGGATTCGCGGCAATCGCCCGAGGTATCGCTCATGGGATACCCTGCGACGGCGCTGAACCAGGCGTCGCTCAAGGCGCTTCCCGGCGAGTGGCGGCTGGTTTGTCCTCCCCACATCTGGTGGTATGCGATGTCGGTCGGCCTCGAGTACGCGATACAGCAGCTTGGCTCGTTGCCGCTCCCCGGCCTGGGGTATGCGGTCGACCTCGAGATCGAGGTTCAGAGCGGGAGTGTGGGCGTCGTCCTTGCGGATGAGAATCCGGACAGCTTCGTCGGACGTGAACGCATACTGGATGCGAGGCCTTCGACGCATCGCGTCACCGTCTTGACCTACGACGCGGCAAAGCCCGCGCAGCTGCTGGTCCGCAACACCATTCACGGTGTGGCAAGCCAGGTGCGCATACGGTCGGCAGCCCTGCGCTTCGCCGCATAGCTCGTCCTTGCAATTCCGCCGCCCTTCGTGCTGCCGATCGCTTATGATGGGCATTACGAGGTGCCCATGTCCGCTGCCACCGCAACGTCGCTTCAGCATGATTTCCGGGTCATCAGCCTGATCGGCGTCGCCCACGGGGTGAGCCACTACTACCAGCTGGCCTTCGCGACCATGCTCCTGATCGTCCGTCAGGAAGCGGGGTTGAGCTACGCCGATGTCGGCCTCCTGGCGGGAATCTTCTACGGCGTCTCCGGCGTGACACAGACGGCGGCGGGCTTTGCGGTGGACCGTTTCGGCGCGCGGCCGATCCTGGCCGGGGGCCTTCTGGTCGTCGGGCTCGGCCTGGCGTGCATCTCAGTCGCGCATTCCTTCCTGGGGTTCGCCTGCATCGCGGTCATCGCCGGGCTGGGCAATTCGGTCTTCCATCCCGCCGACTTCGCGCTGCTGAATTCGTCGGTGAACCCCCATCGCCTCGGTCGCGCCTTCAGCATCCATGGGCTCGGTGGATCGCTGGGCTGGGCCGCCGCACCGGTCATGTACTTCCTCGACAGCATGTTCGGCTGGGTGGGGGCGGCCCTGATCGGCGCATTGCCCGGCATCGTGCTGTCGGGGCTGGTCCTCGTCCATCGCGAGCAACTGGTGGATCACAGGGTCAAGGTGCGTGCGGCGGCGGCGCAGGCAGGGGGACGCCCGGGGCTGGCCCTGTTCCTGCAGCCGGCGCTGCTGCTCTGCCTCGCATATTTCGCGCTGATCGCCGCCAACACGGTCGGCATCCAGCAGTTCGCCGTGCCGGCCTGGAGCGGCATGTTCGGCGTCACGGAGAACTATGCTGCCTTCTGCCTGATCGTGTTCATCGCCGGTTCGGCCGCGGGAATTCTGGTGGGCGGATACTTCGCCGACCGCGTCCGTCGCCACGATCTCGTGGCGGCGTTAGGCCTCCTGGCGGCGGCGGCCCTCACCGTGCCGATCGCGACCCAGACCGTGTCGCCCGCCTTGCTGCCGGTCCTGCTGGCACTGGCCGGCGCCGCCGGCGGCATCACCAACCCGTCGCGCGACATGATCGTGCGCGGTGCGACGCCTCCCGGCGCATCGGGCAAGGTCTTCGGCTTCGTCTATTCGGGGCTCGATATCGGCTCGTTCGTGGCGCCACCGCTCTACGGCGTGCTGATGAACAGCGGTCTGCCGGCCGTGATCTTCTGGATCGCCATCGGGCTCTACACCTTCAATGCCGGGATGGTGCTGCTGATCCGAAACAGCAGCGCCCGCAGGCCTGCCTATCCCGCTGCGGCCGAGTAGGGATCAGGCGGCGGCTTCCAGCGCTTCCTGGGCGGCCAGCCAGCGTTTCTCGGCGTTCCCGACCTCGCGCTCGAGGCGGGCCTTCTCCTTCTGGAGTTCCGTGACGACGCTGCCGGGGCCGGCATAGATCGCCGGATCGGCGAGCTTGGCCAGCACGCCGTTCAGTTGCTCGGTGAGGCGGGCCAGCATCTTCTCGGCGCTGTCGACGGCCTTTTTCAGCGGGGCCTTGTTGGTGCGGTTGTCGGCGGCGGCCTTGCGCTGGTCCTTCTTGCTGCCCGCGTCGGCCGTCTTCTCGGCCTTGGGCGGACGCGCGCCGCGCTCCTTCAGAAGCTTGGCCTGGTACTCGTCGATGTCGCCGTCGAAGGCCTTCACCGTCCCGCCCTGGACCACCCACAGGGCGTCCGCAACCATCTTCACCAAATGCGTGTCATGGCTTACCAGCACGACCGCGCCCTCGAAGTCGTTGATGGCGTCGACCAGCGAGGCGCGCGCGTCCATGTCGAGATGGTTGGTCGGCTCGTCGAGCAGCAGCATGTGCGGCGCGGTGCGCGTGGCGAGCGCGAGCAGAAGGCGGGTCTTCTCGCCGCCCGACATAACGCCGACCTTGAGGTTGGCGCGGTCGCGCGAGAAGCCGAAGCGGCCGAGCTGGGCGCGCACCTTGGCCTCGCCGGCGCCGGGCCCGAGCGCGCGGGCCATGTGGTCGAACGGTGTCGCCTCGAAGTCGAGACCTTCCTCCTGGTCCTGGGAGAAGTAGCCGACCCGGAGTTTCGGCGTCTTCTTCAGCTGGCCTTCACGCGGCTCGAGCCGCTGTGAGAGCAGGCGGATGAAGGTCGACTTGCCGTTGCCGTTCTGGCCGAGCAAGGCGATGCGGTCTTCCATGTCGATGCGCAGGTCGAGGTGGCGCAGCACCAGAGGACCGTCGGGATAGCCGACGGACACGTCGTCGAGCGTCTCGATCGGCGAGGCAAGAATCTCTGGTGAGGGGAAGTTGAACGAGATGCGCTCGTCGATCGGGACCGAGGCGACGGGCCCGAGCTTCTCGATCATCTTCATGCGCGACTGCGCCTGGCGCGCCTTGCTGGCCTTGGCCTTGAAGCGGTCGACGAAGGCCTGCATGTGCTTGCGCTGCGCCGCCACCTTGGCCTGTTGCGCGGCGTCGTTGGCAAGGCGCTCGGCGCGGGTGCGCTCGAAGAAGTCGTAGTTGCCGGTGTAGGCGACCAGCTTCTGCTGGTCGATGTGCACGATGTGGTCGCACACGTCGTTCAGCAGGTCGCGATCGTGGCTCACCATCAGGACGGTGTTGCGGAAGCGCTTGAGATACTCGGTGAGCCAGATCATCGCCTCGACGTCGAGGTGGTTCGACGGCTC
The DNA here is from genome assembly GCA_002281855.1 of Rhodospirillales bacterium 24-66-33. Lineage (GTDB taxonomy): Bacteria > Pseudomonadota > Alphaproteobacteria > Reyranellales > Reyranellaceae > Reyranella. The sequence continues at coordinate 428,195 of NCHQ01000002.1, read as the reverse complement.
GTCGAGGATCAGGAGGTCGGGGCTGCTGAACAGCGTACCCGCCAGCGCCACGCGCATGCGCCAGCCGCCGGAGAATTCGCCGCAGGGGCGGGACTGCTTCTCGTTGTCGAAGCCCAGGCCGTTCAGGATCGAAGCCGCCCGCGACGGTGCAGCCGCCGCGCCGATTTCCTCCAGACGTGCATGGATCTCGGCGAGGCGCACGCCGTCCTGGCAGATCGCATCCTCGGCCAGCAACTCGCTGCGCTCGACATCAGCTGCGAGCACCGCATCGATCACCCTGATGTCGCCCCCGGGCGGGTCCTGTGGGACCGAGCCGACGCGGGTGCGGCCCATCAGGTTGATCTCGCCGCTGTCGGCCTCGATCTGGCGCTGGATCAGGCGCAGCAAGGTCGACTTGCCGGCGCCGTTGCGGCCGACGAGACCGACCTTCCAGCCGTCGGAGAAGGCCGCGGAGGCGCGGTCGAAGAGCACCCGCTCGCCGTGGCGGAAGGAGATATCGCTGATGTGGAGCATGGGCGCGGGCATTTACCATGCGATTTGGCCGCAAACCAAGCTCATTGGGCACGCTTGCCCGGTCCAAACCCCGCGTCTATAAGGCGCGCCCAAGCATTGAAATCACTGCCTCCACGAGGGAATTCATGGCCGTCGAACGTACTTTCTCGATCCTCAAGCCGGACGCGACCCGCCGGAACCTGACCGGCAAGATCAACGCCCGCTTCGAGGAAAAGGGCCTGCGCATCGTCGCCCAGAAGCGCATCCAGATGAGCCGCCAGCAGGCCGAAGAGTTCTATGGCGTCCACAAGGCTCGCCCGTTCTTCGGCGAACTCTGCACGTTCATGACCTCCGGCCCGGTCGTGGTGCAGGTCCTCGAAGGCGAGAATGCCGTCGCGAAGAACCGCGAGATCATGGGCGCCACCAACCCGGCCAACGCCGATGCCGGCACGATCCGCAAGGACTTCGCCGAGTCGATCGAAGCGAACTCGGTGCACGGCTCGGACTCGCCCGAGAACGCGGCCATCGAGATCGCCTACTTCTTCGCGGGCTCCGAGATCGTCGGCTGACGCAGTACGCGCCACCGAAATAAAAAAGCGGCCCAAACGGGCCGCTTTTCTTTTGGAGCCTTGCTCCAGACGTCAATCCAGGATGGCAAAGCCGATCAGGAGAGCGATCGAGCCGCCGATGCCCAGAACGAGGCCCAGCAGCGGCAGGTGCGCAATCAGGCCGAGGGCCATGGACACCAGAAGAACGATGATCCAGAGGAGCGTGAACGTCACCAGCTTGCTGAACGACGCGTAGGTCGCCGCGTGAGCCGGAAAGTCATCCTTTGCTTCAGCCATATCTCATCCCCGCTTGAAATCGTTGGCGATCTTATATCGGACTAGGTTTCTCGGGAAAAGAGGAGCGTGGCGTCGCAGGCAACGCCTGTAACGGTAACCCTGTCGCCGTCGATCGCAATCCGGCCCTCGCCGAACCAGCGCACCACCAGCGGGTAGAGGCGATGTTCCTGGCGCAGGATGCGCGCCGCAAGCGTCTCCTCCGTGTCGCCGGCCAGCACCGGCACCGCGGCCTGGGCGATGATCGGGCCCGAGTCGAGATCCGGCGTCACCAGATGGGCGGTACAGCCGCTCACGCGGACGCCGGCTTCCAGGGCCTGGCGCTGCACGTGCAGGCCCTTGAAGGCCGGCAAGAGGGACGGGTGGATGTTGATCAGCCGGTCCCTCCAGCGCGACGGAAACCACGGGCTGAAAATCCGCATGAAGCCGGCCAGGACGACCAGTTCGACGCCATGGCGTTCCAGTTGCGCCGAGACGGCGCGATCGAAACTCTCGCGGTCGGGATGGTCGCGGTGGGAGACGATGGCGGTCGCGATGCCCGCCGCGGCGGCAATGGCAAGACCCGGAGCGGCTTCCTTGTTGCTCACGACGCAGCCGATCTCGGCGGGATAGTCCTGGGCCTTCGCCGCGTCGATCAGCGCGGCGAGGTTGCTGCCGCGGCCGGAGATCAGAACCCCGACTTTCAGCTTCGCCATAGGCTCTCGGCATTGTCGACGACGCAGTCGGCCTCGTCGGTGGGCGCCGTCTCGATCTTGCCGATCGTGGTCACGATCTCGCCGGTCTCGGTCAGGGCCTGGGCCACGCGCGCGGCGTCGTCCTTCGCCACGACCACGATCATGCCGAGACCGCAATTGAAGGTCCGCAGCATGTCGTCGGTCGGGACCTGGCCGACCTCGCGCAGCCACTGGAAGACACGCGGGGCCGTCCACTGACGGGCATCGAGCCGCGCCCGCGTACCGTCGGGCAGGCAGCGCGGCACGTTGCCGGGAAGGCCACCGCCGGTGATGTGCGCAATACCCTTGATCGCGCCGGTCGCCCGGATCACCTGCAGGAGCTGCTTTACATAAATGCGCGTCGGTTCGAGCAGGGCCTCACCCAGCGTCGCATCGGCAAAGGGCGCGCGGTCGGCGTATTTCAGGCCGCTGCGCTCGACGATGCGGCGCACCAGCGAATAGCCGTTGGAGTGCGGGCCGCTCGACGCGAGGCCGAGGACCACGTCGCCGGGGGCGATATCGGCGCGCGGCAGCAGGGCGTTGCGCTCCGCGGCGCCGACCGTGAAGCCCGCAAGATCGTAGTCGCCGTCGGCATACATGCCGGGCATCTCCGCGGTCTCGCCGCCAACCAGCGCGCATCCGGCGCGGCGGCAGCCTTCGGCGATGCCGGCGACGAGGCGCCGCCCGACATCGACGTCGAGGCGCCCGCTGGCATAGTAATCCAGGAAGAACAGCGGCTCGGCGCCCTGGACCACGATGTCGTTGACGCACATCGCCACGAGGTCGATGCCCACCGTGTCGGGGACGGCGGCTTCGATGGCGACCTTCAGCTTGGTGCCGACCCCATCGGTTCCGGACACCAGGATGGGGTCGTTGAACCCAGCGGCCTTGAGGTCGAACAGACCGCCGAAGCCGCCGAGACCGCCCATCACACCTGGCCGGTTGGTGCTCTTCGCCAACGGCTTGATGTGCTCGACGAGGTCGTCGCCCGCATCGATGTCGACGCCGGCGTCCTTGTAGGTGAGGGGGGGCCGATTGTGGCCGGGGGCGTCAGGCTTCAAGCCGGGCTCATTCATGCTAATACGGTGCGCGAACATAGCCAAAAACCGGACCCCCGCAATGCCGATAGGCCGCGTCTTTTCCACGATAGCTGCCGTGCTCCTGGCGGTCCTCGCCGCGAACGTCACCCTGGCGCAGTCTCCCGGCGGGACCGGGTACGACGTCACGGGTGTGGATGTCGACGTGAGCGGGGCCGATCCGGTACAGGCCCGGGCACAGGGTATCCGCGAGGCGCGACGCAAGGCATTGGGCCTTCTCGTGGACCGGCTGGTGCCGGCCGAAGATCGTGCGCGGTTGCCGCAGATAGACGATGCCCAGCTCGAGAACATGGTGCGCGGCGTTGAATTCGTGCGCGAGCGCCCGGCGCCCGGCCGCTACAGTGCCACCCTGAACGTCGTTTTCCTGCCGGACGCCGTGAAGTCGTACCTGAGCGGGGCAGGCGCCCGGGTGGTCGAGACCGTGCCGCGGCCGGCGTTGGTAATCCCCTTGTGGAAGGGCCCCGCCGGGGTAGAGCCGCTCAACGACCGCAATGCCTGGCGCGAGGCCTGGCAGCAGCTCGACAGTGCCGGCAGCGCCGTCCCGGTGACCCTGGTTCGCGGCGACCCGACCGATCAGGGCGCGCTCTCGGCCGAACAGGCCTATGTCGGTGACGTGTCCGCGCTGGCGCGGCTCAACCAGCGCTATCGGGCGCCGACGATCATCGTGGCCACCGTCGAGGGCGACAAGACGAGCGGCGGGCTCACGGTCGGCGGCCTGCGCTACGACACCCAGACGGGTGCCCGCAGCGAAATTCCGCCGATTCCGGTCGCCAGTGCGGCGGACCTCCCGGCGGCCGTCAAGGCGATCCACTCCAAGGCCGATCAGGAGTGGCGCAGCATCGGCACCGTCCGGCGCGATTCGCAGGACTCGCTGGACGTCGTCGTGCCCATTCGCGCGCTCTCCGACTGGGTCCAGGTGCGGCAGCGGCTCGGCGCCATTCCGGCCGTGAAATCGGTGACGGTGAAGACTCTCGAATCCGACCGTGCGGAGCTTCGGCTCGAAATCTTCGGCACACCCGAGGAACTGCAGCGTACGCTTGCCCTGGCGGGGCTGAACCTGTCCCAGGATATGGGGCGCTGGCAATTGCAGCCGCGCTAGTGCGCGCCGGGGAGTCTGATCGAATGGGTCAAACCGCCACGGGACGCTGGATCTTCTGGGTCGCGGCGGCCGCAAGCTTCCTGCTGCTCATGTGGCTGTTGAACGACATTCTGCTGCCGTTCGTCGTGGGGATGGTGGTGGCCTACTTCCTCGACCCGGTCGTGGTGCGGCTGCAGCGCGCCGGCCTGTCGCGCACCATGGCAACCACCGTGGTGACGGTCGTGGCGGTCCTGGTGGGCGTGGGGGTCGTGATGGCGATCCTGCCGCCCCTGTTCGGGCAGATCCAGTCGTTGATCACCAGCGCCCCCGAATACATCGTCAAGGCGCTCGGCCGCATCCAGCCCCTGCTCGAACCGCTGCGCGACAGGCTCGGGCTGGAGCCCATGAGCATGCATGATCTGCAGTCCGAGGCGACGCAGTGGGCGGGCAAGGGGCTGGCTGTCGCGGGAGGCATTGCCGGGGCGCTCGCCGAGCGCGGCGTGGCGATCATCAACCTCCTCGGCCTGCTCTTCATCACGCCTGTGGTGACCTTCTACATGCTTCGGGACTGGGAGAAGCTGGTCGCGGCGATCGACGGTTCGCTGCCCCTCGAACACGCCGACACGATCCGCAAACTCACCGCGGAATCGAATGCCGCCATCGCCGGTTTCGTGCGTGGCCAGGCCCTGGTCTGCCTCGCCCTCGGAACCTTCTACGGGATCGGCCTCACGCTGGTGGGATTGCAGTTCGGCCTCGTCATCGGGCTGATCGCGGGCGCCATCTCCTTCATTCCGTTCGTCGGCACCTTCGTGGGCGGGGTCATGGCGCTGGGCATGGCGCTGGCGCAGTTCCCGCCGGAGTGGATCGGCGTCGTGAAGGTCGCGGCGGTGTTCGTGGTGGGCCAGATGCTCGAGGGCAATTTCCTCTCGCCCAAGCTGGTCGGCGACCGCGTCGGCCTGCATCCGGTCTGGATCATGTTCGCGCTGCTGGCCGGCGGCTCGCTGTTCGGCTTCACCGGTGTGCTGATCGCCGTTCCAGTGGCGGCGATCCTCGGCGTGGTCGCCCGCCACTTCATCGCCCGCTATCGCGACAGCGATCTCTATCGCGGCGGTGCGCCCAGTTGAGCAGGCCCATGGCAAACCAGCTCACCCTGGATCTCGCCCTGCCGCCGCCGACCTATGCCCGGGAAGATTTCGTCGTGGCGGACGGAAACCGGGAAGCTCTGGCGTGGATCGACCGCTGGCCGGACTGGCCGGCACCGGCCCTGTCGCTGAGTGGCCCGACCGGCTGCGGCAAGACCCATCTCGGACGCATCTGGGCCGCGCGCAGCGGCGCGACCGTGATGGCCGGCCGGGACCTCGAGGGCCGCAACGTCGCCGACCTCACGGACCTGGCGACGGCCTCGCGCACCATCGTGATCGAGGAGGCGGATCGGGCTCCCGAGCGCGCACTCTTCCACCTCTACAATCTCGTGCGGGAGCGCGGAGGGCACATGCTGCTGATCTCGGGCGAACCGCCCGCCCGCTGGTCGATCGCCTTGCCCGACCTCGCCTCGCGGCTCCGCGCCGCGCCGGCCGTCGCAGTCGCACCGCCCGACGACGAGCTGCTGGGTTCGATCATTCTGAAACAGCTGGCGGACCGGCAATTGCACGCGGGCGCCGGCGTCGTGCAGTATCTCGTCTCGCACATGGAGCGGTCGGCCGATGCGGCCCGTCATGTCGTGGCCGCGCTCGACCGGCGCGCCCTGGTCGAGAGACGCGAGATCGACCGCCGCTTGGCGATGGATGTGCTGGCCGACATTGCCGGTACCTCGTGAGAGGGAGGAAGAAATGAAGACGATCTTGGCCATGTGCGCGCTCAGCCTCGTGGCGACGGCGGCCTCGGCGCAGCAGGGCTCGGTCATGGGAACCTGGCTCTCGGAGTCGGGCGTGGCCCAGATCAAGATCGGACCTTGCCCGGATGCGGCGAGCGGCCCGATCTGCGGCTATGTCGCCAATCTCATCGATCCCAAGGGGCCGGACGGCGCGGCGGTCGCGCCGGATGCCGCCACCGACTATCGCAACGAGAACCCGGCGCTGCGCACGCGCAAGGTGATCGGCATGCCGCTGATCTGGGGCTTCAAGCAGGCCGCGCAACCCAACACGTTCGAGGACGGCAAGATCTATAACGGCGAGGACGGCAAGACCTACAGCGCCAACATCAGCCTCCAGCCGGACGGCAAGCTGCGCCTGCGCGGCTTCGTCGGCACGCCGATGTTCGGCAAGACACAAATCTGGACGCGCGTGAATTAGGAGAGGAAACGCAAATGGACATGGGCATCAGGGGCCGCGAGGCCATCGTCTGCGCGGCGAGCAAGGGTTTGGGGCGCGGCTGCGCCGAGGCGCTGGCGGGCGAGGGCGTCGATCTCGTGATCAACGCGCGCACGAAATCCGAACTCGAGGCGACGGCGGAGGAGATCCGCAAGACGTACGGCGTGAACGTCACGGCGGTCGCCGTCGACGTCACGACCGAGGAGGGCCGCAAGCAGGTGCTGGCGGCCTGTCCCGAGCCGGACATCATCGTCAACAATGCCGGCGGTCCGCCGCCGGGCAACTTCCGGGACTGGAACCGCGAGGACTGGATCAAGGCGCTCGACGCCAACATGCTGACGCCGATCGAGTTCATCAAGGCGAGCGTCGACGGCATGATGAAGCGCGGCTTCGGGCGAATCGTGAACATCACCTCGAGTTCGGTGAAGGCGCCGATCGACATTCTGGGCCTCAGCAATGGCGCGCGCTCCGGCCTCACCGGCTTCGTGGCCGGCGTCTCACGCACGACGATCCGTCACGGCGTGACGATCAACGGCCTGCTGCCGGGGCCCTTCGACACCGACCGCCTGCGCGGCACCACCAAGGCGCGCGCGGCCAAGGCCGGGCGCAGCTTCGACGAAGAGTACGCGGCGGCGGCCAAGGCCCATCCCGCCGGCCGCTTCGGCACGGCCGAGGAGTTCGGCATGATGTGCGCTTTCCTGTGCAGCGTTCATGCGGGCTACATGACCGGCCAGAACATCCTGATGGATGGCGGCCAGTATCCCGGCACCTACTGACGCGTCAGCGCGGGTCGAGATCGCGCGGCCGGACGAAGGCGAGAAGCTCGCAAAGCCCTGGGGTCAGGGAACTCCAGGGACCTTGCGGGACACGGAACGCGGCCAGGGCGCCGGTCGGGTACTTGTCTCGCAGGCGCTCCAGTAAATCCCGCGGGCCGTGTCCGGCCAGGGCACCCGCCAGTTCGCCGATGCCCTCGTTGTGGCCGATCAGCAGCACGGTCTCGACATTCTCGGGCAGGGCCTGCAGGCGCTCCAGGAGTTCGCTCTCCGAGGCGAGGTAGAGCTGCTTCTCGAGCGAGATCGGCGGCGCGGGACTGCCGAGGGCATTCACCAGCGGCGCCAGGGTCTGGCGCGTTCTGGCTGCCGTGGAACACAGGATCAGGTCGGGGCGGGGAGCCTTGGCGGCAATATGGCCGGCCATGGTCCGGGCCGCGCGTTCGCCGCGATCGTTGAGCGGCCGGTCGTGATCGCTCTGGTGCGGCGTGTTCCAGGCGGATTTTGCGTGGCGCAGGAGGAGAATGTTCTTCACGCCCGTCATTCCAATAAATCCAACAGGAACAATGGTTTAGTTAAATGCCATGACAGGGTCATGTTGAGGCGCTACCGTTCCTGTGCATAATTTCAGGGAGAGTGCCCCCACCGGGGTCCACATGGACGCGCTCAACTCCGCCGATCCGGCTTCGCTCGAAATACCACCCGACAGCCCGCGACGCTTCATCAATCGTGAACTGTCGTGGCTGGCCTTCAACACCCGCGTGCTGGAGGAGGCGACGAACAAGCGCCATCCGCTGCTGGAACGGGTGCGCTTCCTGTCGATCTCGGCGGCGAACCTCGACGAATTCTACATGGTTCGGGTCGCGGGTCTGGTCGACATGCTGCAGACCCGGTCCACGATGCTGAGTGATGACGGCATGACGCCGGCCGAACAGCTCGTGGCGATTCGCGAGCGCGCCTCGACCTTGATGGCCCATCAGCAGAATGTCTGGGCGTCGCTCCAGGACGATCTGCGCGAAGCGGGCATCGCGGTGATTGACGCGGGCGAACTCACGGAGGCGGAGCGGAGCTGGCTCGACACCTATTTCATCGACCAGGTCTTCCCGATCCTGACGCCGCTGGCGATCGACCCGGCGCATCCGTTTCCCTTCATTCCCAATGGCGGCTTCTCGGCCATCCTGAAGCTGCAGCGGCGTGACGACCGCCGTCCGCTGATGGCGTTGCTGCCGTTGCCGCCGCAGGTCGACCGCTTCGTCCGCCTGCCGGGACCGGACATTCGTTTCCTGCCGCTCGAGGACCTGATCGACATCTACCTGCCGCGCCTGTTCCCCGGCTACGAGGTGATCGAACAGGCCTTCTTCCGTGTGATCCGCGACAGCGACGTCGAGATCAACGAGGAGGCCGAGGACCTTGTCCTTCTCTACGAGAGCGCCCTGAAACGCCGCCGCCGCGGCGACCTGATCTCCATCTCGGTCAATAGCGCGATGCCCGCCGAGCTGCGCGATTTCCTGTTCGACCAGCTCGAGATTCCGGAGCAGACGCAGACCGTCCATGTCTTCCATCTCGACCGCATGCTCAACATCGGCGACGTGAAGGCGGTGATTATCGACGACCGCGCCGACCTCAAGTTCGCACCGTACAATGCGCGCTTTCCCGAGCGCATCCGCGATTTCGGCGGCGACTGCTTCGCGGCGATCCGCGCCAAGGACATCGTCGTCCATCATCCCTACGAGAGCTTCGACGTCGTGGTGCAGTTCCTGCGCCAGGCGGCGCGAGACCCCGCGGTCGTGGCCATCAAGCAGACGCTCTATCGCACCAGCGCCGATTCACCGATCGTCAAGGAGCTGATCGCGGCCGCCGAAGCGGGCAAGACCGTGTCGGCACTCGTCGAACTCAAGGCCCGCTTCGACGAGGAGGCCAACATCCGCTGGGCGCGCGATCTGGAGCGTGCCGGCGTTCAGGTGGTCTATGGCTTCATCGACCTCAAGACGCACGCCAAGGTCTCGATGGTGGTGCGCCGCGAGGCGCAGTCGATCCGGACCTACGTGCATTTCGGGACCGGCAACTATCACCCGATCACCGCGCGCATCTACACCGACCTGTCGTTCTTCACCTGCGATCCGGCGATGTGCCGCGACGCCGCGCGTCTGTTCAACTACATGACCGGTTACGCCCGGCCCGAACAGATGGAGAAGATCGCCTTCGCCCCCGTGACGTTGCGGCCGACCCTCTACAGCCTGATCGATGCCGAGATCGCGAATGCCAAGGCCGGCAAGCCGGCGGCGATCTGGGCCAAGCTCAATTCCCTGGTCGACGGGGCGTTGATCGACCGGCTGTATGCGGCATCGAATGCCGGCGTGCAGATCGACCTGGTCGTGCGCGGCATCTGCTGCCTCAGGCCCGGCGTTCCGGGGCTCAGCGAGCATATCCGCGTGAAGAGCGTGGTGGGGCGCTTCCTCGAGCATGCGCGCATCATCTGCTTCGGCAATGGCCGCGCTCTGCCGTCGATGGAGGCCAAGGTCTTCCTGTCGTCCGCCGACTGGATGCCGCGCAACCTCGACCGTCGCGTCGAACTCCTGTGCCCGGTCGAGAACCAGACCGTGCGCGAGCAGGTCCTCGACCAGATCATGGTCGCGAACCTGAAGGACGACGGCCAGAGCTGGCTGATGTCACAAGACGGTAACTATCATCGGCCGCCGACCGGTAAGGAACCGTTCATCGCGCACCACTATTTCATGACGAATCCGTCGCTTTCCGGGCGCGGCAGTGCGTTGAAGCTGAGCGGAGCCGTGCCGCGACTGGTGCTGAGCTCCTGAGCGGCCAGCGGCGTCGGGTCGCGCCCGAATTGGCGCTGTAATCCGTCCCGGTTTCGGCTAGAGGGAGCGCGCATGGACGGCCACCCGATCGCAGGCGCCACCGCCTCGCGCACCCCTCTCCGGAAGGGCCGCGTTGGTATCATCGACGTCGGCTCGAATTCGATCCGGCTCGTGGTCTATGAGCGCGCGAGCCGCGCCCCGTTGCCGGTCTTCAACGAGAAAGTCCTGTGCGGTCTGGCGCGGGGGCTCGACGCTACCGGGCGCCTCAATCCGGAAGGCGTCGAGATGGCGCTGGCCAACATCGACCGCTTCGCGACCCTGGCACACAACATGAAGGTCACGTCGCTCGACCTGCTGGCGACCGCCGCCGTGCGCGACGCGGCCGACGGTGCCGACTTCATGCGCGAACTGGCCAGCCGACCCGGCATCGTCGCCCATACGGTGAGCGGCCAGGACGAGGCGCGCTACTCGGGCTACGGCGTCATGTGCGGCATGCCCGGTGCCGAGGGCGTCATGGGCGACCTGGGCGGTGGCAGCCTCGAACTGGCCTCGCTCTTCCAGGGGCGTCTCGGCTCTTCCACCACGCTGCCGGTGGGCCCGCTGCGGTTGATGTCCTCGGGCAAGGGCGACCCCCGCAAGGCCATCGTCGATGCCATCGAGGGCGTGCGCTGGGTACGTGAGGAGCAGGGCAAGACCTTCTATGCGGTGGGGGGCGCCTGGCGCGCCTTCGCCCGCCTGCACATGGAACAGGCGGGTTACCCGCTGCATATCATTCACCAGTACGAAATCCCGGCAGACGAGGCGCGTGCGGTGGCGCGGCTGATCGCCGTGCAAAGTCCCAAGTCGCTGGAAAAGATGGCGGGCGTCTCGCGCCGCCGCGTCGACACCCTGCCGCTGGCCTGCCTGGCCCTCGACCGGCTGCTGGCGGTCCTGAAGCCGAAAACCGTCGTCTTCTCGGCCTTTGGCCTGCGTGAGGGTTTTTACTATTCGCGGCTGAGCGAGCAGGAGCGGGCGCGTCATCCGCTGATCGCCTTCGCCGAGGAGCAGGGCGAGAGCTGGCACCGCTTCGATCTCTCGCCCCATGAGATCTTCGACTGGCTGTCGTCGGCCTTCGCGGACGAGACCGAGAGCGAGCGGATCCTGCGAACGGCCGCCTGCCATCTCAGCGACATTTCGTGGGACGACCATCCCGACTACCGTGCCGACCAGGCCTATTTTCGCGTGCTGCACCTGCCGGCGCCGGGGATGAGCCACCGCGAGCGCGCCATCCTCGCGATGACGCTGACCTACCGCTACAAGAGCGAGCCCAAGGCGGCGATGATCGACACGGCGCTGCGTCTGACCGACAGCAAGGGCCGCAGCTTCGCCAGGCGCCTCGGCGCCTGCCTGCGGCTGGCCTACAATCTGAGCGGCGGCGCGCCCGGGCTGCTGCCTCAGCTGCAGCTGCGCCGGACCGAGCGGGAACTGCGCCTGCTGGTGCCGACGGCGCTCAAGAGGAGCCTGGGGGACGTCACCGCGCGGCGCCTCGAGACTGCGGCACAGGCCTTCGACCTCAAGCCGATGATCGTGAGCGCCTGACGGAGGCGCTTACTTGTCAGGCGGCAGCTGGATCAGCTTGGGCTGGTCGCCGTTGAGCGCCAGCGCCAGCCGACCCTCGATCAGATCCACCGCGTCCGACCCGAACACTTCGTTCCGCCAGCCCTTCAGGGCTGCGATATCGCGCTTGCCGGCGGCCAGCCGGTCCAACTCGTCGGCGCTCGCCACCAGGCGGCCCGCGACGCCGGCGTGTTCCGCCTTCAGCCGCAGCAGCGTACGCAACAGGTCGACGATGGCGCCGGGTGCACGGAGCTGTTCGGGGGCCTTGTCGCGGACCGGCAGCTCGGATTCCGGCAGGGCGCGTGCACGCTCGATGGCTTCCATGAGCTCGCGTCCCTGCCAGCCCTCGGCGAAACCGCGCCCCAGACCGCGGGTCGCGGCCAGCTCCTCGATCGTTTTCGGCGCGTGGCTTGCGATCTCTAGCAGCTGCTCGTCGCGCACCAGCCTCTGCCGCGGAATGTCGATGCGCTGCGCCGTCCGCTCGCGCCACGCCGCGATCTCCTTCAGAACGGCCATCATGCGGGGAGAGGCGCCGCGAGGCTTCAGCCGACGCCAGGCCTGTTCGGGATCGGCGCGATAGATCGCGGGATCGTTCAGGACGGCCATTTCCTCGGCGATCCAGGAGAAACGGCCCGTCTTGTCGAGCTGCTTCTTCAGCTTCTCGTAGACCACCCGCAGATGGGTGACGTCCGACAGAGCGTAGGTGATCTGGCGCTCGCTGAGCGGCCGCCGGCTCCAGTCGGTGAACCGGCTCGACTTGTCGATCTTGGCCTTGGCAAGACGAGTCGCGAGCGATTCGTAGGAGGCGGCTTCGCCGTGGCCGCAGACCATGGCGGCGACCTGGGTGTCGAACAGCGGACCCGGCACCTTCTGGAGGCGCAGATAGAAGATTTCCAGGTCCTGGCGGGCCGCATGGAAGACCTTGAGGACCTTGGGGTTGAGCATCAGCTCGTCTAGCGGGGCGAGATCGATGCCCTCGGCCAGCGTGTCGATCGCGGCCGCGTCCTCGGGGCCGGCGACCTGGGCCAGGCAGAGCTTGGGCCAATAGGTCCGCTCACGCATGAACTCGGTGTCGACGGCGACAAACTCGGTATCGGCGAGGGGCTTGCAGAATGCCGCCAACTCGTCAGTCGTGGTGATGAGCTTCATTGGGGACGATCTATAGACCCCGCGGCGCCTCCGGCAAAGTTGTCGTGAGCGGGAACCGGCCATTCCCTTGACTTGCCTCGGCTTTCGGTGCCTTTTGCCGGGCCTCCAAACCCGGAAAATACGTCATGTCTTCAGTCTACCGAACCCATACGTGCGGCCAGTTGCGGCCCGAGCATGTCGGCCAGCAGGCCCGTCTTTCAGGCTGGGTGCAGCGCAAGCGCGACCACGGCAATCTGCTGTTCATCGACCTGCGGGACCATTATGGCGTGACCCAGGTGGTGGTGGACGTCTCCAGCCCCGTCTTCAAGGCCGCCGAGGCCGTCCGCACCGAGAGCGTGATCACGGTGACCGGCAAGGTGGTGGCCCGCGAGGCTTCGACGGTGAATGCCAGGCTGGCGACCGGTGCGGTCGAACTCGATGCCGCCGACCTGATCGTGCAGTCCATGGCCGATCCGCTGCCGATCCCGGTCTACCAGGAGAACGACACGACGCCGGAGGAGCTGCGGCTCAAGTACCGCTTCCTCGACCTGCGCAAGGAAAAGCTCCACAAGAACATCATTCTGCGCAGCCAGGTGATCGCGAGCCTGCGTCGGCGGATGATCGACCAGGGCTTCACCGAGTTCCAGACGCCGATCCTGACGGCCGACAGCCCCGAGGGCGCGCGCTCCTACCTGGTGCCGAGCCGCCTCCATCCCGGCAAGTTCTACGCCCTGCCGCAGGCGCCGCAGATGTTCAAGCAGCTCCTCATGGTGTCGGGCTTCGACCGCTACTTCCAGATCGCGCCGTGCTTCCGCGACGAGGATGCGCGCGCCGACCGCTCGCCGGGCGAGTTCTACCAGCTCGATTTCGAGATGAGTTTCGTCACCCAGGACGACGTGTTCGAGGCGATCGAGCCGGTGCTGGGCGGCGTTTTCCAGGAATTCGCCTCGTTCAACCGCGAGACGCCGCGCAAGGTCTCGGCCTTTCCGTTCCCGCGCATCCCCTTCGCCGAGGCGCTCCTGTCCTTTGGGACGGACAAGCCCGACCTGCGCAACCCGCTGCGCATCTTCGAGGTGGGCGAGGTCTTCGCTGGTTCGGATTTCAAGGTCTTCGCGGGCATCGTGGCCAAGGGCGGCGTGGTCCGCGCCATCCGCGCGCCCAAGGCCGCCAGCCAGCCGCGCAGCTTCTTCGACAAGCTTAACAGCTGGGCCCAGGGCGAGGGCAAGCCGGGCCTTGGCTACATCACCCTGGAGAACGGGGCCGGGAAGGGGCCGATCGCCAAGTTCGTGGCCGACGAGCGGCTGGCCAAACTGAAGGAGCTGACCGGCGCCGAGGACGGCGATTCGGTGTTCTTCGTGGCCGACACGGCCGACACGGCCTGGAAGTTCGCCGGCCAGGCGCGGACCAAGATCGGGCAGGAGCTGGGCGTGATCGATGAGGACCAGTTCGCGCTGTGCTGGGTCGTCGACTTCCCGATGTTCGAGTACGACGACAAGCTGAAGAAGATCGACTTCAGCCACAACCCGTTCTCGATGCCGCAGGGCGGCCTCGAGGCGCTGGAGACGCAGGATCCGCTCACCATCAAGGCCTGGCAGTACGACATCGTCTGCAACGGCATCGAGCTGTGCTCGGGCGCGATCCGGAACCACAAGCCGGACATCATGTACAAGGCGTTCGGCATCGCGGGCTACAGCAACGAAGAGGTCGAGGCGCGTTTCGGCGGCATGCTGAACGCCTTCAAGTTCGGCGCGCCGCCGCACGGCGGTGCGGCGCCGGGTGTCGATCGTATCGTGATGCTGCTGGCCGACGAGCCGAACATCCGCGAGATCATCACCTTCCCGATGAACCAGTCGGCGGTCGATCTGATGATGGACGCACCCGCAGAAGTGCCGGCGGAGAAGCTGCGCGAGCTTCATATCGGGCTGCGCCTGCCTCCGCCGCGGAAGGACTAGAATCCGCAGGGAAGAGTGCAAATTGACTGAACCGGCAAGGTTCAGTAGGATCAATGAGTTATAGTCTTTTCATAAAGAAGATTATGAGCTCATTTCAGCTCTCTTCCCTGTTCCTGCTGCCGGTGGTGGCGGGAATGGCTCTCTTGACGAGCGCCTGCGGGGTGCCTGTCGCCGTTTCGGCGGCGAGCTACGCCGCCGATGGAGGACTGCTGGCGACTTCCAACAAGACCTCGACCGACCACATCGCTTCCGTGGTTACCAAGAAGGATTGCGCGATCTGGCGCGTCTTCCGCGGCCGTCAGATGTGCAGCCAGCGCGCGGACGGTGTAGACCCTTACGACACCGACTATACCGAGCCTCAGCGCTCGGTCTCCGAGAGCGGCGTCTCCTATTCCTCGCCGCTGCGGCCCGCGTCCGACACGCCGGCCGTGAGTTGGGAAGCGGCTGCTTACGAAGTCCCGGCGGCACCTGCGCCTTCACCGGCGCCGGTCGCGCGCCAGGCGCCCATGACGGCAACCGTCGAGCCGGTCGCGGAGCGGGCTCCACCCGCGCCGGCCGTATCGTCCGCTCCGAGCAAGTCCAAGAAGGCGCGAACGGTACAGCGTTCGGCTAAGAAGCCTTCACGAGGTCCGGCGGTGCCTGCCCCCTGAGCAGGAAGGCCTCGAGATTGTCGAGCGCCTTGAAGCCCATCGCATTGCGGGTCTCGACCGTGGCCGAGCCCATGTGCGGCAGCAGGAACGCATTCTCGAGCCCATAATAGCCCTGATGGATGCGCGGCTCGCCGTCGAAGACGTCGAGACCGGCCGAGGCGAGGTGGCCGCTCTTGAGGGCCGCGATCAGGGCTTCGTCGTCCACGACTCCCCCACGGGCGGTGTTCACCACGATGGAGCCCTTGGGCAGCTTGGCGATGCGCTCGGCATTCACCCACTTTGCCGTCGCGGGCGTCATCGGGGCGTTGATCGAGAGGAAGTCGCAATGCGGCAGCATCTCCTCGGGATCGGCATGGAAGATCGCGCCCTTCTCGAGATCGGGCGCAAGCCTCGTGCGGTTGGAGTAATGAATCTGCATGCGGAAGGCGCGCGCGCGGTCGGCCGTGGCCTGGCCGATGCGGCCCATGCCGAGGATACCAAGTCTCTTGCCCGTAACGTGAGTGCCCATGAGTTGCGTCGGGGTCCAGCCGACCCAGTTATGGGTTCGCAGCATGGTCGCGCCCTCGTGAGCGCGGCGCGCGGCGCCCAGCAGGCAAAGCATGGTGATGTCGGCGGTGGCGTCGGTCAGCACGTCGGGCGTGTTGCTCACGACGATGTTGCGCTTCGTGGCGGCGGCCACGTCGACATGCTCGTAGCCGACCGAGAAGGTGGCGATCATGCGGACCGAGGCGGGCAGGGCGGCGATGGTCGCGGCATTCAGGGCGTCGCCGGCGGCGCACATGATCCCGTCGAAGCCGGCTGCGGCCTTGGCGAGTGCCGGGCCGTCGTAGAGCCTGTCTTCGGGGTTGAGCTGCGCATCGAAGTTTGCTGCCAGGCGCGCCTCCACGTCGGGCGGGAAGTGGCGTGTGGCGATGACCCTGGGCTTGCCCTTGTTCATTGACGATTTCCTCCCTGTGCAGCCCTGACGCAGGCGATCATTCTGGAATTCCGCGCGCATGGATATTACGCTTGCCGGCCCGGCTACAAGGCCTGGCCTTTCAAGCCATCGTCAGTTGACCACGTATAGTATTCGCCGTCCTCGCATCCAAACAGCGGTCGTCTTCGCCGCCGTCGGCGTTCTCCTGTTGCTCGGGCTGTGGATAAATCGCGCCGGCGCTCAGCAGCAGGACCAGCCGCTGGTGCCGCATCGCGCGACGTACGACATGAAGCTGGCGGTTGCGCGTCCCAACAGCGGGATCGTCGAGGTGAACGGGCGGATGGTGCTGGAGACCGTCGAGGCCTGCGAGGGCTGGGAGGTCCGGCAGCGCATCAAGCTTACCTTCCTGCGCAATGACGGCGACGAGTTCACGACCGATTCGAGTTTTACCAGCTACGAAACCAAGGACGGCCTGTCGCTTCGCTTCAGCGTCCGCAACATCCAGGACAACGAGGTCGAGGAAGAGTTGCGGGGCCATGCCGATCTCGAGGCGCCCGGCGCCAAGGGGCGGGCGAGCTTCACGCTGCCCGAGGCCCGCAGCTTCGAGCTTCCCGCGGGGACTCTGTTCCCGACGACGCATCTCATTCTGGTCCTTCGCCATGCCCGCGACGGCGACAAGTCGGCCTCATACCTGATGTTCGACGGCGCACGCCTCGACGGGGCCTTCCAGGTGAATGCGGTGATCGGCCGGCCGCCGCGCCAGACCGGGGCGCCGGTTGTGCGCGGTGACGTGGCGCTCCTGCGCAACCAGCCCGCATGGAGCGTGCGGTTCGCCTTCTTCGCGACGGGTGACCAGGGAGCCCCTCCGGAGTACGAATTGGCCCTCGACTTGCTGGGCAACGGCATCGCGCGTTCGATGCTGTTGGATTACGGTGACTTCGCCGTGGATTCCCGTCTCGTTCAACTTCAAGCCCTGCCGAGGCCACGATGCTGATTCGCCGCCTGCTTATGCCCGCTGCCGGTCTTCTCGTCCTCGCGGCTCCGGCGATGGGTCAGGAGATGGTGCCTCATCGTGCCGTCTACGAGGTGAGCTCGATCGAGAACGGCAAGCCGACCGGCAACACGCCCGGCACCTATGCCTACGAGCTGAAGCTCACCTGTGACGGTTACGTCATCTACCAGCGCCTGCGCCTCGAGACGGCGGGGCAGAGGTCGACGGTGGTGAGCGAGCAGCAGACGCAGATGACAGAGAGCAAGGACGGGCGGAAGCTGACCTTCGAGCATCGCTCCGTCGCGGGCGGCAAGCAGACCAGCCTGATGAAGGGCGAGGCGACCATGTCCGACGACGGCACCGGGGAGGCGCGATTCAGCGATCCGCCGAACCAGACGGTGGCGCTGCCGGCGGGCACGATGTTTCCGGTGGCGATCGCGCGCGCCACCATCCGCGCCGCCAAGGCCGGCGAGAACGGCATCGATGCGCGCTTCTTCTTCGGCGACAAGGTGAAGCCGCCCCAGCAGGTCAACGCGGTGATCGGCAAGGTGCCGAGGCGGCTGGCCGACGTGAAGATCCCCGCGGGAGCCGAGGAACTGGTCGACGGCCGCACCCGCATCTATTACCGCGCGGGCTTCTTCGATACAGAGGCGAAGGGCGCTGGCGAACCCGCCTTCGAGATGAGCAGCGTCACGCTGGACAACGGCATCGAACTCTACGGCACGCATGAGCAGGGCGAGGGCGGGATAGAATACCGGATCACCCGCCTGGAGCCGCTCCCGAAGCCCGAGTGCAAGTAGTAAGGCGGGGCCTTAGAAGCGGGCGCTGAAGCCGATCAGGGGGCCGTGCAGGATCAGGTCTACGCCTCCGGTGTCGAGGCCCGAGCCGGTCGAATAGCTCGTCGAGAGCGCACGATAACCTACGGTGGCGCCCAAGGCGTAACCCTGACGCTGCCAGGAATAGGTGTACGCCGCGACGGCCTGCCAGGCGAAGATGCTGCCCAGGCCGAACCCGCCGACGTCGCCCCGAACGAAGACGTTCTGACCCGGCGCGAACTGGTGACGCAGGCGCAGGCCCACGATCGGATCGATCCAGTCGAGAGTGCCGGAGCGGGCGGTAGCCAGCCCGAACGATCGCTCGAAGCCCATGTTGTAGAGATCGCCAGTGATCGTCGCACCGAGGTTGGCGGTGACGGAATTGTTCCAGTATCGGAAACCCAGCAGGGCATCCAACGCCGTGAACGAGCCCTCGCTGGGCGCCCAGCGCTTGAGTTCGTAGAGCCCGCCCACCTCGACGATGGTCATCGTATAGCTGGCCTGGGCGTTGGCGACGCCGGAGACGGTGAGCTGCGGCAGCGGATTGCGATAGCGTGCCGCGGACTTGGAGAAGCCGAGGCTCGACCAGACGAGATCGCCATAGACGCTGACCGGTCCCTTGCCGGCTTCGAGGTAGCCGTTGAAAGCCGCCACGGAACTGCTGTTGTTGATGACGTCGAAGAAGCCGGCATTGACGTCGAAGGTCTGACCCTTGGCCGTCACGTTTCCGCTCACGCTCGTCAGCCAGCCATAGGCTGTGGCATTGAAACGCCAGCGGTCGGGTTCTGATTGCTCAGCCAGCGCCACGCCGGAAGGGAGCAGACCGAAAAGCGCCCCGGCGAGCGCCGCGGCCGCCCACCGCCGGAGGAGCGGCATCGCCGTGCCGTTGTCTGCTTCCGTGATCATTCGGTCCACCTTCGCTAGAAGGCATCAGCCGACCCGGGGCGGTCGTTGAGCTCATCGCTCGCCCCGTCGCGGACACCGCCTCCGCGACTGCCTCAGCTAGCGGCAGCCTTCGGGGTGTCCCTGGGCATCGCGTCGGCCGGAATGTCGGAACCCTGCTGGGCGACCTGGCCCGGATTGACGCTGGCGGTCGTCGTGTGGAGGACCACCGCAGCGCCGTCCGTGGCGAACTCGATCCCCAACGCCGGCAGGGTATTGAACATGCGCTTGATGGCTTCGCGTTGAATGGCGGCCGGATTGCCCGGCCTGGCGGTGAACTTGAAGCGGACCAGCAGGGCGTTGCCGGTGATGTCGGCCACGCCCTGCATCTTGAAGGGGGCGAGCACCTCCGACTTGATCGCTGGCATTTCCATGATGTCTGTGCCGATCTTCTTCGCTGCCTTCCGCAGCTTCTCGATGTCCGTGTCGCGGGCGAAGCGAAGGTTGAACTTCACCGTGATCCAGTCGCGGCTGAAGTTGGTGATCTGGCCGAGCTGGCCGAACGGGATGGTGTGTACCTGGCCGTTCTGGTGGCGCAGCTTCAGCGAGCGCAGGGTGAAGCCCTCGACCGTGCCCTTGGCCTTGCCGCAGTCGATGTATTCGCCGACCCGGAAGGCATCGTCGGTCAGGTAGAAGATGCCCGAGACGATGTCCTTCACCAGGGTCTGGCTGCCGAACGAGATGGCGATTCCGAACACCGAGGCGCCGGCGATCAGCGGCGTGATGTTCACGCCGAAATCGTCGAGCGCGATCATGACCGCCACCAGGGCGATCAGGACGGCCGCGCTCCTGCGCAACAGCGGCATCATGGTGCTGATGCGCGAGGCGGGGGAGGCGGCGGCGTCTCCGTCGACGATGGCCTGGGCCGCGCTCTTGTTCTTCAGACCCATGTAGGGGTCGGTCACGAACTTGAGCAGTTCCCACAGCACGAAGGCGAAGAACAGGGTGAAGCCCGCGGTGCGCGAGGAGGTCGTTATCTGGGCCCACTCGCTCTCGCTCACGAGGGCGAAGACTTCGACGACCCAGCTCTGGGCGATCATCACCGCGGCGGTGATGATGATGGCGACGCGGACGCAGCGCGCCACGATGTCGGGCAGGGTGGTCGTCGTTCTGCCCGCCTTGTGGCTCGCGATCAGCGAGTCGAGCCGCCGCACGACGGCCTGCATCAGGGTCTCGAAGATCAGGATGCCGACGACGAGAGTGAGCGTCAGCAGCATCGCGCCGGCGACATGCGCCCGGTCCGAGATGGCCCCATAGATCTGCGTGGCTCCCAGCGCCAGGAAGAAGGCCGTGGCGAGGGGCACCCACTTGCGCCCGATGGTACCGATCACCGGTGCGAGCGCGCCGAGGCCGACGAACCATTGCCGCGCGGCCTCACGCGATCTCAGCACGAGCCAGAGGAAGGCACAGACATAGATCGCGGCTGCCACGACATGATAGGCCGTCATGGCTTCGTGGGGCGTGCCGATCGCGGCCAGGACCTGACCCAGAATGCGGCCGAGGGTGATCAGCAGCATGACGGCCGCGATCCGCAGGTACATCCCGCGAGCCTCCCCGTCGACGACGTCGCAGAGCCGGGCCGCCCTGAGGTTCGGCTGCAGGATGATGCGGAACACCAGCATGTAGAGGCGCCACGAGAAGATTCCCGTCAGCACCGCCGCCGCGAGCTTGTCCTGCCCGGTCGGACCGGTGAACCAGGCACCGGTGGCGCCGTGGCAGATAATCCAGACGGCAAGCACGCCGAGCCCGTCGATCAGGGCCAGGGCAGAGACATGCGCCAGCGAACGAAGCCCGAATTCGGGGCCGGCATCGCTCGACAGCCTGGTCCGAAGCCGCTGCGTCAGCAGTCGCAGGAAGGCCTCCGCGGCGAGCGCGGCGACCGCGACAGCGCCAAGCAGGAGCAGGAAGGTCGAAGCGCTGCGGCCGCCGTGGGCGCTGCGATCGAGAAGATGGGGAATACTCGAGATCTTCGCCCCGAGCACGGGCAGGGCGGGAGGCAGGTGGCTGGCCTTCTCGAGGAAGAGACCGAATTCGTCTGGCCGGTCCTTGAGCGATGTCACCACGACCTTCGGGCCGGGCGGCGGGCCCTTGCTCGATTTGGACTTGCTGGCCGGCGCAGCGGGCGCCGACGCCGCGCCAGGCGCTGCCGCGGGAGGGCTCGCTACACCTTCCGCCTTCAGCTTCTCCGTCACGGACTCGCTGATCGCATCCACGAGGCTCTTGAACTGTTCCTGCGTCATTCCCGGGGGAGGCGCAGCGGGCGTCTGAGCGCTTGCCCAGGTGCAACACGCGATCAGGGTAGCCAGGGCAATCCCAGCGGAGCGCAACAGGGCCATAAAGAAACTCATTCGCGAAAAGCAAAGGGAACAATCTAAGTTCGATAGATAACGCTATGGCTGCATCGATGCATCAATATTCCATCGATGATGAAGGTTTCTGTGGGATATGCCGCAGTGGCGATGCTTGTGCCCGGAGAAGCAATCGCGAGGACCTAGATTCCAGTCCTCGCCCGGCGACGAGGCAGCTAGATCGGCCAGAGCCAGGCGGCGCCACGCACGCCGCTCGAATCACCGTGCCGGGGCGGAAGCAGTCTGGTCACGATGCTGTCTCGCTCGGAGAAGACGTAGTCTTTCCAGAGTTCGGGAACGCGCTCGTAGAGATGAGGTATCTTGGACAGGCCGCCGCCCAGGACAATGGCGTCAGGATCGAGCAGGTTTATGACGCTGGCGAGCGCACGTGCCAGGCGATCGCAGTAGTTTTCGAGGCATTTCGACGCGAGCGCATCGCCAGACTTTGCAGCCTCGGCGATGTCCGTTGCACGAAGGTCGCGGCCGGACGCTTGCGCGAACTGCTTCTGGAAGGCGGGGCCGCTCAACCATGATTCGACGCAGCCCCGTCTGCCGCAATAGCAGGCCGGGCCGGGCCGCTCGTCGTCGCGCGGCAGGGGCAGGGCATTGTGGCCCCACTCGCCGGCGATGGCATGGGCACCGATCAGCGGCTTTCCATCTATGACAATGCCGCCGCCGACTCCCGTCCCCAGGATGACGCCGAAAACGACAGAACTACCGGCACCGGCACCATCTGCAGCTTCCGAAACGGCAAAACAGTTCGCATCGTTCGACAGGCGCACATCCTCGCGACTGAGCGCCCTCTTAAGGTCTACGTCGAGAGGGTGGCCGTTGAGCCTAGTCGAATTGGCATTCTTCACGAGACCCGTGGCCGGCGAGATGGCGCCGGGATGCCCTAATCCGATCCGGCAGCGGGCGCCCGCCTCACGCTCCAGATCGCGCACCACGGAAACGACGGCGGCAACCGTCGCCTCGTAGCTTTCTCGCGGCGTCGGGACGCGCAGGCGTGCGCGCTCCGAGCCATCGTCGTCCAGGACGAGGCCTTCGATCTTCGTTCCACCGAGATCAATGCCTATCCGCATCGCTCAGTTGGGATTGGCCGGCAGGAACTTGAACGGCTCGGCCGCCTTGAACGCGCCGGCCGTCTCGCCGGAGAAAACCTCGCCATCCTGGATGGTGAGTTTCTTCACCGGAGCACCCGCCTTGAGATCGAGCTTGGAGAAGGACACCCAGAAGGTGTTCGGGCGCGTGGCCGAATCGAAGAAATAAACCAGGTTCTTCTGATCGGACACGGTGCGCCAGATCGTCGACGAGATGTTGGGCTGGTCCGGAGTCGTGATGCCGAGGGGCACGCTGACCGAGCGCATCACGCCCATGACGCTCGCGACAGCCTGGTTGGAGAACGACTGCTGGGGGACACTCTTGATGTAGGCCGGGTCGGCCTTCCGCGGGATCGAGTCGAGGAGAAACGAGGCCCGCGCGAAGCGGTCGGCCGCGCGATTGGTGCCGGGCAGAAAGACGAGACCGCCGATGCTCTTCCAGTATTCGTTCAGCGCCAGTTGCTTGTCGTAGATCGGCGAGTTTGTCATCACCGTATACTGCTTGCCGTGATGGACCTGAAGCTTGCCGCCGACATATTCGAAGATCGCCGAATCGCCCGTGGCGTCGGAGAGGGCGAGATGCAACGTGGAGGCCTTGCCGTTGGGCAGGCTGGGGGCAAGCAGATTGAAGGGCGTCTTCTGCAGCGCTTCGACCGCTTCGGACACGGTCGCGTAATTGTCGAGCACGTACTGCACCCAGGCCGCAATCGAGAGGTAAGGCTTGCCCGGCACGGGCTTCGCATACTCCGACTCCGCCAGGTAGAGCAGGTTCCCCACGAGGCCCTTTTCGTTCATGCCGTCGGCGGTACCGACCTCGTAGCTCGAGGTGATGACGCTACCGTACTTTGAGGTCCAGGTGATGGATTGAGGGCCAGCCGCGCCGTTCCGCGCCATGCCTGCGGGAAAGGCCCAGAGGTTCGATCCCATATCCTCGGCCCAGTCCATGTTTCGGCCGGTCAAGACGGTGTTGTCGGGGGCCACGTAGAGCGTGCGCGTACAGGCGAGCGCCGTGCCGGCGGCGGCAATCAGGCCGACGGAGAGCGCGAAGGTCGAAATCTTGGACAGGCGCAACTTCATGGCGTTCCTTTCGAGGCTGAGACGCTCATATAATCGCAGAGCCGGTTCAGATAAAGCGCGCGCGGATGTCGATGCTGTTCTCGACGCCGACCTTATCGAACGTCGAGGTCAGCCAGGCGGTTGCCGAGGCACGGCCGGCCTTGAATAGATAGTCTAGGAATTCGGGCTCTATGTTGAACTTGCTGACGGCGCCGAGCGGCGCCAGGGTTGCCGGATCGCCGATCGAGTGGATGAGCAACTTCTTCAGGCGGTCGCCGAATTCGCCGGTGAGGGCGCCGTTGTCGATGAGCTCCTGCACGAAGGCGATGGCGCGCATCTCCGCCATCAGCGCCCCGCCGAAGGTGATCTCGTTCAGCCGATCGGCGATTTCGGCGTTGGAACGCGGAATGTCCTCGCGGTGCGGCGGGTCGACCTCAACGATCACCACGTCTGCACTCTCGCTGTTGTAGATGAAAGGCCAGATCGGCGGGTTGCCGCGGAAACCGCCATCCCAGTAGGGTTCGCCGTCGATCACCACTGCTTCGTGGATGCTGGGCAGGCAGGCCGAGGCGAGAAGCGCGTCGATCGACAGTTCCTCGCGGGTGAAGATGCGCACCTTGCCGGTCGCCACGTTGGTCGCGGCGATGAAGGCCTTGATCTGGTGACAGGCACGAACGGACTCCTGGTCGAAGTGCCGGATCAGCAGATCGCGCAGCGGATCGTACTTGAGCGGATTGCGCTGCCACGGTGTGAGCGTTCGCTGGATCAGGTCGGCCCACAGGGCGCCGGGTGAATCGTCGAGGTTCCAGTTGCCCTGGAGGCGGTCGAGCGGGGTGCGCCGGATCGGGCTCGCGATCGACATCCGGCCGAGATCGCCCCAGAAAGCCGACAGCGCCGCGCGCGCGCCGGCCGGGCCGCCCCGGGCCCAGCCCTGGAGGAGAATGGCGGCATTCATCGCCCCGGCGCTGGTGCCACTCACGGCTTCGATCTCAAGACGGCCATCCTCGATCAGCGCGTCAAGCACGCCCCACGTGTAGGCGCCGTGGCTGCCGCCACCCTGCAGGGCGAGGTTGATGCGTTTGGTGTCGGTCATGCGTCTATCCTCGCAGCCCATGCGGCGTTAGGGTCATCGTTCTGTAAGGAAGTGGGTAGAGCAGGCAGCATTATGGCGACGGACGGAGCAGGAGGAGCGTGGCGAAAGCGCCCGTCGACCATCTTGTGGATGCTCTCGCTGGGCCAGCTCGTGACCTGGGGCATCGTCTACTACACCTTCCCGCTCTTCGTGGTGCCGATGACAGAGGAGCTGGGCTGGTCGCGCAGCGCGATGTTCGGTGCCCTCTCGGCAGGGCTGCTCACGGCGGGTCTCTGCTCCATCGCCGTCGGCGCCTGGATCGATCGCGGCCACGGCCGGCTCCTGATGACCGGCGGGTCCTTGCTCGCGGCGTTGCTCCTGTTCCTCTGGTCGCGGGTCGAATCGCTGCCGGTCTTCTACGCCTTGTGGATCGGGCTCGGCGCCTGCCAGGCGGTGACGCTCTACGAGCCGGCCTTCGCGGTGATCACGCGGGTCTACGGGCCGCGCTACAAGCAGGCGATCCTGCTGATGACTTTCCTTGGCGGCCTGGCCAGCACCTTCGGCATTCCCTTCACGCAGTTCCTGGTCGAGCGGATCGGATGGCGGCCCGCGCTCGACGTGCTGGCGGTCATCGTTCTGGGCGTCGCGCTGATGCACTGGCTGTTCGTGCCGGGGCCCGAGGTCGAGGCGGTGCCCATCGCGGCCGCCAGGCCGCCCGCCGATGGCGTGGCGACGAGGAGTCCGCTGGCCATGGCGATCCGCGTGCCGGCTTTCTGGGGGCTCGTGGTCGCGTTTGCAGGCTATGGGCTCGCCTTCTCGGCCATGAGCTTTCACTTGATACCGCTGCTCGATGATCGCGGCGTGCCGACCGGTGTGGTCATGGCGATCATCGCGTTGATCGGACCCATGCAAGTGGTCGGGCGGGTGCTGCTGATGGTCGGGCAACGCCACATCACGACGATCCAGCTGGGCGCCCTGATCTATTTCGCCTTTCCGCTCGCGATGGCCTTCCTCGCGACCGGCATCACCGACGTCTATCCACTGATCCTGTTTGCCGTGGTTTACGGCGTCGCCAACGGCCTCGTGACGATCCTGCGGGGCATGGCCGTTCCGGAGTTCATCGGTCCCGAGGGATACGGCGTCGTCTCCGGGGCGCTCACCATGCCGACCAATGTCATGCGCGCCGCCGGCCCGGTGCTCGCGTCTCTCGCCTGGGGCGCGTTCGGTGGCTACACGCCCGTCCTTTGGGGCCTCGCCTTCATCATGCTGGTCGCAGCCATCGGATTCGCGGCGGCGGCATTTCTGTCGAAACGCGCCTGAAGTCTCCGGATTTTGCCATAATTGCACATCATCTGACCTCGCAAGTTAACCAAGAAGGCGAGGCGTCATGTTCGATGCGAAGCGTTTGCTGGAACAGTTCATGGGTGGTCAGGGCGGTGGTCAGGCCGGCGGCCAGGGTATGGGCCCGGCCGGCAGTCAGGGCGGCGGTGGTGGCTTCCTGAGCGGGGCCGGCGGCGGCGTGCTGGCCGGTGGCCTGGCGGCCCTGCTGATGGGGAGCAAGACCGGCCGCAAGATCGGCGGCGAGGCTCTCAAGCTGGGTGGCATGGCCGCCGTCGGGGCGCTCGCCTACAAGGCCTACAACGACTGGCAGGCCGGCAGGCAGGCGGCACCGGCCTCGCAGGCGCCCCAGGCTCCGGTGCCGATGCTGCCGGCGCCCAGCGGCACCCCGTTCAACCCATCGACCGAATCAGGCCAGCAGACGCTGGCTCGCCACCTGCTGCGCGCCATGATCGCCGCTGCGAAGGCCGATGGTCATGTCGATGCGCAGGAACAGGCGCGCATCTTCGCGGAGATGGACAAGCTGCCGCTCGGTGCCGACGACAAGGTGTTCGTGATGGACGAACTTCGCGCCAAGCTCGACGTGGATGCGGTCGCGGGCGCGGCGGCGACGCCGGAGGAGGCGGCCGAGATCTACACGGCTTCGCTCCTGGCCATCGACGTCGACAATGCCGCCGAGCGTGGCTACCTCGCGATGCTGGCCGCCCGCCTGAAACTCGACGACGCCCTGGTGGCGCATCTCCACAGCAGCGTCGCCTCGGCGACCGGCAAGAGCGTGCCGGTCGCGGCCTGACAGGAGGACGACTGGCGGCAGAGTTACTCTGCCGCCAGTCGTGCCACCTTGGGCTTGAGGTGCTGGACCTTGGGCATGACTTCCTTCGACAGCAACTCGAGGGAGTGGCGCCAGGCCTGCGGGTTCTCGACATAATCGAAGCCGAAGACGAGGAGCTGGCCGAAGCCGCCGACCTCGTCGTAGATCTTCTCGATCTTCTCGATGACCGTCTTCGGCGAGCCGATGATCCAGTTGTGCTCGGCACAGTATTCCGGCGTCACGTCGGAATCGGCCGCGTCGGCATCGTGCTTGAGGTATTCGAAGAAGCCGAACTGGGAGAGCAGGGGCAGGAAGTACTCCCGCATCATGCGGCCCATGTGCGAGCCGACCGACAGACGCATCGCCTCTTCGTCGGTATCGGCCACGAAGACCTCGCGCACCAGGCGCCACTGGTTGCGGTCGGGTGTGCGGCCCGACTTGGCGGCGCCGATCTCCACCGATTCCCAATGGCTCTTCACGTAGGCCGGATTGAGATTCAGGCTCATCGGGATGTAGCCTTTCTCCCCTGCGAGCTTCAGCGTGTCGGATCCCTTCGACAGGCCGGCGACGCCGATCGGCGGATGCGGGGTCTGCAGCGGCTTGATGTGCGGCTTGAGGAAGCCGAACATCGTGTCGGGCTTGGTTACGTGCCAGAACTTTCCCTTGTAGTCGAAGGGTTCGGCCGAGGACCAGAGCTTGAGGATGATGTCGAGCGCCTCGCGCGTCATTTCGCGGTTGGCGCCGGACATGCCGTCGACGTTGAACATCGCCCAGTCGCTGGGCAGGCCGGACGCGGCAATGCCGAAGTTCAACCGTCCGCCGGAGATATGGTCGAGCATCGCGACCCGGTTCGCGAGTTCGGCCGGGTGATGATAGGGGAGCAGGAAGCCGCCGGGCCCGAGGCGGATGTTCTTGGTCTGCATCAGCGCCTGCGCCACCAGCAGGTCGGGCGAAGGATGGGGTTCCCACGGCGCGGTGTGGTGCTCGCCGATCCAGGCCTCCGAGAAGCCGAGCTCGTCGAGCCAGCGGATCACCTGGAGATCCCATTCGTGCCCGTCCTTCAGGGATCTCTCGGGCGGATGCGAAGGCATGGTGAAATAGCCGAATTGCATCGTTTCCTCCTGTTTTCGTTAGGGCCAAGTCCACTACCATTGCGGGCGAGACGCAAGGGGGCACGGATGCATGGCTGACGACGTTCTGATCGTGATCGACCAGCAGAAGGCGATGGATCATCCCAAGTGGGGGCTCCGCAACAATCCGGGCGCAGAGGCCAATATTGCCCGACTGCTGGCCGACTGGCGCCGCCGCGGGGCGCCCATCGTCCACGTGAAGCACGATGGCACCAAGCCGGAGTCACCGTTCCGTCCGGGCCAGGAGGGCAACGATTTCCTGCCGCTGACCGCGCCGCTCGACGGCGAACTGGTGGTGACGAAGAAGGTCCACAGCGCCTTCATCGGCACCGACCTCGCTGCTGGGCTTCAGGCGATGGCGGGAGGCGGCGGAGCGAAGCCTCCGGTCGTGATCTGCGGCGTGCTCCTGGCCAACTCGGTCGAGGCCACGGTGCGGGTGGCCGCCAATCTCGGCTTCGAGGTCCGCCTGCCGGGCGACGCCTGCTGGTCGTGCGACAAGCGCGATCTCACAGGGCGGTTGTGGCCGGCCGAGGATGTGCACCAGCTGACTTTGGCGCTTCTGGACGGCGAGTATGCCGAGGTGACGACGGTCGACGAGATTCTCGCCGTGGGTGGGTAAGGTCCATCAAGGGACATAAAAAAAAAGCCGCGCCGGTGATCACACGGCGCGGCTTCTTCTTTGTCGAACAGGATCAGCCGAGCTGGATCCAGGTGGTCTTCATCTGCGTGAACTTGTCGAAGGCGTGCAGCGACTTGTCGCGACCGTTGCCCGACTGCTTGTAGCCGCCGAACGGGGTGGTGATATCGCCGCCGTCGTAGGTGTTCACCCAGACCGAGCCGGCACGCAGGGCCTTGGAGAATTTGAAGGCCTTGTTGATGTCGGAGGTGAAGATGGCCGACGCCAGGCCGTAGATCGTGTCGTTGGCGACGCTGAGCGCCTGCTCGGCGTCCTTGACCGGGATGACCGACAGGACCGGCCCGAAGATCTCCTCCTGGGCGATCTTCATCCGGTTGTCGACATTGTCGAACACGGTCGGCTCGATGAACGAGCCGGCATTGTCGATGTGCACCTGCTTGCCGCCCATGGCGAGCTTGGCACCTTCCTTCTGGCCGGCATCGATGTAGCCCATCACGCGCTTGGTCTGGGACTCGTCGACCATGGCGCCCATCTGCGTCTTCGGATCGAGCGGGTCGCCCGGCATCATCTTCTGGCCGATCGCCATGACCTTGGCGAGGAACTCGTCCTTGATCTTGTCCTCGACGATCAGGCGCGAGCCGGCGGTGCAGACCTCGCCCTGGTTAAACCAGATGCCGAACGCGGTACGGCGGGCGGCGATGTCGAGGTTCGGGGCATCGGCCAGCACGATGTTCGGCGACTTGCCGCCGCACTCGAGCCAGACCTGCTTCATGTTGGATTCGCCGGAGTAGCGCAGGAAGTACTTGCCGACTTCCGTCGAGCCGGTGAAGGCCAGCACGTCGACGTCCATGTGACGGCCGAGCGCCTGGCCGGCGGTCTCGCCGAAGCCCGGCAGGACGTTGAACACGCCCTCGGGAATGCCCGCTTCGGCCGCGAGTTCGGCGAGACGCAGCGCGGTGAGGGGAGACTGCTCGGCGGGCTTCAGGATGACCGAGTTGCCGGCGGCCAGCGCGGGCGAGATCTTCCAGCAGGCCATCAGGAGCGGGAAGTTCCACGGCACCACGCAGGCCACCACGCCGGCGGCTTCGCGGGTGATCATGGCGATGACGTTGCCCGGCGTCGGCGCCACCTCGTCGTAGATCTTGTCGATCGCCTCGCCGAACCACTGCACCGTGTTGGCCGAGCCCGGAATGTCGACCGAGGTCGAGAAGGCGATCGGCTTGCCCATGTCGAGCGTCTCGAGCAAGGCCAGCTCCTCGCGGTTCTTCATCATGAGGTCGGCGAGCTTCAGCATGATGCGCTTGCGCTGGGCCGGCGCCATGTTGGCCCAGCTGCCCTTCTCGAAGGCGGCGCGCGCGGCCTTCACGGCGGCGTCGACATCGGCCTGCTCGCAGGCCGCGACCTTGGTCAGGACCTGGCCGGTGGCGGGGTTGACGCAGTCGAAGGTCTTGCCGGTCAGCGACGCCGTAAACTTGCCGCCGATGAAGGCCTGGTTCCGGTAGCTGAGGCCGCCGACGCGGCCTTTCCAGTCGTCGCGCGAAAGCTGGGCGCTCATGATCTCTTTCCTCCTTGTTGGATTGCGCGGGAGCCTATCCCACGAAAAAGCCGCCCGGAAGGGCGGCTTGATCGTCAGTCCTGCAATGCGGCAGGCTACTTGATCTTCGATTCCTTGAACACGACATGCTTGCGCGCGACCGGGTCGTACTTCTTGAGTTCGAGCTTTTCGGTCTTGGTGCGCGGGTTCTTCTTTGTCACGTAGAAGAAGCCGGTGTCGGCGCTGGAAATCATCTTGATCAGGATCGAGGTCGGCTTGGCCATGGCAATTGTCCTTATGCCCTGGGGGGCGAATTCGCAGAGGCGCGCAAAGTAGTCAGCAGGGCTGCGGTGTCAAGCGCCGAGCCCAGAAAAGAGCTATGGACGGGCGGTCGCCTGGAAGGTCGCTGACTGCACGGCGTGGGCATAAAGAGGCCGGTCGCGCAGCAGGCGGATGGCAAGGTCGACGTCCGCCTCGGGGGCGGCTTCGCCCGGCGGGCAGATCTTGCGCAGGTCGGACACTTCCTGCGGCGTCGGATTGCGCAGGGCATGCCAGCGGATCAGCGAATTGTGGTTCGAATCGACCGACGCGACACCCAGCTTGCTCGCTTCGCCGACCTTGGAGGTGCAGATGTTGGGCAGCACGCCGAGCTCGTTCCAGGTGTAGCCCGAGGGCGCCTGCAGGCGCGACCAGGTGAGGATCAGTTCGCCCTCGTTGGCCAGCCGGACGACGGTCTGGACGGTGCCCTTGCCGTAGCTGGTGGTGCCGATCACGACGGCGCGCCCGCGATCCTGCAGCGCCGCCGCCACGATTTCGGCCGCCGATGCCGAACCGCCGTTCATCAGCACGACGATCGGCAGCTGGGGGCCGCTCGCGCGGCCGTTGGAGCCGCGGTAGGTGCGCTTGCTGTCGGGATGGCGACCGTTGGTCGAAAAGATCGTGCCGTCGGCGATGAACACTTCCGAGACCGACTGGGCCTGGTCGAGCAGGCCGCCGCGGTTGGAGCGCATGTCGATGATGAGCCCCGCCAGATCCTTGCCGATGTCGGCCTTGGCCTTGTCGAGGGCGGCGCGGAGATTGTCGGTCGTCGCCGTGTTGAAACCCGTCAGGTGGATCAGGGCGACATCGCCGCGACGCTCGTAGACCACCGTGGTCGGAACGATCCGGGCGCGCTTCATCGCCAGGGTCAGTTCGGCACCCTGTGCAGGGCGGAGCACGGTCATGCTCACCGGCGCGCCGACCGCGCCGCGCAGCTTCGCGACGACGTCGGACAAAGGCCGGTCGATCATCGAGTCGGAGTCGATCGCAAGAATCTGGTCGCCAACCTGGACGCCTGCCCTGGACGCGGGCGAGCCCTCCTGAACGGCGCGGATCAGGATTCTCTTCTCGTCGGTGCGCTCCACGGTGATGCCGATGCCGCCGCCGCCGTCGCGCTGGAAGCGGTTATCCTTGGCCTCATCGGGGTCCGCGTAGCGGCTGTTGCGATCGAGTTGCTTGGTCGTCGCCGTCATCGCCTGGCGGATCAGCACCTGGCGGTCGACCTGTTGCAGAGCGGGTGAAGCCTCGATCGAGCCGGCCATCAATTCGGTGAGCGTGCTGCCCCAGGCGCGGCCGTCGGTCGTGTCGGCGGGAGCAGGCCGGCTCACGATCTCCTTGCCGTTGCGCTTCACGGTCAGGCTGCCGTCGCTGGCCTCGAGGACCAGCGCGGAATCGCTGCTGGCGAAGCCCCTGTAGGCCTCGACCGACAGGTTGCGGAAATTCGGTTCGTAGAGGTGGCGGTCGCCGATCGCCCGATAGGCCTGCAGAACGACCCGTTCAATGCCGGCATCGGCGGCAGCGGCCGGCGGCCGACCGTCGGCCTCGGCGCCCGGCGAGTCCGGCGCGGTCGCGCAGGACACGACGAGACACGCGGCCAACAGCGACACGGCCGCACGCAACCGAATCAAGCGCAGAAAAGGGAATTGAGACAGATCCATATCCGGCGGCGAGACGATAGCACAGGCCGTCGGCGGGCGGCCACGTCCATCAGGCCGAGCGATCGAAGCTTTCGGTCGCCTCAGCCTTGGGAGATCCCATCTTCTGAACCCAAAGCAGCGCAATTACGGCACCCTTGATGCGCGGCAGCAAAAAAAGCGCGAGGACGACGGACAGGGGGAGCCACAGCAGGGCGTGGATCCAGAGAGGCGGTTCGGCTCCCCAGCGCTCCACCAGGAGCACCAGCGGCACGACGACATGGCCTACCACGAAAATCGTGAAATAGGCCGGTGCGTCGTCGGCGCGATAGGGTTCGAGCGGCAGGTCGCAGACCTCGCAATGGCTCTTCATCTTGAGGTAGCTGCTGAACAGGTGGCCCTGGTTGCACCGCGGGCAACGGCCCTGCCAGCCCCTCAGCAGGGCGGTCCAGAAATCAACCGGAGCGTGCTCGTCATCCATGGTCGGCAGGATGCGCCCCGCCGCTACTTGCGTCGGCGTGACCCTTTGTCCCGTGGCGGCCCGCGATGCGCGACCGGACGACGCGGCGGCCCGCTTCGCTCTTTGCCATGTTCCGAACGAAAGCTCCGCGGCGCTGGCTGCCGTTCGACGCGTTCGATCACGTCGACGATCTCGAACAGCAGGCCGCCGGTGGCCATATCCGCCTCGACCAGTTTTATCTGCAACCGGTCGCCCAGGCCGAAGGTCTCTCCGGTGCGTTCGCCGATCAGGACCTGCCGTCCTTCGTCGTGGCGGAAAAATTCCTGGCCGAGGGAGCGGATCGGGATGAGCCCATCGGCGCCGGTGCCCTCGAGCGTGGCGAACAGGCCGAATCGGGTCACGCCGTTGACGCGGCCCGGGAACACGGCGCCGACATGGCCGGCCATGAAGGCCGCGACGTAGCGATCCATGGCGCCGCGCTCGGCCGCGACGGCCCGGCGCTCACACATCGACAGGTGCTCGCCGAACTCGGTGAACCGGCCCTTGTCCTCGGAGGAGAGACCGCCTTCGCCCAGCCCGTAGGCGGCGATCAGCGCCCGGTGGACGATCAGGTCGGGAAAGCGCCGGATCGGCGAGGTGAAATGGGCATAGCGGGCGAGGGCGAGCCCGAAATGGCCGAGATTGTCGGGGCTGTAGACGGCCTGGCTCTGGCTGCGCAGGACGGTCTGGCTCACGAGCTGGGAAACCGGCTTGTCGGCGACTTCGTGCAGCACGCGGTTGAGGTCGGCCGGGCGCAGCCGCTGGCCGGTCGGCACCTTGATCCCGAGCGTGCCGAGGAATTCGCGCAGGGCTTCGAGCTTGGCGAGGTCGGGCTGGTCGTGGACGCGATAGAGGCAGGACGCCTGGCGCTGCTCCAGCGCCTGCGCCGCCGCCACGTTGGCCAGCACCATGAACTCCTCGATCAGCTTGTGGCTGTCGAGACGCTCGCGCACGCCGATGGTGGCGATATGGCCGTCCTTGCCCAGTGTCACCTGGCGCTCCGGCAGGTCGAGGTCGAGCGCGCCGCGGGCCTCGCGCGCCGCCAGCAGGACGCGAAAGGCGCCGTAGAGGGGGCGGACGACCTCGTCCATCAGCGGCTCGATCTCGGCGTCCGGCGTGCCGTTCATGGCGCGTTGCACGCGGTTGTAGGTGAGGCGGGCGGCCGAGCGCATCATCGCGCGGTGGAACTTGTGGCGCTTCAGATGGCCTTCGCCGTCGATCCACATTTCGGCCACCAGCACGGGACGATCCTCGTGCGGCACCAGCGAACACCAGTGATTGGAGAGCTGCTCCGGCAGCATCGGCACGACACGATCGGGGAAATAGACCGAGGTGCCGCGCCGATAGGCAGCGCGGTCGAGCGGCCGGTCGTGGCGGACGTACCAGGCGACGTCGGCGATGGCGACGAGGATGCGCCAGCCGCCGGCATGGCCGGGATCGGGCTCGGCGAAGACGGCATCGTCGAAGTCGCGGGCGTCCTCGCCGTCGATCGTGACCAGCGGGACATCGCGCAGGTCGAGACGGTGGCCCATCGGGGCGGCCTTGGCCTTGTCGGCTTCTTCGATGGCGGCTTCGGGGAAGTCGACGGGAATGTCGTTGGCGGCGATCGAGATCAGGCTCACGGTGCGCGGATCGCTCATCGGGCCGATGCGCTCGACCACGCGAGCCCGCCGCGCCAACGCGCCGCCGATTTCCTCGATCCAGACGATGTCGCCGGGAAGCGCACCGTTCCTGTCGCTGGGGCGCACGTCGAATTCGCGGCGCAGCTTGCGGTCGGTCGGCGTGACCAGGCCGAGCCCGTTCCGGCCGGGCGGTTCTTCGTAGAGGCCGAGGATCTTCTTCGGTCCGCTGCCCAGCCGGCGGACGACTTTCGCCTCGTAGGTATTCTTGCCGCGGCGCTTCATGCTCGCCAGCACGCGGTCACCGACCGCGGGGGCCGGCACGGTGCGCGAGGCCGGCGCGGTGACTTCGATACGCGGCGGCGGGCCGTCCTTGTCGTCGTCGTGGCGGCGCGGCACGGCAAGCAGATGACCGTCGTCGTCGACCGAGACGATCTCGAGCACGACCATGTCGCTCAGCGACTCGGGGTGACGGAAGGTCTTGGCACGGTCCGGCGTGATCTCGCCGGCGTCGCGCAGGTCGCGCAGCAGTTCCTTGAGCTCGATGCGCTGGTCGCCCTTCAGCCCGTAGGCGCGCGCGATCTCGCGCTTTCCGACCGGCGTTTCGCTGTCGCGGATGAAGGCCAGCAGTTCGTCGCGGGCGGGGACCTTGCCCTTAGCCATCGGTACCGGTGCGGGGCGGGGCGTCGTCCTTGTCCTTCGCCTTGGCCGCCTTCTTCTTCGCGGCAGGCTTCTTCTTGGCCGCCGCCTTCTTCGCCTTGGGCTTGCCGCCCGCGTCACTGGCCGCCGCGGGGGATGCCTTCTTGGGCCGCGCGGCCTTCGGCTTCTTGGTGCCACCACCCTTGGCGGCGCGCTCGGCCAGCAGCGCGACCGCCTGGTCGAGCGTCAGCGCCTCCGGCTTGATGTCGCGTGGCACCGTGGCGTTGACGCCGCCGTGCTTCACGTAGGGGCCGTAGCGCCCTTCGTAGAGTTCGACGGGCGCCTCGTCGGACGGATGGTTGCCGATGATGCGGAGCGGCTTGGCGGCGGCGCGGCCGCGCGGCGTCTTGGCCTCGGCCAGCAGCGCCACGGCGCGGTTCATGCCGATGTCGAGCACGCTCTCGTCGGATGGAACGGATTTGTATTTCGGCCCGTGCTTCACATAAGGCCCGAAGCGGCCGACGCCGGCCAGGATGACTTCGCCATCCTCGGGATGCGGTCCGAGTTCGCGCGGCAGGGACAGCAGCGCCAGCGCCTTCTCCAGGGTCAAGTCGGCGGGCGTCATGTCGCGCAGCAGCGACTGGCGCTTGGGCTTCTCCTTGCCCTCCGGCTCCCCGAGTTGGACGTACAGACCGTAGGGCCCCTTGCGCAGCGTGACCTGCTTGCCGGTGACAGGATCGACCCCGAGGATCTTGGGGCCGTCAAGACTCTCGCCGCTGGCCGCATCGGCGTCGGCATCGACGATGCCGAGCTTCCGTGTGAAGCGGCATTCCGGATAGTTGGAACAGCCGATGAAGGCGCCGAACTTGCCCAGCTTGAGGCCGAGGCGGCCGTTCGCGCAGGAGGGACAGTCGCGCGGGTTCTTGCCATTATTGTCGTTGGCCGGGAAGAAGTGCGGACCGAGCTCCTCGTCGAGCTTGTCGAGCACTTCCTTCACGCGCAGGTCCTTGGTCTCGCCGACGGCCGCGGAGAAGGCTTTCCAGAATTCGCGTAGCACCTCGTGCCAGTCGATCTTGCCGCTGGAAATATCGTCGAGCTCTTCCTCGAGATGGGCGGTGAAGCCGTATTCGACGTAGCGCGGGAAATAGGTCTGCAGGAACGCCGTGACGATCCGGCCGCGATCCTCGGGAATGAAGCGCTTGCGGTCGATGCGCACGTAGTTGCGACGCTGCAGCACCTCGATGATGCTGGCGTAGGTCGAGGGACGGCCGATGCCCAGTTCCTCGAGCTTCTTGACAAGGCTTGCCTCCGAATAGCGCGGCGGCGGCTCGGTGAAGTGCTGCTCCGGCACGACCTCGCGCCGGTCCATTGCCTCGTTCTCGGTGACGTCGGGCAGGATGGCGCCGGTCTCTTCGTCGTCGCTCTTGTCGTCCTGGCCTTCGTCATAGAGCGTGAGAAAGCCGCTGAACTTCACGACCGAGCCGGTGGCG
Organism: Rhodospirillales bacterium 24-66-33; assembly: GCA_002281855.1. GTDB lineage: Bacteria > Pseudomonadota > Alphaproteobacteria > Reyranellales > Reyranellaceae > Reyranella. The sequence continues at coordinate 391,863 of NCHQ01000002.1, read as the reverse complement.
CGCAGCTGGACGGTCTTGTCGCCGCTGGCGATGTCCACGGTCACCTGGTCGAGCACGGCGCTTTCCATCTGGCTGGCGACCGTGCGCTTCCAGATCAGCTCGTAGAGGCCGAGCTGGTCCTTGTCGAGATAGGCGACGACGTCCTGCGGCGTGCGGAAGAGGTCGGTCGGACGGATGGCCTCGTGGGCTTCCTGGGCGTTCTTCGCCTTGGACGTGTAGACCCGCGGGCTCGCTGGCACATAGTCGGCGCCATACTTGGTCTCGATCAGGCGGCGCGTCTGCCCGATCGCCTCCGGCGCGAGCTGCACGCCATCGGTACGCATGTAGGTGATGAGGCCGACCGTCTCGCCGCCGATGTCGACGCCTTCATACAGGCGCTGGGCGATGCGCATCGCGGTGGCGGCGCCGAGGCCCAGCTTGCGCGAGGCTTCCTGCTGCAGTGTCGAGGTGATGAACGGCGGCGGCGGGTTGCGCCGGACCTGGCGGCGGTCGACGGAGGCTACCGCAAAGGCGCGGCGCTCGATCTCGTGCTTGGCCTGCTCGGCCCGCTCCTTGGTGTTGAGGTCGAACTTCTCGAGCTTGCGGCCGTCGAGATGGGTGAGGCGAGCCTTCAGCACCTGCTTCTTGGCCGTGCCGAAATAGGCATCGACCGTCCAGTATTCGCGGGTCTTGAAGACCTCGATCTCCGACTCCCGCTCGCAGATCAGGCGGAGCGCCACGGACTGGACGCGGCCGGCCGAACGGCTGCCTGGCAGCTTGCGCCACAGGACGGGAGAGAGGGTGAAGCCCACGAGATAGTCGAGCGCGCGACGGGCCAGATAGGCGTCGATCAGCGGCTGGTCGAGGTCGCGCGGATTGGCCACCGCGTCGAGCACCGACTTCTTGGTGATGGCGTTGAAGGTGACGCGTTTGACGTCGACGCCGGCGAGCGCCTTCTTGTGCTGCAGGATGTCGAGCACATGCCAGGAGATGGCTTCGCCTTCGCGATCCGGGTCGGTGGCGAGGTAGAGCTTGCCGCCCTTGCTGACGGCCTGCGCAATCGCGTCGATGCGCTTCTGGGACTGGGCATCGACTTCCCAGTCCATGGCGAAGTCCTCGTCGGGCCGCACCGAGCCATCCTTGGGCGGAAGGTCTCGGACATGACCGTACGAGGCCAGCACGGTGAAACCGGGGCCAAGGTATTTCCCAATGGTCTTAGCCTTGGCCGGGGACTCGACGACCAGTACGTCCATCGCCGGAAAATGCTCCAGGTTCGACTGCAATGACCGGAGCTAAGCCTCTGAATCACATCAGAGATACACGGTTTCCCCGGTGCCTCTCCAAGCGGCCCTCCAGCTCGAGAGCCATGAGAACCTCCGCGACGAAGGCGGCGGACACTTGGCATCGGCGTACCAGTTCGTCAACCGCAGTGGGTACGGCACCCAGCGCCTGCATGACTCGTGCGGTATCTGTGTCATCCGAGATTCGCGTTGTTTTTTCAACGCGTTGCCGGTCAGTCGCCGGGCGACCCAGGACGCTCAGAATATCGTTGGTGTCGCGGACCAGAATGGCCCCATCTCTAATAAGGCTGTTCGATCCGGCATAGCGGGGATCCATCGGCGAGCCTGGCACCACGAACACCTCGCGGCCCTGCTCGGCGGCGCGCTGGGCGGTGATCAGCGAGCCGGACCGCGCCGCCGCTTCGATTACGACGATCCCGGCCGAGAGCCCGCTCACGATCCGGTTGCGCCGGGGAAAGGCGCGCGCAACGGGCGGGGCGCCCAGCGTCACCTCGCTCAGGATCAGGCCGCGCGATGCAATGGCCTCCTGCAGGTGCCCGTTCTGCGGCGGATAGACCTTGTCGACGCCACAGGCCAGGACGGCCACCGTACCGGTGCCGAGAGCTGCCTCGTGGGCGGCCGCATCGATGCCCCGTGCCAGGCCGGAGGCGATGACGAAGCCCGAGGCGCCCAGAGCCGAGGCCAGTCCCGCCGCGAACTGCCGCCCGGCCAGAGAGGCCTCGCGGGCGCCGACGATGGCCAGGGTCGGTCGACCGAGCAGGGCGGGATCGCCCAGCATCGACAGGACGGGTGGGGCATCGGGCAGGGCGGCCAGCGTCGTCGGATATTGGGGGTCGCCGAACACCAGGAAGCGGCCACCGAGGTCGGCCAGCGCGCGCTCCTCCCGTTCGATCAGTGAGTCGGGGACGGTCGGCAGGCTGGCGCAGGCCGCACGCGCCGAACCGAAGTGCGCCAGCGCCTCGTGGAAAGTGACGGGGCCCACCCGTGCGCTGCGCGCCAGCCTCAGCCGGGCGCGGCGTTCCTCCGGGGGAAGGTCGATAGGGTCCGAACCGTCGAACATGCGGCCGAGCCTATGCGAGTGTTGGTCGTCTGTAAAACAACCATTAGTAGAAATCAGACAATCAGGACCGGCTGCGTCGGCTGAGCAGGGCGCCCACCGCGCCCAGCAGCGCCAGCAGCGCAATGAGCGGGCCGAAGCCTTCGAAGCCGCCCCAGCCGATCATGACGGCGCCCAGGGCGGCGGCACCGATCCAGCCCACGCTGGCGGAGGTGCCGTTGAGGCCGAGAACGGTGCCCCTGACGTCCTCCGGAACCGAGGCGAGAGACGCCATGTAGGAGGGCCGGCCCAGCGCGTTGAGCAGCACATAGACGAACCCCACCGCCACGGAGACGAAGGGCCCGGGATGCCAGGTGAAGAGCAGCAGCGCCGCGACGCCGGAGAGAGCCATGGCGACGGCGAAGGTCAGCAGCCGGTCGCGCACCCGGTCGGCGAGCTGGCCGCCCAACAGGGTACCGGCGACATTGCCCAGGGCGAAGACGACGAGGGGGAGGGCGAGCTCCAGCAAGGTCATGTGATAGGTGACCTGCATGAAGGTGGCGAAGTAGACGACGGCGAGCCCGTAGCAGATGCGCTCGGCGACCCCTGTGCCGAGGAGCCCCAGGACACGCGGTGACAGCGCCGAGCGCATCGAGGGGCGTTGCGCGGCGCCGCGCGTGTGGCCGGCGGCGCCCCCGCGACCCAGGGTGAGGTACAGGCTCAGCACGGCGGCCACCGAGAGGCCGGCGACGCAGAGCAGCCAGCCGCGCCAGCCGATGATGGCGCCGACGGCCGCCGCCAGGGGGATGCCGACGACGAGGGTCAGCGACTGGCCGCTCATGACCCAGCCGAGCGCGCGGCCGCGCTGGCTGTCGAGCACGCGCGCGGAGACTTCGGCGAAGATCACGCCGGTGAAGGCGCCGGCACAGCCGCCGCCGACGGCGGCCCATACGGCAACCCAGAAGAAGGAACCGGCGGCGGCCTGCGCGACCAGAGTGAGCGCAAGGGCGAACGGCGCCGCGATCAGGATCGAGCGGCGGCCAATCACGTCCGACATCCAGCCCCCCAGCGCCGAGGTAATGCCCCACGCCGTCGCCGTCAGGGAAACCAGGTTGGCGACGAGCGGCATCGCGACGCCGAGGTCGCGTGACATTTCCAGAAGGAACGGCGCCCGCGTCGTCCCGCTCGACGTTGCGGCAAACGACCCCAGGCAGGCGGCGCCGATCAGTGCCCAGGGCAGGCTGCGGGACGGGGAAACGCTCATGCGCCGCTGCTATGACAGGAATGGCGGCGACCTGCACCGGCCGGATGGATATATGAGCCATGTGGCCCGGGAGCCTGCTCTCGGCGGTGGTTGCGAGGGAATCGGCGATGACGAGATGGTGGGCAGCGATTGTGGGTGTGCTTGCGGCTTCGGCGGCGACGGCGCAGGACCGCACGCGCCTCGCGGTCTATTCGACCCTCGAGATCGAGAACCTCAACGACTTCAAGAAGACGTTCGAGGCCGAGAACCCGGATATCGAGATCCAGTGGAACCGCGATTCGACGGGCGTCGTCACGGCGAAGATCCTGGCCGAGCAAGGACAGCAGCGCGGCGATGCGATCTGGGGGCTGGCGGTCACCTCGATGCTGCTGCTGGATCAGCGCGGCCTGCTCGAACCCTATGCGCCGAAGAACCTGGCGGCGATCAAGCCTGCTTTCCGCGATCCCGCCAATCCGCCCGCCTGGGTCGGCATGGAAGCCTGGGTTGCGGCCGTCTGCTTCAACACCATCGAGGCGGGGAAACTCTCGCTGCCGAAGCCGCAATCCTGGTTCGATCTGCTGGACCCGCGCTTCAAGGGCAAACTCACCATGCCGCATCCGGCCTCGTCGGGGACGGGCTTTTTCCACGTCTCGGCGTGGATCCAGATGTTCGGCGAGGACAAGGCCTGGGCGTTCATGGACAAGCTCCATGACAACATCGCGGTCTACGAACATTCCGGCACGAGGCCCTGCCGCCAGGCAGCGTCAGGCGAGTTCCCTGTCGGCATCTCCTACGAGCTCGCGGCGGCCAGCGCCCGCCAGAAGGGGGCGCCGATCGAGGGACTCATGATGAAGGAAGGCGGCGGCTGGGACATGGATGCGGCCGCCATCCTGCGCGGCACCAAGAAGCCGGAGGCGGCGCGCCGCCTCATGGACTACGCGGCCAGCCGGCGCGCCAACGAGCTCTATGCGTCGTTCGTCAGCCAGGTCGCGATTGCCGGCATCGCCAGCACCATCCCCGACTATCCGGCGGGCGTTGCCCAGTCGATGATCAGGAACGACTTCGCCTGGGCCTCGGAAAACCGGGCGCGTATCCTCAGCGAGTGGACGAAGCGCTACGAGGGCAAGGCCGCCCGCAAGTGATCAGGCGGCCTGCTTCTTGCCCTGGCCGATCTTGGACTCCGTGCCGTTCAGCAGGCGCGCGATGTTCTCGTGGTGGCGCACCCAGACGAGCGGCACGAGAAGCGTGAGCAGCATTGCGGCGCGCGGATCGGTGAGGAACCAGGCGGCGATCGCGGCGACCACGACGCTGAGCAGCGCGGCCAGCGAGGAGTAGCGGAAGGCGGCGGCGAGCAGTAGCCAGGCGGCGCAGGCAATCGCGCCGACCGGCCAGGACAGGCCCCACATGACGCCGAGCGTCGTGGCGACGCCCTTGCCGCCCTTGAAGCCCAGCCAGACCGGGAACATGTGGCCCAGCACGGCGCCCGCGGCAGCGGCGACGGCGGGAAGCTGACCCACCTGGTCGGCGATCAGAACGGCCACCACGCCCTTCAGCGCATCGAAGAGCAGGGTCGCGGCGGCCAGTCCCTTCCGGCCGGTACGCAGCACGTTGGTGGCGCCGATATTGCCGGAGCCGACGTTGCGGATGTCGCCCAACCCCGCGGCGCGCGTCAGCAGCAGCCCGAAGGGGATCGAGCCCATCAGGTAGCCCATCAGGAACGGGCCGGCCATCAGGATCAGGGTCGAGATCATCGCCGAGACCTACGGGCTGAGCAGCCTGCAGTTCGTCGAATCGACGTATGCCGTGGTCGGCGGCCCGATCAGCTCTGTCGAGATCTGCTCGCCGGGCTGGATCAACACCGGGCCGTAATAGGCATCCTCCAGCGCGCGACTGCCGTTCATGAAGGTGCAGACCGCCTGGGTCTCGACCGCACGCTGGATGTTGGATTTCAGCACGATCGTGACCTGCCAGTAGCGCGACGGGCCGTAGGTCAGGTTGTTGGCGCCGATGGTGACCAGCGGCTGCGGCGTGGCGAAGTTCGGCACCGGACGCGGGCCGCTGCGGCGGGCCTGCGGCTGCGGCTTCGGACCCATGGCCTCCGGCGGCCGGTAGGTGGACTGGCTGGGATCGAACGCCGCGTTGGGATCGTAGGGCGCCGGTCCGGAGGATGCGGGCGCGCCGAGCGGCTGCGGGCTGCCCAAGGTTGCAGTGCCGCCCCCAGGCACGGCCAGCGGCTGCGGCGTCAGAGGCGCGGCGCTGATCGAGGAGCCGGTGCTCGGCATCGGCGACAGGGGAGTCGGTGTCGGCTGCAGGGGCGTCGGCGTCGGAGCGGAAGCTGCCGCCGCGGGCGCCGCGGCCGGAGCCTGCACGCCGCCGACCTGGGTCTGCAGGCGGTCGTAGCAGGACAGCCGCGCCTGGGTTTCGGTGATCTCGCTGCAGATCTGGATATGGCGCGTCAACGCATCCAGCAGGTCGTCGCGCGACCCACCACGCTGCTGGGCCTGGGCGGTGCCGGCGAGCGCGACGGAGGCGACGCCGAGTAGAAGTGAGTGCCGGAGCATCATCGGTTCCCCGTTGAAAGACGATACGACCATATCAGACCAAATGGCCGATTGAAGGCGGTCGTCAGGCGAAAGCGGCCGCCGTCGTGAAACTGTCGTCGCGATAGATCGTCCGCCCGCCGACGATCGTTGCCAGGACGCGGCCCTGCACCGGGCGTTCGTCGAACGGCGAGTTCTTGGTCTTGCTCCAGAGATCGTCGCGATCGATCTTCCAGGCATAGTCGGCATCGAACAGGACCAGATCCGCCGGGGCGCCCTTGGCCAGCCTGCCGGCCGGCAGGCCGAACAGCGACGCCGGCTTGGACGAGAGGAGCTGGAACAGCCGCGGCAGGGTGAGATGTCCGCCGTGCACCAGTTCGAGCGAGATCGGCAGCAGGGTCTCGAGCCCGATGCCGCCCGGCTCCGCCTGGGCGAAGGGCACGCGCTTGCTGTCCTGGTCCTGCGGCCGATGGTCGGAGACGATCGCGTCGATCGTGCCGTCCTTCAGTCCTTCGACGACGGCCAGCCGATCCTTTTCCGCGCGCAGGGGCGGCACCAGCTTGCCGAAGGTACGATAGTCGCCGACGGCAAGATCGTTCAGCGCAAAGTAGGGCGCCGCCGTATCGCAGGTGATCCGGAGGCCACGCGCCTTGGCGGCGGCGATCACCTCGACCGATTCCGCGGTCGAGATCTTGGTGAGATGCATGCGGCCGCCGGTCATCTCGGCGAGCCTGATGTCGCGTTCGACCATCATCACCTCGGCCAGCGGCGGGCAGCCGGACAGGCCGAGCCGCGTCGCCGTCGCGCCGCTGGTCATGGTGCCGCCGGACAGCGCCGGTTCCTGCGGCAGGTGGACGATCAGCGCATCGAAGGTCTTGGCGTAGTAGAGGGCGCGGCGCATGACCTGGGCATTGGCCACGGCATGGTCCGCATCGGTGAAGGCCACGGCGCCGGCCTCGGCCAGCAGGCCGATCTCCGCGAGTTCCTTGCCTTCGAGGCCCACGGTCAGCGCGCCGTAGGCGTACATGTTGGCGAGCTTCACCTGACGGGCACGGCGCGCCACGAACTCGATCAGCGAGGCGTCGTCAAACGGCGGCTCGGTGTCGGGCAGCAGCACCATCGAGGTGATGCCGCCGACCGCCGCGGCGGTGCCTGCGCTTTCCAGCGTCTCCTTGTGCTCCTCGCCGGGCTCGCCCGTGTGCACGCGCGTGTCGACGAGGCCGGGCGCGAGATAGTAGCCGCGGCAGTCGACCGACTGGATGCCGTAGGGAGCGCCGGAGGCGAAGAGGTTGGGACCGAAGTCGGCGATCTTGCCGTCGCTGATCAGGACGGCGCCGAGATATTCGGCATTGCCGGTCGGGTCGACGATGCGGGCGTTGATATAGGCGGTCGAGCCGGCATGCGGCGGCGCGCCCTTGTCGATCTTGCCGCTCATGCGAGGTTCCCGAACTGGTTGCGCTGTCCGCCGATCAGCGCATCGAGGCAGGCCATGCGAACGGTAACGCCCATTTCGACCTGTTCATGGATGACGCTACGGTCGAGATCGTCGGCGACTTCCGAGTCGATCTCGACGCCGCGGTTCATCGGGCCGGGATGCATGATCAGCGCGTCGGGCTTGGCGTATTGCAGCTTGGCGCGATCGAGGCCGAAGAAATGGAAGTACTCGCTGATCGAGGGGACGAACGAGCCCTGCATCCGTTCAGTCTGCAGCCGCAGCATCATGACGATGTCGACGTCCTTCAGGCCGCTCTTCATGTTGTAGTGAACCTCGACGCCCATTTTCTCGACGTCGGTCGGCATCAGGGTCGGCGGTCCGACCACGCGCACGCGGGCGCCCATGATCTGCAGAAGGTGGATGTTCGAGCGCGCCACGCGGCTGTGCATGATGTCGCCGCAGATCGCCACGAGAAGGCCTTCGAGGCTGCCGCGTCGTCGTCGGATGGTCAGCGCGTCGAGCAGAGCCTGGGTCGGATGCTCGTGCTGGCCGTCACCGGCGTTGATGACGGCGCAATTGACCTTCTGAGACAGAAGATTGACGGCACCGGATTCGTGATGGCGCACGACGATGGCGTCGGGCCGCATGGCGTTCAGCGTCATCGCCGTATCGAGCAGGGTTTCGCCCTTGCGCACAGAGGAGGTGGCGACATCCATGTTGATGACGTCGGCCCCCAGCCGCTTGGCGGCGACCTCGAAGCTCGTCCGCGTGCGCGTCGAGTTCTCGAAGAACAGGTTCATGATCGTCCGGCCGGCGAGCCTGTCGCGCCGTTTGTCCACGGACCTGTTCTGGTCGATGTAGGTTTCAGATAGGTCGAGCAAGCCCGAAATCGTTTCAGGCGAAAGACCTTCGATGCCGAGAAGGTGGGGCAACCTCGGCACGCCCGCGCGATTGTTTGTCACTAAAGCGCGACGTTAAGCACGCACGTACGGCGCTCGCAAGGAAGCGTTTTGGTGGATAACCGACAAGCTTCGATTCAGGCCGGCGGGCGCGGCCCGGTATAGCGCGCACGCGGGCGAATCAGCGCACCGTGTGCGGCTTGCTCGATGGCATGCGCGATCCATCCGACGGTCCTGCCGAGCAGGAACAGGGCCAGTGCGGACTCCTTCGGCAGGTCGAGGACGCGCGCCAGGGTCACGGTCGCGAAATCGACGTTCGGCTTTCGGTCGATCTGCTGCTCGACGGCTCTTGCCACGCGTTCGGCGAAGGCCAGCTCGGCTGAGCCGGGGACGAGCTCGCGCATCATCGCGAAAAGGGCGACGGCCCGAATGTCACCATCTGGATAGAGCGGGTGACCGAAACCCGGGATGTAGACTCGCTCTCTCACCCGGCGTGCGATCTCGGCGTCAATGTCGGGCGCTTCCGCAAGATCGGCGAGGAGAGCCGCCACGCGGCGCGTCAGGCCACCGTGACGCGGGCCGTTGATCGCGACCAGACCCGCCATCGTCGAGGCATAGAGATTGGCGCCCGTCGAGGCGACGACGCGGGCGGCGAAGGCCGACGCGTTGAACTCGTGATCGGCCGACAGGACGAGCGCGGCGCGGATCAGCGGCGCGCGCTCGGGCGGGACGTTCCAGGCCGCGGCCACCTGCTCGTGGATCGGCCGGTCGGAGAGCGGCTGGCCGGTCACCGCCGCCGCCAGCAGCCGCAGGATCCGCGCCCCGGTCTCCAGCATGGCGGTGCGATCCTCGACCCAACTCGGATGATCCCAGCGCGATGCCGCCGGCAGCAGCACGAGGCAGGCATCGACGGGCGGCAGGGCGGAGGCAGCCTGCCAGGCGCCGCGCAGGGCGGCCGACATCGGCGGCAGGTTGCGGGGGGCGAAGGGGCGGTCGTCGCAATCCCAGAGAAGTTGCGCGACCTGTTCCAGCGAGCTGTTGCGCGCCAGCCGCGCCGCGTCCTGGCCGCGATAGAAGAGGCGGCCGTTCTCGATCAGCGTGAGCGAAGACTCCAGAACCGGCGTGCCGAAGTCGAGCGCGTTGGCGGCAATCGATTCGGCCTTGCGGCCGACATCGCGGCGCCGCTTGAGCTGGGCGACATCGTCGGCCCGGTAGCGCCGCTCGCGCTGGCCGTCCGTGCCCTCGGAACGCAGCAGGCCGCGGCTCACATAGGCGTAGAGAGTTGCGGCCGAGACGCCGAGCCGTCGCGCCGCCTCCTTCGAGCTCAGCCATTCCGTTGCCATTTCTTATTATGGATTAATTCAGTCAATATTGACAATACATAGGCTGGATCGAATGTTGACCCCGACTCAACAAGGGGATTAGCGATGCTGCAGACACGGGTGGACAGCGGACTCGACGGCGTGATCGTGGCCGACACGGTGATGAGCGAGGTGGACGGCGAGGCCGGCCGGCTGATCGTCCGCGGCCAGGCGATCGAAGACCTCGTGCGGACGCGCGGCTTCGAGGGCGTCGCCGCGCTCCTCTGGGAAGGCTTCGCCGAGGGCGGTGGCGACGAAGGTGCGGTCCGGGCGGGACTGGCGGCAGCCCGCTTGCGCGCCTTCGCGGACGTCCCGAAGCTGCTCACGGCCGCCACGGGGCTCAACCCGGTGGAGGGGCTGCGGGTCGGCCTCGGCATGCTGGCCGACTCGGATCCGATGCCGCACCACTACCTGGTCTGTGGTGCGCTCCCGGTCTTCCTGGCCGCCCTGCTGCGAGCGGCCGAGTCCAAGCCGGCCCTGGCGCCCGATCCGGCACTGACGACGGCCCAGGATCTGTTGCGCATGATCCGCGGCCGGCGCGCCGACGAGGCCTTCGAGAAGGGGCTCGACGCCTACCTCGCGACGGTGACCGATCATGGCTTCAACGCGTCGACCTTCACGGCGAGGGTCGTCGCCTCGACACGCGCCGGATTGATCTCCTCGGTCCTGGCCGCGCTCTGCGCCCTGAAGGGGCCGCTGCATGGCGGGGCGCCCGGGCCGGTGCTCGACATGTTCGACGAGATCGGATCGCCCGAGCGCGCCGAGGCGTGGCTGGACGACGCCTTCGCCAAGGGAACGCGGCTGATGGGTTTCGGCCATCGCGTCTACAAGAAGCGCGATCCCCGGGCCGACGTATTGAAGAACACGGTGGCGACACTGCCGCAGACCGCGGGCCGGCTGGCCTTCGCGGTCGAGGTCGAGCGCAGCGCGATTGCATCGTTGCGCAAGCACAAGCCGAAGCAGCGACTCGACACCAACGTGGAATACTACACGGCACTGCTGCTGGAGGCGCTCGATATGCCGCGCAGTGCGTTCACCGCCTTGTTCGCCGTCGGTCGCGCGGCGGGCTGGTGCGCGCACATCTTCGAGCAGGAGAAGGGCGGGCGCCTGATCCGGCCGCAATCGATCTACGTCGGCCCACGGCCGGCCTGAGCCTCAGGCGCGACGGACCGTCGAGCCGCGCCAGGTGCGGGCCCGCGTGCCGGTGGCGTCGAAGACCCAGAGGATCACGTCGGCGCCCGCCGGCGTGAAGGTGGCGGTGAAGTAACGCCGCCAGAAGCTGCCGTCGGCGTGGGTGAACAGCGCCGACGTCCCGAGCTGGTTCGGCCGCACCGTCAGGCTCGCCGAACGCGGCATCGCACGCGCATCGGCCGAATGCAGCAAGGCCACACCGTCCGTCACCGGGCCGAAGAACATCGTTTCGCCGACCTCGTCGGTCTGCATCGGCCCGCCATCGATGCGCAGCCAGATGGCCGGCCTGTCGTCGACGCTGCGCACCGCGAACTCAACCGCGAAGGGCGTACCGCCGCCGAATTCCTCCCTCGGCGACGGGGGCGGCGGGACGATGTCCTCGAGTGGGAGCGCGCGGTAGAAGCGGGCCGTCCCGGAGTAGGTACCAAGCCAGTCGGCCCATCGAACCTGTTGGGCGTGCGCGCCGGGGGCGGCGAGCAGCAGGCCGCAGGCGGCCAGCGCGTGGCGCCGCCTGATCATGAGCGGGCGGCCCTAGCCGGCAAGGGTGGACTGTTCCTCGTAGGTGGCGAAGAAGCGGGCGCTCGAGCCACGCTGGTTCTCGTAGATCGAGCCCTGGTGATCGGCAGCCGGCAGCGGCATCCGAACCGGCGCCGGCCGCACGCGCGGCTCGATTGTCGGCTCGCCCAGCACCATGCGGCCGTTGAACTCGTCGAAGTCGGCGACGCCCATCAGCGGCCAGGCATCGGCGGCGGCATATTCGTGCAGCAGGAGCCGGCGCTGGCGGTTGGACCGGTTGAGGGCCGAGCCATGCACCAGCCGCGCATGATGGATAGTCATCGAACCGGCCGGGCCCATGAGCGGTACGGCCTTCGCGACATCGACGCCGGCCGTATGAGGATCGAACGCGCCGCAGAAACGGCCACTGGCATGGTGATCGTGGACCGGGCCGTGATGAGTGCCCGGCACCACCATGAGCGGGCCGTTGGCCTCGTCGCAATCGTCGAGATAGATGCCGGTCGCCAGCACATCGTCGTTGCTGTGCGGATAGAAGGCCCAGTCCTGGTGCCATTCGACCGGCGAACCATAGCCCGCCGACTTCATGTTGAGTTTGCCGCCGTGCAGGCGGAGGGCGGGGCCGATGAGCTGTGCAAGGATGGACGTTATCTTCAGGTCACGGGCGAGGTCGCGGAAGAAGGCATGGCGCTTGAACATCGCTGGCTTCAGCCGGCGCACCCGGGGCATCGTGGCGCTATGGCTGGGCTCCAGATCATAGAGATCGTCGTTGGCCGAAACGCCGCGCGCCTCCACCACCAGGCGATCGGTGAGCCGCCTCAGTTCGGCGAGCTGTGCCCCTTCGATCAGGCGCGGGATCACGAGATAGCCGTCGCGGCGGTAGGTCTCGATTTGATGATCGGTCAGCATGCGGAAATCATAGCACGTGAAGCCCGCATCATCGATAATCGCGCCATGACGAGCCGTGCCCTTTTCCCGACCCTTGTCTACCGCGAGTCGCTCGTCGACCGGCGCTGGCGGCGCTTCAACCAGGATCTCGGCGATGAATGCCAGTCGCTGGCGGCTTCGGATGCAGCGGGACAGCGCTGGTCGGCCAAGAACTATCTCGGGGGCTATACCTCCTATGGGTCACTCGATCGTCTGCACCTTGTCTCCTCGCTGTTCGACCGGCTGCGTCGCCGCATCGATCCGCACGTGAAGAGCTTCGCGCGCGACCTCCACTACGATCTCTCCGGCCGGACGCTCGCGATGACCGATTGCTGGGCCAATCTCATGCCGGCCGGCACGGTCCATTCCATGCATCTCCATCCGACCTCCTTCGTCAGCGGCACCTATTACGTTTCGGTTCCGAAGGGGGCGGGGGCGATCAAGTTCGAGGACCCCCGGCTCGGCTATCAGATGGCGGCGCCGCCGCGCCGCGCCGATGCACCCGAGGCCTATCGCGCCTTCGTCAGCCTGGCGGCGCACGACGGCGATCTGGTGCTGTTCGAAAGCTGGCTGCGGCACGAGGTGCCGCCGGCGCACTTCTCCGGCGAACGCATCTCGATCAGCTTCAACTATGCCTGCCCGCCAAAGTCGGGCGGCTGAGGGAACGACGATGCGCCTCCTTGCCCTGGTCCTTCTGCTGTACTCCGCCGGCATGTCCATCGCGCGGGCGGCCGACGAGCTGCCGATCTTCGACGCACACATGCACTACAGTCACGATGCCTGGGCGGTCGTCCCGCCGGCGGAAGTGATCGAGATCCTGAAGAAGGCGGGCATCAAGCGCGCCATGGTGTCGAGCTCGAACAACGAGGGCACCAAAATGCTGCAGGACGTGGCGCCGGGCATGATCGTGCCCGAGTTGCGGCCCTATCGTTCGCGGGGCGAGATCTCGACATGGGCGAAGGATCCGACGCTGATCCCGTATCTCGAGGACCTGCTGTCCAAGCGCAAGTACAGGGCGATCGGCGAGTTCCACATCTATGGCGCCGATGCCGATCTGCCCAACGTGCGCCGTGTCGTGGAGTTGGCGAAGCAGTACGGGCTCTTCCTGCATTCGCATTCCGATGCCGACGCCGTGACTCGCCATTTTCAGCAGGACCAGAACGCCAAAGTCCTGTGGGCGCATTCGGGCTTCGAGCGCCCGGAAAAGGTCAAAGAGATGCTGCGCCGGTATCCGACCTTATGGTGCGATCTCGCCTTCCTCACGGCGCATGTCTCGAACGGCAAGGTGGCGCCGGGCTGGCGCGAACTCTTCATCGAATTTCCCGACCGCTTCGTGCTGGGCAGCGACACCTTCACGCCGGAGCGCTGGCACTATGTGATCGAGAATGCCCGCTGGTCGCGGCAGTGGCTGTCGGACCTGCCGCCGGAGGTCGCGCGCAAGATCGCCTACGAAAACGGCGACCGGCTGTTTGGAGGCGCGCCGTGAGGCTCGCCGCGGCGTTGCTGGGAGTTCTCCTGGCGACGCCGGCCTGGGCCGGCGACTGCCCGCTCGACCTGGGACGGGGGACCGGATGGGTTGTCTTTTCCGATGACTACCTGATGGCGTTCCGGGCCGATCCGCTGCACATCGAAGTGGGTGAGCCATTCGCCCTGCTCATCAATGTCTGCACCAGGCGCGGCGGTGCTGCCGAGTTGCTGGCCGTCGATGCCAACATGCCCGCGCATCGACATGGGATGAACTACCGGGCCACCATCGTGGCGAAGGGTGACGGCCGCTTCAGGGCCGAGGGGCTCTTGTTCCACATGCCCGGCCGCTGGGAGATCAACTTCGACGTGCGGGCGGGCGACGAGAGCGAGCGCCTGACGCACGACATCATCCTCAAGTGATCCGCCTCGTGCTCCTGGTTGCGTTGCTGGCGGCAGGGACCGTCGGCGTCCGCGCGCAGCAGCTGCTCGACTGGTCGCCCGAGGAAATCAGCGCCGTCGGGCAGCACGGCCCCTGGCCCCCGCCACCTGTGCAGGATCCGTCGAACCGAGTGTCCGGCATAGCGGCCGGCGTTGTGTTGGGCGAGCATCTGTTCAACGAGCCGCGCCTGTCGGGAGATGGACGCATGAGCTGCGCCACATGCCATCAGGCGGGTCGCGAATGGAGCGACGGTCTGGCCAAAGCGCGCGGCGCAGTCGAACTCGATCGCCGCACGCCGTCGCTGTGGAACATCGGCTATCTTCACTGGTTCGGCTGGGACGGGGCGGGCGACTCGCTGTGGGCCCAGAGTATCCGTCCGCTGCTGGATCCCCGAGAGATGAATGGCGGCCCGACTCGCGCCGGCGAATTGCTGCGAAACGATGCCGCGTTCGCTTGCGGATATGAAAAGGCGTTTGGCAGCAAGCCGGGCACCGATGACGAGCGCTTGCTGGTCGACACCGCCAAGGCGTTGGCGGCTTTTCAGGCGACACTGGTGAGCCCGCGGACACCGTTCGATGAATTCCGCGATGCCCTGGTGGACGGCGATCGAGACCGTGCGTCACGCTATCCGCTGGCGGCGCAACGCGGCCTCAAACTGTTCATCGGCGACGCCAATTGCAACCTGTGCCATCTCGGACCGCGTTTCACGAGCGGCGAGTTCGGTGACATCGGCATCCCGTTCTTCGTGAGGCCCGGAGTAGTCGATCCAGGACGTCTGGGCGGGTTGCAGCGTCTGTCAGCCAGTCCGTTCAACCTGCTGGGCAAGTACAATGACGATGTAACCGCAAGCAACACGCGCCGGGTACGGCATGTCCAGCGGCAGCATTCCAATTTCGGAGAGTTCCGTGTGCCCGGCCTGCGCCAGGCAGGCCGAAGCGGCCCCTACATGCACAATGGCAGCCTCGCGAGGATCGAAGACGTCGTGAGGCACTATTCGGAGGTCAGTCCCGATCGACTCCACAGTGACGGCACCCCGCTGGTGCGGCCACTCGGCTTGACGCCGCAGCAGAGCGCGGATCTCGTGGCTTTTCTCCGCTCGCTCGACGCCGAGACGCCACCGCGGCCAGCACCAGCGCCGCTCTGCCCTTAAGGGCGGTTGATGCCGAGCGTGGAGTATAGGCTTCGCTCTACTTGATCAGAAAGGCTTCCAGCTTCTTTCCGCTCTTGATGGCGGCCGTAAGCCATCTCGGGCGATTGCCGCGGCCGGCCCAGGTCTCGGCGGCATTCTTCGGATTACGATAGAGCGGCGGCAGCTCTCTTCCCTTGAGCGGATGCGAATTGCCACGGCGTTCAACGCCACTCTTGCTAGGGACTGTTCCGCGAAGTTCGGAAATGGCTTCGATCAACTTCATGCGCTGCTTTGAGATGCGCGTCTCGATCTCGGCGTCGATCTGCGACCGCATCACGACCAAGTCATCAAAGGCCATCGACTTTATCTTCATGCTTACCAGCCCTCTTTCATTTTGCGTAAGTCATGGATGAAGTACGCGCGAAGAGCGAATAGTGCAATATGATTGAGATGCAAAGCGTGCGTTGATCATGCAAACTTTTTTGCTGCAACGCCGGAGAGATCGCGCTTTGTTTGATCAATGTCAGCGCAATCGCGCGATCAGACTTTCGAGAATCCAGGCCGCTGCTGCCGCGTCGATACGTTCGGCGCGCTTGGAACGTGTCATGTCGTAGTCGTCGATCATGCCGCGTGTCACCGCGGCGGTGCTGAGCCTCTCGTCCTGGAAGACGATCGGCAAGGCGGCAAGCGATGGTGCGCCGTGATTCTGGATGTTCGTCACGAACTGACGCACCGACTGGCAGCGCGGACCTTCGGTGCCGTCCATGTTGAGTGGCAGGCCCACCACCAGCGCCTTGACCTCGTGTTTGCGCGCGAGTTCGCCGAGGGTGGCGAGATCCGCCGCGAGCTTCGTGCGCTTCAGAGTCGTGAGAGGGGTCGCGAGCATTCGCATCACATCCGACGTCGCGATGCCGATTGTCTTGCTGCCGAGATCGAGGGCCATCAACCGGCCGTCGCGTATGAGCAGCGTCTTGAGGTCGGCGAAATCCACTACCGGCATTTCAGATCACCTTGCCCGCGAGCCAGGCTTCCGCGTGGTCGGCAACGCGCTCCCAGCCCGGTTGCCCCAAAACCCAGTGGCCCTGACCGTCGAACTCGACATAGTCGGCGACATGGTCGAATTGCTTCGCCGTGCGGCGCACCACGCCGGGCGGCACGAGCCTGTCTTTTTCGGCGGCAACGAAGAGGAGAGGGGCGGTCACGCATCGCGGATCGACGGTCGCCGCCTTCGCACGGTCGAGCCAGGGCAGGGCGATCTCCAGCAACGCTCGTCCCGACTCGTGAACGAAGGCGGAATGCTCTTTCATGCCCATGGTTCGGTCTGCCGTATTGAAGGTATAGGAAAGCGCCTCGTCGAGAGTCGCCCGGTGTGGCTTTCGCCACCAGCGCCAGTGCGTCTGGATCCTGGCAAAGGCCATCAGATTGGAGGGTCTGATAGCGACAACGCTCGACGGCGGAGCAGGGGTGAGCAGCACACCGGCCCGTGCGAGGCCCCTGGCGCACAAGAGCAGCGCGAGCAATCCGCCCATCGAGTGGCCGATGACCACGGGTTTCTCCGGCAGGGAGAGGATCATCCTTTCCAGATCGGCGGCATAGTCGAGCAGGCTGGTTTCGCCAAGAGTGTCGGGTGGCGAGTCCGGGGGCACGTCATGGTGCCGCAGCGAGTGTGCAATCGTATGCCAGCCACGCTCCTCCAGGAACGGCCGCCAATGATGCCACACGGCGGATGTTCCCCACATGCCGTGAATCAGGACTGCCAAGCGGGCCATTACCGAGGTTATAAAGCGTGAAGCGGTGCGGGTCGACAAGGCCCCGATGGAAAGGTGTCCAGACAAGGTGACAGATACTCTCTACGCCATTCTTGCGATTTCGATCGTCCTCACCGTCGTCAGTCTGCTGGTGCCGCTCGCCGAACGATTTCGACTGCCACACACCGTGCTGCTGGCAATCGCCGGCATGGGCATGGGCTTTCTCGGATCGTGGATCATAAGCCGCGGCATTAACCTTGGAGTCCTCACCGACGCCTTCGTAGGCCTCGACAAGCTGGAGGTCGGCACGGAAGTGTTCCTGCCGCTCTTCCTGCCGCCGCTATTGTTCACGGCCGGCCTAACGATCGACGTCCGGCGCCTGATGGACGAGATCCACGCCGTGCTCCTGCTGGCGGTGATTGCAGTGCTCGTCTGCATCGCCTTTGTTGCGGGGGTGGTTCATTTTGCGACCGGCGTCGACCTTGTGGTGTGTCTGCTGCTCGGCGCCATCGTCTCGACGACCGATCCGGCGGCCGTCATCGGCATCTTCCGTGACGTCGGCGCCCCCAAAAGGCTGTCGATCCTGGCCGAGGGCGAATCTCTCCTGAACGACGCGGTGGCCATTGCGGCCTTCGGCCTGTTCATGGGCATCCTCGTGGCGCGCGCCTCGGGCGATTCCGCCATGCCGGCCGATGCCACGTCGGCGGTCGGCGTCTTCCTGCACGAATTCGTCGGCGGCCTGATGCTGGGTTTCGCCATGGCCAGGGTGGCCATGATGATCCTTCCGCGCCTGGGCGATTCCGATGCCGCCATCGCCTCCGTGACCTTGAGCCTCACCTATCTCTCGTTCATCGTGGCGGATCGTTACATCCACGTTTCCGGCGTCGTCTCGGTGGTGATGGCCGCGCTCACCGTGGCTGCCTACGGCCCGACGCACCTGCATCCCCGGCAATGGACGGCGTTGCGCCAGGTCTGGGCTCAGCTCGAATTCTGGGCCAACTGCCTCATCTTCGTGCTGGCTTCGATGATCGCGGCCGACGTGCTGCTCAAGATCAACTGGCTCTACATCTGGGGCGTTGCGGCCGTCGCCGTCGGCGCCTTCGCGGCCCGGGCGCTGGTGGTGTTCGGCATGTTGCCGATTCTGGAGACGTTCAAGCTCGTCCAGCCCGTGAACCGCCGCTACAAGACGATCCTGGTCTGGGGAGGCCTGCGCGGTGCGGTGACGATCGTGCTCGCCATGGTCGCGGCCGGCCACCAGCAGTTGCCCGAGGAGACCCGGGACTTCATGGCCATCTCGGCCGTTCTGTTCGTGCTGTTCACCCTGTTCGTGAATGCAACGACTCTTGGTCTCGTGATGCATCTGTTCGGTCTGGACAAGCTCAGCCGGCTCGAGTTGGCACTGCGCGACCGCGTCCTCGCGCTCTCGCGCATCAACGTCGACCGGCATCTCAAGGACATCATCCGCCAGCACAACGAGCGCACCGACGGCTTTGCCGTCGATCCCGCTTCGGCGGGCGATCCTGCGGTCGAGCCCGTGCCGCCGGACCTGGCGCTCGACCTGGATGAGAGGGTCAAGATCGGCCTGGTGACGCTCTGCACCCGGGAGAAGGAACTTTATCTCGAGTTGTTCCAGCAGCAGATCCTGTCGCGCCGCATGGTGGCGATCCTGGCGGCGAACGCCGATCGCCTGATCGATACGGTCCGCGACAAGGGAGTGGAGGGCTACCAGGAGTGGCTGGAGGAGATTTCCAAGCCCAACTACGGCTTTCGGGTCGCGCTGTGGCTGCATCGGCGCTTCGGCTTCGAGCGCATGCTCACCGATCGGCTGGCAGATCGATTCGAAGTCCTGATGGTGTCGCTCAGCGTGCTGGGTGAACTCGCGGTGTTCAACGCTAACTCCATCGCCGACCTGCTGGAGCACGATGCCGAAAAACGCCTCGCGGAGTTGATCGCCAGCCGCCAGGTCGGCGTGGAGGGCGCGCTGAAGGCGCTCTCGCTGCAATATCCGGGTTACTCGGAATCGGTGCAGCAGCGCCAGCTCGAACGTGCAGCGATTCGCTTCGAGGCCGAGGAGTATGTCCGCCGGCTGCATGAGGGCATCATCAGCCGTGAGGTTTACAACGACCTCAGGGACAAGCTCGCCGAGCGGCGCAGTGCCGTGAGCCAGCGCCCCTCTCTTGACCTCGGCCTCGAACTGCAGGCCATGATCGGCCGCGTGTCGCTGTTCGCGGCGCTGGACCGGGAGACCATCGTTCAGGTCGGCAAGCGGCTGCGCGCCCTCGTTGCCTTCCCCGGCGAGAAGATCATCCGCGTCGGCGGCCCCTCTGATGCGATGTATTTCGTCGCCGCGGGCGAGGTCACCGTCCATGTGCGGGGACTACAGATCACGCTGAAGGAAGGCGACTTCTTCGGCGAGATGGGGCTCCTGAGCTCCCAGCCGCGCAATGCCGACGTCGTTGCCAGCGGCTACTGCCACCTGCTGGTCCTCTACAAGAAGGACTTCGACCAGCTTCTCTCGCGCAAGCCGGAGGTGCGGGCGGCGATCGAGGAAGTGGCGGCCCGCCGCGCCTGAGCCGCAACGACGGTTCGGTTGCCCGAGACGGCCAAACCGGCTACCAACCGCGAATATTGCTATGTTTCTGGGCGTTTTGGAGTGCTGTGATGTCGCTCGACAAGGAGACGGTGGCCCGCATCGCGCGGCTGGCCCGTCTGAAGGTTCCTGAGGAGGAGCTGGCGCCGTTGGCCGGCGAGCTTTCGGGCATTTTTGCCTGGATCGAGCAGTTGAACGAAGTCGACACCAGCAATGTCGAGCCGATGTCGTCCGTGTCCGACGTCACGCTGCCCATGCGCGCGGACAAGGTCACCGATGGTGGCATCGCGGCCAAGGTGCTGGCCAATGCGCCGGGCGGCGCGGTGTTCATCGATCCGTCGGACAAGAATGCCGGTGGCTTCTTCACCGTTCCGAAGGTGGTGGAGTAGACGATGGCCGCCCTTACCGATCTCACGATCGCCCAGCTCACCTCGGCGCTGGCCGACAAGGAAGCGAGCGCCGTCGAGGTGGCCGACGCACACCTCGCGAAGCTCGACGAGCACCGCGCGCTCAACGCCTTCATTACCGAGACGCCGGACAAGGCCCGCGACATGGCAAAGGCCTCCGACGCCCGCCGCGCCAAGGGCGAGGCGGGGCTGCTCGAAGGCGTGCCGCTCGCAATCAAGGACCTGTTCTGCACCGAGGGCGTGCAGACGACCGCGGCGTCCAAGATCCTCGAAGGGTTCGTGCCGCAATACGAGAGCACGGTGACGGCGAACCTGTGGAAGTCCGGCGCGGTGATGGTCGGCAAGACCAACCTCGACGAGTTCGCCATGGGCTCCTCAAACATGACCAGCCATTTCGGCGGCGTCGAGAATCCGTGGAAGCGCAAGGGCGACAACCGCAAGCTGGTGCCGGGCGGCTCGTCCGGCGGCTCCGCGGCGGCGGTCGCCGCCTACATGGTGCCGGGCAGCACGGGAACGGATACCGGCGGCTCGATCCGCCAGCCGGCGGCCTTCTGCGGCATCGTCGGCCTGAAGCCGACCTACGGCCGCTGCTCGCGCTGGGGCGTCGTGGCCTTCGCCAGTTCGCTCGACCAGCCGGGCCCGTTCGCCCGCACCGTCGAGGACACGGCGCTGTTGCTGCAGGCCATGTCGGGTCACGACCCGAAGGATTCGACGTCGGCCCCATTGCCGGTGCCGGATTTCGCGGCGGCGGCGCGCAATCCCGACATCAGGGGCATGAAAGTCGGAATCCCCAGGGAGTACCGTGTCGACGGGACGTCCGAGGAGATCGTGGCCCTTTGGTCGAAGGGCATGGACATGCTGAAGTCGGCCGGCGCGGAGCCGGTCGAGGTCTCGCTGCCACACACCAAGTACGCCCTGCCGGCCTATTACATCGTGGCGCCGGCGGAATGCTCGTCCAACCTGGCGCGCTACGATGGCGTCCGCTTCGGCCTGCGCGTTCCGGGCAAGGACCTGACCGAGTTGTACGAGAACACGCGCGGCGCAGGTTTCGGCAAGGAAACGCGCCGGCGTATTCTGATCGGCACCTACGTTCTGTCGGCCGGCTATTACGACGCCTACTACAAGAAGGCACAGCAGATCCGGGCGCTGATCGCGCGCGACTTCAAGCAGGCGTTCGAGAAGTGCGACGTGCTGCTGACGCCGACGGCGCCGACGGCGGCCTTCGCGGCCGGCGAGCAGATGGACGATCCGGTGGCGATGTACCTCAACGACATGTTCACCATCCCGGCGTCGATGGCCGGCCTGCCGGGCATCTCGGTGCCGGTGAGCCTCGACAAGGACGGGCTGCCGCTCGGCCTGCAGCTGATCGGCCGTTCGTTCGACGAGGAGACGCTGCTGCGCGCGGCCGCCGCGCTCGAGAAGGCCGCGAGCTTCAGCGCTCGCGCCGCGGGGTACTGAACAAGGCGCGTCGTATCGCGAAACGATGCGCTCGTTCTGCAATTCGTATCGCGTGAGCCGTGGAGACGGGTCTCCCCTGAACGCGTAAGCTTCCGGCAACTCCGGAGGAAACGAACATGGCGGACTTCGATCTCGTGGTGCGTGGCGGCAACCTGGCGGACGGCACGGGGGCTGCCATCAGGGTAGCCGACGTGGCGGTCAAGGACGGCAAGATCGCTGCCGTCGGCAAGGTGAGCGGGCAGGGCAAGGAAGAGATCGACGGCAAGGGCATGCTGGTCACGCCCGGCTTCGTCGACATCCATACCCACTATGATGGCCAGGCCACCTGGGATTCCTACCTGCAGCCGTCGAGCTGGCACGGCGTGACCACCGCCGTGATGGGCAATTGCGGCGTGGGTTTCGCGCCGGTGAAGGTCGAGGACCGGCAGCGCCTCATCGAGCTGATGGAAGGCGTCGAGGACATTCCCGGCGCCGCGCTCGACGAGGGTCTCAACTGGTCGTGGGAATCGTTCGGCCAGTATCTCGACGCGCTCGACGCCAAGCCGCGTGACATGGATCTCGGCGCGCAGCTGCCGCACGGCGCGCTGCGCGTCTTCGTGATGGGCGAGCGGGCCGCCCGCCTCGAGGAGGCGACATCGGAGGAGGTGGCGCAGATGCGCGCCCTGACGGCGCAGGCGATGCGCGACGGTGCGCTCGGCTTCTCGACCTCGCGCACGCTCAACCATCGCACGGTGAAGGGCGATCCGACGCCGTCGCTGCGCGCCTCGGAGGAGGAGCTCCTCGGCATCGCGCTCGGCATGAAGGATGCCGGACGCGGCGTCATCGAATTCATTTCCGACTTCAACACGCCCAATCCCGAGAGCGAGTTCGAGATGCTGGACCGGCTGCTGACCGCCTCGGGCCGGCCCTTCTCGGTGTCGCTGGCGCAGCGCCATTCGCGGCCCGACGGCTGGCGTCGCCTGCTCGGCCTGGTCGAAGGTCTGGTCGCCAAGGGCCATAGCGCCAAGGCGCAGGTCGCGCCGCGGCCGATCGGCGTCTTGCAGGGCCTGCAGGCGAGCCGCATCCCGTTCTCGATGTGCGCGGCCTACAAGGAGATCCAGCACAAGTCGGTCGAGGAACGGCTGGCGATCATGCGCGATCCATCCTTCCGCGCGCGAATCCTGAAGGAGAGCAACGAGCCGCTGCGCTCGGAGATGGCGGCGCGCCTCACCGACTTCGACCGCATGTTCCCGCTGGGCGATCCGCCGAACTACGAGCCGCCGCAGGAGACCTCGTTCGGCGCCTGCGCCGCGCGCGAGGGCCGCGATCCGCGCGAGCTGATCTACGACTACCTGATCGAGGGTGAGGGCAAGAATTTCATCTTCGCGCCGTTCGCGAACTATGCCGCCTATAACCTCGACTGCTGCAGCGAGATGATGCAGAGCCCGCACACGCTGATCGGCCTCGGCGACGGCGGTGCGCATGTCGGCCTGATCTCCGACGGCTCGTTCCCTACCTATCTCCTGTCGCATTGGGGACGCGATCGCGCCACCGGCCGGCTGGACGTGAGCTGGCTGGTCAAGCGTCAGACGCTCGACAGTGCCAAGGCCGTTGGTCTCCACGACCGCGGCGTCGTCGCGGTCGGCAAGAAGGCCGACCTCAACGTCATCGACTTCGACAAGCTACGCGTCGAGGCGCCGATCATGAAGTGGGACCTGCCGGCCGGCGGCAAGCGCCTCTTGCAGCGGGCGACCGGCTACCGGGCCAGCATCGTGTCGGGCGCCGTCACCTATCGCGACGGCGAAGCGACTGGCGTGCTGCCGGGCCGCCTGGTGCGCGGCGCGCGGACCGGCTGACAGACCCGCGCGCAATCGGCATCGAGGGCGATCAGTCGCCCTTGATGTCGTTGTCCTTGATGACCTTGAACCAGCGCTCCTGTTCGCTCTTCTGGTAGGCGGCGAACTCCTCGGGCGAGGTCGTCAGAATCTCCATGTTGAACTGCTCGACGAACTTCTTCGTCACGTCGGGCGCCAGTACCGCCTTCTTGATCTCGGCGTGCATGCGGTCGACGAGCGGACGCGGGGTGCCGGTCGGCGCATAGACGCCCCACCAGGAGTAGGAGGGGAAGGCCTTGACGCCCTGCTCGATCAGGGTGGAGGTGTCGGGCAGTGCCGGGGTGCGCTTCTCGCCAGTGACGGCCAGCGCGCGCACCTTGTTGGCACGGATGTGCGGGCTGAAAGAGGTCAGGCTGCCGATGGCGACGTCGGTGACGCCGGCCAGTATGTCCTGGTTGAGCGGTCCACCGCCCTTGTAGGGGATCAGGTTGAGGTCGACCCCGTTCTCCTTCTTGATGAGACTCATCAGCACCAGCGCCTGGCTGGCGCCGAGTACGCCGACATTGACCTTGCCCGGCCGTGCCTTGGCGTCCGCGATCACCTCGGCAAACGTCTTGTAGGGCCGGTCGGGATGGGCGCAGATCGCCTGCGGTGTGCGCCCGATCAGCATGACGTTTAAGAGTTCGGAATCCTTGTAGGGCAGGCCCGACGCAAAGGCGGGGTTGAGGATGTGGCTGTCGAAGGTCAGCATCCAGGTCTGGCCATCGGGCGGCGCCTTGGCGGCGATTGCCGAGCCGACCGCACCGGTGCCGCCCGGCTTGTTGTCGATCAGGATGTTCCAGCCCGTGTTCTCGATCATCTTGGCCTGGATGATGCGCGCGACCGGGTCGGTCGACCCCCCCGGCGGGAAAGGCACGATGATCCTGAGAGCGCCCTTGGGCCAGTCGGCCGCGCCCTGGGCGCGAACGAGGCTGGGTGCGGCCAGCGCGGCTGCGGCAGTGCCGACGAGCAGCGTGCGGCGATTGAACGTCGTCATGTAATCCTCCCTGCGGATACGTCTTGTTATGGAGGGGCCCCGGCGGAGACCCTCCTTGAGCATGCTTTTACTTCAGCCGCTTCAACGACGGAAAGGACGATGTTGTGCCCAAAATGGGGCAGATGCGGGGGGCGGCGGACAGGCCGGGCGCACCTCCGATCTTTTTGCCAAGCGACGCGCCATTGGCTATTTAGCCTGCATGTCGCTCATCAAAGGTGAAACCGGCGAGTGGGAGATCGTCCTCGGGCTGGAAGTCCATGCCCAAGTGATTTCCGACGCCAAGCTCTTCTCCGGCGCGCCAACCGCGTTCGGTGCCGATCCCAACACGCAGGTGTCGCTGGTCGACGCCGCCATGCCCGGCATGCTGCCTGTGATCAACGAGCGCTGTGTGGAACAGGCGGTCCGGACCGGTCTCGGCCTCAATGCCAAGATCAACCTGCGCTCCATCTTCGACCGCAAGAATTACTTCTACCAGGACCTGCCGCAGGGCTACCAGATCTCGCAGTACAAGGATCCGATCGTGGGCGAGGGCGTGGTCGAGATCGATCTCGACGGCGGCGTCACCAAGAAGATCGGTATCGAGCGGCTGCATCTCGAGCAGGATGCGGGCAAGAGTATGCACGATCAGCATCCCAGTCAGACCTATGTCGACCTGAACCGGTCGGGCGTGGCACTGATGGAGATCGTCAGCCGGCCCGACATGCGCTCGGCCGACGAGGCGGCGGCCTATCTCACCAAGCTGCGCTCGATCGTGCGCTATCTCGGCACCTGCGACGGCAACATGGACGAGGGCTCCATGCGCTGCGACGTCAACGTGTCGGTGCGCAGGCCGGGCGGCGAGCTGGGCACGCGCTGCGAGATCAAGAACGTGAACTCGATCCGCTTCGTGAAGCAGGCGATCGAGTACGAGGCGCGCCGCCAGGTCGAGGTGATCGAAGGCGGCGGCACGATCAAGCAGGAGACCCGGAACTTCGATCCGGGGCGCGGCGAGACGCGTTCGTCGCGTTCGAAGGAAGACGCGCAGGACTATCGCTACTTCCCCGATCCCGACCTGCTGCCGCTGATCTTCACGCAGGAGTATGTCGACCAGATCCGCGCGACCCTGCCGGAGCTGCCCGATGCGCGGAAGAACCGCTACATCAAGGATTTCGGCCTCTCGCCCTATGATGCCGGCGTGCTGACGGCCGAAAAGTCGACGGCGGAGTTCTTCGAGGCCGTCGCCAAGGGCCGTGATGCCAAGCAGGCCGCCAACCTGGTGACTGGCGATTTCTTCGCCATGCTGAACCGCCGCGGCGCCACTTTCGAGACCTCGCCGATCAGCGCCGCCAACCTCGGCAAGCTGCTCGACCTGCAGGCCGATGGCACCATCTCCGGCCGCATCGCCAAGGACCTGTTCGTCGCCATGGAGGAAACGGGCAAGGACCCGGCCGTCCTGGTCGAGGAGCGCGGGTTGAAGCAGGTGACGGATACCGGCGCCATCGAGGCCGCCATCAAGGCGGTAATTGACGCCAACCCCGGCCAGCTCGCGGCCTACAAGGCGAAGCCCACGCTGTTCGGCTGGTTCGTCGGCCAGGTCATGAAGGCGACCGGCGGCAAGGCCAACCCGAAGGTCGTCAACGAGTTACTGAAGAAGGCGCTCGACGCCTGACGTCGGGATCGGCGGTCGACGCGCCGGGTTCGGCCATTTCCGGGCCACTACCCGGGCGCCGCGGCGTCTGTGGTTTGGCCGGCGTCTGAACGTCCGAGCCACGGGCCTTTGCCCGCTGCTCGGCGGGCCGGGTGGCTCTCGTCAGATTGAAGGCGGTGTTGATCAATCCGACATGGCTGAAGGCTTGCGGAAAGTTGCCGATGAGCCGGCCATTCTTGCTGTCGTACTCTTCGGCCAGGAGGCCCAGGTCGTTGCGGGTGGCGAGGAGCCGATCGAACAGGACGCGGGCATCCTCGTGGCGGCCAATGGAAATATAAGCGTCGGCGAGCCAGAAACTGCAGGCCAGGAACGCGCCTTCTCCAGCGTCCAGCCCGTCGTCCGTCGAGGCGGTGTCGTAGCGCATGACGAAGCCATCGACGAGGAGTTCGCGTTCGATGGCCTCGACGGTGCCGACATAGCGCGGATCGCTCGCCTCGATGAAGCCTACCTGGGCCAGCAGCAGCAGGCTCGCATCGAGGGTCGTTTCGCCGTAGGCGGCACGGAAGGTTTTGCGCTCCGGGTCGAACCCACGCTCCCAGATCTCGGAGCGGATCGCCTCGCGCGTGATGCGCCATCGTTCGTGCGGGCCCGTCAGCCCATGGCGTTCGACCGCCCGGATCGCGCGGTCGAAGACGACCCAGGCCATGACCTTGGAGTAGGTGAAATGGAGGGGCGGCCCCCGCGTCTCCCAGATGCCGTAGTCGGGGTTCTGCCACGACCGTTCGACATGATTCACCAGCTCGAGCTGCAGCGCCCAGCCGCTGTCGGTCGGGGCGAGCGCCCCTTCGCGTGCCTGTTCGAACGTGTCCATCAACTCGCCATAGACGTCGAGCTGGAACTGTCCGTGAGCGGCGTTACCGATGCGCACGGGCTTCGACTCGAGATAGCCCGGTAGCCAGTCGACTTCCCATTCCGTCAAGCGGCGCTCACCCATCAGCCCGTACATGATCTGCATGTCTGCGGGATTGCCGGCGACTGCACGTTGGAGCCAGTCCCGCCAAGCGGTGGCCTCGTCGTAGACACCGGCGTTCATCAGGGCGAGCAGCGTCAGGGTGGCGTCGCGAATCCAGCAGAAACGGTAATCCCAGTTTCGCTGGCCGCCCACTCGCTCCGGCAACGAGGTGGTGGGGGCCGCCACGATGCCGCCGGTGGGCGCATAGGTCAGCGCTTTCAAGGTGATGAGGGAGCGCTCTATGGCTTCGGAATGTAGCCCGTCCGTCCTCGTGGCATCGGTCCATTCGCGCCAGAAATCCTCGCAGTCGGTCAGCGCTCCCTGGCAGTCGATCGGCGGCGGCACAGGCAGGTGAGAGGGCGCGTAGCTCAGCGTCAACGGCACGGTCCGTCCCGCTCCGACGGTGAACACGGCGGAGGTCTTGAAGTTCTCACCCCATGTCACGATGGGCGTGCGCAGGACCACCATATCGGGGCCGGCCACGGCCCTGAGCGCTCCGTCGTCGAGTCGACTGACCCACGGAACCGTGGCGCCGTATCCGAAGCGGAGGATGAGTTCCATGCACATCTCGACTTCGCCTTCGTCTCCGCGCACCAGGCGAACGAGGTCCGAGGTGTTCCCGCGCGGTAGCATGAAGTCGATAAGCGTGGCCGCTCCGCCGTCCGTTCGGAAGGTGGTCTCGAGAATCAGCGTGTTGGTTCTGTAGCGGCGCGTTACCTCGACGTTTTCGCCCGAAGCCGCGATCAGCCAGCGACCGTTGGAAGGTTGGCCCAGAAGAGCGGCAAAGCAGGCATCCGAATCGAAGCGGGGCCAGCAGAGCCAGTCGATTGAACCATCGACGCCGACCAGGGCGGCGGTCTGGCAATCACCGATCAGCCCGTAACTCTCGATCGGTGCGCTCATGGGCCGCCCGGCTCGAACTCTACGATGACCTTGATATCACCCACCCGTTTCTCGAGCGCTTCGCGCCACTCCGCTAGCGGCACACGGCGCGTCAGAAGGCCCGCCAGCCAAGCGGGATCCGCGGCTTCCAGTGCATTCGCGCCGATCTCATAGTGGCGCCGATTGGCATTGACCGAACCGAAGACGACGTCGTTCTGCAGCACCATGCTTCGGTTGAAGTTACCGGAGTCGAACGGCAAGGTTCGCCCGCCGCTCGAGACACCGGTCAGGCAGACGATGCCGTTGCGACCGCCGGCGCCGCATATGACGTCGATCACGAGCTGCGGTGCTCCCGTGCATTCGATCACGATGTCGACCGCGAGATCCTTCGGCAGGTTGCGCTCGTGATAGGTGCCTCCCAGTGCCCGGGTGAGTTCGACCTTCGGGCCGTCCTCGGCGCGATCGAGTACGTGTAGTTCGAGGCCGCGTTGCGCGGCCATGAGGGCTGCCAGCAATCCGACCGGTCCGGCTCCGGTGATCAGCGCGCTCTTCGGCTGCCAGCTGCGCGTCCGTTCGCCGATGCGATGGATGTGATCCCACGCTTTGGCGAGAACGCTGGCGGGTTCGAGAAGCACGCCGAGCGCGCCGAGCTCCGGAGCGACCTTCACCGCGTAGTCCGGTTCGAGCAGAAACCGCTCCGCGCCGTAGCCGTCCAACGACTTGATTCCACGCTCTACATAGCGACCGTTGAGACACATATCCCATTCGCCCGCGCCACACGCCCGACAGGGCACAGGGTCGGGGCGTCTGACGATGCCGACCACATGATCCCCGACCGCGAAGCCCGACCCCGCCGGCGCTTTCAGGACGCGGCCCAGCGATTCGTGTCCGAGGACGAGGCGTTGGTCGTTCTCAGGTGCCCAACCATAGCTACCGGATACGATCTCGCGATCGGTGCCGCAGATTCCCAGCGCCATCGCCTGAACGAGCAGTTGATCGGCGCGGACATCTGGTTCCGGCCGTTCGTCCAGTTGCACTGAGCCCGCTACGCCGGGTTCGACGGTTATGACTTTCACGACGGCTCGTCCCTGGCTGGACAATGGCGGATCAGAAGCGAACGATGGTGCGTTCGTCCGGTTCCCCCTCAAAGATCTGCCAACGTCTCGGATTGGAGGAGAAATGAGCGCCAAGATCTACGCCATGACCTGCGGGCGGCTGATTGGCCGCCTCAAGGACATGATCGAGGGCGAAGACGGGCAGGTGGCGCTGCCCATTCCATCCTACCTGATCGAACACCCCAAGGGCCGGGCGGTGTTCGACACCGGCATGCACCCGCAATGCCGGACCGATGCCGCCGGTCGCCTGGGCGCGGGCGTCGCCCGGATTTTCGGTTTCGAGCAGTACGGCCCCGAGGACGACGTGAAGTCGCGCCTCGAGTCGATCGACCGCGATCCCGGCAAAGTCGACTTCATCGTGAACAGCCACCTGCATTTCGACCATGCCGGCGGCAACGAGCTGGTGCCCAATGCCACCATGGTCGTGCAGAAGCGCGAATGGCAGGCCGCGCAAGATCCGGAACTGGCGGCCAAGGTCGGCTTCTTCCGCGCCGACTTCGATCATGGTCATCCAGTGAAGCAGGTCGACGGCGAGCACGATCTGTTCGGCGACGGCTCCGTGGTCTGCATCCCGACCTACGGCCATACGCCCGGACATCAGTCGCTGAAGGTGCGGACCGAGGCAGGCGAGATCGTGATCACGGGCGACGCCTGCTACTTCTGCCGGACCCTGCGCGACCGCCGACTGCCGCGCTTCGTCTACGACCGCGAGCAGATGCTGGCCTCGCTCGACCGGCTCGAGGCTCTCGAAAAGGCCGGTGCCCGCCTGTTCTTCGGGCACGACCCGGAGTTCTGGAAGGACGTGCCTCAGGCGCCGGTGCCGGCGTTCTAAACGTCGGAATCAGTTCTGCGGGATGAACTCGATCATCAGGCCGCCGGTCTGCTCCGGCGCGACCAGCACACGATCCCCCTCGGCCAGAGCGAAGGGCACGTTGTTGGCACTGAGCAGGCCCTGCAGCGGGCGCGCCCGCTCGATGGCGATGGCTGCGCCGACGACGACGGGCAGCTCGGTCGGCGGCATCATCTCGAGCGCCTTGTACTCGAGCTGGAAGGCGAGCGGCGACCAGATCAGCAGCTCGACGGAGCCTGCCTTCACCATGGTGCAACCGTCGAAGATCTCCTCGACGGTGGCGCCCCAGGCGGCCTTCAGCGCCTTCGCCGTGTCATTGGGCTTTTCGGCGATGGCATGGATTGCCATCATGCCCAGCGCACCGTTGGGATGGACGATCCATTCCGGCTCCATGAAGGCGTCCGGCGTCTCGTGTTTCACGGGGAACCAGGGAAGGGGGCCTGCGCTCTCGCCGACCACGACACCGGCATCGACCTCGAAACCGTCCTCGGTTTCCCAGGCATGCGTGCGCTCCTCGCCCTCGAGTTCGGCGACGTTCAGGGCCAGTGCAATCTGCGGCGGATGGCCTTGCAAAAGTTCGACGTAATTCGGCACGTCGTCGCTGTCGGGCTGGAAGCAGATGCAGCGCGGCTCGACACCGTCGGGCGTCAGGTTGAAGCCGATCTGGCCCAGCCGGGCAGCGGTATCCGCAGGGTCCGACACGGTCAAGGAAAGGTGATCGATATCGCGCGCTGAAATCTTCATGCCCGCTCATACAGTCTTACCCCGGCCTCCCTCAAGTGCGATGCTGGACGGCCTGGATCCTAGGGAGATATCGATGTCCAAGATGACGCTGTACGGCATTTGGCTGAGCGGTCCCACCTACAAGGCGGGACTGGCCCTGTCGCTGATGGGGCAGCCGTTCGCCTACAAGCATGTCGACCTGCGGGCCGGCGCACACAAGCAGCCTGACTATCTCGCCATCAACCGTTTCGGCCAGGTGCCGGCGCTGGTCGACGGCGATCTGAAGCTCTGCCAGTCGGGCTCGATCCTGCTCTACCTCGCCGACAAGTTCGGCAAGATGGCCGGCAACACGCCCGAGGAGAAGGCGCGCGTGCGCGAGTGGCTGTTCTGGGAGTTCGATCGGCTGGCCTCCAACATCTATCGCCCGCGCGCGATCAAGCGCGGCTTCATGAAGGCCGACGACAACGTCCACCAGATGTACGTCAACCAGGCGGGCGACGCGCTCAAGATGCTCGACGCCGCGCTCGCCAAGTCGGACTTCCTGGTCGGCAGCGAGGCGACCATCGCCGATGTCGCGGTCTATGGCGACGTGGCCTACGCCGAAGAGGGTGCCATCGATCTCGCGCCCTATGCCAACGTGAAGGCGTGGATGGGCCGGGTTGAGAAGCTGCCCGGCTTCAAGAAGTACGCCGACCTTCTGCCGCAGCAGGACGCGGCTTAGGTTCGGACGGCGTCTTCCATCTCCGCCCAGCTCGCCTCGACCGCGGTGCGGTCGAGGTCGCGGGTGATGAACACCAGCCGCGACCGGCGATCCTCGTCGGGCCAGCGGGCGAGCAGGGTGGGTGGATGAAAGGTGCGGTGCACGCCGTGGATCACGAGCGGCTGGCTCTCTCCTGCGACGGCGAGCACGCCCTTCACGCGCAGCAGCCGGTCGCCCCACGCGGCGCGCACGGCCATCAGCCAGCGATTGAACAGGTCCCAGTCCAGCGGCTCCTCGAAGGTTAGGCAGAACGAGCCGATGTGCGCATCGTGCCGCGAGCGGTCGTACGCATGGCTATGGTGCGTGTGATCGTGGGCCTCGGCGTTCAGCCATGCCTGCACCTTGTCGCTCTTGCCCGAGGGATCGAACGGGCCTGAGTCGAACAGAAGCGCCGGATCGACGTCGCCCTGCACGATCTCGAAGAGGGAAGCGCCGGGGTTGAGCGCGGTCAGCCGTGCGCGCAGGCCGGCGCTGGCCGCGATCTCGGCCAGATCTGTCTTGCTGATCAGCAGCCGGTCGGCGACGGCCGCCTGCTTAACGGCCTCCGGATGCTCGTCGAGCTGGCGCGCGCCGTTCACGGCATCGACCGTCGTCACGACGCCGTCGAGCCGGTAGTCGTGACTTATCATCGGATGATTGAGCAGGAGCTGCAGGATCGGCGCGGGGTCGGCGAGGCCCGTCGTCTCGAGCAGGACACGGTCGAAGGGCGGGATCTCGTCCCTGGCGCGACGGCGCGCGATGTCGCGCAGCGTCTTGTCGAGGTCGCCCTGGATGGTGCAGCACACGCAACCCGATTGCAGCAGCACCATGTCGCCGCCGACATTCTCCATGAAGAGATGATCGAGCCCGATTTCGCCGAACTCGTTCACCAGCACCAGGCTGCGGGCCATGCGCGGGTCGCTGAGTACGCGGTTGAGCAGCGTGGTCTTGCCGCTGCCGAGGAAACCGGTGATCAGCGTGACCGGCAGGCGCTCCGCCGACTTGTCGGGATCGAACAGGCTCATCGGTGACACCTTCACATATGCATATGTAACAAAGTAACGATGCCGCTTCCGCTTGACGATGCAACCTGGGGGTATGAGGCTTTCAAGATCAATAAGGAAAAGGAGGAGCGTCCATGGACTCGAGGTATCTTCAGGACAAGGAACACCTCAAGCAGCCGCAGCAGGGGATCGACGAAGACCGCCGCTCTTTCCTCACGGCCGGCCTGATCGGCGGGGCCGTCGCCGCCGGCACGCTGGCGGCCGGGGCCGCACAGGCCCAGCAGATGGCCCAGGCGCCGGCCTTGTCGGACAAGGTCTGGTGGCCGCATCCAAAGTGGGGAAAGGACGATCAGGCGGGCGCCTCGAACTACATGACGCCGGCGAAGGTCCTGGACACGGTGAAGTGGATCAAGGACGGCAAGGTCTACCGCATCGGCCGCATCTACGAATCGGCCATGCCCAAGTTCGGCGAGCGCGCCTTCACCTTGCGCATTCCCGGTAGCCCGACCGGCGGGCCCTTCGGGACCAACAAGCTCGTCTACAACGACGAGTATCTGTCGACGGAGATCGGCCAGACCGGAACGCAGTTCGACGGCCTCGCCCACATCGGCATCCAGATGGGCAAGGACGGCGACAAGAACGAGATGCGCTACTACAACGGCGTCACCGATCAGGAAATGAACAGCGCCTATGGCATGAAGAAGCTCGGCATCGAGCAGGTGAAGCCGTTCTTCACGCGTGGTCATCTCTTCGACGTCGAGGCGGTGAAGGGCGGCATGATGGAGGCCGGCCAGGAAATCACCGTCGCTGACCTCAAGGCGGCCCTGCAGAAGCAGAACATGCAGGAAGCCGACATCAAGGAAGGCGATGCCGTGTTCTTCAACACCGGCTGGGGCAAGCTCTGGATGAAGAACAACGACAAGTTCAACGGCGGCGAACCGGGCATCGGGCTGGAGGCCGCCAAGTGGTTCATCGACAAGGGCATCGCGCTCACCGGCGCTGACACCTGGGGCACCGAGGTCGTGCCCAATCCCAACAAGGATCTGGCCTTCCCGGTCCATGCCGAGCTGATCGCCAAGAACGGCATCTTCAACCACGAGAACCTGGATTTCTCGGGGCTGATCGCCGACGGCAAATACCAGTTCGCCTACATCTTTTCGCCGGCACCCATCAGGGGCGCGACGGGCTCGAACGGCGGCCCCATCGCGGTGACCTGATCGGGGCCGAAGGAACGCGCGCTAGGTCGGATAGTCGCCCGCGGCGAACTTCGACTTGGCGTGCGTGCGGCTGAGTTTTCCGGAAGAGGTGCGGGGCAGGCCGGGTTGGCGCTTGATCAGGACGACCCGGCCGTCGACCCCGGCGGCTTCCTTGACCGCCTGCTTTATGTCGCCCACCAGCGCCTCGCGTTCCGCCGGTTCGCTCGGATAGGCCTGGACGATGACCACGACGGTCTCGGTGTCGCCGTCCTCGATCGAGAAGGCGCAGGCGTCGCCGCGGCCGACCTGCGGCAGCGCTTCGACGGCCCACTCGATGTCCTGCGGCCAGATGTTGCGGCCGTTGACGATGATGAGGTCCTTGGCGCGGCCGGTGATCACCAGCTCGCCCTTGTGCCAGTAGCCGAGATCGCCCGTATCCAGCCAACCGTCGCTCAGCACATGGGCGCTCTCGTCGGGCTTCTGGAAATAGCCCGGCATGACGCTGGGGCCGCGGACGATCCGGCCTGACTGCGGATCCGTGAAGCTGTCGGGTTTGACGCCGCCGAACGGCGCGGCGAAGCTCAGGCCGACGCAGACCTCCGCCATGCCGTAGCTCGGCATGAAGGCGCGCTCGTCGAAGCCTGCGGCCTGAAAGGCCTCGGCGAACCGCCGCAGGACCGGAAGCTGGATCATGTCGGCACCGACGCCGGCAAGGCGAAGGCTGGACAGGTCGAGTTCGCCCATCGGCGCGGTCTGGGCCCGACGGGTGAGCAGGTCGTAGCCGAAGCTCGGACTGTAGGTGATCGTGGCGCGGCGTCGCGAGATCAGTGAGAGCCATTGCATCGGGCGCCGCGCGAAGTCGCGGGGGGCCAGCAGGTCGACGCTGCGCTGCGCGCACATCGGCGCCAGGATGAAGCCGATCAGGCCCATGTCGTGGTAGAGCGGCAGCCAGCTCACGCCGGAATCGTCCTCGTCGAGCCCCTGGGCGGTGATCGAGCCGTCGATGTTCGCCATGAGCTGGTCCTGGCGGATGTCGACGCCGAGAGGCGCACGGGTGCTGCCGGAGGAGAACTGCACGTAGCAGGCCATGCCGGCGCCGAGCGCCCGCAGGTCGACGTTGGCCTCGGGGAGGGCGCTGAAGACTTCCATGCCACCGGCGAAGCGCGCGGTCGTGCCTTCGGCGGCGCTTCGGGCGAACTCGATCAGCTCGTCGGGCGCCAGCACGCCCACCGCCTGTGCCGCGGTGATCTGCTTCCTGAGCTGGAAGATGTAGTGCGCCTTGGCACCAAGACCGACCGGCACCGGTACGGGAACCGGGACGATGCCGGCATACTGGCAGCCGAAGAAGGCGATACAGAAGCCCGGCCAGGTGTCAGCAATCAGGATGAGGCGCTCGCCCGGCTCGATTCCGGCGCCGATCAGGCGGCGGGCGAACGACAGGGCCTCGGTGCGGAGATGGCTGTAGGGCAGGCGGGTCAGGAGCTTGCCGCGGGCATCGAAGAAGTTGAAGCCGGTCTCGCCCCTGGCGGCGTAGTCCAGCGCCTCGACCAGGCTGGCAAAGCCGCCGCGGCGGAAGGGCAGGGAGACGTTGTGGGTCGGGGTCGGGACCGTGACCCAGCGTTCCGGGCTCGAATGCAGCGTCGACACATAGCGTTGCATACGTCCAGCAGGCCCTTCGGCCGGCGTGGCATTTGACAGAAGTGCAGGCAGGATTCCACGGATCGACGTCATCGGACGATCTCCCAAACGGTTCGCACTAAGCGCGTCACCGCTCGGTTGACCGTCCCGTTGGATCATCCCGTCCATCGGAAGAGCGACGCTATCGCCGGCAGGTCTTCTGGCTCGCGGGTCTCAGCTCCTGCCCGTCTTCCCGGACCGAAGTCCAGTGACATATGGGCTCTCGCTCGCCGCTTACAGCTGCGGGTACAGCTGCCGATTGGCTCCCAGCCGAGGGAGCGACACGGCATTCCCTGTTAGCCTCCGGTTAGGGAGGACCGTCGATAGGCACTGGTTAAGCTTGCGCTCGCCCTCGGTCAATTGCTTTGATGCTTCCAATATCGGGAGGAGACTGCAAAATGTCGATGATTCGCAGGGTCGCCGCGGCGGCGCTGGGCGTGACCCTCGCCTGGCCGGCAGGGGCCCAGGGCATTCCCAAGGTACAGTCCCCGGAAGAGGTAGGGTTTCTCTCGACCCGCCTGAAGCGCCTCAGCGACCGGCTGAACGAGGGCGTCAAGAACAACGAGTTGCCGGGCGCCGTCGTCCTGATCGCCCGCAACGGCAAGATCGTGATGTTCGAATCCTATGGCTTCCGCGACAAGGAGGCCAAGGTCGCGATGACCAACGACACGATCTTCCGCATCGCCTCGATGACCAAGCCGATCGTCACCCTGGCGGCGATGATGCTGATGGAGGAGGGCAAGCTCACGCTCGCCGACCGCGTGTCGATGTACATCCCGGCCTTTGCCGACACCAAGGTGGCGGTCCAGAAGAAGAAGGAGGATGGCGCGACCGAGACGGTGCTGGAGCCGCAGTTCCGTCCGATGACGGTGCACGACCTGATGCGCCACACGTCGGGCCTCACCTATGGCGCGGTGGGCGCCAATCCGGTCAAGCAGTCCTATCTCGACATGAAGGTCGCTGACCGCAGCCAGACCAACGCCGAGATGGCCGACAAGCTGGCCAAGCTCGCGCTGCTCTACCAGCCGGGCACGACCTGGGAATATTCCATGTCGACGGACGTGCTGGGCCGGGTCGTCGAGGTCGCCTCCGGCATGCCGCTCGACAAGTTCATCGAGGAGCGGATCACCAAGCCGCTCAAGATGGGCGATACGGGCTTCGAGGCCAGCCCCGACAAGAAGGCGCGCGGGGCGAAGCCGATGAAGGAGGGGCCGAAGAACGAACTGCCGGCGATCCCCGACATCACCGAGAAGTTCACCTGGCGTTCGGGCGGGGGCGGCATGGTCTCCACGGCCGCCGACTATGCCCGCTTCCTGCAGATGTTCGCCAATGGCGGCCAGCTCGACGGGGTGCGCCTGATCTCGCGCAAGACGATCGATCTCATGACCGCCGACGCGCTGCCGCCGGACATCAAGATGGGCGCCGACATGTTCCGCTTCGAGGCGCTCGAGCCCAGCGCGCGGATGGGGCAGGGCTTCGGGCTGGGCTTCGCGGTGCGCAACGTCCAGGGCGTCAATCCTCTGCCCGGGTCGCCCAACGACTATTTCTGGGGCGGCGCCTACGGCACCTATTTCTGGCACGATCCGCGAGAGCGCCTGTATGTCGTTTTCATGATGCAATCGCCGAAGGCGCGTCTGCGTTACCGTTTCCTCATGCGTGACCTCGTCTATCAGGCGATGGTGAATTAGCCGCCTTGACGCTCCGCCACCGGACAACCACGTTGGCGGAGCCCAACGTGGCCGGGCGGGAGACTGGTTATGCAGCAGCAGGAACGCGATCTGATCTCGGGTCTGTTCGATCGGTTGAAGCCGTTCGAATCGCAGCCGCGCGACGGCGAGGCTGAGTCGTTCATCAGGGGACTGGCGGCACAACAGCCGGCCGCGCCCTATCTGCTGGTGCAGACCGTCCTCGTTCAGGAACAGGCGCTGAAGGCCGCGCAGGCGCGCATCGCGGAGCTGGAAGAGAAGGCGCTCGCCGCGCCGCCGGCCGCTACCGGTTTCCTCGGCAGTGCGCCTCGCATCGGCCCGTGGGGCGCACCCGCTGCCGGTGATGCGCCGCGCACGTCGGTGCCATCGACGGTGCCGTCCACCCGCTCGCCGCTGCAGGCCGCGCTCGCGCCGCAGCAGCCGCCGCAACAGCCGGCAGGCGGCAGCTTCCTGCGTACCGCAATGGCGACCGCCGCCGGCGTGGCCGGCGGTGCGCTGCTGTTCGAAGGCATTCGCGGCCTGATGGGCAGCAACCCGTTCGGGCAGCAGCAGGCCGCGATGGGCGGGAGCACCCCGCCCGAGCTCCTGCCACCCGATTCCTCGACCCAGCAGCAGGCCTTCGCCGACGACCAGGCAGGGGCGGGGGACTACGATACCGCTGCGGTGGACGACGGCGGCTTTGGCGGCGACGACGAAAGCTGGGCCTGAAAGCCCGGCGGACCTATCTCAATTCAAGAACGGGGGACCGAGGAGATGATCGAGCTTCACACGTGGGGCACGCCGAATGGCCGCAAGGTCTCAATCATGCTCGAAGAGTGCGAACTGCCCTACAGCGTGCACAAGATCGACATCTCCAAGGGCGAGCAGCACAAGCCCGAGTTCCTGCGCATCAGCCCGAACAACCGGATCCCGGCGATCCTCGATCCGGATGGTCCGGGCGGCAAGCCGTACAGCCTGTTCGAGTCCGGCGCGATCCTGATCTACCTGGCCGACAAGACGAAGAAGTTCCTGCCGGCCGACGGTGCCAGGCGCTACGACTCGATCCAGTGGCTGATGTGGCAGATGGGTGGCTTCGGCCCGATGCTCGGTCAGGCCCACCATTTCCTGCGCGCCGCGCCGTCGAAGATCGAATACGGCATCAAGCGCTATGTCGACGAGGCCAAGCGTCTCTATGGCGTGCTCGACAAGCAGCTTGCCGGCAACGCCTTCGTGGCGGGCGAGGAGTACACGATCGCCGACATGTCGATCTTCCCGTGGGCGGCCCGTCACGAATGGCACACCGTGAACCTTGCCGACTTCCCCAACGTGAAGCGCTGGTACGACATCGTGAACGCCCGCCCCGCCGTTGCCAAAGGCATGGCCGTCCCGTATCTCAACTAGAATGTCATTTCGTACCTCTCTTCGAGTTCTGGGGGCGGCGCTGCCTTCCCTGGCGCTTTTCGCGTGCGCGCATCCGGGGTCGTCACAGACGATGGCTTCCGCCTGTGCCGCTCCCCTGAAGCCGGCCGTCGAAGTGGAGCTCTACTTTGGCCGCGACAAGCCGTCGGGCGGCGGGGTCAGCGATGCGGACTGGGCGTCGTTCCTGTCCCAAACAGTGACGCCGCAGTTCCCCGCCGGCCTCACAGTGCTCGACGCGTATGGCCAGTATCGCGGTCCGGCAGGTGTCGTCAGCAGCGAGCGCACGAAGCTCGTGGTCATCGTGGTGTTCGATGCGCCGGCGTATCGACCGAAGGTTGCCTCGGTCGTCGATGCCTACAAGCAGCGCTTCGGACAGCACGAAGTCTTTCAGGTCGAACGGTCGGTGTGCGCCGGCCCGTAGGGCCCGTTTCTCGGCGGGGCCG
Source organism: Rhodospirillales bacterium 24-66-33 (assembly GCA_002281855.1). Lineage (GTDB taxonomy): Bacteria > Pseudomonadota > Alphaproteobacteria > Reyranellales > Reyranellaceae > Reyranella. Next base: position 352,978 of record NCHQ01000002.1, on the reverse strand, counting down.
AATCCAGTTAGATTCGAAGCGGAACGGCATTTCTCAGGAGACCAGCCCATGAGCAACGACGTCACTGCGCGCAAGAAGGCCGCACTCGCCACCCCGACCGACCTGGGCGAGAACGCCACCAAGGATCTGAGCGGCGGACTCAATATCCTGCTGGCCGACGTGGCCGCGCTCTACTGGAAGACCAAGAACTTCCACTGGCATATGTCCGGTCCGAACTTCCGCGACTACCACCTGCTGCTCGACGAGCAGGCGACCGAGATCGACGCCATGACGGACGTGATCGCCGAGCGCGTGCGCAAGCTCGGCGGCACGACGCTGCGGTCGATCGGCCATATCTCCCGGCTGCAGCGGGTGCTCGACAACGATGCCGACTATGTGACGCCGCTCGACATGCTCGCCGAGCTGCGAGACGACAACAAGCAGCTCTGCGTCCACATGCGCATCCTCCACGAGCTCTGCGACGAGCATGGCGACATCGCGACGGCAAGCCTCATCGAGAACTGGATCGACCAGACCGAGAAGCGCGTCTGGTTCCTGTTCGAGACGACGCGCCGCACCGAAGGCTAGCTCAGGCTCTTCCCCTTTGCGGAGTCCGCAAAGGGGAAGTGCCCTCGTCTTCCGAGGGCGATGGGGTCACGCCACGCTATTGGCGCTCGGCCCAGCCGATCATCCTGCCGATGAAGGCATCGCAGGCATCCATCTGCGACTTCGCGACGAACTCGTTGGGCTGGTGGGCCTGCGAGATGTCGCCCGGTCCGCAGATCACGGTCGGGATGCCGTGGCTGCGGAAGATGCCGGCCTCGGTGCCGTAGGGTACGGCGTAGGTGCGATTGCCGCCGGTCCATTGCAGGGCGAGCTTGGCGGCCTCCTCGTTCTCCTGCGGCATCAGGCCGGGCACGAAGGAGCGGCGCTTCATCTGGATGTCGGCGTCGGGGTGCTTGGCCTTCATCTTCGGCAGCAGCAGGTCGGCGACATAGGCCTCGGCGCGGCGCTGCACTTCCCACGGATCGTCGCCGGGCAGGGTGCGGTAGCCCCAGTTGAGGGTGCACTCGCGGGCGAGGATGTTGCCCGCCGTGCCGCCGGTCACGATGCCGACATTGATGGTGGTGTGGCCGGGCACGGTGTCGATGTCGGTGCGCGTGCGGCCGGCCAGCTCGACCTGCAGCTCGTTCAGCCAGTGGATGAAGTCGCCGGCGAAATGGATGGCGCTGACGCCGAGATGCGTCATGGAGGAGTGGGCCTCGACGCCGGTGAAGGTGGCGATGATGCCGCCGCCGGCGTTCTGCGCGTTGACGACGCCCATCATGGTGGGCTCGCCCACGATGACGGCCTGTGGGCGCGGCACGTTGCCGACCAGTTTCTCGACCAGGGAATGCGCGCCGAGGCAGCCGATCTCCTCGTCGTAGCTGAAGGCGAAATGCATCGGCACCTTGAGCTTCGCCTTCTTGAGCGCCGGCACGTGGGCGAGGCAGGCGGCGATGAAGCCCTTCATGTCGCAGGTGCCGCGACCGTAGAGATTGCCGTCGGCTTTCTCCGTCAGCGTCCACGGATCGGTGTCCCAGGGCTGTCCGTCGACCGGTACCACATCGGTATGGCCCGACAGGACGATGCCGCCCTCGGCCTCGGGACCGACCGAGGCGAACAGGTTGGCCTTGGTGCCTTCCGCGTTGGGGACCAGCGTGCTCCGGATGCCGTGCTCGTCCAGATAGCCCTGGATGTACTTGATCAGGTCGAGATTGGAATTGCGCGAGGTGGTGTCGAACGCCACCAGGCGCTGGAGCATGTCGATGGAGCTGGAATTCATGGTCCACACCGTCGCACGCTTCAGACCGTGACGCCAAGAGCCTGTAAAACCTCGCGAAATCACCGGCTCGTTTGACACTCCCGAGCCCGCCCGCTAGAACCGCCCGGCATCCGTCGTGGTTATGGTCGCCGGGGTCTTAACGGGTCTGCGGAGGGGTGGCCGAGTGGCCGAAGGCGGCGGTTTGCTAAACCGTTATAGGGAGATAATCCCTATCGTGGGTTCGAATCCCATCCCCTCCGCCATAATCCAGCCTAAGCCCTTGATTTGATTGCATAAATCATGTGGCCATGGGCACTGGGCACAAATCTAGGCACCACGCAAAATGGCCGGCGATGAGGCCGGCCGCTGTGGATATGTGAAGCCCAGCGCTTCGCAGCGTGTGCCTAGGTTCGCTCGGTGAGTTCCTTCGCCAGCAGTTCGCCGGCCGCGATCAGGGAGGCTATGCCCTCTGCTCGATCTTCCTCCGTCGTGATGTCGTCGGCGGCCTTCTCGACGACAAGCATATCCAGCGCCCAAAAGATGCCCTTGAGGGCAATAATGGCATGGCCAAGGTCATCGCCGGTCGCTCGGTCGACACGCACTTTCAATCGAGCCTCGCTCATGGCGCGGCTCGATTCATCACATCATCGCCAAGGCACTCCTTGATCTTATCTAGGTCATCGCGTGCCATCAGGTAGAGCCACTCGCAGGCATCGGTGCCTCCGGGCATCTCCTGGGCGTCCGCGGCAGTGCAGCGCAGCGCCAGCATCAAGGCGGACACGCGGGCGAGCCTCTCCTCAACGAGAAGCGGCTTCATGCTGCGTCTCCCTCGGTCGGAACCACCTCAAGTCGGGGCTTTGCCGCCTCCAACTCGGGGTACTTGAGCCTCACGCGGAACCGCTCGACGTCGGCCACGGCCTCGCCCAGCGCCTCAACGTGTTCTCCGATGCGATCGGCGAGATATTCGGCCTCGAACCACGCCTCATCGGGGGCATTGTGGCGGTTCTCCTGACAATGCTCGGCCAGGATCTTCAGGAGAGAGCCCGCCCGCTCAATCCTGTATTTCTCCTCGTCGAGCCGGTGCTGAATGCTTGTCAGCGCCTCATCCTGCGGCATGGTAGATTTGCGTTTAGCCATGATCGACTCCTGTGGTCGGTTGCGGTTAGAGCCGGGCGGAAGTGGCCGCTTCCGCTTGGCTCGCCTTCCGTGTATAACAGAGCTATGACTAAGTCAAACCCTGTTAAACAGAGAAAGCGCGGACCGGCGCCGACCGGCGTAAATCCAATCATGGGATTTCGCCCGCTGCCTCCGCTGCGAGCCGACATCGTCGCGTATGCTAAGGCTGAGGACATCACTGTGTCAGAGGCCATCCGCCGGCTGGTCGAGCTGGGGCTGAAGGCGAAGGTCAATACCCGATGAGCAACGCTTCCCTAAAGACGATCAGTCTGGCCAGTGCTTTGCTGGTGTTGCAAATAATGCCGACGCCAGCGCACGCAAATACCGGGAACGAGATCTTACCAAAGTGTCAGCTGGCCGCCCGCGCAAGCGTCCCTGCTCCAGACGAAATAATAGGTGCAACTTACTGTTTAGGTATTATTTCCACATTGGTCGCTGTCGGCCCATTTCTTGAGCCCCCTTTTCGATTTTGCTTTCCAAAGGAAGGCACCAATCAGCAGGCGATTCGGGTTGTCGTCTCTAATCTTGAGAAAAATCCGGCTACCCTTCACCAGGATTTTCGCCTTCTCGCGGTCATGGCTTTAAGAGATGCGTTCCCCTGCAATCAGCGGTGAGCGTAGAATTTTCAGCTATTTCTTGGTTGCGCGTGTTGGCGGGGTGAGGTGAGGGGGTGGCGCCAGACGAATGGGAACAACTGCATGGCGACATTGAAGCAACTCTCGACGCTGCGGAGCCGCTTGACGGAAGCGTTGGAGAAGGACGACCTGCCGGGCGCGGCGCGCAAGGAACTGGCGGCGATCCGGCTGGCGACGGACCTGCGCCTCAAAATCCGCGAGAAGCAGCCCGCGCTCGGCGAGACGCGGGACTAGAGAAGTTGCGGTCAAGGGCGAGGCCGGCGGGTCATTTCTTGGAGCGGGCGTTGGCGCGTCGATAAAGGTCGACGATCGCGTCATCCGTCATCGGCAGCCCACGCCCCCTGAGCGCCTCGACGATCTTTTCTCGCTCCGTTGCCGGAACGTCTGTGATCGTGACCTCATAGGCCGGCTTGGTATCCTCCCCCCACAGCACACCCTTGCGCAGGAAGGTGGGCAGCGCCAGCCGGTCGATGATCTTGCGCTGCTCTTCCGGCGTAGCCGTGCGCTTCTGCTCGACCTCGAATGCCGTGATCTGCTGCTGGGCAAGCCGGCGGAAGTTGTTGGCCTTCTCGGCATCGCCCTTGCTGGCGGTGTTGCCGATGCCGACGCCCAGGGTCAGCAGCGTGTCGTCGATCATCTGGTTCGCGTTCAGGATGCGCGTGAGCTGCTTGTTCGGATCGCCCTGCCGCGCGGTGGACTGGATCTTCGACAGTTCCTGAAAATCTCCGTTCGACAGGTACCGCTTGTATTCCCAGAGCGGCTTGTTCGCCCACTGGGCACGCACGGCCTGATCCGGGCTGGTGAGCCCCTGCTGGATTTCGTACCAGACGCGCTGATCCGTCACGACGTCCTGACCCTTGGCGTTGTGCGCGATGGTCGCGTCGATCGACTGCTGTTTCGTGTACGAAAGCTGGTTCCAGATTTCCGGCGGCGGGCGCTTGGTGGCCGGAGACGGCTGGCCGTCCGGCCCCGGTTGACCGCCCGTCGTCATCCACTTGTCGACCGCGATTTCAAGGTTGAGCTTCGCCATGTCGATCTGGCGCTTCTGCTCGGCAAGGTTAAGGTCGAGTTGAGACTGCGTCGCCCGGCGCTGCGCATCATTGCCCGCGTTGATCTCGGCATTGCGACGGGTGGCCGTGTCGTAGGCCGTCTCGGCATCGACCAACATCTGGCGGGTATCGCGATAGAGCGGCCCATCCTTCGGCTTGTCCGTGCCGGTCGCCGCGTCGACCTGCTGGCGCAGCGGGTCCTTCTCGCCGTACTTGGCCAGGATCGCCGTCGCCGACTTGCCGCGGACTGCCGATTCGCCATCCTGATAGAGCGGACGGAAATACCCGCGCGTCATGATGTCCGCCGCTTCCGCCTCGCTCTTGGCGTTCTGCAGCCGCGCCTTGAAGTCAGGCGACAGGCCGGATATCGCGCGCGGGATTTCGCCGTCGATCTCCGCGCGGGCATAGAGCATCCCCGTCTGCCGGTCGTTCGGATCGAGACCCTTGCTTTTCGCGAACTGCAGAAAGGCTTGGGCGCGCGGGCCGTTCCACTGGCCGATGTTGATGCTGTCCGATCCGTCCCGCCCGTCGCCGCGGTTGCGCGCCCCGGTCGAGAACTGCGATTCCCGCAGGAAGCCCGCCGTGATGCCGGCCGATACCTTCTCCCCGTATTCGCCCTTCCAGAAGGCAAGGCTGGCCTTCGTGCCGGCTTCCGCCGCCTCTGTGGTCGGCACGCTGGACACGAGATCGCGCGCCTGAAACCGCGCCGTCTCGCCCTGCTGGACGGTCCGCATGGTCGGCATCAGCGCGATCCGGTCGGCCGCATCCAGCTTGGGCGCGAACCGTTGGAACGTGGCGAGTGCCTGCGAACCGTTGCCCGACGCGGCCTGGCTCTCGATCACGGCCCGAAGGGCGTTGCTGGTCGCCGCCGTTGCTGCCGCCTCGCTCGGCAATCCGCGAGCTTCATAGAAGGCACGCGTTCGACGCTCCATCCGCGTGGTGATGGCGTCGACCTTCGCCGGATTGTCCGACACCTGCACGATCTCGGTTAGATCCAGCGCGTTCAGGTCTTTGAAGGTCGCGACTTCGAACCGCTCGCTTTCTGCCGCCAGGTGGACGGCCAGGTCGCGCTTGTAGCTCGTTTGCTCATCGCGGGCGGCCCTCCGGAAAATGGCCTTCGCGCGCGGCGACAAGAGCGTCTCGGCAATTCCCTCGGAGATCGACTGCAGGCCCGCAGGAAGCTCATTCAACAATGGCTTGCCGCCGGGGCCGGGCTTGGTCGCGTCGCCGCCCTTGAGGCGCTGGAAGCCCTTTTCCGGGTCGAAGGTCAGTTCCTTCCGCTTTGCGCGAAGCTGAGCGATCGCCTCCTGTGCCGCGGCGACATCGAGCTGCTCGCCCAGATTCCCCAGCATGCCGCCAATCTGCTGATTCTGCTGACCGGCCTGGTTTAGGGCTTCCGCGCCTTCAAGGCCCGGCAGGGCCGCTGCCGCGGGACGATAATTGCCGACGCCGTCCGCCCGAGGAACGGGGCGGCGCATGTCGGCGCTGGTTGCGAAAACGGCCATCAGGTGTACTTGCTCCAATCCGTCATGCCCCAGCCGGAGTCATCGACCCCGCCGCTCGCGACGCTACCGCTCGCAACTGCCGGCGACGGCCCGCCATACTTGGAGGCAATCGAGCCGAGCTGAAGCCCGCCCTTGATGATCCCGGACGTGAGAGTGCTGTCAGCCTGCGCGTTTAGAGAGGCCTTGCGGTACGCGCCCTGCGTCACGCCGGTCTCACCCTCCCAGCGCCGCAGCTTCGCGTCATAGCGGCTGGATTGAGCGCGCGTGTCGCCTTCATAGAGCGCGGTATCGAACCCGTACTCGCCCTCAGCCAGAATGCCGTCGAGGATATTGGTGTCGACGCCCGCGCCCGAGGCAGCCATGACGGCTTGCGCCCGCCCGGCAAGGAGCGTCGCCTTGCGCTTTTCCTCAATGGCTTGGCGCTGCGAGGCGGCCTGATCGGCGTTGGCCTTGTCCTCCAGCCGCTTCGCTTCCGCCTGTGCCTGCTGGTTGCGGATCAGGGCCTGCTGGTAGGCGACCTCGCCCGCTTCCCGCTGGGCGTCGGCCTGCTGCGAAGCGCCGATGATCGACATACCGACGCCGGCCAGGGAGGAGGCAACCCCCGCAATGGCCGCGATTTCGAGGCCCGTGAAGCAGCGCCCCCGTTCATCGGGGCGGGACAGGACATCGCGAATTTTGTCGGATTGGATCACTGCAGCCTCGTCGTGGTGTTGTCGGCGATGAGAGCGCCACGGTTGTCAGGCCGACTCAAATTCTTGGTGAAGACGCGGCTTCGCTCTTCGTATCCGATGCGCCAAAGGAGTTCAGGCCATTCACTGGCAAGGTCCACGGTCATGAGAAGGCCGGGGGCGCCGATTTCGCGCGCCTTATCCTCAGCCGCGCGAATCAGCTTGAGGCCGTCGCCCGTGTCGCGGTGCGCCTTGCTCATGATGAAGCTATCGCACACGGCGACCGCCCGCCCGTAGTGCGCCAGGAACGGCGCCAGGATAGCGAGGTAGCCGATCACGCGCCCTTCACTGGTCGCGGCCAGGACATGAATCGCATCGGCCTCCTCGAGTTGGCGTAAGCTCTCCAGATTCACTGCCGGCGAGGGCACGCCAGGTATCAATGATTCGGCCTCGTATTCCTGCAGCAGTTCCGAGAACCCCGAGGAGGCCTCCAAGGCGGCAACAGTGGTCGAATGGACGATGGCGGCCATTTCACGCTCCCGCCAGCTGCCGCACGATCGCGGCGTATTCCTTCGGCGGCGCCGAGTTCAGCCAATGGATGGCCTGCCGACGGTCGGAAGCCGATAGACCGCCTAGAATGCGCCGCAGACGGGCCCGATACGTGCCGAGGCAGGCGGCGGCCCGCGCGCCCCATGCTCGCGCCAGGGCGGCGTTGTCTTCGTCGGTTTGGAAGCGCTCCAGGTCGGCCGCCGAGGCTACTGGCGCCACGCGGGGAGGACCGGCCGCCAGTTCGGTGATCGCGGCCCTCTGCACGGCCTCTGGAAGGGCGAAATCGAAGGCCTCGACGAGGGATGCCTGATCCCACACCGACAGGGCCCGCATGATCTCTGCGGCCGATTCTACGGCCTTAGGAGGCGCGTCCGGGTTGGCCGTGTAGTTCAGGCCCAGCACAAGGCCGGGCTCCTCTGAAGCGCCTAGCAGCCTCAGATAGTAAGCCTGATTCTCGGCCGCCTTAGGACCCTTCCAATACTCGCTGTTCTCGTCGGCCATCAGGGCCTGCAGGCGCTTACGCTCCTTCCAGGCCGCCGGCACGGGTGCTGGCGGCCTGCCGGTCTCCCGAGCGGTCAGGAGGTCTAGGAAACGCGACTGCATGTCGGCGTCCCCCCAATACTTCGCGGGAGTGGTGCTCAACGCCTCCTCGATGGTGGCGATCTCGCTTTCGACCGCCACCATGTCACCGCCGCTCATGTCAGCCGGCCTTGCGCGGCTGCTCGCGCAGCCACATCGTGATCGCAGCGCCTTCAGTGGCGTGCCCCCGGATCACGGGGTAACCGTCCTTGATGCGCAATACACACCAGGAGCCATTCTGATACGCGGTCACGAATTGCCCATCGCCAAGCACGGTCTGCCGCTGAGAGAAGGGCTTGCGCTTCATCTTCTTCACGACCGTGATTTCGATGCCGTCCGGCTTCGGCGCCTCGACGCGACACTCACACTCCCACGATCCGTCATCCGCAATCGCGAAGATGACGTCGTCACGGCTGACCTTGCCAGCGACGAGCTTCCAGAAGGACGGATACAGCATATCCTCTGCGGTCGCGCCGCCGGGCACCTTGCAGGTCCACACCTGCCTCTTCTGCTCAAAGAGCGTGAACGCCGTCCCCTTGATTTCCGGCCGCGGCGCGGGGGCCATGCTCACGGGGTCTTCGGCGGGGCTGATGGTTGTGGTCGTCATGTCCATGTCACTCACTGTGCTTTCTCCTTGGGTTGAAACCTGTCGAGGTGGATTACCGTCTCGTCCTCAGCGGCCAGTGTCGCCGCCTGCCTCCGGCCAAGGGCAAGGACGAACGCGAGGCTGCGAGCAAGCTCGAACGGCGAAGAGGCGCGGTGCTCCAACATCAGGTGGTGGTCGACGTCGGCAGTCACCCGGTCGCCAAAAACCTTGGGCAGGCACTTCGACAGCATCCACTTGCGAGTGTCGACCTGAAGCCGTGACCGCTGCACGGCGGCATGATCGGGGCGACGGACTCCCTCGCCATCCACGATGGTGTCGGCCGTCTTGTCGTCAGCAAGGTCGATGATCTCGTCGGCCATCCCCAGGTAGCCGATCAGCCGGGCGCGCTCGTACATCGCCCCGAAGCCCTGCAGGTCCTCCAGCGCCCAGCGGCGCACGGTGCGGCCATCGGGCATGCCCTCGTCACGGCAGATCGCCCGTAGCGTCTCGCCACCAGCCAGCCGCTCGCAGATCGCGTCAGCGAGTTCTGGCGTGTACTGGACGGGAGGCTTGGCCACTGGCGATCTCCGGGCTGCGACGCTGCCGCAGGCAATCGGTGCTTGGTATGTCTGCTGACAGGATACGCCCGGAGCGCCTCAACCCCTTCCTGCGGTCCTTACTGGATTGTTTGTGCGTAGTGACGCGCCTTGCGAACACGCCATTACGAAAAGGCAAACAATAACAGTGGGTTGTTCGACCGATGGGCGGAGAGGGGAGCAACCGCACCCCATAACTCGCCGCGAATATTTCTTCACAGGATGAGACCGACATGCCGGAGCGCATCGCCGGAAGGCCTCCCCAGCCGAGGAAGGCCGGGGCAGATCCGGCCGCCTCGCGCGCGTACTGAGGCCAGGGACCGCGCCAAGCGGGCCCCAAGGCCGCATAGGGGTATGGGGAGAGAGCGCACACACCCCTGTTTCCTTTGATATCAATGGCTTACGGGAAGAGCAGGCGCAGCATGCAGAAGAGAGAGCACACACCCTCTGCCAGCGCGAATTTGCCAATGCTGTCAGAGGCTTACAGGAAGAGCAGGCGCAGAGCAGGCACACAAGCCCGAAGAAAGCGCACACACCCCATCGTCCGGTCTCTACCGTTCAAAAACGCGGATTATTGAACAGCAGAGGTGTACCAGTCCGGCGCCTTCTCGATGCGAAGGCCCTTCGGGGTGCGGGACGAGCGGCGATCAGTGACGATGGCGCCAGTGTCGATCAACTCCAGCATGGCATCCTTCGCGGCTCCTGCCTTGTGGCCTGCACGGGCCAAGACCTGCGGCAAGTAGCGTTCACGGCCAGCAGTAGGGGCGGACGAGAGAGGCGCGTCCTTGGTCCATGCCTTCTCGACACGGGCCAGGATCTCGCGTTGAAGGGCACGGCCAGCGAAGCGCTCCATAACGCTGTCGGGAGCATCTGCCGCGGCGAGCACGCCTCGGTCTGTCCACTTAAGTTCGATCTTCTTGCCGGGCTTGGTGTAGTTCGCTTTCACCAGGGCCAAAGACGGGGCGTCGTTCTTCGTCTCGCCCTTGAGCAGCAACCCGGATCGGGCCTGCCACATCCACGCCGTTGACCCTGAGAAGGCCTTGGCGGGGGAATCCTCGCTGCTCTTGCTGGTGTGAATGAGCATGGTGACCGCGATGCCCAGCCGGGCCGCACGCCGGTTCAGGTCGCGCATGAAGGCGCCAACCCGCCGTCGCGATATTTCCTCGTCGTCAAAGACCAGCGTGGCGGAATCGATGCCCACAAAGCCAATGTCCGGCCTCGCCGCGAGTTCATCCTCCAGCAAGCCTGCCAGGGCCGTAGGCTTACCGTCTGAGAATAGGTAGAGCTCGCGCTCGCTGGCGCTCTTGATGAACAGCCGGCCCCCAAGATCCGACATCTCGAGGCCAAGCTCGGCATTGATCCGAGCCTGCCGGGCGTGAAGGACGCCCTCCGGATCCTCGGCGCTGACATAGACGGCGCTGCTAGGGCGTGTGGCGTGCCCAAGAAAGGGCAGGCCCGCGGCTACGCACGTTGCAGCGGTCTGCAGCAGGACGCCCTTACCAGCGCCGCCATCGCCTCCCAGGACCGTTACGCAGCCATGGGGCACCAGGTCAGCGACCGTGAAGGCTACCTCTGGGGGATCGACTCCCTCCCAGCGGGCGACGTCGGCAGATGCGAGACCGATCGCAGATTCCTCCGGCAGTCGCGCGGAGCGCATTTGCGTCAGCGGGACGACGGCGTGGCGCTGGTCGATATCCTCGATTGGTTCCCACCCGATGTCAGGCTGCATGCCGCGCCTCCAGGGACGTGATCGTGGGGAAGTTAGCCGGCAGCGCGAAGGCTAGACGGACCTGCTCCTCAAGATGCGGCGTCGCGCATTTGATCTCGGAAACTCCGGCGAGCGCCCAGGGGACAGACCGCCAGTCCAGAACCACGACACCAAGGCATCCGGCCTGCAGCCAGTGCAGCGCGCTGGAATAGACCAGAAGCGCGCGATCGTGGAGGAGGGCAGCCTCGACGGCATCCTCGCCCAGGAGTGTCGCCACGCCCAGGCGTGTCGCGGTTGCCCGGTCACGAAGCCGAATGGCTGCAAGGTCGATCAACTCGCCGCCGGACTCTACGGCCACGATTACGGCCGGGTCGCCATGCCCTGCCGGCTGATAGACGGTGCCGGCAATCTCGACGTATCCAGCGCCAGCTAGGTCCGCGGGGAAATCAAAGGCCGGTGCGCATCGGGGATCTGAGGCGAGGGCCTGTGCGGCCCGGAGTTCGCTCTCCAGGTCGATCATTGCGGTGCCTCCGTCAGGAAGCCGCAGTGCGCCGCCACAACAACCGCCGTCGTCGAGTCCATGCCGAAGTCGCGAACGAGCCGGTGTGCGACCATGACAGCAGGGACCCACGAGAAACGGCCGCCGGATTGAGTTTTTACTCGAAAGGTATAAGCTTCGCGATGTTCCGGCCTGCCAGCAGAACAATTCGCGTGGGGCTCGCCTTCGTTCAGGGAGGCGGGCCTCATCGCTTTTGGGCCCGCCACTAGGCGACGGCCTTATCGCGCTTTGCGATCTGCTTGGCCTTCCACTGCTTAACTTCTGGTTCCAGCCAAGCGACGCGGCGCGCGGAGATCGGCACAGGGCGCGGAAACTCGCCCTTGGCCATTTCGGCATATACGGACGAGGCGGGCATGCCTGTCTCGTTGCACACGTCCTTAAGGCGGAGAAAGCGGCCGTCGAGCGCTTCTACTGAGGTGGTGTCCACTGGGAGTAGCCCTCTCGTTTGAATTTCGAGGGCTACTAAATAGTTCACCTTTTCTAAGGAGGTCCAACTTGGTCCTTACTGGCTGGCTCACGCGGCTGCTGCCCGTAGTGGGGTGACACTGCCGGTTGCGGCCGGCGACCGGGTGCAATGACCAGCCCAATCCTGCATCAAGCGGGCGCGCTTCTCGATCAATTCGCCGCGCCGATAAGCTCGCTCGACCGCGTCCTTGATCGTATGAGCCAATGCCGCCTCGCTGACGATTTCGGGATGGCTGGTCGCCTCGCTAGCCCAGTCCTTGAAGGTCGACCGAAATCCGTGCGTTGTCGCCCCAGGACGCATGCCACGGACCATCTCCAACAGTGCCATGTTGCTCAGAGGAGCCTTCGCCTTGGCCCCTGGGAAAACGAAAGCCGAGCCCTTCTCGCGGGGCAATTCCTGCAGGATCTGGACCGCACGATCCGATAGCGGCACTCGATGTTCCTTGCCCGCCTTCATTCGAAGCGCGGGGATAACCCACATTTTGGCCTGCAGGTCGATCTCGGACCACGTCGCGCCGATCGTTTCACCAGTGCGAGCCGCGGTCAGGATCGCAAACTCAAGGGCTCGCGCCGATATGCCGTGCCGCTCGCGCAATTCCTGCATGAAGGCCGGAATCTCCTGCCAGGGCAGGGCAGGGTGGTGGCGTACCCGCTTGGCCTTCCCGATCGTTGGCAGGGGCATGCCCTCCTTGATCCATTGAAGGACCCGCTCGATGCGTTGCCGGACCCGTGAGCCCGTCTCTGGGGTCTTGCTCCACACTGGCGCGAGGGCGGCATTGATAAGCGCCGCGTCGATCGCTTTCACAGGGCGCGTTCCCAGCGAGGGAAAGGCGTAGGCCTCCAAGGTGCTTCGCCACTGGGCCCGGTGCTTGTCGTTGCGCCACGACGCCTCGTGCACGGCCAGGAACTTGTCGGCTGCGGCCTTGAAAGTGATGTTCTCGGCGGTTTCCTTGCGGGCAGTGTCGCGAGCCGCAAGGCGGGCCTCGATAGGGTCAACGCCGTCTGCAAGCTGCTGGCGGGCCTGCCGGGCGCGCTCGCGGGCCTCAGCCAGCGAAAAATCGTTGATGCTTCCCAAGCCCATCTTACGGGCGCGGCCGGCGACCATGTAGCGCAGCACCCAGGATTTCGTTGGCCCACTGCCGTCAACGTCGGTCACCTGCAGGTAGAGATTGCCGCCGTCGCCATAGAGGCCGGGCTCCTTTGCCGCCAGCACGGCCTTCGCTGAAAGCTTGTTGATGCCTCGCGCCATGTGCCGCCTCCGGGTTCTAAGCGTTCCTACGTACAAACAAACTCTAGATGTTATCGGAACTCTTTGGAAGCCCTCGGAAGGAAAATAGGCAGATAATACGGCCTATTCACCGCTCCCCCGACTTTGTTAGAACTCCTCGGAAGAACCCACGGCGGCCATCCCCTCCGCCATTACCTTGTGACCCAGTAAAATCAAGCTTTTACTGAGGTCTCACACACACGCCGCACACACACACAATCTTCCTTGGAAGTGATCAAGTGTTCCTGTCTTGTTCGTGGTAGTATGGCGCGGAAAAGATAGGCACTGATCAATGCGGGGCGTGAGGCATGGACATCAAGTCACTTGCTGACAGGCTAGCCGAGCTTGAGGACCCAGGCGGGGTCCGCCGCAAAATGCGGGAGCTTGAGCGCACCTACGATCCGCTCCGCGCCGCAGACCGAGCGGCATTCGGCGTGACCGACCACATCCGAAACGCGGCGGAGCAGGCGCATCTTCGCACCCTCGGAACGTTGGCGACGGAGCGGGGCTACCCGACGTCCGCCCTAGGCGTGCTTGAAGAGCGTATGAGAGCGGAGGCGGCACTAAGGCCAGAGACGACTGCATACGCCGTAGCGAACGTGGTTCAGCGCGAGCACGCGATGGCCCCATTGCGGCAGCACTCAGCTTGGCAAATAGCCCAGCAAGAGCTGTCAGCCATTAGTAGTGCCCTGCGGCGTGTTGATGGCGTCGGCGCCGAATTCGCGCGGCTGGCAGCCCAAGATGAGGCCCATAGCGCAATGCTCCGCGCGGCGAGCGGGCTGGCGAGCGACCTAGGCACCTACGCCGGAGTAGCGAACGCGCAATTGATCGCCATGGCGGAAGCGCAACACGTTCAGCGGGTAGCCCAGGATTTCGCAAGAGGCTTCCGGCTTCCAGGAGCAGACGAGGTCAATCTTCTCTACGCCGACGCAATGAGGGGGCCGAGTGTGGCCGATACCCTCGCTCAACTGGTGAGCGCCGCGGAGGCCGATAGAGCCTTTCGTGAGATGCATCGGCCTTGGCTCAACTCCGTCGACCCGCTGGGGTCTGTTCGCGGCTTTATCGAGTTGCAAGGGATAGGCCGGCTGCTGTCGGGGGCGACGCCGTTCTCGGTCGAATCTTCGGCCGCCTATCGGTCGGCGCTTGGCGACTGGCGTGACGCCGTTTCGTTCGGTGAGGAGGTCCTCTTGGGCCTCGAAGAGCGGGCCAAGCTGTATCGCTCGATGGGGTTCGACGGCGCCCTAACTGACATGCCGGCCGACGCCTTCGCGGAGAGCGCTAAGGTGGCTGGGATCAGTACGGAGCGGCCCGCGCTGATCGCTGTATTCGCCCCGCCTGTGGAGACCGCCGGTGATGAGGGGGAAGAAGCGGCGTTTGAGAGGACGAACAAGGCGCACAATTGGCTGCTGCGATTTGAGACACAGCTTAGGCGGTTTATTGACGAACGGATGCGAGCTGCGTTCGGGGAGAAGTGGCCGCAGCATCGCCTGCCTAACGGCTTTTATGAGCGGTGGATAGAGAAGCACAGCAAGGCTGGCGCCCGTGCGTCGGAAGTGCCGCTTATCGCCTTTGCGGATTTTACTGAGTACCTAGCCATCATCGTCCGGCGAGATAACTGGCGCGAGGTTTTCGCGCCGTATTTCGAGCGTGAAGAAGCCGTGCGGGAGTCCTTCCAAAGGCTCTACCCGATCAGGCTTGATACGATGCACGCCCGATTGATCACGACTGACGATGAGCTGTTCCTCTATGTCGAGGTCAGACGAATAATGCAGGCAATCACGCGACACTGAAATGCCCCCTCGGCCCAGCGATATTGTCGAGGACCGAGGAGGCATCACCCTAAGCGGCCCTCAGGCCAACCAACGGAACTGCAGCGCCCACCACGGGCACCACCTCCGGCGCGAACTCAGGGAACGCGCCAAACGCCATCGCCGCTGACACGCCGCTCGGCATGTGGTCATCGGAGGTGGGCAGCTCTGCGAACGACGCAGCTCCGAACTCGCTCCCGGACCGTCGAGACGAGCCGATGGCTGCCACGGTTGGCATCGTGGCCTCTGCAGCGCTGAAGACGCACGCGAGCCACAACAGCCGACCGGCCATGAGCCCAAGCGGCGGCGTCATGGTGGATGTTGCGGCGCCCGTCTCGACCAGCCCGGTTACCGGATCGAAGTCATTGAGCAGCCGGCCGGGCGCCCCGTTGGCGTCCTTGTAGATCGCTAGGCGCACGTCGGCGCCGGCACCCTCTCCGGCGCATAGAACGTGTCGGGCGCGACCAGCAGGGTAGTCGGCGAGCACGGTGGGAAGTAGACACGGCCGGGGACGGCCAGAAGTGAGTTCATGTTGTCCTGTTTCTTTCGAGTGGGGTGGTGTTGGTGTCAGGGCGGGCCGACCAAGGCGACCCGCTAGTGGCAGGAGTGGTGACGCGGAAGCGCGGCGCGGTGAGCCTGGGGCCCGCGTCGAGCGCCGCCTGCTCGTCCGTTGGGTAGACACAGGCTCGTCTGTAGCCGCCCGCCGCTGCGTCCCAAGTCAGCAGCCCCGGCGCCATCTCCGCAGCGTCGCGAGCGATGAGCCTGTAGCGACCTCCGGCCAATTCAATCGGCTCGGAGGGCGCATACAGGCGTCGCAGCTCTCGGCGGGAATGCCCGCTCACTTCACCTCGATGGCGCCGGGTTTCGTCTTCTTCGGCGGCGAGAAGGCATCCGCGATCTTCAGGCCGGCCCCGAACAGGTCAGCACCGACGCCTGCGTACAGGCCCGTCTCGGACGGCTGCGGAACGCTGTTGATCTGGGCCTTGGCGCGGCTACGGGCCGCCTCACTGTCGTTCTGGATCTGGCCCTGAACCATCTGGTAGTTCGCGTCGATGTTTCCGCGGGCGCGACCCAGCTTCGCCTCGTGGTCGCTCAGGATGTTCGCGAAGGACACGCCCTCGACGCCCGCCTCGCCGGCCTCGGCGCTGGCCTTGCCCTTCGCCTCGGCGAGCCCTCGGACCACGTCGAAGGACTCGGTGGCCGCCTTGTCGCCCTCTTGGATGCCGCGGGTCTGGTTCGCGTTGTAGGTGTTCGCCAGCGCGATGTTGGCGGCCTCGGCGTTTTTGATGAAGAGTTCCGAAGCGCCGCTGTATTGAGACAGTCGGCCGACTGTGCTCAAGCCGGCGCCGGCTACGGAGGCCACCGCGCCGATGGTGGCGGGATCAACGCACATGATTGCTTTCTCTCCTAGAGCTTGACGAGGCCAGCGCGGAATGCGGCGCCCCAGAGCATTTCACCGCGCCGCGTCTTGACCACGATCTGGCCCGTTCCGGCGTCTCGGCGGGCCTTGCCGGGAAGCGACGACAGAATGAAGTCCGGGGCGTAGGAGTCGAGGTTCTGCGCGTAATCGCGAACGAAGCTCTCATAGTTGGGCTTTCCAGAGTGAATATGTTGCTCCGCCGCTTGCATGAGGTCGCCGAGATAGTTCTGGCGAGCGTGCGCCAGAGCCGCCTCCGCGATGGCAGGAGAGACGCCTACGCGGCGCGAAGAGGCCGAGACCGCCTCCTTGAAGTAGGCCGCACGGACGTGCTCCACATTGGCGACGACCTGATCCGGCTCCAGCCCGAGCCGCGTCGCGAGCTGCTCCACGTTGTGCGCCGACACTTCGCCTGCCACCATGATGTCGTTCGCCGCTGAGAGGGTCTCGCCCATCGCGCCTTGGAAGGCCTCGGTAAGGATTGCCTCGCTGGTGTCGTCGAGGGCCGATGGTGCCTCACTGTCGTTCTGCTGCTCATCGCGCTGCGTTTCTTTGGCCGCATCGGGCTGCGCTTCGTGGCCGCCGGTCGTCGTGATCAGTCCGCTCTTCTGGTCGCGGACCAGAAGGCCGATATGCATGGCGACTTCAAGCGGCATGGTCTCGCCGCTGATGGTGACAAGGTCATTTGGCGACAGTGCCGCAAGGTCGCTGATCGGGGCACCCGTGGCCGTGGTGGCCTTGAAGCCGCCAAGGTCACCCGGTCCCGGCGCCTGCGTTGGCGTCAGGTTGCCTTCGGTCCAGGTGGCCCGCATGCCGACGGTATTTCCTTTCGGCGTGTTGCTGTCGCTTCCGCCGCCCCAGACGTCGGCAAGGGTTTCGTCGCGAGAGCGGGTGGCCACCCCGTTGTAGTACGGGCCCGCCTCTTCGGCGGTCGGTCCTTCGGGAATGTAGAGGTCGGTCGGGATAAATTCGTTGTTGGTCACGAGGGTTGGTCCTTGGTTGCGGTGGTGGTGGTTGGTGTTGAGAGTCGGCGCCGCAGTTCATCGGCCGACGCGATGGCGACCACGCCAATGGCGCCATTGATGCGGGTGAACGCATGGCGGCGGACGCCCACGAGCGGGTCGTTGTAGCTGTTGAGATGTGGGGCGGGCGGGCTGGTCGGCCTGACCCGCGTCCACGGGAGACGCCCGATGAGGGCCCTGTGGAGGAGCAGCCGCGCGGCCTGGTTCATGAAGTGGCTGTCACTCTTGATCTGCGGCCGGGCTTCATGTCCGCGGTCGTCCGCCAGATTTGCCGCTATCAGCCGGGCCAGAAGTTCCCTGCCGTCGAGGCCGCGCCCCGAGACGCGACGTAGCCGAGCGGCGTAGTCCACGGCATCCGGCCCACGGTCGCGTCGCCGAGGTGCGTTGAATCGCTTCCGTGCCAGCGCCAATTCGTCGTCGCACCACCTGACCGCCGCAGCGATGCTGGGGTGAGGAAGCTGGGTAGCGAGCTGCTCGGCTACGAACGACGCCGCGAGTTCAACGAGGGGCTTCCAGGCGGCCACCGGGATGCTCCGCGCGACCGCAGGGTGGCCGGTGCGTTCAAGACGCTTGCGATGCTGATTGCAGTACCGGCCAAGGGCTTCCCGGCGGAATCCGCAGCCGTCGACCGAACATGGCAAGGCGCCGTTGACTACCGACCGCTCCCGCCAGCCGCGGTTAGGGCGCCTGTCGAGGTAGCGTCGGCGGGGAGTGGATGAACCCGACATGGTGAAGAGGTCTCCGAGGATTGTTGGATGGGATAGGCCGACCCGGCGACCACGCCCCAGCAAACCGCCCCTCAGCGCCACCCACGCGCCACCACGGCGTCGGCCGAGACCCCGCAGGGCAATCGACCAAGCGTCCTTGGCGGCATCGTGGGTGGGAGGAGGGTGGCTCGCTGGGGTGCCCGCGCTGGTTACGCGGACAGGATCGCCGTGGCCCCGTTGGTCGGGGCTCTTGTGTGGTCGGGTTGGCGGGGTTCCCCGACGCCCCTTCAGCAGCGGTATCGCCAACGGCGCCAACTCGGCTAACCCGCGGGAGAGCTACAGTGGGACGGTGGTGGTGCTGAGGGGGCGCGGAGGGGAGACCGCGGGCAGAAAAAAGACGGAAAACATCTAGGGCTCTTCTAGGTGTTCTCCGTCATTCGACAGGGAAGGGGACTGACCCCGCGAGCTGATAGCCGGTCAGGTATCTCCCCTGTCCCCACTCAATTACGCCCAGCTCCGCGATGGCCTCGCGAAAGGGCATGCCCCGCCTGATGGTGTCGGTGAAGGTCCTTCGGTCGATACCCACCTCTCGCTGGACATCGCGGAACTTGAGCACGGCGCCGGGGCTTGCCTTCCGCGCCCAAGCCTCCACGAATTGGTACGCAGCTTCCGCATCCCCCTTCAGGTTCCGTGGAACAGGCGACCACGCGACCACCTTGCAGCCGGGGAAGATGGTCGGCAGGGCGGCGGGGATACCAGAGCGAACCGACGCGATGATGTAGGCGTTGGCCGGGTGGCACTTGTCCCGGTCGCTCTTTCGTACAGCTCCGCGACATAGGGCCTGCAGGATCAGGTGGGCATGCTCGCCGAGCTGCACCTTTTCCATTTCGTCCTTGGTCACAGCACCACGAGACGCGGGTCGGTTCGCTGCGAGCCTCTTGAGCGCCTCATAGTAGCTCCCTCGGTAGAAGAGGGTGCCGGCTAGGATCACATTTGGGACGTTGGCGTACTCATTGGTCGCCGCATGGTTCCCCCAAGTGATGAAGCTGACGTTGTCGGGATTGGCCTTCCCGAGCATCCGCAACACGTTGGCCCGGACATCGCCGACGCGCCCTCTGCTCTTGTGGCAGACGACCAGCCATTCCTCATCAGGCCGCGTGTCGATAGTCTTGGCGATGCCGGCAGCCAGTTTGTCGCCGTCCTCAGCGAAGGCACTCTTGCCGCCACCGCGCGGCCACGTATGCACGGTAAGAGGGCTGTAGTCCTTCGGTGCTCTGTGGAGATGGACTAGGCCTCGTTCGTGCTCCATGTCGCTGTAGGTCGCCCGCACCCGGCCACTCGCGTCCAAGATTACCATTGGTGCAAGGTCGGCGGGCAGGGTCTCCCTGTAGTCGATCATTGCTCCGCCGAACTTGCCATCCCGGCGGATCGACACGCGCTTTCCCGAGATGAACCATAGGGACGAGAGCACGGCCCTCTCGTCCTCGGCTCCCGCGCCACTGGCGGCGAGAGCATCGTTGAGCGACACGCCCCGATGGGTGGCGAAGTCCGGCACGACGTAAACCGACCCGCAGGGCAGCTTGTCGACGTCGTCGAAAATGCCCTTCATGTCGTCCCGAAGGCCCGGAGACAGCATCGTGAGGCGCCGGAATACATAGGCCAGATCGTCAACCGCGAGCGTGATCGGCTGGCCGGGGAGGAATGCCTCGTCCCACACCCTCACACTCCGCGGCTGGCCCCGATAGGAGAACAGGGCGCATCGCGCGAAGGGCTGGGCAGCCAACCGGGATTCCACCATGGCCTGCGTTGTGATCAATACCCTCGCATCGTCCGCCGTGGCCCTTCCTAGAGCATTCTTCTCAGCGTCACTGGTGAAGACGTGGAGCATCTCGGCAGGGATGCCGCTGTCCTTCGCAATCCGCTCCACCTCAGACAACCGCGACACGCACAACAGCACGCCGACGTGGTCGTGAACGGGGGAAGCCAGCAGCGTATCGATGAACTTGATGAGCGTCTGCGTCTTGCCAACGCCAGGGTCCAGCGACGACAGGAAGAACTTCGCGTCTGCGGTCCCCTCGGCCATCTGCTCCAAGGTTTGAGCTAGGTCGGCGAGGGCGGCCCACTGGGCCGAGCTGGGGCGATGGCCGTGCCTGTCGAAGTCGTGAGCTAGTGCCGCGAGGGTGCGGGCCGCGAGCGGCGACCTGAGGTGAAAGTCTACGGGCTGCATTGCTGGTTCCTTGGTGGAGCTGAGGTCGCGACCAGGGCCAGCGAGTGGCGGCTAGTCGTCTATGGTCTCGGTGTCGCGAGGTGGCGGCAAGGCCGGCGCGAAGGGCTGCACGTTGCGGAGCGCCGGGTCGGATGCGGAGTCTTTAGAAAACTCGGCGCTGTCATCGTCATCGAACGCTGGCGGTGTCCAAGATGGGCCGAACGGGCCCCCACGACTGCGGCGGAACTGCGCAAGCGTTGACCGCGACACGTCATTATCCCGGAGGAACGCGCGAGCAGCTTGCAGGTCGCTGGCCGAAGGGTTCTTCGACGCCAGAGTGGCCAGCACTGCCTCTGCTTCTGCCACCCAGATCTTCTCAAGAAGTTCTTCGCGGCGTTCCGAGCGAGCCGCCGCAGTCTCCGCAAGCGCCGCAGGCTTGGCGTTGTCGTGGGTCACTCGGCACCTCGAGCAATCTCGAGATCAGCCCGAAGGGCCTCGGCAACCGCCGGGTCCTTCAGTGCGTCGGTGACGGTGCGAAAGAGCAGCACAAGGGCGAGCCGCAGGACGAGTGCCTGGGTAACGGGGCGGCCCGCAATGAAGCAGACCGCGAGCTTCGTGAGTTGCGCCATGGCCGCCTGACGCGCGGTTAGGAAGTACTGCGCTCGGACAGGCCGGCCCTTCTTGCCAGAGAGGCTGGCGCCGCGCTTCGCCAAGATGCGGAGGCCCTCGGCGATCTCGTCGGGGGACATGGGAGGAGCCTCGGCCTGCGGCTGCTCCGGGCAGTCAGCGTCACGGGCGTCCGTGGGAATGTGAAGTTCAGGAAAAACCGGCAGTGAGCGGGGCGGGCAGTGAGCGGAAGGCGGGGTAGTCGGAATGTGGAGTGCCACGTTGCCGATCGGGGCGGGCGTGGTGGGGATTTTGAGGTCGTCCAACGAGAACGGCTTCGGGGCGATGGGTGTATCGGACATGGGGACTCTTTGGTTGGTTGGTTGGGCTGGAGTCGAAATTCAAAAAGGTTGGACAGCGCCCCGCACCTCCTCGACGCGCCGTGCGCGGCATGACGGACCACGGTGACGGCGGGCAATGAGCGAGGCGGGGGCGCTGAATTCTCCCAAGGCGAGCCGCGCGGGCCCTTCGGGAGTCCGCCGCGGCGAGCTGCACCTGGGCTCTAGGCGGGCCGGATCGGGACGCGCGGTGTGCGTTGGGAGAGTTGTCTGGATGCCAAGGTGCAACCTATTCGACTGATGTCGAAGGTTCGGGGATAGCGAAGGGGCCCCACATTCACCGTGCAAATTCGATAAGTGTCGATGGTTCGGGCATCAACATCGGTCTGCTGGTCCGGGGCGTGTAGCGGGAGCGGCGAGAGCTTCGACTGTGGATGGTGCTAGGGGAGGACCTATCTCGGCTTTCCCGTCTTCATCCGCCCCGCGGGCCCCCCATACGAGAAAGAGAAAAACACGAATCCTCGCTCGCCAGCCGGATGCCCCGCGGCGACTCTACGGAGCCCACTGCAGGCCCTTCGGCGCCCGGCCGGTGCATCGGGGCGGGTGAGGGCGGCTCGCGCTTTACGGACTCGCTAGGCCCCGCCGCGCGTTGCTCCGCTAGGCGATTCGGCTACGTCCAGCCCTCGGGGCCGGGAGCACCCTTCGCGGGCCCTACACCGGCAAGGCGACGAAGCAGCGCCACTGCGTGCGGCCGCAGCTCGGCAGCAGTCGGGAAGTGGCCTTCGCCGGCTCGTCCAGGGCTCTCCGTCAGGCTGCTACCTGTGTCCTCGGGGTTCTCGTACCGATAGGTCGCCCAAGTCGCGCCCGTCTGCCTGTGGCGTACTTCACGGTCATTGATGATGTCGAAGTCTTTCTCGGAGATCGTCATGGCGCCTCGCTATCGACCAGAGATGGTAAGGGCCCAGCGATGTTCAAGCGTATGCGTAGAGCGATCCGATGGAACCTATGCCGCCAGCATGTGGCGAATGCTGCTCGCGCTGTACGGCCCGCCCGACACGCCCAAGTGCCCCATGGCTGCCAGCTCGGCGGCGATGGTCCGGAGGCTGCGGCGCTTTCCAGTGACGGGCGAACGTCGCGCCAAGCGCCGCGCCTCTGCGACTACGCCGGCCGGTACGGGAGGGCGGCCTTCACACCGCCCGGTCTCTTGCCGCTTCCGGTCACGGGCGCTGCGGAGCTTGGCGACCAGCCCCGCCTTCTCGAATTGGGAAATCGCGCCGAGGATTTGGCGAACCAGCACGGCGGTCGGCGTGGGGTCTGTGAAGTGCTCGGGCGCGTCGACCGGGACCAATTCGATCCCTCGGGCCTTCAGCAGCGCGTGCCCCGTGAGCTGTACGATGAGATCGCGGGCGAAGCGGCTCGCACTCTCGACCAAGACCACGCCGACGTCATGCTCTTCGCAGTAGGACAGCAACTCGCTGAAGCCGGGGCGAGCATCAACCGGGTCAGCGCCAGAGACGGCCGCGTCATAGAATGAAGCGACCACGTCGAGCCGAGCGCGGCCCTTTGCGTAACCCTCGACCGCCGCCGCCTGCCTTCTCTGGCTGTCCTTGTCGGGCCCCACGTTGGTGGCGCTCGATGTCCTGTAGTAGGCCACGGCGGCCTTCTTCTTGATAGACACGTTGCTTCTCCCGCTGTGCTTCGTGGCATTATCCGTACACTAACTTGAGATTGTGTACGATTAGGCGTGTGGTGCGGCAGAAGGAATCATTACCCCGACGCCGCGCTAGGCATCTGCGCTAGTGGAACGATCAAGCCCGCTCAGCGACCCGCCGACGCAGACAACGGTTCTCGAATGCCTCCACAAGTGGATGGAAGGCGTCGACTCCTCCACCATGGGAGGCCTTCGTACAGCGCCCGCACACCCTGCCATCTTCCCCCGACCGCTGACGACCGGCGGGCATGGAAGGGAGATAGTCGGATGCAGATCGAAGGACAGATGAACCTCTTCGTGGATGGGCTGGGTGTTAGGGTCAACTCTGCCGCGGGCGGTGAGGTGGCCATACGGCCCTATGATCCCGAGGAAATCGACGGGCTGGCCGGCGGCCTCGCCAACGGCGCAAGGTTCACGCTGCACGATGGGGCGACCGTTACCCGTTTGGATAGCCTAGCGGTCTGGATCACGCCCCGCTCGGCGTATCCCTGAAGCAATCCAAGGCGTTCAACTGGAGGCCCCGGCGGGAGACTGTCGGGGCCCTCGCTTGTCTGGGCTCGGGGCGGGATCGCTGGCCAGGGCCATGACGGTAGGGCGCTGGGAGCGGTGAGGCGCCGCGGTGTGCCTGCCCAGTGGGGCCGGGCGAGGCGTCGCGGCGCGTGTAAAAGGCACGCGCGTAGGGTCCAGCTGCGGCACCCCGGCGGGGGGTATGCAGTGAGCCGATGGCGTTGGGAGGGCTCGCAGATTTTTCGTTAAAATCCGTTTGCTTGAGATTTCCCCATGGCGCGGCCCGCTGGGTGTGGCAAAATGACTAGGGACAGATTCAACGAGTAATTGACCATATGAGATTTTCGGTGTACGTGGTTAAAGCGCGATGCCGGTCACTAGGAGTATTGACTGCTGCACGCTAAATCCTGTACCATAAAGTTAGAGCGGGCCCCACCGATGGCAGAGCCCGCTCCTGGATTGGCCAATCTCATCCGAGAGCAACCGCTCCGGACTGCGAGAATGGTCAGGTCCTGACAAACATGATCCTGCCTCGCGGTGCTGCCGTCAGCAATGCCGTTTGAGAGGATGCAGTTATGTACCAGCAGAAGAAGGTGCCCATCGGCACCCGTTGTATGACCGGACAGGTTTGCCCGGAGTCAGGCGTTTGGAAGGCGGTAGCCGAGCTGCCGTTTGGTCAGAGCGAACTCGCCTTAGCCATCTCACCCAGCATGGACCCACGTCGGGCGCCCATCGCGATCGGTAACCGGTTTCCCCCGTATCGCGGGGTGGCGGTCACCTGGGTGCTTACGGCTTACGCGTAGAAGTAGAGGAGGGGCCTCGATAGCTGGTCCCTCCTTCACTCCTGTTCATCTTCCGGACTGTTGGTCGCCAATGGCTGTGTTCAATCTATTCTCCCAGCGCGAATCTGCCGCCCGTCGAGCCGGCGAACCTGATGTTTTCATCTACGATTCTTTGCCACGCTCGCTGGTGGCCCAGATTATTCATATCTGGCGCGATCGAGTGGAGCGGGGGACGCGTAGCGCCAGTCGGTCGACGATCTGGGGCGACTTAGAATCAGCCCTTTTGCGAGAGTTCGGCTATCTGCAATGGCCCGGCCTGGGCTACTCGTCGAGCGCTGAGGAACGTGTCAGCACTTACTTCAACGGCAGCAAGGTGTCGTTGGAAGAGCAGCTGGACATCATCGAGTTCATCTTCGGCTTTTTGGCGACACGCAGTTACGAGTATCAGCGTGAGCGGGATCGCGACATCGAGGCTCTTGCAGAGTTGAACGTGCGTTTCGAGCGGGCAGGCGTTGGTTATCGGTTTGAGGGAACTCAGCTGATCCGCGTCGACTCGGAATTTGCCCATGCTGAGATGATCAAGCCCACCCTGCAACTTCTCGGCACCGCTGGGTACGAGAAGGCGGATGAGCACTTCCGCAAGGCTCACGAGAAGTATCGCGACGGCGATTACCCCTCGACCGTTACCGAAGCTGGCAAGGCGTTCGAAGCTACACTGAAGGCGCTCTGCTCTGAGCGTGGTTGGAACTATCCAGCTGGAGCGACCGCGGGCAACCTCGTTACAACGGTTGTGAAGAACGGTCTGTTCCCGCCGTGGCTCTCGGACGGGCTCACGGCTTACGTGGCGATGATGAAGACGGGCCTGCCGAATGTGAGGAATGAAGGGGGCGCACACGGTGCTGCGCCGGACGCCGCTCCAGTCCATCGGTATCTCGCGAGCTATGCGCTCCACTTGTCGGCCAGCAACATCATCATGTTGATGGGTGCCTCAGAAGCGTCGCAGGCGTGAGTTGGCAGGGGTGGTAGTGGAACTCGGCGCCAGTCATATAGGGCTGGATACTCAATCCTGCCCACTGCCGCTGGCAGAGCGCTCTTGTTGCTCCGCGCCCTGACTACAAACGCTTTGAGGCCATGAAGGACGATGAACTACGCGTGGAGTACGCCAATCTGATGGTTGCCGCGATGTGGGCGAGGCGGCCCGCAGCGCTGGCCCCGGGGGCATTTAGATGACGAGGCGGCGGATTGATGTCATCAGAGACGCATCTATCGAGCTAAAACTCGAAGGGAACAACGCGGGTGCGATCCAAGACCTGTACTCACTCGGCAGTCGATTGTTGTCGATACATGCCCGCGGCATTTTCGAGGTTCAGCTCCCAGATCAGGTAGATCCAGGCCGAACTAACCCGGCCATTCAGCCTACTTATCAGCAGGTACTCGGCGTAGGGTCGGAGAGCCCGGACGTCGTTCGAACGCTACTGCAGGCCCGGAGGCTATTTCGCCCTGGCTTCATTCCTCCGCCCGTCGATTTGGTTCGTGCGCAAGAGATCGTCTTTGACGGTCTTCAAGATCTCCTGGCCATGCGGGACATCGCGGACACCGTCACCGCTCAGATAACGGGACTGATCGAGAGCTTTAATGCCGCCAAGGTGAAGCGTGGCCTCCCCTCGTTGCCTAACCTGAAGCCACAGTGTGAGATGTTCATGCAGAAGGCGAAGCATGTCACCGCTTCTATGCGGGACTTGGCGCGGGAGTTCGTTCCAGACGCCGCGGCTAAAAAGGATTGGCCGGCGGCGGTCGTCGCTGCCGCCGGACCGGCGTCCGAGAGTGGCGCGGAGAACGCCAGCGAGGCTTGGGCGTCGTGGGCAGAGTTCTTGGCGTTTGTTGCCGATGCTCGGAATGCGATGGAGCACCGCGATCAGCACAAGCGCTTCATTGTCAGGCCGTTTCTACTAACCCCCGAGAACGCTATTGTGCCGCCTGTGATCGAGATCGTTC
This sequence comes from Rhodospirillales bacterium 24-66-33, assembly GCA_002281855.1. Taxonomy (GTDB): domain Bacteria; phylum Pseudomonadota; class Alphaproteobacteria; order Reyranellales; family Reyranellaceae; genus Reyranella. The sequence goes on along the minus strand of NCHQ01000002.1, from coordinate 326,754 downwards.
ACCCGCGACGACCTCACCCTCCAATGCTGGCGCACCAGTTCTTGAACGAGGTCACCGACCTTTTGCGTGACTCCTATGAGACGCTAATCGCCGGCCTCGCGGCCGCTCATGCTGTAGAATTTGCTGGGTTGCAGACGGCGGTTTTCTCCGTGCCGGACGATGAGCGAACAAGCCGCCCGGAGCGATATGCCTACTACGGTTTGAAGCCAGACGGAGAATGGGCGATGTACCTCTGAGAACCTCTCTCAGTATTGCAGCTTCTCAAGCGCCGCCCTCTTGACCTCCAATGACGCACCTCCGCTGTATAGACCGTAGGTAATGGTCGGTTTCTCGTGCCCCAGGATGTCCGCAGAGATCCCCTCAGGCACCAGCGCGTTCTCAAGCTGCGTCGAGACGCACTTCCGTATCCCATGGAACACATGTTGCCCCCCAAACCCGGCCGCCTTCTTGAGCCGGCCGAAACGCTTGCCGACTGCATTGGAGCGGTCACCAAACTTGTTCGGGGTGAGATCGGCCAGCACGTAACCCTCAGTCCGGTTGCCCACCAGCTCCTTGAGCTTCGGGAGCAGGGCGGCGTGGATTGGCACCTCTCGGTTACCTGCCGATGTCTTGGCGTCAATGACGGTGAACGCGCGGGCGCTGAAGTCGACTTGCTCGATCTTCAGGCTGCATAGCTCCTCAATGCGGGCACCAGTCCACATACCCAAGACGATGAGGTCGGCGAGTTCGCCATCCTTCGCCCGCGCCCGCTTCTCAAGCGCCACCACCTGGGCCGGGGTGAATGGCAGCCATGACCCCGACCGCCGCGCCGTGGGGGGCATCGTCAGCCCCACGAAAGGCTCTTCAGTGACAATACCTTCGCTCTTCAGGTGTCTCCAGTATCCCCTCACGAACGACAGGAGGCGCACGGCGGTTTTCGCGGTGAGCCCCTCGGTCTTCACCACGTTGGCCAGCCACGCTTGGGCCGCCTTCTGGTCGACCTCTTGGATGTAGGGCAGGGCGGCCGCCATCTTGGTGATGGCCGCACGCTTCATATCCTTGCTCTTCAGTGTGTCCTGCGCTGCCGATAGCCAGTCGTCCAGATGTTCGGTGAGCGGCGTGAGCATCCCTTGGGCCTGCTTGTTGAACCGAAGGGCGTCCTCCTGTTCCTTCGAAGTCTTGGCCTTGAGGTATCGGTTCTCCGCCAGATCGGCCACGTGATCCTTCAAGGCCTCTATCTCATGCTCGGTCTTCGCATTCCGTATGAGATCTCTGTAGAGGGCCGCCTCTGCCTCGTCAGCCCGGTTGGGTGCTTGTCCCTTCACCCGGCGCGACCAATCGTGCAGCCAGAGGATGGACGCTAGGTGCTTTGCCTTGGCATGATCCGGCGTCCCCAAGGAGCGGGCAAGGCGGCGTCCGTGGGTCGCGTGAAGGCGCTTTGGAAGTTCGTGAAGAGCCCACCAGACTTGCCGTCGCTTGACGAGATACACTGTCCCTCACACACACGTTACACACACACGTCTAGGGGGAGGAAAGCCATATATCAAGCGCTTCCGGTGCTTTTGGAGGGTCAGGCGGAGTGTCCCATCCCCTCCGCCATTACCTGCCCGATCAACCGGTCTCCCGGTTTTGTCGAGAACGCTGAAGTGTCCGGTGTCTCCAGGCAGTCGCAGCGCAATCTCCTGCCCTGGCTTTCTTTTCAAATTGCCGGTCTGCATCCCGCCAATCGTGTCGTGGCATAGACTCCGTCGCCATGAACGGCTGACTGCGCTGACGAGCCGGGGAATCCCGGATAAGAAGAGACCGAATTGCAGGCAGCGGAGTCTTCTATGTCCAGTGGCGCGACTCTACCGATTCTCGACCATGAGCTGGCAGATGACGAGATTGAATGGATGAAGTCCGTTCATGCGGATTTCAGCAAGGCCCGCGGCGCGGCCGGTCCCGAATTCAATCCCAAGGACGCCTTGCGCGCCATCTTGGCCCGCGAGGAACATCACTTCTCCGCCGTGCCGGATTTGACCGGACCCGGCCCGTGGCGTCTGGGTCAGAACCTGCACGGACGCGGTGTCGCGGCGGTGTTTCTGCGGAAAGTCGAGCTGCATACACACATTGCCACCCGTACCGATCAGTTCCCGATGTATGTCGTGGGCGAGGCGGACGGTTTTTCCATCGACGAGAATGGCAACCCTGTGCTGACGCCGGTGCGTGACGGCGGCCATTTCCACAACGCGCCCGGCGCGCCGCACGCCTTCGTGCCGAAAGTCGGCGCGACCAAGCCGGACAACTGGGAAATCGCCTTCATCGCGATCACGCCGCGCAACCTGAAGGAAGACACGCACCGCGTCTCGGACGAGGTGCGCGCGCTGTATAAACAGGTTGTCGGTCAGGACGCCCCTTTGGGCATTTGAGAAGGACAAGCCACTTGCAAGTGACCCGCCGCGTCATTATCGCGACCATAGCTCTCGCCGCTGCCTATCCGGCTAGCGCGCAAACCCGAGGAAAAGCCATGACGACCGAAAGCGGCCTGAAGATCATCGACACCACCGTCGGCACGGGCGCGAGCCCCAAGAAAGGCCAGACCTGTGTCATGCACTACACGGGATGGCTCTACGAAGGCGACGTGAAAGGCAAGAAATTCGATTCTTCCGTCGATCGCGGCTCGCCTTTCGAATTTCCCATCGGCATGCAGCGCGTCATCGGCGGCTGGGACGAGGGTGTCGCAACCATGAAGGTCGGCGGCAAGCGAACGCTGATCATTCCGCCGCACCTTGGATATGGAGCTCGCGGCGCTGGCGGTGTCATTCCGCCCAACGCCACGCTGATTTTTGACGTCGAGCTGCTGGCGATCAAATAAGCATCGTCTCCGCGCCGGGCTGGCTTCGCCGTCTCAAGGCACCGTCATGCCGTCGTCGACGAAAAGCACGGCGCCGGTAACGTAGGGGTCTCCGCCACTGTCTCGACCACTAGTTGAGGCTCGGCGACTTGCCCTCGCAAGCATCGGCGATGGCGGCCGACAGGGAGGGGACCCAGTCCGCGCTGGGTGCGTTCACGAAGTGGCCGAGATGGTCACTTCCCCAGCAGATTGGCACGCCCGCCGCCAGCGAAAGGCTGCTGCACCACTCGCCAATCTCACCACTGAGCATCTTTGGAACGTAGACTTTGAGCATCTTCGATCTCCTGTTCACAAGGATCGATGGGCTGCCTCTGGCACGATCCACGCAATTTCCACGCCAAACGAGGCGAGCTTCTTTTTAGATCGAGAAGCATCACAGTATTGTGGCGGCGGTCACGGCCCGGTGGGATCGCGATCCGCCGCGCCGCTGACGATTGCCTCCAGCGCGGCGAGGCCGTCGGTGAGGGCGGCGGGGCCGGGCTGCAGGATCAGCGGCGATTTGATCTCGTGCAGCCGGCCGTTGCGCACCGCCGGCAGGGACTCGAACCCCGGCCGGGCGACGAATTTCTCGCTCTTGAATTTCTTGCCGCACCACGAGCCGATGACGATGTCGGGCGCGCGGCGGATCACCTCGTCTTGGGTGACGATGCGATCCCTGGCCGACTTGCAGCTAGCCAGCTCGGGAAAGATGTCGTGGCCACCCGCGGCGTCGACCAGCTCCGAGACCCAGGCGATGCCGGAAATCATCGGTTCGTCCCATTCCTCGAAATAGACCCTGGGACGAGGGCCGGCGCCGCTGGTGCGCCGCCGCGTCGCCTCGACGTTGGCCGCGAGTTCGTCGGCAAGGGCCATCGCGCGATCCTGTGCGCCGACGAGCGCGCCGAGGGTGCGGATCATGTCGAGGATCTCCGCGACCGTGCGCTGGTTGAAGGCATGGACGTTGACGCCGGCGCGCACGAGCGACGCCACCAGATCGGCCTGCAGGTCGGAGAAGGTCAGAACCAGGTCGGGCTGCAGCGCCAGGATCTTCGGCATGTCGGCGGAGATGAAGGCGGAAACGCGCGGCTTCTCGCGGCGGGCCTGCGGCGGCCGGACCGTATAGCCGGAAATGCCGACGATGCGGTCCTGCTCGCCCAGCAGGTACAGCGTCTCGGTGGTTTCTTCGGTCAGGCAGACGATGCGCTCGGGCGGATACATGATGCCGCGACAATAGCAGGCCGGGCAGGGGCGCGACGACCGGCCCGCGCGGTCGTCGGCGCAGGCTGGTTGGTCTGCACGGCAAAACCACTGTGGCATTGACCGCAAACCACAGGTCTGTAGGGATTGGCCGCACGTGAAAATCCGACCGACAGGAGCGAGGAAACCCCAATGACCCAGAAGGCAGCGGCAGCGACCCGGAAGCCGGTCCGTCCCGATCTCGAAGCAGAGCTGAACAATCTCGCCATGTCGAAGGAGGCCCAGCCTCTGTTCGATGCGGTCAAGGCGCATATCGCCGAGAACGTCGCGCCGATCCTCGAGGAGTTCAATCGCCTGGGCGAGGGCCGCAAGGATCGCTGGAGCTGGGCGCCGGGTCAGCTGGAGCTGCTCGAGGGCGCCAAGAACAAGGCCAAGGCCTCGGGCCTGTGGAATTTCTTCCTGCCCCATTCCGAGATCGGCCGCGGGCTCACCAACCTCGACTACGCCTATATCGCCGCCGAACTGGGCAAGTATCCGCTGGCCTCGGAGTCGCTGAACTGCTCCGCGCCGGACACCGGCAACATGGAAGTGCTCGAGAAGGTCGGCACGCCCGAGCAGAAGGAGAAGTGGCTGAAGCCGCTGCTGAACGGCGAGATCCGCTCGGCCTATGCGATGACGGAGCCGGGCGTGGCCTCCTCGGACGCCAAGAACATCACCACGCGCGCCGAGCTGGTCGGCAACGAATGGGTGATCAACGGCGAGAAATATTACATCTCCGGCGCCGGCGATCCGCGCTGCAAGATCATGATCGTCATGGTCAAGACCAGCCCGGATGCCTCGCCGCAGTTCCAGCAGTCGCAGATCCTGGTGCCGATGGGCACGCCCGGTCTCGAGATCGTAGGGCCGATGACCGTGTTCGGCCACGATCATGCGCCGCGCGGCCACATGCACCTCAAGTTCAACAACTGCCGGGTGCCGGCCGAGAACATCCTGCTGGGGGAGGGCCGCGGCTTCGAGATCAGCCAGGTCCGCCTCGGACCGGGCCGCATCCATCACTGCATGCGCTCGATCGGCGCCGCCGAGAAGGCCATCGAGCTGATGGTCAAGCGCGGCTCGAGCCGCACCGCCTTCGGCAAGCCGCTGATCCAGCTGGGCAAGAACCTCGAACTCGTCAGCCGCGCGCGCATCGAGATCGAGGCGATGCGCCTCATGGTGCTGAAGGCGGCCAAGGCGATGGACGTGCTGGGCCATCGCGAGGCCCGCGTCTGGATCAGCATGGTCAAGGCGATGGTGCCGGAGAAGGTCTGCGTGATCATCGACCAGGCGATGCAGATCCACGGCGCCACCGGCCTGTCGCAGTGGTCGCCGCTCAGCGAGATGTACGTGAACCAGCGGCACCTCCGGTTCGCCGACGGTCCGGACGAGGTCCATCACATGGTGGTGGGTCGCGCCGAGATGAGCCGTCACTAGGACGATCGGAGCGGGCCCGGCCTTGACAGGTCGGGCCCGGCCCCTTTTGTTGCGGGCGGATGGAGAGACTGGAAGAGCGAATGACGGTGACCCGGATTTCCCTGCGAACGGCCCTCGTGCTGCTGCCGCTTCTGCTGGGTGGCTGCGAGGCCGCGAGTTCCCTGCGGGCCGCGGGTCTCTCCGATCCGCTGCGGATGAAGAGCATCAACGATGCTTTCGAGGCGCGCGACAACTGCCTGATCGCGAACATCCACCTGGCCGATGTCTATGCCGGCAGCGCCCAGTCGCTCGCCGCGACGGCCACAGCCTCCTGCCAGACCCAGACGGACGTCCTGATCGCCTTCAGCAACCCCCATGGCGATCCGCGGGTCACCGCGGCGATCCAGAAGGATTCGAGCTTCCGGGCGATGGGCTTCGTGCTGAAAGCACGCGGCCAAGGCTGACGAGCGGCTAGACCTGCCGCCACATCGGTGCGCGCTTCCGCACCGGATCGAGCAACGACCAGTCGCCCTGTTCGACGACGTGGCCCTTGGGGAAGGGCGAGCGCGGCTCCTGGCCCAGCGCGCGCATCACGCGGTCGTCGCGATAGTAGCAGAGCAGCACCACGCGATTGAGGGCGAAGAGCGGCGCACCGCCCTCGTGCCTGAACCGCATCGCCACCTCGGTGCGGCGCTCGGGCGCGAGTTCGGCGAACGCGCCGCCGGACAGCTCCCGCAGGTGCTTCAGTGCCATTTGCGCGTCCGCCGTGTCGCGTTCCAGGCTCTTCAGGATATCGGCGAAGATCAGCGCGTCGTCGGCGCCCGGCACGCCATGGGCGCTGCTCGCGGGGATCATGATGCCGGCCAGCGCACGCAGGTCGCGGGCTTCGGCGTCCGTCAGGGTTCCGTAGGTCATGTCGATCGGCCTCAGTCGAAGAGCGTGGCGTCGGCGAGCCGGCGCTTGATGTTGTCGGCGATGTACAGCGCCAGCGCCTGGATGGTGGAGGTCGGGTTCACGCCGCCCGAGGTCACCCAGATGCTGCCGTCGACGATGAACAGGTTCTTCACGTCGTGGCTGCGTCCCCATTCGTTGACCACCGATCGCTCGGGATCGGTGCCCATCCGCGCCGTGCCCATGAGATGCCAGCCGGCATTGAGCATCGGCGCATCGCTGCCGACATTCTTTGCGCCGGCGGCCGCGAGGACATCCTTCGAGCGCGCGACGCCGTGGGCGATCATCTTCTTCGTGTTGTCGCTCAAGGCGTAGTCGATCTTCGGCGCAGGAATGCCGTTGCTATCCTTCAGGACCGGATCGAGCGTGACCCTGTTATGCTCCTCGGGCAGGTCCTCGCAGATCGCCGAGAGGCCGAGCTTGCGGTTGAACAGGGTGCGATAGACGTCGTGATGCGCCTCGCCCCAGGGCAGGAAGCCGCGCGCGGTATTGGCGATCGCGTCGACGATCGTGCCGGCGCCGCGATGGAGCTGCAGCGTGTAGCCGCGCACGAAGCCGCGGGCCTTGTCGGTCTCGTAGAATTCCTGGCTCCACAGCGAGAGCTGCGCGCCGATGTTGCCGTCGATCGGCTCGTCGACATAGCCGTAGGTGTGGGCGAACGGGTGGAACATCAGGTTCCGGCCCACCAGCCCGCTCGAATTGGCAATGCCGTTGGGGAAGCGGCCGGACACCGAGTTCAGCAGCAGGCGCGGCGTGCCAATGCCGTTGCAGGCCACGATGACCATCTCGGCCGGCTGGAAATGCTCCTTGCCCTCGGCATCGTAGTAGATCGCGCCGTTGGCCAGACCGTCGGGGCCGACCGTGACCTCCCGGACCCGCGCGCGGGTGCGCAGCTCGACGCCGGCGCGCAGCGCGTGCGGCCAGTAGGTGACATCGGCGCTCCCCTTGGCGCCCTGGGCGCAGCCGGGTGTGCAGTGGCCCAGATTGATGCAGGGCGCGCGGCCGTCATACTCGGCGGTGGCGATCGCGGAGTCCGAAGGCCACCAGTGCCAGCCGAGCCTGTTCATCGCCTCGCCGAAGCACCTGCCGGTCTTGCCGAGAGGGAGCGGCGGCATCGGCGGCACGTGGTGCGGGTAGGCCGGATCGCCCTCGAGGCCGGCGACACCGGTCATGCGGTCGTTCTCGGTGAAGTACGGCTCCAGGGTGGCATAGTCGACAGGCCAGTCGTCGGCCACGCCATCCAGCGTCTTCACCCGGAAGTCGGAGGGGTGCAGGCGCGGATAGTGCGCCGTGTACATGATGGTGCTGCCGCCGACGCCGTTGAAGTTCACGACCTGGATCGGCGAGGTACCGTTGTTGATCGGATAGTCGGTCTCGCGCGCGCGGCGGTTCGGGTTGATGGCGAAGTCGCCGAACAGGCGGGCCTCCCAGTCCCGGCCGTTGGTCGGATAGTCCGTGGGCTTCACCCAGTCGCCCTGCTCGAGGCAGAGAATCCGCATCTTCGTGTCGGCGAGGCTCCAGGCCACCGCCGCCCCCGAAGCGCCGGAACCGATGATCAGGACGTCGACCTTTTCGTGCATGGCGTACTTCCGTTAGCGGGCGAGATGCTGGCTGATGGCCTGGGAGACCAGCGCGTGACCGCCGGCCGTCCAATGTCCATCGTTGGCAAAATAGTAGGACAGGGGAGACCCTTGTGACTCCAGGACGGGCTGCAGGTCCAGAACATCGATGCCGCGCCGCTGCAGCGCGACCGTGAAAGCCGTGGTGACCCGCTCCTCGACGGATCGCGCATCGCCGATCCACAGGGCGCGCGACGGGATGAGCACGACGGTCGCGCGGTACTGCTCGGCAATCTTCTCGAGCCTGTCGGCCGCTTGGTCGATTGCCGCGGGGTCGTACTCGTTGCGGGTAACGCGTTGCTTGCTGGAGGCGGCCCCGGGCGAGAATCCTCGCTCGTAGGCCTTGGAGGCGAGCAGGGAGAGCGCCGAATGCCGCGCCAGCCAGCCACCGACCCCGGAGCCGCTGCCCGGCGATGGCATGCCTTGTCGGGCAGTCCGAAGATCCTTCTCCATGTCGATGGCAACGACGACGCGGCCGGCTCTGGAGCCGAGCTGTCTGGCGTAAGCGAGGAGTGCGGCGTATCCCTCGATGTCGGTGGGCGCAGCGAGATTGAAGGTCCGCCGGCCGCTCAGGACCTGGAGCCGGTGGGAGAAGCGGTCCTGGGCTTCGACGCCCCAGCCCCAGGCGAACGCGTTGCCCACGACGACGATGTCGTCGGCTCCGGCCGTCGCCACGTCGTTCGAATCGCGCAACCCATGCGAATTGATCCGCACGGAGACGTCGTAGTCGCCGGCCTCGGAAGTCTGGCGGGTCCTGGTCTCCGGCTGGGCGAGCAGAAGCGGACCTGCAGAGTAAGTGAACTCGACTTGGCGGGACGGGGCGAAGGTCGGGTGGAACAGGCGGGCGATGCCCTCCGCGAGGCCGAGACCCGCGACGAGGACTGCCATGATCACAAGGGCTGCCATCGCGCCGCCTCTCCGGCGGCCGGTTTCGGATGGTGGATTCTGGGGGCTGGCCTCGGTGCTCATGTTCGCGCAAGACTGGCGCGACTTGATCAGCGAGGAAAGAGCCTTCCCATGCCGGATACCACTCTTGCACGGCCTGCGGCCGCCACGACCGAGCATTTCGACGTCGTCATCGTCGGCGCCGGCATCTCCGGCATCGGCGGTGCCTATCATCTGACCCACCAGATGCCCGAGCGCAGCTTCGTCATTCTGGAGACGCAGGAGAGCTTCGGCGGCACCTGGCTCACGCACAAATATCCCGGCATCCGCTCCGACAGCGACCTCCACACGTTCGGCTATCGCTTCAAGCCGTGGACAGGCAAGCCGATCGCCACCGCCCAGGAGATCAAGACCTACATGGGCGAGGTGATCGAGGAGAACGACCTCGCACGGCACATCCGCTACGGGCACCGCATCGAGGCGGCGACCTGGTCGAGCGCCGACAATCGCTGGACCATCGAGGGCGTCCGCACCGACACGGGGGAGGCGGTTCGCTTCACCGCCAACTTCCTCTGGATGTGCCAGGGCTACTATCGCCATTCGGTCGGCTACACGCCCGAATGGAAGGACATGGACAGCTTCAAGGGCCAGATCGTCCATCCGCAGACCTGGCCGGAAGATCTCGATTACACAGGCAAGAAGATCGTCGTGATCGGCTCCGGCGCCACGGCCGCGACGGTCATCCCGGCGATGGCCGACAAGGCCGGCCACGTCACCATGCTGCAGCGCTCGCCGACCTATTTCATTCCGGGCCGCAACGCCATCGAGCTTGCCGAGACGCTGAGGCAGCTCGAGGTCGACGAGGAGTGGATCCACGAGATCGTGCGCCGCAAGATCCTGCACGATCAGTCGGTGTTCACCCGGCGCTCACTCGAGGACTCCGACAAGGTGCGTGCTGAGCTGCTGGCCGGTGTCCGCGCCCATGTCGGGCCGGACTTCCCGCTGGAGCCGCATTTCACGCCGAGCTACCGGCCGTGGCAGCAGCGCATCGCCTTCGTGCCCGACGGCGATCTGTTCAAGGCGATCCGCGCCGGCAAGGCTTCGGTCGAAACCGACGAGATCGACCGCTTCGTGCCGGAGGGCATCCTGCTCAAGTCGGGCAAGGTCCTGGAGGCCGACATCATCGTGACGGCGACCGGCTTCGACCTGTCGGTGATGGGCGACATCGCCTTCGCGGTGGACGGCAAGCCGGTCGATTTCGCCGACACGGTGACCTATCGCGGCATGATGTTCACCGGCGTGCCCAACATGATCTGGGTGTTCGGATACTTCCGCGCGAGCTGGACCCTGCGCGCCGACTTGGTCGGCGACTTCGTCTGCCGCCTTCTCGGCCACATGGAGAATCGCCAGTCCCACAAGGTCGAGGTCGCGCTGCGGCCCGAGGACGAGGGGATGGAGCTGCTGCCTTGGATCGATCCGGAGAATTTCAATCCGGGCTACCTGATGCGCGGCATGCATCTGCTGCCCAAGCGCGGCGACAAGCCGGAGTGGCAGCACACCCAGGACTACTGGAACGAAAAGAACGTCTTCCCGGCCATAGACCTGGACGATCGGGCGTTCGTCTACGGCTGATCGTTCGGTCGATCCGGAGCTCGGGGGAGCGGAGATGAATAAGGGAAACACGCGCCGGGTCATTGCGGCCGGCGCGATCGGCAACGTGCTGGAATGGTACGATTTCGCGGTCTACGGCTACTTCGCCGCCGCGATCGGCCGGGCCTTCTTCCCGAGCGAGGATGCCGTCGCGCAGGTCCTGGCGGCCTTCGGGATCTTCGCCGTGGGCTTCCTGATGCGGCCGATCGGCGGGGCAGTGATCGGAGCGATCGGCGACCGGCTCGGGCGCCGCGCGGCGCTCACCTTTTCCGTCGCCGCCATGGCCATCCCGACATTCCTGGTCGGCGTGCTGCCGGATTACCAGACGCTCGGCATCGCGGCGCCAATCCTGCTCACGCTGCTGCGCATGGTGCAGGGCCTGTCGGTCGGCGGCGAGTACACGACCTCGATCATCTTCATCATCGAGCAGTCGCCGCCCAACCGGCGTGGGCTGGTGGGGGCGCTGGGCTGCTGTGGTGCAATCGGCGGCATCCTGCTGGGCTCGGCGACCGGCGCCCTGCTGGCGTCGGTGATGTCCGAGCAGGCGCTGGAGAGCTGGGGCTGGCGACTGCCGTTCCTGCTGGGACTACTGGTCGGCATTGCGGGCGTCGTCCTGCGGCGCCACGTCCATGAGGAACCGCGCAAGGCTTCGACGGCGCGGTCGCCGCTGCTCGACACGGTGCGCAACCATGGCCCGCTGCTCGGCAAGCTCGCAGCCCTCTCGGTGTTCAATTCGGTCGGCTTCTACCTGATGTTCGTCTACATCGTGAGCTGGCTGCAGTTCGCCGATAATATTGCTCCCGCCACGGCACTGGCCATCAATTCTGCCAGCATGGTCGCGATGCTGCCGGTCATGGTCCTGATGGGATGGCTCTCCGACCGCTACGGCCGCCGCCCTCTGATGCTGAGCGCAACGGCGCTGGGCCTCTTCGGCGCGCTGCCGTTCTTCTGGTTGATGCACCAGGGGCATCCGACCCTGATCCTGCTGGGCCAGCTCGGCTTCGTGCTGTCGGTCGGCGCCTTCATCGGCGCCCAGCCGGCGCTGATGGTCGAGGCGGTGCCGGCCGCGATCCGCTGCACGGCGATCGCGCTGGGGTACAACGTCACCCTGGGCGTCCTCGGCGGCTTCAGCCCGCTGGTCGCCACGTGGCTGGTCCACCGGACGGAAAACGACTACAGCCCGGCCTTCATGATCATGGCCGCCGCTGCGGTATCCTTCGCAGCGATCTTGCGCTTCGAGGAAACCTACAGGGTGAAGCTGCAGGCGGCGTAGACTGACCGATGAAGGTTCCGTCGTCTCGACCGGAGCGCGCAGCGCGAAGCGGAGCGACCTCCCATCTGCGATCCAGGTTCTGAACTGGGCCGGCGTGTGGCGACGAGGTCGGCGCCCGTCGGATCCAGCCGCTCCTTCATCTTCGATCCTTGATCGCTTCGGCCACGACAGCCAGCACGCGCGCGCGTCTCGCGGCAACCGGGCGGACGGATGGAATTGGTGGCGATGATCACCGAATCGACGGCACCCCCGCAGATGTCGCGCGCAGCATCGGCACCGCCGCGATAGGGCACATGGATCAGCTCGATGCCCACGCGGCGCTTGCGAAGCCCTCGCGGGCGAGGAAGGGCCCCGCAAGGATGCCGCGTCTGGAAACTCGGCTTATGTCTTCGGCACCAGCAGTTCGGGCACCACCCAGAGCGCGGGTTCGCCCCGGGCAACCCTCTGGACGTTGTCGAAGCCGTTGCGCAGGCGGGTGACGTTGCTCTCGAACGTGGGCCCGGCGAGGTGTGCGGTCAGGACGACGTTGTCGAGCTTCAGGAGGGGGTTGTCCGGCGGGGTCGGCTCCTCGTCGAACACATCGAGGCCGGCGCCGAACAGGTTGCCGCTCGAAAGCGCGGCGATCATCGCCTGCTCGTCGATCACGGGCCCGCGCGACGTGTTTACGATGATCGCCGACTTCTTCATGGCGGCGAGCTCGTCCTTGCCGATCATGTGGCGGGTCGAAGCGTTCAGAGGCACGTGCAGCGAGACGATGTCGGAATGCTTCAGGATCTCGGGCAGCAGGCGGAAGCGGACGCCCAGCGCGTCTTCCTCTTCTTCCTTGAGGCGGGCGATGTCGTAGTAGTGGACGGTCATGCCGAAGGCGAGCGCGAGCTTGGCGACCTTCTTGCCGATCGTGCCGAGGCCGACGATGCCCAGCACGCGGTTGCGCACCTCATGGACGGTCGGCGGCGAATTGCCATGCCAGCGGCCGGCGGTGACGTTGGTGTGCTGGGTGATCAGCCGCCGCGAGACCGCCAGCATCAGCAGCATCGCATGCTCGGAAACCGCGACCGAATTGGCGCCGCCGTTGGCGCACAATGGCACGCCGCTCGCGCGCGCCGCATCGAGATCGGCGCGGTCGTAGCCGGCGCTCAGCATCTGGATCAGCTTAAGGTTCGGTGCGTCCTTGAAGAGCTGCGGGGTGACGTATTGCTGGATGAATCCCACGAAATAGTGGGTGCCGGGCAGGGCGGCTTTCTGCTCCGGCGAATTGTGCAGCGCCTTGACGATTTCGTAGCCCTTGGGAGCCAGGTCGTCGACCATGGACAGGGTGTCCTTGGGACCGACGACGAGTACGCGTTCAACCATTACCATTCTCCTCAGGCGACTTTCTCGAGTTTCTGCAACGAGCGCAGGTATTTCGGCACGGGGGTGCCGGGGAAGGTGCTCGGCCAGTTGGTGTAGCTCACCTCACCGACATAGATGTCGCCGCGCGAGTCGACGGCCAGCCCATGCGGCGAGAGGAACCGGCCGGCTTGTTCGCCGGGTCCATCCTGACCGCCGAGCCGGGCCAGGGTCTTGCCCTTGGCGTCGACGATCGACAGCCGGGGGCCGAGATTGGTGTGCTTGCTGTTCACCGGCATGCCGGGCCCCAGCTCGCCGATGATGAAGGTAGGATTCTTCGCGCCGCCGCAGCAATAGAGCGCACAAGGCCGGTGCATGTTGTTCCACTGAGCCTCGTACCTGCCGTTGCCGTCGAACACCTGCACGCGATGGTTCTCGCGGTCGGCGACATAGACCCAGCCGTCGGCGTCGGCGGCGATGTTGTGCGGGATGTTGAATTCGCCGGGATCGGTCCCGGTCGTGCCCCAGCACATCAGGTGCTTTCCGTCGGGCGAATATTTGTGGACGCGGCTGTTGCCGTAGCCGTCGGAGACGTAGATCTCGCCTTTGGGCGAGAGGGCGGTGTGGGTGCAGCGGTTGAAGGGCTTGCCGCTCAGGAAGGGGGCGGGCTGGTCGGGCACGCCGATGGTCAGCAGCACCTTGCCGTCGGTCGAGACCTTGCGGACCGTATGGTCGCCGTCGTCGGTGCAGAAGAGATTGTCGTCGCTGTCGATGTGCAGCCCGTGCGCCCGGCTGAACAGGCCTTCGCCCCAGGAGCGCAGGAAGTTGCCGTCCCGGTCGAACACCATCATCGGATGGTCGCCGCGATTGAAGACGTAGACGCGGTCCTTGCTGTCACAGGCGACGGCGGCGACGTCGCGGAACTCCCAGCCGTCGGGCAGCTTCGCCCAGTCCTCGACGACGCGATAGCGGTGCTCGCCGCTGCCCAGCACGACCGACATGGAACGGCTCCTCAGTGTCCGGCGAGGACGGCATCCGAGATCTTCTCGGCCGTCATCAGGGTGGGGAAATTGGTGTTGGCGCAGGGCACCACGGGGAAGATCGAGGCGTCGACCACGCGCAGTCCCTGAACGCCGCGCACCCGGCCCTGGGTGTCGACCACGGCCATCGGATCGTCGTCGCGACCCATGCGGCAGGTACAGGAGGCATGCCACACGCCGATCGCGGCCTTGCGCACGAAGGCCTCGAGCGCATCGTCGTCGTTCAGCACCTGGTCGAAGGTGAAACCCTCGACCACGTAATTGTCGATCATGTAGCGGCGCAGCGCCGCCGGGCCGTCGAGCATCGTCGCGACGAGCCGGGTCAGCCACTTGTTTTTGTTGTTCACGACACCGATCTGGCGCACCCGGTCGCTGTAGGAGGCCGGGAAGGGGACATCGGTCACCTTGCGCAGCGCATCGGTCATCTGCACCGCGGCCATCAGCTTGAAGCCGCTCATCAGGCGGTCGAGATCGCGCTTGTCCGACAGCAGGTTGAACTCGACCAGGGGCTCGCTGCGCCAGTCGCGTGACGTGAGCTTGACCTGCCCGGTCTCGGAATAGGTCTTGTTGATGAAGGTGAGCAGCGAGGCGATCTGTTCACCCACCGCATGCCAGGCCGACTTGCTCACCACGGCCACGAACATGTCGCCCCTGGGGATGCCGGGCAGGTTCGACGAGTAGCGCAGGCCGACATGGATGTGGCGCCGCGTATGCTCGCGCAGGCGGGCGCCGCGCTTGATGAACGACGACAGCGCGATCGAGGGATGGTCCATCAGCCGCTGGCCGACGCCGGGCAGGGCGGACACGACGGGAATGCCGAGGTCGGCGAGCTGGCCCACGGGGCCGATGCCGGCGCGCATCAGATGCGCCGGCGAATGGATGGCGCCGCTCGACAGGATCACCTCGCGGGCGCGGAATTCCTGGTCCTTGCCGGCGACCCGGGCGGTGACGCCGACGCAGCGCGAGCCCTCGAACAGGAGCGACATGACCTGCGTTTCGGTCGAGATCGTCAGGTTGGGGCGCGTGCGGGTCTCGGCATCGAGATAGCCCATCGCAGCCGAGACTCGTCGCTCATCGGCGTTGGAATGGGTGACGGGAAAATAGCCGTCGACGAACTCGCCGTTCTGGTCGGGCAGGTACTTGAAGCCCTTCTCCTCGAAGGCGCGGCCGACGGCCTGGGCATGGCCGGCCCACTTCTCGCGGGGGATGCGCCGTACGGGGATGCGGCCGTGCTTGCCGTGCAAAGGCCCGTCGAAATCGAGGTCGCGCTCGACCTTCTTGAAATAGGGCAGGACGTCGTTCCATCCCCAGCCCGCGGCGCCGCGAGTTTCCCATTCGGCGTAGTCGGTCGGCGCGCCGCGATTGGCCATCTGCCCGTTGATCGAAGAGCCGCCACCCAGCACGCGCGCCTGCTCGTACTTGCGCAACGGCGGGCGATTCTCCTGCGGGTTGTTGTGGCTGACGACCTGAGTGTGGACCTTGAGGTCGGTCCAGTGGAATCGCGGATCGAAATAGGCCGTGCCGGAATAGCTGTCGGCGATTTCCTTGGGCTCCTGGCCGGGCGGCGTGTCCGGACCGGCTTCACAGAGCAGCACCTTGTTGGCGCTGCGGGCGGACAGCCGATGGGCCATGACCGAGCCTGCCGACCCGCCGCCGACGATGATGTAGTCGTACACTTGGCGTTTCCCCGTTTATTGCGGCCACGCTAGCACGGTTCCGGACGGTTGCAGCAGTCCGCTTGCCGGAATCGGAGAAGCCTGCAATCGTCGGAAAAAGCCAGCGAGGGAGGTTTCGTATGCCGGACGTTGCAACCGCAAACGCCGCTTCGACCAGAATCGTCCAGCGAAAGGATCGCCTGTGATGGCCCACGATCTCGTCATCCGCGGCGGCACGGTCGTCGACG
The DNA here is from genome assembly GCA_002281855.1 of Rhodospirillales bacterium 24-66-33. GTDB lineage: Bacteria > Pseudomonadota > Alphaproteobacteria > Reyranellales > Reyranellaceae > Reyranella. Next base: position 310,607 of record NCHQ01000002.1, on the reverse strand, counting down.
GCTCCGGCAGCAAAAGATTTACGGCCGATGTTGGCATCAAGGACGGCATGATCGCCGAGGTCGGACGCATCACCGCCACCGCTGCGCGCACGATCGACGCCGACGGGCTGATCGTCTCGCCGGGCTTCATCGACGGCCATACGCACATGGATGCGCAGGTCGCCTGGGATCCGCTCGGCAGCTGCTCGTGCTGGCACGGCGTCACTTCGGTGGTGATGAGCAATTGCGGGTTCGCCCTGGCCCCCTGCAAGCCCGAGGATCGCGACCTCTATGCGCGCTGCCTGTCGGCGGTCGAGGACATCCCGACCGAGGCGATGGCGGCAGGCATCGACTGGACCTGGGAGACCTTCCCGGAATACCTCGCGACCGTGGAACGCCTGCCCAAGGCCATCAACTACGGCATGTATATCGGCCACTCGGCGTTGCGCATGTACGCGATGGGCAAGCGCGCCTTTACCGAGAAGGCGACCGAGGACGAGATGATCCGCATGGCCGACCTCGTGAAGGAGGCGCTGCGGGCAGGGGCCATGGGCTTCTCAAGTTCGCGCGCCTCCACCCACGTGACGCCGGACAATACGCCGGTCGCCAGCCGGATTGCCGAATGGGAGGAGATCGACCGCATCCTGGCGGCCATGGCCGAACTCGATGCCGGCATCTTCCAGGTGGGCCCCGACGTCGCGAGCGGCGCGGCGCACCGCGCTTTCCTCGCACGGCTGCGTGAGGTGGCGCTCGCCTACAGGCGCCCGGTCATGTTCGGCGTGCTGGCCACCAAGCAGGGCGACGATCCGACGGGATGGGCCTATCAGACGCGCTACATCGACGAGACGGTGGCCGCCGGTGGTCGGATGTTCGGCCAGGGCACGACACGTTCGATCAACGCCATCTTCTCGCTGAAGTCCTATCTCCCGTTCGACGTGCTGCCGGCGTGGCGCAAGGTCCGCGACCTGCCGATGGAGGAGCAGAAGCGGCGGCTGGCCGACCCCGAGGTGCGGCGCGAACTGGTGGCGGCAGAAAGCCGGATGAAGCCGCGCGACAACGTATTTCAGGGGGGAGGGGCGGCCACGACGGATCCGCGCAAACCGGACTATGCCAATCTGTTCGCGATGACCGGAGTCGATTGGGACGATCCGACGGTCGAGGAACTCGCCCGCGCGCGCGGCCAGCATCCGGTCGAGGTCATGATCGACCTGTCGCTCGCCAACGAGAACCAGGTCTATATCCAGCCGCTGGTCAACGAATCGCCGGACGACGTGCTCGGCATTCTGAAGCACGATCGCACGCTGGCGACCTTCTCCGATTCCGGTGCCCATGTCGCCCAGGAGATGGGCTCGTCGCTGCAGACGCACCTTCTCAGCTACTGGGTGCGAAAGCGCGGTGCCTTCACTCTCGAAGAGGGGGTGAAGAAGATCACCCGCGACAATGCCCTCGCCTGGGACCTCCCCGACCGCGGCCTCGTCCGCGAGGGATACCGGGCCGATCTCGTGCTGTTCGAAGAGGATCGGATCCGGCCGACATTGCCCACGGTCGAACGCGACCTTCCCGGCGGCGCCCGCCGTCTCGTCCAGAAGGCGGAGGGAATCCGGGCCACTCTGGTGAACGGCGCCGTGGCGTTCGCGAACGGGGAGGCGACCGGCGCCTATGCCGGTACTGTCCTCAAGGGACGGTTGGCCCGCTGACGGGCTCTTGCCACGTCATCTGCCACGGTCCAAGACGTTCCCGACGGTCTGGCGGGATCGATGATCCTGCGGCCCGTCTGTATGCGAGGCCGGGAGAGCCTGACGAGCCGCGATGGAAGACTCCGTCTACGACTATGAGAAGGAAATCCCGGCAGGCTTCTACGACACGGTGTATCGGCAAAGGGCCGGCATACGCTTCTGCTGGCACGACCTGAAGTTCCGGACCGTCGCGGCAGAGCTCGGCCCTGCCAGGCGCGTTCTCGACATCGGCTGCGGCCCAGGCACCTTCATCGGCAACTATTTGGCCGGCATCGAAGCGCTCGGCTTCGACATCAGCCCGGCCCAGATCGACTACGCGACCCGCACCTACGGAAGTGCAACGCATCGCTTCTCCACGCGGCCGCTGGTCAGCCTCTCCGAAACCGGCGAGCGCTACGATGCTGTGACGATGGTGGAACTCATCGAACACCTGACGCCGGATGCGGCGATCCGGCTGCTCTCCGAAGCGCGCGCACTGTTGGCGCCCGGCGGCCTCCTCGTCGTCACCACGCCCAACTACCGGTCGCTCTGGCCGCTGATCGAACTGGGCGTCAACGCGGCGTCGCCGGTGAACTACGTCGAGCAACACATCAACAAATACCGCCGAAGCCTGCTGGGCGAGCATCTCGCTGCCGCGGGCTATCGTGACGTCTCGGTCAGGACCGCGGTCGGCCTGGCGCCGTTCGCCGCGGTCTTCGGCCTCGCGGCGGCCAATGTCCTGCATGCACTGGAACTGCGCGCGAAGCACCTCGGCGCCGGAAACCTCCTGCTGGCCACGGCCCGGCCATGACGCGGCTGCAGGGGCTCATCTGCCTCGTCGCGGCGGCACTGATGCTGGTCGAGGTCGCCGTCCTGGAGACGAGGCTTGCCTTTCTGGTCGCGGGTCTTGCGACGGCGGCGGTGACGCTGGCGCTGGTCCGTTGGATGACGAGGCAGCACGGGGAAGGGCGCGCAGCACTGGTCTATGCCGTGGGTTTGCTCGGGGCCGTTGGTGGATACTGCTATCTGGCGCTGGCGCCCTCAGGCGCGATCTCGCCGCAGGACGAAGTCATCGACTGGGGCCGGATGGACAAGCGTCCGCTGATCTTCGGCTATCTCGGCATTGCCGCCTTCATCGCCTTCCACTGGCTCTGGGTCGCCTTCGTCCAGGGGCCGCGATCGCTCGCGCATCCTTCGGTGGTCGTGACCGCGCAGAGATGGCCCGCGCGGCTCCTCGGCGCGCTCGGCATTGCGCTGCTGACCTATTGCTGGCTCGGCCTCCCGGCCCTGCTCGGCGGCGGGGTCGGCGGCGGTGAAGGGCTGGCGAAGTTCTACGACCTCCATGCACACGTTCACCTGAGCGCGCTGCAACAGATCAGGCTGGGCGCAATCCCTTACCTCGAGGCGCAGACCCAGTACGGACCGGGAAACCAGCTGCTGCTCGGCGCGCTCACGGACTTCGTGCATTTCAGCAACCACGGCTTCCTCGCCGCCAACCTCCTGCTCAACGCCGTTTGCATCATCGTCTTCTTCGTTGCCGTTCAGCAGTTCCTGGGATTCGGCTGGGCGGTCGCCGGACTCGTCGGCTGGGTCCTCTGGCCTAGTCCCGTGGAGCGGATCGATCTCGCGGGGTGGGCGGTGCTCACCCGATGGCTGGTCGTTCCGATCCTCGCGCTGTGGCTGGCCTGGCTGCTCTTGGGGGCGGGTGCCGGCTGGCGCGGCTGGCGGACGGTGGTGCTGGCAGGAATGCTCTGGGGGGCAGGCGGGTTCCTCAGCCAGGAGAACCTGAGCGGCGGCCTGCTCGTCCTGATCTTCTCGCTCGCTCTCTTCGCGCCCGCCTCGGGACGGTCCCCGAAGCGGCTCGCGCACTTCGCGGGGCTGTTCCTTCTTGCGGGCGCCATGACCTTCGCGGCGTTGGTTTCGTTCTTCATGGGGCCGTCGCATCTCATCGAAGTGGTGGCACTGGCCAATGCCAAGTCGAGCCTGGTGATGGCCGGCGTGTCCAATTCGATATGGTCGGACAATCTCGGACTGAAGCTCGGCTGGAACATTGTCGACGGGCGGCTGGAGACCGATCTGGCGGCATCCGGCGAGTTCCGGGAACTCATCCTCACCTACGCCCTGGTCGCGCTGTTTCTGATTTCCCTGAGCCTGCTGGCTGCGTTCCTTGGGCGGCGATGGAAAACGGCGGACGAACCGGCGCGGGCATTCTGCGCGAGGTTTGCGGGCGTGGCGGTCGGCGCTTTCGTGCTGCACGTATTCTCGCTGCTGCGTTCCGACACGTCGCATCTGGCGGGACCGTCGTTCCTTCTGGGCCTGTTCCTGCTGATGCTGCCGGTCTTCGTCTGGCGTTGCCTTGCACCCGGCAAGGCGCGGGCCGTGCTGCTGGTCGTGTCGCTGGCCGTCATTGCCGAAGGGGTGATTTCGGGGGCGGGCGAGGTCGAGCGCAGGGTGGCCGGCCTCGGCGGCGTCTGGCACGATTCCGCGGCCGTGCTCGATCTCTATGATGAGCTTCGCAGCCATCGGAGTGACGTCTCCGACCTCGCGGGGCTCTATTCGCCGCTTCCGAGGGTGCAGGCAGTCTTTCGCAACCATCCGGATTTCGCGGAGGCCGAGGAGTTCTTCGTCCTGCTGCGCGACCGTCTCGAGGGCCGGCCCGTCGAGCTGGGATCCTACAGGTTCGACGACCTCGTCGCCCATCCTGACACGGCCTATTTCCTCGGCGGGCTGCGCTCGCTCTCCGGTATCACCTCGCCGAAGAACAGCCTCTGGCTACGGTCGGAGCAGGAGGCCTGGATCGCCAAGGTCGCCAGCACCCGCAGCGGTTGCCTCTTCTTCAACGCCGACTCGAACCGGGAGCTGGTCGATGCCTGGATGCGCTCGGTCAAGCCGCCCCAGGCCATGGTGATCGAGCCGATCGCAGGCCGGCGCGAGTACGGCATACTCGCCTGCAAGTCGGGTGCCCGGTCGTAAGCGGTGAAGGACAGGCCGGCTTCTCTTGGCAGACCGGATGCCCCATTCTGGTCCCGGGGAAAGAGGATGGGAATGGCACGTCAGCAGCGCACACAAGTGGGGATAATCGGCGCCGGACCGGCAGGATTGCTGCTGGCGCGCCTGCTGAAATTGAACGGAATCGAGAGTGTCATCCTCGAGGACAGGTCGCGTGCGTACGTCGAGGCCCGCATCCGTGCCGGCGTTCTCGAACACGGCACCGTCAAGCTTCTGGAGGAGGCAGGCGTCGCGGAGCGCCTGCACCGCGAGGGTCTGGTCCACGAGGGGGTCGAACTCGGACTGGACGGCGGGCGCTTCCGCATCGACCTGGCCGGGCTGACGGATAAGACCATCACGGTCTACGGCCAGAGCGAGGTGGTGCAGGACCTGATCGCGGCCCGCCTGGCCGGCGATGGGCCGATCGTCTGGGAGGCGTCGGACGTCGCCTTGCATGACTTCGAGATGGACCGGCCGCGGCTGACCTACCGGGCCGGCGGCGTCGATCACGAACTGGCCTGCGATTTCATTGCCGGCTGCGATGGCTTCCGGGGCGCGAGCCGTTCCTCCCTGCCTGCATCGAGACTCCGCATCTATGAGCAGGATTACCCGTTCGGCTGGCTCGGTATCCTGGCCGACGTACCGCCGTGCTCGGAGGAGCTGATCTACGCCAGCCATCCGCGCGGCTTCGCGCTGGCCTCGATGCGTTCCCATACGCGCAGTCGCTATTATATCCAGTGCGACCGGCACGAGAAGCTGGAGGACTGGCCCGACGACAGGCTGTGGGATGAGCTCAAGCGGCGCCTCGGCCCCGACGTCGCGCCGCGCGTCACGACGGGGCCCGCACTCGAAAAGAGCATCACGGGTCTGCACAGCTTCGTCTGCTTGCCGATGCGACACGGCCGGTTGTTCCTCGCCGGCGACGCAGCCCACATCGTGCCGCCGACCGGCGCGAAGGGCCTCAATCTGGCAGCCTCCGACGTCCACTATCTGTCGCGGGCGCTTGTCTCGCACTACGCCCGGAACGACAGCACCCTGCTCGGCGCCTACAGCGAACAGGCTTCGGCGCGCGTGTGGAAGGCCGAGCGCTTCTCGTGGTGGCTGACCTTGCTGATGCACAAGGTTCATCCCGACGGGAGCTTCGCCGAGCAGATGCAGCGGGCCGAAATCGATTACCTTCTGTCCTCGCCGGCCGGCCAGACGGTGTTCGCCGAGAACTACGTCGGCCTGCCGTTCTGAGGCGCGGGATAGTCTAACCGGCCGTTGAAGAAGTCGGAGTCACGGCGAATAAACGAAACAAACGAAATAAACGAAACAAATGAAGCGAATGTCGCAGCCGCTGAATCCTGTGCGATGGTGAGCGTTCGCGCAAGAATATTGCTCGCTGGCGCTTCTGGAAGGCCTATTTCAACAGCCTGCTAAGCGAGTTCGCGGCGCACGATCGCGGCGCCCTCGCTCAGGGCCTTGAGCTTTCCGAACGCGGTGGCGCGCGGCAGGTATTTCATGCCGCAATCGGGCGCGGGCAGGAGCTTGTCCGGGCCGACATGCTTCAGGCCGGCGCGGATGCGCCCGGCGACCGTCTCCGGCGTCTCGACCGCGGGATCGCTGAGGTCGATCACGCCCAGCATCACCTTCTTCGGCGCCAGGTCCTTCAGCACGCCGAGGTCCAGCTTGGGCTGCGCCGATTCGATCGAGATCTGCTGGGCGATCGTGTCGGAGAGTTGCGGCAGGAACGAATAGCCGGTCGGCTTCAGGCCGGTCACCACGGCGGCATAACCGAAGCAGAGGTGGATGACCGTCGGCACGGTGATGCCCTCCAGCGCCCGGTTGATCGCCTTCACCGCATAGCGCTTGGCTTCCTCGGGATTGTTGCGCAGCCAGGGCTCGTCGAGCTGGATCACGTCGGCGCCGGCCTTCACCAGTTCGCGCGCCTCTTCGTTGACCGCGGCGGCGTAGTCCATGCACATCGCCTCGGCATCCTTGTAGTATTCGTCCTTCACCTGCTGGCCCATGGTGAAGGGGCCGGGCAGGGTGATCTTGGCCAGCCGCTCGGTATTGGCCCGCAGGAACTGCATGTCGCGCAACTCGACCGGCCCGGTCCGCCGGATTTTGCCCACGATCCGGGGCACGGGTGTGCGATTGCCGCTGCGATTCACGATCTCCGCAGGGTTCTCGTCGTCGATGCCCTCCAGTGCCGTCGCGAAGCGGTTGGAGTAGCTCTCGCGGCGCATCTCGCCATCGGTGATGACGTCGATCCCGGCGCGCTCCATGTCGCGGATGGCGAGCAGGGTCGCGTCGTCCTGCGCCTGTTCGAGCCAGGGTTCGGGGACGCGCCACATGTCTTTCGCACGAGTGCGCGGCACGCCCTTGCTCAGCAGCTGGCGGTCGACCAGCCAGTCCGGTTGCGGGTAGGAGCCGACGACGGTTGTCTGGAGGAGCGTTTCGCCCATTGTGAAATCCATTTCTCGCGAAGCGATGATTGCGCGGCAGTCTGCGGACCGGTCAGGTCCCTGTCCATGTTTCGGATGCCTCGCGGTCCGGCCGCGCCGCCGTGCCGGGCGACGGCGGCCAGACCTGCATCCTCCGCAGGCTCGTCAAGCCGGCGACGTCAGGCGCCGACGGGATCGATCGGTGTCACGATCCCTTCGCAGGCCTCGATGACCTCTCCGGCATCGAGGCAGAGATCCTCGCGGTTGCGCATCGCCATGATCTGGACGCCGGTCCGCAGCTTGCCGTGGCTGCCGACCGGCACCGCGAGGCCCGGCAGGCCGAGCAGCGGCGCGATCAGGGCAGAGCGCATCGACTCCAGAACTTCGCGCTGCCCGTCGGGCGTGATGTCGGCCACCTGCTTGGGCGGCAGGTCGCACAGGGTCGGGAAGATGACCAGCGGCCACTGCTGGAAGAAAGTCATCCAGCGGTAGGCCAACGCCTCGCGCTCCGTCAGCGCCGCAACATAGGTCGCGAGATCGACCGGCTTGTGGATCGACAGCCAGGCCTGCATGGCGGCGATGCCGTCGGGATCGCCCATCTTCTGCATGGCGGGCCACAGGCCGCCGAACACGTCGGTGACGCAGATCTGGTGCCACAGCTCGACGGCGCGCTCGATGTCCGGCGGCAGTACCTCCTCGACGACGTAGCCGGCGCCGCGGAGATGCTTGCCCGCCAGGCGCACGGCCTCGACCTGGGCGGGATGGCTCTTGCCGCCCGGCACTTCGGGTACGATCGCAACCTTGATGGGGCGTGCGGGCGCCGGGCCACGCATCGGCACGTCGTTCCAGCGCCAGTCGCGCCGGTCGCCGCGGGCCATCGCTTCGAGCGCGAGCCGGGCGTCCCGCACCGTGCGCGTATGAGGACCCTGGGTCGCCATCAGGATGGCTCCGATCGGTCGGCCCGAGGCGACGCCGGTCGGGTTGAAGGCGGGGATGCGGGCGAAGCCCGTGCGCAGGCCGACCACGCCGTTGCAGTAGGCCGGGATGCGCACCGAGCCGCCGATATCATTGCCATGGGCGATGGCGCCGATGCCTGTCGCCGTCGCCGCACCCGCGCCGCCGCTCGAGCCGCCCGGCGTCACGCTGGGATCGCGCGGATTGAGCGTTCGGCCGTGCAGGGCATTGTCGGAGAAGATGCGCATCGAGAAAGCCGGCGCATTGGTGCGGCCGACGATGATCGCCCCGGCATGCTTGAGGTTGGCCACGACCGGGCTGTCTTCCTGCGCGATCAGGTCCTTCAGCGGGATGACGCCGTTGTCGGTCGGCAGGCCCGCCTGGTCGACGTTGATCTTGGTGGTGACCGGAACGCCGTGCAGCGGCGGCAGGGCATGGCCGCGGGCGCGGGCGGCGTCGGCCGTCTCGGCCTCGGCGCGGGCTTCGCTCTCCAGCACGCGGACCACGGCGTTGATGGCGGGGTTTACCTTATGCAGGCGTCCGAGGACGGAATCGACCGCCTCCCGTGCCGAGGCCTGTCCCGTGCGGATCAAACGCGCCAGATCGGTCGCGTCGTACTGCCAAAGCTCCATGATACCCTCGCTCAACTCTTACCCAGTTCCATGGCGAAGAAGATCATGTTGCCGTCGATATCCGCAATGGCGAAGTCGCGCAGCCCGTAATCCTGGTCCTTCGGCGCATTGAGGATCTTCGCGCCGCTTTTCACGAGATCGGCGTGCAGCGTATCGACGTCGTCGACGTAAATGCTGACGGCGCCATGGCCGGGCGGGCGCGGGGCCCGCGCCGCGGCGATCAGGTGCAGTGCTACTTCACCGGAGCACAGGCCGACATAGGCGGTCGGCGTGCCGTATTCGAAGGCGACATCGAAGCCGACACACTCGCGGTAATAGGCCAGGCTCGCGGCCACGTCCTTGACGGTGAAGATCGTGGTGCTGCCGCGCATCATTTCGTTTGCCCCTTTGTCACGTGTTTCTGGAAGGCGAGGAGGGCGCTGGAGGGGAGCATGTCGCGCCGGCGCACGAAAACGGTCTGCACCTGCGCTTCTGCCGCGGGCAGCCGGTGCGCCCGGATCTGCCCGCCCCGCCATGCCGGCCCGATCAGGGCGCGAGGCATCAGCGTGATGCCAAGGCCGGCGGCAACGGCGCCCAGGATCGCCTCCAGCGTGCCGAACTCCAACCGCCGCAGACCGACCACGCCGCGCCGGGCCAGCAGTTCCTCCAGCCGCTGGCGATAGGAGCAGCCGGCGCGCAGGATGACGAGGCGCAGGTCGGGCCGCCGCAGCGCCGCCGCCAGCGTCTTTTCCGTCGGGGCGCTGAGCAGGGCCAGCTCCTCGGTGAAAGCCGGGCCAGCGACGAGTTGCGGATGCACGACCGGGCCGCAGACGAAAGCACCTTCCAGCTCGCGGCCCAGTACGCGCTCGACCATTTCCGCCGTCGTGCCGGTTCGCAGCACGAAGTCGACGCCGGGATGAGCGTGCACATAGGACGCGAGCAGGGGCGAGAGCCGCAGCGCCGCCGTCGTCTCCAGCGAGCCGATCGTGAGTGTGCCGCGGGGTGCGCCATCGTCGCGTGCGGCGCGGCCGGCCTCGTCGAGCAGCGCATCGACCCGCGTGGCATAGGGCATCAGCCGTTCGCCGGCTGGCGTCAGGCGCGCGCCGGTCCGGCTGCGTTCGAACAGGGAAACGCCCAGCGCCTCTTCGAGGCGTCGCACGCGCTGCGTCACGTTGGATTGCACGGTGTTGAGTTCGCGCGCGGCACGGCCCATGCCGCCCAGGCGTGCGACGGCTTCGAAGGTGGCGAGGTCCTTGGCATCCATATCATCAGAATATCAGATGACTCTGATTGGTATAATTCGCTGATTGGCATGGCGGCGCATGGCCTAGACTGCAGGTGCAACAAGGAGAACAGCAATGAAATGGCAGGACCGCCGCCTTCTCGATCTCTTCGGGATCGATCATCCCATCCTCCAGGCGCCGATGGCCGGCGTGACGTCGCCGCAGATGGCGATCGCGACGTCCGAAGCCGGTGCGTTGGGATCCATTGCCGGCGCGATGCTCACCCTCGACGGCCTGCGTCAGGAATTCCAGATGGTGAAGCAGGCAACGTCCCGGCCGTTCAACGTGAACTTCTTCGTGCACAAGCCGCCGACGGTGGACGCGGCGCGCGACGCGGCCTGGCGCAAGAAGCTCGCGGGCTACTACGAAGAGCTGGGCGTGGCGGCGGGGACCAAGGGTCCGTCGCGGGCCGCCTTCGACGCAGCGGCCTGCGACCTGGTGCTGGAATTCAAGCCGAGGGTCGCCAGCTTCCACTTTGGCCTGCCCGACAGGTCCCTGATGCAGCGCCTCAAGGGGGCCGGCATCCTGGTCATCGGCTCGGCGACGACGGCCGAGGAGGCGCGCTGGCTGGAGGCCGAGGGTGTCGATGCCGTCATCGCGCAGGGCGCCGAAGCCGGCGGTCATCGCGGCATGTTCCTCGTGGACGACGTCGCGCGTCAGGCCGGGACGATGGCGCTGGTGCCGCAGGTCGTGGACGCGGTGAAGGTGCCGGTGATCGCCGCCGGCGGGATCGGCGACGGTCGTGGCATCGCGGCCGCGCTGGCGCTGGGTGCGGCGGGCGCCCAGATCGGGACGGCCTTCATGTTGACGCCCGAGGCGAAGACGGGAGCTTTGCATCGGGCTGCCTTGAAGCAGGCCGACGACAACAGCACGACGCTCACCAACGTTTTCACGGGCCGCCCCGCGCGCGGCATCGTGAACCGCATCGTGAGCGAGCTGGGGCCGATGAGCGCGGAGGCGCCGGCCTTCCCCTTGACCGCGGAGGCGACGCAGCCACTGCGCGGGCCGGCAGAGGCCAGGGGCTCGACTGACTTCACGCCGTTGTGGAGCGGGCAGGCGCCGACCCTGGCGCGCGAGATGGCGGCCGGCGAACTGGTGAAGGCGATGGTGCGCGAGACCGAGGCCGTTCTCGGCCGCCTGGGCACCTGACGGTCGTCGAAATCAGGAGCGTCGGGCTGGTCGTCTGCCGGTTTTCGGCGCCACGGACGATTCTGCGGCCTGCGCCTTGCGGACGTGTTTGCGAATCAGATCGATGAAGGCGCGCGCCGCCGGCGGCAGCGTGCGCTCCCTCTTCCAGGCCACGCCCATTTCGACCGAGGGCAGCTTCCTGATCCACGGCAGATGCAGGAGCGCGAAGCGCTTGGCGGCGATGCCCTCTGCAATCTGCGTCGCATGGCCGAGGCTGATCGCGTCGGTTTCGGCCACGATGTCGCTGGCACTCCGGAACGACGACACGGCAATCGACGGCAGGACGCCCCCGCCGCGCTCGTCGATCCTCATGCCGCTGTCGATGTCGGCGATGAACGACATGCGGGACAATGACATGCCCGGCATCACCAGCGGGTAGTTGCGCAGGTCGGCGGGCTGCGGATTGGGCCGTGCCAGCAGCGGGTGTCCGGCGCGGCAGAAATAAACGCCCTGAAGCAGGCCGAGACTGTCCACGCGAAGCGACCGCATGTCCCGCAGGGCGAGCACATCGGCTACGGCAAAGTCCGCCTGGTCGGACAACAGGGACGACAGCGCCGCGGTCCACTCGCGTTCAAGCATTTCGAGGCGGATCGCAGGATTGGCCTTGATGAGGTCGATCGCCGCGGGCTGGACCGCGATGTCATCCATGTAGGCACCGGCGACGACGCGCAGCCGCCCGCCGCGACCGTCCCGAAGCAGTTCGAGTCGGTTCGAGAGCGACTCGGCGCGACCGACCAGTTCCTCGGCCATCTTGAGCACGTCTTCTCCCGCCGGCGTCGGCACCACGTCGCGGTGCGAGCGTTCGAACAGCTTCATGCCGAGTTGTTTTTCGAGGGCGGCGATGTTCCGGCTGAGCGTCGGCTGGCTGATGTTCATGGCCGCGGCGGCCTGTCCGAAGTGGCGGTGCCTCGCAAGCACGAGGGCGTGGTGCAACAGCTTCAGATCGATGTTCATTCAAGTACTGTATCGTTCCCGATATTGTTTTGCATCGGCAATGAGAACAGTTTCCCGCTGATAACACAGGGGGAAGCCATGGGCGGAAACAAGATCGGACGCCTGTTGTCAGCGACGGCGTTGCTCGTGGGGCTCGCGGGCGGGGTTGTACCGGCACGAGCCCAGACGCCAGCGAAGCCCAACATCCTGGTCATCATGGGCGATGACATCGGCTACTGGAACATCAGTGCCTACAACCGCGGCATGATGGGCTACCGCACACCCAGCATTGACCGCATCGCCCGCGAAGGCGCGATCTTCACCGACTATTACGGGCAGCAATCCTGCACCGCCGGCCGCGCCGCCTTCATCACCGGCCAGTCGCCGATCCGCACCGGCCTGCTCAAGGTCGGCCTGCCAGGGGCGCCCGAGGGTCTGTCCGAGAAGGACCCGACCATCGCCGACCTTCTGAAGCCGCAGGGCTACATGACCGGGCAGTTCGGCAAGAACCATCTCGGCGACCGCAACGACTTCCTGCCGACCGTGCACGGTTTCGATGAGTTCTTCGGCAATCTCTACCACCTCAATGCCGAGGAGGAGCCCGAGAACATCGATTATCCCAAGGATCCCACCTTCAAGGCCAAGTACGGCCCGCGCGGTGTCCTGAAATGCGCCGCCACGGCCACCGAAACGCCGGGCGAGGATCCGCGCTTCGGCAAGTGGGGCAAGCAGAAGTGCGAGGACACCGGCCCGCTCACCAAGAAGCGCATGGAGACGGTGGACGAGGAATTCGTCGCGGCGTCGCTCGACTTCATCGACCGTGCCAATCGCGACAAGAAGCCGTTCTTCGCCTGGGTCAATTCCAGCCGCATGCACATCTGGACGCATCTCAAGCCGTCGTCCGAGGGCAAGACCGGTCTGGGCGTCGTCGCCGACGGCATGGTCGAGCATGACGGCCAGGTCGGCCAGCTGCTGAAGAAGCTCGACGATCTCAAGATCGCCGACAACACCATCGTGATCTACACGACCGACAACGGCGCCGAGGTCATGAGCTGGCCCGACGGCGGCACCACGCCGTTCCGCGGCGAGAAGAATACCAACTGGGAAGGCGGTTACCGCGTGCCCGCCATGGTGCGCTGGCCGGGCCTGGTGAAGCCAGGCACCGAGATCAACGAGGTGTTCTCGGCCGAGGACTGGCTGCAGACCCTGCTGGCCTCGGTCGGCGAGACCGATCTCGCGGCCAAGCTGAAGCAGGGCGCCACCTTCGGGCCCAAGAGCTTCAAGGTCCACCTCGACGGCTACGACCAGCGCGAGCTGCTGAAGAACGGTACGGGCAGCGCCCGCAAGGAGTTCTTCTACTGGACCGACGATGGCGGCCTGGCCGGCCTGCGCTACGACAAGTGGAAGCTTGCCTTCATGGAACAGCGCAAGCACGGCTTCGACGTGTGGCAGGATCCGATGGTGACGCTGCGCGTGCCGAAGCTGTTCGACCTCAAGGCGGATCCGTTCGAGCGCGCCGACCATGAGGGCATGGGCTACGGGCGCTGGCGCATCGACCGCATCTACCTGTTGGTGCCGGCGCAGGCCTACGTGACCAACTTCATCAAGACGCTGGTCGAGTTTCCACCGCGCCAGAAGCCGGGCTCCTTCAACCTCGAGGGCGTGCTGCAGAAGCTCACCTCGCCACCGCAGGGCGCGAACTAGAGAGGGTAAATGCCGGGGAGAGGGCATCCGGCCGTCCGCGTCGCATAGCGGGCGGCCGGCGAGGCGTGTAGGACTGGGAACCATGAATAGCGTCGCTGGAACCGGCTCGCCGCACCCTGGGATGGTCCGGATTCCCGGCGGCACGTTCCGCATGGGCTCCGATCATCACTATGCCGAGGAGAAGCCGGCTCACACCGTGACGATCGGCGGCTTCTGGATCGATGCCACACCGGTCACCAATGCGCAGTTCAAGGCCTTCGTCCAGGCGACGGGGCACGTCACCTGGGCCGAGATCGATCCCGATCCGAAGGACTATCCCGGCGCGCGCCCCGGGATGCTCAAGGCCGGCGGCCTGGTCTTTACGCCGCCGTCCAGGCCGGTCGATCTCACCGACTGGAGCCAGTGGTGGCGGTTCACCTTCGGCGCCAGCTGGCGGCGGCCTTACGGCAAGGGTAGCCATATCGGCGGGCTCGACGATCATCCCGTGGTGCAGGTCGCCTTCCGAGATGCCGAGGCCTATGCAAAATGGGCCGGCAAGGAGCTGCCGACCGAAGCGGAGTGGGAGTTCGCGGCGCGCGGCGGACTCGACGGCGCGGAGTTCGCCTGGGGCGAGGAACTCACCCCAGGCGGCAAGCACATGGCCAATACCTGGCAGGGCGCTTTTCCCCACCAGAACACCCGCGCCGACGGCTACGCACGGACCTCTCCCGTGAAGGCCTATCCGGCCAACGGCTACGGCGTCCTCGACATGATTGGCAACGTTTGGGAATGGACCGCGGACTGGTATGCCGCCCAACACGCCCCCGACGCCGCCAAGGCCTGCTGCGTGCCGGAAAACCCGCGGGGTGCGACGCTCGAGCAGAGTTACGATCTGCGCGACGCGGTGCAGATCCCGCGCAAGGTGCTGAAGGGCGGCTCGCATCTCTGCGCCCCCAGCTACTGCAAGCGCTATCGCCCCGCGGCGCGCCACGCCGAGCAGATCGACACGACGACCAACCATGTCGGTTTCAGGTGCATCGTGCGGGATGCGCAGACGTAGCCGAGTAGCCGAGCCAGGTCTCAGCGGCGGACGCGGATGACCGTGTCGAGCAGTTGGTCGACGAAGCCGCGCGTGATCGGCGCGTGGCCCATCAGCAGGCGGTAGAAGAGGGGACCGAAGACGAGATCGAGCGTGAGCTCCATTTCGTCCGGTGCTTCGATCGCCTCCTCGGCGATGCAGCGCTCCAGCAGCGCGCGCGTGGCGTCGCGGTTGCGGGCGATGAATTCGTTGCGGAAGGCCTTGGCGAGTTCGGTCTCCGATTGCGCCGCCGCCACCATGGCCGCGACGCTCCGACCTGTGGGCGCGGCGAAGGCGTCGGCCAGCGCATGGAGCTGGGCGCGCAGGCTGGCGAGCGCCGTTCGGGGTGACTTCGCGGCCTCGTCGGCCCCGGTCGCTTCGAGGAACGCGGCCATCGCGACCGCCGGCGCGTTCGGCCAGTAGCGATAGATCGTCGGGCGGCTGACTCCCGCCTTCTGCGCGATCGCCTCGATGGTGACCGCCGTCAGCCCGCCGCGCCCCAGCAGATCGCGCGCCGCGACCAGGATCGCGGCACGGGTGCGCGGATCGCGGGGGCGGCCGCGCACCGGTGGGGCTGAGGAGGGTTGACGGGACATCTATTAACGTTACGATACGTAACGTAATATAACACAGGTGATGCCATGGCCGCAAAGACCGCGACATCGGGTCAGACCGTCAAAGCCCACATGACCGTGCACGACGCGAAAGCTGCGATCGATTTCTACGTGAAGGCGTTCGGGGCGGTGGAACTGTTCCGCCTGGTCGAGCCGGCGGGCCGTGTCGGCCATGCCGAGATCAGGATCGGCGACACGGTGGTGATGATGAACGATGAGTATCCCGACTTCGGCGCGCGGAGCCCGGGCGCCATCGGCGGTTCTCCCGTGGCCTTCCACATCGCCGTGCCCGACGCCGACAAGGCCGTCGAGCGCGCGGTGGCCGCCGGGGCCACCCTGGTGCGGCCGGTGCAGGATCAGTTCTACGGCGACCGCTCCGGCATGGTCGCCTGTCCGTTCGGCTATCGCTGGTTCCTGGCCGCGTCGAAGGAGGCGGTGAGCCCGGAAGAGATGCAGAAGCGCTGGACGAAGATGCTTGAGGGCGGCCAGACCTAGGCCGCGACGCTGTCCTCGATCCAGGCGGCATAGGCCGGGGCGACATGCATCATCGGGAAGGCGTGGATCGCCGGCACCTCGTAAGGATGCAGGTCGAGGATCGCGCGCTCGACGGCGGCGTAGTGCTCGTCGAGCGTCTTGAACAGGATGCGATATTCCTTGCCGGTCTCGAGGGCGCCCTTCCAAGTATAGACGCTCTCGATGCGGGAGATCTGGGCGCAGGCGGCAAGCTTCGCTTCCACGATCGCCCGCGCGAGCAGGCGGGCGTCCTTTCGGCTGGCGACGGTGGTGACGACGGCAATGGCGGTCATGGCGATCTCTTCCGATCCCGGCGTTACGCTTGTGGGCGGGCTGAAGTAAACTGACACGGACATTGGGTAGACCATTTTCCGCTCGGGCGGAAAGGGTGCAGCGGGACGCAGGCGGAGAAATCCATGGCGAGTTCGGCCGAGTTGGAACTGTTCGAGACGGCGCTGGCCGAGGCGCAGCAGGGCTTTGACGAGAAGGGGATCCCTATCGGTTCCATCCTCGTCGAGGATGGTCGCATCGTCGGCCGCGGTCACAACAAGCGCGTCCAGGAGGGCGATGCCATCGCCCATGGCGAGATGGATTGCCTGCGCCAGGCCGGCCGCCGGCGGAGTTATCGCAACACGACATTGTTCACGACGCTGAGCCCCTGCATGATGTGCTCGGGCACCATCGTGCAATTCAAGATCCCGAGGGTGGTGATCGGCGAGAACCAGACCTTCGGCGGCAACGAGGACTTCCTGCGGTCGCGTGGCGTCGAAGTCGTCGTCCTGAACGACCTGCGCTGCATCAGCCTGATGAAGCGCTTCCAGGACGAGTATCCCGACATCTGGGCCGAGGATATCGGCGAGGACGGCTGAGGCTCAGAACAGCGAGAAGTATTCGCGCTGCTCCCAGTCGCTGACCTCCAGCTCGAACCGCGCTCATGTCGGCTCCATCAGCGTTCTGTGAGGGCGAGCCTTGCGCCCAGCAAAACGAAGGCGCCGGCGAAAGTGCGTCGCATCCAGGTCATGACGGACGGTCGCGAGATTACATGGTCGCGCATCGCTGCGGCGAACAGGCCGTACGCCGCGAAGACCACGAAGGTCATCAGCATGAAGATGGCGCTCAGCATCAGCATGTGGGGCAACGGCTGAGCTTCGTCCGTGCTCACGAACTGCGGCAGAAACGCCAGGAAGAAGATCGAGAGCTTCGGATTGAGAAGGTTGATCAGGATGGCTTCGACCGTCACCTGCACGAAGGTCCGTGCATCGGTCTGGCGGCCGACGCTCAACGCGCCGCGCTCGCGCAGCGTATTCCAGGCCATGTAAAGAAGGTAGGCAACGCCCAGATACTTGACGGTTTCGAAGGCCACTGCGCTGGCGTGCAGCAGGGCAGCCAGGCCCAGGATCGCCGCCGCCAGATGGGGAACGCAGCCGAGCGTGCAGCCGAAAGCCGCCACCACGCTGGCGCGCGAACCGCGTGAGAGGCCGGCCGCCAGCGTGTAGAGCGCACCGGTTCCGGGCGAGGCGACGATGATGAAGGACGTGATCAGGAATTCGAGGCTCACGGGACGGCCCTCCTCAGAAAAGCGAGAAATACTCGCGCTGCTCCCAGTCGCTGACCTCGAGTTCGAAGCGGGCGATCTCGGCCTGCTTGAGGTGGAGATAGTAGTCGACGAAGAAGTCGCCGAGTCCAGCGCGCAGCACGGCGCTCTCCTTCAGCGCCGCCAGCGCCTCGCCCAGCGAGCGCGGCAGCAGCGGCGCCTTGGCCTCGTAGGGCGTGTCGGCGGAGGGGCCGGGATCGAGCTTGCGCTCCAGCCCGTCGAGGCCGCAGACGATCTGGCTCGCCATGTAGAGATAGGGATTGGCGGCGGATTCGCCGACGCGGTTTTCGAGATGGGTCGCGGGATCGCCCGGTCCGCCCAGCACGCGCACCATCACGCCGCGATTGTCGCGGCCCCAGATGGCGCGGTCGGGTGCCAGCGAGAAGGGGCGGTAGCGCTTGTAGCCGTTGAGCGTCGGCGTGCTGAAGGCGGCGGCGGCGCGGGCATGTTCCAGCAGGCCAGCCATGTAGTGCCGGCCGGTCGCCGA
Organism: Rhodospirillales bacterium 24-66-33; assembly: GCA_002281855.1. Classification (GTDB taxonomy): domain Bacteria; phylum Pseudomonadota; class Alphaproteobacteria; order Reyranellales; family Reyranellaceae; genus Reyranella. The sequence continues at coordinate 292,558 of NCHQ01000002.1, read as the reverse complement.
CAGCGGCTCCGTGGCATCGGCGAAGGCGTTGGCGTGGCTCTTCCGGTCGGTCAGCGACTGATGCAGGTGCCAACCGCTCGACATCACGTTGGCGAGCTTCGGGCGGCACATGAACGTGGCGTGGAAGCCGTTGCGCTGGGCGATCTGCTTGGTGGCGCTGCGGAACAGCACCATCGTATCGGCCGGTTCGAGGCCGGTGCCGGTGCGGAAGGTGAACTCGACCTGGCTGGGGCCGAACTCGACTTCCAGCGTGCGCAGCGGCAGGCCGAGATCGACGAGGTTGGTGCGCAGGATTTCCAGGATCGGGTCCATCTCGTCGTAGCGCTGCTCGGTCAGGTACTGATAGCCCTGATTGAGCAGCGACACCTCGGGCGGCTCGCCCGGTTGCCCAGCATCCCCGACGCCGAGCTTCGCTTTCTCCAGCTTGAACAGGTGGAACTCGACTTCGAGGCCGGCGACGAAATCGTAGCCGCGCTCGGCCAGCGCCCCGAGCGTCCGGCGCAGGACCTGGCGCGTGCAGAGCGGCATCGGTCGGCCGTCGGCGAAGTAGATGTCGCACAGCATCCAGCCGGAATGCGGCGCCCAGGGGAGCGCCCGGAAGGTCGTGGGATCGGGCAGCATGACCACGTCGGCCGCGCCTTCCAGCTCCTTCATGCCGAAGCCTCCGCCCGGCTGCCAGACCGGGAACACCGTGCGGTGCGAAGTGTCCTTCAGCAGCATCGTGGTGGTGAAGCCGACGCCGTTCTTCAGCGCCGCATCGACTTCCGAGGCCATCAGCGTCTTGCCGCGCAGGATGCCGTGCTGGTCGGCGAAGGCCAGCCGCACGACCGACATGTCGCCGGCCTTCATGCGCCGCTCGGCCTCGCGCGTCGCGGCCTTGCGGTCCTCGGTCCAGAGGCCCGCGCGTTCGACCAGGCTCATGGGCTCACGCGACCAGCGGCGGGACGGTGTCCGCCGCCCAGCTCGAGGCGCGGCGCCGGCGCACGTCGACATCCTTCCAGTAGGCGTCCCAGCCCTCGGTCGGACCCATGCCGTCGATCGCCACGGGACCGCGGATCGCGGCGGCGCGCTGTTGGTCGAGCCACATGATGGGCCGCTCGCCGTTGCCGACCTGTCCGATGGCCGACAGCAGCATGCGGCGGTAGGCGACGATCGCCTTGTCGGTGGTGCCGAGATGCTCGCGCGTGCGGTCCTGGATGCGGCCCTGGCTCTCGACCGCCCACTGGTCGTGCACGTTGATGTCGAAGCCCATGCCGGTGAAGGTCTGGCTCTTCTGTTCGGTGACGCTGTAGCCGTAGTCGTTGTGACGGCCGATAAGGGGGCGATAGTCGGGAAGCTGGTAGAGCTTCAGGCGCTGGTCACGCATGGCGGCATGGTCGACCGGCTTACCGAAGCTGGTGAAGATCGCGTACCAGTAGCAGCTCGTATCGTCGATCGGCACATGCCACTGCGTGATCGTCATCTCGGCGCTCATCGGGATCACGAAGGCGTAGGGGAAGACGAGGTTGGTCACCCGCACATGCGTGTGCTGCTGGTTGAGCTTGCGCAGCGCGAACAGGCGCAGGCCATAGTCGGTGGCCTCGACGTCGAGTTTCGGCCGCGGGAACTCGCGCAGCAGGCGGGTCATCGGGATGTCGGAATCGGACGAGGCAGAACGGAACTGCTTGCCGTAGGCCGCGCCGGTATCCTCATCCTCGTAGAAGCGGTGGAGGTAGGAGGCGTGCGCGGGGTCGATGCCGACCTCGAGCGCCTGCAGCCAGTTGCACTCGATCAGCCCCTTGAAGGCAAAGGCGTGCGTGCCGGGCGCCAGGAAGCAGTCGAAGTCGGGGAAGGCAGGAGCTTCGCCCTCGCCGAGATAGGCGAACACGATGCCGTTCTTCACCACGACCGGATAGGAGCGCTGACGCACCCTCTGGCAGAGCACGCTGCCTTCCGGCTCGGCCGGCGTCTCCAGGCACTTGCCGTCGACGTCGAACAGCCAGCCATGGAACAGGCAGCGCAGGCCGCCATCCTCGAGGCGACCGAAGGCGAGGTCGGCGCCGCGATGCGGACAGTCGCGGTCCAGCAGCCCGTGCCGGCCGCGCTCGTCACGGAACAGCACGAAATCCTGCCCCAGCACGCGCACCGGCTTGGCCGGACGTTCGGCGGGCAATTCGTCGGCGAGGGCGACGGGATGCCAGTAGTGGCGCATCAGGGCGCCGCATCGGGTGCCCGGACCGACGCGGGTCATCAGCTCGTTCTGCTCGGGGCTCATCATGGGGCGAGAGTGACGCAAACCACCGGGATTCGCTATAGGGGACCGCATGACCTCCTCCCTGAATGGCATGCCGGGGCCCACTTCCCGCGTCTTCTTTTCCCAGCGTCTGCGTCTGCACTATGTCGACTGGGGCAACCCCGAAGCGCCGCCGCTTCTGCTCGTCCATGGCGGGCGGGACCATTGCCGGAACTGGGACTGGGTTGCACAGGCTCTGCGCAAGGACTGGCACGTCATCTGCCCGGACCTGCGCGGGCATGGCGACAGCCAGTGGTCGCCGGACGGCAACTATTCGATGGCAGCCTACATCTACGATCTGGCCCAGCTCATCCATCAGCAGAACTTGGCGCCGGTGACGATCGTGGCGCATTCGCTCGGGGGCAACATCTGCCTGCGCTACACCGGTATCCATCCCGACAAGGTGCGCAAGCTGGTGGCGATCGAAGGGCTGGGACCGTCGCCCAAGGTGATCGAGGAGCGCGGCCACAAGTCGATGAGCGTGCGCATGACCGACTGGATCGACGAGCAGCGCAAGCTGTCGGCCCGCGCGCCGCGCAAGTACCCGACGATCGAGGACGCCTTCAAGCGCATGCAGGAGGAGAACAAGCACCTCTCCGCCGCGCAGGCGCGTCACCTGACAGAGCAGGGGGTCAACCAGAACGAGGACGGCACCTATAGCTGGAAGTTCGACAACTATGTGCGCGTCAACCAGCCGTACGACATGAGTTACGAGGCGATCGAGGAACTGTGGTCGCGCATCACCTGTCCGACCCTGCTCGTCTATGGCAAGGAAAGCTGGGCCTCCAACCCCGAGAAGGACGGCCGCATCAAGCACTTCAAGACCGCCCAGGTGATCGAGTTCGAACGCGCAGGTCACTGGGTCCAGCATGACCGGCTCGACGATTTCGTGGCGACGACGCGGGAGTTCATCAAGTGAGGGCGGCGGTCCTGCGCGGCGGCGAGATGCTCGTCGCCGAGGTGCCGGAGCCGGTGCCGGCGGCCGGGCAGGTGCTGGTCAGGACGCTGTGCTGCGGCATCTGCGGCTCGGATCTTCACTATGCCAAGCACGCGCCGCACATGGTCGAGCTGTCGAAGCGGATTCCCGGTCGCCAGCCGCTCGACCTGTCGCGCGACGTCGTGTTCGGCCACGAATTCTGCGGCGAGGTGCTGGACTATGGTCCCGGCACGGAGCGCAGGCTGAAGCCCGGCACGCTCGTCTGCTCGATGCCGGTGATCCCGCAGGCGGATGGCCATCGGACGGTGGGCTACTCGAACGATTTTCCCGGCGGCTACGCCGAACGGATGGTGCTGGCCGCTCCGCTGCTGCTCGAAGTGCCCAACGGCCTGTCGGCCGATCACGCCGCGCTCACCGAACCGCTCGCGGTCGGCATCCACGCGGTCGAGAAGGCGGCGCTGCAGGACAACGACGCGCCGCTGGTCGTGGGCTGCGGGCCCGTGGGACTCGCCGCCATCGTCGGGCTGCGGCTGAAGGGCATCCATCCGATCATCGCCGCCGATTTCTCGCCCAAGCGGCGCGAACTGGCCGCCAAGATGGGCGCTGATATCGTGATCGATCCCCGGGTCGAGTTCCCCTATGCGAAGCTGCCACCGGGCAAGCGTGCGGTGATCTTCGAGTGCGTCGGCGTGCCGGGCCTGTTGCAGCAGGTCTTCGAGGCGGCCCCGCGCGACGCGCGCATCGTCGTGGCCGGCGTCTGCATGGAGCCCGACCGCATCGAGCCGCTGTTCGGAATCGTGAAGGAACTCTCGCTCCAGTTCGTGCTGGGCTACACGCCCGACGAGTTCGCCCGCTGCCTTCGCCTGCTGGCGGAAGGCCAGGTGGATGCGGAGGCGCTGATCACCGGCAAGGTCGGTCTCGACGGCGTGAGGACTGCGTTCGAGGAACTCGGCAATCCCGAGAACCACACCAAGATTCTCGTGGAGCCGTGGCGCTGACTTTGATAGCGCTTCAAGGCAATAGAGGAGGAAACGCAAAATGAAATTCTACAATTCGGTCGGCCCCAACCCGCACATGGTCCGGATGTTCATGGCCGAGAAGGGCTTCGACGTGCCGAAGGTCGAGGTCGACCTGCGCGGCGGCGAGAATCGGCGCGAGCCCTTCCTCAAGATCAATCCGGCCGGCCAGTGCCCCGCGCTCGAACTCGATGACGGCACCGTGCTCGCCGAGATCACCGCGATCTGCGAATACGTCGACGAGATCAAGAAGGACACGCCGTCGCTGATCGGCGACACGCCCGAGGAGCGCGCCAATACCCGCATGTGGGTGCGCCGCATCGACCTCAGCATCCTCGAGCCGGCGGCCAACGGCTTCCGCTTCTCTCAGGGGCTGAAGTTCTTCCAGGACCGCGTGCACTGCATTCCCGAGGCGGCCGACGGTCTCAAGGAAGCGGCGCGCAAGAAGCTGGTCTGGCTCGACGAGCAGATGGGCTCCAAGCCCTTCATCACTGGGAACAAGCTCACGATGGCCGACATCCTGCTGTTCACCTTCCTCGAGTTCCTCGGCAAGGTCGGTCAGCCGCTCGACCCGGCGAACAAGAACCTGACGGCGTGGATGGAGCGCATGAAGGCCCGGCCGAGCGCCGCGGCCTGATCGAGCGGCAGGAACATCCCATGCGTGCTCTCTTGGCTCTGCTGGTCCTTCTTTTGGCGCCAGTCGCCGGCGCGCACGCCCAGCGCGATTCGTCGGGGGTGAAAGGGCTGTTCCTGCTGACCGATTATCCGTCGCAGACCGTGCGGGCGGGCGAGGTCACGACGATCCGCGTGAAGGTGAATAATGCAGGGCTGTTGCCACAGCCCCTGGCGCTGGCGCTGAACGGCATTCCCGCGGGCTGGAAGATCGACTTGCTAGGCGGCGGCCAGCCGGTCGGCGCGGTGATGGTGGGCGTCAACCAGGACGTCACCGTTCAGCTTAGGGTCGAGGTGCCGAAGAACACGCCGCCGGGCACGCAGGCCGTCGTGCTCACGGCCAAGGGCCAGATGGGGCAGCAGGCCAGCCTGCCGCTCACACTCACGGTCGGCACCGAGACGCCGGCCAGGCTCAGCCTGAAGTCGCGCCCGCCGTCGCTGCGCGGCACGCCGCGCTCGGCGTTCGAATACACGCTGACCGTCGGCAACGACTCCGGCAAGGACCTCACCGTGGCGCTGGCGGCGCAGGGACCGGCGAATTTCCAGAGCAGCTTCACAGAGGGTTCTGGGACCAACGAAATCAGCGCGATCTCGATCGAGGCCGGACAGACCAAGGACATCATGCTCAAGGTCACGCCACCGCGTGACATGAAGGCCGGCGACTATCCCGTGCTGGTTCGGGTCGCGGCCGAGGGCGCCACCGCCGATACGCGCGTCACGTTGCAGGTGAGCGGGCAGGGCAGGCTCGCTCTCTCGACCAGCGACGGCCGGCTGAGCGGCGAGGCGGAGATCGGCAAGGCCTCGACCTACGCGCTGGTGCTGAGCAACGACGGCACCGCGCCGCTCGACGAGGTCGAGCTGTCGGGTAGCGTGCCGGCCGGCTGGAAGATCGAGTTCGATCCGAAGTCGATCGTTTCGATCGCGCCCAACGACAAGAAAGAGGTGCAGGTCGTCGTGACGCCCGCCGACAAGGCGATCGCCGGCGACTACATGGCCTCGTTCCGCGCCGCCGCCCGCGGCGAGCAGGCGTCGGCCGACTTCCGCATCACCGTCACCACCTCGACCCTGTGGGGCATCGTGGGCGTCGCCATCATCGCCGTGGCGCTGCTGGCGCTGCTGGGCGCCGTGGCGCGCTTCGCCGCCGCTAGACGCGGTCGATGACCGACATCGAGCCCGACAGGGTCATCGAGGCGCGCGGGCTGACCAAACTCTACGGCAACCATCGCGCGATGCTGCCGGCCCAGATGCGCGGCGCGATCCTGGGGGCGCCGCTGCCGTTCGACCAGAGCCTGCTCTTGATCTGGCGGCAAATCACCGGTCTCATCGCCGACATGATCGCTGTCTTCGCCGCCGCCTACGTGGTCTTCCAGCGCGAGGAGATCCGCGCATGAAGGACTGGACCCTCGCGGCGGTCCTCAACAACGTGCGCTGGTGCGATGCGGTCTGCCGGGCGCATGGCCACCCGGGGCGCATGCTGCCGCATATTTGGGTGAACGCGGCGGTCGTTCCGCGCTTCTATCCCAACGCCGTGACCCTTGCGGTCGGCGAGGCGGCGCTTGAAGAGCAGCGGACCACCATCGAGATCCTGCAGAAGTCGAACTTGCCCGGACGCTGGTCGGTGAAGGACAGTTTCGGCACGCTCGACCTGTCGCGGCGCGGGTTCGATCTGCTGTTCGACGCAACGTGGATTCGCAGCGTCATGCCCGCCGAAGGGCCGTCGACTGACATCGTCTGGACGCGCGAGGAAAAGAGTGCCGAAGGGGCCCCGGTCGACGATCCGGACTTCGCGATGTTCAAGGGGCGGCGCGGCTTCAATGTCGTCGCCGGATTCATGCTCTACCGCGCCGAGGAGGTGGTCGGGGTCTCCAACGTCGTCGCCGAGGCCGCCGATGCGCCGGCGGTCTGGCGGTCGCTCGCCCGGCTGGCGGCGCAGACGTTTCCGCGCCTGCCGCTGGTCGGCTACGAATCGGGCGACGAGCTCGAGGCCGCCGTGGGGTCGGGCTTCGAGGCCGGCGACACGCTCAGGGTGTGGGTGACGGCCCGGGATTGAAGCCGCAGGCCTTCAGCGCCGCCAGCATATGGAAAGGCGGCGGCGCGGTGACGACGATCGGCGGCTTGCTCTTGGACAGAGGCAGCACGATGCCATGCGATTGCAGATGGAGCTGGCTGTCCGGCACGGCGCGGCCGTAGAGCCGGTCGGCGATGACCGGGCAACCTGCGGCGGCGCAGTGGACGCGGATCTGGTGCGTGCGGCCGGTCTCTGGCTTCAGCTCCAGCCAGGTCATCCCCGGAGCGCGCCCCATCACCTTGTAACGAGTCAACGAAGGCTGGCCCTTGTCGGAAACCTTCACCGACCAGCCGCTGCGTGTGTTGAGCTTGAGCAGCGGCATGTCGAACACACCTTCCTCGGCCGGGGGTGAGCCCTCGACTACCGCCCAGTAGGTCTTCTCGGTGTCGCGGCCCGAGAACAGGCGCCCGAGCTTGGCCAGCGCCTTGGGATGGCGCCCCAGCACCAGCACACCCGCCGTGTCGGCATCGAGCCGGTGCGCCAGCGCCGGCGGCCGCGGCAGGCCGTAGCGCAGATCGTCGAAACACTCTTCGAGGTTGGGCGCGCCGCTCGGCCCGGCATGCACGGCGAGGCCCGCCGGCTTGTCGATCACCAGGATCAGCCCGTCGCGATGCAGCACGCGGGCCTGGATCTGCTCGGCCGTCAGCGGCGGTGGCCTTTTGGGCGGCGGCTTGGATGATCCCGGGCGCGGCCCCGGATGGGGCCTCAAAGGTCGGGCCATCGGTCGAGCCAGCTCTCGCTCGCCTCGTAGAGCGCGGCGGCGCGCAGCACCGAGGCCTCGTCGCGGAAGCGGCCGACGATCTGCAGGCTGGTCGGCAGGCCTTCCGAATCGTAGCCGTTGCAGATCGAGAGGGCAGGGTGGCCGGTGATGTTGAACGGCATCGTATAGGGGAACCAGTTCCGCCTCAGCTCGCCGGCCTCGACTCCGTCGATGGTGATCGGGTCGAACAGATCCTGGTCGATCGGCAGGGCGGTGCGCGAGACAGTCGGCGTGACCAGGAAGTCGGCAGTCTCGAACCAGCCTTGGACCATGCGGAAGAGGTCGCTGCGCTGGAACATGGCGCGCTGATAGTCGGCACCCGACCAGTCCGCCGCCTCGGCCACCTGACGCACCAGCGACGGCGTCATGCGATTGCCGTCGCGCCGGATCATCTCGTCGAACCGCGCCTTCCAGGTCGTGTGGTTGATCACCTTCCAGGCCGAGCTGAGATCGGGCAGTTCCTCGGTGAGTTCCACCAGCTCGGCCCCCAGCTCGCGCAGCCGCGCCAGCGACTGCTCGAAGGCGGCGCGCACGTCCTTCGCCACCAGCGTGTTGCCGAGCGTGGCGCTGTAGAGGATGCGCTTGCCCTTGAGATCGCCTTGGGCGCGGGCCGCCGCCAGATAGTCCGGCGGCTCGATGCCGATCGACCACGGGTCCGACGGATGCGGCCCGGCCATCGCCTGCAGCATCAGGGCGGTATCCATCACCGTGCGCGTCATCGGTGTCACATAGGTGTAGTTGCCGAACGCGTCGGCCACCTGGCTGTGCGGGATCACGCCGTTGCTCTGCTTCAGCCCGACCATTCCATTGATCGCCGCGGGAATGCGGGTCGAGCCGCCGCCGTCGGTGGCGATCCCGATCGGCCCGATGCCCGCCGCGACGGCTACGGCCGCACCGCCGCTGGAGCCGCCGGACGTGTGCGCAGCACTCCAGGCGTTGCGCGTGCGGCCGAACAGCGGCGCGTCGGTCAACGACTTGTGGCCGAACTCCGGCGTCGTCGTCTTGCCGAACAGGATGCCACCCGCTTCCTTCACCCGCGCTGCGCACACCGCGTCTTCCTTCGGCACGTTGTTCTCGTAGAGCAGGGACCCGAAGGTGGTGCGCACGCCCGCCGTGTTCACGAGATCCTTGGCGGCGAACGGGATGCCGTGCAGGAGTCCCAGCGGCACGCCCTTCATTACGGCATCCTCGGCGGCCTTGGCCGCGGCGCGCGCCTGATCCGGGACTAGCGTGATGAAGCAGTTCAGCACCGGCTGCAGCTTTTCCGCCCGTGCCAGCACGGCATCGGTGAGTTCGACGGGCGAGATTTTCCTGGCGGCGATCTGCTCACGCAGTTCGGAGGCGGGCAGGTGGGTGAGGTCGGTCATGGTCTCGTTTCATGTTCCTCTCCCCCGATAGGGAGAGAGGTTAGGTGAGGGGGCGTCGAAGATCGCGTGCAACCCCCTCACCCTGCGTATCCCCCCGGCGGGGGAGAGTAGTTTGAAAAGGCGCGAAGGCTTTACCGCAGCAACCCTCGTGCCGCGAGGTTTCGCATGAGGGCTCCGGTACCGAACGTCCAGGGCGCGATCTTGTCGCAATGAGCCACCCTGTTGGTCAGCGTGCCAAGCCTGGGCGAGCGGATCGAGACCAGGTCGCCCACCATGTGGGTGAAGCCGGTACCGCCGGGCTTGCGCGGCTCGGTCGGCGCGAACAGCGTGCCGGTCATCAGCGCCATGCCGTCGGGATATTGATGCGCGCTCATCGCCTGGGCCACGAGATCGGTGGGATCGCGGCTGATCTTCGAGAGGTCGCTCGAACCGCGCAGGCGGAACTGGTCGGGGCCCGTCACTTCGAGATCAACCTTGGCCTGGCGCACGTCGTCCAGCGAGAAACTGTCGTCGAACAGGCGGATGAAGGGACCGAGCGCGCAGGAGGCGTTGTTGTCCTTGGCGATGCCCAGCAGGAGCGCGCTGCGCCCCTCGATGTCGCGCAGGTTCACGTCGTTGCCCAGGGTCGCGCCGACGATCCGGCCTTTGGCGCTGACGATCAGCGTCACCTCGGGCTCGGGATTGTTCCAGTCGGAATCCGGCCGGATGCCGATCTCGGCACCGTAGCCCACCGCGGCCATGGGCGGCGCCTTGGTGAAGATCTCGGCATAGGGGCCGATGCCCACTTCGAGGTAGGGCGACCAGGCGCCGCGCGCCATCAGCGTCTTCTTCAGCGCCTCGGCCTCGGGCGAGCCCGGCTTGATGGCGCTGACATCGGCGCCGATGATCGCGTTCAGCTCGCCGCGCACCTGTTCGGCACGGGCGGGATCGCCCTTGGCATGTTCCTCGATCAGCCGCTCCAGCAGGCTGACGGCGAAGGTGACCCCGGCGGCCTTGAGCGCCTGCAGGTCGACCGGTGCGAGCAGGTCGCCGACCAGGTCCTGCAGGCCGCCGACGCGCTCGCCCGGCGTGTTGCGCGCGATGGACGTGGGATCGGGCGCATTGCAGAGATCGGCCATCGTGGGGACGGTCGCCGAGAGGTCGAAAACCCCGTCGCCGCGGATTGCGACGACCGACGGCCCCGCCGGATGGCCGGCGCGCCAGACGCGGCCGACCAGGGTTCCGGCCGTGCCGTCTTCGGGCAGGATTTCGCTGAGTGATGGTGACACTGGACGTCTCCGGCGCTTCGTTGCAGAAAGGCGCGCCATTCCCGGGAGAAATAAGATCATGGCCGCAGCACGGATCAAAGGCGTTCTTTCGCCCGTCGTCACGCCCTTCAAGCGCGACCTGTCGCCGGATGTCGGCCGTTTCATCGCCCACTGCAAGTGGCTGATCAGCCAGGATTGCGGCCTCGCGGTCTTCGGCACCAACTCGGAAGCCAATTCGCTGTCGGCCAAGGAGCGGATGAGCCTGCTCGAAGCCGTCGTCGCGGCGGGCGTGCCGACCGCGCGCATGATGCCCGGCACCGGCGCCTGCTCGATCACCGAGGCGGCCGAAGTGAGCGCGCATGCGGTGAAGCTCGGCGTCGGCGGCGTGCTGATGCTGCCGCCGTTCTACTACAAGGGTGTTCCGGAGGAGGGGCTGTTCCGCTTCTACTCGGAAGTCGTGCAGCGGGTCGGTGACGACCGCCTGCGCGTCTACCTCTATCATATCCCCGGGGTCTCGGCCGTGCCGATCACGCACAAGCTGGTCGAGCGGCTGATGAAGGCCTATCCGAAGCAGATCGCCGGCATGAAGGATTCGTCGGACGACTGGCCCCATACGAAGAGCATGATCGACGCCTTCGCCAAGGACGGCTTCGACGTCTTCTCCGGTAACGAGAAGCCGATCCTCGAGAACCTCAAGGCCGGCGGCGTCGGCTGCATCAGCGCCACCGCCAACATCAACCCGGGCAAGATCGCCGAGACCATCAAGGCCTACGGCACGCCGGAAGGCGACAAGCTCCAGGCCTGGATCAACGAGGTCCGCGGCGTCATGCAGGGCTATGTGATGATCCCGGCACTCAAGTACGTGATCGCGCACTATGGCAGCGACCCGCACTGGAACCCGGTCCGCCCGCCGCTCGTCGAGATCGACGAGAAAACCGGCCACGACATGATCGAGAAGCTCGACAAGCTCGGCTTCACCATGCCCGGCCTCAAGCAGGCGATGGCCGTCGCGGCGGAGTGACGCCAGTCTTTGCGCTTGCCGCGTGATCCTGCACGGCTGGACAAGTGCGCGGGCCGCGGCGTTCGTGGTCGCCCTTGGCGCGCCGGTGGCTGCTGCCGTCGGGCAGTCACCTCCGTGGAATGACGTGGCGCACTGCGGCTCCATGATTGTCCAGTCCAGGTCGAATTTCGACGCTTTATGGCGCATGACCATCTATGATTCTCAGGTCCTTCACGGGCGGGACGGGAAACGCTTGTTCGGTCCCCAAGCATCGGCCGGAGAGCCACAACCCGTATGCTTGAACGGCGTTGCCGTTGCCACGCGCACGATTGCTCCCGGCTCCGGGGACGTGTTCCTCGACATCGTCGGGGAAGATGGCGCCGTGACGAGCATCGCCGATGGCTACATCAAGGATCGCCATTGGGAGAATGTCCCGATCGTTGTCGACCACGCTGCCCGCTCACACGTGCAACCTGAGCACCTCGGATTCTTCGTATTCGATGACATCAGGTGAGGGCGATCAGCGCCATTCTTGACGCGGTCGCATCGCTCGTGGAGCGGCTGCTGGCGGGTCGCGCCACGAGATTTCTCGTTTCGATAGTGCTCGCCATCGCAGTCGGGTTGATCATCTATGTGGTCAGTTCGGCCAAACTTGCGAGATGGCTATAGGCTTGTTGCTGCACCGCATGGCCACGGCCCACATCAACCCAGGCGAGATCGCCGAGAAGATCAAGGCCTACGGCGCGCGGGAAGGCGACGAGCTCAGCTTCACGATACCTGGGCCCAAGCGGGAGTGGCCGTCGCGACGGACTGGGGAACGTCTACTTATGGTTGTCTATCAACTTGTGAATCGCCCTTCCGCTCTCTAGTCTTCTCCAAGTTCGGAACGACAATGAGTTGGGGGAAAGATGAGTTTCACGCGTGTTCTGCGAGCCGTATTGGCAATCGGCACGGCCGGTCTGCTCGGCGCCTGTGCGGACGGCTGGGCCACGACGCAGGTGACGCCGACGGCGGCGGCGGCCGGACGGGCGCGGACGCCTGTCGACAAGATCCAGATCATCGAGGGCGACGTCACGGACAGGTCTTACAAGTCACTGGGTGACGTCTCGGCAACCGTCAACAAGACCACGCTTTTCAATGCCGACCCGACACGCGAGATGGTCAACAACAGGTTGAAGGCCGAAGCGGCAAAGCTGGGCGCCGACGCGGTCATCCAGGTCCGCTACGGGACGGTCGGAATGGGCCTGGTCAGTTGGGGCTCGCTGGATGGCAAAGGGCGGGCGATTGCCTATGACAACCAATAGAGCGGCTGCTGTGGCCCTGGCAGTCGTGTTGGCCGGGTGCGCGCGCAATGCGCCGCAGCTGCCGCCCGATCTCAGCCATCTTCCGCCCGAGCAGCGACTCCTCGTCGGCGATCAGGAAAGCCCGGAGGGCAAGCTGACCTGTCCGGAGCTGAAGGAAGAGGCCGTGAAAGCCAATGCCGCCAGCCGAGAACTCGAGGGAATCATTGCTTCCAACCGAGGTTACAATACCGCGATCATCTATGTGAGCAGCTTCCTGCCCCCACTGGCACTCGCTGCGCGTACAGATGAGGAAGCGAAGACGTCGCTGGACAGTCTTCAGGTGCGCCGCGACCGTATCGATCGGCTGGCAAAGGCGAAGAACTGCGGCGCGATGCCGTCGAGCAATTGACAGTCGCAACGGCAAGGGAATATAAAATCGCCATGCTCAAGACCCTGTCTCACAACGCTTGGTATTTTACGCCCCTGACATAGGCGGCGCGAAGGGTCATGACTCAACGAAGCCGCCGCATCCCGGCGGCTTTCGTGTTCTAGGACTTGGCCTCCGGGCCGCGGCGGTACCCGCAACCGGAGGACGACATGTCGATCATCGAAGCAGAAATTGAACCGCCGCTCTTGCCGCTCGCCATCCGTGTGAGGCTGGCGGGCCCGCGCGACCTCGAGGATCTCTGCGATCTTCTGGGCGAGGGTGAGTCCTCTCGCGAGCAGGTGCTCACCTGGCTGGAGACGCCCGGCACGACGCTGCTGGTGGCGCAGAGCGAGATCGGGGTGCTGGCCGTCGCGGTGCTGATGACCCGGCTCGTGCCGTTGGAAGGGATGGGCGCCCACAAGGTGATCGAGGTCGACAATCTCGTCGTGCGTGCCGACCAGCGCGGCCGTCGGGTCGGTCGGCGTCTCCTGGCCGCCGCCGTCGAATGGTCGCGTCAGCGCCGCGCAGTGCAGGTCGAAGCCCTGGTGGGCGAGGGGCCGGCCAAGCGCTTCTACGAGAATTTCGGCTTCGCGGTCGCCAACGATCGCCTGGTGCTGGCGGCGTGAGGAGGACGGCCCGCCTCGACGGCTGTTTTTCGCGATGTGAACGGGCGGGTTGCTGGCCGTACAATGTGCTATGCTGAATTTTCTTGCACATCCAGTGCCGGACATTTGTGCAGGAGTAGCCCGTGGCAAAGCGGTCAACGAAGCGTACGAACGTGCCCGTCGAGAAGGCACCCGTCGTCATCAAGCAGACGATGAGCAAGCCGATCTCCAGTTACACCGACCCGGAGCATCTGCGTACCCTCATGCAGAATGCAAAGCGCATGGGGCGCGACGATATCTGGCGGCAGGCGTTCGACCAGCTCTGCTCGCTCGAAGGTGCCGACAAGGAGGATCCCCTGGAAAGGGCCTTCTACAGCACGCTGGCGGCCTACGAGCAGCTGCTGACGCAGAAGAACGGCCGCGCCACCCGGGCGAGCCGCACGCGCCTCAAGCTGAAAGGCAAGGGCGTCGTTGCCTGCCTGGAGGACTGGGCGAAGAGCAAGGAACCGCCCGAATCCTTCGAGTTGCTGGTCGCGAACGGCATGGTCGAGATGACGGGCGAGCAACTGGTGCTGACCTATCCCGACAGGTTTTCGCCGGAAGCGGTGGCGGGCGCCACGGCGCGTCTTGCGACGTTGACCAAAGCGGCGCCCGAGGCCTGATCTCTAGGCCGGCTCGGCGTCGCGTGCGGCCCACATCTTCTTGAAGGCCGGTCGGGCCTGGCAGGCAGCCAGCCAGGCCTTCACGCGCGGCGCGGCTTCGAACAGTTCCGGGGCGGGCTGGGCATAGCGCACGATCTCGGCGGCGTTGAGGTCGGCCACGGTGAAGCGGTCGCCGACCAGCCAGCCGCTCTTTTCCAGCGCCTTGTCGAGCACCGCGAAGGGGCCCTTGAGTGCGTCGACGGCGGCGTCGGCGATCTTCGGATCCTTCACGCCGTTCGGATTACCCAGGCGATGATAGAGCACGTTGATGGCGTGCGGCTCGACGCCTGTCGCGGCCCACAACGCCCACATCGCGATCTGGCCTTCCTCGGCGACGGTCGCGCCGGCCAGCGGGCCGCCATGCTTGCGGGCGAGATAGAGGTTGATGGCGAGCGACTCGTGCAGCACCAGCCCGTCATCGTCGATCGAGGGGATGAGGCCGCTCGGATTGATCTTCAGGAACTCCGGCGACTGGGTGTGCAGCATCCCGGCCGGCACGCTGCGATAGTGCTGGATGACAGCGACGTTTTTGAACGGAATGCCGAGTTCCTCGGCCAGCCAGATGTTGCGCGACGCGCGGGACCGGTAGACGCCGTAGATCGTGAGCATGGAAGACCCTACTTGATCGAACTGTTTTCTTGACGGGATCGCGCCCGTTCTTAAGGCTTGGCGTGTTCAAGGCACAGTGAAAACCGGACCGGGCTCTCCAGCAAGGAGGATCGACGATGGCAGCACCCAGGACACTCGAAGCGGTGAAGGATGCCAGCCACCTCTACGAGGTCGAGCGGCGCGCCTACCATCTGCAGCGACCGGGTTTCCGGGTCGCCGAGCTGCAGCTCTCGCCCACGCAGAAGGTGCCCTGGCACTTCCACAACAATATCAGCGACACGTTCTACGTGGTCGAGGGAACGATGCGCCTCTTCCTCCAGGAACCGAAGGAAGAGGTGATCCTGAATCCGGGCGAGAGTTTCGTCGCCGCGCCCGGCAGGCCGCACCTCGTGACCAACGGCGGAAGCGCGTCGCTCACTTTCCTCATCATGCAGGGCGTGGGCGAGTACGATTACGTGCCGCTGGTTTGATCTTCATTTCATCCTGAGCGAAGCGAGGGATCTCGCGTCGACAACCGGGTCCGCTGGTCGCTCCGTCAGGTCCTACGCGCAGCTCAGGACGACAGCGTGCGACGCGTCCTAACTGATCGCCGGCGCGTCCTCGCCAACGAACTGGACGCGCAGTTCGCGCTTCAGGACCTTGCCGGTGGCGTTGCGCGGCAGGGCGTCGACGAAGGTGACGGATTGCGGGACCTTGAACTTGGCGAGGCGGGCGAGGCAGTGCTGGATCACGTCACCCTCTGCGAGGTCTTGGTCGGGCTTGCGCACGACGATCGCCATGCCGACCTCGCCCCAGCGCTCGTTGGGCACGCCGATGATGGCGGCGTCGGCGATGGCGGGGATCTGGAACAGCACATTCTCGACCTCGGCGGGATACACGTTCTCGCCGCCCGAGATGTACATGTCCTTCCAGCGGTCGACGATGTAGACGAAGCCTTCCTCGTCGAGCCGCGCCGCATCACCCGTGTGCAGCCAGCCGTCGGTGAAGCTGCGCTCCGTGGCCTGCGGATTGTTCCAGTAGCCCGGCGTGATGTTGGGGCCCTTGATCAAGAGCTCACCGATGCCGCCCGCCGGCACATCGTTGCCCTCGTCGTCGACCACTCGGATCGCGGTGTGCATCATTGCCTTGCCGGCCGAGCCGAGTTTGCGGATCGCGTCGGCGGCGTCGAGCATCGTGCCGGCGGGGCTGGTCTCGGTCATGCCCCAGCCCTGGACCAGCGGCACGCCGCGGGCGGTCCAGGTTTCGAGGATGGCGAGCGCGCAGGGGGCACCGCCGACGCCCGCGATGCGCAGGCGCGAGAGGTCGGCCGTCTCGAACTTCGGATGCTGCATCATGAACTGGTAGGGCGCGGGCACCGCGAAGAAATGCGTGATGCCGAGCGACGGATCGGAGAGGCAGTCGAGCGCCTGGCCGGGATCGAAGGTGCGCATGACCACGATCGTGCCGCCGGCATGCAGCACCGGGTTGGCGTAGCAGTTGAGGCCGCCGGTGTGGAACAGGGGCAGCACCACGAGCTGCACGGTCTCGGGCGTGATCAGCGCCGGGATCCCGAGGTTCACGCAGTTCCAGAAGACCATTCCGTGCGTGATGATCGCGCCCTTGGGGTGCCCGGTCGTGCCCGACGTGTACATGACCATGCCGATAGCGTCGTGCGTCAGCGCAACGGACGGCGGCGCCGGCCCGGCCTCGGCGAGCGCCCGCTCGTAGGCGCTGTCGGGCCGCTCAAGGTCGATCTCGAGCAGATCCTTCGCGAGAGCGGCGGCCGCTTCGGCAAAGCCCTTGTCGTGGATCAGCAGCTTCGGGCTCGAATCGCCCAGGATGTACTCGAGTTCCGGCACCGTGAGCCGCCAGTTGAGCGGCAGCATGATGGCGCCCAGCCGGCCGCAGGCGAACTGAAGCTCGAAATACTCGGCGCAGTTGGGCGCGAGCAGGGCGACCCGGTCGCCCTTCGCTATGCCTCGCGCCGCCAGCGCCGCGGTCAACCGGGCGATGCGCTTGTCGAGATCGGCGTAGGAGAATTTCCGTCCCGTGTGCAGGTCGTGAATCGCGAGCCAATGGGGACGCCGGCCCGCATGGTGGGCGATCCAGTCGAAATAGGGAATCGTCGGCATCAGTTCACCGCCTCGGTGAAATTCTTCCAGTAGGGCTCGCGCAACTCGCGCTTCAAGACCTTGCCGGCGCCCGACAGCGGCAGGGGCGTGTCGCGAAAGTCGACACTGCGCGGGCACTTGTAGCCGGCGATCTGGTTGCGGCAATGGTCGATCACGTCGTCGGCGCCGAGCGAGACGCCGTGCCGGAGCACGACGATGGCGTGCACACGTTCGCCCCATCGTTCGTCGGGCACGCCGATCACCGCCACCTCGGCGACACCCGGCATTGTCGAGATCGCGTTCTCGACCTCGGCCGAGTAGACGTTCTCGCCACCCGAGATGATCATGTCCTTAAGCCGGTCGACGATGAACACGAAGCCTTCCTCGTCCATGGTGGCGCCATCGCCGGAATAGTACCAGCCGTCCTCCAGCACCGCCCCGGTCTCGACCGGCTTGTTCCAGTAGCCCTTCATGACGTTGGCGCCGCGGACGGCCAGCTCCCCGGTCGTGCCGCGCGGCACTTCCAGGCGGTCGGCATCGACAATCCTGACTTCGCAGGCGAGCACGGCCTGGCCGCACGACCTCAGTCGGCCGGCATGGGGGCCGTCGAGCACCGTGTAGCGCGGGTCGAGCAGGGTGACGATGGGCGCGGCCTCGGTCATGCCGTAGCCGTGCATCAGACGAACCTGCGGCATCCTCTGGATCGCCTTGCGCACGATGCCTTCCGGCATCGGCGAGGCGCCGTAGAGAATGAACGACAGAGTTCCGATGTCGAACTCGTCGAAGCGCTCATGGTTCACCAGCATGTTGATCATGGTCGGCACGAACTGGGCGTGCGTCACCTTCTCGGTCTGGATCGTCAGCAGCACCTCGACCGGCTCGAAGCGCGGCACGAAGGCGTGGCGTCCACCGGACAGGGTGACGCCGAAGGTCGAGGCGCCGTCGGCGAGATGGAACATCGCCCCTGAATGGAGATAGGCGGTGTCGGAATCGAAGCCCATGCCGGCCACGCCGTTCAGCGCGTTCACCACCAGGTTGGTGTGGGTGAGCATCACGCCCTTGGACCGCCCCGTCGTGCCGCCGGTGTAGAACAGGCCGGCGAGATCGTCGTCATGCGCCCCGACATCCTCCATCGCCTCGTAGCTCGTGAGGTCCTCGTAATGGAGAATGCCGTCGGGACTCGCCAGATCGTCGAGCCAGATCACCTCGCGCACCGACGGTGTCCGGCCATCGAGTGCCTTCAGGTGGTGTGACATGCCGGTGTCGACGAACAGCGCCACCGCGCCGGCGTCGTTCAGGATGTATTCGATCTCGGGCGCGGCCAGCCGCGTGTTGACCGGGACCATCACCGCGCCCATCCAGGGCAGGGCGTACATCAGCTCGAGATAGCGGTCGGAATTCAGGGCGAGGATGGCCACCCGGTCGCCGCGGCGCACGCCCAGTGCGGAAAGCGCGCCGGCGACCCGGCTGATCCGGTCGGCGCTCTGCTGCCAGGTGCGGCGGCGGCCGGCGAACGAGGTGGCGATGCCGTTGGGGCGGGTCTGGACGGCGCGGCGAAGTCCCTGGGTGAGTGCAAACATGGGGCGATGCTAGGGGCTCGTTCGTTCGCGCGGCAAGGGGCTTCGTGGTAGAGGGGAAGCATGGACACCATTGCCCAGCCGACCGCACCTGCGAAGGACCTCGAGTTCAACCCGCTCGACCCGGCCTTCATCGCCGACCCCTATCCCTTCTATCGCCGGCTGCGCGAGGCCGCCCCGGTGCTGAAGACGCCGCAGGGCTTCTGGCTGATCACGCGCTACGAGGACGTGGCGCTGTCGCTGCGCGACAAGCGCTTCGGCAAGGACTTCGAAGGCAACATGCGGCGCCGCTACGGCAGCGACCGCATGGACGAGCCCGCGGTGGCGAGTCTCGCGAAGACCATGCTGGTCCAGGACCCACCCGATCACACGCGCCTGCGCGGGCTGGTCACCAAGGCCTTCACGGCGCGTCGCGTCGCCGACATGCGGCCGCGCATCGAGGCGTTGGTCAAAGAACAGCTCGACCGGGTGGCCGACAAGGGCGAGATGGATGTGATGCGCGACCTGGCTCATCGGCTCCCGGTCATCGTGATCTGCGACATGCTGGGCATTCCCGAAGAGCATCGCGCCCCTTTCCTCGCGGGCAGCAACGTCAACGGCCGTATCCTCGAGCCGGTTCCGATGACCCGCGAGGAGCTCGACCAGGCCAACCGCAACACCCAGATGGCCGGCGTCTATTTCAACCAGCTGTGTGAGCTACGGCGCCGTGAACCGCGCGACGATCTCACGACCGAGCTGGTGAAGGCGGAAGAGGCCGGCGACAAGCTCTCGGCCGAGGAGCTGCAGGCTAACATCGGCCTGCTGTTCGGTGCCGGGCACGAGACCACCACCAACCTGATCGGCAACGGCCTGCTGGCACTACATCGCAATCCCGATCAATGGGAGCGGCTCAAGGCCGATCCGTCGCTGATCCCCAACGCGGTCGAGGAACTGCTGCGCTACGATTCGTCGGTGCAGATCACCGGCCGCGTCACCCATGCCGAAGTGGAGCTGGGCGGCGTGACGATCGGCGCGGAGCAGAGCATCGTCGCCCTGCTGGGCGCGGCCAACCGTGATCCGGCGCAGTATGCCGATCCCGACCGTCTGGACGTCGGGCGCGAGCATATCCGGCCGATGTCGTTCGGCGGCGGCATCCATCATTGCCTGGGCGCGCAGCTGGCGCGGCTCGAAGCCGAGCTGGTGTTCGCGGCGCTGATCGAGCGCATGCCGAACCTGACACTTCCTGAAAAAGACACGCCTGCCTGGCGCCGCAGCTTCACGCTGCGCGGCCTGAGCAAGCTCCCGGCGGTCTGGCACTGAAGGATTCGACGAAAGACATGACGACGCGGTGGCGGGGCGAGGGCGGCCAGCATCAGGGCGCCCGCCCGTATCAAGAAGACAGCTGGCGTCTGGTGACGCTGGGCGACGGCTCGGTTCTGGCGGTGGTGGCCGACGGGATGGGCGGACATGCCGGCGGCTCAGTCGCCAGCCAGCTGGCGGTCGACGCCTTCATCCATGCGGTGGAGCAGGGCGGCGGGCTCGACGACGGGCTGCACGACGCCAATCAGGCGGTGGGACGGGGCGCCCTCGCGCGGCACGAACTCACCGGCATGGGCGCGACCCTGATCGCAGCCCAGGTGCGCGGCGACGAGGTGCGCTGGATCAGCGTCGGCGATTCGCCCTTCTACCTGGTCGAAGCCGGCAAGATCGCACGGCTGAACGCCGATCATTCGATGGCGCCGCAGATCGACGCGCTGGTCGCCCGCGGCATGCTCTCGGCTGAGGATGCCGAGCATCATCCCGGCCGGCATACGCTGCGCGAGGCGGTGATGGGCGAGCCGCTCACCCTGGTCGACCGCGGCAGCCGCCGGCTGGGGCCGGACGCGCGCCTGCTGGTGTGCAGCGATGGCATCCACAGCCTGAGCAACGAACAGCTTCTGGCGCAGGCCTCGCTACCGGTCGAGCGAATCATCGCAGGCGTCCTAGCGGTCGCCAAGGGGCATCAGGACAACATCACCGTCGTCAAACTGGAGCGCGTGCGATGAGCCGGGGCCCTGTCGTCATCGAAGTCACGCGCGGTCCGGTCGTCGAGAGCCGGCACGAGGGCATCGCCGCGGTCGTCAAGGCCGACGGCACAGTGGTCGAGTCCTGGGGCGACATCGAGGCGGCGATCCTGCCGCGCTCGGCCAACAAGCCGATCCAGGCGATGGCCTTCGTCGAGAGCGGCGCGGTCGACCGCTTTGGCCTCGGCGACGAGCATGTCGCGCTGTCCTGTGCCTCGCACAGCGGCGAGACGCGGCATGTCGAGACGGTGCGCGCCTGGCTGGCGAAGGTGGGCCTCAGCGAGGCCGATCTCGAATGCGGCACCCATGCGCCGCGCCTGCAGTCGAGCATCGAGGCGCTGGCCCGGGCGAACACCCTGCCGACGGCGGCGTTCAACAACTGCTCGGGCAAGCATAGTGGCTTCCTGACGACGGCCGTGCACTATGGCGAGCCGACCAAGGGCTACATCCAGTACGACCATCCGGTGCAGCGCCGTCTGCGCGAGACGATGAGCGCGCTGTGCGGCCTCGACGCCAATGCCTTTCCGCACGGCACCGATGGCTGCGGAATTCCCACGCTCGCCACGCCGCTGAAAAGCCTGGCACAGGCGATGGCCTCGATGGCCGATCCGTCGGGCCTGTCGAGCAAGCGTGCCGATGCCGCGGTCCGCATCCGCAAGGCGATGAACGCCGAGCCGTTCATGGTGGCGGGCACGGGCCGCTTCTGCACCCGCATCAACGAGGCCGCGCCCGGCGTGATCCAGGTGAAGACCGGGGCCGAGGGCGTATTCTGCGGCATGTTGCCGACGCTCGGCCTCGGCGTGGCGCTCAAGGTGTGGGACGGCGCGGGGCGGGCGGCCGAGGTCGCGATGGCGGCGCTGCTGGATCATCTCGGCGTGCTGCCGGCGGGGCAGCGCGAAGAGGTCCTGCATCCGCAGATCAAGAACGTCGTCGGCCTGTTGGTCGGCGAGATGAGGCCGGCCAAGAGCTGGCTGGGCTGAGGCCCATCATGAGTCTTACGCTCGACATCCTGGAAGTCGGCGCCCGCGGCGACGGCGTCGCCGATCTCGAAGGTAAGCGCTACTTCGTGCCCTACTG
The DNA here is from genome assembly GCA_002281855.1 of Rhodospirillales bacterium 24-66-33. Lineage (GTDB taxonomy): Bacteria > Pseudomonadota > Alphaproteobacteria > Reyranellales > Reyranellaceae > Reyranella. Next base: position 270,808 of record NCHQ01000002.1, on the reverse strand, counting down.
CCTGCCGGCCGAGACGGTCGAGGCCGAACCGCTCGACAAACGCGGCGACGGCATCGCCTGCGACCTGCTCGAAGTGCTGGCGCCGTCACGTCACCGCGAGACGCCGCCATGTCCGCATTTCGGTACCTGCGGCGGCTGCGCGCTGCAGCACTGGCGGCGCGACATCTACACCGGCTGGAAGAGCGAGCTGATCGCCAAGGCGCTGGCGCAACGCGGCGTGAAGGCCCCGCGCTTCGAGGCGCCCGTCACCTGCGAGCCGGGCGAACGCCGCCGCGCCGACATCGTGCTGCGGCGCGAGGGCAAGCGGGTCCTGGCCGGCTACCACGAGCGGGCGAGCCAGAGCGTCGTCGACATCGGCACCTGCGTCGTGGCGCGGCCGAAGATCAACGCGGTCCTCGCGCCCCTGCGCACGGCGATGGCGGCCATCCTGCGCGACGGCACTTCGGCCGATGCCGTGGTCAACGAGACCGACACTGGCCTCGACGTGCTGATCCGGCCGCACAAGCGCTTCGAGCTGACGCTTCCGATCCGCGAGGCGCTGATCGCGCTGGCCGAACGCGCCGACCTGGCCCGCGTGAGCTGGGGCGACCGCGCGACGGCCGAGCCGGTGCTGGTGCGCCACACGCCGCAGCTCATCCTGGGCGACGTCACGATCGAGCCGCCGCCGGGTGCGTTCCTGCAGGCGACCAAGCGCGCAGAGCTGGTGATGCGGGCCGGCGTCAACGCCTGGGCCGGGGAGGCCGCGCATCTCGCCGACCTGTTCGCCGGCATCGGCGCACTGTCGCTGGGCAAGCCGGGCCGGCTCAGCCTGTTCGAGTACGACCGCCCGTCGGTCGCCGCCGTCGACGCTACGGCGCGCAAACTGGGCGGCAACCGCGTGACCGTGCAGCTGCGCGATCTCTTTCGCCGGCCGTTGAGCACCAAGGAACTCGATGCCTTCGACGCCGTCGTGCTCGACCCGCCGCGCGCGGGTGCGGCCGCGCAATGCGCCGAACTCGCCACCTCGAAGGTCAGGCGCATCGTCTACGGCTCCTGCGACCCTGCCAGCTTCGCCCGCGACGTCCGCACCCTGCAGGACGGCGGCTACCGGCTGGAAAAACTCATGCCCATCGACCAGTTCCTCTGGTCCGCGCATGTCGAGTTGATCGCGCTGCTGGTCCGCCCCTGAAGGTCCGCCGCTGCACTCCAGACGCCCTAGCAGGCTGTTGAATAGGCCCTCCAGAACGACCGGCGAGCAACATTGTTGCGCCAACGCCCGCCGCGGCACAAGAGTCAGGGGCTGCGACACTCGTTTCGTTTGTTTCGGTTATTTCGTTTGTTTCGATTGTTTCGATTGTTCGCCATTGGCTTCCACTCTTTCAACGACCTGGCCACTCGAAATGCTGCCCCCGTTCAAAGAGACTCTTCACTCCCGTTGAGCGTTGGCTTACTATTCAACCTGCAGCTTCGCCGCAGATAGAGTCCAGTCTCCTTTACGATCTCGCGAGTCCCCACCATGGCTACACCGGTCAGCAACTCGACGTTCCTCCAGGCCAACAGTGAGGGGCTACTGCCGGAAAGCACGGTTGAGACCAGCACTCTCGATCAGATCAAGGAGGCTTTCAGGGCCGACCATGTGGATGACGGTTCGAATGCGTCGCTGATCATTGCCGTGGTCCTCAACCGGGCCACCGACGCGTCTTCCATCCTCGACGGAAGCTGGGGCGAGCGGCAGGCCGCCATCCAGCAGGCCGATTTCTGGTCCCAGTACGGTGCCGACACGACGACCTACGACACGGTCAAGACCGAGCTGGTCAATCGCGGGGCGGAGGTTCTGGACACGGGTGGCTACATTTCCACGGCGGAGTCGCGGACGATCTGGGTGAAGGTCGACAACACGGCCTTCCAGAGCATCTTCGGTCAGCAGCTGCACGTTCTGAGGGATGGCGACGACAAGAAGATCGCGACCGTCTGGGCCGGTTCGCTCACCCTTCCCGATAACATCGCCACGGATGTCGGCGGCTTCTGGGTCGACCAGAACGTGGCTGCCGTTCCGGTGCAGGTCGGCGGGAGCGGGGTGGTCCTGGAGGAGGGGCAGCAGGGCACGGCCAACTACGACTACGGCCAGGACAAGTACGGCGTCACCGGAACGCCGATGGCCATTGCCGACTATTACAACTACCCGCTGAACGCCAAGGATCTGCAGACGGTCATCGAGACCCCGAACATCGGCCTCGTGGAGCCGCAGCTCGACGACGCGACCTACGAGTTGCTGCTGCGCGAGCTGAACGCCTACCGGACGGACATCCTGAAGATCGCCCCGCTGACCCGGGACGAGCTGCTTCGAACCGTGGACACCGACGGCAAGGGCTACACCCAGTCGGAAATGACGCTGGACGTCTCGATCGTCTCGGGCGCGGCCCCCACCAGCGACATGATTTTCTACAGCAAGCTGAAGGGTGATGCGACCACCTTCGCGGCGACCCAGCAGGCGATCTGGGACGAGGTCAACAAACCGGTGGCGCTGACCTCGTCGTTCTCGGACATGGTGCGCTATGCGGCCGACAGCCCCTTCGCCTGGGCCTACGAACAGCTCATGCAGGACGCGGCGCTGCGCAACGTCACCATTGCCATGTCGGCCGGCGACGGCGGCTCGGGCCAGGAATATGCCAACGGCGTCACCAACGGCCGCGACACCCATCTCAGCTCATGGTCGCTCGTGGTCAGCGCGACTTCGCTGTCGCCCATCAACACCGCCGTGCTGGATTCCAGCATCGCGACGCTCGTGAACAATGCACTGAACCTCGATCCCGGCACGTTGTTCGGGCTGGCGCAATCCGGCCTGAAGGTCCTGCCGACGCAACTGCCGTCGCTCGCGCTGATGCAGCCTCTGGCCGGCGTGGCGGCCCTGACCGAGGCGATCTGGAATCAATACGTCATCACCAACGGCCAGATGGGGCTGCAGGACTATTCGAGCAACTATTCCGGCTCTGGCGGCGTCGATGCCACCCAGGCGATTCCGCAGTACCAGATCGATTTCGGGCTGATGCCGGTCAACGTCTCCAACGGCAAGACCGGCCGCGGCATCCCCGACGTGGCGGCGCTGGGCGGCGGCAGCATGTTCTACTACGTGCTGTACTATCTTCAGGGCGACCCGCTCTACAGCGCCAACGCCGGCACCAGCTCGGCCACGCCCATGTGGGCGTCGCTCACGGCCCAGATGGATGCGATCTTCCACGACATCGGCCTGCCCAATCTCGGCTTCTACAACGACATCCTCTACCAGGCCGCCGCAATTTCTCCCGGCGCCTTCAACGACGTGACGCTGGGCGACAACATTTCCAGCTACTTCATCGCCGACAAGGATACGCCCTACGCCATCTACGACCAGGCGCTCGACGAATACATCGTGCCCACCGGCCTCGGCTACCAGTCGGGCGAGGGATACGACCTCACCACCGGCCTCGGCACGCCCGACGGCCTGCTGCTCACCCGCGCCCTGGCGAACATTGCCAATCACGAGCTCTACGGCGTGGACGCCCCGGTCCTGTCGTCCCACGACACCGTCTCAGGTACCCTGGATGCCGACCAGACGCTGCTGGTCCAGTCCACGCTGGCCAACGGCGCCAGCGTGGCCGTGAACGGCGTGGGCGCCCAGTTCCAGTTCGGCGGTTCTTCCAGCATCGCTTGGGACGCGCGTCTCGCCGAAAAGGTGATGCAGGCCGATTTCTCGCCGGACCTGGTGCGGCTCCTCGATGGCGCTCCCCAGGCGATGCCGGGCTCGATGCAGGTCGCCGCGGGCCAGTCGATGGGCATGTCCTTCAACAATTCGCAGGCCTCGCTGTATCAGGCGAACAATACGAACGACTACGGCTTCCTGACCTGGGGATCTTCCAGTGGCGGCGTGACCGTGGCCCGGCCTGTGCTCGTCGCGGAGACGCCGCTCGGCCAGGACGATGTCAGCGCCGTCGTGCGGATTCGTCAGAACGGCGTCTACGACCAGCACCTCACGCTCTATCGCGTCGATGACCTGTCCGGGCACATCGGCGGCCTCGCGCCGGGTGATGCGGGCTATGCCGCCGCTGCCGCCGGGCGCGCCTATTCGGTGGTCGGCGGCGGGACCGTGATCAACGGTCCGGGCTACGGCCAGTTCTCGCAAACCCAGATCACCGACGTCGACCACGGCGACATCATCGCCTTCTCGCTGACCTCGCACGGCCAGACCTACTGGGGCTTCTCGGCCGGCAACGAGGTGGTCAACGGCCAGCCGGTGACGCATCTGTGGAGTTACGGTGCCGGCACCTTCGGCTTCGAGGACACCTATGGCGGCGGCGACCGCGATTTCAACGACCTGCTGGTCCAGCTCGACCTGATGAGTCCCGCCGGCAGCGGCTTGCTCGTCTGACGGCGATCGGCGTATCTCCTCGGGTGCATCGTGAAAGAACCCGAGGGAAGAGAGACGCTGACATGACCAACGCAAGTATGTTCGACCTCACCGGCAAGGTGGCCGTCGTGACCGGCGGCAGCCGTGGCATCGGCCGTTCGATCTGTGAACAGATGGCCGCCCATGGCGCCAAGGTCGTGGTGTCGAGCCGCAAGCTGCCGGCCTGCGAGGAAGTGGTGAAGGCGATCAAGGAGAAGGGCGGCGAGGCCACGGCGGTCGCGGCCAGCATCTCCGACAAGGCCCAGCTCGAGAACCTCGTGGCCGAGGCCCGCAAGGCCTACGGCCGCATCGACATCATGGTCTGCAACGCCGCCTCCAACCCGTATTTCGGCCCGCTCTCGGGGCTGAAGGACGAGGTGTTCCAGAAGATCATGCAGAACAACGTGATGTCGAACCTGTGGCTGATGAACATGATCGGCCCGGAGATGGCGGAGCGCAAGGACGGTGCCTTCATCATCGTGTCGTCGATCGGCGCGCTGGTCGGCTCGGCCCATATCGCGGCTTACAACATGAGCAAGGCGGCCGACCTCTCGCTGGTGAAGTCGCTCGCCATGGAGTGGGGCAAGCACAACATTCGCGTCAACGCCATCGCGCCCGGCCTGATCCAGACAGACTTCGCCAAGGCACTGTGGGACAATCCGCAGATCCGCGCGGCGCAGGAGGGCAAGGCCGCCCTGAAGCGCATCGGCCAGCCCGACGATATCGGCGGCGTCGCGGTGTTCCTCGCCTCCAAGGCCGGCAACTTCATCTGCGGCCAGTGCATCATCGCCGACGGCGGCGTGATCGGCGCCGGCGCGGAGTAGCCAAATCCCCCGTCATCTCGACCGGAGCCGAGCGCAGCGAGGCGGAGTGGAGAGATCTTCTCTCCACGAATTGCCGGCTTTCGGTAGAGAGAAGGTCTCTCCACTTCGCGCCTTCGGCGCTCCGGTCGAGACGACGGTGTGGGGTTTAAGCCGCCACGTCCAGTTCGCACCAGACCGGGACGTGGTCAGACGGTTCGGTCTTGCCGCGCTCGGCCTTGTCGATGCCGACCGCGGTGAGGCGGTCGGCGGCCTGCGGGGACAGGAGCAGGTGGTCGATGCGCAGCCCGTTGCCCTTGGGCCAGGCGCCGGCCTGATAGTCCCAGAACGTGTACTGCTCGCCGTCGGGATGGAACGCCCGCACCGCGTCGGTCAGGCCGAGATTGAGCAGCTTGCGGAACGTGGCCCGCGATTCGGGCTGGCAGAGCGCGTCGCCGGCGAAGGCCTTGGGATCGAACACGTCCATGTCGGTCGGGCAGACATTGTAGTCGCCGCACAGCACGAACATCTCTTCACGCGCCAGCAGCTCGCGCGCATGGCCCAGCAGCCGCTCCATCCAGGCGAGCTTGTAGGCGAACTTCTCGGTGCCGACCGGATTGCCGTTGGGCAGATACAGGCCGCCGACGGTCAGCGGCCCGCGCGGCGTGTAGACCCGTCCCTCGACATAGCGCGCCGGCTCGTCCTCGGCGGCGCCGGGCAGGGCGCGCGCCGTCACGTCGAACGCGTGGTGGGAGAGGAACGCGACGCCGTTGAACCCCTTCTGGCCCACGATCGCCGCCTTGTAGCCGGCCGCCTCGACCTCGAGCGTGGGGAACTGCGGCTCCTGCGCCTTGATCTCCTGCAGCACGACGATGTCGGGCTTGGCCTCCTGCAGCCACGACACCAGATTGCCGGTGCGCTTGCGGACGGAGTTCACGTTCCAGGTGGCGATTTTCATGAGTTCAGGCTGCCTCTCTTGCCGCCCTCATAGCATGCCTCAGTCTTGCGGCTCGATCTTCGCCTCAAGCACGACTTGCCGCCATTTCTCGCTGTCGGCGCGCACGAAGGCCGCAAAGTCGGCGGGACTGTTGTCGGTAAAGGTCTCCAGACCCTGTTCGAGCAGTTTGGCCTGCGCCGCGGGGATGACGGCCCGCACCGCGCCGTTGAGGCGCTCCACGACCGGGGCCGGAGTCTGCGCCGGGCCGAACAGGCCGACCCAGCCGCCCGCATCCATGCCGCGCAGTTCGGGCAGGCCCGACTCGGCCAAGGTCGGCATGTCGGGGAGGGTGGGCGAGCGCTTGAGGGTCGAGACGGCGATGCCTTTCGCCTGCCCCGCCTTGATGCGGGCCAGCGCGCCGGGGGCGCCGTCGAACAGGAACTGGATGCGGCCGGCCGCGAGGTCTAGCTGCGCCGGGCCGCTGCCGCGATAGGGGACATGCACCATGTCGAGGCCGAGGCGCAGCCGCAGCATCTCCATGATCAGGTGGTTTAGGTTGCCCTGGCCGAACGAGCCATAGCTCGTCTTGCCGGGATTGGCCTTCACGTAGGCCACGAACTCGCCGGTGGTGCTGACGGGCACGTCGGACGCAGCCAGCAGGACGAGGGCGCCGCGCGCGATGCCGGCGATCGGCGTGAAGTCGCGCTCGACGACGTAAGGCACGTTCTTCGTCACCCACGGGCCGCTGGCGATCGGCGAATTCGAGGTGAGGAGCAGGGTGTAGCCGTTGGGCGCCGAGCGGGCGACGGCGGCGCTGCCCATGATGCCCGAGGCGCCGGCGCGGTTGTCGATGACCAGGCGCTGCCCGATCTCGGTCGACAGCGGTTCGAGCAGCAGGCGGCCGCTGATGTCGGCGGCGTTGCCCGGCGGGTAGGGCACGACGAGGGTGACGGGACGGGCCGGCCAGGGCTCCTGCGCGGTCGCGGGGAAGGCAAGAAGGCTCGCTGCCGAGAAGGCGAAGGTCCGTCGTCCGATGTTCATTGAAGCTCCCTGTGGCCGGGACGCTACCAGCCGGCCCGACAGGGAAGAAGCCGCCGCAGCCGCCACGCGGACGCAGTCATGCGACCGACGAAACCGGTGCAGTCTTTCATCGGGCAGCAGCCCGATCAGACGCTAAAAGAGTTGCCGCAGCCGCAGGAGGAGGTGGCGTTCGGGTTCTTCACCTGGAACGCGGAGCCGACCATTTCCTCGACATAGTCGAGCTGGCTGCCCTTGAGGAATTCGAGCGAGGTGGCGTCGACCAAGACGGCGGCGCCGTCATGCTCGATGACGAGGTCGTCGTCGTTGCGCGCTTCCTCGAACGAGAAATTGTACTGGAAGCCCGAGCAGCCGCCGCCCAGGACCGCCACCCGCATCATCACGGGCTTGGGCTCCTTGGAGGCCAGGAAGGCGATCCGCTTGGCCGCGTTGGACGTCACGGAAAAGGTGGTGTCGGTCATACGCACAAGATGTGGTGGGCGAGGCGATTCGTCAATCCCGACAAAAACCCTAGGAGATTGGGGTTTTCCGGAGGGCCCGGGCCCGAACCCGCTCGCGGTGGAGGATGTAGAGGCCCGAACCGGTGACCAGCGGCAGGCCGTACCAGACGGTCCAGGACGGCTCTTCCTTGAACCACAGGTAGCCGTAGGCCATGGCGAGCACGATCGCGACATAGTCGAACGGCGCCAGGATAGCGGCCGGGGCCAGCCGCCAAGCCCGGGTGATCAGCACCTGGGCGCAGCCGCCCAGCAGGCCGAGGGTCAGCAGCCAGACCCAGTCGAGCAGCGGCGGCCACTTCCACTCCGGGATGGCGCAGGCGATCGAGACGACGCTGCCCACGATCGCGAACCAGAAGAGCGTCACGACGTCGGGGTCGTGGCGGCTCACCTTCCGGACCAGCACGGTCGAGAGCGAGTAGCAGAAGGTCGCCGCCAGGATGACCAGCGAGACCAGGTGGAACTCGATCGCAAAGGGATCGAGCATGATCAGCACGCCGGCGAAGCCCACGCCGACGGCGGTCCAGCGCCGCCAGCCGACCGGCTCGCGCAGGATCGGCACCGACAGCGCCACCATGAACAGCGGCGCCGAGAAGGAGATGGCGTAGGCATCCACGAGCGGCATGCGCGGAAAGGCGTAGAAGAAGCCGAACATGCTGCAGAAGCCGATGCCGACCCGCAGTGCCTGCAGGCCGGGACGGGTGCTGCGCACCACCCGCAGGCCGCCGGCATGCCAGATCAGCACCGCGACCGGCACGAGAGCCACGGCACTGCGGAAGACCATGAGCTGGAAGGAGCCGTAAGTGCCGCCCAGACCCTTGACCATTGCGTCCATCGTGCAGAACAGCACCATGGCGCTCAGCTTGAAGTAGATGCCGTGCAGGGCGGTCTGGCTGGGGGCGTGCGGCAAGGTCGCGCTATTTGGCTCGCGCGCCATCCTCTGTAAAGTGACGTTCTTGGGGGATCAGGGGATCGAAAGCGCGTGAGCTGGCTGTTGCGCTGCATCAATTCGCGACACGCGCCGATCGTCGTTGCGATGCTCGTGCTGCTGGGCGCGCTCGTGCTGCGCATCGCCGATCCGGCTGCCGTCACGCGCATCCGCGATTTCGCCTTCGACGGCTACCAGCGCCTCCAGCCGCGGACCTACAATGCCGAGACCCCCGTGCGCATCGTCGACATCGACGAGGCGGCGCTGCAGGAATACGGCCAGTGGCCGTGGCCGCGCTCGATCATCGCGCGTCTGGTCGACAAGCTCACCGAGAAGGGCGCGGCGGTCGTGGCCTTCGATGCGGTGTTCGCCGAACCCGACCGCTCGTCGCCCCGCCGCATGGTGCAGGACCTGGCGGCCTTCACCGACGCCGTGACGCTGGAAAAGCTCGCGGACGCGGCGCTCGACAACGACAAGCTGCTGGCCGACGCGATGGCGCAGTCCCGGGTCGTCACCGGCTTCGGCTTCGACCTCAAGGGCACGGGCAATCCGCCGCGCACCTTCCACGGCGTGGCCTTCGCCGGCGACCAGCCCAGCCAGTTCCTGCCGCAGCAGGGCGGCACGGTGAAATCGATCGAGATCCTCGAAGCCGCCGCCAAGGGCAATGGCAGCGTCAACACCGACCTCGACACGATCGTGATCCGCCGCGTACCGATGCTGTTCCGCGTCGCCGGCTACGAGGGCCTCTTTCCGGCTCTGTCGATCGAGGCGCTGCGGGTGGCGCAGGAGGCTTCGTCCTATCTGATCAAGTCGTCGGGCGCGAGCGGCGAGCTGTCGTTCGGCGAGAAGACCGGCATCGTGGCCATCAAGACCGGCAATCTCGAAGTGCCGACCGACGGCCGCGGCCGGGTCATGCTCTACGATACCGGTCACCAGCCGGCGCGCTTCATCTCGGCGCGCGCGGTGCTGAAGGACGAGGTGCCGGCAGAGAATCTCGAAGGCCAGGTGATCTTCGTCGGCACCAGCGCGATCGGGCTGAAGGACCTGCGCAACACGCCGGTGCAGGACGGCGTGCCGGGCGTCGAGGTCCATGCCCAGCTCGCCGAGCAGATGATCGAGCAGCGGTTCCTGGCGCGGCCCGACTATGCCGACGGCGCGGAGTTCCTCTACCTCGCGGCGGTGGGTCTGCTGATGGTCGTGCTGCTGCCGCGCCTGTCGGCAGGCAGGATGGCCTTCGTCGCCACGATCCTGATCGGGGCGGGCCTGGTCGTGCCGTGGCTCGCCTATTCGCAGTATCACCTGCTGTTCGATCCGATCTATCCGCCGGTCACGCTGGCGGCGATCTATGTCGGCGGCACGTCGCTGGCCTTCATGCGGACGGAGCGGGAGCGGGCGGAAATCCGCGGCGCCTTCGGCATGTACCTGTCGCCCGACATCGTCGAGCAGCTGGCGCGCAACCCGAGCCTGCTGCAGCTCGGCGGCGAGCAGCGCGAGATCACGGTGATGTTCACCGATGTGCGTGGCTTCACCACCATCTCCGAGCAGTTCGACCCGCAGGGCCTGACGCGCTTCATGAACCGCTTCCTGACGCCGATGACCGACCTGATCCTTGCCCGCAAGGGCACGATCGACAAGTACATGGGCGACGCCATCATGGCCTTCTGGAACGCGCCGCTGCCGGTCGCGCGCCATGCGGCGCAGGCCTGCGATGCCGCGCTTGCCATGCAGGCCCGGCTGGTCGTGCTGAACGAGGAATGGAAGACCGAGGCGGAGGCCGAGGGCCGTAAACACATTCCGGTGAACATCGGCGTCGGCCTGAACACCGGCCCGGCCTCGGTCGGCAATTTCGGCTCGACCCAGCGCTTCACCTATTCGTGCCTCGGCGACGACGTGAACCTGGCGTCGCGCCTCGAAGGCCAGTGCAAGACCTACGGGGTCGGCATCATCGTCGGCAGCAAGACGTGCGACGCGATCGCGGACTACGCCACTTTGGAAATCGACCTCGTCACCGTGAAGGGCAAGACGGAACCCGAGCGCATCTTCGTTCTGTTGGGCGATGCCGGGCTCGCGACGTCGCCGGCCTTCGCGACGCTGGTCGAACGGCAGGCGGCGTTCCTGAAGCTCTACCGCTCCGCCGGCTTCGCCGAGGCGCTCGAGACGATCGAGGCGTGCGAGGCCGCGGCGGCGGCGGCCGGATGGCGCCAGAGTTACTATCGGATGATGCGCGGGCGGATCGACGAACTGATCGACGATTCGCCGGTGGACTGGAAGGGAGTTTATGTCGCCAAGGACAAGTGAGCAGGATCGCCGCCTCGAAGCCATCGAGGCCCTCGTATGCCGCGACGTCGGCCGCAAGACCCAGGCCCTGATCGACGCCAATCGCGGCGGCCTCGCCGACGCGGCGGCGGCGCTCGCGACAGCCTCGCGTGTGGGATTGATCACGGGCTTCTTCGTGCCGCGCGGCGACGTGGCGGCGCCGGAGACCGACGGGCCCGTGGGCACCGCGTTGCTGGCCGCGGCGCTGGTGGCCTGCGGCGTGCCGGCCCGCATCGCCGTCGACACACCCAGCGTCGAGGCCGTGCGCGCGGCCGTCCGGGCGACGGCCGAGGACGTGACGGTCGACGAGATCGTGCTGGGCGAGGAGGGCGCCATCGAGGAACTGGCCAAGGTCTGGCGTCAGGAGAAGCTCAGCCATGTCGTGGCCATCGAGCGGTGCGGGCGCAGCGCCGACGGCAAGCCGCGCAACATGCGCGGCGTCGACGTCTCGCCCTGGACCCTGCCGTTGGATGCGCTGTTCGAGGGCGGCGACTGGGCGAAGCTCGCGGTCGGCGACGGCGGCAACGAGATCGGCATGGGCAAGCTGCCGCCCGGTCTGATCGCCGAGCATGTGCCCAACGGCGCGGAGATCGCCTGCGTGACCTCGTGCGACCACCTGGTGGTCGCCGGCGTCTCGAACTGGGGCGCCTACGGGTTGATGGCGGCGCTCGCCGTCCTGCGTCCCGACTGGCGTCCCACGATCGCGAAATTTCTGACCGCGGAACGGGATTTCTTCGTCACCGATTCGATCGTGAAGGAAGCCGGCGCGGTGGACGGCGTGACCGCGCAGCGCGTCGCCACGGTCGACGGATTCGGGCCCGAAATCCACGGCCCGCTGGTCGACAGGCTCGGTCGCATTGCATGGGGAGAGGGCGCGCATTAGCTTGCGCGCCATGGAAAATCCCTACGCTCCGACGCACCCCGAGATCCGCGACGCCGTTCGCCAGCTCTGCCTGAAGTTCGATGGCGCCTACTGGCGCGATCTCGACCGCGAGCGCGGCTATCCGACGGCCTTCGTGAAGGCGCTGACCGAGGCCGGCTGGCTGTCGATCCTGATCCCCGAGGAATACGGCGGCGCGGGCTTGGGCATCTCGGCGGCCAGTGCGGTGCTCGAGGAGATCCACAAGGCTGGCTGCAACGCCGCAGCGTGCCACGCCCAGATGTACATCATGGGCACGGTGCTGCGGCACGGCAGCAAGGAGCAGAAGGAACGCTACCTGCCCAAGATCGCCACCGGCGAGCTGCGCCTGCAGGCCTTCGGTGTCACCGAGCCGTCGAGCGGCACCGATACGCTGAGCCTCCGCACCACGGCGGTGAAGAAGGACAACAGCACCTACGTCGTGAACGGCCAGAAGGTGTGGACCAGCCGCGCCGAACATTCGGACCTGATGCTGCTGCTCGCCCGCACCACACCGCGAGACCAGACCCAGAAGAAGACGGAAGGCCTGTCGGTGTTCCTGGTCGACATGCGCTCGGCGCTGGGCAAGGGCCTGACCATCCGGCCGATCCGCACCATGATGAACCACAACAGCACCGAAGTGTTCTTCGACAACATGGAAGTGTCGGCCGAGAACCTGATCGGCGAGGAGGGGCAGGGCTTCCGCTACATCCTCTCAGGCATGAACGCCGAACGCGTGCTGATCGCCTCGGAGTGCATCGGCGACGGCAAGTGGTTCATCGAAAGGGCCGTGAACTACGCCAAGGAGCGCAAGCTGTTCGGCCGCCCGATCGGCCAGAACCAGGGCGTGCAGTATCCGATCGCCCGCGCCTATACGCAGATCGAGGCGGCCGACCTGATGGTGCGCAAGGCGGCGGCGATGTTCGAGGCGGGCATCAATGCCGGCGCCGAGGCCAACATGGCCAAGATGCTGGCGTCGGAAGCTTCGTGGGCCGCGGCCGAGATGTGCGTGCAAACTCATGGCGGCTTCGGCTTCGCCGAGGAATACGACGTTGAGCGCAAGTTCCGCGAGGCGCGGCTCTACACCGTGGCGCCGATCTCCACGAACATGATCCTGAACTTCGTCGCCGAGCACGTGCTCGGGCTGCCGCGGTCTTATTGATTCTTCTGTCGTCCTGAGCGCAGCGAAGGACCTAGCGGAACGATCAGCGTACTCCATGGCGGGCGCGAGGTCCTTCGCTGCGCTCAGGACGACTTAAGCACCCACGGCCTCGGCGATCATCTTCTGGAAGTGGATGACGAGGTGCTCGCTGTTGGTCAGGAAGCGGCCGGTGTCGGGGAGTCCGCCCAGAAGTCCGCGCTGAACCGAATCAGTCAACGCATCGTCTTCGGCTGCGACCTGCTTGTTGAAGGCGACGAGCGACGTGGCGAACGCCTCGCTCACGCCAGGACCGAAGAACTGCTCGGAGAGTCCCTTGGTGGCGTTCGGGCCGTCGGGAGTCCACACGTCGATCGACAGGTTGGGAAAGCCCGGATTGATGTTGATCGTCACGTTCGGCCACAGGAAGTGATACTGCGACTGCGTCACCGCGCCGGCGACGTCGTAGAGTTCGATCTTCGCCTTGCCGGCGAGGGCCGCCGGTCGCACCGGTCCGGTCTGGCTCGAGAAATAGCCGTGCGTCTTCAGCGTGTAGACGTCGGGCCGCACGTCGATCGTGGCGTTGAAGCCGGGATGGGCAACGGCGCAGTGATAGCATTCGAGATAGTTCTCGAGCATCGTCTTCCAGTTGGCGTTCGATTGCCATTCCTCGCGGCTGTAGGGCACGAGCGTGTCGAGCACGACGCCGCTTTCGGCGATCAGGTCCAGCACCGGCCCATAGTAGGACGCGGCCGTCGGCGCCTCGGGGTCGAGATTGACGAAGACGAACGGTCCCAGCGCCTCGGCGCGGATCGGCAGCAGGGGAAAGTCGGCGAGGCTGAAGTTTGGCTCCGACTGCGAACGCGGCACGCGCCTGAGGCCGCCATCGAGATCGTAAGTCCAGGCGTGGTAACCGCATTGCAGGCTCTTGGCATTGCCGCGACCCTTCATGACCTCGTGCCGGCGGTGGCGGCACACATTCACGAAGCCGGCGAGGCCCTGCTCGTTGCGCAGCACGACGACGGGCACCCGGCCAGCATAGCCGGTCACGTAGTCGCCGATCTCTTTCACCTGCGAGAGCGGCCCGATGTAGTTCCAGCTCTTGCGGAAGACCTGCACGATCTCCTGCTCGGTGATCGAGGGATCGGTGTACCAGCGCGCCGGCAGCGATTCTCCCCGGTCGAGCGCTTCGAGCAGGCTGCGGGAAGGCGCGGCATGGTTCGTCATTAGTCGAACATAGCGGCCCGCAGCGTCGAAATTGCGGCCGATAGGGCGGCGTGGCCGATCATCAGGAGGAACACGGTCCAGCAGGCGGTGATCGCCGTCATCACCCAGCCGAACATCGCCATCAGGCCGTCATCCTCGATGAGGGCGAAGCAGAAGAACAGGATCGCCCAGGCCGGGAAGAAATTGTCGAACGGGATGGGCAGCGCGAGGATCAGCACGTCGATCGACAAAGCCAGGAGAAGCAGCCGGCGCGGCACGCCGTTCACCCATCCCTCGTAGCGCGCATGCACGGCGTTCTCGAGCCAGCGGATGAAGCGGCGCGCCCTGTTCAGGAAATCCTGCAGCTTGCCGCGCGGCAGACCGCGTTTGCCGATGCTCGCGGGCAGCGACGGGATGGGGTAGCCGGCGAAGTATTGCGCGAGCACGTAGAGCATCGGCACGCCGGTGATCGTCGACAGCCAGGGAATGCCCGACGGGATGATGTTGGCGATGTTGATCGCCAGAACCGCGAAGGCGTAGGAACGGCCTTCGAAACCCTCGAGGAATTCCTTCAGCGACAGGACCGACCTGCGGTCCCCGGCGAACAGCCGGTCGAGCGTCGCGAGAAGGCCGAAATTGTCCTTCATTCCCCCTTCCGCGAGACCAGGCGGCGGGCCAGCACGAGGTGCGGCTTGTCGAGCATCTTGCCGTCCATCGTGAGGACGCCGGCGCCGGGATTGCCTTCGAAGGTCGCGATCACCCGCGTCGCCCAGTCGATCTCGGTCTCTGTCGGCGTGAAGACCTCGTGGATGATGGCGACCTGGTCGGGATGGATTGCAATCTTGCCGCCATAGCCCATGCGCCGTGCGTCGTGCGCCTCGGCGCGCAGGCCCTCGACGTTGCGGATGTCGGGATAGACCGTGTCGTAGGCGGTGACGCCGGCCGCGACCGAGGCCATCAGGTTGACCGTGCGAGCCATCTTGAAGGTGTCGTCGTAGACGCCGGGCGAGGGTCCCTTCGCCAGCGCCCCGAGATCGGCCATCAGATCCTCGCCGCCCCACGAGTGACCGATCAGGCGGGCATGCTTGGCCGGCGCCGCGGTGAGCGCCAGGATCGCCGCCGCGCTTTCGGTGGCGATGGTGAGGATACGGGTCTTGCCGGCCTCGATGCCTTCGCGCGCTTCGAGCGCGTCGAGATAGTTCGACATCAGGTCGAGATCGGCCTGGCCGACGCATTTGGGGAACACGATCCCGTCGGGCTTGCCCTGCATGACAGTAGCGAGGTCACCGAGCGTCAGGCCGGTGTCGAGCGCGTTGACGCGCACATAGAGCTTGGGGCCGGCGCGGTCGGCGCTCCTGAGATAGGCCAGCGCCATGTCGCGGGCGACCTTCTTGCGGTCGGTGGCGACGGAATCCTCGAGGTCGAGGATCAGCCCGTCGGCGCCGGAGGCGGGGCCCTTGGCGAGCTTGCGCTCGGAATCGGCGGGGACGAACAGGAAGGATCGCATCTTTTCTCAGTCCTTGGGTTTCTTGCGCATCAGCGCCTGGCGGGTGCATTCGGCGACGGTCTCGCCGCGCTGGTTGATCGCGGTGTGGGCAAATTCGACGATCCCGGCATCGGGACGCGACTTGCTCTCGCGCAGGCTCACGACGCGCGTTCGCACCCGCAGCGTGTCGCCGTGGAACACCGGCTTGGGAAAGCGCACGTCGGTCATACCCAGATTGGCGATGGTGGTGCCGAGCGTCGTGTCGTTCACGGTGATGCCGATCATCAGGCCCAGCGTGAACAGGCTGTTGACGATGCGCTGGCCGAACTCGGTCTTCGAGGCGAATTCCTCGTCGAGGTGCAGCGGCTGGACGTTCATGGTGAGCGAGCTGAACAGGACATTGTCCATCTCGGTCACGGTGCGCGTCCATGCGTGCTCGAACACGCGGCCGACGGTGAAGTCCTCGTAATGAAGTCCTGCCATCTTTCTCCTCGCGGAAGGGAGCCTTCCTAGCATGGATGGACGCTGGCCGGCCCGTCATCGTATCAAGGGCGCCACAGGATGAAACACCGGTATGGGGAGTGAGACGATGCGCGCGATGCTGAGCGAAACGCCGGGCGGGCCGGAGAGCCTGAAGCTGGTCGAGATGCCGTCCAAGCCGCTGGGCAAGGGCCAGGTGCGCGTCGCGACCCGGGCGGCGGGCGTCAACTTCCCCGACACGCTGATCATCCAGGACAAGTACCAGTTCAAGCCGCCGCGCCCCTTCGCGCCGGGCCACGAGATCGCGGGCGACATCACCGAGGTGGGGGAAGGCGTCACCGGCTACAAGGTCGGCGACCGCGTGATCGGCATGATCGGCCATGGCGGCTACGCCAGCGAGGCCGTGGTCGACCAGGTCCAGCTGCTGCCGATGCCGAAGAACATGAGCTACGAGGATGGTGCGGCGTTCACTATGACCTACGGCACCTCGTATTACGCGCTGAAGCAGCGCAGCAGCTACAAGCCGGGCGAGACCTTGCTGGTCACCGGCGCCTCCGGCGGCGTCGGCCTCACCGCGGTCGAACTGGGCGCGCTGATGGGCCTCAAGGTGATCGCCGCCGTGGGCTCCGACGAGAAGATGGAGATCTGCAGGAAGTACGGCGCCACGATGTTCGTGAACTACGCCAAGGAGAAGATGCGCGACAAGGTCAAGGAACTGACCGGCGGCGCAGGCGCGGACATCATCTACGACGCGGTCGGCGGCGATGCGTTCGACGAATCGATCCGCTGCATCGCCTGGTACGGGCGCCTGCTGGTGGTGGGCTTCGCGGCGGGCCGCATCCCGTCGCTGCCGGCCAACCTCGCCTTGCTGAAGAGCTGCGACGTGCGCGGCGTGTTCTACGGCGCCTGGCGCGGCCGCGAGCCGGCCGAGGCCCGCAAGAACTTCGACGAGATGCTGGCCTGGTACGGCGAGGGCAAGCTGAAGCCGCACATCTCCATGCGCTTCCCGCTGGAGAAGGCGGCCGATGCCATGAACGCCCTGCTGTCGCGCAAGGCGACCGGCAAGGTCATCATCGAGGTCGCCTGACAACACGGAGGCTTCGATGGCCAGACTGACCGGCAAGATCGCGATCGTGACGGGTGCCGCCTCGGGCATCGGGGCGGCCTCTGCGAAGCTCTTTGCAGAGGAGGGAGCGCAGGTCCTGGCGGTCGACCGCCCGGAATCGGCAATCAATACGGTCCACGTGGGCAACAAGTCGATCGAGGCCTTCGCGGCCGACATCACGGGCGACGACGCGCCGAAGAAGATCGTGGCCGCCGCCCTCGACCGGTTCGGGGCGCTCGACATCCTGTTCAACAATGCCGGCGTCAGCGGCCGCGCCTTCGTCGAGGAAATGACCGACGAGATGTGGGACCGCGTCAACGACGTGAACGTGCGCGGCATGTTCCGCCTGTGCCGCGAGGCCATCCCGGCCCTGAAGCTCAGGGCCAGGGAGAAGGGCCGGGCGCGCATCGTCAACACCGCCTCGGTCATGGCCTTCGACACCGACTACGGCCTGGCGGCCTATTGCGCCTCCAAGGCGGGCGTCGGCGGCCTGACGCGCACGCTGGCGCTGGAGCTCGGCAAGTTCAACATCACCGCCAACTATGTCTGCCCGGGCGCGATCTATAGCGGCATGACGCGCACCAGCTTCGACAAGCCGGAGATCCGCGAGGTCTGGGAGAAGAAGGCGGCGCTGCGCCGGCTCGGCCAGCCGATCGACATCGCCCGCGGCGCGCTGCTACTGGCGTCCGACGAGGCCGACTTCATCACCGGCCACGAGTTGGTGGTGGATGGCGGCCTCACCTTGCGCACCTGAGACGCAGGGCTTTTAAATAGCCTGCTACGCGGCGCCATCCGTCCTGGCGCTATGGGCGCGGCTGCAGTCCATCCGCTGCAGCATTTTGCCGACCCTGCACTCATCGAGGCAGCGCCATCCGGTTGCGCCCTGGAGGGCCCGGTCGCGACCCGCAAGCACCGCAGCCTGCAGTTCCTCCAGCTGGTCCACCGACAGAGCCACGGGACGACCGCTGCGCTTGGCATCGCTCAAGCTTCCGACGCTGTCGTGAGTGTAGTAGCGAACCCAATCGCGCAGCGTCTGACGATCTATCCCGCAGGCCTCCGCCGCCTCCGTGCGCGACCATCCGCCAGCACCATCGCCAGGATCCGGTCGGAGACAAGTAGCCGATAGCAGTATCGACTCCGTTCGGCGGTTCGTCTCGAGATTTGACGCTTGAATATTCAAAGTCCGGCTCATCAGTAACTCAAGGGCTCGCTTCTCACAGGAGAGATGTCTTTGAGAACATGTGATGCCCGCGGCGATGATGCTGCCTCTCCCTCGTTGTCTTCGCCCCTGTTGCCGCGTGCCTTGTCGCGGCCATTGAGCACCGATCACCCGGAACGCTGACCTCGCGGCGCAACTGCAGACCGTCGCATCGACCGGGTCGAGTGCGCCGAAATCGCCAGCGCCAGCGCCAACGAGCAGACGATGACCGGGGCTGTCCGGGCGTCGGAGCCGCTTTCCTTTCCACGCGACGGCAAGAGCGCCCTCCAGGCCGCGATGGGCCGCTGAACGGAGACGAACATGGCAAGCATCGAGACAGAAGGGCTGCCCTTGGCAGTGCCTGCCGCGGACCCATGGCCGCGCACCGAGCTTGGGGACGGCAGCGCGCTAAGCCTCCAGGCCGACGAGATGTTCGCGCGCCGGCTCGACACCCGGTTCGCGGGCGAGGTGCGTGGCCTGGTGCACGACCCGGCGACGGGTCTCGCGGGCAAGGACCCCGAGGAGGCGCTGGCCGGGATCGCCGATACCTTCCGGCTTCTGGGCGCGCTGAAGGATCGCTATCTGGCGCAGGCGATCGGGCCCCGTCAGAAGGCCCTGCTCGAACCGGTGATCGACCGGCGTCTCGACCGCGCCGGCGGCGACCTCGGCCGGATCGCGGAGCAGGCGACGTCGGTGCTGGACGACCGCATCGTGGCCGAGCGCCTCGCCGACCTGCGGCAGGATGCGTCGTTGTCCTGGCAGGACCGGGCTCATCTGCGCACGCTGGGCCGCACCACGGTGGGCGAGCTGCGTTACCAGGGCGAACGTAAGGGCTGGGACGCAAGCCGGACCGATACGGCGGTGCGCACTGGCCTCAGCGATCTCTATGCCGGCGCGGTCGAGGCCGCGATCGGCCAGGATCCCGAGCGAGCGGCGAAACTCTACGAGCACGCACGCGACGTGATCCAGCCGGAGCGGCAGGCCGCGGTCGAGCGCAGGATCGAGCGGGGGCGCGAGGAGCGTCGCGTGGCGGAGATCGTTGGCGGCCTGGCCGACACGCCGGACGATCCGGCGCGGCGCCCGGACCTCGACGACTACCAGGCGCGCGCCGCCGAGGCGACACCGCCGGACGCCTCGCCCGAGGTGCGGGCGCAGGTGACCCGAATGGCGCGGATCGAACAGGCGCGCGCCGACCGGGCGTGGCAGGCGGCGCGGGGCCGCGCCGCCACAAACGCTCTCGACTGGCTGGGAGAGAATCCCGCGGCACCGCTCATGGCGATGCCGACGGAGCTGCGCGGCGGGTTGAGCCCGGAGCAGACGGAGGCGCTCGACCGGACAGCCATGAACGGCGGCCGCGTCGTCACGGATCGCGACCTTTACGACAGGCTCGACGACCAGGCGGTGCGCGACCCGGAGAGTTTCGCGGCCCTCGACCTGACGCAACACCGCCTGTCGCTCGGCGGCAGCGACTACAACCGCCTGACCAAACTCCAGCAGACTCTCGCCGAAGGTAAACCCGATCCGGCCTTCGAGCGTCACCGTCTCGGCCGCCTGTTCCTGGACGAGGGATTGCGCGCTGCCAACCTCGATCCCAACGGAGAAGAGGCCCGGACCGCGCGGCAACATCTCGACAGGCTTTTAGGCGCGTTCGAGGCGGTCGAAGGCAAGCCGGCGACGATGGCGGACATTCGTGGGCTCGTCGACGGCGTGCTGCCGCGTGGCGAAGGTGATCACAATATCGTCCAGACGTCGGGCGGCGAGCCCGTCGAAGCGAGCGGCAGTACGGAAATTGCGCCGCTGCAAGAGCCAATCGAGGCGCCCTTGGAGGTTGCGCCGCCAACGAAGCCGGCTCCGGGCAGTTCTGAATTTACGGTGAAGGGTGCATTCGATGCGGCGGAGCCCCGCATCGTCCACAACGACGACGGCAGCGCGGAGGTCACGGCCGGGAAGATTCCCACGCCGGGCCGCCCGGCCGATGCCACCGTCCGCATCGACCGCGACCGGTTGGGCGCTTCGGCGGAGATGGTTCTGCCCAACGGGCACCGGGTGGAGAGCCGGCGGACCAACTCCGACGGCGGGACCTGGTCGCAGATCGACACGATCCGCGATCCGCAAGGCACCGTCATTGGAACGCAAACGACCAGCTTCGATGGCACGCGCGGCACGCAGGCATGGGAGCCGGCCGATGGCCGGGTGCAGACGGCGAACTGGGAAGCGGAGCCGCCGTCCGGTGACGTGCACCTGGCGAATGCCGGCATTGGTGCTCTTGGAGGTCTTGGCACCGCGGGATCGCTGGCGGCCGACTCGCTGACCGCGACCGCCAAGGCCATCGCCGGCGACATGCTGGCGCTGGGAGCGAGAGCGCTCGGCCTGGCCGGTGCCGCAGTGACCGGAGCCGCGGCCGGAGTCGCGGCAGGTGCTGCGGCGCTCCTCACACCGGCGAACAGCCAGGGCACCACGGTCGATCTGGGCGATGGCGTGCGTCTGCGCCAACCGCCGGGAGATTCCAGCGGCGTCGTCGAGAAGAGCGGTCGTCGGCGGCAGCCTGTGGGATCGCACGCCCGTAGCGGTGCACATCCAGGATGGCGCCACTTCGGATCGCCCGCAGATATTGACGATCGACGCCACGGCGCTGGAGAGAGCGATCGGGCCGGAGGCGGCCGACCGCGTGCTGGCAGAGGCGGCGACGCGCTTCGATGTCGTGCCGATCTATTCGAGCCGTCCGCCGGTGAAAGAGGATCGCCGCGGTCACAACGGTGGGCCATCGCTCGACGGTTCCACCGCAGCTAGCCCGAACAGCTCGCCGCCCGAAGAGCCCGACCCCAAGGAATTCGCGCACATTTCTCGTTGGCTGAGCGAGAGGAACGTCCGGGCCGACAAGGACAAGTACACGGGCGCCGATGGTATCGACACGGCCATCGGCGTCCGGCTCGATCCTCGCGTCGGCGAACCGGCGGCAGGGCGAGATTACCAGCCCAATAACCTGAACCATCGCAAGGGATTGGAAGGAGAGTTCGGTCTGGTCAACGACTTCGCGCGGCAATTCCCCGACCACACGATCATCGAGTTCGGCCGCAAGGCGGGTGAGCACGGGCCGGACGTGATCTCGGTCGACCCCAACGGCAAGATCACCGTCTTGGATTCCAAATGGCGCGGGGCGGATACGTCGATCAGTCCGAGCAGGCGCGCACATCAGACGGAAAATTCACTCCAAAGCGCGCTGCAACGCATCGGACTCAGCATCAACGCGGCGATGAAGAGCGGACGCGTGTCGCCAGAGGCCGGCGCCACGGCGCTGGAGAATTGGAGAAACGGGAACCTGACAATCGTCACGGTGGGTACTGGCAACGCACGCAACGGTGTGATTGAACGAATTGCCGGGGACGAGCGAGCTGTCGTCCATCCGAAACGGAGGCCGTGATGTCAGGGACACTCGATTTCGAAAAAGATCGCCAGTTCTACCTAGACGTGTATTTGCAACACATGATGAGATTCGAACCGGAAAAGACTGGTCCATCCAATCGCTCGCACTACATGGCGTGTAGCTTGGCTGAAGTGATCCAAGGCTACTTGTTGGGCTTGCGCGATCGGGTGCTGCCGACCGCGCAGGCGCTCGTCGCCTGGATGGAAGGACAAGCCGCTCCCCCAGAGGGCAAGGATAGCCGCGAATCTTTCCGTGCTTACCAATGGTGGGAGACATTGGGGGTGTGCAAGTGGCTGATCGACGGCGATCCGGCGGTGGCCGAGTTCGGCCGCGCGAGCGAAGCCGTCTGGCGGAAGTGGGACAAGTTCGACCGCCTCCTGCCTAACGGGAGGAAGCTGCTGATGCGGGAGGTGCTCGAAGGAGCGTTGCCGCTCAACTTGGCGGCGCGACGCCATGACGTCGGCCTGAAGCTCTGTCAGGAGGCGGGACTCACCTCCAAGGCCTCGTCGGCGCCGGCCATCTCGCGGGCGGAACTGATGTACGGGCAATGGGCCTGTCGTCATCTTGCCGACGGTGGCAAGCCCGACGCGGCCTATGTCGCCAAGGGCGAGGAGATGCTGCGCAAGACGACGATAGAGCGTTTCATCCCGAACGGGTCCCGAATCCCGATGGCGATGTGGCTGAAGGCGATCTACCACGACAGCGGCGTCACGCGGACGCCGGAGGAGACGATCCTCAAGGCCTACGACACGATGACCGGCGTCGAGAAGCCGGCTTTCGCAAAGATCTGACGTTGGGAAGAGTTTGGCTAGCAACGGCATGAATAGAAGCGATGCAGGTGGGCCGGGCAATGGCCGTCGGCATCCACAAGCCCGGCCATATCGATGGCGCGACGGCAAGAATGCGCTTCAGGCCGCGATGGGCCGTTGAACGGAGACGAACACGACAAGCATCTACTGTTCCGCAACTTCGGGCTCAAGCCCATCGATCTCAACCCATAAACTGGGCTAACTTGATATGTGTTCGCCATGTCTCCTTTCCAAACAACCGGGAGGAGTCTGACGGCGTCTTTTGAAATGTGTGAAGCTCTGGACGAGGTATCGTCTACCATGAACAACATTGCCTCCTTCGCCGCCGACTACAGCGAGGCGCGCGACAAGTTCCTGGCCGCGGCCCGGCTCGCCGACGCGGCGACCTTCCGCTACGACAATCCCACCAAGGGGCCGAAAGGCGAGGCTCTGTCGACCGATGTGGCCTGGGTCGGGCCGGCGGACGCCTCGAAGGTGATGGTCACGATCTCGTCGACGCACGGGATCGAGGGCTATTGCGGCTCGGGCTTCCAGGTCGACTGGCTGGCCGGCGTCGGCGCCGCGGGCCTCCCGAAGGGCACCGCGGCGCTGTTCGTGCACGCCATCAACCCCTACGGCTTCGCCTGGACGCGGCGCGTGACGGAGGAGGGTAACGACCTCAACCGCAACTATGTCGACCACTCCAAGCCCTATCCGGTGAACGAGGGCTATCTCGAGATCGCCGACGATCTCGTGCCGGCGGATTTCAGCGAGGCGGGGCGGGCAGCGGCCGATGCCCGCCTGGCGGCCTTCCGCCGGAAGGTCGGCGACGTAGAGTTCTTCCGCGCCGTCTCGGGCGGCCAGTACAGCCATGCCGACGGC
Organism: Rhodospirillales bacterium 24-66-33; assembly: GCA_002281855.1. Lineage (GTDB taxonomy): Bacteria > Pseudomonadota > Alphaproteobacteria > Reyranellales > Reyranellaceae > Reyranella. Next base: position 247,285 of record NCHQ01000002.1, on the reverse strand, counting down.
ATGTTCTTCGGCGGCGGCGGACCGGCCTGGTCGAACCGTACGCTGCACGCCATCGTCGACCGCTATCTGAAGGGCCGCGAGGACGTGGCGGTGGTCGACTTCCATACCGGCCTCGGCCCCTACGGCTATGGCGAGCCCATCACCCATTACGACATCGGCACCGGCGGCTCGCGCCGGGTGCGCAACTTCTGGGGCGAGTCGGTCACCGAATCGAAACGGGGCCAGACGGCCTCGCAGGCGCGCGACGGGCTCGGCCACTACGGGCTGAACCGGGTGCTCAAGGAGCCGCAGACCCGGCTCACCATGTGCACCCTCGAATACGGCACCTTCGATCGCGACAGCGGCCAGAAGGCCTTCCGGGCCGATCACTGGCTGCACAAATACGGCGACCCGCTGGGCAAGGAGGCCGAGGCGGTGCGCAAGGCGATGCGGCGGCAGTTCTATCCTGAGACCGACGACTGGAAGGAGGCCGTGCTGTTCCGCGGCCACCAGGTCGTGCGCCAGGCCATCGCCGGCCTGCAGCGCGGGCCGTTCTAGCTTTTGGGGACAAGCCCTCGAAAAGCCATACGCCCGCTCAGCGATCCTGCTACAAGCCTCCCCATGCGTGCACTCGTGGCGCTGCTGGCTTTCGCGGTCGTGGCGGCTCTCAATTTCCTGTGGTGGTGGGTTCCGAACCGGCCGGTCGATATCGCCGGCTGGAATGCCGCGCCGCTGCAGAGCGTCTCCTTCGCTCCCTACCGGCCGGGCCAGAGCCCGCTCACCCGGACCTTTCCCACACCGGACCAGATCGAGGCCGATCTCAAGCGCCTGCAGGGCAAGGTCGGGGCGGTCCGGACCTATTCCGCGGGCGAGAATCTCGAGACGGTGCCGCAGCGCGCCGGCAAGTACGGGCTCAAGGTCTGGCACGGCGCCTGGCTGAACAGCAACGAGAAGGAAAATCTCGAGCAGATCAACCTGCTGATCGACCACGCCAACAAATACAAGGACACGGTCGAGCGGGTGATCGTCGGCAACGAGGTGCTGCTGCGCAAGGACCTCACCGCGAACGAACTGCGCCGCTACATCCGGCAGGTGAAGCAGCGGGTGACCCAGCCGGTGACTTATGCCGACGTCTGGGAGTTCTGGCTGCGCAATCCGTCGCTCGCCGACGAGGTCGACTTCATCACGATCCACATCCTGCCTTACTGGGAGGACGAGCCGATCGGGCTGGATCGCACCGAGGCCGACGGCAAGCTCGCCATCGAGAAGCACCTGGTCGACATCTACAAGAAGGTCCAGGCACGCTTCCCGGGCAAGAAGATCGTGATCGGCGAGACCGGCTGGCCGAGCGACGGCCGCATGCGTTCCGACGCCCGGCCGGGCCGGGTCGAGCAGGTGAAATACTTCTCGATTTTCCGCAGCGCCGCCGAGCGGGAAGGCTTCGACTACAACGTCATCGAAGCCTTCGACCAGTACTGGAAGGCGCGCCAGGAGGGCACGGTCGGCGCCGCCTGGGGCCTGCTGGACGCCCAGCGGCACGACAAGTTCGAACTGGGCAAGCCGGTGAGGGCGGAACCGCACTGGCAGATCCTGTTCGCCATCTCGACGATCGGCGGCGCGCTGCTGCTGCTCGCCTATGCCAGCCGCCCCAAGGCTGGCAACTGGAAGGGCATCTGCCTCTTCGCCTTCTTCGCCCAGCTGGTGGCGACCTGCTACGTGCAGGCGACGTGGGTCGACCTGACCCGCAATTTCTACTTCGAGAAAACCCTGGGCATCGCCTTCTGGGCAATCCTGCTGGCGCTGTTCAGCTACGCCCTGCTGCGCGGCATCGCCGACAGCCTGACCGGGCAGATGGCCGATCCGTCGCTCTATGGCGCGCGCGTCCGTGACGCGTGGCGGGCGTGGCGCCAGCTGCCGCGCTACCGGATCGCGCAGCGGGCCGACCTGCTGGCGCAGATGCTCTATCTCGTGCTCACGATCCTCTGCATCTTCTACCTGATCGTGATCAGCATCGACTGGTACGACGGGGTGATCCAGATCGGCGACTGGTTCCGGCAGATCGCCATCGACGGCCGCTACCGCGACTTCCCGATGTGGAGCTTCGTCATCCCGAGCATCGTGCTGATGCTCTGGAAGACGACCACCATCCTGCGCGCCGACCCGGTCGTGCGCGACCACCGCATTGCCAAGGCGCTCTCGTTCGGCCGCCTGCTGGGCTATGACGGCAGCCGCGGCGTCGTGCGGATGGACCGGCGGATGAGCCGCTTCGGCCCGGTGATGCCCGAAATCGTGCTGGCCTCGATGCTGGTCTTCTGGGCCGTCGTCTTGGTCATCACCGAAGGGGCGATCAAGCTGCATGACGGCGGTGCCGGCGGTTTCGTGTCGGCCGATGGCGGCCGATGGGTGATCCGCACATTGCTCTGGAACACCCAGGCCAACTGGTTCGCGTTCATGGCGCTGCTGATGGCCGTTCCCTATATCGCCACCATCTATGTCTCCGTACGCGAGCCTCTGGCAGAATTGCCGCCGGACTCCTATACGAACAAATGGTAGGCGCTGAGCCGGGAGTTACGACATGGAAATCAAGGGCGAGTACAGGATTGCGGCGTCGCGGGAGAAGGTCTTCGCGGCGCTGAACGACCAGGCCATTCTGCAGGCCTGCATTCCGGGCTGCGAGTCGCTGGAGATGCTTTCCCCCACCGAGATGACGGCCAAGGTGCGCCTGCGCATCGGGCCGGTGAGTGCGGCTTTCTCGGGCAAGGTCACGCTCTCGGACATCGATCCGCCGAACGGATACCGGATCTCCGGCGAAGGGCAGGGCGGCGTCGCGGGCTTCGCCAAGGGCGGCGCGGTAGTTGCCCTCACGGAAGACGGCAGCGACACGATCCTGAAGTACGAAGTCGATGCCCAGGTCGGCGGCAAGATCGCCCAGGTTGGCGCGCGCCTGATCACCGGCACGGCCAAGAAGCTGGCAGATCAGTTCTTCGGCAAGTTCGCGGAGAGCGTCGGCGCGCCGCCGCCCGTCGCCGCCGCGTGATGACGATGCCGCCGTCGGGCCCGTCGGGAGACCCGCCGCCGCCCGTGCCGTCTGCTGCAGTGCAGCGCGGCTTTCGTCACTGGACCGTCATCGGCGTCGGCGCCGCGGTGCTGATCCTTGTCTTTCTTGCGAGTCGTTAGCAGTTAGCGACCGAAACTTGCAATTCCCTTGACCGCCACGTGAAGGGCTTGCGAGAGTCTTGGGCAATGCCCGGCGGCCGCGCATAGCCGCAGCCGCGCGAACCAATACGTGAGGGGAGATCGAGTATGACCATTTCCGTCGCCATGACCGTCAACGGCAAGTCCGTCTCGGGCAAGGTCGAGGCGCGCACGCTGCTGGTTCAGTTCCTGCGTGAAAATCTCGGCATGACCGGCACCCATGTCGGCTGCGACACCAGCCAGTGCGGCGCCTGCGTCGTCCACGTCGACGGCCAGTCGGTGAAGTCGTGCACCATGCTCGCCGTCCAGGCCGAGGGCGCGCAGGTCACGACCATCGAAGGTCTGGCCCCCAGCGCCGAGAAGCTGCATCCGATGCAGGAAGCCTTCCGCGACAACCATGCCCTGCAGTGCGGCTTCTGCACCCCGGGCATGGTGATGAGCGCCATCGACATGGTGAAGCGCCACAACTACGAGCTCGACGAGGCCACGGTGCGGCGCGAGCTCGAAGGCAATCTCTGCCGCTGCACCGGCTACCACAACATCGTGAAGGCAATCCTGGCCGCTGCGCCGGCTATGAAAACCGCAGGGGTGTAAGCCATGACCTCCGCCACCGGAATCGGTGCCCGCGTCCTGCGTACGGAAGACAAGCGCTTCCTGACCGGGACCGGTCGCTATGTCGACGATCTGCCCCTCGCCCGGGCGACCTACGCGTACTTCCTGCGTTCGCCGCATGCCCATGCGAAGATCAAGAGCATCGACATTTCGGCAGCGGAGAAGAGCCCAGGCGTCGTCAACATCTTCACCGGCAAGGATCTCGTCGACGCCAAGGTGGGCGGCCTGATCTGCGGCTGGGTGGTGAAGGACAAGCACGGCGAGCCGCACAAGGCGCCGCCGCACCCGGTGATGGCCGTCGACACGGTTCGCTATGTCGGCGACACGGTCGCCATGGTCGTGGCCAACAGCCATGACGAGGCCAAGGATGCGGCCGAGGCGATCAAGGTCGACTACGAGGTGCTGCCGGCCAATGTCGACCTCGCCAAGGCATTCGACAAGGGCGTCCCGCAGGTTCACGCCGAGGCGCCGGGCAACCTGATCTACGACTGGGAGATCGGTGTGAAGGCCGATGTCGAGGCGGCGTTCGCCAAGGCGGCGCACGTCACCAAAATGGACATCGTCAACAATCGCCTGATCCCGAACGCCATGGAGCCGCGCGCCGCGGCGGCCGAGTACGATAAGGGCACGGGCAACTACACGCTCTGGTCGACCTCGCAGAACCCGCATGTGCTGCGGCTGATCCTGTCGGCCTTCGTGCTGGGCATTCCCGAGCACAAGCTGCGCGTGATCGCTCCGGACGTGGGTGGCGGTTTCGGCAGCAAGATCTTCTGCTACGCCGACGAGACCATGGTCTGTTGGGCGGCCTCGCGGGTCGGCCGGCCGATCAAGTGGACGGCGGAGCGGAGCGAGTCGTTCCAGACCGACTGCCACGGCCGTGACCACGTCACCCACGCCGAACTTGCTCTCGACAAGGAGGGCAAGTTCCTGGCCCTCAAGGTCGAAACGATCGCCAACATGGGCGCCTATCTCTCGACCTTCTCGACGGCGGTCCCGACCTATCTCTACGCGACCCTGCTGGCCGGGCAGTACACGACGCCACTCATCTACGCCAACGTGAAGGCGGCGGTGACGCACACGGCGCCGGTCGATGCCTATCGCGGCGCCGGGCGCCCCGAGGCGACCTTCGTGATCGAGACGATCGTCAGCAAGGCGGCGGCCGAGCTGAAGATGGATCCGGCCGAGCTGCGCCGGAAGAACTTCATCCCGACGACGGCCTTCCCGTACCAGACGCCGGTGGCGCTGCAGTACGATTCGGGCAACTACCCGCCGATCATCGACGAGGCGATGAAGATCGCCGACTATCCGGGCTTCGAGGCCCGCCGGGCCGAGGCCAAGTCGCGCGGCAAGCTGCGCGGCATCGGCTTCTCGTCCTACATCGAGGCCTGCGGTCTCGCGCCCTCGCAGGTCGTAGGCTCGCTCGGGGCCGGCGTCGGCCAGTGGGAATCGGCGCAGATCAAGTTCAACCCGACCGGCAATGTCCAGGTCATGACCGGGGCGCACAGCCACGGCCAGGGTCACGAGACCACCTTTGCCCAGCTGATCCACGACAGGCTGGGCGTGCCGATGGACCAGATCGAAATCGTCCATGGTGATACCGCGACCACGCCCTTCGGCATGGGCACCTACGGCAGCCGCTCGCTGGCCGTCGGCGGCTCGGCAATCATGAAGGCGACCGACAAGATCATTGCCAAGGGCAAGAGGATCGCGGCCCATCTGATGGAAGCCGACGTGGCCGACGTCGTGTTCGAGAACGGCACCTTCAAGGTGGCGGGCACGGACAAGAACGTGCCGCTGGCCCAGGCGGTGTTCGCTGCCTACGTGCCGCACAACTATCCGCACGCCGAGATCGAGCCCGGCATGGACGAGAACGCCTTCTACGATCCGGCGAACTTCGTCTATCCGTCCGGCACGCAGATCTGCGAGGTCGAGATCGATCCGGAGACCGGCATCGTCGAGGTCATCGCCCATACGGCGGTCGATGATTTCGGCAACATCATCAATCCGATGATCGTCGAGGGGCAGGTCCATGGCGGCATCGTCCAGGGTGTCGGCCAGGCGCTGTTCGAGGGTGCGGTCTACGACAAGGCGACGGGCCAGCTGCTGAGCGGCTCGTTCATGGACTACACGATGCCGCGCGCCGACAACTTCCCGTCGTTCAAGCTCGGCTACAAGGTCACCCCGTGCCCGCACAATCCGCTGGGCGTGAAGGGATGCGGCGAGGCGGGGGCCATCGCGGCGCCCGCGGCCGTGATGAATGCGGTTCACAACGCGCTGGCGCCGATCGGCGTCAAGCACGTGGAAATGCCGGCCACGCCGCTCAACGTGTGGCAGTCGATCCAGGGCGCCCAGCACGCGGCGGCCGAGTAAACGGAGGAAATCCAGATGTACGATTTTGCCTATCATCGTCCGAAGTCGGTTGCCGACGCGATCGCCCTGCTCAAGGGCAATGAAGAAGCCCGTCCGATGTCGGGCGGCATGACGCTGATCCCGACGCTGAAGCAGCGCCTGGCGCGCCCAAGCGACGTCGTCGATCTCGGCGGCCTCAAGGAACTCGCCGGCGTCAAGGTCGAGGGCGACACTGTCGTCATCGGCGGCATGACCAAGCACGGCGACGTCGCGACCTCGGCCGACGTGAAGAAGGTCATTCCGGCGCTGGCCGACCTGGCCGGACATATCGGCGATCCGCAGGTCCGCAACCGCGGCACGATGGGCGGCTCGGTCGCCAACAACGATCCGGCGGCCGACTATCCGGCGGCCGTCGTGGCCCTGAACGCCACGGTGATCACCAACACCGGCAAGCACACGGCCGACGCCTTCTTCAAGGGCCTGTTCGAGACGGCGCTGGCCGAGGGTGAGATCATCACCGCCATCAGCTTCCCCAAGGCCGACAAGGCCGCCTACATGAAGTTCCCGAACCCGGCCTCGCGCTACGCGATGGTCGGCGTGTTCGTCGCCAAGACCTCGGCGGGCGTGCGCGTCGCGGTGACCGGCGCCGGCCCCAGCGTCTTCCGCGTGAAGGCGATGGAAGAGGCGCTGTCGAAGAACTTCTCGTCGGACGCCATCAAGGACATCAAGGTGCCGGCCGACGGCCTGAACAGCGACATCCACGGCAGCGCCGAATATCGCGCCCATCTGGTCGGTGTCATGGCCCGCCGCGCGGTCGACAAGGCCAACAAGTAGCCGTCCCCCGTTTCAGGGACTAACGTCGGGGCGCCCCTTACAGGGCGCCCTTTCGTTTGAGGTGAGTACAGAATGATAGCTCTGGTCACGGGCTTCGATCCGTTCGGCGGCGACGCGGTCAATCCGTCGTCATTGGCGGTGAGCCGGCTCAGGAAGAACATCGGGACGGTGACCGTGGTGACCGCGGTGCTTCCGACGTCCTATGCGAAGTCCGCGAGCGTGCTGCGCGAGGCGATCGACGAGGCGAAGCCCGACATCGTGCTGTGCGTCGGACAGGCTGGCGGGCGCACCGAACTCAGCCTCGAGCGGATCGGCATCAACGTCCAGGACGCGCGCATCCCCGACAACGACCGCCAACAGCCGATCGACCTGCCGGTGCGCGCCGACGGTCCGGCGGCCTACTTCGCGACCCTGCCGGTCAAGGCCTGCGTCGCGGAGATGCGCAAGGCGGGCCTGCCGGCCGCCGTGTCCAACACGGCCGGCACCTTCGTCTGCAACCACATCCTCTATTCGCTGATGGACATCATCGCGAGCCATCCGGCGAAGATGCGCGGCGGCTTCCTGCACATTCCCTACGTGCCCGAGCAGGCGGCGCGACTGGGTGGGGCGCCCTCAATGGCGGTCGACGACATCGTGCGCGGCATCGAGATCATCGTCGCGACCAGCGCCGCCCGGACGACGGACATTCACACCGCCGAGGGCCGGATTTCCTAAAACTCCCGTCGTCTCGACCGGAGCACCGAAGGTGCGGAGCGGAGAGACCTTTGCTCGACCAAAAGCCAGCAAATCGTCGAGAGAAGATCTCTCCACTCCGCGCTGCGCGCTCCGGTCGAGATGACGGAGTAATTATTAGGCCAGCGTGCGGCTACTCTGCCGCGATCGCGAGCGGGGGCGGGGTGTGGTGGACCGGCTTCGTCTCGGCGGCGGCCTCCGGTTTCTTCACCCTGAACCAGGCGGCATAGAGCGCCGGCAGGAAGAGCAGGGTGAGGGCGGTGGCGACCAGCAGGCCGCCCATCAGCGCGACGGCCATCGGTCCCCAGAAGACGCTGCGCGACAGCGGGATCATGGCGAAGATGGCCGTGCCGGCGGTCAGCACGATCGGGCGGGCGCGGCGGACGGTGGCGTCGATCACGGCGTCCCACTTGGTGTGGCCGGCGGCGATGTCCTGGTCGATCTGGTCCACCAGGATCACCGAGTTGCGCATGATCATGCCCGCCAGCGCGATGACGCCGAGCAGCGAGACGAAGCCGAACGGCTGGTTGAACAGCAGCAGGAACAGCGACACGCCGATCAGGCCGAGCGGGGCGGTGAGCAGCACCAGCGCCAGCTTGGAGAAGCTCTGGAGCTGCAACATGAGGAACAGGATCATCAGGAAGGCCATCAGCGGCATCATCTTGAAGATCGAGGCCTGGCTCTTGGCCGATTCCTCCTGGTCGCCGCCGACCTCGATCCGGTAGCCCGGCGGCAGGCTGGCGCGGACCGGCGCCAACGCCTTGTCGATGCGCGCGGCCACGTCGGGGCCCTGCACGCCGTCGGCGACGCCGGCACGGACCGTCATCAGCAGGTCCTTGTTGCGCCGCCACAGGATCGGCTCCTCGAGCTCGAACTTCAGCGTCGCGAGCTGGGCCAGCGAGACCACGCCGCCCGTCGAGGTGCGCAGGTTGATCGCCTCCAGCCCCTCGACGCTCAGCCGTTCCGGCGCGACGGCGCGGGCGACCACGTCGATCGACTCGGTGCGCTCGCGGTACTGGGTGACGGTGATGCCCGTCAGCAGGGTCTGCAGCGTGTTGCCCAGCGCCTGCGAATCGACGCCCAGCGCGCGCGCCTTCGCCTGGTCGACCTCGAGGCGCACGGTCTTGGCCAGTTCGTTCCAGTCGAAGTTGATGTCGCGCGTCGCGGGATCGGCCTTGAACACCTGGCGCACCTGTTCGGCCACCTGGCGCACCTGCTGCGGGTCGTCGCCCAGCACGCGGAACATGACCGGATAGCTGACCGGCGGGCCGTTCTGCAGCCGCTGCACGCGCGCGCGGACGGCCTCGAAATCCTGCTTGAACAGGGTATCGAGGGCGGCGACCACGCGCTCGCGCGCCACCAGGTCCTTGGTCATGACGATGATCTGGCCGAAATTGGCATTCGACAGCTCAGGGACCGTCGGCAGGTAGAAGCGCGGGCTGCCGGCGCCGACATAGGCGGTGTAGGAGGCGACGTCGGAGTCGTTGGCGAGCCAGGTTTCGAGCTTGCGGATCTCGGCGTCGGTCGAGGCCCACGAGGCGCCCTGCGCCAGTTTCAGATCGACGATCAGCTCCGGCCGGTTGGCGGTCGGGAAGAACTGCTTGGATACGAAGCCGAACGCCGCGATTGAACCGACGAAAGCCAGAGCCGTGATCACGATCGTGGTCTTGCGCCAGGTGACGCACCACACGACGAGCTTGCGGAACAACGTGTAGAGGCGACCGTTGTAGGGATCGTGGTGCTGGACCTTGGGCGTGGGCAGCAGGTGGTAGCCCATCCACGGCGTGAACAGCACGGCCACGAACCACGAGATGATCAGCGACAGGCCGACGACCCAGAAGATCGAGTTGGTGTATTCGCCGGCGCCGGAGCGCGCGAAGCCGACCGGCACGAATCCTACAGCGGTGACGAGCGTGCCCGTCAGCATGGGGAAGGCGGTGGAGGTGTAGGCGTAGGTCGCGGCCTCCATGCGGCTGGCGCCCTGTTCGAGCTTCACCATCATCATCTCGACAGCGATGATGGCGTCGTCGACCAGCAGGCCGAGCGCGATGATCAGCGCGCCGAGCGAGATGCGCTGAAAGTCGATGCCCAGCAGCAGCATGCCGACGAAGGTGATGGCCAGCACGAGAGGCACGGAGAGCGCCACGATCACGCCGGTACGGACGCCGAGGCTGATGAAGGAGACCACCAGCACGATCGCCAGCGCCTCGAGCAGCGCCGAGCTGAATTCCTCGAACGACTTGGTGACGACCTCGGGCTGGTTGGCGATGCGATGCACCGTGATGCCGATCGGCAGGCCCGCCTCGACCTCTTCCATGGTCTTGTCGAGGGCGGCGCCCAGTTTCTGGACGTTGCCGCCCGGCGCCATGACGACGCCGAGGCCGATCACCGCCTTGCCGTTGTAGCGCATGGCAAGCTGGCGCGGATCCTGGTAGCCGCGGCTGATCTCGGCCACGTCGCCCAGGGTGAGGGTCTGGCCGTTGGCGGTGAAGGGCAGGGACATCAGATGTTCGGCCGAGGTCGGCGCACCGTCGACGCGCACGGCCACGCGCTCGCCCTTGGTCTCGACCGTGCCGGTGGCCACGATCGCATTCTGGCGGCGCACGACCTCGAGGATCTGGTCGACAGGGACACCCAGCATGGCCAGCCGCGTGTGGCTGAACTCGATGTAGATCTTCTCGTCCTGCAGGCCGAACAGATCGGCCTTGGTGACGTCGGGCACGCGGAGCAGCCGCTGCCGCACCGTCTTGGCAATCTCCTTGACCTCGGCGGCTGAGAAACCGTCGGACTCGAAGGCCCAGATCATGCTGTAGGTATCGCCGTACTCGTCGTTGAAGAAGGGGCCGACCACGCCCTGCGGCAGCGAACTCCTGATATCGCCGACCTTCTTGCGCACCTGGTACCAGAGATCCGCGACCCTGCCGGGCGGCGTGTCGTCCCGCAGCGAGACGTAGATCACCGTCTCGCCGGGCTTGGTGTAGCTCTGGACGTTGTAGAAGAAGGGCAGTTCCTGAAGCTTGGTCTCGATCTTCTCGGTGACTTGCTGCTCGACCTCGCGCGCGGTGGCGCCGGGCCAGGCGGCCGACACGACCATCTGCTTGATGGTGAAGGGCGGATCCTCGGCGCGGCCCAGATTGAAGAAGGCGTAGAAGCCGGCCAGGGTCAGCGCGATCATGAAGAACACGGTGAGCGTGCTGTACTTCAGCGCCAGGGCCGAGAGGTTGGTGCGCGTGTTCATGGGTCGTCTCCCCGCCGATCGAGGCCGTTAGCGTGCCGCCTGTTGCTGAGGCAGAAGCGGCTTCACCTTTTGACCGGTCTCGAGCTTGTGCACGCCGGCGGTGGCGATCAGCTCACCCTCCTTCACGCCCGAAAGGATCGCGGCCGTGTCATCGCGCCAGCGCGCGATGGTGACGGGGCGCAGTTCGACCGTGCCGGTGTCGCGATCGACCACCCAGACCGCGGGCTGCGTGCCGCGCTGGAAGATCGCGGAGAGGGGCACTTCGGCGACGGGTGTGCGATCGGGCCGCTCGAAGCCCAGGGTCGCAGTCATGCCGAGACCGATGAACTCCGGCGGCTCGAGGACGCTGAAGCGCGCGGCATAGGTTCGGGTCACCGGATCGGCGCTGGGCGAGAGCTCACGCAGCTTTGCGGCATGATGCCGGCCGGGATCGGACCACAGTTCGAAAGTGGCGGTCGGGTTTTCGCGCACGACCTTGAGGCGATGCTCCGGGACACCGACCACGATCTCCAATTCGTCCAGTCGAGCGAGCCGGACGACGCCCTGGCCCTGCGCCATGACCTGGCCCACCTCGGCCTGGACGGCCGTGACGACGCCGGCGGCATCGGCGCGCAGCACCGTATAGGCGAGGTTGTTTTCAGCCGAGGAAAGCTGGCTCCTGGCCTGGTCGACGCGGGCGAGGGCGGTCGAGGCCAGCGACTGCCGCTGGTCGAGCGTCTGGGGCACGAAGGCCATGCTGCCGCGCAGATTGAGATAACGTTCGTGGTCTGCCTTGGCGCGCACATAGTCGGCTTCGGCCGATGCGAGCGCCGCGCGCGCATTGTCGACGGCAAGCTGATAGTCGGCCGGATCGAGGCTGGCGATGATGTCGCCCGGCTTTACGACCGCGCCGAGATCGACCGAACGCTGGATGATCTTGCCCGCGACCCGGAAACCCAGCGTACTCTCGATGCGCGGCACCACCGTGCCGGCCAGGAGCAACATCTGGCCCTGCGTCCTGTAGGAAATTTCCGCAACTCGGGCCGGCCGGATGACCGGCTCGGCGCTGGCCACGGGGGCGCCGTGATTCCTCGTGAATGAATAGGCTGCGAGGGCGCCGCCTGCCAGCGCCACACCAGCCGCACCGATAACGACGAGCTTCACGGGAAACTTGCGGAGAAGCTGAACGTTGGGGAGACGCATGGCGGGGCTTCCTTCGGACGTTTACAATGGACTGAAGAATAAACGTCGTTAACTTACCGTTGATAAGTTATCTGCGTTAATATAATAGTCAAGGGTAGGAGAACCCCGGTGAGCGCTTTTTCGACAGCGGCGACGGGCGGCCGGAAGAAGCGCGGCGAGGGACATACCCGCCGCGAGGAGATTCTCCAGGCCGCCAAGGAACTGTTCCTGGAGCAGGGTTACGAGGCCACGACGATCCGGCGGATCGCCGACCGGGTCGGCGTGTCGGCGCCGGCGCTCTATCTCTATTTCCCCGACAAGGAACAGATGATGCTGGCGCTCTGCGATCAGACCTTCGGGTACCTGATCGAGAGCATCGCCGAGATCGAGAGCACCGTCAGCGATCCGCGCGAGCGCATCCGGCGCTTCGGCGAGGCGTACCTCAAGTTCGGGCTGGCCCACCCCGACGAGTACAAACTGATCTTCCTGGGGACGAACATTCCGGAATCGGTCCGCAAGCTCGGGCACCGCATGCCGACGGACGATCCGACCCGTCCCGGTATCGGCGGCGCCATCGTGTTCCAGCGTCTCGTGAGCATTCTGGCTGAGGCCGAGGCATCAGGCCTCAAGCTCAATTACCCGGCGGATACCTGTGCGGAGCTGTGCTGGATGGCCATGCACGGCGTCGTCTCGGCCCTGATCCTGAAAGCCGACTTCCCGTGGTCCAATCGTGACCTGCTGGGCACCGGCATGCTCGACATCGTGATGAAGGGCATCATCCGGGGCGACTGAGGATCAAGCCGCGGGACGCGCGGGCCTCTTCGCCGCCGCGCGCGCGTGCAGCAGCCGGGTGAGGCCCCAGGTCGCCGCAGCCCCGACCACCAGCACCCCGATCCCGATCAACGGGCGATACCACAGCCATCCGAACGCGATTACGATCGGCGCGATCGCCACCGTGCAGACCAGCGCCACGAGGAACGTACCGGCGCCGATCACGTCGCCCAACAGCGGGATGATGCTGCCCGCGACAGCCAGCGGACGCAGCACGAAGTTGAACCCGATCAGCATGAAGATCACGCCGATCAGCCGCAGAACCCACGTCATGGTCACGTTCTCTTCTTCAGCGTGCTGGAACATGACCTTGGCCGGCACGGCGCCGGCCGCGATCAGCTCGACCGTCGTGCCGGTATGGGTGGGGAAGGGCGCGAAGGCGGAACCGGCTTGGGCTGCGACCACGCTGGCGGTCTGCAAGGGTACTTCCGAGAAGGAGATGCGCATGTCGCCGATCGCCGGCTGGGCTGGGTCGCGGCCGGCATAGAGTACGCCGTCATTCACCGTGACTGGCTTGGTGATGCGATTCTGCAGGGCACTGGCCTGAACCTCCGTCGCCGCCAGTCGCTTCGCCTCGCCGAAGCCGCGCAGCAGCGCATCGGGGACGGAAAAGGCGCCGAGCCGCGCACCCGGCGCCAGCAGGTCGCGCGACTGGTAGGTCGGCACCGGATTGGTGTGGCCGCGCGGCTCCTTGAACCGGTCCGAGTCGATCGGCTTGTCCGACCAGATGCGCACATACTTGTAGGTCGTCGTGCGCTCCTCGCCGCCGCCGAATTTCGTGCGGGTCTCGCTGTGGGTCTCTTCCTTCCACTGATAGACCTCGACGTGACGTTCGAGGCGCACGCCGTGCACCCTGACGGCGAAGTCGGGGTCCGACACGGGTCCGGCCGTCGAGAGCATGCCGCTCACATGGATCAGCCTGCCGTCATTCGCCGGATCGACCCGATCGGCCGGCACGCTGCTCACGATACCGGCGCCCTCGGCCAGCCCCTGCGCCGTGCGGATGGCGCGACCTTCGTTCCAGAACAGCACGCCGATCGACACGACGATGAAAATGAACCCGATGAGGACCCCGACGATCGCCTGCCCGAGGCGGGCGAACCAGGAGGTACTGGTGACCTCGGTGATCTGATCGACGCCGCGCTCTTCCATTGAATCTGCCCTCGGGAACGGGCGCGGAGACTAGAATCACCATCCGCCCCATTCAATTGGGGAGGTGGCGGCGTAGTGGCCGCCGGAGGGGTGACCCAGTCGCGCATCCTTCGGCGCTCTCGGACATTGCAAGCTTGGCGGCTTGTAGCCAAGCCGCAGCCTGTCGCTCAACGGGCTGAGCTTTGCTCAGCCCACTACCGCCGCGGCCAGACTCTCGGGAAGAGGTCGCAGGTCATCGGCGCGCCGGTGGCGAGGTCGGGCGTGTGGGGGAACTGGAAGGTGCCGGGGCGCGGATCGTAGCGCGCATCGTCGCCGGTGTAGCGCAGCGACAGGCCGCGGCGCCGCGCGCCCGGCGTGTCGTTGCCCGGCGCGCCGTGCACGATCATCGCGTGGAACACCAGGCAGTCGCCGGGCTCCATCTTCCAGGACCGGATATCGTACTTGCTCCGGTCGGCATCGATATCGGGGATCTGGACGAGATCGCTCGACGTGAACTTGGCCTCGTGGCCCTTGCGGAAGGGTGTCGGCCGGTAGTTTATTCCCCAGCGATGGGACCCGGCGATGAACTCGACCGCGCCGTTGCTGTGGTCGATATCGTCGAGGGCGATCCAGACCGACGTGATCTGCCGACCTGTGATGGGCCAGTAGGGCTGGTCCTGATGCCACGGCGTCGGATACGCCGTGCCGGGCTCCTTCACGAAGAGCTGGTCGTAGAAGAAATCGACCTTCTCCGACTGCATGAGTGCGGCGGCGATTTCACCGGCCGGCGAAGTCGTGGCGGCAAGGCGGAAATCGTTGTCCCGCTGCCACATGAACATGTCGCCGAAGAATTTGCCCGACGAGCTGCCTTCCGCGAAGTTGGTTGCGTGGGGGCCCGGCTTGAGGAGGTTTCGCTCGACCGCCTCGCACAGGATTCCAACCCACACGGCATCGAAGGCGCCGCGCAGGCAGACGACGCCGTCGCGTTCGTATGCGGCGACGTCTGTTTCAGTGACGGAGATCAAGCGTTCTGCAGGACGTGGACGGCGCGATCGGCGAGCAGGTCCTTGTTCTTGGCCGCATAGGCTTTCATGTGCTCCGAGGCGCCGTGGGCCTTGAGGTGGTCCATGCTCTCCCACTTTTCGATGACCACGAACGTGTCCGGACCGAACTTGGCGAACGGACCGCCATCGATGTCGACGGCCGCACCGTACTCGATGCAGCCCTTTTCGGCGTGGACGGCCGGGACGTTGTCCTTGAAATTCTTGAGGACTTCGTCGCGCTTGCCGGGCTTGGCGGTGATGATGGCGATGACGTGGATCATGATTTTCTCCCTCGTGAGCGTCTTCGTGGCCTCAAGCGGCGCGGCCGTGTCTTAGCAGACGACCGGGCAGCTTGTCGTCGGCCGCGACGGTGTCCTTGTTGTTCCGGCGGATGACCCTGCCGTTGACGATGACCGCATCGATGCCGCTGGCTTCCGAGACGAGGCGGTCGGCGCCCGCGGGCATGTCGTAGACCCGCTTCAGCGGGCCGGGGCTCACGGTCTTCGCATCGAAGACGACGACGTCGGCGGGACGGCCCTCGGCCAGCACGCCGCGATCGGTGATGCCGAACATCTCGGCCGGGCGCTGGGTGAGATTGTGCACCGCCTCCTCGAGCGTGAAGACCTTGCGGTCTCGTACCCAGTGGCCGAGCAGGTGGGTCGAGTAGCAGGCGTCGCAGAGCTGGCTGGCATGGGCGCCGGCGTCGGAGAGGGCGATGATCGTGTTGGGATCGGTGATCAGTTCGGCCACTTCCTTTTCGTCGAAGTTCATGACGGCCATGCGGAAGCGGGTCTTCAGGTCGTCCGCCAGCGAGATGTCCAGGGCGAGATCGACCGGATCCTTGCCCAGCCGGGCGGCCGCGACGGCCAGCGGCATCTCTTCGAGCTCGCGATGCGATGGCGACCACGAGATGACCACGCGGTCCCACCATTTCTGGAAGAGCGGCGTGACCTCGCTGCGCAGCTTCTCGCGCCAGGCCGGATCGGCATAGGCGCGGCGTCGGGCGCCGGGATCCTTCGCGTCGGCTTTCGCCAGCTCGTTCATGAACGGCATCACGTCGAAGATGAACGGCTCGGCGAAGGTGACCTCGAAGTTGAGCGGCCGGCAGCTCACCTGCGGGATCACCATGGCGCCGGACTTGCGCTGCTCGGCGGCAAGATCGAGCTGCTTGCGATGGCCACCCGGGCCGTAGAGGTGAGAGAGCAGGGCCGTCCAGGTGACCGGGATATTGTACTTGCGGCTGACCTCGGCCATGTGGCGGGTCGAGAAATCGCGGCCGATGGTGATCTGCATCAGGCCGCGTTTCATCTCGCCCATGACCGAGACGAGGGCATCCATTTCTTCGGGCGTTGCCTGCCGGCTGGGGACCGGCTTGCCGGCATAACCGTTGTGACTGACCGAGACGGAGGTGCCGAAGCCGATGGCGCCGGCTTCCATCGCCTCCTGGACCAGCTTCTTCATCGCGCCGACCTCGTCGACGGTGGCGGCACGCTCGGTCGATTCCTCGCCCATCACGTAGAGGCGCAGCGGCGTGTGGCCGAACAGGGCCGCCACGTTGATCGCCGAGCCACGCTTCTCCAGCGCGTCGAGATATTGCGGGAAGGTCTCGAACGGCCAGTCCGTGCCGAGGCCCGCTTCCAGCGCCTCGAGGCTCATGCCCTCGACCTTTTCCAGGGTCTGCATGATCATCTTGCGGTGGATTTCCTTGGTCGGCGCGACGCCGAATCCGCAATTGCCGATCACCGTCGTGGTGACGCCATGCCAGGGCGAGATGGTGAGCATCCGATCCCACAGGATCTGGGCATCGTAATGCGTATGCACGTCGACGAAGCCCGGTGCGACGACCTTGCCTGTGGCGTCGATCGTCTGCGCGGCCGGCCCCTCGACCTTGCCGAGCGCGACGACCTTGCCGTCCTTGATTCCGAGATCGCCGACGAAGCCCGGTCTGCCGGTGCCGTCAACGATGGTGCCGCCGGTAATCTTTAGGTCGAAGGTCATGGCCACTCCGGGGTAAACACCTGTTCATATTGGCGTGAGCGTACGACAGGGGCAATGCCGTGCTTGCATGGCAAGGTCGCGCTGCTACGTTCCGCGCGGTTCGGGAGGATTATGATGGCCAAGCACAAGATCGCGCTCATTCCGGGTGACGGAATCGGCAAGGAAGTTCTGCCGGAAGGCGTGAAGGTTCTGGAGGCCGCGGCGCGGCGCTTCAACTTCGAGCTCGAGTTCACCGATTTCGACTGGTCGTGCGATCGTCTGGTCAAGACCGGCAAGATGATGCCGGACGACGGCATGGAGCAGCTCAAGGCATTCGAGAGCATCTTCCTCGGCGCCGTGGGCTGGCCGGGCGTGCCCGATCACGTTTCGCTATGGGGCCTGCTGATCCCGATCCGTCGCGACTTCGACGAATATGTGAACCTGCGTCCGGTTCGGCTGTTCGAAGGCGTGCCGTCGCCGCTCGCCAACCGCAAGCCGGGTGATATCGACTTCTGGGTGGTGCGCGAGAACACCGAGGGCGAGTACAGCTCGATCGGCGGCCGCATGTTCCAGGGCACCGACGACGAGATGGCCATTCAGCAGTCCATCTTCACGCGCAAGGGCGTCGATCGGATCCTCAAGTTCGCCTTCGACTTCGCCAGCACGACGAAGAAGAAGCACGTCACCTCGGCCACCAAGTCCAACGGCATCATCCACACCATGCCGTTCTGGGACGAGCGCTTCGACGCGATGCGGAAGAAGTATCCGGACATCAAGGCGGACCAGTATCACATCGACATCCTGACGGCGCATTTCGTGCGCAACCCGGACTGGTTCGACGTGGTGGTCGGCTCCAACCTGTTCGGCGACATCCTCTCCGACCTCGGCCCGGCGCTCACCGGCTCGATCGGCGTGGCGCCGTCAGGCAACATCAATCCGGAGCGCAAGTATCCGTCGATGTTCGAGCCGGTCCACGGTTCGGCGCCCGACATCGCGGGCAAGGGCATCGCCAATCCGATCGGCCAGATCTGGTCCGGCGCCATGATGGTGCGGCACCTGGGTTATCCGGAGGCGGCGGAGGCGATCGAGCGGGCGATCGCGGCCTCGCTGGTCGAGGGCGGTCCCCGGACCAAGGATCTGGGGGGCAACGGCGACACCAAGACAGTGGGTGCAGCCATTGCAGAGCTCGTGAAGACGGTGTAGCAGCCGCATTACAGTGATTCTTGGGAGGGTAACCCTGTGAAGAGACGCAACCTGTTGTCGACCGTCGCCGCCGCCGCCCTGGCGGCCGCACCCCTGGGCGCCATGGCCCAGACGGCCTATCCGACGAAGCCGATCACGGTCATCGTGCCGTTCGCGGCCGGCGGCCCGACCGATGCCCTGGCCCGCGTGCTCACCGCCCGCATGGGCGAGGCGCTGGGCCAGACGATGATCGTCGAGAATGTCGGCGGCGCCGGCGGCACGATCGGTGTCAACAAGGCGGCCAAGGCGACGCCCGACGGCTACACGATCCTGTTCGCGCACATGGGCACCCTGGCGGTGAATATCGCGCTCTACAAGTCGCTGCCCTACGACAGCCAGAAGGACTTCGAGCCGATCGGGCTCGGTGGCACGAACCCGATGGTGCTGGTCACCAAGAAGGGCCTGCCGGCCAAGGACTTCAAGGAATTCGAGGCCTATGTGAAGGCCAACCAGAAGAAGGCGCAGTACGGCATGGCCGGCATCGGCGCCGCCTCGCATCTCGGCGGCCTGATGCTGAACAGCATGATGAAGGTCGACGTGCTGGAGATTCCCTATAAAGGCACCGGTCCGGCGCTGAACGACCTGGTGAGCGGCCAGTTCGACTACATGGTCGACCAGGCCGTGAACGTGCTGCCGCAGATCAAGGCCGGCACCATCAAGGCTCTGGGCGTCAGCACCCTGAAGCGCCTGCCGCAGCTGCCGGACGTCCCGACGATCGACGAGTCGGGCATCAAGGGCTACGAGGTCACCATCTGGAACGGTTTCTTCGTTGCCAAGGGCACGCCGAAGGACGCCATCGACAAGCTCAACAAGGCATTGGTCACCGCGCTCGGCGACGAGAAGGTGCGCGCGCGCCTGATCGATCAGGCGGTCGATCTGCCCGAGCCGAAGGACGCGACGCCCGAGGCGCTGCGTGCCCAGCTCAAGGCGTCGATCGACAAGTGGGTGCCTACGATCAAGGCCGCCGGCGTCCAGCCGCAGTAAGAACGTCGACCGAAGGCATGAGGGGCCGCCGCAAGGGCGGCCCTTCTTTTTTGCGGACGGCGTATCAGCCGGGGTTGGCTGCGCTCGACGACGCCGGCGGCTGTTGTCCTCGGGAAGGCCGCTCGCCGTCAGGAGGCTGTCCCGGGCCGGTTTCCGGCGGCTTACCCTGCTGTCCGATGCGCGGCGGCTCGGAAGACGGCGCACCGTTGCCGCCCCGTCCGTTCGGCGGAGGCGGTCGACGCTCTCCCTGCATGGTCGCGCCGTCACCGTTCGCCTTGCCGCCAGGCTTGCCTTGTGGCGGCGGTCCCTGCGGCCGGTCGGTGGAAGTGTCCGTCGATGTCTGGGAAGACGAGGGAGGGGGCATCCGGTCCTGGGCGCAAACCGCGGTGCTGGCGAGAGCAAACAATAGGAGCGAGACTGACGCGACGGGTTTCACCGATTGCATGCAGGTTCCTTTGGGCCGAGATCGGCGGCCGATACCGCCTTGTCCTCGCTACGCCCTCCGGTGAAGCCTCATCCCCCGATTCAATCTGGGCAATCAGGTGGCAATGCCCAGCGTGTCGAAACCGACATCGACCGCCCGCCGCGTGTCGCCGCTCTCGTCGCGCAGCGCCAGCAGGAGCGTGCGAGCCGACCAGTCGATTTCGACCACGCCGAAATTGGCGGCGGCGAAGAGCGGGCCGAGGCGGTTGGGGCCGGGCTCCTTGGCCGCCCAATAGACCATGTTGAGGCCGCTCGAAGTGGCCTCGTACAGCGGATAGAGGCCTTCGGGAGTCTCGCGATAAAGCGCGCCGATGTGACGATCTCCGGACAGGAAGACGACGCCCTTCGCGCCACTCTCGCGGATCGTATCGACGAGCTTCTGCTTCTCCAGCGGCAGGTTTCCCCAGCGCTCCCAGCCATGGCCTTCGGCGAGGACCTGCGTGCTCGACACGATCAGGCGCAGTTCGGCCGGCTTGCGCAGTTCGGTCGCCAGCCACGCCCACTGCTCGGCGCCCAGCATCGTCTTCGCCGGAGCGGGGTCGGGCAGGTAGCGCTGCCTGCCTGGCGCGCCGCGCTTGTCGGTGATCCTGAGCGGCGAGCGGAACCAACGCACGTCGAGCAGGATCACCTGCACGCGCTTGCCCGGCGGACCGATGATCCGCGAATCGTAGATGCCGCCGCGTGTACGCCGGACATCGCCGGCCGGCACCTTCCAGAAATCGAGGAAGAGGTCCTTCGACAGGCCCTTGTGCGCGAACTCCACGCCGCCGTCGTTGACGCCGTAATCGTGGTCGTCCCAGACGGCGAGATGCGGCACGGTCTCGCGCAGCTTCGCATATCCCGCGATGTGCCGGGCTTCGTCGTAGGCCCGCTTCAGATCCGCTGCATCCGGCGCATGGAAGTCGCCATAGACATTGTCGCCGGCGAAGATGAAGAGGTCTGGCCGGTAGGCGAGGATGGGCTCCCAGATCGGCTGCGGCAGGGTCTGCTTCGCACACGAGCCGAAGGCGATGCGCGACAGGGGCTTTGCGGGTTGCGCCCGGGAAGCGGCGGGGGCCAGCGAAGCAGCGCCCATGAGGCCGGCGAACGTGCGGCGGGTAAACATGGTAAACACCATAATGACATTTTGTGTGGTTTGGATGGCTACGCGATGAAACGCCACCTCAAGCGCGCCCTGGAACTGATCCTGATGCCCCTGGCGGCGGCGGTCGTCTTCTTCGAGGACGTGCTGCTCCACTACCTGGGCGTCGCCATGGCGGCGTTCGCCAAGTGGCCGCCGGTCGCCCGGCTCGAAGCCTGGTTCGGGCGCCTGCCGCCCTGGGGAGCCTTGGTTGCCTTCGTCGCGCCTTCCACGCTGGTGCTGCCGATCAAGCTGGCGGCCTTCGGCTTTGC
This sequence comes from Rhodospirillales bacterium 24-66-33, assembly GCA_002281855.1. Lineage (GTDB taxonomy): Bacteria > Pseudomonadota > Alphaproteobacteria > Reyranellales > Reyranellaceae > Reyranella. Next base: position 226,102 of record NCHQ01000002.1, on the reverse strand, counting down.
CCTCCACGGCAAGTTCGCCCTGGCGACGGCCAGCATCCTGCTCGGCAAGGTGCTGGCGACGGCCCTGGTCGCGCGTCTCTACAAGATCCTGCGGCCGACCCTGGTGACGATGCCCTGGTTCCTCGCCTCCGAGACCTGGGTCTTCAAATGGCGTGACAGGCTTTATGCCTTCGTCGAGTCGCTGCCGGCCTGGCAGAAGACGAAGGCCATGGTGCAGCGCCTGCGCCGCTGGCTGTCGGGCCTGGTGGCGGGCCTACTGGCCCGCTAGGCGGACGCGAGGCGGGCGCCGGCTTCCTTGGCCGCGCGCCGCAGGGCTTCCAGAAACTGCTCGACCGAACGCGAGGGCGGCATCAGCGCCGGCAGGAGCACGCCGACGTTGAACAGCGTTCGCGGACGCCACGGCACCAGGGCGAGCCGGCCCGCACCCAGGGCTGCCGGCGTGAGCGGATCGGCAATGGCCACACCGGCACCCTGGGCGACCAGACGGCAGGCGAATTCGAGTGAGTCGACGACGATGCTCGGACGAATGGCGACGCCTTCGGCCGCGAACATGGTCTCCACGTCATGGCGCAACTGTGTGCCGGGACCGAGCACCACCAGGGTCTCGGCGGCGAGATCGCGGGCGCCGAGCGATTTGCGCCGGGCGAGGGGATGGCGGGCAGGAAGGACGACCACGGCGGGCAGGGTCATGAGCGGCCGAGCCTCGATCCCCGGATTGTCGAGTGGCAGGGCGCCGATCCCGAGGTCGAAGGACTGGTTGGCGACGGCCAGTTCGAGCTCCCGCCGATGGATGATCGCGACGTCGATCTCGACCTCCGGGTGATGGCGATGGAAATGGGCCACCGCCGGCGCGAGCAGGCTGGCGGCAAAGCGCGGCATGCTGACGATCCTGAGGCGGGCCCGCGTGCCGCCCGCCACGCGCTGGGCTACGCGGGGCAGGTCGTCGATCGCCACCAGAACGCGCCGCACCTCGGCGAAGAACGTGGTCCCTTCGGGCGTCGGCACGAGGCGCATGCGATCGCGGTGGAAGAGACGCAGCCCGGTTTCGTGTTCGAGGCCGGCCAGCAGGCGGCTTGCCGCGGACTGGCTCATGTTCAGCGACTGGGCGGCGGTGCCGAGGCTTCCCAGCTCCATGATGCGCAGGAAGAGCCGCAGCGCCTGCAGTTTCATCCGACACCTCTTGCGGAAATCGCAACAACCCGTCCGCTGTTTGCATTTTATACATGAGCAGGTGCCTGTCACTCTTTGCGGATCCACAGAGGAGCGTGACCCGTGACCGTTCGCCCGCCCAACATCCTGCTGATCCTCGCTGACAATCTGGGATGGGGGGAACTCGGCTGCTACGGCGGCGGCGTGTTGCGCGGAGCCCCGACACCGCGGATCGACGCGTTGGCGGAAGAAGGCCTGACCTGCCTCAACTTCAACGTCGAGAGCGACTGCGTGCCGACGCGCTCGGCGCTGATGACCGGGCGGCACCCGATCCGCACGGGGGCGATGCAGTCGGTGCCGGCCGGCCTGCCGCAGGGCCTGATCCCCTGGGAGATCACGATCGGAGAACTGCTGCAGGGCGCCGGCTACGCGACGGCCTGCTTCGGCAAATGGCATCTGGGTGACCGGGAAGGGCGCCTGCCCAAGGATCGCGGCTTCGACGAATGGTACGGCATTCCGCGCACCTCGAACGAGGCGATGTTCACGGCGGCGCCGGGCTTCGATCCCACGATCGTGCCGATGCCCTATGTGATGGAGGGCGTGAAGGGCGCGCCGGCGCGCGACCTCGCGGTCTACGACCTCGAGCAGCGCCGCCTGATCGACGGCGAGCTGACGCGCCGGACGATCGATTTCATGGAGCGCCAGTCGGGCGCCGGCCAGCCGTTCTTCGCCTACGTACCCTTGACGCAACTGCACTTCCCGACCCTGCCGCATCCCGATTTCGCGGGCAGCACCGGTGCGGGCGACTTTGCCGATGCGATGGCCGAGATGGACCATCGGGTGGGGGAGATGCTGGATGCAATCGACCGGCTGGGCCTGCGTGAGGACACGCTCGTGCTCTTCGGCAGCGACAACGGGCCGGAGTTCCGGCGGCCGTGGCGCGGCACCGCCGGACCCTGGCGCGGCACCTATCACACGGCCATGGAGGGCGGGCTTCGCGTTCCCTTCATCCTGCGCTGGCCGGGCCGCATCGCGCCGCGCCGCACCACGGACGTGCTGCACATCACCGACCTCTATCCGACCCTTGCGAAGGCAGGCGGCGCGATGCTGCCGACCGACCGGCCGATCGACGGCATCGACCAGCTGGGCTTCCTGCTGGGCGAGCAGCCGAAATCCGCACGCGACGGGTTTCCCTATTACATCAAGACCGAGCTGCGGGCCGTCAAATGGCGCGACTGGAAGATGCATCTCATGTGGGAGGTCGAGCCCAATGAAGGACCGATCAAGCTGGAGACGCCCTATCTGTTCAATCTCGTGAAGGATCCGAAGGAGGAGACCGACGCGAACATGGACGAAGGGTGGGTGCGCGGGCCGATCCGTCGCCTGATCGAATCGTTCCAGGACAGTCTCAAGGCCCATCCGCCGATTCCGCCCGGCGCGCCGGACGCGTTCGTGCCGGGCGGAAAGGCGGGCGCATGAGGCGCGTCTTTCTCGCGGCCCTCGCGGGCTGCCTCGCGCTCTCGGCCTTCGCCGCCGCGGCGCAGGACTGGCCGAGCAAGCCGATCCGCATCGTCGTGCCGTTTCCGTCGGGCGGGACCACGGACACGGCGGTCCGGCCGCTGGCGGAACGGCTGTCGCAGCAGCTCGGCGTGTCGGTGGTCGTCGAGAACAAGCCCGGCGCGGCCGGCCGCATCGGCTACGACTTCGCGGCCAAGGCGGCGCCGGACGGCTATACTCTGCTGGCCGGCACCGACAGTCTCGGCCTGCAGCCGCATCTCGATCCGCCGCCCAACTACGACCCGATCCGCGACTTCGCCCCGATCGCCCAGCTCTCGTCGCAGCCGCTGGTGATCGCGGTCCACCCCTCTCTCGGCGTCACCACGCTGCAGCAGCTCGTCGCTCTCGGGCGGACGCAGCGCGAGCCGATCGGCTACGCCACCTCGGGCATCGGCTCGTCGCAGAACTTCGCCGGCGAATGGTTCGCCCGCGTCTCGGGCCTCAAGCTGCTGCACGTGCCGTACCGCGGCGGCGGCCAGGCGGTGAACGATCTCCTGGCCGGTCAGGTCCAGCTCGCGGTGCTGGGGATCGCGCCGCTGATCCCCTATCAGAAGGCGGGGCGGATCCGCATCCTGGCCGTCACCACCGCCGAGAGATCGCCGGCGCTGCCCGACGTGCCCACCCTGAAGGAGCTGGGCTACGACGTCGTCGTCGATCAGTGGATGGCGCTGCTGGCGCCGGCCAAGGTGCCGCCTGCCATCCTCCAACGACTCAATGCCGAGGTGAACACCGCGCTGCGCGATCCGCGGCTGCGGGAAATCTACGCGGGGGTGGCGATGCGGCCCGTCGGCGGCACGGCCCAGGACCTCGGTGCGTTGCTCCAGAGCGACTATCGCCGCTTCGGTATCCTGACGAAGGAGCTGGGCTTCAAAGCCGAGTAGGGCGCCTTCCGCTCTCCGGCTCGCGCCTTTGTGCGGTTGGCCGTTCCTGCGTTAGGCTTGCTCGACGCAGTGAACGGACGGGAGTCGCAGGACCATGCCGCAAGTCGTTCCCAACGAAGGCGCCCTGGGCGCGCGGATCGAGGGGCTGGATCGCGCCGCCGCGAACGAGCCCGCGGTGGCCGCGATGCTGAACCAGGCGCTTGCCGAGCATCTGCTGGTCGTTATCCCGGGCGATCCGATGACGCCGGAGCAGACGCGAGAGTTCTCGAAGGCCTTCGGCGCGCCGCAGAGGCAGCTGCTACGCTACAAGCGCAGCGGCGCCGTGCCCGACGTGTCGGTCATGGTGAGCACCCTGATGGCCGACGGCACGACCGACAAGACGGCCATTCGGGCGGAGGACTGGCACACCGACGATTCCTATTTCGCCGTGCCCGCCAAGGCGACCTTGCTGCACAGTATCGAGATTCCGAGCCACGGCGGCTCGACCTGGTTCTGCAACATGCACTCGGTGTTCGAAGCCCTGCCGGAGGAGACGCGCAAGCGGATCGACGGCATGAAGGCCATCCACGGCTACGACACGCCGCGTGCCCGCAACCGGCCGTCGCCGCGCACGCCCGAGGAGATCGCCGAGACGCCGGACGTCGAGCATCCGCTGGTGCGGACGCATCCCGTCACGGGGCGCAAGGCGCTCTATCTCAACCCCAACCGCCTCGATCGCATCGTCGGGCTGGAGCGGGCCGAAAGCGACGCCCTGCTCGACGAACTGGCCGACGAGGCGCGCAAGCCGCAGCATCACTTCGGTCACGTCTGGAGCAGGGGAGACATCGTCGTCTGGGACAATCGCGCCACCATGCACCGTGTCGTCATCGACTATCCGGTGGGCGAGGAACGGGTTATGCACCGCGTGCTGATCGAGGGCGAGCCGCCGATCTGAGGGATTGACCGCCGCCTGACCAGCTCCGATTGGTGACAAAGGAATGATTCGATGAGCGACGTCGTCTTCCGCAAAGGTGAGCACGTACTGTTGCGTCCCCTCCAGAGAGCCGACATCCCGGCAATGCGGCGCTGGATGAACGATCCGGAAACGACCCAGTTCCGATTGGCGCGGGCCTTTCCTCTCATGGAAAAGGCCCAGGAGGAGTGGCTGGACAGGCTGTCGGGTTCGACGACGGAGTTTGGCCTCGGCATCGTGACGATCGAGGACAACGAACTGATCGGTTGGATCGGCTTGCATGAGGTCGATTGGGCACACCGCACGGCCACCACCAGCACAACGATCGGCGAGGCGGATCATCTCGGCAAGGGCTACGGAAGCGAAGCGAAGATGCTGATGCTCGACTTCGCCTTCAATGCACTCGATCTGTATGCCATCCGCTCACGCGTGATGGACGACAACAAGCGCAGCCTCGCGTACGCCCGGAAGAACGGCTACGAGGAAGTAGGACGACTTCCAAAGTGGATCCGCCGGCAGGATGGAGAGCGTTGCGACGAAGTCGTGCTTGTCGTGACGCAGGAGCAATGGCGACCGCTGTGGCAGGAGTATCTCAGGAACAGAAGAAGTCCTGGCTAGTGCGGGCGCAGGGCCGATGCGGCCCGTCGGCGGCGGGGTCATCCAGCACGTCCATACGCGATCTCCACGGTATTTAAGTACCGCATTGTCCCCCGGGCGGGTTCGCTTCGATTGTTTCGGTTATTTCGTCTATTTCGTTTGCGTGGCCTGGCCAGGCCGGCGCGGTGCCCCCAAGCAGCGGTCAGCGCACGGCGCCCGACGTCCGCATCTTCTCGATTTCGGCGTCGCCGTATCCGGCCTCGCCGAGAATCTCGGCGGTATGCTCGCCGAGGCGAGGCGCATGCGTCTCGACCGGGCGTTCTCCACCCGAGAACTTGTTGGCGCGGCGCGAACGGCGGATACGGCCTTCGCTGGGATGGTCCTCGGGCTGGAAGAAGCCGACATCGGCCAAGTGGGGATCGGTAAGCAGATCGTCGATCGTGTTGTAGCGCGCGGCCGGCACGTCGAGCCGGTCGAAGATCTCCAGCCATTCCGCCGTGGTCTTCTGGGCGAGGCCCTCTTTGCGGACAACGAAGTACTCGGCGGCATTCTTCGTGCGCGAGGCGGCGCTGTCGAAGCGCGGGTCGGTCTTCAGTTCGGGCCGGCCGATGGCGTCGAAGAAAGCGAAGGCCTGCTGGTTGGTGTTGGGCCCGACGGTGATGTAGCCATCCTTGGTGGGCAGCGGGCGGTAGTCGGGGCTAAGCAGGCGGCCGTCGCCGCTGGGGCCGATCGGCGGATCGAAGGTCGCCGCGCCCAGATGCTCGCTCGACACGAACGAGGCCATGTTCTCGAGCATGGGCACGTCGATCGCCTCGCCGACGCCGCTCTTCTCGCGCCGGTACAGCGCGAAGCCGATGCACTGGGCGGCGATCAGGCCCGTGGTGTGGTCGCTCATCACCATGGGCACGAAGCGCGGCTCGCCGGTGGCGCGTTCCAAGGTGCCGGCGACGCCGGACAGGCTCTGCACGATGGGATCGTAGGCGGGGCGGTTGTAGTAACGGCCGCCGCGGCCGAAGGCCAGGATCGAGCAGTGGATCAGCTTCGGGTTCTTCTTTGCCAGACTCGCATGATCGAGCCCGGCGCGGGTGAGGGCCTCGGGCCGGACGTTGCTCACGAACACGTCGGCCTTTTCGATCAGGCGATGGAGCGCCGCGAGCCCGTCCGGCTGCTTGATGTCGAGCACGATCGAGCGCTTGTTGCGGTTGAAGTTGATGAACTTGCCCGACATGCCGGGATTGCGGCTGCCCTGCGCCATGGTGCGCAGCAGGTCGCCGCCCGGCGCCTCGACCTTGATGACCTCGGCGCCGTAGTCGGCGAGCGTGCGCGTGCAGATGGGACCCACGACCACCGTCGTCAGGTCGACCACCTTCACGCCGGAGAGCGGACCACCGCTCACGCCGCGAACTCCAGGTCCATCTCGCCGCACAGCACGCCGTTCTTGTCGGCCGCCCAGAGCCTGAGACTGCCGTCCTTCTGGTCCTCGCCGCGGACCTCGATCAGGTCGCCGACCCAGAGCGGATGGACGAGGCGGGCGCTGTAGCCCTTCAGCTCGCCCTTGGCGTGCTTCAGCGCGGCATCGACCATCAGGTGCATCGACAGGCCGCCGTTGGAGACGATGGCGGGATAGCCTTCCTCGCTGCGCGTGTAGTCGCCGTCATAATGGATGCGGTGGGCGTTCCAGGTGATGCCGCCGTAGCGGAAATTGAGCGTGTTGGTGAGCGGCGTCGTCTCGCTCCAGGCCTGGTCGGTGCGTGCCGGCGTCGCCACCGTGGCGGTGGTCTTCTGGCCGGGCGGGACGGCGGGGCGATAGATCGCGTCGAACGTGTCGGAGGCGATCGTCTTGCCGCCCTGTTCGATCGTGTGGCGCATCGTCAGCACGAAGATGTCGCCCGAGCGGCCGGTCTTGGGGACGATGTTCGCCACCTCGGCCTTCTTCAGCGCCGGCTCGCCGGCCTTGAGGCGGCCCATGATCTCGACCTGGCGGCCGGCGCCCATGCGGCGCGGCATCGGGATCGGCGGCAGGACGATGCCCTTGTTGGGATGGCCGTCGGGACCCAGCTCGCCCTGGCGGACGGTTTCGGCAAAAAACACCGTGAACCAGTGCGGCGGCAGCTCCTGGCCGCGCTTGATGCTGTCGGGATCGACGTCGAAGGTCGCGGCGACGCGGCGGACGGCCATCATGCCGATATCGTCCTCGACCGTGCGCACCCGCCCGATCCAGGGCCGCAGGGTCTCCATCGCTTCGTCCATCCAGCCCATGCCCGTTCCCTCAGAAGTGTTGCGGCGCGCATCCTCCAACAAAAGAAGGGCCCGCAACAGCGGGCCCTTCCATGATCCGAAAGATCGGAGAAGATCAGTTCGTCGTGAGTTGCGGGATTTTGCGCCTTCATTGAAGCAGCTTCGGTAATGTTGCGGTCCAAGTCAGCACTCGCATTTCCAGGACGCGAAGATGAAAAAGAGAAATCTATGAAAGGGAAGCCAGATAAACAGAGGTGGCCCGAGATGCTTTCGCCGGAGGACAGAATTGCGGAGGCGAAAGAGAAAACACGAAAGATCGTTGATCACCTCCTGCATGTAATCGCAGTTCATGAAAGCAACAGGGCACTTCTATTTTCCGACACGCTGGCCAAGCAAGTGCCGCCATCTCACGCCGCGCATACGTTCAATCTACTTTGTGACAATCAGTATCGGTATGAATTGGTGCGATTATGCGCGCTATGGGATCCCAGCAAACCAGACCGGGAAAGTATTCCTACGATCGCAGCCCTCGTTGACAGTGATGCCGTGCGGACCTTGCTGGCAGAGGAAACCCAGAGGCATTGGGTTCAACTACCAGCAAGGGTGATTCCCTCAGATGAAGGCTCTGACGATGAGGTGCAGAAGTTGGCTGAGTCGATCGCGCACGCACAGAGTGCCGCATTTGGCGTGAAGCAAGCACAGAAGGCCCTGCACTGGTTAAAATCTGCGAAAAGAATGGAGACCCGTGTTCGCCGATGTGATCGCTACTTGGCATTGGTTGATTCAAGGGACCGCTACATCGCTCACAATCTTTCCTTCGCTGCTGCGAGAAAGGCCCCGTTGACCACCGCCAAATACGGCGACGACAGCTGGCTTCTGGCACTCTCAATTCGGATCATCGATCGGCTGAACCTTGGCATTTGCGGCGCAAACTTTGACTGGAATGGATCGCAGAAAATCGCTGAGAAGCGAGCGCTCAATTTCTGGAATGGTGTTTCGTTGAAGGTGCTTGGCTAACCCAACGGAACTGGCGACCAGCTACGCATTACTGCTGGGCGGCAAACACCAGTCTAGCCAAATAGAAAAAGGCCGCCCGGTGAGGGGCGGCCTTCTGTCGTGAACTCGGGAGCCGAGATCAGATCGAGTAGTACATCTTGTACTCGATCGGGGCCGGCTGGTGTTCCCAGTTGTAGACCTCTTCCCACTTGAGTTCCATGTAGGCGTCGATCTGGTCGTCGGTGAACACGCCGCCCTGGGTGAGGAACGAGCGGTCGGCGTCGAGGGCGTTGAGGGCCTCGCGCAGCGAGCCGGCGACGGTCGGAACCTTGGAGAGTTCTTCCGGCGGCAGGTCGTACAGGTTCTTGTCCATCGGGTCGCCCGGATGGATCTTGTTCTTGATGCCGTCGAGTCCGGCCATCAGCATCGCCGCGAAGGCGAGGTACGGGTTGGCCGACGGATCGGGGAAGCGAACCTCGACGCGCTTGCCCTTGGGCGACGACGCGTAGGGGATGCGGCACGAGGCCGAGCGGTTGCGCGACGAGTAGGCCAGCAGCACCGGCGCCTCGAAGCCCGGGATGACGCGCTTGTAGGAGTTGGTGCTGGCGTTGGTGAAGGCGTTCAGCGCCTTGGCGTGCTTGATGATGCCGCCGATGTAGTACAGCGCCGTCTCCGACAGGTCGGCATAGCCCGAACCGGCGAACAGCGGCTTGCCGTCCTTCCAGATCGACTGATGGCAGTGCATGCCCGAGCCGTTGTCGCCATAGAGCGGCTTCGGCATGAAGGTCAGCGACTTGCCGTAGCTGTGGGCGACGTTGTGCAGCGAATACTTGTACTTCTGCACGTTGTCGGCGGTCTTCACGAGCGTGTCGAACTTGAAGCCGAGTTCGTTCTGCGCCGGGGCGACCTCGTGATGGTGGATTTCCATGACCAGGCCCATGTCGGTGCAGACCGACATCATCTCGGCGCGCAGGTCGTTGTGCGTGTCGACCGGCTGGACGGGGAAGTAGCCGCCCTTGACGCCCGGACGATGGGCGAGGTTGCCGCCTTCGACCGCGATGCCGGAGTTCCAGGGCGATTCGTTCGAGGAGATGCTGTAGAAGCTGCCCTGCATCTGCACGTCGTAGCGGACGTCGTCGAACACGAAGAACTCGAGCTCGGGGCCGAACACGGCGGTGTCGCCGATGCCGGACGACTTCATGAAGGCTTCGGCGCGCTTGGCGGTCGAGCGCGGGCAGCGGGCGTAGAGCTGGCCGGTCGAGGGCTCGACGACGTCGCAGCTCACGATCAGCGTGGTCTGCGCGGTGAAGGGATCGAGCACGGCGGTCGAGGGATCCGGCATCAGGATCATGTCTGACTCGTTGATCGCCTTCCAGCCGGCGATCGAGGAGCCGTCGAACATCACGCCGTCTTCGAAGGTGCCTTCGTCGGTGGCGGACGCCATGCGGGCCGTGTGCTGCCACTTGCCGCGAGGATCGGTGAAGCGGAAGTCAACGAACTTGACGTCCTTTTCCTTGATCAGCGCGAGAACCTGTTTGGCATCCATTGTCGCTCGTCCCTCTACTTAGTGGTTTACTGCTTTCAGCCCCCGAAAGGCCGGGTCCTCATACGGCGGCGTCACCACGCTCACCAGTACGAATTCGAATCGCGTCGTCGATGCTCGACACGAAGATCTTGCCGTCGCCGATGCGACCGGTATGGGCGGAGGCGCGGATGGCCTCGACCGCCTTTTCCACCATCTCGTCCTCGATGATGAGTTCCAGCTTCACCTTCGGCAGGAAGTCGACGACGTACTCTGCGCCACGATAAAGCTCGGTATGGCCTTTCTGCCGGCCGAAGCCCTTGGCCTCGAGAACCGTGATGCCTTTCAGGCCGATCTGGTTGAGGGCATCCTTCACCTCGTCCAGCTTGAAGGGCTTGATGATCGCTTCGATCTTCTTCATTGGGCTTGAGACACTCCGCACGAAGGCACCGGGCCCCTCCGATCAGAAGAGCCCGCGTCAGGATAGGGAAGCACACTTCATGCCAGAATTTTCCACAGGGTAATGCGGGAAATCCGGCGTCAGTCTGTCTGTTTTGAGGGCGGATTGATTAAAATACAAACAAAATACAGCGCAAAAAGTAGACACAAGAGAAGTTCGCATGAAATCCGCAAACTCCACCATGGCCGGGCTCGGCACGACGGTCTTCGAAGTCATGTCGGCGCTGGCCCGTGAGCACCAGTCGGTGAATCTCGGCCAGGGCTTTCCCGACGACAAGGGACCGGAGGAGGTGAGGGCGGCGGCCGCGGACTATCTGATGAACGGCCACAACCAGTATCCGCCGATGATGGGGATCCCGGAGCTGCGCCAGGCGGTGGCCGAGCATGCCCGCCGTTTCCAGGGGCTCGACATCGACTGGCAAAGCGAAGTGCTCGTGACCTCCGGCGCGACCGAGGCGCTGGGCGACTGCCTGTTCGGCCTGATCGAGCCGGGGGACGAGGTCGTGCTGATCGAGCCGCTGTACGATTCCTATCTGCCGATCGTGCGGCGGGCCGGCGGCGTGCCGAAGCTGGTGCGGCTCGAGCCGCCGACCTGGCGTCTGCCTCGGGAGGAGCTGGCGGCGGCGTTCGGACCGAAGACCAAGCTCATCCTGTTCAATACGCCGATGAATCCCTGTTCCAAGGTGTTCGACCGCGAGGAACTCGATTTCATCGCCGGGCTGTGCCTGGAGCACGACGTCTACGCCGTGTGCGACGAGGTCTACGAGCACATCATCTTCGACGATCGGCGCCACATCTCGCTGATGACCCTGCCAGGCATGCGCGACCGCACGGTCCGGATCGGCTCCGCCGGCAAGAGCTTCAGCCTGACCGGCTGGAAGGTCGGCTACATCACGGCGGCGCCGGAGCTGATGAAGGCGATCGCCAGGACCCACCAGTTCATGACCTTCACGACGCCCCCCAACCTGCAATGGGGCGCCGCGACCGGACTGCGCCTGGACGATCGCTACTTCGCGACACTGGCCGCCGACATGCAGCGCAAGCGCGACCATCTCGCGGTGGCTTTGGCGAAGATCGGTTTCGACGTCCTGCCCTCGCACGGGACGTATTTCGTCACCACGGACTTCCGACCGCTCGGCTTCAACGGAACCGACGAGGATTTCTGCCGACAGATTACAGTCGAGGCCGGGGTAACGGCCGTGCCGGTCAGCGCCTTCTACCAGTCCGAAGGCGCGCCCCAACATTTCGCGCGCTTCTGCTTCTGCAAGCATGACAGCACGCTCGACAGCGCGATATCTCGACTGGCGAAATATTTCGGTCGTTGACCGGCTGGTATTTGCACTGATGTGGACATAGGATGCAATTGTCGCCCCGTTTCGGCGGGGCAGAGGCAAGCGTCTGAGGTGTTTGCGTTGAGAATGCTTTTAATTCGCTCTGGGGGCTGCGGCATCGCAACCTCGCTCCGATCGGCGGGTTCGCTGGCGAGATGAGCTGGATCGACCCTTCTGCCCGCCACCCGGCTTCGGCGAAGAACATCAGGGTGGACGGTCGGCGGCTGCGCAGTGAGCGAACGAAGCAGCTCATCGTCGAAGCCTATCTCGCCCTGATCCGGGAGAATCCGCAGACGCCGGTTCCAACGGCGGCGGAAATCGCGGAGCGCGCGGGCTATTCCGTCAGGTCCATCTTCGAACGTTTTCCCGATCTTCACACCTTGCGCGTCGCGGCAGCGGATTACGCGCTCGCGCACGCCGCCGCGCTGGCCCCGGCACGCGACGTCGATGGCGACCGGGCAACGCGCATCCGTTCGCATGTGGAGACCAGGGCAGGGACCTGCGAGCGGGGCCTCTCGTTGTGGCGGGCAATGTTGTTCAACATCGACGAGAACGACGAGCTGAAGATGCGCATGAAGGTCGCGCGCGACCGGACGATCGAGCGCATGGAACTGATGTACCGGCCCGAACTGACGTCGCTCGCGGAGGCCGAGCGCCGCAATGTCCTGATCGCGCTCGAAGCGATCACCGACATCGAGAGTTGGGCGCGAGTTCGCGACATGCATGGTTTGTCGTTCGCCGAAGGCTGCGCGGCCTGGATCGCGGCCATCGACCGGCTCCTGCCGGCGACGCCGGAAGGTGGGGCTCGCGCATGACGGTCCGCCCGACGAAAGTGGACGGCCGCCGGCTGCGCAGCGAGCGCACGAAGCAGCTCATCATCGAGGCCTATCTCGCGCTCGCTCAGGACCTGTCGCCGCGCGTGCCGACCGCGGCCGAGATCGCGGCAAAGGCTGGATACTCGGTGCGGTCGATCTTCGAGCGTTTTCCCGACATCCTTGCCTTGCAGGTTGCCGCCGTCGACTACTGCTTTGCGCAGGTTTCGGCGTTGGCGCCGCCGCGGGGCGCCGAGGGCGACCGCGCGAGCAGGATCGAAGCGCATGTGCGGACGCGCGGCCAGACCTGCGAGCGCTGGGTGCGCCTTTGGCACTCGCTGGTCGTCAACCAGGGCGACTCGCCGGAACTGAAGGCACGCGTCCGACTGGCGCGCGACAGCGTAACGGAGCGCATCCAGCTGATGTTTGCGCCGGAGTTCGCCACGATGCAGATCGATGAGCGGCGTCAGACCCTGATCGTGTTGGAGGCGTTGACCGACGTCGAAAGTTGGGAACGCATGCGCGAATATTTCGGCCTGTCCGTCGATGAGGCCTGCGCCGTCTGGATCCAGACCATCGACCGGCTGCTGCCCCGGAATCCGAACGAGGCCGCATGACCGCGGCGGGTGAAGGGGTGCCCGCAGCATCCGCGACGCCCAGCCCGAAGGACGGTCGAAGACTGCGCAGCGCCCGCACGCGCCAGCTCATCGTCGACGCCTACCTTGCGCTGCTTCGCGAGAGGCCGCAGATACCCACAGCCGCTTCGATCGCGCAGCGCGCCGGCTACTCGGTGCGATCGGTCTTCGAACGCTTTCCGGACCTGCACGCGTTGCGGGTCGCTGCGACCGACGAGGCGCTGCTCAAGGCCTCGGCCCAGGTGGCCGCTCGGCCGGCGAACGGCAGCCGCCGGGAGCGCATCCACGCGCATGTCCAGATGCGTGGTCATATTTGCGCGGAATGGCTGCCCCTGTGGCGCGCCCTCAATGCCAACCAGGGTGACTCGCCGGACCTCAAGGCGCGCATCCGCATCGTCCGTGAAATGGTCGTGCGGCGCATCGAGGAGATCTATGCGCCGGAACTGGCGACCCTGGAGCCGTGCGAGCGCCGCCAGACGGTGCTGGCAATCGAGGCCCTGGTCGATTTCGAGAGCTGGGCACGTCTGCGCGGCCAGTTCGAGCTGTCGTTCGAGCAGGCCTGCGCCGTGTGGGTGCACGCCATCGATCGACTCCTGCCGAAGACGTCTGCTGATTGTTGACGCTCCGGCCGCTGGAGCGTAGGAAGGCGCGCTTCGTCGGGAGCGATCCGCGATGGCGGCCGTAGCTCAGTTGGTTAGAGCGCCAGATTGTGATTCTGGATGTCGCCGGTTCAATTCCGGTCGGCCGCCCCAATCGCCCCCGTTCCATGCCGCCAAGGCCTGACGTGAACGATCTCATTCCCGACGACGCACTTGCGCTTCTCGGCTGCGGGCAGATGGCGAAGGCCGATGCCTTTGCCATCGCGGCCGGTGTTTCCGGACCGACTCTCATGGAGGCCGCCGGACAGTCGGTGGCCGTCGCCGTCATGGAGCGCCATGCGCGGCGTGACGCCATCGTGCTCTGCGGGCCGGGCAACAATGGAGGCGACGGCTTCGTCGCGGCGCGGCATCTGCAGGCGGCGGGCTGGCCCGTGCGCGTGGCGCTCTTTGGCGAGGTCGCAAGCCTAAAGGGAGACGCGGCCTGGGCTGCCGGAACCTGGAAGGGGCCGGTCGAGCGCTGGTCGCCGGCGCTGCTGGAAGACGCCCCCCTCGTGATCGACGCCATCTTCGGGGCCGGCCTGAGCCGCCCGATCGACGGAGAGATTGCCGCCGCGATCGATCTGGTGAACGGGCGCAAGCTGCCCGTGGTCGCCGTTGACGTGCCGAGCGGCCTCCATGGCGACACGGGCGAGATCCTCGGCCGCGCCTTTCAGGCAGAATCGACCGTGTCGTTCTTTCGCGCCAAGCCGGGCCATTATTCGGTCGAGGGGCTGCGCCGTTGCGGGGCTCTCCGCATCGCCGACATCGGCATTCCCGCGGCCGCGTTGCCCGCGATCGGGCCCCGGACGTGGCTCAATGCGCCGGCCCTGTGGGCGCACCTGCTGCGCCGCGAGGACATCGGCGACCACAAGTATGCGCGGGGCCATCTCACCATCCTGGCCGGGCCTCATGCCACGGGGGCGGCACGGCTGGCGGCGTTGGCCGCGCGCCGGGTCGGGGCCGGACTGGTGACGATCGCGGGTTTCCGCTCGACGATGACGGCCTATCAGGCGGCGGAGCCCGGAAATCTCGTCGTCGAGGCCGACGATGGCCCGATGTTCGCCCGTCTGCTGGAAGACGAGCGGCGGAATGCGGTGCTGATCGGTCCGGGATCGGGCGTGATCGACCGAACGAAGGACGCCGTCCTCGCAGCGCTCGACGCCCGGCGCCGGGTCGTGCTGGATGCCGACGCGATCACCGTCTTCTCCGGCGATCCCGATCTCCTGTTCGGCCGCATCGCCGGGCCGACGGTGCTGACACCGCATGAGGGCGAATTCAGGCGGCTGTTCCCCGACCTTGCCGGCCAGACCGGCAAGCTCGAGCGGGCGCGGCAGGCGGCGGCGCGGAGCGGGGCGACGGTCCTGCTCAAGGGTCCCGACACCGTGATCGCCGAGCCGGATGGCCGCGCGGTGATCAACGTCCACGCCTCGCCGGCGCTGGCGACGGCCGGATCGGGCGACGTGCTCGCGGGGCTGATCGGCGGACTTCTGGCGCAGGGCCTCACGCCGTTTGCCGCGGCGGCGGCCGCCGCCTGGCTGCATGGGGAATGTGCGCTGCAGTTCGGCCATCCCGGCCTGATCGCCGAGGATTTACCCGCTCAATTGCCCCGCGTTCTCCGCTCCCTGTCGACCTTCAATTGACCGTTCATCGGGGTCGGGCTAAGAGGCGCGCGATTCGGCCTTCGCGGCACGCCCCGATGGCTCAGGATGTCGTTTGGGCAAAGCTTCGGGCGGGCGTGGTGGAATTGGTAGACACGCGAGATTTAGGTTCTCGTGCCGCAAGGCGTGGGGGTTCAAGTCCCTCCGCCCGCACCAGGAAATGGAAGTGAGACAATGCAAGTTACGGAACTCTCGGCCGAAGGCCTGAAGCACCAGTTCAAGATCGTCGTCCCCGCGAGCGACCTGTCGGCGAAGATCGACGAGCGCCTGGCCGAAATGGCGAAGACCGCAGCCCTGCCGGGATTCCGTCCCGGAAAGGTGCCGGTCAGTCTTCTCAAGAAGCAGTATGGGCAGGCGCTGTTCGGCGAAGCCGTCGAGGCGGCCGTCAATACCAGCACGGCGAAGGCGATCGAGGATCGCGGCCTGAAGCCCGCGCTGCAGCCGCGCGTCGACCTGAAGCAGCTGGAAGAGGGCAAGGACGTCGAGTTCGAGGTCGTGGTCGAGGTGCTGCCGGAAATCGGCAAGCTCGACTTCTCGGGTATCGAGCTCGAGCGTCTGAAGGCGGAAGTGCCGGAGAAGGACATCGACGAGGCGCTCGAGCGCATCGCCAAGGCCAACCGCGAGCAGAAGCCCGTGGATCCGCCGCGTCCGGCGCAGAAGGACGACGCGATCAAGCTCGACTTCGTGGGGTCGGTCGACGGCGTGGAATTCCCCGGCGGGGCGGCCAGCGACTACACGCTGGAGCTCGGCTCGGGCTCGTTCATCCCCGGCTTCGAGGATCAGCTGATGGGCGCCGAGGTCGGCAAGACGGTCGACGTCAAGGTGACCTTCCCGGCCGAGTACGGCGCGCCCGAACTCGCCGGCAAGGACGCCGTGTTCAAGTGCACGATCAAGGAAATCCACGAGTTCGTCGACAAGCCGGCGGACGACGAGCTGGCGAAGAAGAGCAACTTCGAGAACCTGGAGGCCATGCGCAAGGCGATCGGCGAGCGCATCGGGCAGGACTACAACCAGATCTCGCGCACGATGATCAAGCGCCAGCTCCTCGACAAGCTTGCGGAAACCCACAAGTTCGACGTGCCGGAAGGCCTCGTCGAGAGCGAGTTCAACGCGATCTGGCAGCGCATCGAGGAAGCCAAGTCGAAGGGCGAGAAGCTCGAGGGCGACGAGGAGAAGATGCGCAAGGAGTACCGCGACATCGCGGAGCGCCGCGTGCGTCTCGGCCTGCTGCTGGCCGACATCGGCCGCTCCAACAGCATCGACGTGACGCCTGAGGAGCTCAACCAGGCGGTGATGCGCGAGGCCATGCGCTATCAGGGCCAGGAGCGCCAGGTGCTCGAGTTCTTCAGTAAGAATGCCGAGGCGAAGGACCAGCTGCGGGCGCCGATCTTCGAGGAGAAGACGGTCGACTTCATCCTGGAGCTGGCCAAGGTTTCGGAGAAGCCGGTTACCCCCGAGGAACTGCTCAAGGCCGCCCGCGAGGCGGAAAACGACGAGCCTGCGGAAGCGGCGGCGAACTGATCCGGAGCCGGTGGCCTTGAATGGGGCCACCGGCGCTGCCACTTTCCGTAGCATTGTCACTCAAGGGGGCCCGCGATGATTCGCGACCGCGATCCGCTGGAAGTCTACAACAACTACTACGTGCCGATGGTGGTCGAGCAATCGGCGCGCGGCGAACGCGGCTACGACATCTGGTCGAGGCTGCTCAAGGAACGGATCATCTTCCTGAACGGTCCGGTCGAGGACCATGTGGCAGGCGTGCTCTGCGCCCAGCTGCTGTACCTCGAAGCCGAGAATCCGACCAAGGACATCTCGTTCTACATCAACTCGCCCGGTGGCGTGGTGACGTCCGGCATGGCGATCTACGACACCATGCGCTACATCCGCCCGCACATCTCGACCCTCGTCTATGGTCAGGCGGCGTCGATGGGCTCGCTCCTGCTGACGGCGGGCGAGAAGGGCAAGCGTTTCGCGCTGCCGAACGCCCGCATCATGATCCACCAGCCGTCGGGCGGTGCGCAGGGCCAGGCCACGGATATCGAAATCCATGCCCGGGAGATCCTTGCGACCCGGTCGCGGCTTAACCAAATGTACGTGGAACATACCGGCAAGACGATCGAGGTGATCGAGCATGCCATGGAGCGCGACAAGTTCTTCGCGCCCCTGGAAGCCAAGGAGTTCGGCCTTATCGACGACGTCCTCGAGAAGCGGCCGACCCCCACGACCATCCAGGCAGCTGCCTCCTGAGGGGCAGCAGCGACCAATTGTTTCCCGTTCGCACGGCGACACACCATATTTTGATGTTGTCGCCGTCCGGGCGGCACGTTTAACATAGGCTTGTGTGCGGGCCCGCAGGTCGTAGGGCCCCCCAAGCGGAGGTGCGTTACCGACATGCCAGCCGCCAAATCCGGGGGTGATTCCCGCAACACCCTGTATTGCAGCTTCTGCGGCAAGAGCCAGCACGAAGTCCGCAAGCTCATTGCCGGTCCGACCGTGTTCATCTGCGATGAATGCGTCGAACTCTGCATGGACATCATCAGGGAAGAGAGCAAGACGACTCTCGTCAAGTCGAAGGATGGCGTGCCGTCTCCCAAGGAGATCCGGCAGATCCTCGACGACTACGTCATCGGGCAGGACCGCGCCAAGCGCATCCTTTCCGTCGCCGTGCACAATCATTACAAACGATTGAGCCACGGCGGCAAGGCGAACGAAGTCGAGATCGCCAAGTCCAACATCATGCTGATCGGGCCGACCGGCTGCGGCAAGACGCTGCTCGCCCAGACCCTGGCGCGCATGCTGGACGTGCCGTTCACGATGGCCGACGCCACGACGCTCACCGAAGCCGGCTATGTCGGCGAGGACGTCGAGAACATCATCCTGAAGCTGCTGCAGGCGGCCGACTACAACGTCGAGCGGGCGCAGCGCGGCATCGTCTATATCGACGAGGTCGACAAGATCAGCCGCAAGTCCGACAACCCCTCGATCACCCGCGACGTATCGGGCGAGGGCGTGCAGCAGGCGCTGCTGAAGATCATGGAGGGCACCGTGGCCTCCGTGCCGCCGCAGGGTGGGCGCAAGCATCCACAGCAGGAGTTCCTGCAGGTCGACACGACGAACATCCTGTTCATCTGCGGCGGCGCCTTCGCCGGCCTCGACAAGCTCATCTCGATGCGCCGGCAGGGCACCTCGATCGGCTTCGGCGCGGAAGTGCGCGGGCCGGAGGATCGCCGGACCGGCGAGATCCTGAAGGAACTCGAACCCGAGGACCTGCTGCGCTACGGCCTGATCCCCGAGTTTGTCGGACGCCTGCCGGTCGTGGCGACGCTCGAGGACCTGGACGAGGTCGCGCTGATCGAGATCCTGACCCGGCCGAAGAACGCCCTGATCAAGCAGTATCAGCGCCTCTTCGACATGGAGAACGTGAAGCTCAAATTCTCCGACGATGCGCTGCGCGCGGTCGCCCAGAAGGCGATCCTGCGCAAGACCGGCGCCCGCGGGCTCCGGTCCATCATGGAGACCGTCCTGCTCGACACCATGTACGACCTGCCGTCGCTCGACGGCGTCGAGGAAGTGGTGATCAACCGGGAGGTCATCGAGGGTCGCGCCCAGCCGCTTTACGTGCACGGCGAGCGCAAAGAAGGCGTTGCGGCTGCTCCGGCCTGAGTTTTGCTGCGTCGGCGGCAACCGTCGCCGGCGGTCTCCCCCGACGGGGCTTGAACAACCCTCTGTTCAGGCCAATCTCTGATAGCGAGTGCGCGCGTTCGCGTGCCGTGGATCGCCCCGAGAGGGATCCCCGGCCGAGGCACGGGTAGCTCTAACAGCGTACGTTGCGAGGCATCATGAACGCCCCCATTCAAGGAACCGTCTATCCCGTCCTGCCGCTGCGCGACATCGTCGTGTTTCCCGGCATGATCGTGCCGCTCTTCGTCGGTCGCGAGAAGAGCGTAAAGGCCCTCGAAGAGGTCATGAAGGACGACAAGCAGATCCTGCTGATCGCCCAGAAGAACGCGAGCCAGGACGATCCCGGCCCCGAGGACATCTACACGATCGGCACGCTCGGCACCGTGCTGCAGCTGCTGAAGCTGCCCGACGACACCGTCAAGGTGCTGGTCGAGGGCGGTCGTCGCGTGAAGATCACCGGCTACAACGATCGCGTCGACTTCTTCGAGGCGCGCGCCGTCGACATGGAAGAATCGACCGCCGACAGCGCGGAGCTGCAGGCAGCCGCCCGCACCGTGGTCTCGGAATTCGAGAACTACGTGAAGCTGAACAAGAAGGTTCCGCCGGAAGTCGTCGTCTCGATCAACAAGATCGAGGAGCCGGCCAAGCTCGCCGACACCATCTCCGCGCATCTGGCGCTCAAGGTCGCCGAGAAGCAGCAGCTGCTCGAGCTCGATTCGGTGCCGAAGCGCCTGGAGCGGATTCTTGGCCTCATGGAGGGCGAGATCGGCGTCCTGCAGGTCGAGAAGAAGATCCGCAATCGCGTCAAGCGTCAGATGGAGAAGACGCAGCGCGAGTACTATCTGAACGAGCAGATGAAGGCGATCCAGAAGGAGCTTGGCGAGACCGAGGACGGTCGCGACGAGGTCTCCGAACTGGAGAAGCGCATCAAGAAGACGCGTCTCAGCAAGGAGGCGAGGGAAAAGGCCCATGCCGAGCTGAAGAAGCTCAGGACGATGAGCCCGATGTCGGCCGAGGCGACGGTGGTGCGCAACTACCTCGACTGGCTGTTGTCGATTCCGTGGCGCAAGCCGACCAAGATCATCAAGGACCTGAAGTACGCCGAGGAGATTCTCAACGCCGATCATCACGGCCTTGAGAAGGTGAAGGAACGCATCCTCGAGTATCTCGCGGTTCAGCAGCGCGTGAACAAGATGAAGGGCCCGATCCTGTGCCTCGTCGGCCCGCCCGGCGTGGGCAAGACCTCGCTCGGCAAGTCGATCGCCAAGGCGACGGGGCGTAATTTCGTGCGCATGTCGCTGGGCGGCGTGCGCGACGAGGCGGAGATCCGCGGCCATCGCCGGACCTACATCGGCTCGCTGCCGGGTAAGGTCATCCAGAGCATGAAGAAAGCGAAGTCGTCGAACCCGCTCTTCCTGCTCGACGAGATCGACAAGCTCGGTGCCGATTTCCGGGGTGATCCGTCGTCGGCGCTGCTCGAGGTCCTCGACCCCGAGCAGAACACGTCGTTCAACGATCACTATCTCGAGATCGACTACGACCTGTCGGACGTGATGTTCATCACCACGGCCAACTCGCTGCGCATGGCGCAGCCGCTGCTGGACCGCATGGAGATCATCCGGCTCGCCGGTTACACCGAGGACGAGAAGGTCGCGATCACGCGCAAGCACCTGATTCCGAAGCAGATCGAGGCGAACGGTCTCAAGGAGAGCGAGATCGACATCCACGACGACGCGGTGCGCGACCTGGTGCGTTACTACACGCGCGAGGCAGGCGTCCGTAACCTGGAGCGCGAGATCGCCAACCTGGCCCGCAAGGCCACCAAGGAAATCCTCATGAAGGGGACGACCAAGGTGAAGATCGGCCCCAAGAACCTGGAGAAGTATGCCGGCGTCCGGCGCTTCCGCTTCGGCGAGGCCGAGCTCGAGGATCTGATCGGCATCACGACGGGCCTGGCCTGGACCGAGGTCGGCGGCGAGCTCTTGCAGATCGAGGCCGTGCTGGTTCCGGGACGGGGCCGCATGACCGTCACCGGCAAGCTGGGCGACGTAATGCAGGAGTCGGTGCAGGCCGCCAATGCGTACGTCCGGTCGCGCGCTCATGTGTTCGGCATCAAGTCGAGCATCTTCGAGAAGCGCGACATCCACATCCACGTGCCGGAGGGCGCGACTCCGAAGGACGGACCGTCCGCGGGCGTAGGCATGGTCACCTCGATCGTGTCTGCCCTCACGGGCATTGCCGTGCGCAAGGAAGTGGCCATGACCGGCGAGATCAGCCTGCGCGGGCGGGTCATGCCGATCGGCGGCCTGAAGGAGAAGCTGCTCGCGGCACTGCGCGGCGGTCTGAAGACCGTGCTCATTCCCAAGGAGAATGAGCGCGATCTGCCGGAGATCCCCGACAACGTGAAGAAGGGGCTCGAGATCGTGCCGGTGTCGACGGTCGACGAGGTTCTGGCCCGCGCTCTGGTGAAGCCGCTGGTCGCCATCGAGTGGGTGAACGATCTCGATGCAGTGGCTGCGAAGCCGGCCGAACCCGCCGAGGCCGCACGGGCTCACTGAGACGCCTCCTGGAGTTATAAAGCGAAGCCCCGGTTTATCCGGGGCTTCGTCGTTTCAGCCCAAATGATGCGATCCGTTTCAGCAGGGCTACAAAATATGGTATAAGCGGCTCAGGACTTGAGTTGCCGGACCATCGAGAGGCTCGCCCGTGAACAAGCACGATCTGATCGCCGCCGTCGCCGCATCGACGAACCTTTCCAAGACGGATGCGGCAAACGCCATCGATTCGATGCTCACGGTTATCACCAAATCGCTGAAGAAGAAGGAAAAGGTCCTGCTCGTCGGGTTCGGCACCTTTCAGGTGACCAAGCGGCAGGCGGGTGAGGGGCGAAATCCCCAGACCGGCGAGAAGATCAAGATTCCGGCGGCCATCGTGCCGCGCTTCAAGGCCAGCAAGGCTCTCAAGGACGCGATCAACTAGGCTTTTCCCAGCCCGCTGTGCTAGGAGCGACGCCGGGCGATTAGCTCAGCGGTAGAGCATTCCCTTTACACGGGACTGGTCGGCGGTTCGATCCCGTCATCGCCCACCAACTGACATGGCCGATCCGGAGGAGCCGCAGCGTGACGCAGATCGAAAGCGTGCCTGCAGCACCCCAGGCCGCGGTGCGCTGCGAGCCGGTGCCAACCTGGCTCGAGTGTGCGCCCTACGCCGTTCCGGCAGACCCGACCGCCTGCTCAGGCGGCCATGGCACTTCCGGCGCGTCCAGAAGGTTCTGACCCGCGCCGGCGTCGAACGCGTCTCGCATCGGGGTGGAGTTCGACCCTGCCTGCGAGCAGGTGGCCATTCATCACGGGCGCATCTTCCGCGACGGCCAATCATGGCACATGCCCATGCCGACGCATTTCAGATGTTCCGGCGTGAAGCAAATCTCGAAATGCTGATTCGAAACGGGCGGCTGACGGCCTCGTTGTTGGTTTCCGACGTGCGGGTTGGCGACATCGTCGAGACTGCGGTGACGGTCACTGGCAGCAATCCAGCGCCGAAGGGCAAGTTTGCCGGCTGGGTGGTTTTCGATGACATCGAGCCATTCCACAAGTGCCGCCACCGTCAGCTTCGCCCGGTCGATCGTCCTGTTGCCTGCAGAGCGTTCAACGATCCGGCGACAGAGGCGATCACAGTGTCAGATGGGGACGTCGACGCTCACGGGTGCCTGGATGATGCCGCACGGCACGAGGTCGAGGAGCATGCGGTACCCTGTGCATCTCCATGCCCCGACCCTCCAGTTCAGCGAATTTCTGGCGTGGTCGGACGTGTCGTGCCTGTTCGCCCCTTACTATGAAACCGCGAAATTCCCGAGGGACGGGCCCGCGAGATCGACCAACTGGCCGCACAGTATCCGACCCGGCAGCTCGCGCCGTCGAATGGCTCCGCTTCATGCAGCGGGAGCAT
Organism: Rhodospirillales bacterium 24-66-33; assembly: GCA_002281855.1. Lineage (GTDB taxonomy): Bacteria > Pseudomonadota > Alphaproteobacteria > Reyranellales > Reyranellaceae > Reyranella. Next base: position 203,048 of record NCHQ01000002.1, on the reverse strand, counting down.
CGCTATTTCGCGCTGTCTTTCGGCGAAGGGGGCTCATGCCGCGCGGCCTGGCGGCGATCTGGTCCAGCCGCTTCGGCGACTGCAAGGACGCGCCCAGCTCTATGTCGCCGGGGCACGCCGCCTGGAACTGGAGGCCTGTGCGGCGCTCACCTCGACGACGTACGACATCGCGCTGCCGGATTTCCCGGCGGCGTCGGACCTGTTCAACCATTGCATCGTGCGGCTGCGCCTGAAGGGGACGAGCTATTGGCTCGATCCGACCTGTCCCGAACAAACCGGCCGGCCGGCAAAGCTCAGTCAGGTTCATTTCGGCTGGGGACTGCCGCTCTCGGGCGATGCCGATACGCTGGAGCAGATCGGCCCCGGCGAGCCGGCGCCGCAGGTCAATGTCGAGGACGAGGTCGAGTTCGGCCCCAAGCCCGACTCGCCGGCGAGGCTGACGAGGCAAGTCGAGTATTATGCCCGGGCTGCGATGATACGCGTCACAGGTTCGCGAACGGGGGCCCCGCCGATTACCCGAACGACCGGCTGAAGGAGATCCAGGCCTTCTGGCCTTGTGCCCATCAAACCGGTGCGATCGAGGTCCAGGATGACCGCCCGGTCGCACTGGGTCGCTTCGGCTTCGGCTTCGGCTTCAACTTTGACTTCGGCAGGGCCTGGCTGATCTGGATCGGCATCATGGTCCTGGCGGCGATCCTGAAAGCCTATTTTCAGAAATAATCCGCAGCTCCGTGCGCCCTCGCGAAGTCCTCGGCAGTGGGCGCTCGACGGTGGCAGGTCGGTGAGGGCGGTGAATCGGGCGAAAGCCAAGCGGGCCAATGTTTTACCGTGCGCTCGCGTACGGCAGATCGCGGTCGGCCGGTCGATCGAAGGCGTGCGAATCAATCGCAATCGTGAGTTCGCGTTCGCAAACTGTGATGTCGCCAGGTGGCATGCGGAAATTCTCTGAAAAATCCGGCACTTACACACGCGTTCGCGGCTGCGGTATGCTTGACACCTAGTAGGGGCTCCTATATTTCTCCGCGCGCTGTTTGGGGCTGAAAGCGGGCGTAGTTCAGTTGGTTAGAATGCCGGCCTGTCACGCCGGAGGTCGCGGGTTCGAGTCCCGTCGCTCGCGCCAGCCCAAACACTGGCGGCCCATAATAACCGGGCGCAAGGGGTGGCGATGGAAGCTCTTCTGCGGGAATACCTGCCAATCCTGATCTTCCTCGGACTAGCCTTCGGGCTGGTCTGCGCCATGCTCGGCGGGTCATACCTGATTGCCCGCCAGAATCCGAACTCGGAGAAGCTGTCGCCGTTCGAGTGCGGGTTCGCACCGTTCGACGATGCGCGCGGACAGTTCGACGTCCGCTTCTACCTCGTCGCGATTCTCTTCATCATCTTCGATCTCGAGGTTGCGTTCCTGTTTCCGTGGGCGGTGGCGCTGGGTGATATCGGCCTCTTCGGCTTCTGGTCGATGATGCTGTTCCTTGGCGTGCTGACGGTGGGCTTCATCTACGAGTGGCGTAAGGGAGCCCTGGAATGGGAGTGATCACTCCGGCCAAGCCCAACACGGTCGCCGAAGCGGCGCTGTCGCGGGCGCTGAACGACGAGCTGGCCGACAAGGGCTTCGTCGTCGCCCAGCTCGACAAGCTGGTCACCTGGGCACGCACCGGCTCGATGTGGGGGCTGACCTTCGGTCTGGCCTGCTGCGGCGTCGAGATGATCCACTGCTGGATGAGCCGCTACGATCTCGATCGCTTCGGCTTCGCGCCGATGCCGAGCCCGCGCGCCGCGGACGTGATGATCGTGGCCGGCACGCTGACCAACAAGATGGCCCCAGCGCTGCGCAAGGTCTACGACCAGATGGCCGAGCCGCGTTACGTGATCTCGATGGGGTCGTGCGCCAATGGCGGCGGCTACTATCACTACAGCTACTCCGTCGTGCGCGGCTGCGATCGCATCGTCCCGGTCGACGTCTACGTGCCGGGTTGCCCGCCGACCGCCGAGGCGCTGCTCTACGGCGTGCTGCAGCTCCAGAAGAAGGTCCGTCGTACGGGCACGCTGGTGCGCTGATGAGCGAGGCTCTCAAGGAACTTGGCGACCACATCGTCCAAGCGCAGGCGGACGTGGTGTCGAAGACCGAAATCCGCCTTGGCGAACTGATGCTCGGAACGTCGCCGGACAAGGTGACTGCGCTTCTCACCTACTTGCGCGACGACCCGAAGTGCCTGTTCACGCAGCTGATCGACATCTGCGGCGTCGACTGGCCGGAGCGCGAGAAGCGCTTTGACGTCGTCTACAATCTGCTCAGCGTCAAAAACAACCAGCGCATCCGCGTGAAGCTGATGACGGACGAGACGACGCCTGTGCCGTCGGCCGCCTCGGTCTACAGCTCGGCCGGCTGGTTCGAGCGCGAGACCTACGATCTTTACGGCGTATGGTTCTCGGACCATCCGGATCTGCGCCGCATCCTCACCGACTACGGGTTCGAGGGCCATCCGCTGCGCAAGGATTTCCCGCTGACCGGGTTCGTCGAGCTGCGCTGGGACGATGTCCAGAAGCGCGTGGTCTACGAACCGGTGAAGCTGGCCCAGGAGTTCCGTCGCTTCGACTTCCTGAGCCCCTGGGAGGGGGCGCCCAAGGTTCTTCCGGGCGACGAGAAGGCCCAGGAGACGGCGGCGGCACCCGCGGCGGCACCGGCGAAGGCGAACTGACATGTCCGACGTCGAAATCAAGACACTGACCATGAACTTCGGGCCGCAGCATCCGGCGGCCCACGGCGTGCTGCGGCTCGTCGTCGAGATGGACGGCGAGATCGTCGAGCGCTGCGATCCGCATATCGGGCTGCTGCATCGCGGCACCGAGAAGCTGATCGAGTACAAGAGCTACCTGCAGGCGGTGCCGTACTTCGACCGGCTCGACTACGTCTCGCCGATGAACCAGGAGCATGCCTACGCGCTCGCGGTCGAGAAGCTGCTGGGAATCGAGGCGCCGGAGCGCGGCCAGTACATCCGCGTGCTGTTCTCCGAGATCACGCGCATCCTCAACCATCTCCTGAACGTCACGACCTTCGCGATGGACGTCGGCGCGCTCACACCGCCGCTCTGGGGCTTCGAGCAGCGCGAGCTGCTGATGGAGTATTACGAGCAGGTGAGTGGCTCGCGCATGCACGCGGCCTACTTCCGGCCGGGCGGCGTCCACCAGGATCTGCCGGCGGGCATGCTCGATTCGATGGAAGGATGGATCAAGCAGTTCTATCCGTTCATGAAGGACGTCGAGAGCCTGCTGAACGAGAACCGCATCTTCCGTCAGCGCACCGTCGACATCGGCGTGGTTTCGGCCGAGCAGGCGCTCGACTGGGGATTCTCCGGACCGCTGATCCGCGCTTCCGGTCTGCCATGGGACCTGCGCAAGTCGCAGCCCTACGACGTCTACGACCGCATGGATTTCGACATCCCGGTCGGCAAGACCGGCGACTGCTATGCGCGCTACCTCGTGCGCATCGAGGAAATGTACCAGAGCGCCCGGATCATGGAGCAGTGCATCGCAGCACTTCGCAAGGTCGGCGGGCCGGTGCGGGTCGACGACCGCAAGATCTCTCCGCCACGCCGCGGCGAGATGAAGGGCTCGATGGAAGCGCTGATCCATCACTTCAAGCTTTATACCGAGGGCTACAAAGTGCCCGCCGGCGAGACCTACACGGCGGTCGAGGCGCCCAAGGGCGAATTCGGCGTGTACCTGGTGTCCGACGGCACCAACAAGCCGTACCGCTGCAAGATCCGCGCTCCCGGATTCCCGCACCTGCAGGCGCTCGAAATGATGACCAAGGGACACCAGCTCGCCGACATGTCGGCGAACATCGGCTCGCTCGACATCGTGTTCGGCGAGATCGACCGCTAGGAGACGATGCGATGGCGATGATCACCGCCGACCCGAAGGACGTCCCGCAGGTCGCGAGCTTTTCCTTCACGCCCGAATACATGGCGAAGGTCGAGGAACAGATTTCCCATTACCCGCCGGGCCGTCAGGCGAGCGCCGTCATTGCGGTGCTGGACCTGGCGCAGCGCCAGCAGGGCTGGCTGCCGCGCGCGGCGATGAACGAGGTGGCGCGTATCCTCGGAATGGCGCCGATCCGCGTCTACGAGATCGCGACCTTTTATACGATGTTCCAGCTGCGCCCGAAGGGTAAGTACCTGCTGCAGGTCTGCACCACGACGCCGTGCTGGCTGCGCGGTTCCGATGCCGTGATGAAGGCCTGCCAGCATGCCGCCGATGGCGAGATGTTCAGCGTGCAGGAGGTCGAGTGCCTCGGCGGCTGTGTCAATGCGCCGGTCGTGCAGGTGAACGACGACTTCTACGAGGACCTCGACGAGGCTTCGATGAACAAGGTGCTCGACGCGCTGCGGCGCGGCGAGACACCGAAGCCCGGACCGCAGGTGGACCGACAGACGTCGGCGCCCGAGGGCGGCCTGACAACGCTGAAGGGCGAATAGACGATGCTCGGCGACAAGGACCGCATCTTCACCAATCTCTACGGCGTCCAGGACTGGGGCCTGGCCGGCGCGCGCGCCCGCGGCGCCTGGGACAATACCAAGGGGATCCTCGACAAGGGTGTCGACTGGATCATCGACGAGATGAAGAAGTCGGGCCTGCGCGGCCGCGGTGGCGCCGGCTTCCCGACCGGCATGAAGTGGTCCTTCATGCCCAAGGAAGTGAAGGACCGGCCGCATTATCTCGTCGTCAATGCCGACGAGTCGGAGCCCGGCACCTGCAAGGATCGCGACATCATGCGTCACGATCCGCACCTGCTGATCGAGGGTTGCCTCGTCGCAGGCTTCGCGATGCGTGCCCATGCCGGCTACATCTACGTGCGCGGCGAGTTCTACAACGAGGCCCAGCACCTGATCGCCGCGATCAAGGAAGCCTATGACGCGGGTCTGCTCGGCAAGAACGCCTGCGGCTCCGGCTGGGATTTCGACCTCTACGTCCATCGCGGCGCCGGCGCCTATATCTGCGGTGAGGAGACCGCGCTGCTCGAGAGCCTCGAGGGCAAGAAGGGCATGCCGCGGCTGAAGCCGCCGTTCCCGGCGGGCGCCGGTCTCTATGGCTGCCCGACCACGGTGAACAACGTCGAGTCGATCGCGGTGGCCCCGACCATCCTGCGCCGCGGCGCGGCCTGGTTCGCGGGCATCGGCCGGCCCAACAACACCGGCACCAAGCTCTTCTGCATCTCCGGCCACGTGAACCGGCCGTGCAACGTGGAAGAGGAGATGGGCATCCCGCTGCGCGAGCTGATCGAGCGCCATTGTGGCGGCGTGCGCGGCGGCTGGGACAATCTGCTGGCGGTGATCCCGGGCGGCGCCTCGGTGCCGCTGCTGCCGAAGGCGATCTGCGACACCGTCCTGATGGACTTCGACTCACTGCGCGACCAGCGCTCCGGCCTCGGCACCGCGGCGGTCATCGTCATGGACAAGTCGACCGACGTCGTGAAGGCGATCGCGCGGCTCAGCTACTTCTACAAGCACGAGAGCTGCGGCCAGTGCACGCCGTGCCGCGAGGGCACCGGCTGGATGTGGCGCGTCATGGAACGCATGGTCACGGGCAATGCGCGGCTTGAAGAGATCGACGCGCTCGAGGATGTCACCAAGCAGGTGGAAGGCCACACGATCTGCGCGCTGGGCGACGCGGCGGCGTGGCCGATCCAGGGCCTGATCCGGCATTTCCGGCCCGAGATGGAGCGCCGCATCCGCGCGCGCACCGAAAAACTGGCAGCCGAGTAGGCGGGGGCGGGGAGCAGGCAATGCCCAAGGTCAAGATCGACGGCGTCGAAATTGAGGTGCCGGCCGGCATCACCGTGCTGCAGGCCTGTGAGCTGGCGGGCGTCGAGATTCCGCGCTTCTGCTATCACGACCGCCTGTCGATCGCCGGCAACTGCCGCATGTGCCTCGTCGAGGTGAAGCCCGGCCCGCCCAAGCCGCAGGCGAGCTGCGCCCTGCCGGTTGCCGACAAGCAGGAAATCTTCACCCAGACCCCGACCGTGCAGAAGGCGCGCAAGGGCGTGATGGAATTCCTGCTGATCAACCATCCGCTCGATTGCCCGATCTGCGACCAGGGCGGCGAGTGCGACCTTCAGGACCAGGCGATGGCCTACGGTTTCGACCGCAGCCGCTATCACGAGAACAAGCGCGCGGTGCCGGACAAGGAACTGGGGCCGCTCGTGAAGACGTCGATGAACCGCTGCATCCATTGCACGCGCTGCATCCGCTTCGCGACCGAGGTCGCGGGCGTCGAGGAGCTGGGAGCGACGGGCCGCGGCGAGAGCATGGAGGTCACGACCTATGTCGAACATGCTCTGTCGACGGAGCTGGCCGGCAACCTGGTCGATCTCTGCCCGGTCGGCGCGCTCACCTCGAAGCCCTACGCCTTTGAGGCACGTCCCTGGGAGCTGACGAAGACCGAGTCGGTCGACGTGCTTGACGCGCTGGGCTCCAACATCCGCATCGACTCGCGCGGCGCGCAGGTCATGCGCGTGCTGCCGCGCCTCAACGACGACGTAAACGAGGAGTGGATCTCCGACAAGACGCGCCACGCGATCGACGGGTTGCGTCACCAGCGGCTTGACCGACCCTATGTCCGCACCAAGGGCAAGCTGGTCGAAGCGACCTGGGATCAGGCGTTTGCCGCCATCGCCGCCAAGCTGAATGGTCTGGACGGAAGCAAGATCGCGGCGATCGTCGGCGACCAGTGCGACGCCGAGTCGATGGTAGCGCTGAAGGATCTCATGACGTCGCTGGGCTCGCCCAACGTCGACTGCCGCCAGGACGGCGCCAGGATCGACGGGCCGCGCGGCAGCTATATCTTCAATGCCGGCGTCCGCGGCATCGACCAGGCGGATGCGATCCTGCTGATCGGCACCAACCCGCGCACCGAGGCGCCGGTTCTCAATGCCCGCATCCGCAAGCGGTATCTCCACGGCAAGTGCCCGGTCGCCAGCATCGGCACCGCCGAAGACCTGACCTACCCGGTCGAGCGGCTGGGCGCCGGCCCCGCGACCTTGCGGGAACTGGTCGACGGCAAGCTCGGCTTCTTCGAAAAGCTCAAGGATGCGAAGCATCCGATGATCGTCGTCGGCATGGGCGCGCTCGCCCGCGAGGACGGCGCCGCGGTGCTGGCGCTGGCATACGAGCTCGCCGGCAAGCTGAACGCGGTGCGCGACGACTGGAACGGCTTTGCCGTGCTGCACACGGCGGCGGCGCGCGTCGGCGGCCTTGACCTCGGCCTGGTGCCGGGCGAGGGCGGCCGCGATGTCGCCGCGATCCTCGACGGCTGCCAGAAGAAGGAGATCGACGCGGTCTTCCTGCTCGCAGCCGACGAGATCGACACGACGAAGCTCGGCAAGGCCTTCGTGATCTACCAGGGCCATCACGGCGACGCCGGCGCCCATCGTGCCGACGTGATCCTGCCGGGTGCGGCCTATACCGAGAAGCCCGGTATCTACGTGAACACCGAAGGCCGCGTTCAGGTCGGCCGGCGCGCCGGCTATCCGCCGGGCGATGCCCGCGAGGACTGGGCGATCCTGCGCGCGCTCTCGGAGCGGCTGGGCAAGACGCTGCCCTACGACACGCTGCATCAGGTGCGTGCGCGCCTCGTGGCCGTGAACAGGATCTTCGCGGCGATCGACCAGCAGGCGCCCGGCGCCTGGGGACCGGTCGGCCAGCCGGGCGCGACCTCGGATGCGCCGCTGAAGTCGGCGGTGCCGAACTTCTACATGACCTGTCCGATCAGCCGCGCGTCGCAGACCATGGCTGATTGCATGGCCTCGCGGGCGCATCTCATGGCGGCGGAGTAGGGCATGTACGCCGATCTGATCAGCTTCTTCACGACCAACTGGCTGGGCATGGCGATCGTCATGCTGGCGCAGTGCCTCGCCGTGACCGTGCCGCTGCTCGTGTCCGTGGCCTACATGACCTATGTCGACCGCAAGGTCTGGGCCTCGATCCAGCTGCGCCGCGGTCCCAACGTGGTCGGTCCGTTCGGTCTGCTGCAGCCCTTCGCCGACGGTCTCAAGCTGGTGCTCAAGGAGACGATCGTCCCGTCGAGCGCCAACGGCGTCCTGTTCATCATCGCGCCGATGATCGCCTTCATGACGGCCCTGGTCGCCTGGGCGGTGGTGCCGTTCGACGACGGCTGGGTCATCGCCGACATCAACGTCGGCATCCTCTATCTCTTCGCGATCTCGTCGCTGGGCGTCTACGGCATCATCATCGCGGGCTGGGCCTCGAACTCGAAGTACGCCTTTCTCGGCGCGCTGCGCTCGGCGGCACAGATGGTGTCCTACGAGGTCTCGATCGGTTTCGTGCTGATCACCGTCCTGCTCTGCGTCGGCTCGCTCAACCTGTCGCACGTCGTGCTGGCCCAGTCCGGCTGGTTCTGGAACTGGTTCTGGCTGCCGCTGCTGCCGATGTTCGTGATCTTCTTCATCTCGGCGCTGGCCGAGACGAACCGCACGCCGTTCGACCTGCCGATGTCGGAGGCCGAGCTGGTGGCCGGCTTCCACACCGAATACTCGGCCATGACCTTCGGCCTGTTCTTCCTCGGCGAATACGCCAACATGATCCTGCTCTCGGCCCTGGGCGCCGTCCTGTTCCTGGGCGGCTGGCATTCGCCGATCCCCTACGCGCCGTTCACCCTGGTGCCGGGCGTCGTGTGGTTCGCCCTCAAGATCGCCTTCCTGCTGTTCATCTTCAGCTGGACCAAGGGCACCCTGCCTCGCTACCGCTACGACCAGCTGATGCGGCTGGGCTGGAAAGTGTTCCTGCCCGTGTCGCTGGGCTGGGTCGTCCTCACCGCTGCCGTCCTGACGTTCGGCGGCTGGCTGCCGAAGCCCTAGGAGCAATCGCCAATGGCTTCCCTCGACCGTACCGCGCGCGCCTTCCTGCTCACCGAGCTGCTGGCGGGCTTTGCCCTCACCCTGAAGTACATGTTCAAGCCGAAGGTGACGGTGAACTACCCCTACGAGAAGGGACCACTCAGCCCGCGCTTCCGCGGCGAGCACGCCCTGCGCCGCTATCCCAACGGCGAGGAGCGCTGCATCGCGTGCAAGCTGTGCGAGGCGATCTGCCCGGCGCAAGCGATCACCATCGAAGCCGAGCCGCGCGATGACGGCAGCCGCCGCACGACGCGCTACGACATCGACATGACCAAGTGCATCTATTGCGGCTTCTGCCAGGAGGCCTGCCCGGTCGACGCGATCGTGGAGGGGCCGAATTTCGAGTTCTCGACCGAGACGCGCGAGGAACTCATGTACAACAAGGACAAGCTGCTCGCGAACGGCGACCGTTGGGAGACCCTGATCGCGGCGAACCTCCACTCCGAAGCGGCGTATCGCTGAGCCGGGCGGGGGGAGAGACAGATCATGATACTTCAGGCCCTGGCCTTCTACGTCTTCGCCGCGATCACCGTGGCTGCGGCCGCCATGGTCGTGGTCTCGCGCAATCCCGTCTATTCGGTGCTGTTCCTGATCCTGGCGTTCTTCAACGCCGCCGGGCTGTTCCTGCTGATCGGCGCCGAATTCATCGCGATGATCCTGGTCATCGTCTATGTCGGCGCGGTCGCGGTGCTCTTCCTCTTCGTGGTCATGATGCTCGACATCAACCTCACGGAGCTGCGTGAGGGCTTCCTCGCATACTTCCCGGTGGGCGCGTTGATCGGCGCGGTGCTGTTCGCCGAGCTGCTGCTGGGCGTCGGCATCCTCGGCGCCGGCTCGGCGACCATCACGGGGCTGAATGCGCATGGCGCCCAGGTGATGGCAATCGACAATACGAGGGCCATCGGGCGGGTCCTCTACACCCAGTATTTCTACCTCTTCCAGGTGGCCGGCCTGGTGTTGCTGGTGGCCATGATCGGCGCCATCGTGCTCACGTTGCGCAGCCGGCCGGGCGTCCGTCGCCAGAAGGCGGGGGAGCAGATCAACCGCACGAAGGAACAGTCCATCACGGTGGTGAAGGTACCGACGCGGGGAGGCGTCTGATGACGATCGGGCTGGGCCACTATCTCGCCGTCGCCGCTGTGCTTTTCACGATGGGCATCCTCGGCATCTTCCTGAACCGCAAGAACGTCATCGTCATCCTGATGTGCGTCGAGCTGATGCTGCTCGCGGTGAACATCAACCTGGTGGCCTTCTCGGTCTTCCAGGGCAATGTCGTCGGGCAGGTCTTCGCCCTGCTGGTGCTGACCGTGGCCGCCGCCGAGGCGGCGATCGGATTGGCGATCCTGGTGGTCTACTTCCGTAACCGCGGAACGATCGCCGTCGAAGACATCAACGCGATGAAGGGCTAGGGCGCACTCATCATGGATATCGCCATCAAGCTCATCGTCTTCCTGCCGCTGGTCGCGGCGGCGATCGCCGGCCTCTTCTGCCGCGTCATCGGCGCACGTCCCGCGCAGGTCATCACCTGCGCGGCCCTGCTGATCGCGGCGGCCCTCTCGATCTTCGTCTTCGTCAAGATCGGCTTCGGCACGGAGAAGCTGATCGTCGTGAAGCTCTTCTCCTGGATGGAATCCGGGACCCTCGATATTGCCTGGGCGCTGCGCGTCGACACGCTGACCGCTGTCATGCTGATCGTGGTCACCGTCGTGTCGTCGATGGTGCACGTCTATTCCATCGGCTACATGGCGGACGATCCCAGCATCCCGCGCTTCATGTCCTATCTCAGCCTGTTCACGTTCTTCATGCTGATGCTGGTGACGTCGGACAACCTCGTACAGCTCTTCTTCGGCTGGGAGGGAGTGGGCCTCGCATCCTATCTGCTGATCGGCTTCTGGTACGACAAGCCGTCGGCCAACAACGCGGCGATGAAAGCGTTCATCGTGAACCGGGTGGGCGACTTCGGCTTTGCGCTGGGTATTGCTGCCGTCTGGATGCTGTCCGGCTCGGTCGGCTTCGAGGAAATCTTCGCCAAGGCGCCGCAGATGGCGCAGATGCGCATCCAGTTCCTCGGCATGGATCTGCCGGCTCTGGAGACCGCCTGCCTGCTGCTGTTCATCGGCGCCATGGGCAAGTCGGCCCAGCTCGGCCTGCACACCTGGCTGCCGGACGCCATGGAAGGCCCGACGCCGGTGTCGGCGCTGATCCATGCCGCCACGATGGTGACCGCCGGCGTGTTCATGGTCTGCCGCCTGTCGCCGCTGTTCGAGCTGGCGCCCACCGTGTCGATGATCGTCACCATCGTCGGTGCTGCGACCGCTTTCTTTGCCGCGACCGTCGGCATGACCCAGTTCGACATCAAGCGGGTCGTCGCCTATTCGACCTGCAGCCAGCTCGGCTACATGTTCTTTGCGTGCGGCGTCGGCGGTTACTCGGCCGCCATGTTCCATCTCACCACGCACGCCTTCTTCAAGGCGCTGCTGTTCCTGGGGTCGGGGTCGGTGATCAATTGTCTCCACCATGAGCAGGACATGCGTAAGATGGGCGGCGTGAAGGAGAAGGCGCCGCAGACCTTCCTCCTGATGTGGGTCGGCACCCTGGCGCTGTCGGGCATCGGTATTCCGTTCATCTTCGGCACCGGGCTGGGTTTCGCGGGCTTCTATTCCAAGGACATCATGCTGGAATCGGCCTTCGGCGTGCACACGACGGTCGGCGTCATCGCCTACTGGCTGGGTGTGATCGCGGCCTTGATGACGGCCTTCTATTCGACCCGCCTGATGTTCATGACCTTCTACGGCAAGTACCGCGGCGACCATCACACCTGGGATCATGCCCACGAATCGCCGGTGGTGATGCTGATCCCGCTGTACGTGCTGGGCATCGGCGCGGCGTTCTCGGGCCTGGTCGGCTACGACTGGTTCGTCGGCCACGACTGGCGCGCCTTCTGGGGCAACTCCGTCGCCGTCAAGGCAACGGAAGAGGTGCTTCATCACGCGCACGAAGTGCCGGTGTGGGTGAAGCTCGCGCCGCTGGTCTTCGCGCTCGTCGGCATCGCCATCGCATACTATTTCTACATCGTGCGAACCGACATGCCGGCGCGTACCGTGAAGCGCTTCCCGGGCCTGCACGCCCTGTTCTACAACAAGTGGTACTTCGACGAGCTCTACGATGCGGTGTTCGTGAAGCCCTCCCTGGCCATCGGCCGCTTCCTCTGGAAGAAGGGCGACGGCGCCACGATCGACGGGCTCGGCCCCGACAATGTCGCCGCGCGAGCGCAGGACATGGCGGGCATTCTGATGCGCTTCCAGAGCGGCTATCTCTATCACTACGCGTTCGTGATGCTGGTCGGCGTCGCCGGCCTGGTCACCTATTTCATGCTGTCGGCGAGGTAAGGCCCCCGATGTCGAGCTGGCCTATCCTTTCCCTGATCACGTTCCTGCCTCTGGTGGGAGCGCTGTTCTGCCTGATCGTCAACGGCCCGAAAGAGGCCGTCGACCGAAACTGCCGCAGCGTGGCGATCGTCACCACGACGGTAACCTTCCTGATCTCTCTGCTTCTGTGGATCCAATTCGATCCGACGAAGGCGGGCTTCCAGTTCGAGGAGAAGGTCGCCTGGGTGCCGGCGCTGAACATCGGCTATCACGCCGGCATCGACGGCATCTCGCTGTTCTTCGTCCTGCTGTCGACCCTGCTGACGCCGATCTGCATCCTGGCGAGCTGGGAGTCGATCAAGGTTCGCGTCAAGGAATACATGATCGCGTTCCTCGTGCTCGAGACCTTCATGGTCGGCATGTTCTGCGCGCTCGACCTGGCGCTCTTCTACATCTTCTTCGAAGGCGTCCTCATTCCGATGTTCCTGATCATCGGCGTGTGGGGCGGCAAGCGGCGCGTCTACGCGGCCTTCAAGTTCTTCCTCTACACGCTGCTCGGCTCGGTGCTGATGCTGCTGGCGATCATCGCCGTCTATGGCCAGGTGGGCACGACCGACCTGCCGACGGTGATGGAGAAGCTCGACCTGCCGTTCACCTGGCAGTGCTGGCTGTGGCTGGCCTTCTTCGCGTCGTTCGCCGTGAAGGTGCCGATGTGGCCGGTCCATACCTGGCTGCCGGACGCCCACGTCGAGGCGCCAACCGCGGGCTCCGTCATCCTGGCCGGCGTGCTGCTGAAGATGGGCGGCTACGGCTTCCTGCGCTTCTCGATCCCGCTGTTTCCCGAGGCGACGCAGTATTTCGCGCCGATGGTCTTCGCGCTCTCGCTCGTGGCGGTGATCTACACCTCGCTGGTCGCGCTGGTGCAGGAGGACATGAAGAAGCTGATCGCCTATTCGTCGGTGGCCCATATGGGCTTCGTGACGATCGGCGCCTTCGTCATGAATATGCAGGGCGTGCAGGGCTCGATCTTCCAGATGCTGAGCCACGGCATCGTGTCGGCCGCGCTCTTCCTCTGCGTCGGCGTCGTCTACGACCGCATGCATACCCGCGAGATCGCGGCCTATGGCGGCCTCGTGCATCGCATGCCGCGCTACGCCTTCACCTTCCTGTTCTTCACCTTGGCGAGCGTCGGTCTGCCCGGCCTGTCGGGCTTCGTCGGCGAATTCCTGGTTCTGCTGGGTGCCTTCAAGGCCAATACCTGGGTGGCGTTCCTGGCCGCGACCAGCCTCATCCTGGGCGCCGCCTACGCGCTCTGGCTCTATCGCAAGATCGTCTTCGGCGAACTCACCAAGGATTCGCTGAAAGGCATCCTCGACATGAACGGTCGCGAGATCGCGATCTTCCTGCCGTTGGTGCTGCTCACGATCTGGATGGGCGTCTATCCCAATTCCTTCCTCGACCCGATGGCGCCGGCCGTGGACAAGCTGATCGGCGACTATCAGGCGGCTTTGAAGCTCGCCCGCACCGCGGCGCTGGTACCGTGAGCGGCCGGGAGTAATGAACATGATCGTCGGTCTCGAATCCTGGACCCTGGCCCGCCCGGAAATCTTCCTCGCGGCGGCCACCGCACTGCTGCTCATCTACGGCGTCGTCCGGGGTGAAATCGCCACGCCGTTCGTCTCGGTGGCGACCTCGGTCGCCCTGCTGGTGACGGCGGCGCTGCTGTTCCTGCCGTATCGCGAAGGGACAGCCTTTTCCTCGCTGTTCATCGTCGACCGCCTGACCGCGACCATGAAGGTGATGGTGCTGGTGGGCTCCGCCGTCGCCATCCTGATGTCGCGCGCCTATTTCGAGCAGGCCAAGGCCTGGCGGTTCGAGTATCCGATCCTGGTCGCCCTGGCGACGCTCGGCATGATGCTGATGATCTCGGCCAACGACCTGATGGCGCTGTATGTCGGCCTCGAGCTGCAGTCGCTGGCGCTCTACGTCATCGCCGCGTTCCAGCGCGACAGCGTGCGCTCGACCGAGGCGGGCGTGAAGTACTTCGTCCTGGGCTCGGTCGCCTCGGGCATGCTGCTGTTCGGCTCGTCGCTGATCTACGGTTTCTGCGGCGGCACCGCCTTCGTCCAGATCTCGGGCGCGCTGGCCGACGGTCGCGCCACCGAAATCGGCGTGATCATCGGCCTGGTGTTCGTGGTTGCCGGTCTCGCCTTCAAGGTCTCGGCCGTGCCGTTCCACATGTGGACGCCGGACGTCTACGAGGGCGCACCGACGCCCGTTACGGCCCTGTTCGCCGTGGCTCCGAAGATCGCCGCCCTGTCGCTGCTGGTGTCGGTCCTGATGGGCCCGTTCAAGCCGCTGTTCGCGCAGTGGCAGCAGATCATCGTCGTGGCCTCGGTGCTCTCGATGGCGCTGGGTGCCTTCGCTGCGCTCCGCCAGCAGAACATCAAGCGCCTGATGGCCTATTCGTCGATCGGCAATGTCGGCTACATCCTGCTGGGCGTCGCCAGCGGCACGGAAATCGGCATCCAGGCGGTGGTCTTCTATCTCGCCATCTACCTGGTCATGACGCTGGGCGTCTTCGCCACGATCCTGATGATGAAGCGCCGCAACATCATGGTCGAGCAGGTCTCCGATCTCGCGGGTCTCGCGCGCAGCCAGCCGATGATGGCGCTGGGGATGCTGATCTTCATGTTCTCGCTGGCCGGCATTCCGCCGCTCGCGGGTTTCTGGGGCAAGCTCTACATCTTCATGGCGGCGGTCGAAGCCAAGCTGTTCATCCCCGCGGTGCTGGGCGTGCTCGCTTCGGTGGTGGCCTCGTACTACTACCTGCGCATCGTGAAGGTGATGTACTTCGACGAGCCGGCCGAGGCCATCGACCGCCCGGCGTTCGGCGTCAACCGCGTGGTGGCGCTGGTAGCGGCCTTCCTGATCGCCATCTTTTCCCTGGTTCCCCAGCCCCTCAGCCTGATCGCCGAAGCGGCTGCCAAGGGCCTGTTCCAGTGACCCCGATGCCCGTCCTCCCGGACGGGTGGACGCTGGTTGCGCTCCAGAGCGTCGGCAGCACCAGCGACGAGGCCACCCGCCTGGCCGACGCCGGCGCCCCCGAGGGCACCGTCGTCTGGGCGCGCGAGCAGTCGGGCGGTCGCGGTCGCCGCGGCCGCAACTGGGCGTCGCCGGTCGGCAATCTCTACAGTTCCACGGTCATGCGGCCCGCCTGCGAGGCGCCGCGCGCCGCCGAGCTGGGTTTCGTGGCTGCGCTCGCGGTTGGCGACCTCGTGCCGGCGGATCGCAGCGTGCGCCTGAAATGGCCCAACGACGTTTTGGTCGATGGCGGAAAGATCGCCGGCATCCTGCTGGAGAGCGCGATAGGACAGGACGGGCGGGTCGAGCACGTCGTGGCCGGCATCGGCGTGAACGTCACCTTTGCGCCGCAGCTTCCTGAAATGCGTTACCCGGGGGCAGCTCTGGGGGGCACCGTCGAGGCGGCGCTGGAAGGCCTCACGCGCGCACTGGCGACCCGGCTGGCGCAGTGGCGCCGCGACGGGTTCGAGACGGTACGCCGCGAATGGCTCGCGAAGGCAGGACCGCTGGGCGCCGAGATCGACGTTCGGCTGGGCGAGGGGCTGGTGAGCGGCCGCTTCGCCGGGCTGGACCGCGAAGGCGCGCTTCTGCTCGATACGGCGGAGGGCCCGCGCAAGATCGTGTCGGGTGAATTGCTGGGCCGGGCGGCCTGAGGAGGGCGGGAATGCTGCTGGCCATCGACGTTGGCAACACCAACTCGAAGTTCGTCGTGTTCGACGAGGACAGGATCGTCGCTGCCTGGCGCCTGCGCACCGAGTCCAAGCGCACGTCCGACGAATATGCCGCCTGGGTGACGCAGCTCATGAACCTGCAGGGCTTCGATCCGAAGTCGATCAAGGGCGCGATCCTGGCCAGCGTCGTGCCGGCTGTGAATACCCATCTGCGGCGCCTCTGCGAGAACTACTTCCACACCAGGCTGCTGATCGTCGGCGAGCCCGACTGCAATCTCGGCATCAAGGTGCTGATCGACCGGCCGGCCGAGGCGGGCGCCGACCGCCTCGTCGGCGTCATCGCCGGCCACACGAAGTATGGCGGGCCGCTGATCACGATCGACTTCGGCAGTGCCACCACCTTCGACCTCGCCGACAGGGACGGCAATTTCATCGGCGGCGTGTTCGCGCCGGGTGTCGAGCTGACGATCGAGGCCTTCTACCTGATGACGGCGCGCCTGCCGCGCATCCGGGTCGAGAAGCCGGCCCACGTCATCGGCAAGAACACCGTGGCCAACATGCAGTCCGGAATCTTCTGGGGCTATGTCGGCCTGATCGAGAGCCTGATCCGGCGCATCCGCGAGGAGTATGGCGAGCCCATGAAGGTGATCGCCACGGGCGGCCTCGCCAGCGTGTTCAAGGACGAGATCGGCCTCTTCGACTTCATCGAGCCCGATCTGATGTCGCTCGGCCTGCTGGAGATCTGGCGGCGCAACCGCGGATGACGGTTCCTTCGAACGACGAGCTGCTGTTCCTGGCCCTCGGGGGGGCCGGCGAGATCGGCATGAACCTCAACCTCTACGGCACGGCCGGGAAGTGGCTGATGGTCGATCTCGGCATCGGCTTCGCCGACAGTTCGATGGCCGGCGTCGAGGTGGTGATGCCGGATCCCGAATTCATCGTGGAACGCCGCGACGACCTCGTCGGCATCGTCCTGACCCACGCCCACGAGGACCATCTCGGTGCCGTCGCCGATCTCTGGCCACAGCTGAAGGCGCCCGTCTATGCGACGCCCTTCGCCGCCTCGGTCCTGAAGCGCAAGCTGATCGATGCCGGCCTGCGCGATCAGGTGCCGGTCACCGAGATTCCCCTGAGGGGCAAGTTCACCCTCGGGCCGTTCGAGCTCGAGATGATCACCATGACGCATTCGATCCTCGAGCCGAATGCGATGGCGATCCGCACCAAGTTCGGCACGGTCTTCCACACGGGCGACTGGAAGATCGATCCCGAGCCGTTGCTGGGCGACCTGACCGACGAGGCCATGCTGAAGCGCATCGGCGACGAGGGTGCGCTCGCCATGGTCTGCGACAGCACCAACGTGTTCGTCGAAGGCGAGGCGGGCTCCGAGTCCAAGGTCCGCAAGAACCTCGAGGCGCTCGTGCGCGGTCGCGCGGGCAGGGTGGCCGTGTCCTGCTTCGCCTCCAACCTTGCCCGGGTCGAGAGCATCGCCCTGGCGGCGGTCGCGGCCGGCCGCCACCCGGTCCTGTCGGGCCGCGCCCTCACACGCATGCTCGAATCGGCGCAGGAATGCGGCTACCTGCTGGATTTCCCCGAATGCGTGCCCGAGAAGCAGGCCGGCTACCTGCCGCGTGACAAGGTGCTGTTCATCTGCACCGGCAGCCAGGGTGAGCCCCGCGCCGCCATGTCGAAACTCGCCGGCGGAGAGCATCGCGACCTCGTCCTCGAGGCCGGCGACACCGCCATCTTCTCGTCAAGGGTCATCCCGGGGAACGAGCACTCGGTCGGGCGCCTGCAGAACGCGCTGATCGCCCGTGGGGTGAAGGTCATCACCGACCGGGAGGCCGATATCCACGTTTCCGGACATCCGGCACGAGACGAGCTGGTGCGGGTCTATCAGTGGGTCCGCCCGAAGATTGCGCTACCGGTCCATGGCGAGGTCCGCCACATGATGGAGCATGCCGAGCTGGCGAAGACCTGCCAGGTCCCGGAAACGATCGTGGCACCCAACGGCACCCTGGTGCGACTGGCACCGGGACCGGCCGAGATCATCGACCACGTCTTCTCCGGGCGGCTGGCCCGGGACGGCGACACGCTGATCCCGCTCGACGGGGAATCGCTGCGCGAACGGCGCAAGCTCCTGTGGAACGGCGCCGCCGCGGCGACCCTGGTCGTGGACAAGCGTGGCAACCCCCTGGCGCCGCCGAAAGTCTCGCTGCGCGGCATCGACGACGCCGACGGCGAGCTTCAGGACGCGATCGAGGATGCGCTTTCGGAGATGCTGGCGGACCTCAAGAGCGTCGAACGCACCGACGACCGGCGCATGGAGGAGGCGGCCCGCCAGGCCGTCCGGCGCGTCGTGCGGGCGCACCTCGGCAAGAAGCCGTTGACGGACGTGCACATCGTCCGCATCTAAAGGCCGCGCAGCCGCCGGAGAAGACCATGATCGGACGCCTCAACCACATCGCGATTGCCGTGCCCGACCTGGCCAAGGCGAGCGAGCTCTACCGCACCGTGATGGGCGCCAAGGTGAGCGCGCCCAAGGAGCAGCCGGCGCATGGCGTGACGGTGGTCTTCGTCGAGCTGCCCAACACCAAGATAGAGCTCCTGCATCCGCTCGGCGAGAAGTCGCCGATCGCCAATTTCCTCGCCCGCAATGCCGACGGTGGCATCCACCACGTCTGCTACGAGGTCGAGGACATCTATGCCGCCCGCGACAAGCTGAAGTCGCAGGGTGCGCGCGTCCTGGGCGACGGCGAGCCCAAGATCGGCGCCCACGACAAGCCCGTGCTGTTCCTGCATCCCAAGGACTTCACCGGCACGCTGATCGAACTCGAACAGGTCTGAGGAGCATCGCGCCATGGGCTGGGCTACCGGCATCATGGTCTACCTGGTGATCTGGTGGATCGCGCTTTTCATGGTTCTGCCGCTGGGCGTTAGACGCGTCGAGAATCCGGGCAGGGGACAGGATACGGGCGCGCCGGAGCGGCCGGAACTGCTGCGCAAAGCCATCATCACGACCGTCGTCGCGGCAGTGCTGTGGCTCGCCTTCTATGGATTCTACCAGCTCGATCTGCTGAGTTTCAGGCGTCTCGAAGGATCCTGAGCCGCGGCCATCAGGGCCTCTCGCCCCAAAAAGGAAACGGCGGACCAGTGGTCCGCCGTCCTCTACCCCCGAAACTCGTCGTAGGCGGCTTCCGCCGCTCTCCTCCCTAAACTCGGGCTACGCCCAACGCGTAGGCTGTTTAGCGTGTCGCCTGGGAATTGCCAAGACCTTTTCTTTCCATCCTTGGGTGGCGAACAGAAGAATCTGCAACGGCGAGGTCGTTCGACGACAAACTAATGTCCGCACCATTTCGCTGTTCATCCAATGACCACATATTTGATCACGAATAGAACAGCGAGGATTGCGACGGCCGGATGGATGTCGCGGAACCGGCCAGCGGCAAGTTTGATTCCGGCGTACGAGATGAAACCGAAGGCGATGCCGTCGGCAATCGAAAAGGTGAAGGGCATGGCAATCGCCGTGATCACCGCCGGCGCCGCTTCGGTGATGTCGTTCCATTCGATCTCCGTGAGCCCGCGGGCCATCAGGCACGCGACATAGAGAAGGGCCGGCGCGGTCGCATACGCCGGGATCGATCCGGCGAGCGGCGAGAGAAAGAGCGCCAGCAGAAAGAGAACGCCGACGGCGGCGGCGGTGAGCCCCGTACGGCCGCCGGCATTGATGCCCGAGGCGCTCTCGATGTAGCTGGTCGTGGTGGATGTCCCGAGGGCGGCACCGATCATCGCGGAGGCGCTGTCCGAAATGAGGGCGCCGCGCAGGCGCGGCACGGTTCCGTCGGGCCGCATGAAGCCGCCGCGATGGGCCAGCGCGATCAGGGTGCCGGTATTGTCGAACAGGTCGACGAACAGGAAAGCGAAGACCACCGTCACGAGCCCGACCTGCAGGGCGCCGGCAAGATCCATCTGGAGGAACACGGGCGCGATCGAAGGCGGGGTCGCGACGATGCCGGCGAACTTCTGATGCCCGGCCAGGATGGAGATCACGGTGACGACCAGAATGCCGATGATCACGCCGCCCATGACGCGGCGGTGTTCGAGGGCAACGATGATGGCAAAGCCAAGGACCGCCATCACCACCGGCCAGCTCGTCATCTTGCCATGGGCCACCAGGGTCGCCGGATTGCCGATGACGATGCCGGCGTTCTTGAGCGCGATCAGCGCCAGGAAGAGGCCGATGCCGGCTGCGATCGCCATCTTCAGCGACTTCGGGATCGCGTTGACGATCCATTCCCGAATCGGCAGCACGCTGATGATCAGGAAGATGATGCCGGAGATGAAGACGCAGCCCAGCGCGACCTGCCAGGTGTGGCCCATGCCGCCGACCACGCCGAAGGCGAAATAGGCGTTGAGGCCCATGCCGGGGGCGAGGGCGATCGGGTAGTTGGCGAGGAAGGCCATCAGGAAGCAGCCCACCGCGGCAGCCACGCAGGTGGCGGCGAACACGGCTCCGAACGGCATCTTGGCTTCGGCAAGGATCGAAGGGTTGACGAAGATGATGTAGGCCATCGTCAGGAACGTCGTGAGGCCGGCGACGAGCTCGGTCCGGACGTTGGTGTTGTTCTCGCTCAGCTTGAAAAGTCGCTCCAGCATCCCGCTCCCCCCGAAAATCGCGCCCAGTGTGCGGGCACATGGCTGTGAAAAGCCAGCCGTACCGTCCATGTTTGCCTTTGGCCGACCCGTTCCCTACAGTCCGCCGCCATCCCGATACCCCGACCGAGGACCGATTCCGCATGCGCATGAGCCAGTACTTTCTGCCGACGATGAAGGAAACTCCGTCGGAAGCGCAGATCGTTTCGCATCGGCTGATGCTGCGTGCCGGCCTCGTCCGCCAGACCAGCGCCGGCATCTATGCCTGGCTGCCGCTCGGCCTTCGCGTCCTGCGCAACATCGAGCGGATCGTGCGCGAGGAGCAGGACCGAGCGGGCGCGCAGGAAGTGCTGATGCCGACCATCCAGTCGGCCGACCTGTGGCGCGAAAGCGGCCGCTACGAGGCCTACGGGGCGGAGATGCTGCGCATCAAGGATCGCCACGATCGCGAGATGCTGTACGGCCCGACCAACGAGGAAATGATCACGACGCTATTTCGGGATGGCGTGAAGAGCTATCGCGACCTGCCGAAGAATCTCTATCACATCCAGTGGAAGTTCCGGGACGAGGTCCGTCCGCGCTTCGGCGTCATGCGCGGTCGCGAATTCCTGATGAAGGACAATTACTCGTTCGACATCGACAAGGCGGGCGCGGTCCACTCGTACAACAGGATGTTCGTGGCCTATCTGCGCACCTTCGCCCGCATGGGGCTGAAGGCGATTCCGATGCGCGCCGACACCGGCCCGATCGGCGGCGATCTCAGCCATGAGTTCATCATCCTGGCCGAGACCGGCGAGAGCGCCGTGTTCTGCCACAAGGGCCTGGTCGACAAGGATATCCTCAGCCGCCAGATCGATTATGCATCGGACCTGCAGGGCATCGTGAACGAGTGGACGTCGCTCTACGCGGCGACCGACGAGATGCATGACGCGAAGGCGTTCGAGGCGCTGCCTGAGGGCGATCGGCTCGCCGCGCGCGGCATCGAGGTCGGCCACATCTTCTATTTCGGCACCAAGTACTCCAAGCCGATGAACGCGGTCGTCGCCGGGCCGGGCGGCGAGCAGATCACGGTCGAGATGGGCTCCTACGGCATCGGCGTCTCGCGCCTGGTCGGCGGCATCATCGAGGCGAGCCACGACGATGCCGGCATCGTCTGGCCGGACGAGGTGGCGCCCTTCAAGGTGGCGATCGTCAACCTGAAGCCGGACGACGGTGCCGTCGGCGGCGCCTGCCAGAAGCTCTACGACGCGCTCTCGGCCAAGGGCGTCGCGGTGCTGCACGACGATCGTGACATCCGGCCGGGTGGCAAGTTCGCCGACATGGACCTGATCGGCATCCCCTGGCAGGTCATCGTCGGCCCGAAGGGACTCGCCGCGGGCAAGCTCGAGGTGAAGAACCGCAAGACCGGCGTCCGCGAGGAGCTGACGCCCGAACAGGTCCTCGCGCGGTTCGGCTGAGCCGCGGACAGGGCTCCGCCATGTCCTTCGCCGCCGAACGCCTGATCGCCTTCCGCTTCCTGCGGGCCCGCCGCGAGGAAGGCTTCATTTCGGTGATCGCCGGCTTCTCGCTGATCGGCATCACGCTGGGGGTCGGTACCCTCATCGTCGTGATGTCGGTGATGAACGGCTTCCGCGTCGAGATGCTGGCGCAGATGTCGAGCATCAGCGGCCAGCTGGGGGTCCAGTCCAATGGCGGCCCCC
Organism: Rhodospirillales bacterium 24-66-33; assembly: GCA_002281855.1. GTDB lineage: Bacteria > Pseudomonadota > Alphaproteobacteria > Reyranellales > Reyranellaceae > Reyranella. The sequence continues at coordinate 180,664 of NCHQ01000002.1, read as the reverse complement.
TCGAGCCCACGCCCGACTTTCTGAAGCGCCTGGCGGCGGTGCCGGGCGTCGAGTCTGCCACGCCGACGGCCGAGGGACAGCTCATGGCCGTGGCCGGAGACCGGGTGCGCGGGATCGTGCTGCGCGGGATGCGGCCCGACGACATCCGTAACCGCCCGCCGCTCGCATCGGCGATCGAGGGATCGCCGGAAAACCGCGAACGCTATCGCACGCTGTGCAAGGCCGACGACGACAAGCCGATCGACTGGGGCACCCTCAAGGGCTTCGGCGACGATTTTACCGTGGTGATCGGCCGCCGCCTGGCCGATCTCATGAACCTGAAGGTGGGGGACAGGCTGCAGCTCGTGTCGCCGGTCTCCGTCGCGACGCCGCTCGGGGTCATGCCGCGCTCTGCCGCGGTGAAGGTCGCCGCGATCTTCTGTACCGGCATGTACGACTACGATTCCAACTTCGTGTACGCGCCGCTGCAAGACGCCCAGCACATGCTCAACCTTGGGCCCAACGTCACGGGTATCGAGGTGTTCGTGTCGGACAAAGCCTCGACCGCGGAGACGCGCCGGCTGCTGATGCAGGCGGTGGGAACGCAGGGCTGGGTGTTCGACTGGTTCCAGGCCAATGCCGGCTTCTTCTCGGCCGTCGTCGCCCAGACCAACATGATCTTCCTGGTCCTGACGATGATCGTGCTCGTCGCGGCCTTCAACATCGTGTCCAGCCTGGTCATGCTGGTGCGGACCAAGACCGCCGACATCGCCATCCTGCGCACCATGGGCGCCAGCCGGGCGGCCATCATGCGGATCTTTATGCTCGACGGGCTCTCGATCGGCGGCGCCGGGACGATTCTGGGTGTCGTGCTGGGGCTCGCCTTCGCGCGCAACATCGAGGCGATCCGGCAGTGGCTGCAGCGGACCTTCGACATCGTGCTGTTCGACCAGACCCTCTACCTGCTGGCCGAACTGCCGTCGCGGATCGAATGGAGCGAGGTCGCCGGTATCGCGATCATGGCGCTGGTCTTCGCCTTGCTCGCCTCGATCTACCCTGCCGCCCGCGCGGCGCGCCTCGATCCGGTGGAGGGCCTGCGCCGTGAGTGATCGCGCGCCCGTCGTCGAGCGCTGGCTCGCCTGGCGCTACCTCGCCACCCGCCAGCGCGAGGGATTCGTCTCCTTCATCGCGATGTTCTCTCTGATCGGCGTGGCGCTGGGGGTCGGGACCCTGATCGCCGTTCTCTCGGTCATGGGCGGCTTTCGCGAGCAGCTCCTGGGCCGGATCATCGGCATGAACGGCCATGTCATCGTCGCCGCGCGCGGCGGGTTGCTGCAGGCCACGCCGGGTCTCCTGGCGAAGCTCAAGGACGTCCCCGGCGTCGAGGCGGTGCGGCTCACCCTGGAGCGCCAGGTCCTCGTCACCGGGCACGGCCAGACCCGCGGTGCGCAGCTGCGCGGCGTGCGGCGGGATGATCTCCTCAATCGGGACATCGTGTCGAGGAACATCATCTTCGGCGACCTGGCGGAGTTCGGCCTGAAGCCCGGCCTGGTGATCGGCGAACGGCTGCGCCAGCAGATGCAGGTGAGGGTGGGGGAGCCGCTGACCGTGGTTACCCACCAGCTGAACGAGGGCGGCACGATCGCGCCGCGCTACAGCGACTACGACATCCTGGCCACCTTCATGAGCCGCCGCTACGAGTTCGACAGCACCCTGGTGTTCATCCCGCTGGCGGCGCTGCAGGAGGATCTCGAATACGGCAAGGAAACCGTGAGTTCGATTGACCTGTTCCTGAAGGATCCGCAGTCAGCGCCGAAGGTGGCCGAGGACCTGCGCCGGTCGCTCGGCCGCGAGGATCTGCGCGTGTCGCACTGGCTCGGCCTCAATGCGCGCTTCGTCGGCGCGCTGCAGGTCGAGCGGGTGATGATGTTCATCATCCTGACCCTGATCGTCGTCGTGGCCGCCATGAACGTGGTCGCGAGCTTCACCATGCTGGTGCGCGTCAAGCGCGGCAGTATCGCGATCCTGCGGACCATGGGAGCCGCGCCTGGTACGATCATACGCGCCTTCTTCATGGCGGCGGCGGCCGTGGGTGTCGTCGGAACGGCGATCGGCGCGGCGCTGGGCCTTCTGCTCTGCGCCAACATGCCCGCGATCGGCCGCGCGCTCGCGAACGTCACCGGCGGCGCCGGCACCGCCGGGGCCGAGGTCGACTTCATCACCTCCATGCCCGTGCGCGTGGACCCGGTCGAGGTGGCGTTCATCATCGCCGTGGCGATCGTGCTTTCGCTCGTCGCCGCGGCCTATCCGGCCTGGCGCGCCACCCGGATCGAACCGGTCGAAGGATTGCGACATGAGTGACACCGCCAAGCCGCTTGTCCTGCAGGGCATCCGCCGCACCTTCGTCCAGGGTGACCGTCGGCTCGACGTGCTGCGCGGCGTGTCGGTCGATCTGCATGCCGGCGAGATCGTGGCCATGGTCGGCCAGTCGGGGAGCGGCAAGTCGACCCTGCTGCACATCGCGGGCCTTCTCGAACGGCCCGACGAGGGAGAGGTCGTGGTCGACGGCAAGGCGACGGTTCGGATGGCCGACAAGGAGCGTACGGGCCTGCGCCGCAACTTCCTGGGCTTCGTATATCAGTATCACCACCTGCTGCCGGAATTCTCAGCCGTCGAGAACGTCATGCTCCCGCAGATGCTGAACGGCGTCGCGCGCGGGGCGGCGCGGAAGCGGGCAGCCGATCTCCTGGGCCTGGTCGGGCTCGGCGACCGGTTGGACCATCGCCCGGGACGCCTGTCGGGCGGTGAACAGCAGCGCGTGGCGATCGCCCGCGCGGTGGCCAACGCGCCGCGCGTGCTGCTGGCCGACGAGCCGACCGGCAACCTCGATTCGACGACCTCGGAGACGGTGTTTCAGCAATTGCTCGGGCTGGTGCGGGAGACCGGCATGGCGGCGCTGGTCGCCACCCACAATCCCGAGCTGGCGGCCCGCATGGATCGCACCGTGCGGCTGAAAGATGGCGTGCTCGATGCCTGACAGTCCACAGGCCGCGGCGCGATGATGGCCCGTGGCCATCGCTGATTTCATCCATCTAAAAGTCCGTTCCGCCTATTCGCTCACCGAAGGCGCGAACAAGGTCGACAAGGTCGTCTCCCTGGCAAAGGAGGCGGAGATGCCGGCGGTCGCCGTCACCGACCGCAACAACCTGTTCGGCTCGCTCGAATTCGCGCAGTACGCCTCCAAGGCCGGCATCCAGCCGATCGTAGGCTGCGACCTTGGTATCCGGCGCGAGGAAGAGGGCGGCATCGCCACGGCCAGCAAGCTGCCGACCGTCGACTGGCTGACCGTGCTGGTGCAGAGCGAGGAGGGTTATCTCAACCTGATGCGGCTGGTGAGCCGCGCCCATCTCGAATTCAAGGCCGGATCGGTGGCGGCCCTGCCGCTGGCCGAGCTCGAAGGCTCGACCGACGGCCTCATCGCGATCACGGGAAGCAACGGCAGCGGGGTGGGCCGCCTGCTGGCGGCCGGCCAGACTCCGGCCGCGGAGCATCTGCTCGACCGGCTGCAGCGCCTGTTCGCGGACCGCCTCTATCTCGAGTTGCAGCGCCACGGGGAGGATCTGGAGCGCCGCATCGAAGGGCCGCTGATCGAGCTGGCCTATGCCCGCAACCTGCCGCTGGTCGCGACCAACGACGTCCACTTCCCGAAGAAGTCGATGTACGAGGCGCACGACGTGCTGCTCTGCATCGAGCAGGGCGCGCACATCGAGGACCCGAACCGGCGGCGTCTGACGCCGGAGCACTATTTCAAGTCCGCCGCCGAGATGCGCAGCCTGTTCTCGGACATTCCCGAGGCCTGCGACAACACGCTGGTGATCGCCCAGCGCTGCGCCTACATGCCGGCGCCGCGCAAGCCCATCCTGCCGCGCTACACCAAGCTGGAAGGTCGAACCGAAGGCGAGGCCCTGCGCGATCTGGCGAAGACCGGTCTCGACGAGTTGCGGGCGCTGGGCAGGCTCGCGGAGGGCATCGACTTTGCGCGCTATGACGAGCGGCTGACCTACGAGCTCGACATGATCGAGAGGATGGGGTTCGCCGGCTACTTCCTGATCGTGGCCGACTTCATCCAGTGGGCCAAGGACAACGGCGTGCCGGTGGGACCGGGTCGCGGCTCCGGCGCCGGCTCGCTGGTCGCCTGGTCGCTCAAGATCACCGATCTCGACCCGCTGCGCTGGGGGCTGCTGTTCGAGCGCTTCCTCAACCCCGAGCGCGTGTCGATGCCCGACTTCGACATCGACTTCTGCCAGGACAAGCGCGATCGCGTGATCCGTTACGTGCGCGACGAATACGGCCACGACCGCGTCGCGGCGATCATCACCTTCGGCAAGCTGCAGGCGCGGGCCGTGCTGCGCGACGTCGGCCGCGTGCTGGGCATGCCGTACGGCCAGGTCGACCGGATCTGCAAGCTGGTGCCCAACAATCCGGCCAATCCGGTGACCCTGGCCAAGGCGCTGGAGACCGAGGACCTGCTCAAGGAGCAGTACAACGCCGACGAGGAGATCAAGCGCCTGATCGACCTCGCGCTGCAGCTCGAGGGCCTGTTCCGCAACGCCTCGACCCATGCCGCCGGCGTCGTGATCGGAGACCGGCCGCTCGACCAGCTCGTGCCGCTGTTCCGCGACACCGACGGCGTCGACTCGCTGCCGGCCACCCAGTTCAACATGAAGTGGGTCGAGACGGCCGGGCTGGTGAAGTTCGACTTCCTGGGCCTCAAGACACTGACCGTCATCGAGAAGGCCTGGGACTTCATCGGGCGCGACAAGATCGATATTCCGAGGCTTCCGCTCGACAACCGGAAGACGTTCGAGCTTCTCTGTCGCGGCGACGGATCGGGCGTGTTCCAGCTCGAAGGCAACGGCATGCGCGACGTACTGCGCAAGATGAAGCCGGACCGCTTCGAGGACATCATCGCCGTGGTGGCGCTCTACCGGCCGGGCCCGATGGAGAACATCCCGAGCTACATCAAGCGCAAGCATGGTGAGGAGGAGCCGGACTACCTGCATCCGCTGCTGGAAGGGATCCTGAAGGAAACCTACGGCATCATGATCTACCAGGAGCAGGTCATGCAGATCGCGCAGGTGCTGAGCGGTTACACGCTCGGTGGCGCCGACCTGCTGCGTCGCGCCATGGGCAAGAAGATCCAGGCCGAGATGGATGCCCAGCGGGTCAGCTTCGTCGAGGGTGCCGAGAAGAATAACGTCAAGGCGGACAACGCCTCGTCGATCTTCGACCAGGTCAACAAGTTCGCGGGCTACGGCTTCAACAAGTCCCACGCCGCCGCCTACGCGCTGGTCTGCTACCAGACCGCCTATCTCAAGGCCAACCACCCGGTCGAGTTCTTCGCCGCCACGATGACCCTCGACATGGGCAACGTGGAAAAGCTCAACGGCTATCGTCGCGATCTCGACAGGATCAACGTCGAACTCCTGCCGCCGGACGTGAACAAGTCTACGGCCGAGTTCACCGTCGAGCAGACCGCGGACGGCAAGAAGGCGATCCGCTACGCGCTGGCGGCCATCAAGGGCGTCGGCAAGGAGGCCATGAGCCGGCTGACCGAGGAACGCGAGGCCAATGGCCCGTTCAAGGACCTGTTCGACTTCGCCGAGCGGCTGGATTCGCGCGCGCTGAACAAGCGGCTGCTGGAGAGCCTGGTGAAGGCGGGGGCCTTCGACACGCTGAACAAGAACCGGGCCCAGACCTTCGCCGCCGTCGAGGCGCTGACCCGCCATTCCCAGGCCACGCACGAATCGCGGGGCAGCAACCAGAACAACCTGTTCGGCGACGACACCGCCCAGCGCCGCCCGCAACTGGCCAAGGTGCCGGACTGGGCGCCGATGGAGCGCCTGCAGAACGAGTTTGCGGCAATCGGCTTCTATCTGTCGTCGCATCCACTGGCCGCCTACGAACGCAGCCTGCAGCGGCTGGGCGTCTGTCGCGCCGCCGACCTGCCGGCGCTGCTGGCGCGCGGCACGCCCGGCCGCATCAAGCTGGCCGGCACGGTCATCGATCGCATGGAGAGGACCTCGGCCAAGGGCAACCGCTTCGCCTTCCTCCAGTGTTCCGATCAGTCCGGCGCCTTCGAATGCGTCGTGTTCAGCGAGTTGCTGGGCTCCAAGCGCAACCTCCTCGAGGCGGGACAGGCGGTCCTCATCTCGGTCGACGGCCGCCTCGACGGCGAGCAGGTCAAGCTGACGGCGCAGACGGTCGAGAAACTCGACGATGCGGTCGCCAATTCGGCGGCGGGCCTGCGGATCGTGATCTCAGACCCCGTCGCCCTGGAGGCGCTGCGCAAAGCGCTGGAGGGCAAGCGGGGGCGGGGACGGGTCACGCTCGTCGTGCCGATGACGGACGAGTCCGAGGCCGAGGTCACCTTGCCCGGCGCCTATTCGATCGCGGGCGGCCTGCGCGACACGATCGGCAGCCTGCCGGGCGTCGCGCAGGTGGAGGAGATTTGAGCCGGCAGCCCGGCCTCTTCGAAACCGGTGGCGCCCCGCCGCCCAGCCGGCGCGCTGCAGGCGCGGGCGACGTCAGGCCGGCGCGGGATTCGCCATTGCTCGAGGCGCCGGTGCTGCCGCCCGACATCCGGCTCGGCACATCCTCCTGGTTTTTTCCCGGCTGGCGCGGCCTGGTCTACGATGGTGTCCATCCCCAGGTGACGCTCAGCCGGAAGGGACTCCGGGCCTACGGCGAGATCCCGCTGCTGCGCACCGTCAGTCTCGACCGGACCTTCTACGCGCCGCTCTCCGTGGTCGCCTATGCGCAGTATGCCAGCCAGGTGCCGGAGCATTTCAGCTTCGTCGTGAAGGCGCCGGCGCTCGTGTGCGACGCGGTGATGCGCGACGAGGAGGGCAGGGGCAAGGTCGCGAATCCTCACTTCCTCGACGCAACCCTGGCCACCCGTGAATTCGTCCTGCCCTGCCTCGAGGGCCTAAAAACCAAGGCGGGGCCGCTGGTCTTCCAGATCTCGCCGCTGCCGCGCGGCCTCGCGGACGAACGCAGCTCTTGACCGAACGCCTCGAGGCCTTCTTCGCGGCCTTGCCGCAAGAGGTGGCGGGCCAGTCACCGATTTACGCACTGGAGCTGCGGAATCCGGAACTTCTCACGCCGCGGCTGATGCGCATGCTCGCGCGGGCCGGAATCCGCTACTGCGTCGGCCTCCATGACCGGATGCCCGAAGTCGAGCGGCAGGAAGCCGCGCTCAAGGCGCTGGACGGCGAGGAGCCGGGACCGCTCGTGGTGCGCTGGAACCTGCATCGCGGCTTCCTCTACCAGGCCGCCAAGCAGCGCTACGAGCCCTTCGACCGGCTGGTCGACGAGGACGTCGAGACCCGCCGGGTGCTGGCCCGGATGGCCGCTTCCGCCTACAAGGCTGGACGCAAGGTGTGGATCACGGCCAACAACAAGGCCGAGGGCAGCGCGCCGCTCTCCGTCCTCGAACTGGCGCGCGACATCGCCAAAACGATCGCCTAAGGCCTTGATTTCGCTGGCGCTTGCATTTTCGGCGCCAACCTCCTAGAAACGCGCCACTTCGCACGCGGGTTTGCGGTCGACGGGGAGACATCCCGCCGCTCGCTCCGGTGTTCCCATGTCGGGGACGACGCCCGCGGAGGCTCAACCGGAAAAGGAGAACGGCATGACCATGCCGATGTTTACGATGCGCCAGCTGCTGGAAGCCGGCGTCCATTTCGGCCATCATACGCGCCGCTGGAACCCGAAGATGAAGCCGTACCTGTTCGGGGTGCGCAACGGGATCCACATCATCGACCTCACCAAGACCGTGCCGCTGCTCGAGCAGGCTCTGCGTCAGGTTCGCGACGTCGTCGCGAGCGGTGGCCGTGTCCTCTTCGTCGGCACCAAGCCGGCGGCGGCGGAACGGGTCGCCGAGGCGGCCAAGCGTTGCGGCCAGTACTACGTGAATCACCGCTGGCTGGGCGGCATGATCACCAACTGGAACACGATCTCCGCGTCGATCAAGCGTCTGCGCGAGCTCGACGAGCGCCTCAAGGGCGACGTCGTCGGCCTGACCAAGAAGGAACAGCTCGACCTGACCCGTGAGCGCGACAAGCTCGAGCGGTCGCTGGGCGGCATCAAGGAAATGGGCGGCACGCCCGACCTGCTGTTCATCATTGACACCAACAAGGAATCGATCGCGGTGCTGGAAGCCCGCAAGCGCGGCATTCCGATCGTGGCGGTGGTCGACAGCAATTCGGACCCCGACGGCATCGACTTCCCGATTCCGGGCAATGACGATGCGATCCGCGCTGTGTCGCTCTACTGCGACCTGCTCTCGAGCTCGGTGCTCGACGGCATCCGCGCCGAGATTGCCGCCACCGGCGGCGACGTGGGCGCGATGAGCGAGATGCCGGCCGAGGAAATTCCCGTCGCCGAGGCCCCGGCGGCCGAGGCGGCACCGGCCGAGGCAGCGCCGGCCGAGTAGACCGGCCCTTCAAATACGCGAAACAAACGGGGCCGGTCGGAAGACCGGCCCTTAATTGTACCAAACGGAGCAAGACATGGCTGAGATCACTGCATCGCTCGTCAAGGAACTGCGCGAGAAGACCGGCGCGGGCATGATGGATTGCAAGAAGGCGCTGGGCGAGACGGCGGGCGACGTCGAGAAGGCGGTCGACTGGCTGCGCACCAAGGGACTGTCGGCGGCCTCCAAGAAGGCCGGCCGCGTCGCAGCCGAGGGCCTCGTCGGCGTGGCCGCCGACGGCACGCGTGGCGCGGTCGTCGAGGTCAATGCCGAGACCGACTTCGTCGGCCGCAACGAGCAGTTCCAGAAGTTCGTGGCCGCGGCGACCAGGCTCGCGCTCGAGCATGGCGGGGATCTCGCGAAGGTCGCGGCGTCGCCGTTCCCGGGCACGGAGCGTGACGTGCAGGGCGAACTCACCAACCTGATCGCCACGATCGGCGAGAACATGGGCCTGCGCCGCGCCGCGTCGCTGTCTGTCTCCGATGGCGTGGTCGTGGCCTACACCCACAACGCCGTCGCGCCGGACCTCGGCAAGATCGGCGTGCTGATCGCCCTCGAGTCGGCCGGCGACAAGGCCAAGCTCGGCGCGCTCGCCAAGCAGCTCGCCATGCACGTGGCGGCGACCAACCCGCAGTCGCTCACCGTCGCCGACCTCGACCAGGCGGCGATCGAGCGCGAGCGCGCGGTCCTCGCCGAGAAGGCCGGCCAGCAGGGCAAGACCGCCGAGATCGTCACCAAGATGGTCGAGGGCGGCCTGCGCAAGTTCCACCAGGAGGTGGTGCTGCTCGAACAGGCTTTCGTCATCGACGGCAAGACCAAGGTCTCGAAGGTCGTCGAGGAGGCTGCGAAGCTGGTCGGCGCCCCGGTCCAGCTGACGGGCTTCCTGCGCTTTGCCCTGGGTGAGGGCATCGAGAAGAAGAACGAGGATTTCGCGGCCGAGGTGGCTGCCCAGCTCAAGAAGTAGTATTGAATTCCACCGGCGCGCGGACCATGTCCGCGCGCCCAAGACAAATGTAATCAGAGGCATCTGATGCCATCGGGCCCCCAATATCGCCGCGTCCTTCTCAAGCTCTCTGGCGAGGGGCTCATGGGGAATCGAGAATACGGTCTCGATCCCGACATGGTCGGAATGGTCGCACAGGAAGTGAAGACCGTGCACGAGATGGGCGTGCAGGTCTGTCTGGTGATCGGCGGCGGCAATATCTTCCGCGGCGTGTCGGGAGCTGCCTCCGGTATGGACCGGGCCAGCGGCGACTACATGGGCATGCTGGCGACCGTCATCAATTCGCTCGCCATGCAAAGCGCCCTCGAGCGGCAGGGCCTGCAGACGCGGGTGCAGTCGGCGATCCCGATGACCACCGTATGCGAGCCCTATATCCGGCGCCGCGCGGTGCGCCATATGGAGAAGGGCCGCGTCGTGATCTTCGCGGCCGGCACCGGCAATCCCTTTTTCACGACCGATACGGCGGCGGCTCTGCGCGCGGCCGAAATGGGCGTCAATGCGCTGCTGAAGGGCACGCAGGTGGACGGGGTCTATTCGGCGGATCCTCTCAAGGACAAGAACGCCAAGCGTTACGACACGCTGACCTACCTGGAAGTGCTGGCCCGCGACCTGCAGGTCATGGATGCATCGGCAATCTCGCTTGCCCGCGAGAACCGCATCCCCATCATCGTGTTCGATATCCACAAGCCCGGCGCGTTCGCTTCGACGATGCGCGGCGAGGGAACCTTTACGATCATCAAGAACGAGGCCTGAACATGTCTGCCGACCTCAACGAGCTCGAGAAGCGCATGCACGGCGCAATGGATGCGCTGAAGAAGGAATTTGGCGGCCTGCGGACAGGACGGGCCTCGGTCAATCTGCTCGATCCGGTGATGGTCGAAGCCTACGGCCAGCGTATGCCGCTGAACCAGGTCGGCACGGTCAGCGCGCCCGAGCCGCGCCTGCTCACCGTCAGCGTCTGGGACAAGGGCCTCGTGACGCCGACGGCGAAGGCGATCCGCGAGGCCGGCCTCGGCCTCAACCCGTCACCGGACGGTCAGATGATCCGCATCCCGATCCCCGAGCTGACGACAGAGCGACGCAACGAACTCGCCAAGCTGGCGCATAAGTACGCCGAGCAGGGCAAGGTGGCCGTCCGCAACATCCGACGCGACGGCATGGATGCGCTGAAGAAGGCCGAGAAGGATCACAAGATCTCGGAAGACGAGCACCGCCAGAAGGCCGACGAGGTCCAGAAACTGACCGACCGCTACGTCAAGTTGGTCGACGACGCATTGGTTCAAAAGGAAAAAGAGATCAAGACGGTCTGATGCCCACGGCGCCGTTGCCCGCCAATCCCGACGCTGGGGCGGGACCCCAGCACGTCGCCATCATCATGGATGGCAACGGGCGATGGGCGAAGGCGCGCGGTCTGCCCAGGGTCGCGGGGCATCGCCGGGGAGCCGACGCAGTGCGCCGGGTCGTACGTGGCGCTGGCGAGCTGGGAATACCCGTCCTGACGCTGTTCGCATTCTCGACCGAGAACTGGACGCGGCCAGCGGACGAGGTGGCCGATCTCATGGGCTTGCTGCGCCATTACCTACGCAGCGAACTCGATGAACTGCGCAAGAACGGCGCCAGGCTCCGGGTCATCGGCAAACGGGAAGGGCTGGCGGCGGACATCGTACGCGACATCGCGGAAGCAGAGGGCACGACCGCGAGCAACACGCGGATCGACGTCAACATCTGCATTAATTACGGCGCGCGAGACGAGATCCTACGGGCGACGCGGCGACTGGCGCAACGGGTCGCGGCGGGCGAGATAACGTCCGACAGCATCGACCAGGCGAGCTTCGAAAGCGAGCTCCTGACCGCGGGCCTGCCCGATCCGGACCTGCTGATCCGGACCAGCGGCGAGCAGAGGATCAGCAATTTCCTGCTTTGGCAGTGTGCCTATTCGGAGCTGGTTTTCGTCGACACGCTGTGGCCGGACTTCGGCAAGGATCACCTGGAACACGCCATCGTGGAGTTCCGCAGGCGTGAGCGGCGTTATGGCGGCATCGGAAAATAGCGCCCCGTCGCGCGGCGGGCGCTTCGGCGGCCTGCTGCTGCGGGCGCTGTCGGCCGTGGTGCTGGGGCCGCTGCTGCTCGCGGCGGTCTGGTTCGGCTTTCCCTGGATCGACCTCGTGGCGGCGATCGCGGCCCCCGTGATGATTCTAGAATGGTCGCGCCTGACCCGGGGGGCGCCCGTCCTGCGCGTCCTCGCCTGCCTGTACGGGCTCGCGGCCCTGGTTGCGCTGCTGTGGCTGCGCCATCAGCCCGATTCGGGACGCGAGACCATCCTCTGGGTGCTCGCCTGCATCTGGGCCACAGACATCGGCGCCTACTTCGTGGGACGCACGGCCGGCGGCGCAAAGCTCGCGCCGAGCATCAGCCCGGGCAAGACCTGGTCTGGCCTGATCGGAGGCATGGCCTGGGCGGCGGTCGCGAGTGCGGCGGTGGGCTATGCGTTCGGCCTGGGGGAGACCGTTCATCTGGCGATCGCCGGAGCGGCGCTCGCGATCGTGGGACAGGCGGGAGATCTGCTCGAGTCGGCGGCCAAACGGCGGGCCGGCGTCAAGGACAGCGGTCGTCTCATTCCCGGCCACGGCGGGCTGCTCGACCGGATCGACGGGCTGATGGCCGTGCTCGTCGCGGTGGCGATCGCCCGGCTGATCGCCGAGGGCGCGTGGCCCTGGACATGAAGAAGTGGGTCGCGCCATCCCCTGAAAACCCGCGTCATGTGACGATCCTGGGCTCGACCGGCTCGGTCGGCCAGAGCACCGTCGACCTCATCGCGCGTGATCCGACGCGCTACCGTGTCGAAGCGCTCGTCGCGCGCCGTTCGGTGGAACTTCTGGCGGAGCAGGCGAGGCGGCTGCGGGCGCGACTCGCGGTGGTCGCCGATCCCGATCAGTACCGTTCCCTCAAGGAGGCCCTGGCCGGCACCTCGATCGAAGTCGCGGCCGGCCCCGAAGCGGTCGTGGAAGCTGCGTCGCGCCCGGCCGAATGGGTGATGGCCGCCGTCGTCGGATTCGCAGGCCTGGCGCCCACGCTCGTGGCCGCCCGTCGCGGCGCCATGGTGGCGCTCGCGAACAAGGAGGCGCTGGTCTGTGCCGGGCGCTTGCTGATGGACGCGATCGACCACTCGGGCGGGGTGCTGCTGCCCGTGGATTCCGAGCACAACGCGATCTTCCAGGTGTTCGAACCCGACCAGCATCGCGCGGTCGACCGGCTCATCCTCACCGCATCGGGCGGGCCCTTCCGCAACTGGTCGCTGGCCGACATGGCCGAGGTGACGCCGGAACAGGCCCTGGCCCATCCCAACTGGGACATGGGCGACAAGATCTCGATCGATTCGGCCACCATGATGAACAAGGGGCTCGAGTTGATCGAGGCGCAGCTCCTGTTCGGACTGCCGGAAAGCCAGGTCGACATCGTCGTGCACCCTCAGTCGGTGATCCACTCGATGGTCGCCTATTGCGACGGCTCGGTCCTCGCGCAGCTGGGGACCGCGGACATGCGTATCCCGATCAGCCACGCGCTGGGCTGGCCCTCGAGGATCGACGGGCCGGCGGCGAAGCTCGATTTCATGGCGATTCCGGCGTTGACCTTCGAGCGGCCCGATTCCGGCCGCTTTCCCGCTCTAAGGCTCGCGAGAGAGGCTCTGATGACGGGCGGCTACGCCCCGATCGTGCTGAACGCGGCGAACGAAACGGCGGTGGCCGCCTTCCTCGCCCGGCAGATTCGCTTCCTCGACATCGCGCGGATCGTCGAGGATGTGATGTCCGGCTGGAATGGTCTCTCGGAGGCGGTCGAAGGCCTCCAGCAGGTCGAGGCGGCCGATCTGGAGGCGCGCAGGCTGGCCGAGGACATCTGCCGGACGAGACTGCAGAGTTGTTGAAGTATCGTGAGATTTGAGGTCGAGTAGGGCATGCAGAGCATAGTGAGCCTGTTTACGACGTATCTGCCGTACTTCGTCCTCGTATTGACGCTGCTCGTCTTCGTTCACGAATACGGTCACTACTGGGTCGGACGTCGATTCGGCATCCATGCGGAAGTCTTCTCGATCGGCTTCGGTCCCGAAATGTTCGGCTGGACCGACCGAAACGGCACACGCTGGAAGATTTCGGCGATCCCGCTCGGCGGCTACGTAAAGTTTCTGGGCGACAATGATGCGACCAGTGCGACTCCGACCGACGAGCCCCTGTCGCCAACCGACCGCCGCCGGGCCTTCTTCAGCCAGCCCCTCTACGCCCGTGCCGCCGTCGTCCTGGGCGGCCCGATGGCCAATCTCCTGTTTGCATTCGTACTGCTGACCGGCGTCTATTTCTTCGCCGGCGAGCCCTATACGCCGGCAACCGTCGCGGTGCAGGCGGACGGGCCGGCCGCCAAAGCCGGCCTGCGCTCGGGCGACGAGATCGTCCGTCTCGCCGACAAACGGGTCGATCGCTACGAGGACATCCAGGAATCCCAGTTCCTGTACTGGGCCAAGCCGATGTCGGTCGAATACCGTCGGGGCAACCAGCTCCTGCACGGCGAGATCCAGCCGCAATATTGCGAGCGGACGGATCGCTACAACAACATGCTGCGCTACGGCGATCTCGGGATGGATCAGTACATCCGTCCGGTGGTCGGCGGCTTCACGGCGAACAGCCCGGCCGAGGCGGCCGGCCTCAAGGTCGGCGATCTCCTGGTGGCGATCGACGGCAAGCCCGTCGACTATTTCTCACGCATCCCGGAGCTGATCGGCAGCCGCGGCGGCGAGCCGGTGACCGTCCGGTACGAACGCGACGGCCGATTCGGGGACACGACGGTCGTGCCGATCGTCGACAAGGTGGCCGATTGCGCCGGCAAGGAGCAGATCGTCGGCCGTCTGCGCATCCGTCCCGCGGCAGTTACCGAACTCCGTGACCATGGCGTGATCGGCGCCATGGGAGCGGGGGTGCGGGCCGTGTGGGGAATGACGTCGATGTTCTACACGTCGATGGGACAGATCCTGACCGCCACCCGGCCTGTGGATGAATTGGGCGGACCGATCCGTATCGCCAAGGCTGCGGGTGAGGCTTCCTATGCGGGCTGGGCCGGTATTCTCAATCTCGTCATCGCCTTGTCCGTGGTGCTGGGCATTTTCAACCTTCTTCCGGTCCCCATGCTCGATGGCGGTCATCTGGCGATGTATGCTTACGAAGCGGTACGCGGTAAGCCGCTCAGCCTGCGGGCCCAGGAGGTCGGGCTCAAGCTCGGATTTGCACTCGTGATCGGCATGGCGCTGATCGCAACTTTCAATGACATCAGGCTTTTGCTGCGCTGAGTTGATGCGTTGGCGCGACTTCGGAACGGGGGACAAAAGGGGTGGCTTAGTCCCCTTTGCCGGTCTAGAAAGCTGCGTTCACGTCTTTGACCATCGGCAGGTCTGACTGGCGCCGGGGGTAAGTTTGATCGTTCGTTGGGCCGTACTGGCCGTCTTCGCAATCCTGGCCTTCACCGCGCCGGCACACGCACAGCGTGGCGCTGCCGTGGGTGGTGCGATAACCGGGGTTCAGATCCAGGGTAATGTCCGCTCGGAGCCGGAGACGATTCGGTCGTACCTCCAACTCAAGGTCGGCGAGCCGTTCGACGCGGCCGCGGCGGATCGTTCACTCAAAGCGCTGTTCGCGACGGGATTGTTCGCCGACGTCGTGATCGAGATGCAGGGCTCGACCCTCGTCGTGAAGGTCACGGAAAATCCGATCATCAATCGGGTCGCCTTCGAGGGAAACAAGAAGATCGACGACGACAAGCTGCGCGACGAAGTGCAGTCCAAGCCGCGACAGGTCTTCACGCGCGCGCGTGCCCAGGCGGACGTCGACCGCATCCTGACTATCTATCGTCGCAGCGGCCGCTACAACGCCTCGGTCGAGCCGAAGATCATCAGGCTCGAGCAGGGGCGCGTCGATGTCGTCTTCGAGATCAACGAAGGCGATATCACGGGCGTGAAGCGCATCAGCTTCGTCGGCAACGAGGCGTTCGGCGACGGCACCCTGAGGGGCAAGATCCGCACCTCCGAGAGCGCCTGGTGGCGCTTCCTCAGCTCGGACGATCGCTTCGATCCTGACCGCCTGAACCTCGATCGCGAGCTTCTGCGCAAATTCTACCTCTCCGAGGGGTATGCGGATTTCCGTGTGGTTTCGGCCGTCGCGGAACTCGCCCCCAATCGTGAAGGATTCTTCATCACCTTCACGATCCATGAGGGCGATCGCTACAAGTTCGGCAAGGTCGACGTCACCAGCCGCTTCCAGGGCCTCAACGTCGATGTCCTCAAGAGCTTCCTGACCATCGCCGAGGGCGACTGGTACGACGCCAACGAGGTCGAAAAGTCGGTTTCGAACATTTCCGAGGCGGTCGGATCGCTGGGCTATGCGTTCGTGGACGTGCGGCCGAACATCCGGCGCAACCGGGACAACAATACCATCGACGTGACCTTCGATGTGCAGGAAGGGCCGCGCGTCTATGTCGAGCGCATCAATATTTCAGGCAACACGCGCACCCTCGACAAGGTGATCCGCCGCGAATTCCGCCTGGCCGAGGGTGACGCCTTCAGCACTGCCAAGGTGCGCCGCAGCGAACAGCGCCTGCGCAACCTCGGCTTCTTCGAGAAGGTCGACATTGCCGCGGCTCCGGGCTCGGCGCCCGACAAGACGAACCTGGAGGTTCAGGTCGTCGAGCAGAGCACGGGCGAAATCTCCCTCGGCGCGGGCTATTCGACCACGGCCGGCATCGTCGGCGACATCTCGATCAAGGAACGCAACCTGCTGGGCAAGGGCCAGGAAGCGCGGCTCGGCCTGTCCGTCGGTACCCTGAGCACCTCGATCGACCTCGGCTTCACCGAACCCTACTTCATGGATCGGCAGCTTTCGGCCGGCTTCGACATCTTCAGGACGTCGAACGATCGCCAGAACATCGCGAGCTACAGCGACCGCAGCGTCGGCTTCGCGCTGCGTGCCGGCTGGGCCTACTCGGAAGAGATTCGCCAGCTGGTCCGCTACACGCTGCGGCAGACCGACATCTACAACGTCCAGCCCTGGGCGTCCTACGTCATCCAGGACAACCAGGGCACACAGGTGGTGTCCGAACTGTCGGAAACACTCATCTGGGATACCCGGGACCAGCGCCTGAACGCCACCAAGGGCTGGCTGCTCCGCAATTCGATCGCCGCCGCGGGCCTGATCGGCACCGAGCAGTATTTCCGCACCACCGCGGACGCTGTCTATTACAGGTCGCTCTTCGAGGATGTCGTGCTGTCGGTCGGCGGGTCCGTGGGCCTCGTCTTGCCGTTCAACAACTCCTACATCCGTCTGAACAATCTGTTCTTCATCGGCGGCGATTCGCTGCGCGGCTTCGCCGTCGGCGGCATCGGCCCGCGCGACGCGAACACGACCGATGCCCTCGGAGGCCAGTTCTACTACACGGCCACCACCGAGCTATCCTACCCCCTGCCATTGGTTCCCAAAGAAGTGGGATTGCTGGGCAAGGCGTTCTTCGACGTCGGATCGCTCTGGGGCGTTCAGTCGCAAACCTACGGTCTAGCGTCCGTGCTGAGCAGCCAGCTGATGCGCGCCTCGACCGGCGTTGGCGTCCAGTGGATCTCACCGTTCGGCCCCATCCGGATCGACTATGCGATACCCCTGCAATATGAGGTGTGGGACAAGCAGCAGGCCGTGCGTTTCAGCTTCGGCACGCGCTTCTGAGCGGGAGAGGCCACGGTCATGAACGTCCAGATTGAGAACAGAAGCCCCGCCGCGGCGACCTCCGTCGACATCAAGCGGATCCTGCAGATGATCCCGCACCGCTACCCGATGCTTATGGTCGACCGAGTGATCGACATGCAGCTCGACCAGAGCGCGGTGGGCATCAAGAACGTCACGATCAACGAGCCGTTCTTCCAGGGACATTTTCCGTCCGAGCCGGTCATGCCGGGGGTTCTCGTCGTCGAGGCGATGGCACAGACGGCGTGTGTGCTCGTCGTCTCGACATTCGGCGCCGAGTCGGAAGGCAAGCTGGTCTATTTCATGTCGATCGACGGCGTGAGGTTTCGCCGTCCCGTGGTGCCGGGCGACCGTCTAGAGCTGCACGTCATGAAGGTGCAGAGCCGAGCCAACGTCTGGAAATTCTCAGGCAAGGCGATCGTCGACGGCAAGGTGGCGGCGGAAGCGACGTTCGCCGCCATGATCCGCGACCGCTGAACCGCGATAGAGCAGGGAGGGGATGATGCCCGATACCCAGTCCAATTTCCGAATGCTGCACACGATGATCCGAGTCATGGATCTCGACAAGTCGCTGGCCTTCTATACCGGTGCGCTGGGCATGAAGCTCCTGCGCAAGCGCGACGTGCCGGACGGCAAGTACAGCCTAGCCTTCGTCGGCTACGGCGACGAGCCCGAGCATTGCGTCGTCGAGCTGACTCACAACTGGGATCAGGCGAAGCCCTACGAACTCGGCACCGGGTTCGGCCATCTCGCGATCGGCGTCCCCGACGTCTACAAGCTATGCGAGGACGTCACGAAGACGGGCGGCAAGGTCACCCGGCCGGCCGGTCCCGTGAAATTCGGGACGACGGTCATCGCTTTCGTGGAAGATCCTGACGGCTACAAGATTGAACTGATCGAGCGCAAGGGCTGAGCGAAGCTCAGCCCCGGGAGCGACAGGACATTGCCTATGGCAATGTCCGAGAGCGTCGAAGAAAGAAGATCACACGAAGCTCAAGAAAAAGGCCCGCATTGCGGGCCTTTAATCTTTCGGACGGCAGTCAGTCCTAGAAAAATCGCCAGTTCGCGGCCACCAGGGCCAGTGCTGCGCCGGCAAGCCCGGCGACGAACAGCCATGTCCGCACGCCCGGGGGGCGGAAATTATCATTGGCAGGACGGCCTACCCGCACGATGCGCGGGTGGGCCTTCGGTGTCTGGGTGGCCGCCCAGGATGTTTCCCCCCGGCGCGGCCCGAATGATGATCTTGCCATGTGCTTTTCGCTTCCCTCCCGGACAGCGAGTTCAGCCCCGCATGTGGAGCGGCTTGTACGGACGCTCGGTCTGGCCGTTGTAGAGCTGACGCGGACGGCCGATCTTCTGGTCCGGATCCTCGATCATCTCGTTCCACTGCGAAATCCAGCCGACCGTACGGGCCACCGCGAAGAGAACGGTGAACATGGAGGTCGGGATGCCGATCGCCCGGAAAATAATGCCCGAGTAGAAATCGACGTTCGGATAGAGCTTCTTCGAGACGAAATAGTCGTCCTTGAGGGCGATCTGCTCCATTTCCATGGCCAGCTCGAGCAGCGGGTCGTGGGTGATGCCGAGCGAGGTCAGGACCTCGTGGCAGGTCTGGCGCATGACCTTGGCGCGCGGGTCGTAGTTCTTGTAGACGCGGTGGCCGAAGCCCATGAGGCGGGTGTGGTCGGCCTTGTCCTTCACGCGCGACAGGAAGCCCGGAATGTTCTGCTTGCCGCCGATCTCGTTCAGCATGTTGATGACGGCTTCGTTGGCGCCGCCATGGCTCGGGCCCCACAGCGAGGCGATGCCGGCGGCGATGCAGGCGAACGGGTTCGCGCCCGAGGAGCCGGCGAGGCGGACCGTCGAGGTCGAGGCGTTCTGCTCATGGTCGGCATGAAGCATGAGGATGCGGTCCATCGCCTTCTCGACGATCGGGTTGACCTCGTACTCCTCGGCCGGAACCGAAAACATCATGCGCAGGAAGTTGGCGGCGTATGACAGGTCGTTGCGCGGATAGACGAACGGCTGCCCCACCGAATACTTGTAGGCCATCGCCGCGATGGTCGGCATCTTGGCGACCAGGCGATAGGAGGCGACCATCCGCTGGTGCGGATCGTTGATATCGAGCGAGTCGTGATAGAAGGCCGAGAGCGCGCCGACGACACCGCAGCAGATCGCCATCGGATGGGCGTCGCGGCGGAAGCCGCGATAGAACTGGCTGAGCTGCTCATGAACCATCGTGTGGTTCGTGATGTCCTTGACGAACTTGTCCTTCTGCGCCTTGTTCGGCAGATCGCCCTTCATCAGGAGGTAGGCGACTTCCATGAAGTCGCTCTGCTCGGCGAGTTCGGCAATGTTGTAGCCGCGATGGAGCAGGATGCCCTCGTCACCGTCGATGTAGGTGATCTTCGAGCCGCACGATCCGGTCGAGGTGAACCCCGGATCGTAGGTGAACATGCCGGAGTCGCCGTAGAATTTGCGGATGTCGACCAGGCGCGGTCCGAGTGTGCCGTGGATGATCGGCATCTCGTAGGTTTTGCCGGTTTCGTTGTCGGTCAGCGTCGCGGTCGATTTGGCCATTGGTGAACTCTTTTCCAGGCTCGATTCAAGCAAGGCGCGCGCACCAAGCTCGGTGCCGTTCGCCGGTTCGGCGGCACCCTAACAAGCCCCTAAAGAAGGCGCAATTGAACAGCCGGGCCGCTATTTCGCCGGGCGTAGAAAACGCACCATCCGTCCGTCGATCGCGGCCAGCGAGAGGCCGATCAGGAACATCCCGGCGAAGTGCCGCGGCGCCAGTCGTTCGCCGAGGACGAGGGCGCCGAGCAGGATCGCGGTGACCGGTATGAGAAAGGTGACCAGCAGGAGGTTGGTTGCCCCGGCAGCCGCGAGGATACGGAAATACAGGACGTATGCGAGAGCGGTCGAAAGCAGCGCAAGTCCCGCGAGGGCAGCCCCTGTCGTGGGGCCGGGAAGGGCGGGCATCATCCAGGGCCGGTCGACAATCAGCATGATCGGCAGAATCAACATGGCGCTCAGGGTGACCTGGCCGGTGGCGGCTTCGAGCGGCGCCACGCCCATCTTCGCAAAGCGCCGTCCGTAGACACCGGCGAAGGCGTAGGAGAGGGCGGCTCCGAGACAGGCGATCTGGCCTGCCGTGCCCCGGCTGCTGCCGATCGGGTCCGGTCCCATCAACACCGCGACGCCTCCAATTCCGAGCACGATCGCGCCGAGCTTGAGACCGCCGATGCGTTCGTCGTGAGTGACGAAGTGCGCAACGAGCAGGGTGAAGAGCGGCGTCGTGGCGTTGAGGATCGAGGCGAGGCCCGACTCGATCTGAGTCTGCCCCCAGAAAATCAGGCCGAACGGAATGAGGTTGTTGAGCAGCCCCATCGCGGCGTACGCGCGAAGGGGCGCCCCAGCGCGGAACAAGGCCCTGCCGGACGAGAACAGCACCAGATTGAGGGCGAGGGCCGCGAGTGCCACGCGGCAGAACACAACCGTGAGCGGGGCCAGCTCGGCCAGAGCCACCTTGGCGAAGAAGAACGAACCGCCCCAGAGGACGGACAGCGACAGCAGCGAGATCCAAACGCGCGTTGACATTGCCGCAGCGTGAGCGCTGCGGCCGGAGCGTTCTATCCGGCAGCCGCCTGCAATCGCGCCTTGTGTCGGAGCACCGCTACTCTCAACTCTGGACTTGGACCTTTGCCCAGGTGTCCCGCAGCTCGATCGTGCGGTTGAACACCAGAGCCTTCGACCGGCTGGCGAGGTCCGGGCAGAAATAGCCCAGCCGCTCGAACTGCACGGCTTCCCCTTCAGATGCCTCTGCCAACGAGGGCTCCAGCAACGCGCCCGAGAGGACTTCGAGCGAGCCTGGATTCAGATCGGCGTCGAGATCGCCACCGGCGCCCGGGTCAGGGCGGTTGAAGAGCGTGCTGTACAATCGGACTTCGGCGGGAAGTGCATCCCGGGCGGACACCCAGTGCAGGGTGGCCTTTACCTTTCGACCGTCCGGCGCGTTGCCGCCGCGGCTCGCTGGATCGTAGGTGCAGCGCAGTTCGACCACGTTGCCGTCGGCGTCCTTGACCACCTCGCGGCAGGTGACGAGATAGGCGTAGCGCAGCCTGACTTCTCGCCCCACTGCCAGCCGGAAGAACTTGTTCGACGGGTTCTCCATGAAGTCGTCGCGCTCGACGAAGATTTCCCGGCCGAAGCGAAGGGTACGCGTGCCGGCGGCCGGATCCCCCGGATGGTTGACGGCCTCCAGCTCTTCGACGTGGTCTTCAGGAAAGTTCTCGATCACGAGCTTGAGCGGCCGCAGGACCGCCATGCGCCGATGCGCCACCTGATTGAGCCGGTCGCGGATCGCGTGATCGAACATGGCGAGATCGACGACGCTGTTGGCCTTGGACATGCCGATGCGCCGAACGAAGTCGCGGATCGCCTCCGGCGGCACGCCGCGACGGCGCAGGCCTGCCAGCGTCGGCATGCGCGGATCGTCCCAGCCGTTCACGATCCCGCGCCGCACCAGATCCGTCAGGTGGCGCTTGGAAAGGACGGTGTAGCCGATATTGAGGCGGGCGAATTCGGTCTGGCGCGGCCGCGCCGGCACCGGCAGGTGGTCGAGGAACCAGTCGTAGAGGGGACGATGGTCCGCGAACTCCAGGGTACAAAGCGAATGCGTGACATGTTCCAGGGCGTCGGACTGGCCATGTGCGAAATCATAGGTCGGGTAGATGCACCACTCAGTGCCGGTGCGCGGGTGAGACGCGTGCAGGATGCGATACAGGACGGGGTCGCGCAGGTTCATGTTGCCGGACGCAAGGTCGATCTTTGCGCGCAGCACACAGGCGCCGTTGGGAAACTTGCCGGCGCGCATGTCGTGAAACAAGCCGAGATTCGTTTCCACCGAGCGGTCGCGATCTGGCGAGGCACGGCCCGGTTCGGTCAGCGTGCCACGCATTGCCCGCATCTCGTCGGGCGGCGTGTCGTCTACATAGGCGAGGCCGGCGCGAATGAGGTGCTCGGCCCAGTCGTACAACGTCTGGAAATAGTCCGACGCATGGTGCAGATGCTCGCCCCAGTCGAAGCCGAGCCAATGTACGTCCCGCTTGATGGCGTCGATATATTCCTGCTCCTCCTTCACGGGATTGGTGTCGTCGAAGCGAAGGTGGCAGCGGCCGCCATATTCGGTCGCAAGTCCGAAATTCAGGCAGATCGACTTTGCGTGGCCGAGATGCAGGTAGCCGTTCGGCTCCGGCGGAAAGCGAGTAACGATGCCTTGCACTTTTCCGCTGGCGAGATCCGACTGAACGAGGTCGCGAATGAAATCCCGCGCCTCTTCGTTCGCAGCGGCCTCCGGCATCGGCTTCTTGTCATCCATTACCTGTCTCCCGTTCAAGCGGCGGCCGCCAGCAAACGAACCTTGCTCTCGGCGGGCCCCAGCACGGCCAGTACCTCGAAGATGCCGGGCGAGGCGGTCGAGCCGGTCAGCGCGACGCGGAGCGGCTGAGCGACCTGGCCGAGCTTCAGTCCGTTCGCCTCGGCGAACTCACGCACGGCCTCTTCGAGCGCCTTTTCGCTCCAGTCGCTCGCCTGCGACTCCAGCGCCGGCGCGAGCTTCGCCATCACGGCACGGGCGTCGGGTGTCAGCAGCGCGCGGGCCTTGTCGTCGGAGATCGGCGGCGCGCCAGCGCGGGCGTAGAACGCAAGACTGTCCGCGAGTTCGATCAGGGTGCGCGCGCGCTGCTTCACGCCGGAGAGGCCGCGCACGATGCGCTCGCGGCCAGCGGCATCGACGGTGCCGAGCTTCTCCTCGATGCGCGGCAGCACCAGCGGCAGCAGGTCAGCGTCTGGCGTCTCGCGAAGGTAATGCGCGTTGAGATTGGTCAGCTTGGCCATATCGAAGCGCGAGGCCGAGCGGCCGACGCCGGCGAGGTCGAACCATTCGATCGCCTGCGCCGTCGGGATGATCTCGTCGTCGCCATGGCCCCAGCCCAGCCGCAGCAGGTAGTTGCGCAGCGCCGCGGGCAGGAAGCCCATGTCGCGATAGGCGTCGACGCCGAGCGCGCCGTGACGCTTGCTGAGCTTGGCGCCGTCGGGCCCGTGGATCAGCGGGATATGGGCATAGACCGGCTCTGCCCAGCCCATCGCGCGGATGATCTGGAGCTGGCGGAAGGCATTGTTCAGATGGTCGTCGCCGCGGATCACATGGGTTACGCCCATGTCGTGATCGTCGACGACGACGGCCAGCATGTAGGTCGGCGTTCCGTCGGCGCGCAGCAGGATCATGTCGTCGAGCTGGGCGTTCTCGACCGTGACCTCGCCCTGCACCGCGTCCTTGATGACCGTCTGTCCGGACTGCGGCGCCTTGAGACGCACGACCGGTTTCACGCCGGCGGGCGCGTCCTTCGGGTCGCGGTCGCGCCAGCGGCCGTCATAGCGCATCGGCTTGCCGGCAGCCTTCTGTGCCGCCCGCATCTCGTCGAGCTCCTGCGGCGAGGCATAGCAATGATAGGCGTGGCCCTTGGCCAGCATCTCGAGCGCCACCTCGGCGTGTCGGGCGGCGCGCGAGAACTGGTAGGTGACCTCGCCGTCCCAGGGCAGGCCGAGCCACGACAGCCCGTCGAGGATCGCGGCGATCGCCGGCTCCGTCGAGCGCGCGCGGTCGGTGTCCTCGATGCGCAGCAGGTACTTGCCGCCGTGATGTTTGGCGAATAGCCAGTTGAACAGGGCCGTGCGGGCGCCGCCGATATGCAGGTAGCCGGTGGGCGACGGGGCGAAGCGGGTTACGACAGTCATCGGCCTGGGATCATGCTCGGTAAGCGCGGATTTTGCCGCAATTCGGGCGGAAAAGTGCGCCGTAGGTAGGGGAGCGTCCGGTTAGTGTCAAACCTGCGCGCCTGGATCCTCGAACAGCTGGACGCCGAGCGCGGCCGATGGATGCTGTGGCTCCCGGTGGCGCTGGGTCTGGGCATTGCGATCTACTACGAGCTGCCCACCGAGCCGGCCTTGTGGGTGGGGCCGGCGCTGTCGGCGGGATCGTTGCTCATCGCCTTCCTGGCGCCGTCCGGCAGTTTCGCCCGTGCGCTGGCGATCGGTGCGGTCGCCGCCTCGGCAGGCCTCGGCCTCGTCGCCTGGCGCACGGCAAGTCTCGCCGCCCCCACACTCACCCGGCCACTGTTCAGCCTCAACGTCGAGGGTCGGATCGCCGACATCCAGCGGCTGCCCGAGGGTGTGCGGGTCGTGCTCGAAGCCGTCCGGCTCAGGGGCAACGGCGTGCCGCCGCCCGAGATGATGCCGGCGAAGGTTCGCGTGACCCTCAACCGGGGCGCGCCGCCGCTGGTGATCGGGGACCGCCTGCTCGTGCTCGCGAACCTGTCGCCGCCGGCCGGGCCCGCCACGCCCGGCGCCTTCGATTTCCAGAGGGTCGCCTGGTATCAGCAGCTCGGTGCGGTCGGCTACGCGCTGGCGCCCGCGACCGTGATCGAACGCGGCCGGCCCGACGGGTTCGTCCGCAGGATCGACGCGCTGCGCGCCGACCTGGCCGCCCGCATCCTGCATGTGTTGCCGGGGCCAGCGGGCGGGGTGGTCGCCTCGCTGCTGGTCGGCGAGCAGACCGCCGTCGACAAGGACGTGGCGCAGGCCATGCGCGACTCCGGCCTGGCGCACATCCTGTCGATCTCGGGCCTGCATATCGTCTTCGCGGTCGGCCTCGTGATGGGCCTCGTGCGCTACGGTATCGCCCTCGTTCCGCCACTTGCCCTGAGGGTCGACGCCAAGAAGGTGGCGGCCGTGCTCGCGCTCATGGCCGCGCTCTTCTACACGGCGCTCGCCGGGGCGCCGGTGCCCGCGCAACGCGCCTGTGCCATGGCGGCCTTCGCGCTTCTCGCCATCCTGCTCGATCGCACGGCGCTGTCGCTGCGTCTCGTCGCCTGGTCGGCCGTCATCGTGCTCGTCGTTGCACCGGAGTCGCTGACCGGCGCGTCCTTCCAGATGTCGTTCGCCGCCGTCGTGGCGCTGATAGCGGGCTGGGAATCGGCGGCCCCCTGGCGCCGCCGCCTGCACGAGCGGGCCGAGATTTCGCGCCACCGCTGGCTGTGGCGGCTCGGCGCTGCGCTGGGCGCCAGCCTGCTCACGACCCTGATCGCCTCGATCGCGACCGGTGCCTTCGCCGCCTACCATTTCAACCGCCTGTCGCTGCTCGGCGTCGTTGCCAACCTGCTGGGCGTGCCGCTCACGGGCTTCTGGATCATGCCCTGGGGCCTGCTCGCCATGCTCCTGATGCCGTTCGGGCTCGAGTCCGTGGCGCTGGTGCCGATGGGTTGGGGCGTCGATGGGCTGAATGCCATCGCCTTTCGCGTCGCAGCGTGGCCCGATGCCGCGATGCTGGTGCCATCGCTGCCGGGGACCAGCCTGTGGCTGGTAGCCGTCGGCGGCCTGTGGCTCTGCCTGTGGCGGCGGCGCTGGCGCTATGCGGGAATCCCGGTCGTGGTGATCGGGCTGATGCTGGGGCCGCCGCCGGCGCCGGACCTGCTGATGAGCGAGGACGGTCGCGTGCTCGGCCTGCGCGACGAACGCGGCGTGGTGCATGTCGCTTCGGCCCGCATGGATCGCTACGTAACGGATGCCTGGGCGCGCCGGCAGGGACAGGAAGGGGCAAGGCGGTGGACGGTCAGCGCCGACGAGCAGGCGGCCGGCCTCGGCTGCAGCACGGGGCTCTGCCGATGGCGCAAGGGTCCGTGGCGCATTGCGCTGGTGAGCGACGAGAAACGCCTGGCCGAAGCCTGCGGCTCGGCCGACATCGTTCTTTCGACCGTCGATGCACAGGCGCGCTGTCGCGGTCCGCGGTTGGTGATCGATCGTCGCGATGCCTGGAAGGACGGCGCCCACGCGCTGTGGCTGGACGATCTCAACGTCCGGCGTGAAACCGCCAACGCGCGCCGCGGCGACCGGCCCTGGGTCCCCAACAGCTCGATGCGCCAGACCGCGCCGGTCAAGGCGCCCGGCGCCTGAACTCAGTGATAGCGCCGGTAGAGGCCGGCGAGGCGGCCCTGGATCTTGACCCGGTCGGGTCCGAAGATGCGTGTCTCGTAGGCGGCATTGGCGGGCTCCAGCGCGACCGACGCGCCCTTCTTGCGCAGCCGCTTCAGGGTCGCTTCGGTGTCATCGATCAGGGCCACGACGATCTCGCCGGACTCGGCGGTGTCGGAACTCTTGATGATGACGATGTCGCCGTTCTGGATGCCGGCCTCGACCATCGAATCGCCCTGGACCTCCAGGCAGTAGTGGGCACCCGAGCCCAACAGCGAGACGGGCACGTCCACAGTCGTCGAATTGTCTCGCAGGGCCTCGATCGGCGTACCGGCGGCGATCCGCCCATAGAGGGGCAGGCTGAGCGCCTGCGCCTCGTTGGCGGCCATGATGGCGCCGGCCAGCGGCACACGGTCGGCGCGCACGATCTGCGGCACGAAGCCTTCGCGGCCCTCGGAGAAGCCGGCCCGGCGCGAATCGGCGAGCAGCGGCGTGACGTTCGGCGCGGGCAGGGCGGCGCTCTCGGGCAGCTTCACGACCTGCAGAGCGCGAGCGCGATGCGGCAGGCGGCGCAGGAATCCGCGCTCCTCGAGCCCGGTGATCAGGCGATGGATGCCCGACTTCGACTTCAGCCGAAGTGCTTCCTTCATCTCGTCGAAGGACGGCGACACGCCATCGTCGTTGAGCCGCTTGTTGATGAAAAGGAGCAGTTCGTTTTGCTTGCGGGTTAGCACCGTCTTCTCCCCGGAACGCCTACCGGATTTAGGAACAAATCCTGAAACCCGGCACATGTTCTAGTTTAGTTCTGCCTCCGGGTCAACTTATCCAGAGGAAGACGGGGATCAGCGGACGCCCCACGTCCTCAGTCTGGGCGCCGGAAGGTAGTGATGACGAAGCACATGGCACCGCATTGCCAAAGACGCAGCCTATCGCTGCCGTCGAGGAAGAGCGTCTCCTTCAGCCGGTCCCGGAAGAAGGCAGGGAGTCCGTGGGCGAAGGACGCGGCGCTGCTTCTTTCCAGAAGCGACCTCAGGACCCCGGCGGAAACGTCACGACAACCAGTGAATTCAAATCCGGCGGCACCGGCTCGGCGATGATAGTGCTCGCGCGCCGCTTCTGGCGTTCCGCGAAACGATTCGCCGCACAGCAGGATGCCTCCGGGCTTCAGGACGCGGAATGTCTCCGTGAGCGCCGCTGAGGGGAGGTAGCCCAGCGCGTCGAGGCAGAAGACGACGTCGAAGCGGGCGCTCTCCATCGCAAGGCGCGCGGCGTCGCCTTGCCGGACGTCGATCCCGAGCCGCCTCGCACGCCGCGCCGCGACATAGGACCGTTCCACCCCCATCGCAGACCGCGGCGCATGGTTCGTTTGCAGGTGCAGCAGACCGCCGCCACAACCCGCCCCCAGCTCAAGCCAATCGCTGCGGCGCCACTGGTCGGCGTCCCACGGGACCTGATCGAACATCTGGGCGTAGAGTTCGATCTGGTGTGGGCGAACGGCGAACGCCCGGTCTGCGAGAATTCCTTGCCGGGCCGGGGCAAAGCCGACGTTGAACATGCCTGAGCGGCCGAAGCCGAACGACAGATAGATCAGCTCGTAGGTGAGGCGCTGGCCCCACCCCGACGTTGGGATAAACGACGGCGCCACTAGAAGGGTTGGAGCGTCCGCAGGTCGACCACGCGCACGGCGTCACCTTCCTTGCGGGCCGGATCGTGGGCCGGCCGCACGAGGAAGGCGTCGCACGCCGCCAGCACCGAGAGCATCGAACTGTCCTGCACCGCATGCGGCGTGACGGTGAGCGATCCGTCGGCGGCGTGGCCGAGGGTTGAGCGGACATAGTCCTCGCGCTGATCGTTCTGCTTCACATCGACGGCGAGGCGGGCGGGCTGGGTCCGCACGAGATCGCCCGGCTGGCCCAGCATCCGCTCCATCGCGGGCTTCAGGAACAGGAGCGCGCAGACCATGGTCGAGACGGGGTTGCCCGGCAGGCCCAGCACGCGGGCGCGATCGCGGGCGGCGAACATCAGCGGCTTGCCGGGGCGCATGGCGATCTTCCAGAATCCCATGTCGAAGCCCTGGGCCTTGAGCGCGCCCTGCACCAGATCGTGGTCGCCGACCGAGGCGCCGCCGAGCGTGATCAGCAGGTCGTGCTGCGCGCCGGCCTCGATGCAGCTCTCGATCAGCCGGGCGTCGTCGCGGGCAATGTCGAACAGCGTGGGCTCGCCGCCCCAGCCGCGCACGAGGGCGGCGACCGCAATGCCGGACGAGGAGACGATCTGATTGCGGCCGACCGGCTCGCCCGGCATCACGAGCTCGTCGCCGGTCGAAAGGATGGCGACCCGGGGTTTGCGACGGACCGAGAGCCACGGGTGGTTCATGGCGGCAGCCAAAGCGAGGTCGCGCGTCGTCAGCGTGCGGCCCACCGCGAGCGGCGTAGCGCCCAACGAGAAATCGAGTCCGGCCTTGCGGACGTGCCGGCCCAGGCGCGGCGCTTCGAGGATGGTGATCCTCGTGCCGTCGGCTCTCGTGTCCTCCTGGATCACGATCGAATCGGCGCCCATCGGCAGCGGGCCGCCGGTGAAGATGCGCACGGCCTCGCCGGGCTTCAGCGCCTGATCGTAAGATCCGCCGGCCGGCGCCTGGCCCACGAGCGTGAGCGTCGCCGGCGCGCCCGGCACGTCGGCCGCGCGCACGGCATAGCCGTCCATCGCCGAGAGATCCGTGGGCGGTTGCGTCAGCCGCGCCTGGGGCGAGACCGCGAGCACGCGCCCTGCCGCTTCGGCGACGGACACGATTTCCGACGGTAGCGGAGAGAAGGCCGCGATCACGCGCGCATGGGCTTCACGAACGGTCAGCATTGACGCCTCATTGGAGCGCGCCACTCCAGTGGCGCTCAAACCATCGTCGAGAGGGAAAGACACGAGCGCAACTGGAGTTGCGCGCTCCCAGGAGCGTCAGGCATCCCACGTGCCCGACTTGCCGCCGGACTTGTGAATGAGCTTCACGTCGGAGATCACCATGCCGCGATCGACCGCCTTGCACATGTCGTAGACGGTGAGGGCGGCGACCGAGGCGGCGGTCAGCGCTTCCATCTCGACGCCGGTGCGGCCCTTCAGCTTGCAGGTCGCCTCGATGTCGACCGCCTTGCGTTTCGCGTCGAGCGACAGCGTCACGTCGACCGACGACAGCGCCAGCGGATGGCAGAGCGGGATCAGGTCCGGCGTCTTCTTGGCCGCCATGATGCCGGCGAGCTGTGCCACCGCCAGCACGTCGCCCTTCTTGGCCTTCTTGTCGCGGATCAGCTTCAGGGTGGCGGCCTGCATGGTGACGCTGGCCCGGGCCACGGCGATGCGCTCCGTGATCTCCTTGTCGCCGACATCGACCATGCGGGCATTGCCGCCCTCGTCGAAATGGGTGAGCGCCGCCCCAGTCTTCGGCTTTGTGCCGCCTCGCTTCATGCCGCCTCGCGCACCAACATCTCGCGCACCGCCGCTTCGACGTCGGGCTTGCGCATGAAGCTCTCGCCGATCAGGAACGCCGAGGCGCCGACCCTGGCCATGCGCGCGAGATCGGCCGGGGAGCCCAGGCCGCTCTCGGCCACCAGCACGCGGTCCTTCGGCACCAGCGGCGCCAGCTTCTCGGTCGTGGCGAGATCGACGGCGAGCGTCTTGAGGTTGCGGTTGTTGACGCCGATCAGGTCGGCATCGACCTGCAGCGCGCGTTCGAGCTCGGGCGCGTCATGCACCTCGACCAGAACGTCCATGCCCCATTTGTGCGCCAGCTTCGCCAGTTCGGCGGCCATCGCGTCGTCGAGGCAGGCCATGATGAGCAGGATGCAGTCGGCACCCAGCGCACGCGCCTCCGGCACCTGATAGGGATCGATCATGAAATCCTTGCGCAGGACCGGCAGCTTCACCGCCCCGCGTGCCTGGGTCAGGTACTCGTCCTTGCCCTGGAAGTAGGGCTGGTCGGTCAGGATCGACAGGCAGGTGGCGCCGCCGCGCTCATAGGACCGGGCGAGGGAAGGCGGGTCGAAATCCTCGCGGATCAGGCCCTTGCTGGGCGAGGCCTTCTTGATCTCGGCGATCAGGCCGTAGCGGCCATCCGCGATCGTGGCCTTGAGCGCCTTGGCGAAGCCGCGCGGCGAATCGGTGTCACGGGCCAGGTTCTCGATGACCCTGAGCGAGCGTTGCGACATGCGCCCGGCCACATGGCGCCTCTTGTCGGCAACGATCCTGTCGAGCGTGTCGCTCATGCGCAAATCCTCTTCAATGTCGCCAGCGCGTCCTTGGCCTTGCCGCTGTCGATCGACTGGGCGGCCATGGCCGCGCCTTCCTTCAGATCCTTCGCCTTGCCTGCGACCATGATCGCGGCGGCGCTGTTCAACAGGACGATGTCGCGGAAGGCGTTCTTCGCGCCGCCCAGCAGCGCGTGGATCGCCTCGGCATTATGCGCCGCGTCACCGCCCTTGAGCTCGTCGAGTGTGGCGCGCTTCACGCCGATCTCCTCCGGCGCGATCTCGATCTCGGTCACCTGGCCGTTCTCCAGCGAGGCGGCCCAGCTCTTGGTCGTGGTGGTGAGCTCGTCCATGCCGTCCTGGCCGTTGACGACAAGCGCGCGCTCCAGCCCGAGCTGGCCCAGCGCCTGTGCCACCGGCTTCAGCCAGCGGCGGTCGAACACGCCCACGAGCTGGCGCGTCACCAGAGCGGGGTTCGACATCGGGCCGAGCAGATTGAAGATGGTGCGCGACGGCGCCAGCTCGACCCGGGGGCCTGCCACGTTGCGCATGGCGCTGTGATGGCGGGGGGCCATGAGGAAACAGACCTTGGCTTCGACCAGCGCCTGCTCGAGTTTCTCGATGGGCACTTCGAGGCCGATGCCGAGCGCCGACAGCACATCGGCGGCGCCGGACTTGGAGGTGAAGGCGCGGTTGCCGTGCTTGGCCACCGGAATGCCGGCGCCCGCGACGACGAAGGCCGAGCAGGAGGAGACGTTGTAGGTGCCGTGATGGTCGCCGCCGGTACCTACGATGTCGATGGTGCCCTCGGGCGCCTTGACCCGGAGCACCTTGGCCCTGAGGGCCCGTGAGCCGCCGGCCAGCTCCTCGGCCGTCTCGCCGCGGACCTTCAGGCCCATCAGGAAGGCGCCCATCTGGGCCGGCGTCGCGTCGCCCGAGGTCATGATGTCGAAGGCGCGTTCCGCCTCGTCGATACCCAGGGTCTCGCCGTTGCCCACCTTGGCCAGAAGGCCGCGAAAATCGTCGATGTCGCCGCTCACCCAGAACCCCGCGCTTTTGCCTCTTGCCGGCTCGACCGGCCGGCGCGAAGCTATATCACATGGCTCAAGAACTCATCCTCAAGGTCACCGGCATGGATTGCGACGGCTGCGTAAAGGCCGTCACCCGTGCCGCCACCGGCGCGGGTACCGCGCCTCTCTCCGTCGACCTCAAGAGCGGGGAGATGCGTCTTCCCGAGGGCGCGGACGTCGCGGCGATTACCAAGGCGGTCCAGCGCGCGGGCTTCGGAATCGCTCCCTAGCGCCCTAAGCCACATGAGAAATCAGCCAGAAGTGGCTGATTTATAAATCCTTTTTTGAGGTATGGAATTTCTCTGACGGCGGCCCTTGCCGAATTAGTAAGCAAGCTTAGCTTAAGGAAGCTTAAGAGGTGGGCCCATGGAACTTCCCGAACGAAATCTTGGATTCCTCCTGCACGACGTGGCGCGCCTGATGCGCAAGCGGTTCGAGCAGAATGCGCGCGGCCTCGGTCTGACGCGCTCGCAGTGTCAGGTCCTGGCGCATCTCGCGCGCAACGAGGGCATTCAGCAAAGCGGATTGGCGGACATTCTCGAAGTCGAGCCGATCACCCTGACCCGGCTGCTCGACCGGCTGGAGGAGGCGGGCTTCGTGGAGCGCCGCGCGCACGCGACCGACCGGCGCATCCGCCAGCTCTACCTGACCGACAAGGCCCACCCGTTGCTGGCCGACATTTTCACCATAGGCGCCGCGACCCGCGGGGAGGCGTTGGAAGGCGTCGCCGAGGAAGACCGCGATCGTTTGTTTGCCCTGCTGTCGAGCATGAAGGCCAATCTTCTGGCCAAGGCTGCGCCGGCGGCGGCCGAGAGGAGTACGAGCAATGGCTGACAGGAGTTCCTTCCGTCGCAGCGCCGACGAGGTCACGACCCCGGCGCCGGTCGCCAACGACGCCGACCAGGTCGCGGCCGAGACGCTGCTGAAGCGCTTCGACGTGGCTGGGAAGCCCGCGGAAAAGACCGGTTCGGCGCGCAAGCCCCGGAACCTGCGCCGCATCCTGCTCGTCCTGGGACCCGCCATCGTCCTGGCCGGAAGCCTGTTCGCTTACATGACCGGCGGCCGCTACGTCTCGACCGACAACGCCTATGTCCATGCGGGCAAGCTCACCGTGGCCACCGACGTTTCCGGCATTGTGGCCAATGTCGCCGTGCATGAAAGCCAGAGAGTGGAGAAGGGCCAGGTCCTGTTCACCCTGGACCAGGAGCCGTTCAGGATTGCGCTGGCGGGGGCCGAGGCCAATCTCGGGACCGTGCGCAACCAGATCGTGACGCAGCAGGCGACCTATCGCCAGAAGCTCGCCCAGATCGAGCAGGCCAGGACCGACATCGGCTTCTTCGAGACCAATGCCCAGCGCCAGCAGGATCTCCTGAAGCGAGGGGTCTCGGCCCAGGCGACCTACGACCAGGCCAAGCGCGACCTCGACACGGCGCGCGAGCGGCTGCTGGTGGCGCAGAGCGATGCCGAGGCGACCCTGGCGCAGCTCGGTGGCCGGGCCGACGCCCCGATCGAGCAGAACGCCAACTATCTCGCGGCCAAGGCGCAGGTCGACAGGGCGCGGCGCGACCTCAATCGCACGACGGTCGTGGCGCCGATGCCCGGCATCGTCACTAACGTCGATGCGCTGCTGCCCGGTGAATACCTGCCCGCGGCGCAGCCGGCCTTCAGCCTCGTCTCTACGGCCGATGTCTGGGTCGAGGCCAATCCGAAGGAGTCCGACCTCGCGAACCTCAAGCCCGGCGACAAGGCGACCGTCTCGATCGACGCCTATCCCGGCCGCGAATGGCAGGCGACCGTGACCAGCCTCGCACCGGCGACGGGCGCGGAATTTTCCGTGCTGCCGGCCCAGAACGCGACCGGCAACTGGGTGAAGGTCGTGCAGCGCGTGCCGATCCGCCTCGGTGTCGAAATGCCGGAGGGCGCGCCGCCGCTGCGCACCGGCATGAGCGCCTACGTTGAAATCGACACCGGCCATCATCGCCAGTTCCGCGACCTGTTCAGCGGATTCTGATCATGGCTGGCAGCGCCCCCAGGCACATCGTGCCGCTGACGCTCTGCGTCATGCTGGCGACGATCATGCAGGCGCTGGACACGACCATCGCCAACGTGGCGCTGCCCTACATGCAGGGCTCGCTGTCGGCGACGACCGACCAGATCAACTGGGTGCTGACCTCCTACATCGTGGCGGCGGCCATCGCGACGCCGGTGACCGGCTTCCTAGAGGCGCGGCTCGGCCGCAAGCGGCTGTTCCAGATCGCGGTCGCCGGATTCACCGGCGCCTCGGTCCTGTGTGGCATCGCCACCTCGCTGCCGGAGATGGTGGCCTTCCGCCTGCTGCAGGGCCTGTTCGGCGCCTCTTTGGTGCCGCTGTCGCAGGCAGTACTGCTCGATTCCTACCCCAAGGAGAAGCACGGCTCGGCGATGGCGCTGTGGGGCATGGGCGTCATGGTGGGCCCCATCCTCGGTCCGACACTCGGCGGCTGGCTGACCGAGGCCTACAACT
The DNA here is from genome assembly GCA_002281855.1 of Rhodospirillales bacterium 24-66-33. Taxonomy (GTDB): domain Bacteria; phylum Pseudomonadota; class Alphaproteobacteria; order Reyranellales; family Reyranellaceae; genus Reyranella. The sequence goes on along the minus strand of NCHQ01000002.1, from coordinate 146,542 downwards.
GGCGCTGGGTCTTCTACATCAACGTGCCGATCGGCCTCGTCACCTTCCTCGGCCTCTCGGCCTATCTCGAGGAGACGAAGACTCGCCGCGATTCATTCGACTGGTTCGGCTTCCTGATGCTCAGCCTCGCCATCGGCTCGTTCCAGATGATGCTAGACCGCGGCGAGCAGATCGACTGGTTCTCCTCGACCGAGATCGTGGTCGAAGCCGTGCTGGCGGCGCTCGCCTTCTACCTGTTCCTCGTCCAGACCTTCACGGTGAAGCAGCCCTTCATCGATCCATCCATCTTCAGGGACCGCAATCTCTCGGTCGGGCTGTGCTTCATCTTCGTGGTCGGCATCATCCTGCTGGCCTCGCTGGCGCTGATCACGCCCTACCTGCAGAACCTGATGGGCTATCCGGTGGTCACTGCCGGCCTGATCCTGGCGCCGCGCGGCGTCGGCACGATGCTGGCCATGATGATCGTTGGCCGTATCATCAACAGGGTCGATCCGCGGCTGCTGCTGGCGGCCGGCCTGCTGATCACCGCGGCGGTGCTTTGGGAAATGACGGGCTTCACGCCCAACGTGTCGGAATGGACGTTGATCCGCACCGGTGTCCTGCAGGGCATGGGGCTGGGTTTCATGTTCGTGCCGCTCTCGACCATCACCTTCGCGACCCTGCCGGGCCATCTGCGCACCCAGGGCACGGCGCTCTACAGCCTGATGCGCAACATCGGCTCGAGCATCGGCATCTCGATGGTGATCTTCCTGCTGACCCGCAACACGCAGCTCGTCCATGCCGAGCTGGCGGGCCAGGTGACGCCGTTCAACGACGCGCTGGGCCAAGCGGGGCCGTTGCAGTTCTGGAACATGGCGACCACGCTGGGCCGCGCCGCCCTCAACGCCGAGGTGACCAAGCAGGCCGCTGTCATCGCCTATGCCAACGACTTCAAGCTGATGATGATGGTGGCCTTGCTGGCGCTGCCGCTGATCCTGCTGCTGCGCAAGGCGAAGGGGCAGGGCGGCGCGGGACACGCGGTGCTGGAATAGGGCAGTGGCGCGCCCCCAGCATCATTCGATCTTCACGCCGGCATCCTGGATGATCTTGCGCCATTTGGTGTTCTCGATGGCGATATAGGCCTCGAACTCCTGACGCGATTCCTTGGCGGGAACGAAGGACAGGCTCTTCATCTTCTCCAGCACCGCGGGATCCTTGAGCATGCGCATCACCTCGGCACTGAGCTTGTCGAGGATCAGCTCGGGCGTCTTCGCGGGCGCGGAGAGGCCGATCCAGCCGACGGCGACGACGCCGTAGATGCCTTGCTCGGCAACCGTCGGCACATCGGGCAGGAACGGCGAGCGGCGCTCGTCGGCGATGCCGATCGCCTTCACCTTTCCGGACCTCACCGGTCCGACCGCGCCCGGCACGGCATCGGACAGGAGTTGGATGTCGCCGCTCTGCAGCGCGAGCTGGGCGTCGGCATTGCCCTTGAACGGCACGTGCGTAAGCTTGATGCCGGCGGCGTTCTTCAGCATCTCGACGGCGAGATGGCTGGCCGAACCGTTGCCGGAGGAGCCGTAGTTGAGATCGGCGCCCGCCTTGGCCTTGGCGACGAGATCGGAGACTGAGCCGATGCCGCTCTTGAGGCTGGTCATCAGTACCTGCGGCGTCAGGCCGATATTGGCGATCGGCGCGAAATCCTTCTGTGGGTCGTAGGGCAGCTTGGGATAGAGCGCCGGGCCGATCCCATGGGTGGAGATCGTCACCATCAGCAGCGTGTAGCCGTCGGGCGTCGCCTTGGCGGCGACATCGGCGCCGATCTGCCCACCCGCGCCGGGCCGGTTCTCCACGATCACCTGCTGGCCCAGCGCCTTCGTCAGCTGCTCTGCCATCATGCGCGCCAGGATGTCGGTCGCCTGACCGGCCGGGAACGGCACGATGATACGGATGGGCTTGGCCGGCCACGTTTGCGCGAGGGCCTGGGGCGCGATGCTCGACGCGGCGAGCAATGTGACGAGGGATCGCCGATCAAGCATTGATGTCATCCCGAGCGAAGCGAGGGACCCTTGCGGGCACAGACGAAAGGTCCCTCGCTTCGCCCGGGATGACAATGTGTTTGTTGCGAGCGCCTACGCCGCCTTCTTGTTCTGCTGGCTCGGATGGTCGCCGGCGATCTTCAGGAAATTCTCGAGGATCTTGTGGCCGTGTTCCGAGGCGATGCTCTCGGGGTGGAACTGCACGCCGTGGATCGGCAGCGTCCGGTGCCGCAGGCCCATGATGATGTCGCCGGTCTCGGCGGTGACTTCGAGGTCCTTGGGGAAGTCCTTCCGGTCGACGATCAGCGAATGGTAGCGCGTCGCCTGGAAGGGCGAGGGCACGTCCTCGAACACGCTCTGGTTCCTGTGGGCGACGCCCGACAGCTTGCCGTGCATCGGCTCGGGCGCGCGCACGACGTGGCCCCCGAACACCTGACCGATCGCCTGGTGGCCAAGGCAGACACCGAACAGTGGCACCTGTTCCTTCGCCGCGGCGCGGATCAGGTCCATGCAGATGCCGGCTTCGTTGGGCGTGCAGGGGCCGGGCGAAAGCACGATGCCGGCCGGCTTCAGCGCCAGCGCCTCGTCGACCGTGATCTGGTCGTTGCGATGCACGACGCAGCGCGCGCCGAGATCGCCCAGGAAGTGGACGAGGTTGTAGGTGAAGCTGTCGTAGTTATCGATCAGGAGGAGCATGGGGGGATATTAGCGGGCTGCGGGCCGCGCTGATAGGCCTTCTAAAGGTCACTCGCTACGCTCGGGATGACAAAGGTGTCGGGTTCGACGCAGTGCGCCCATCGAGAAAACGCTGTCATCCCAAGCGCAGCGAGGGACCTTTCGCCTCACTTCGCCAGTTCCGGAAAATCCTCCTCCCGGAATTCGCCCGGGCCGCGCTGGTTGTCGGCGGCGCGCTTTTCCTCGTCGCGGCGCAGTTCGACCCGGCGGATCTTGCCGGAGATGGTCTTGGGCAACTCGGCGAATTCGAGGCGGCGGACGCGCTTGAACGGCGCCAACCGGCCGCGCAGATGCTGGAAGATCGAGAGCGCGGTGTCGCGGTCGGGTCTGCCGCTGGCGGTCAAGGTTATGTAGGCCTTCGGGACGGCCAGGCGCATGGCGTCGGGGGCCGGGACCACGGCGGCTTCGGCCACGGCCGGATGCTCGATCAGCACGCTTTCCAGTTCGAACGGGCTGATCCGGTAGTCCGACGCCTTGAACACGTCATCGGCGCGGCCGACGTAGGTCAGGTAACCCTCAGCGTCGCGCGAGGCGACGTCGCCGGTGCGATAGACCGCACCCGTGAGCGGCGCGATCGAGCCGTCATCCTGCTGGTAGCCCTGCATCAGCGCCGCCGGCCGGTGCGTGAGGTCAATGCAGATTTCGCCTTCCTCGGCATCCTTGTCGTCGGCGTCGAGCAGGCGGATCCTGTAGCCGGGCAGGGGGCGGCCCATCGAGCCGGGCTTGATCGGCTGGCCGGGCGGATTGCCGACCTGCGTCGTTGTTTCAGTCTGGCCGTAGAAGTCGCGGATGGTGAGGCCCCAGGCCTTCTCGACCTGCTCGATCACCTCGGGATTCAGCGGCTCGCCGGCGGCCAGCACCTCGCGCAACGACGTCTTGCAGGACTTCAGGTCTTCCTGGATCAGCATGCGCCACACGGTCGGCGGCGCGCAGAGCGTGGTCACCTGGTTGGCGACGATCGCGTCGAGCAGGTAGCGGGCGTTGAAGCGCGGCTGGTTGGCAATGAAGATCGTGGCGCCGGCGATCCACGGCGCGAAGAAGCAGCTCCAGGCGTGCTTGGCCCAGCCCGGCGAGGAGATGTTGAGATGCACGTCGCCCGGCCGCAGCCCGAGCACGAAGATCGTGGTGAGATGACCCACCGGATAGCTTCGATGGGAATGCAGGACGAGCTTGGGCTTCGCCGTCGTGCCCGAGGTGAAATAGAGCAGCATCGGATCGTCGGCCTGGGTCGGCCCGTCCGGCGCGAACTCGGCCGGATGGTCGAGCAGCTTGGCGTACGAATGCCAGCCATCCGGTGCGTCGCCCACGGCGATGCGCGTCAGGCTCTTGTCGAAGCCGTCGAACTTGGCGGCCTCGCCGGCGGCGGCCACGACATGGCGCGCGCGGCCGCGCTCGAAGCGGTCGGCGAGATCGACCGGCGTCAGCAGCGTGGTCGCCGGGATGACGACGGCGCCGAGCTTCATGGCTGCCAGCATCACTTCCCAAAGCGGCGCCACGTTGCCCAGCATCAGCAGCATGCGGTCGCCGCGCTTCACGCCCAGCGCGCGCAATCCGTTGGCGACGCGGTTGGAGCGTTCCGACAATTCGGCGAAGGTGAGGCTCGCGGCGCCATCGCCGACGATCGTCAGCGCCGGCTGGTTGGCCTGCGGTCCGCGCGCCAGCTCGGCATCGAACCAGTCGAGCGCCCAGTTGAAGTGCTGCATCTGCGGCCAGCGGAAATCGCGATAGGCCGTCGCATAGTCGCCGCGATGGGCTAGCAGGAATTCGCGCGCCGCCTTGTACGCCTCGACCGTCATCGCATGCCTCGCATCTTGTTTCCGCCCTTTCTCGAATTTGGACACGGGCGTAGGTTGAGGGCAACAAGAAGAAAGTAGCCCCCCTTGGTCGTCGAGCCCCTGATCGTCGCGCTGCTGCTCGCAGCAGCGCTGATGCACGCCACCTGGAACGCCATTCTGAAGGCGGATCAGTCCGACCGGCTCGCGACCTTCGGCCTGATCATGACGACGGGCACGGTCATGGGCCTCTGCATCGTGCCCTTCGTGCCGATGATCGAACCGGGCGCCTGGAAGTTCCTCATCCTCTCGGTCGCGATCCACGTCGCCTACTATTTCTTCCTGCTGAAAGCCTATTCCTACGGCGACCTCAGCCACACCTATCCGATCGCGCGCGGCCTGGGGCCGCTGCTGGTGGCACTGGTCTCGGGCCGCGTGATCGGCGAGCATCTCAGGACCCAGGATATCGTCGGCGTCTTCTTGCTGAGCTTCGGCCTCGTAGCGCTCGCTCTCCCGCTGAAGAACATCGTGCCGAAGCCGGGCAGCCGTCATGGGCTGGCGACGCTGTTCGCGGTCCTCACCGGGATCACCATCGCGGGCTACATCATCTCAGACGGCATGGGCGTGCGCGCCGCCGGCGAGACGCTCGAGCATCGCATCTCCTACATCGCTTGGCTGGCCGTGCTCGAGGGGCCGTGGCTGCTGGTGCTCGCTTTCTGGAAACGGCCGGCGACCGTCTGGTCCCACATGAAGAAAACCTGGTATCGCGGCGTCGGCGGCGGCGTGATCGCCAATGTCGGCTATGGCATCGCGATCTACGCGCTGGCGCTGGGGCCGATGGCCCATATCGCCGCGCTGCGCGAGACGTCGGTGCTGTTCGGGGCGCTGATCGGCACGCTGATCCTGGGCGAGCCGTTCGGGGGCCGGCGGGTAGCTGCGGCGGTCGTGATCTTTTCAGGGCTTGTGCTGATGAACGGTCCGGCGCTCTTCTAGGGGCATGTCGACCCGCAACCTCGATAGACTCATGTCCCCGCGCTCGGTCGTCATGATCGGTGCCACCGAACGCCCCGGCTCTGTGGGCGCCGCCGTCACGCGCAATGTGCTGGCGGGCGGCTTCCAGGGCCAGATCCACCTCGTCAACCGCAAGGGCGGCACGATCGCGGGTCGCACGGCCTTTCGCAGGGTGTCGGACCTGCCCGAGCCGGCGGATCTCGCCGTGATCATGACGCCGGCACCGACCATCCCCGGGCTGATCGTGGCGCTGGGCGAGGCGGGGACGCGCGTCGCCGTGGTGATCAGCGCCGGCCCCGGCAACGGTCCGGATGCGGCGTCGGTCAATGCGCAGTGGCGGCAGCGGCTGCTGCGCGCGGCCCAGCCCTACCTGCTGCGCATCGTCGGACCGAACTGCATCGGCTACGCCGCCCCCGGGCTCGGCCTCAACGCCAGCTTCGGCCCGACACGGTTCAAGGCCGGACGCATCGCTGCGGTCGCCCAGTCGGGCGCCGTGCTGGCGGGCCTGGCCGACTGGGGCGTGGCCCAGGGCATCGGCTTCTCGCACCTGATCTCGATGGGCGACATGGCCGATGTCGATTTCGGCGACGTGCTCGACATGCTGGCGCGCGATTCCGATACGCGCGCCGTGCTGATGTATGTCGAGGGCATCACCCAAGCGCGCAAGTTCATGTCGGCGGCGCGCGGCGTGGCCCGCATCAAGCCGGTGATCGTGCTGAAGGGCGGCCGTCATGCCGCGGCGGCCCAGGCGACGGCCTCGCATACGGGCTCGATGGCGGGATCGGCCGCGGTCTACGACGCCGCCTTCGCGCGCGCGGGACTCGTCCGCGTGCTGGGCCTCGGCGAGCTGTTCGATGCGGCCGAGACGCTGGGCCACAGCATCGCCCCGCGCACCGAGCGCCTGGCGATCCTGACCAATGGCGGCGGCGTCGGTATCATCGCCACCGACCTGCTGATCGACGAAGGCGGCGAACTCGCCACGCTGCTGCCGGCCACCATCGCGCGGCTCGACAAGCAGATGTCGCAGCGATGGTCGCGCGCCAACCCGGTCGACATCGTGGGCGATGCCGACGGGCCACGCTATGCCGTCGCCCTCGACGGACTGGCCGACGATCGCGGCGTCGGTGCGGTGCTGGCGATGAACGTGCCGACGTCGCTCACCTCGTCGGTCGAGGCGGCGCGCGCCATTACCGGCGCCGCCGGGCGCAAGGTCGTGCCGGTGATCGGCTGCTGGATCGGCGGGCGCGAGGCCCAGGCCGGTCGCGACGTGCTGCACGATGCCGGCATTCCCGCCTACGACACGCCGCTGCGCGCCGTTCGTGGCTTCATGCACATCGTCGAGTATCGCCGCGGCCAGCGTGCGCTGCAGCGCACGCCGCCCTCCGTGCCGGAGCTGCACTCCGACACCGCGCTCGTGCGCGCGATCGTGCAGGGGGCGCTTGCCGAGAAGCGCAAGGTTCTCACCGAGCCGGAAGCCAAGCGCGTGCTGGCGGCCTATGGCATCCCCGTCGTGCCGACCGAGATCGCCCGCACAGCCGCGGAGGCCGCGGCCATCGCGGTGCGCATCGGTTTCCCCGTCGCAGTGAAGCTGCTGTCGCGCGACATCACCCACAAGAGCGATGTCGGCGGTGTTTCGCTCGACCTCGTCTCCGAGCAGGCGGTGCTCGACGCCGTCCGCGAGATGACCGGCAAGGTCCTGGTGCTGGCCAACAAGGCCAGGATCGACGGCTTCGTGGTGCAGCCCATGATCCGCCGCCCGCATGCCGTCGAGCTGATCCTGGGCGCCGCCGAGGATCCCGTGTTCGGGCCGATCCTGCTGGTGGGCCACGGCGGCGTGGCCGCCGAGGTGATCGATGACAAGGCGCTTGCTTTGCCGCCGCTCGATCCTGTGCTGGCGGAGGACGCGCTGAGCCGCACCCGGGTCGATCGCCTGCTGCGCGGCTATCGCGACCGCGCCCCGGCCGACCGGGAGGCGGTGGGCGCGGCCATGGTGCGCCTGTCGCAGCTCATCGCCGATGTCGGCGAGATCGCCGAGCTCGACATCAATCCGTTGCTGGCCGACGCCGAGGGCGTGATCGCGCTCGATGCGCGCATCGTGGTGAACCATCCGAAGAAGGGGCATGAGCGGGCGGCCCGCTTCGCCATCCGGCCCTATCCGGTTGAACTCGAGGCCGAGATCCAGCATGGCGAGGAGAAGCTGCGCATCCGTCCGATCCGGCCCGACGACGAACCCACGCTGCAGGCCTTCACGCGGCGGCTGACGCCCGAAGACGTGCGCATGCGCTTCTTCGGCCCCATGCGTGAACTCAGCCACGAACTCGCGGCAAGGCTGACCCAGATCGACTACGACCGCGAGATGGCCTTCGTGCTGCTCGATGGCGACGAGATGGTCGGCGTCGGACGGCTGGTCGCCGATCCCGATTTCCAGCAGGCCGAGTTCGCGCTCACCGTCGCGTCCGATCGACAGGGGCGGGGCTATGGCGAACTGCTGCTGCGGCACGTGTTGCACTATGGCAAGTCACGCGGCGTAAAGCGTGTCGTCGGTCATGTGCTGCGCGAGAACCGCAAGATGCTCGACCTCGCCAAGCTGGTCGGCTTCCGCCGCGAAAGCGGGCGCTCGGGCGAGCCGGACATCCGCGTGATGAAGTCGCTCTCCAGCCTGGATTGAGGCCAAATAGTGGCCCGCGCCAAGAGGTTAGGGCATAACTCTCAGATGGCGTCGAGGAAGAACAGAAGCGGGAAGACGAACAGAAGGAGTCCGAAACGGCCGCCCGGCTTCGCGGATCGCCTTCGTGCCCGTTTCGACGGGCTTTCTTCGTGGGTCGCAGCCCATCGCTGGCACTCGATCGTCATCGCCGTCATCGTGATGTTCGCAGGCAGCGTGTTCGGCGGCTACTGGATCGCCGAGCGACTCGATTTGCGCAGCGGCGACCGCGTGGCGCGAGATACGCTCGAAGACATGAAGCGCAGCGCCGCGGCGACGGGGCCAACCGCCGCACCGAGATATTCGCGCATCGAGGAGTTGCCCGACTTCCCGAAATACTCCGAGGCCGACCCCGGCAAGCCGACGCCGAATGTCGAGGAGAAGCCGCCGGTGAAGAAGGTCGCTGCCGCGTTCCCGGCGGAACAGACCTGGCGCCGCAACGCGGTGCCGTTGCGCGATCTCAAGAGCCGCCCGCTGGTCGCGATCGTGATCGACGATGTCGGCCTCGATCGCGCACGCTCCAGACGCGCCTGGGAGCTGCCGGGGCCGATGACCATGTCGTTCCTGCCCTATGCCAAGGATCTGCCCGAGCAGGCGCGCGCCGCGCGGGCGCGAGGCCACGAGTTGATGCTGCACATGCCGATGGAGCCGAACGGCCGCAACGATCCCGGGCCGGGGGCGCTGACGGTGTCGATGTCCGATGCCGAGCTGCGCCAGAAGCTGCTGGTCGCGCTGGAGAGTTTCGGCGGCTATGTCGGCATCAACAATCACATGGGCAGCCGCTTCACCGCCAACCGTCCCGACATGGAGCTGGTGATGCGCCAGCTCAAGCCGCGGGGCCTGATGTTCCTCGACTCGCGCACGAGCCCGCAGTCTGTGGGCGACCAGACGGCGCAGGAGATCGGCGTGCCGTCGATCGTGCGCCACGTCTTCCTAGACGACGAGGACACGGTCGAGGCCGTACGGCGCAAGCTCGCCGAGACCGAGGCGGTGGCGCGCCGGCAGGGCTTCGTGGTGGCGATCGGCCATCCGCACGATTCGACCCTGCAGGCGCTGGCGGAGTGGCTGCCAACGGTGCAGGGCAAGGGACTAACGCTCGCGCCCTCGACCGCGATATTGCGCCGGCGCAACGGTTGGGATTGAGTCGCGCCAACGAACAAGTTGGAGGAAGCGACGTGCGGTACAACAAGCAGGCGATGATCGTGGCCCCGCAGCCCGAGCCGACCGAGGCCGGCGCCGACGTGCTGCGGGAGGGCGGTAACGCCGTCGATGCGGGCATTGCCTGCGCGCTGGTCCAAGGCGTGGTCGATCCGCAAATGTGCGGCATCGCGGGCTTCGGCTCGTGCGGCATCTACATGCCGGGCAAGAAGTTCCACGGCTATATCGACGCCCATGCGCCGGCGCCGCTCGCCGCGCGGCCGGACATGTGGGCCAACCTGATCGAGAGCGAGGCGAGGGACGGCTACGGCTTCATCCTGAAGGGCCGTGTCAACGACATCGGCTACCAGTCGATCTGCGCGCCGGCCAATCTCAAGATGTACTATGACGCGCACAAAGAGCATGGCAGCCTGCCCTGGTCGCGCATCGTCGAGCCGGCCATCCACTGGGCCGAGAGCGGCTGGACCGTGCGCCCGCACGTCCACTTCTGGTGGGCCGACGACGGCGCCTTCGGCCGCGCGCCCAACTTCGAGCGCACCGGCTTCACGCCGGCGGCACGCGAACTCTACTGCCGCCCCGACGGCGTGCCGAAGCGGGTGGGCGACCGGGTCGTGAACCGCGACTATGGCCAGACCCTGCGCGCCATCGCCAAGGGCGGCGCCGATGTCTTCTATTCGGGGGAAATCGCTCACGCGATCGCCGAGGACATGAAGAAGAACGACGCGCTGCTGTCGATCGAGGATCTCAAGGCCTGGAGGACCGTCCGCAACGAGCCGCTCTGGGGCGACTATCGTGGCTACAAGGTCTCGACCAATCAGCCCCCGGGCGGCGGCGTGATGTTGATCGAGATGCTCAACATCCTCGAGAATTTCGACATCGGCGCGCTGGAGCATGGCTCGAGCGAGCACCTGCGCATCGTCGCCGAAGCGATGAAGCGGGCGACGATCGACAAGGATGCCAAGGTCGGCGATCCGAGGTTCGTTACCGTGCCGGTCGGGGAGCTGACCTCCAAGGCCTATGCCAAGGCGATGGCGGGGGAGATCGCGCGCGGCGAGAAAGCCAGCGTCACGCGCTTCAACTCGGGCGCCGTGTCGAAGGACACGACGCACATCTCCGTCCTCGACAAGGAGGGCAACTGTTTCACCATGACCCATTCGCTGGGCATGCCCTCGGGCGTGATCACGCCGGGCCTGGGCTTCATGTACAATGGCTGCATGGGCGTGTTCGATCCGCGTCCCGGTCGTGCCGGCTCGATCGCGCCCGGCAAGGCGCGCTTCAGCTCCGTCGTGCCATCCATCATCTTCAAGGACGGCAAGCCACACCTGATCATCGGCGCGCCCGGCGCCACCCAGATCGCCATGGGCGTGCTGCACGTCATCCTGAACGCGCTCGACTTCGGCATGACCATGGTCGAGGCGGTGAGCGCGCCGCGCTTCTCGGCGACCTCGGACGCGATCGACATTTCCAACCGCATCCAGGGCCGGGTCGAGCGCGAGCTGCAGGCGCTGGGTTATCCGGTCGTCCGCAGTCCCTACGGCTTCGGCTTCGCCGCCGTCCACGGCATCCGCATCCACGAGGACGGCCTCGATGGCGGCGCCGATCCCGGTCACGACGGCGTGGTGATCGCGGTTTAAGAGTCCTTCCGTCTCGAGTTGACCCGCTCACCTCAACCTTAGGGTCTGGCCGGAAATGAATTGAAGCGATTGAAGCACTGACCTCATCCTTCGAGACGCGCCGCTTCGCGGCGCTTCTCAGGATGAGGTCATTGTTGAGAGGCTCAACTCGATTCAATCTCGCCCAGAAAGACTGGCTCTACAGCGGAGGCAGGTCCGGCGGTGGGCGGCGTGCCTTGGTGGCCTGCTCGAAGGCATAGGCGAAGCGCAGCAGCGTGGCCTCGCTCCAGGCGCGGCCGGCGAAGGTGAGGCCGAGCGGATAGTCAGGCGTTTCGGTGGCGCCGACGCCCGAGATGAATCCGGCCGGCACCTGCACGCTGGGATAGCCCGGCTTCGCCGCGACCGCGGCGCCGCTCGCGCCGGGGAACACGACGGCGTCGAGCCTGTGCCGGCTCATATAGGCGTCGATGCCGCGCTCGGCCGCCGCCAGGTCCATGGCGCGCGCGGATGTGTATTCCGGCTCCGAGAGGTCGCCGCGCGTGGCCTCCGCGGCCAGGAACAGGTCCTGCCCGTAGCGCAGCGCCTTCTCCGCGTTTGCGGTGTTGAAGGCTATGATGTCGGCCATCGTCTTGATGTCGGTGCGGGTCGCCCAGTCGCGCAGGTAGAGATTGAGGTCGCGCTTCAGCTCGTAGAGGAAGACGAGGGACGCGCTGCCGGCCGTTCCCTTCAGCGGGCTGAACGGATTGCGGTTGAGCACCGCCATGGCAGTGCCGGGGCCGCCGATCCAGGCGATCGCCGGAAGGGCGGCGCGCACGACCGTGGCGCCCAGGTCCTCCAGCGCCGTGATCGCCTGCGCCATCACCTGCTTTCCACGGGGGCTGAGCGGCCCGAAGAAAGGATCGTTGAGGGGATCCTCGGGGTCGCTGGGCACGCCAATGCGCGCGCCCTTCAGTCCGTCCTTGTCGAGACCGGCGGTGTAGTCGTCCGGCCGCTGCAGCAGGTGCGTCGCCGGATCGTCCGGGTCGCGCGCCGCCAGTACGTTCAGCAGGATCGCGGAATCGCGCACGGTGCGGGTGAGGGGGCCGGCCGTATCCTGGCTGTGCGAGATCGGGATGATGCCGCTGCGGCTTATCAGGCCGACCGTCGGCTTCACGGTGACGAGGCCGTTCTGGGTGGCGGGACTGAGCAGCGAGCCCGAGGTCTCTGTGCCGATCGCCGCGGCGCAGAGGCCGGCCGCGACCGAGACGGCAGAACCGGCGCTCGACCCGCCGGGCAGCACGACCGGCGCAGGGTCGTCCATCAGCTTGGGCGAATAGGGGTTGCGGACATAGCCGGCGATCGAGCTGTAGCCCGAGGGCATGCCGAGCGCGAGGACGTTGGCGAACTCGGTGAGATTGACCTTGCCCAGGATCACCGCGCCCGCGTCGCGCAGCTTCCTCGCCACGAACGCATCGTCCCTTGCATGGGCATCTGCCAGCGCCAGCGAGCCGGCCGTGGTGGGCTGCCGGTCGCCGGTGGCGATATTGTCCTTCAGCAGGATCGGCAGTCCCGCGAGCGGGCGGCTGGCAGAGGGCTTCTCGGTGTCGAGGGCGGCGGCGATGGACAGCGCATCGGGGTTGGTCACGCGCACCGAGTTCAAGCCCGGCCCCTGGCGATCGTAGGCCTCGATGCGAGCAAGGTAGGACCGCGTGAGGTCGCTCGATGTGACGCGAGCCTGCGCCAGGGCTTCCTGCAAGGCCGACAACGAGGCATCGTCGACGGCCGTCTTTCGTTCTTCCGACACCGAAACACCCTCTATTGCGCCGCCAAGATGGGCGGCGCGCGCATCTTTACATGAGCCGGGCGCCGGGCGTCTCGATGGACGGTCAGATCTCGCGGGTTTCGAGCATCAGCAGTTGAGCCCCCGCCTGGGCGAAGTTGGCGAGGTCGCCCGCCGTCGCCTGGCCTTCTTTCGAGGCGAAGGCAGCGCCGATCGCCGCCATCGAGTCGAAGGTCAGAATGGCAACCAGGTGATACGGCGCTGGACCTTGCGGCGTGCCGACGGGTCCGTCGTTGACTTCGTAGGATCGGAGGCCCGGGATCGTCTTCGCCAGTGGGACGTGCTTGTTGAAATAGTGGGCATCGAAGGCCGCCACGTCGGCGGGCTTGTTGTAGAGAACCACGAGCTTTGCCATGGGCTTTCTCCCCCTGAGGTAGTGCCATCTAATTATCCCGGCCGGGTTACAGTCAATCGCTCTTCGCGCCCCGGAAGGTCCGACACGCGACCGGGCCCCATTGCACGTGGCCTGCACCAGCCTAAACTCGGGCAAAAGCGGCGCAAAAGCTCAAGAGGGGGAAACGATGAAGTTCACACGACGGAGCGCGCTCGCCGCGCTCGCAGCGACTGCCCTGGCGACGCCGGCGGCCGCGCAGACATATCCCGACAAGCCGATCCGCATGGTCATCGCCTTCGCCGCGGGCGGACCGACTGACGTGGTGGGACGCCTGCTGGCGCCGCGCGTTTCCGAAATCCTGGGGCAGCAGGTCGTGGTCGAGAACAAGCCGGGCGCCACCGGCAACATCGGCACCGCGATGGTCGCGGACGCGAAGCCTGACGGCTACACGATCCTGTTCAGCGCCTCGACCATGGCGATGGCGCCGGCGCTCTACGGCAAGCAGCTCGGCTACGACCCGGTGAACGGGCTGGCGGCGATTGCCTATGTCGCCAGCGTGCCGCTGATCCTGCTGGCGCCCATGGACGGCGCGAAGAGCACGTCGGAACTCGTCGGCATGCTGCGCAAGGACCCGGGCAAGTATTCCTACGCCTCGTCGGGCAATGGCGGCATGATCCATCTCGCGAGCTACCTGTTCGCGACCCGCGCCGGCGGCGACGCGCTGCATGTCCCGTATCGCGGCTCGGCGCCCGGCATGGTCGACACGATCGCCGGCCGGCACGGCTTCCAGATCGACACGCTGCAGTCGAGCAAGGGCTTCATCGACGGCGGCAAGGTGCGTGTGCTCGGTGTCGCCTCCGACAAGCGCTTGAAGCAGCTTCCCGACGTGCCCACGATCAAGGAGTCCGCGGGCTTCGATTACGCCATCAACACCTGGTACGCGGTCTATGCGCCGGCCAGGACGCCACGCCCGATCATCGACAGGCTCAACGCCGCCTTCAACCAGGCGCTCAGGCAGCCCGACATGGTGAAGAAGGCCGACGAGCTCGCCATCGAGCTGATCCAGTCGACGCCCGAGGAAGCCAAGAAGTTCTACGACGACCAGATGGCCTTCTGGGATCCCATCATCAAGCAATCCGGCGCCAAGCCGGAGTGACGATCCGTGGTAGAGAGTGCCGAGAAACGGAGAGTGTAATGATCAAGTTCTATTACAACATGGCGCCCAACCCGATGAAGGTGGCGCTGTGCCTCGAAGAGATGGGCCTGCCCTACGAGCTGGTGCCGGTGGACACCCGCAAGGGCGAGCAGCATGCGCCGGAATACCTGGCGATCAATCCGAACGCCAAGGTCCCGGCCATCGTCGACGACGGCGAGACGGTGTTCGACAGCAACGCGATCCTGCTCTATCTCGGCGAAAAATCGGGCAAGTTCATGCCGGCCCCCGGCTCGAAGGGGCGGGGCGAGATGCTGTCCTGGCTGATGTTCGTGGCGTCGGGCATCGGTCCTTATTCCGGCCAGGCCGTGCACTTCCGCAACTTCGCGCCCGAGCCCAAGGAATACGCCGTCAACCGCTATACGTTCGAGGCGCAGCGCCACTGGGGCATCCTCGAAGCGCGGCTCGGCAAGCAGACCTACATGTGCGGCGACAGCTTCAGCATCGTCGACATGGCGGTGTGGGGTTGGTCGCGCCTGATTCCGTTCGTGCTGGGACCCGATGCGCCCAAGCAGTTCCCCAACCTCCAGCGTCACCTCGCCGAGATCAACGCTCGGCCGGCGGCGGTCCGTGCGCTCGCGCTCAAGGACAAGCACGCGTTCAAGGCCGAGATGGACGAGGCCGCAAAGCTCGCGATGTTCCCGCACCTCGGCAAGAAGGTCGCCTGACCCGGGCCTGACCCGGGATTGTCTCTCGACATCGGCTCGCACCGGGCGCACATCGGTTCCATGACCGAATCGAGCGTACCGGCGCTGCCGCCCGGATTTCGTGCGCAGCAGATCGCCACGAAGGGTGCAGACATCCACGTCTGGGTGGGCGGTCAGGGACCGGCGGTCCTGCTGCTCCACGGGTACGGCGAGACCAGCGAGATGTGGGGGCCGATGGCGGCCGCGCTCATGTCGACGCGCACGGTGATCGCGCCCGACCTGCGCGGGCTTGGCCTCTCGTCCAAGCCCGACTCCGGCTACGACAAGGCAACGCAGGCGCAGGACGTCCGAACGGTCCTGCAGACGCTGAGGGCGGGACGTACCGAGATCGTCGCGCACGATATCGGCAACATGGTCGCCTACGCCTATGCTGCTCAGTATCGCAACGACGTCGGCAGGCTCGTGGTCATCGACGCGCCTCTGCCCGGCATCGGTCCGTGGGAGCAGATCCTGCGCAGCCCGATGCTCTGGCACTTCAATTTCCGCGGCCCCGATGCCGAGCGCTTGGTCCAGGGACGCGAGCGCATCTACCTCGACCGCTTCTGGAATGAATTCTCCGCCGACCCGGCTAAGTTCGGCGAGGCGGCGCGCGAATTCTACGCCGCGCGCTACGCCCAGCCCGGCGGCATGCGAGCGGGCTTCGCCCAGTTCGCGGCCTTTGCGCAGGACGAAATCGACAACAAGCGCTTTGCCGAGACCAAGCTGGCCATGCCGGTGCTCGCGCTGGGCGGCGAGAAGTCGTTCGGACCAACGATGGCCGCCGTGATGCGCTTCGTCGCCAGCGACGTTACCGAAGGCATCGTGCCGAACGCCGCCCACTGGATCATGGAAGAAAATCCCGACGCGACCGTCGCCCTCGTGACGAAGTTCCTCGGCGTCTGAGGCGCGGTGCCGCGTCGGCCCGTATCCGGTCGTGGTGCTGAGGATCACCGATACGGACCGACAGGGACGACGTACTAATTTCCCGTCGAGACGACGGGGTTTTCCAATTACATCATCCCGGGCGCACCGAGATCGGTGCCGTCGATCATGCGGCTGTAGCGGAACGGCGAGGGATCGACGATCGGCGGGTCGCCGGCGATGAGGTCGGCGGCCAGCCGGCCCGCGCCGGGACCGATGCCGAAGCCGTGGCCGGTATAGCCGGTCGAGAGGAAGAGGCCGGGCAGGGGATCGACGGCGGAGATCACGGGAATGCCGTCGGGCGTCGAGTCGATCAGGCCGCCCCAGGCATGCGCGACCTTCAGCCCCTTCAGGGCCGGATAGTGATCGCTCAGGCGCGTGAGGCCTCTTTCGACCAGCACCGGATCGGCGGCGGGATCGAGCGTGCGCTGCCGCTCGAAGGGCGATTCCAGGTCGAACGACCAGTTGGCGAACGACTCAGGCCCTTCGATGAAGGAACGGCCGACGCCGAAGGTGAGGCCGGCGCGGCGCTTCTTGAAGGTCGGCCAGAACTGGCGGGCATAGAGCAGGCCCTGCGGTGACAGCTCGACGAGACCGCGCCCGCCCAGGCCGACTGTGTAGCCGCCGTCGAGGCGGCGACGGATCGTGACGTCGGGCATCGACAGGCCGCCGCCGGTCACCTCGGGCGCCGCCATCGTGGCGAAGGAGGTCGAGCGCACACTGGCCTGGGCCAGGCGCAGATCGTGGCGCCGGCAGAAGAGGGAGCTCCAGGCGCCGCCGGCCAACAGAACCGTCCGGGTGCGGATGATCCCACGCTCGGTGATGACGCCCGCGACCTTGCCGCCTTCGATGTCGAGGCCGCGCGCGGCGCAGTTCTGGTGGAGCGTGGCGCCGTGCCTGCGGGCACCCTCGGCGAGGGCCGGGCCGGCGAGGGACGGCTCGGCGCGGCCGTCGGTCGGCGAGTGCACGCCGCCGATCCACTGGCCGGTGCTGCCGGGCGTGAGTTCCTTGGCCTCCGCGCCGCTCAGCACCTGGCTGTGCATCTGGTACTCGCGGGCGCGCAGGGTCCATTCCTCCCACTGCGCGAAATCGGCCGGGCGGTCGGTGACATAGGTGAGCCCGGTGCGGCGAAAGCCGGTCTCTGCGCCCAGCTCGCGGGACAGCTCGCCCCAGATATCCAGGCTCTTCATGGCGAGCGGCAGCTCGCGCAGGTCGCGATGCTGCTGGCGGCACCAGCCCCAGTTCCGGCTGGTCTGCTCCCCGCCGATCACGCCCTTGTCGAGCAGCGCGACCTGGTGACCGCGTTTCGCCAGCCAATAGGCGGCGGTGCTGCCCGCTATGCCGGCGCCGATCACCACGATTTCGGCGGAGGGCGGGAGTTTCTCGTCGCTGACGATCGACTGGACGGGTGGGGACATCGGCTTCCTGCGGGCTGAACGCACTGCGGAACAGTGTATCGCACGCTTTACGCGCCGGAACCCGGCGCGGTACCTTCCGGACCCTAAAAGGAGCCCCCAATGGACCTGACGTTCGGCAAGGAAGAACTCGCCTTCCAACAGGAAGTGCGCGACTGGCTGAAGGAGAACCTGACGCCCGAGATCCAGGGTGAGATCAAGGTCGGCCGTAACGCCTACATGCCGAAGGAGCGGCTGGTCGACTGGCAGAAGCGGCTGGCCAAGAAGGGCTGGCTCTGCACCGGCTGGCCCAAGGAATTCGGCGGCCCGGGCTTCACCACGACGCAGAAATACATCTTCGAGATGGAGATGGCGAAGGCCGGCGCGCCCGGCACCTCGCCGTTCGGCCCCAAGATGTGCGCGCCGGTCATCATGAAGTACGGCTCGGCCGAGCAGAAGGCGCGCCACCTGCCGCCGATGCTGAACTCCGACCTGATCTGGTGCCAGGGCTATTCCGAGCCGGGCTCGGGCTCCGACCTCGCCTCGCTCCGCACCAAGGCGGTCCGTGAGGGCGACTTCTACATCGTCAACGGCCAGAAGACCTGGACGACGCTGGCGCAGACCGCCGACTGGATCTTCTGCCTGGTGCGCACCTCGAACGAGGGCAAGCCGCAGGAAGGCATCTCCTTCCTGCTGATCGACATGAAGACGCCCGGCATCTCGGTCGAGCCGATCATCACCGCCGACGGCAACCGCGCCGGCACCCAGGAAGTGAATTCGGTGTTCCTCACCGATGTGAAGGTGCCGGTCGAGAACCTGGTCGGCGAGGAGAACAAGGGCTGGACCTACGCCAAGTACCTGCTCGAGTTCGAGCGCGGCGGCAATCCCTACAGCCCGCGCCTGCGCTCGGGCTTCGAGCGGCTGAAGCGGCTGGCGCAGTCGATGCCGGAAGGCGACGATTCGATCATGGCCGACTCCGCCTGGCGCGAGAAGCTGGCGCGCATGGACATCGAGATTTCCGGCCTCGAGATGTTCGAGCAGGAATTCTATTCCAAGCTGGCGTCGGGCCAGAATCCCGGCCCGCTCTCGTCGATGATCAAGCTGCGCGGCACCGAGGTGATGCAGCAGGTCCAGGAATACGCCGTCGAGGCCGCGGGTTATTACAGCCAGCCGTTCCCCGAGCAGCGCGCCTGGAACGCCAATGTCGAGCCGATCGGCCCCGAGGGCGCCGACGTGCTGGCGCCGCGCTACTTCAACGGCCGCAAGATGACGATCTACGGCGGCTCGTCGGAAGTGCAGCGCGGGATCATGTCGAAAGTGATGCTCGGTCTTTAAAACAGTGTCGTCCTGAGCGAAGCGAAGGACCTCACGGAACGAACACAGTACCCTGTCGAAGCGTTAGATCCTTCGCTTCGCTCAGGATGACAAGATAGGGCAAGGAAATGCATCTGGCCTTCAACGAACAGGAACTGGCCTTCCAGCAGGAAGTGCGCGAGTGGATCGCGGCCAACATGCCGCCGGAAGTGGCGGAGGAGAGCCGCCGCAGCCGCACCAGCCACGTCTCCAAGGAGCGGCTGGTCCAATGGCAGAAGAAACTGGCGAGCAAGGGCTGGCTCTGCCCCAACTGGCCCAAGGAATATGGCGGCACGGGCTGGACCTCGACGCAGAAGTTCATCTTCGAGATGGAGATGGCGCGCGCCGACTCGCCCTATCTTTCGTCGTTCAGCATCAAGATGGTGGCGCCGGTCCTGATGAAGTTCGGCAGCGAGGCGCAGAAGAAGCGCTTCCTGCCCAAGATCGCCGCCGCCGAGGAGCTGTGGTGCCAGGGCTATTCCGAGCCGGGCTCCGGCTCCGACCTCGCGTCCTTGCGCACAAAGGCCGAGCGGCAGGGCGATCATTACGTCGTGAACGGCCAGAAGATCTGGACCACCAACGCCCACTTCGCCGATTGGATCTTCTGCCTCGTCCGCACCTCCAACGAAGGCAAACGCCAGGAGGGCATCTCGTTCCTGCTGATCGACATGAAGACGCCGGGCATCACGCTGGATCCGATCTACATGGTCGACGGTACGCGCACGCCGATGCGGCATGAGATCAACCAGGTGTTCTTCAGCGACGTGAAGGTGCCGGTCGAGAACCTCGTCGGCGAGGAGAACAAGGGCTGGACCTACGCCAAGTACCTGCTCGAATTCGAGCGCGGCGGCCAGGCCTTCGGCCCGCGCCTGCGCAAGGCCTTCCGCCATCTGCAGACCCTGTCGAAGACCCAGATGACCGAGGGCGAGCCGCTGTCGGCCAATCCGAGCTGGCGCGAGAAGATGGCCGCGGTCGAGATGGAGATCGATGCCGTCGAGATGAACGAGCTGATGTTCTATTCGAGCCTCAAGACCGGCGATGCGCCGGGCAACATGGGCTCGGTCGTGAAGATGCGCGGGACCGAGGTCGGCCAGAAGGTCACCGAGCTCGCGGTCGAGGCGGTCGGCTGGTACGGCACGCCGTTCACCGAGCTGCGCAACTACGACAGCAACATCGTCCCCGTCGGCGGCGAGTATGTCGACGACGTCTCGCCGCGCTACTTCAACACCCGCAAGACCACGATCTACGGCGGTTCGTCGGAAGTGCAGCGCAACGTGCTGGCCAAGGCGATGCTCGGCCTCTGAGTCGAGCCTCGCGTGAGCAGGCCGAAGAAGGCGATCTTCTACGCGATCCTGGCCGCCATCGTCCTGGTCGCGCTGGAGATCGGCGCCTCGGCCTACCTCTACGCCGTCAACAAGGACAGGATCGCCGCTCTGCCGGGGCCGCCGTCGGATCCCGCGATCCTGCTGGCGCTGCGCACGGGCTTGAGCTGGCTGCTGCCCGGATCGTTTCCCGATCCGGCGAGCTACCGGCGCATGACCCGCCTGCCGGCGGGCTTCTTCGCCGAGGATGCCGAGCAGGGGTATCGCGCCAACCCCGGGCGATACATCTTCCGCTACAGCGGCCTGCGGCAGGGAAGGGTCGAACATCTCGACGCCGTGGTGACGATCAATCCTGACGGAACGAGGTTCACCGGCAACACGCCGCCCGAGGCGACGCGCCGGATCTTCGTCCTGGGCGATTCCTACGTGTTCGGCGACGGCGTCAACGACCAGCAGACCTTCACCTTCCTGCTGCAGACGGAATATCCCGGCGCCTCCGTGCAACTCCATGCGCTGGCCGGCTACTCGTGGGCCAATGCGCTGGTCACGATGCAGCGGATCAAGGACCGGATTCGTCCCGGCGACGTCGTCATCCTGGCCTATGCGCAGTACTACAAGGAACGCCATGTCGCCGCGCCCGCACGGCTGCGCAGCATCCGCGACTGGATGGCCTCGACCTTTCCCGAGGTCGAACTGGACCCGAAGGACAGGGTGATCCGCGCCCGGCTCGACACGAGCAATCGCCTGGCCCTCGACACGATCCCGATGCATTGCAAATTCGATCCGGCCTATTGCGCGGGCCCGGAGCCCGCGCCGGATTATGTGGACAGGGTGTCGAGCGAACTCCTGCGGGCGATTGCGGCGAGCACTGTCGAGAAGATCCATCTCCTGCACATGTTCGGCGCGAAGAACGATCCGGTGCTGCAGAACCTGCCAGCCAATGTCGAGATCGTTGCCGCGACCCCGCGGGACTTCACCTATGTGATGCAGGACAACATCATGGGCCTCGACGATCATGGCGGGCCCTACTGGCACTACGCCATGTATTCAAAGCTGAAGCAGGTCATCGCCGCACGGCAATGACCCCCTCGCTGCGCGCCCGCACTTCCGGCGGGGCCAGGCAGGAGGCCAGCGCCTCATAGCCCGGCGTGCCGGGAAAGGGCGCGACGCGGAACGGCGGCGCGTGATTGGCCGGACAGAAGAGCACCGCCTCGTCGGGACCGAGCGCATCGAGATCGAGGATCGAACTGGAGCGCGTCATCACGAACAGCGGCGGCATGCCGGGACTACGCCGGCGCAGATGGGCGATCAGCGCTTCCTGCGTCGGCCGGTCGAGGCCTTGTTCGATGAGGTCGACGACGACGGGCGTCGACGCTTCCAGACCGCTGAGCAGGGCCCTGAGGGCCGCCGTGTCGGTCGCGCCGTCCTGCACGAGCAGGCCGACTGTGGCCTCGATCTTCGGCTGCAGCGAAGGATCGGCGGCCCGGTCGAGGTCCAGGAAGACACCGTCGATCTGTTCGGCGATCCGGATCGCCAGCCGGGTCTTGCCGCTGCCCAAGGGGCCGGTGATGTAGGTGAGGGGCGGGATGTCGCGCAGTTCGAAGGGCTCGCCGCCCCACGGCCAGGGAAGGTCGAACGCGACGTGGAGCCCGGGCGTCAGGATCAGCGTGCGCGCGAGCTCGGACGCGCTCGGCGCGCTGCCACGCGCGAGGTCGCCGCGCAGGGCACGCACGCCATCGATGGCCTCGACCAGCTCGCGCACGCGGCCTTCGAGTGAAGCCTGGTGAGCGGCCAGCGCCGGCTCCAGGCCGCTCGCATCGCCCTTCAGGATGCGCGCCACCTGCGCCAGGCTGAAGCCCAGAGCCCGCAGGGCGACGATCTCCGAAGCGCGTTCCAGATCCTCCGGCCCATAGGCCCGCCATCCTGCGTCGGAGCGTATCGGGGCGAGCAGGCCGCGCTGTTCGTATAGGCGGAGCGCCTTGGTGGAAATGCCGAGACGCCGGGCGGCGTCGGATGCGTTCAGGAACTGGCTCACGATCGACCTCGTCTGATGTTGACCGTTCGCCTTATGAGGGCGGTCCCTGGGGCCGGGTCAATACGCTTTTCCAGGCACAGTCATTCCTTCATCACCGCAGGACGGCGTAGTCTCGGTGTCGGATGACGGAGGAAGCCCATGGACTACCGCAATCTCGGCCGTGCCGGCCTGAAAGTCTCGGAGATCTGCCTGGGCACCATGACCTTCGGCAACGGCGCCGACCAGGAGGGCGCCTCGGCGATGGTAAACGCCGCACTTGATGCGGGTGTAACCTTCTTCGACACGGCCAATTCCTATGTCGGCGGCACGTCGGAGACGATGCTGGGGCTGGCGCTGAAGGGCCGGCGCGCGGACGCTGTCATCGCCTCCAAGTTCTTCAATCCGATGGGTGGTCGCCCCAACGATTCGGGCATGTCGCGGCTGCATATCAAGCAGCAGATCGAAGGCTCGCTGAAGCGCCTGCAGACCGACTACATCGACATCTATTACATCCATCACGTCGACCATCAGACGCCGCTCGAGGAGGTGCTGCGCGCCCTCGACGATCTCGTGCGCGACGGCAAGATCCTCTACACGGCCTGTTCGAACTTCGAGGCCTGGCGCCTGATGGAGGCGCTCTGGATCAGCGATACGAAGGGTTGGGAGCGCTTCGCCGCCTACCAGCCGCAATACAGCCTCGTGGTGCGCGACATCGACGAGGAAATCGTGCCGGCGCTGCAGCTCAAGGGGCTGGGCTGCGTGGCCTGGTCGCCGCTCGGTAGCGGATATCTCGCGGGTAAGTACACGCCGGGCAATCTGAAGGTCCAGGGCAGCCGCTCCGCCGAGGGCTGGGGGTTCCAGAGCAAGTTCTTCGCGCCCAACCACGGCGAAATCCTGCAGACGCTGCTCGACACCGCGAAGGAGCTCGGCAAGCCGCCGGCCGAGGTGGCGCTGCGCTGGGTGATGGATCAGCCCTTCATGACCAGCGCCATCGTCGGCGCCCGCAACGTGGAGCAACTGGGCGAGACACTGAAGGCTGGCGGCTGGCGCCTGCCGGCCTACGCACTCACGAAGCTGAACGACGTTTCTGCCCAGCCCCATAGATACCCGCGCGCCTTCGAGGACCCGATGCCGCAGCGTCGCGCGAGCGCGCTGAAGATGCCGGGCCGAAAGTCGGACCAATGACGTGATACTCGCGACGCAGCGAGCCCGTTCGAGGTCAGCGTTCCCGCGAGCCCTCGCGCTGACGCCCTGCGAGGGGCTCATTACGTTCGTTGCGATACTGCACGTTGCTTACGTTCGGCCATAGTGGCTGCGCCATCTGTGCCATCGTTCCCCCCGATCGACCCTTGCCGGGTTTCTTCGCCAGGATAACGACTGCCGCTTACGTCATCCTGACGAAATATAAGGATAAGGAAGAATAAACACTGGCGTCAACTGCGGTTGTGCTTCCGGTCATTCTATTGCAACCACAAGGCCACCCTGAACGCGACAGAGGCCGCTGTCGGAGGTCGAGGGCCTGCCGGCCAGTGTCTGAACGTCCGGCACGTAGATCGGACGGTTGCCGGCGAAGCCGGCGGTCGAGACGAGCCGGGCCTGTTTGCCCGCTTCGGCCTGGGAATAGACGACCGTCACCCCGTGGATCAGCGCGAATTCGTCGGGCCAGACGAGGCGCAGGACCGTAACGGGGCGGGAGCGCTCGTCATGGGCCGTCCAGCGCTCGACCTTCGGCGGCGGGCCTGGCTTGCCGACGCCGCGATGGACGGCGCCGTCCAGCGTGATGCCGGTCTGGGTCATCTGCCCGAGCGGCAGCATCGTGTTGATCTGCTCGTCGTTTTGGCCGACCCAGATCTCCAGATGCGGCTGGTGGATCCACGAACCACCCGAAGGTACGGCGGCGGGGACAGGGTCGAAGACCTGCAGGATGAGCGTGTTGCTGCCGACGCCGACCGTCCGGATCTCGGCCGCCTGGTCGGCCGCCGCGGGCTTGCCCCAGACGACGAAGCCGTTGTCGCCGGCCGTCGTCATCCCGGGCACGCAATTGCCGAGCGCGGTCCCCGCCGGAATCGCCGCCTTGCCGGGCAGGCCGGGCGCCACCACCGGATAGGCGCCGACCGTGTCCGCATCGATGCGCGCCGCGAAGGTCTGCGGCGGCTTGGGCCAGGACGGACAGCCCATGCCAGGATCGCGCCGGGTGCTGTCCTTGGCCAGCGCCCGCACGAGGCGCGTTTGGTAGTCGATATCGGTCAGCGTGCCGCTCTGCTCCGAGACATTGTGGTAGCTGCAATCCTGTTCGGTTACGGCGCGGAAGGGCACAAGCGAATAGGTGACATTCATCGACCAGCGCCACGACGAGCCGCCATACTGGTGATGGACGAGGCGGTTGGGGCCGACCTCGATATCGTCCTCGCCGACACCGGCCATGCCGTAGCCGTCGTTGCAGAGCTGCAGGACCTGCTTCGGTGCCGCCGTGCCGTCCAGCAGCCAGTATTCGACGCCGCCATCGCGCGCGTTGCCGTTGAGGCAGCCTTCGTCCTGGTCCTTGGGCTTGTCGGCGAGGCCGAGATGAATCTCGACGACCGCGAGCGGCGCGCCGGCGGGCGACTTGCCGGCCTCATATGTCTTGGCGACCTTGCAGCTCGTGCGGGGACCACAGATCGCCGCCGTCTGTGCCGCATCCGGTGCCGCGAGGGCCGCGACGGGCAGCAGCAGGAATCCGGCGGCGAGGAGCAGGGGATTCATGGCCTCAGCCCGCCAGCACGGTCTCGCCGACGATCTGCGTGCGATGCATCAGCCGGCGCAGGCTCTCGTCGAACGCGTCGCGGCGGTGCATGACGCAGCGATTGTCCCACATCACCAGATCGCCGGCGCGCCACTTCTGATACCAGGCGAACTTCTCCTGTGTGGCATGCGCCCAGATCGCGTCGAGCAGCGCTTCGCTCTCCGCGACCTCGAGGCCATGGACGTAGGCGCCTGGCCGGCGGCCGAGGAACAGCGCCTTGCGGCCGGTGACGGGGTGCAGGCGGACGAGGGGATGCACGGCGCCCGGCGTCTGGCGCACGTCGAGGGTGCGCTGAAATCCCTTGCGCAGTTCGCCGGCCGAATTGCGGCTGGAATCGTGAATGCAGGTCTTGCCCTCGATCGCGCGCTTCAGGTCGGGCGTCAGGGTCTCGTAGGCCGCATACATGTTGAGGAAGCCTGTGTTGCCGCCGTCGGCGGGCACTTCCAGCGCGTAGAGCAGCGACGCCCGCGGCGGCAGCGCATTGTAGGACATGTCGGTATGCCAGACGAGTTCGTAGTTGCCGAGGCTGCCGACCGCCTTGCCATCCTTCTTCACGCTGGCGATCACCGCCACCCATTCGCGGGCCGCGTCGATCACGTCCGAATCGGCGCGGTCGAGGCTGGCGGCGGCGACCGGAACGCGGTCCAGTTCACCGAAGCGGGCGCTGAACTGCATCAGCATGCGGTCGTCGAGCTTCTGGCCCGAGAAGCGCAGCACCAGGTGCTCGCCCCACGCCTCGGCGATGCGGGCGAAGACCTCGTCGCTGACCGGCTTCGAGAGGTCGACGCCGTGGACGTCGGCGGCGAGGGCCGCGCCGGTCGGCTGAATCCACAAGTCGCTCATCGGGTACGCTCCTTCATCCATGCATGGTGAGACCACCGGAGACGCTGATCGTCTGACCGGTGATGAAGCTCGCATCGTCGCTTGCCAGGAAACAGACGGCGCCCGGAATGTCCTCGGGCTGGCCGACCCTTTTCATCGGAATGGCGCTGACGAGGGCGGCGCGCACCTTCTGGCCGCGCTCGTCGTCGCCGGCGACGGCAGCCAGAAGCGGCGTGTCGGTGGGACCGGGGCAGACCGCGTTCAGGGTGATGCCCTTGCGCGCGACCTCGCGCGCCACGGTCTTGGTGAAGGCGATGATGCCGCCCTTGCAGGCGGAATAGACGGCTTCCTGCGAGGAGCCGACGCGGCCGGCGTCCGAGGCGATGTTGACGATGCGGCCGCTGCCGCGGACCACCATGCCCTTCAGGACGACGTGGCTCATGTTGAGCGGTCCGCGCAGATTGATGGCGATGAGCTGGTCCCACAGGTCGGGCGTGGTATCGATGAAATTGGCGAAGCGGTCCCAGCCGGCATTGTTCACGAGGATGTCGGTCGGGCCTGCCTTGGCTTCGAAGTCGGCGATCGCCGCGCCGACCGCCTGGTAGTCGGCGATGTCGACGCCCGAGGCGTATCCCTCGATCTCGGCGGCGACTTTCTTCGCGCCGTCGAGGTTCTTGTCGAACACCCCGACCCGCGCGCCATAGCCCGCGAAGCGCCGGCAGATGGCACTGCCGATCGCACCTGCGCCGCCGGTCACGATGACGTTCTTACCGTCCAGTCCGCGCATCTTTCTGCCCCTTGTCATCCTGAGCGCAGCGAAGGATCTCCCGTTCGATACGCACCAGGTTTTTGCGGTCAGTGTCTGATCGTTCGGTGAGGTCCTTCGCTGGCGCTCAGGACGACAACTAAATCGGCGAATACGGATCGAACTTCGGCTTGCGCTTCTCCAGGTGCGAGGCGAGGCCTTCCTTCACGTCGGGGCCCAGGAAGCCCAGCATCTCGAGCCCGAGCGAGGTGTCGAAGGTCGGGCCCATCATGCGCAGCCAGTTATTCAGCGCGTACTTGGTGAAACGGATCGAGGTCTGGGCACCCTCGGCCAGCTTGGTCGCGACCTCCAGCCCCTTGGCTTCGAGCTGGTCGTCCTCGACGCAGAGCGACACCAGGCCGATGCGCTCGGCTTCCTCGCCATCGACGGCTTCGCAGAGCAGCAGATAGTACTTCGCCTTGGCCATGCCGCAGAGCAGGGGCCAGACGATGCAGGCATGGTCGCCGGCGGCGACGCCGAGGCGGGTGTGACCGTCGATGATCTTGGCTTTCTTCGAGGCGATCGAGACGTCGGCCAGGATGCCGGCGACGAGGCCCGCGCCGACCGCCGGTCCGCGCATCGTGCTGACGATCGGCTTGGAGCAGTTGATGACGTTGTAGACGATGTCGCGCGCTTCCTTCCAGGTGCGCAGCAGCGCGTTGTGGTCCCGGATGTTGTTCTCGATGATGTCGAAGTCGCCACCGGCCGAGAACACCTTGCCGCCGGCGCCCTGGATGATCACGCAGTTGACCGTGTCGTCGCCGTCGATGTCGCGCCACACGTCGACCAGCTCGCGATGC
The DNA here is from genome assembly GCA_002281855.1 of Rhodospirillales bacterium 24-66-33. Lineage (GTDB taxonomy): Bacteria > Pseudomonadota > Alphaproteobacteria > Reyranellales > Reyranellaceae > Reyranella. Next base: position 119,266 of record NCHQ01000002.1, on the reverse strand, counting down.
ATGATCGCGTCCGTCGCATTGTACTTTTCGGGACGGTTCATCGTGACCCGCAGCACCTTGGGATGCGGACGATCGAACAGCAGGCGCTGATAGCGATTTTGCCAGTCGGACATTGGTTTCCTCCGTTGCCGGCGAGGTTAGCACCGCTCGCGCGCATCGTGGAATGGCATGCTGATTGCGTTCGTAGTGAAGGGTGAAGTGGGAACGAACGGAGGATCGGACATGGGTGCCATGAAGTGGGCAATCGGGGCGGCGGCGACCGCATTGATGTCGTTTTCGGTGCAGACGCCGGCGCAGGCCCAGACGATCCGTGCGGTCATGCACGCCGACATCAAGATCATCGATCCGATCTGGACCTCGGCCTACAACGTCCGCAATTACGGCTACATGGTCTACGACACGCTGTTGGCGATGGACGAGAATCTCGTCGTCAGGCCGCAGATGCTCGAAGGCTGGAAGATCAGCGACGACAAGCTCACCTACACCTTCACCCTGCGTGACGGGCTGAAGTTCCACGATGGCGCGCCGGTGACCTCGGCCGACTGCATCGCCTCGCTGCAGCGCTGGGCGCCCAAGGACGCGATGGGGCAGAAGCTGTTCTCGCTGGTCAAGGAACTGAAGCCGGTCGACGACAAGAGCTTCACCCTGGTGCTGAAGGAGCCCTACGGGTTGGTGCTGGAATCGCTGGGCAAGCCCAGCTCCACCGTGCCCTTCATCATGCCCAAGCGGGTCGCCGACACGCCGAACAACGTGCAGATCAGCGATCCCACCGGGTCGGGCCCCTTCGTCTTCCGCAAGGATCTGTGGCGACCGGGCGAGAAGACGGTCTACGACAAGTTCAAGGACTACAAGCCGCGCAGCGAGCCGGCCTCCGGCCTGGCCGGTGGCAAGGTGGTCAATGTCGACCGGGTCGAATGGCTCAACATCACCGATGCCCAGACCGCGGTGAACGCACTGCTGAACGGCGAGATCGACTATATCGACCAGCCCGAGATCGAGCTTCTGCCGTTGCTCGCCAAGGATAAGAACATCGTCATCGGCAACTACAACAAGCTCGGAGGCCAGATGAACCTCCGCTTCAACACGCTGCACAAGCCGTTCGACAATGCGAAGATCCGCCAGGCCGCGCTCTACGCCCTGAACCAGAAGGACTTCCTGATCGCGGGCTTCGGCGACGAGAAGTACTACAAGGAGTGCAAGGCGCTGTTCATCTGCGGCACGCCGTTCGCCACCGACAAGGGCTTCGAGGACAAGCTGAATTCCGACTTCGCCAAGTCGAAGGAGATCCTGAAGCAGGAAGGCTATGACGGCACGCCCGTCGTGCTGCTGTTCGCCACCGACACCCAGACCGGCCGGCTGTCGCCGATCGTGAAGTCGCTGCTGGAGCGGGGCGGCTTCACCGTCGACATGCAGGCGATGGACTGGCAGACCGTGCTCTCGCGGCGCACCCGCAAGGAGGCGCCGGACAAGGGCGGCTGGCACGCCTTCATCACCACCTGGGTGTCGGCCGACCTGCTCGATCCGATCATGATGTCGTACATCGCGGCCACCTGCGAGAAGGCCAATGTCGGTTGGCCCTGCGACCCGCAGATGGAGAAGCTGCGCGATGCCTTCTCCCGCGCGACCACCGAGGCCGAGCGCAAGGAGCTGGCGATCGCCATCCAGGTGCGCGCCTCGGAATATCCGATGTACGCCAATCTCGGCCAGTACATCATGCCCGTCGCGATGCGCACGACGATCACCGACCAGCTCAGCGGACCGGTGCCGATGTTCTGGAACATGAAGAAGAAGCAGTAGGGCGGTCGCCGCCGACAAGAAACAAAGGGGGAAACGTTGACCATCGTGATTCACAACGCCGCCATCGTCACCGTCGACGATGCCGACAGCGTCCACTACAACTCAGCGATCGCCATCGAAGGCGACCGCATCGCCGCCATCGGACCCAGCGCCGAGCTGCTGGCGCAATACCCCGCGGCCGAGAAGATCGACGGCAGCGGGAAACTCGTGATGCCGGGCTTCGCCAACATCCACACGCATTTCACGATGACCCTGGCGCGCGGCGTGTTCGAGGACCTGTCGCCCTCGCACAAGCCGCCCTTCTCGGGTGGCCTGTCGCCGATCCCGCTGCCCGACATGACTCCGGACGAGCGCCGTGCCTTTGCGCTGCTGGGTGCCCTCGAGGCGCTGCGCAGCGGCACCACGCATGTGCTCGAGGATTCCAACGACGTCGATCATTATGCGGAGGCTCTGGCCGACACCGGCATGCGCTTCCTGCTGGCCGAGCGCGCCTACGACCGCATCGGCACCTCGATCGGCGATCCCGCGCCCTACCAGCTCGATCGCGCGCTGGGGCAGGGTCACATCAAGAACATCGAGCGGAACCATCGCGACTGGAACGGCAAGGCCGACGGGCGCATGCGCATCGCCATCTCGGCCTGGGCGCCCGACATGTGCTCGCCGGAGCTGCTGCAGGATCTGAGCGCGCTGCAGAAGCAGCTCGATACCCGCATCACCATCCATCTCAATCAGATCTGGGGCGAGGTGGCGGCCGTGCGCGCTCATCGCAACCGCCTGCCGACCGAGTTTCTCGCCGATCTCGGCTTTCTCAACGACCGCATCATCTGCGCCCATTGCCGCTGCATGGAGCCGTCGGAGGAGAAGCTGCTGGGCGAGGCGAAGGTCAACGTCTCGTTCAACTCCGCCATTGCCGCGCGCCGCGGCCTCAGCCCGCGCATCGCCGATCTGGAAGGCTACGGCTGCAACATCGGCATGGGCTCCGACAACATGGCCGAGGACATGGTCGAGGTGATGCGCACCGGCCTGTTCATGGAGCGCGTTCGCCGGGAAGACGGGCGCGAGCCGACGCCCGAGCGCGCGCTGCGCTGGGCGACGCGCAACGGCTACCGGGCGCTGGGCGTGCCCGACGGCGGCTGGCTGGCGCCGGGCAACAAGGCTGACCTGATCATGGTCGACCTGCAGCGCGCCCACCTGATCCCGGTGCTGCGCGTCGTCTCCGACTTCGTCCATAACGGCCAGGCGCGCGATGTGCAGTCGGTGATGGTCGACGGCAAGTGGGTGATGAAGGACGGCGCCGTGCTGACGATGGACGAGGAGAGAATCCTGCGCGACGCCCAGCGCATCGCCAACGAGGCCTGGTCGCGCACCTTCAAGACCCGCTTCAAGCCACCCGCCGGTTTCTCGCCGGACGCGTTGCCGTAAGACCTGTCGTCCTGAGCGCAGCGAAGGACCTGGCCAAACGACCAGAGGACTCCTGAGCGAGCGTGAGATCCTTCGCTTCGCTCCAGGGCGGGGGTTACCCCGCCCGCGATGACAAGGGGGGAGGGACGCCCCCTTGATCGCCCGACTCAACGTCGCGTGTTGCCGGCGCTCCACTGGCCGGCGCTGGCGAAGCGGACGGCTTCGTCGGCGGCGCGGACCAGGGCCTTGGCCTTGGCGACGCTCTCCTGGTACTCGGCCTCGAGATCGGAATCGGCCACGACGCCGACGCCGGCCTGGACGTACATGGTGCCGTCCTTCACCAGGCCGGTGCGCAGCAGGATGCAGGTATCCATCGTGCCGTTGGCCGCGAAGTAGCCGGCGCAGCCGGCATAGATGCCGCGGCGGACCGGCTCGACCTCGTCGATGATCTGCATGGCGCGCACCTTGGGCGCGCCCGAGAGCGTGCCGGCGGGGAAGCCCGCCTTCAGCACGTCGATCGCATCGAGCCCATCCTCGAGCTTGCCCTCGACATGGGAGCTGATGTGCTGGACGTGGCTGTACTTCTCGATGGTGAACTGTTCGACGACGCGGACCGAGCCGATCTTCGAGACACGGCCGACGTCGTTGCGCGCCAGGTCGACCAGCATCAGGTGCTCGGCGCGTTCCTTCGGGTCGGCCAGCAGCTCTTCCGCCAGCTGCTTGTCCTCTTCGGGCGTGGCGCCGCGGCGGCGTGTGCCGGCGAGCGGGCGGATGGTGACGGTATCGTCGCGCAGCCGGACGAGGATCTCCGGCGAGGAGCCCACGATGGTGAAGTCGCCGTAGTCGAAGAAGATCAGGAACGGCGAGGGATTGATGCGGCGCAGCGCCCGATAGAGCGACAGCGGCGGCAGCTTGAAGGGCAGCGAGAAACGCTGCGACGGCACGATCTGGAAGGCGTCGCCGGCGCGGATGTACTCCTTGCAGGTCTCCACCATCGCCTTGAAGTCTTCCTTCGACATGTTGGCCTGCGGCTCGGGCAGGGCCTCGAGGTCGTCGGCGCTGTCGCGGCGGAAGGGAAGGGTGCGCTCGAAGTCGGAGACGGCATCGCCCAGCCGCTCCTGTGCCGCTTCGTAGGCGGCACGGGCGCTGGTTCCCGGCTGCGGCCAGACGGGGGTGACCAGGGTGACGTTGTCTTCCAGCCGGTCGAAGATGCAGATCAGGGTCGGCCGCACCATGATCGCATCGGGCAGGCCGATCGGATCGGGATTGGTGTCCGGCAGCCGCTCCATGTCGCGGACCATGTCGTAGCCCAGGAAGCCGAACAGGCCCGACGCCATCGGCGGCAGGTCGGCGGGCAGCTCCATCTGGCATTCCTTGATCAGGGCGCGCAGCGTCTCGAGCGGCCGGCCGTCGAGAGTCTCGAAGGCCTGCGAATCGGTGTGGGCGCGGCGGTTGATCTCGGCCTGGCCCTTGCGGCAGCGCCACACGATGTCGGGCTTGAAGCCGATGATCGAATAGCGGCCGCGCACCGAGCCGCCTTCGACCGACTCCAGCAGGAAGGAGTTGGCGCGGCCGTCGGCCAGCTTGAGATAGGCCGAGACGGGCGTCTCGAGGTCGGCAACCAGCTTGGTCGAGACGACCTGCGGCGTGCCGGAATCATAGCGCGCCGCGAAGGCGTCGAAGTCGGGCGAGATCGACATGGTTAAGTCTTCTATTGCTGGGTCGCGAAGGTCGCCTGGAAGGCGGCTTCGTCGACGGTCACGCCGTACTTGGCGCGGAGCGCCGCGATGAGCTGCAGGATCAGGTCGTTGGCGACCATCGTGTCGAGCTGCTTGCCGAAGCGGTCCAGCTGATCCTTGTCCTTGGCGAGGTCCGGCGGCTCGACGGACTTGAGCCGGACCAGCACGCTGCCCGAGCCGGTCCGCACGGACTGCGTCTTGTCGGGCGCCAGCTTGAACAGTTCCACCACCACCGGCTGGCTGAGATAGTTGCCGGCATCGGCCTCGAAGCGGGTGACCGGCTTGGCGATGCGCGCCTCCAGCCCGAGTTCCTGGGCGAGCGTGGTGAAGTCGGTGCCGGCATTGGCCTTCTCGACCGCTGCCTTGACCTTCTCGTCGGCGAGCTTGCGGCGTTCCTCGCCCTGCCAGGCCTCGACCACCTTGGGTTCGACCTCGGACAGGGCCGGCGTGCGCGCCGGCGTGATGCGGTCGGTGTGCACGATGAAATACTCGCCGCGCTGCGTCTCCAGCAGCTCGCTCTCCGCACCCTCGCGGGTGGAGAAGGCCGCCTGCATGAGTTCGGAGGCCGCGGGCCCGATCACGACCTGCTTGCCGGCGGCGTCCTGGCCGCGCGCGTCGACATTCTCGTAGGTCCGGACCTTGAGGCCGAGATCCTCGGCGGCGGCCTTCATCGACTGGGTTTTGCCCAGCACGCGTTCGAAGTCGGTCACCAGCTTGATCAGGAGGTCCGGCGCCTGCTGCGCCTTCAGGTCCTTCTCGAGCTTCTCCTTGACCTCCTCGAAGGGCACCGACTTGCCGGCCTCGATCTTGTTGACGCGCACGATGTGCCAGCCGAGCGGCGACTGGATCGGCGCCGGCGCGATGCCCTCGGGCAGGCCGAAGATGCCATCCGCGAGCGGGCCGGGCGGCAGGTCCTTCTTCGTCACCGGACCAAGCTTGATGACGCCGTCGGCGTTGCCCGTCACTTCCTTGGCCGCATCCTCCAGCGACTTGCCGCCTTGCACGGCCGCAATGATCGCCTTGGCCTTGTCCTCGGTGTCGGTCATCGCCTGGTCGACGTCGCGCTTCTCGGGCGTGCCGAACTCGGCGGAGCGCGCCTCGTATTCCTGGCGCAGGGCGTCCGAGGTGACCGCGACCTGGCTCTCCACGTCGTCGACCGTGATCATGACGTAGGAGAAGGCGCGAAACTCCGGGATCTGGAACTTGGCCTTGTTGGCCTCGAAATAAGTGTTGAGCTGTTCCGGCGTCGGCTTCGGCACGTCCACGACGATCGAGTCGGGCATGTAGATCGTCTCGGCGGTGCGCTTCTCGCTTTCCAGCTTGAAGACGTCGTTGCGCAGCGACACCGGCGCCAGGCCGTCGGCGCGCACGACACCGAACAGCTGGCTGGCGGCGATCTCGCGACGCATGTCGAGGACGAACTGCGCCTCGCTGATGCGGGCCTGCTGCAGGCGGTTGCGATAGAGCAGGGGATCGAACGACCCGCCGGTGCCCTGGAAGGCCGGATTGCGCGCGATCGCCGCGCGGACTTCCTCGTCGCTCACAGTGAGGCCGAATTCGCCGATGGCGTAGTCGAGGACGGCGCGCTGGATCGTCTCTTCGAGGGCGCGCACATGCAGGCCGTAGCGCAGCGCCTGCTCCTGTTCGGGGCGCTGGCCGGTCTGGCGCTGGATCGCCTCCAGCTGGCGGTTGAACTGCTCGCGCACCTCGGTCGCATAGACGGGCGCGCCGCCGACCCAACCGTAAAGGGGCAGCTTGGTGCCGCCGACATGGGCCACTTCGGTGCTGCGGCCGACGGCCTTCAGCATGTCACCGACACCCCACAGGCCGAAGCTGATGATCAGCATGCCGAAGAGGATGGAAAGAACGATGAAGCGAGCGTACTTGCGGAACTGATTCACGGGCCGGATGGGGTTCTTGGCGGGGCGCCATGCCTACCACCCGTCCCATGGACAGGCAACCAAGCGGCCTTTGACCGCCAACGCCACCACCTTTAGATACGCCCTCAACGGATTGGACCGAACGGGAAGGGAAATTCGATGGCGCGCACGAGGCGTCCGCTGATCGCGGGCAACTGGAAGATGAACGGCCTGAAGGCCGACGCCCTCGCCCTGGCCAAGGATGTCGCCGCCGGCGTGCAGCAGGCCGGCTGGAGCGACCGCGAGCTGCTCGTGTGCCCGCCGGCGACCCTGGTCGCCGCGATTGCCGAGGCAGCCGGCGCAAGCGGGCTCCTGGTCGGCGGCCAGAACTGCCATGCAAAGCCGAGCGGTGCTCATACCGGCGACGTTTCCGCCGAAATGCTGAAGGATGCCGGTGCCTCCCACGTCATCGTCGGCCATTCCGAGCGGCGCGCCGATTGCGCCGAGACCGACGCAATCGTGCGGGCCAAGGCCGAGGCAGCCTGGCGCGCCGGACTGCTGCCGATCGTCTGCATCGGCGAGACCCTGTCCGAGCGCGAAGCGGGGGATACGCTGTCCGTCCTGGAAACCCAGCTCAGCGGCAGCGTGCCGCCGGGCGCGACGGCCGCCAACCTGGTCGTGGCGTATGAACCGGTCTGGGCGATCGGCACCGGGAAGACCCCGACCGTGGCGGAGGTCGCCGCAGCCCACGCGCATATTCGCAAGGTGCTGGGCGGGCTGACGGGCGAGGCGGCCGGCGTCCGGCTGCTCTATGGCGGCTCGGTCAAAGGCAGCAATGCCGCCGAGCTCCTGGCCGCCGGCGACGTCGATGGCGCCCTGGTGGGTGGGGCGAGCCTCAACGCCGCGGAATTTTTGGCTATCGCCAAGGCGGCCTAAAGGGGCTAGAAGCGCCCGCTTGCGAAGATGCCCTTCTAGCGCTGGACAAAAATGGACGCCGTAAGACACTTCCTCCACGAATGGCGCCTCGTGCTGCTCGTCATCCATGTCGGTGTGACCAGCGCGATGATCATCGTGATCCTCCTGCAACGCAGCGAGGGCGGTGGCCTCGGCATGGGCGGCCGGTCGGACGCGCTCTTCTCCGTACGCGGCCAGGCCAACATCCTGTCGCGGATGACCGCGATCCTCGCGACCATCTTCTTTGTGCTGAGCCTGGTGATGGCCTGGAGCATGACAGACCCGATGCGCGCCACGCGTTCCATTATGGATCGCGTGCCCGTGGGATCGGGCGCTCCTGCAGCGCCAGCGGCCCCGGGCGGCATGACGCCCGCGCCGTCGGCGCCGGCCGCTCCGGCCCAGCCCGCCGCTCCCACCCGCTAAGGGATCAACATGAAATCAGCTTCCTCCCCCCGCCGAATTGTCTCCGGCGGGGCGAAATCCCCATGGCTGCGCTCCACAAGCGCTTGTATGCTGTAAGCCCATGACGCGCTTTATTTTCATAACGGGCGGCGTGGTTTCCTCGCTGGGCAAGGGACTTTCCTCGGCGGCACTCGGTGCCCTGTTGCAGGCCCGCGGCTACAAGGTCCGCCTGCGCAAGCTCGATCCCTACCTCAACGTCGATCCGGGGACGATGAGCCCCTATCAGCACGGCGAGGTTTTCGTGACCGACGACGGGGCCGAGACCGACCTCGACCTCGGCCACTACGAGCGCTTCACCGGCGTCGACGCCCGCCAGAGCGACAACATCACGACGGGGCGCATCTACTCGACCGTGATCGCCAAGGAGCGGCGGGGCGAGTATCTCGGCGCGACCGTCCAGGTGATTCCGCACGTCACCGACGCCATCAAGGACTTCGTCCTGGCCGACATCGACAAGGAGGACTTTGTCCTCGTCGAGGTCGGCGGCACGGTGGGCGACATCGAGAGTCTGCCGTTCCTCGAAGCGATCCGCCAGGTCGGCAACGAGCTCGGCCGCGAGCGCACGATGTACGTGCATCTCACGCTGCTGCCGTGGGTCCCGACGGCGGGCGAACTCAAGACCAAGCCGACCCAGCACTCGGTCAAGGAATTGCTGAGCGTCGGTATCCAGCCCGACCTGCTGGTCTGCCGCAGCGGCGACAAGGAGATCCCGCAGAACGAGCAGCGCAAGATCGCCCTGTTCTGCAACGTGAAGCCCGAGCGGGTGATCGAGGCGCGTGACGTCGACACGATCTACCAGGTGCCGATCGCCTATCACGAGCGTGGGTTCGACCGCGAGGTCTGCCGTTATTTCGGCCTGCCGGCGGATGAGGAGCCCAACCTCGATCGCTGGCGCGGCATCGTGCGTTCGGTGCGCGAGCCCGAGGGCAAGGTGACGATCGCGGTGGTCGGCAAGTACACGGTGCTGCTCGACGCCTACAAGTCGCTGTCGGAAGCGCTGACGCATGGCGGCTTCGGCAGTAACGTGAAGGTCGCGCTGGAGTGGATGGACTCGGAGATCTTCGAGCGCGACGATGCCGTCACCCGCCTCGAGCATGTCCACGGCATTCTGGTCCCGGGCGGCTTCGGCGAGCGCGGCACCGAGGGCAAGATCCACGCGGTCAAGTTCGCCCGCGAGCGCAAGGTTCCGTTCTTCGGCATCTGCTTCGGCATGCAGATGGCGGTGATCGAGGCGGCGCGAAACCTGCTGGGCATCGAGACGGCCTCGTCGAGCGAGTTCGGCCCGACCGACCATGCGGTGGTGGGCCTGATGACGGAGTGGATGAAGGGCAACCAGCTCGAGAAGCGGGCGGCGGACGGCGACCTGGGCGGCACGATGCGGCTCGGCGCCTATCCGGCGCATCTGCGACCCGGCACCAAGGTCCACGAGATCTACGGGCAGGACGTGATCAGCGAGCGCCATCGCCATCGCTACGAGGTGAACGTCCACTACAAGGACCGGCTGGAGCAGGTGGGCCTGCGCTTTTCGGGCATGTCGCCGGACGGCATCCTGCCGGAAATCGTCGAGATCCCGGACCATCCCTGGTTCATCGGCGTCCAGTTCCATCCCGAACTGAAGTCGCGCCCCTTTGCGCCGCATCCGCTGTTCACCTCGTTCATCGGGGCGGCGAAGACACAGAGTCGCCTCGTCTAGGGAAGGGCGGGGCCGCGGCCGGGTCGCATTTCCGTCACCTTTTTCAGGTGAATTCGCTGCCATGTACCGAATTGCCGCCTCTGTTCTGCTCGCCATCGTCTCGCTCGGTCCGATCCTGGGCTCGACCGCCTGGGCACAGTCCTACGGCAAGGCCGAACGGCGCGACCCCATCTTCCTGCGCTTCGCCGAGATGGCGAACCGCTACTGGGTGAACAGCGAGACGAATTCGGCCAGCCACAAGGTCGTGGCGATCCCGATGCCGAAGCAGTGCGCCTTCCTCTATGCCGACGCCTACACGCGCGGCCAGCAGAGCGAGCGCGAGGTGCAGGACATCGCGGTCTCGAACTGCAACCGGCGGCTGGCCGAGCTTGGTCCCCTGGGTGAGAATTACGGTGTCGACTGCCGCTGCCAGGTCGTGATCAGCGACGAGCGCTATGTGGTTCCCAAGTCGTCGATGCCGGACGATGCCTATGGCCCGACCTCGATCTTCTATCGCGACGATCGCGGCAACGTCGCGCGCCTGAACGGTCTGGTGCGCTACGGCGCGCTGATCGGCCGGGACCGTTCCGTCACCTTCACCGTCGACAATCCGCGCGGCGAGCAGGTGTGCACCGGCACAATGACCAACGAGAATCCCGGCAGCGGTCAGTTCTCGCTCTCCTGCTTCGGCGGCAAGTTCGCTGGCAGGGGTACCTACGAAAACAGGACCGGCGCGCCGAACGACCACATCATCGCCCGCGGCCAGACCGGCCGCGGCCAGCCGGTGACGATGGTGATCGGCCTGCCGGCGCAGCTCGCCGCCAACACCTATGGCAGCCTCTGACATGCGGCTCGCGGCCGGCCTGGTCTCGCTGGCGCTCCTGGTGCCCGCGGGCGGATGGGCTCAGAGCGCGAGCGAAGTCGAGCGCTGCTTCCAGAACCCCGGCGCCTGCGCGAACGGCGGGGCCGGCGGTGCGGCGGGACGGGGAGCCCCGGCGCCCGCTCCACCGCCCGCGCCGGTCGCGGCACGCCCGGCGCCGGCACCCGACTATGCGACCGTCCTCAACAGCCCGGATCCCGATCGCCGGAAGCTCCAAGAATCTCTGCGCACGCTCGACAAATATAGCGGCCCGATCGACGGCAACCTGCAGTCCGAAGCCACTGTGAAGGCGATCGGCGACTGGCAGAAGGGACGCAATACCCCGGCGACCGGCAAGCTGACACCGCAGGAGGCGGCCCAGCTCAATGCCGAAGCGGCCCGCGCGCCGATCCGCCGACTCGAATCGCCGCCACCGCAGACCGCCGCGCCGGTGCCTCTGCAGCCGCCCCAGCCCAGCAACGCCGACATGCTGAAGGCCCTGCAGGCGAAGCTCGCCGAGCGTCGCAAGGCCGCGGAGCCCAAGGCGAATGCGGCCGCGCAGGCCCTCGTGCGCGACCTCAAGGCCTATGTCGTGGCCGACGGCAAGGGCGTCGCGGGAGACCAGTTCGCGGCCTTCGCCAAGTGGTACGCCGACAACAAGGCGGCCGGCCGCACGGTCGGCGAGATCGCGCCGGTGATCGACGACTACGGCGACGCCAAGGCCGGCGCCGCGACCACGACCGAAGTGAAGTTCGAAACCAAGCAGGGCGGCACCAGCTTCGGCCAGTGCCTGGTCTTCGCCTGGATCGAAGCGAGCCCGCGCAAGAACCCGCAGGCCTTCACCTGCGACGACGTCGCCTCGGTCGAGAAGTGGAAGACCGACCAGGCGCTGAAGAGCGCCTGGCGTTGATCCACACGACCGCTCTCTTGTCATCCTGAGCGAAGCGAAGGATCTGGCGTTCGCTCAGGAGTCCTCTGGTCGCTCCGCAAGGCCCTTCGCGGTGCTCAGAGGCTGGCGGGAAATGAATTGAATCGATTCAAGCCCTTACCTCATCCTGAGGAGCGCCGCTTCGCGGCGCGTCTCGAAGGATGGGCAACAGACAAGGTGCGCGTTCCCACCCTTCGAGACGCATCGCTGCGCGATGCTCCTCAGGGTGAGGCTATCGGGGCTATTCATAGCCTCTTGTTTTAGTTGCATTCATTTCGAGTCAGGCTCACGGGACGACATCGAGCCCGCGTTAGGCATTCTCCCCGTGGATCGCCTCGATCACGGCCTTGGTCACGTCGGCCGTGCGGGCGGTGCCGCCGAGGTCGGGCGTGTGGAAGCGCTTGTCGGCCGTGACACGCTCGATCGCCTTCATCAAGCGGCCCGCGGCAGCCGGCTCGCCCAGATGCTCGAGCATCATCACCGCCGACCAGAAGGTGCCGACGGGATTGGCCACGCCCTTGCCCATGATGTCGAAGGCCGAGCCGTGGATCGGCTCGAACATCGAGGGGAAGGTGCGTTCGGGGTTGAGATTGGCCGTCGGTGCGATGCCGAGCGATCCGGCCAGCGCGGCGGCCAGGTCCGACAGGATGTCGGCGTGCAGGTTGGTCGCCACCACCGTGTCGATGCTGGCGGGCTTCATGACCATGCGCATGGTCATGGCATCGACCAGCATCTTGTCCCAGGTCACGTCCTTGAACTCGGCGGCGACTTCGCTGGCGATCTCGTCCCACATCACCATGGCGTGGCGCTGGGCGTTCGACTTGGTGACGACGGTGAGGAGCTTGCGCGGCCGCGACTGCGCCAGCTTGAAGGCGAAGCGCAGGATGCGCTCGACGCCGGCGCGCGTGAACATCGATACGTCGGTCGCCGCCTCGATCGGCGAGCCCTGGTGGACCCGGCCGCCGACGCCCGAATACTCGCCCTCGGAATTCTCGCGCACGATCACCCAGTCGAGCTCGCCGCCGTTCACGTGGCGCAACGGCGAGGTAATCCCCGGCAGCACGCGCGTCGGCCGCACGTTGGCGTACTGGTCGAAGGGCTGGCAGATCGCCAGGCGCAGGCCCCACAGGGTGACATGGTCGGGAATGTCGGGATGGCCGGCCGATCCGAACAGGATCGCATCGTGTTTGGCGATCTGCTCGCGCCCGTCCACCGGCATCATGCGGCCGTGCTTCTTGTAGTAGTCGCCGCCCCAGTCGAAATGGTCGATCTCGAAGGCGAAGCTGCCCTCGCGGCGGGCGATGGCTTCCAGCACCTCGACTCCCGCCGACACGACTTCGGTGCCGATGCCGTCGCCGGGAATGGCTGCGATCTTGTAGCTCTTCATCAGTGTCTCCGGATCAATTGCTGGCCTTGACGCCGGCCGCCTTGATCACGGCGTCCCAGCGTTTCACTTCCGATTCGAGATAGGTCTTGAGCGCCTCGGGGCTGACCTGCGTCTCGGCGACGGGCTCGGTTCCGAGGCTGGCGAACCGCTCCTTCACCTTGGGGTCCTTCAGCGCGACCTTCAGCGCCGCCACGAGCTTGTCAGTGACGTCCTTCGGCAGACCCTTGGGCGCCCAGAGCGCATGCCAGGCCGAGACCTCGAAGCCGGGCAGGGTGCCGCCGTCAAGGGTCGGCAGGTCGGGCAAGGACGAGACCTTGGACTTGGTCGTGACGGCGTAGCCCTTGATGCGTCCGTCCTTGATGTGGCCAGTCGTGTTGGTCGTCTGATCGCACATCACGTCGAACGTGCCGCTGATCAGGTCGTTCATGGCCGGACCGGTGCCGCGATAGCCGACACCTTCCATCTTGATGCCGAGTTCCTTCATCAGGATCAGCATGCAGAGATGCGACGCCGAGCCGATACCGGCATGGCCGTAGGTCGCCTTGCCCTGGTTCGCCTTCATCCAGGCGACGATCTCGGCGATGTCCTTCGGCGGCAGGCCCGCCTTGGAGACCAGCGTCATCGGCACGTCGGTGATGCGGCCGAGATGGTCGAAGTCGCCGACCACGTCGTATTTCAGGCCATCATAGAGAGCGGGGGCGGTAGACTGCGCGATGTGCCAGACGGCGATGGTGTAGCCGTCGGGGGCGGCACGGGCGACCTTGGCCATGCCGATCGTGCCGCCGGCGCCGCCGACATTCTCGACCACGACCGTCTGGCCGAAGGTCTTGGTCATCGACTCGGCGATCAGCCGTGCCACCGTGTCGGTCGGGCCGCCGGCGGCGGCCGGCACGATCAGCGTGACGGGCTTGTTGGGATAGGCGCCCTGCGCGAATGACGGTCCGGCCATCAAGGCCGTAGCGAGCGCCGCGGACGCGGCCAGCGCGCCGGTCAGCAACGAACGACGAAAACAGGTCATGGTTTCACTCCCGGAATTTTGATTTGAGCCCTCCTTAGAACTGCAGGGGGGCGTGCCGCAATTGGCGATGGATTATACAAATTTCTGATATAATCCCGTGTGGACCTGCATCAGCTTCGCTGCTTCCTCGCCGTTGCCGACGAACTCCATTTCGGCCGGGCGGCCCGCCGGCTCGAGATGCTGCCGTCGGCCCTCAGCCGCGACATCCGCCTGCTCGAAACCTCGCTCGGCACGCGGCTGCTGCTGCGGACCACGCGCAACGTGATGCTGTCGCAGGACGGCGCGGCGTTCGTCGACGATGCCCGAGCGTTGGTGACCCGTGCCGATGTACTGGCCGCCGAGGTGCGCGAGCGGGGACGAGAGCGTGCGCGCAGCCTCATCCGCATCGGCGCGATCGACACGGCTGCGGCCGGCCTGGTGCCGGCGCTGCTGCGCGACTTTCGCGAGCTGCACCCGTCGGTGGCCGTTCAGCTGGCCGAGGACAAGACCATTCGTCTGGTGCCCAAGCTCCTGTCGGGCCGGCTCGACATCGCCTTCATCCGGCCGCCCGAGCAACTCGACAAGCGGATCGAATGGCTGATGCTCTTCCACGAAACGCCCGTCGTCGCCGTGCCCTCGCGTCACCGGTTGGCAGGCCGCCGACGACTGTCGATCGAGGCGCTGGCGGGAGAGCCGATGATCGTGCCCGACCGGAGCTCTCGCCCGCACAGCCACGACCTCACGATCAAGCTGTTCGAGCACTCCGGCCTGCGCCCCAACCTGTCGCAGATCGCCGAGGAAAAGCAGACCATCGTCCACCTGGTCGCGGCGGGGCTGGGCCTGGCCATCGTGCCTCGACGGGCTTCCGGACTTGGCGTCGCGGGCGTGCGCTTCGTGCCGCTCGCCTCACGCGAGACGGCAGGGCTCGCTCTCCTGCCGATGGCCGCGGCCTGGTTGCGCAATTCCCGAGACCCCCTGCGCGACGAACTGCTCGCCCTCCTGCGCCTGCCGCGCTACGCGGCGGGGGCGTGATTTTCTGTCATCCTGAGAGCAGCGAAGGATCTAGCGTTGGCTCAGGAGTACTCCGGCCGTTCCGCCAGGTCCTTCGCTGCGCTCAGGACGACATTGATCTCATTGGAGCGCGCGCTCGAGGTAGCTCTCGAACACCCCGACATGCACGAAGGCCGGGTCGGCCACGTCGGACCACAGGTCGCGTGCGTCGAAGCGGACGTCGTAGGTCGGCTCGTGGTCGGCCTCGATGCCGTGGCCATGGGCGTCGGGGAACGGGTAGGGCGGCGATACGCCGACCACCACGCCGCTCTTGCCGCGGATATAGCCCGGCATGCGGACATGACCGTGCACGTAGTCCGTCTTGACCGTGACCTTGTCGCCGACCTTTAGTGTCTCGCGCGTGGCCACGTTGCTGCGGCCGGGCGCGCTCGGCAAGGCGAGCGGGAAGGCGCCCTCGGCGCGGCGCTCCAGTTCCTCCTGGGTGAGGATGCCCTTCTCGACGCAGAGCGTGGCGAGGCTGGTCAGCGAGCGCTCGTAGTAGCTGGCCGACAGATAGTGGCGCGGCTCCATGCGCTCGATGGCGTGGCGGTACTCGTCCATGTTGAAGATGCCGAGCTTCACCGCCAGCGAATAGAGCGCGTTGACCCGCTTCTCCCACGGCTCGTGGAAGGTCTGGGCGCGGAGCGAATAGCGGACCCGGCCGAAGCCCTGCTTGCCGCCGAGATCGTGCATGCCGTCCATGATGTCTCTCCGTTCCTAGAGGCGCGAGACGCCGATCATGGAGTCCTTGGTGACAAGGCCCGCGAGCTTCTCCTCGGACCAGCCTTCCGTGCCTTCCGGGCGCACCGGCAGCACCATGTAGCGCGTGTCGGCCGTCGTATCCCAGACGCGGATCTCCATGTCGGCCGGCAGGTCGAGCCCCATCTCCTTCAGCACCGTGCGCGACTGGCGCACGATGCGGGCGCGATACTCGAGGTCCTTGTACCAGTCCGGCGGCAGGCCGATGATCGAGAACGCCGTGCACGAGCAGAGCGTGCAGCAGATCACGTTGTGAACGCTCGGTGTGTTCTCCAGCACGACCAGGTGCCGGTGATGCGGCGGCATCGAGAGACCGAGCTCGGTGACGGCCTCGCGGCCGTTGGCGAACAGGCGCTCGCGGAAGGCGGGATCGGTCCACGCCTTGGCGACCACCCGTGCGCCGTTCTCCGGCACCCATTCTTCCTCGGCGAGATGCTTGAACTCACGGATGAAGTTGGCGGGCTCCATGCCGCGCTCCTCGAACGCGGCCTCGATGGCGTCGGTCCGGGCTTCGACGGACGCGGTGGCCTGATGCTGATGGGTCTGGTCGGGCATTGTTTTCTCCCAGGCGGCGGCAATTTTCTCCGGCAAGTATAAGAAGTGCGCGCCATCGCGTCACTTGCTCCCCGCCGTCGGCGCGGGCTAGACAGGCCGCGCCCAACAGGAGTTTTTCTCATGAGCGCCATAGCTGAAGTCCGCGGCCGCGAAATCCTCGACAGCCGTGGCAATCCCACCGTCGAAGTCGAAGTCGAACTCGACAGCGGCGCGACCGGCCGCGCGGCCGTTCCGTCCGGCGCCTCGACCGGCGCGCATGAGGCGGTCGAGCTGCGCGACGGCGACAAGAAGCGCTATGGCGGCAAGGGCGTGCTGAAGGCGGTCGCCGCCGTCAACGGCGAGATCATGGACCTGCTGTCCGGCCTCGACGCGCTGGAGCAGATCAAGATCGACCGTGCCTTGATCGAGCTCGACGGCACCCCGAACAAGGGCCGCCTCGGCGCCAACGCGATCCTGGGCGCCTCGCTCGCCGTCGCCAAGGCCGCGGCGATGGACAGCGGCCTGCCGCTCTACCGCTATGTCGGCGGCAGCCAGGCTTCGGTGCTGCCGGTGCCGATGATGAACATCATCAACGGCGGCGCCCATGCCGACAATCCGATCGACATCCAGGAATTCATGATCATGCCGGTGAAGGCCGACCGCTTCGCCGATGCGCTGCGCATGGGCTCGGAGGTCTTCCACGCACTGCGCGGCCAGCTCCATGACGCCGGGCACAACACCAATGTCGGCGACGAGGGCGGCTTCGCGCCGAATCTCGCCACCGCCGACGAGGCGCTGTCCTTCGTCATGAAGGCGATCGAGAAGGCCGGCTACAAGCCCGGCGAGGACGTGATGCTGGCGCTCGACCCGGCCTCGACCGAGTTCTTCAAGAAGGGCAAGTACGAGATGGAGGGCGAGGGCAAGTCGTTCGATGTCGCCGGCATGGTCGACTACTACGCCGATCTCGTGAAGCGCTACCCGATCGTGTCGATCGAGGACGGCATGGCCGAGGACGACATGGCGGGCTGGAAGGGCATCACCGACAAGCTCGGCAAGAAGATCCAGCTGGTGGGCGACGACCTGTTCGTCACCAACCCGAAACGGCTGGAGCAGGGCATCAAGGACGGGCTGGCCAATGCGATCCTGGTCAAGGTCAACCAGATCGGCACGCTGACCGAGACGATGGAAGCCGTGTCCATGGCGCGCAACGCCAGCTACGGCGCCGTCATGTCTCACCGCTCGGGCGAGACCGAGGACGCGACCATCGCCGACCTCGCCGTCGCCACCAACTGCGGCCAGATCAAGACCGGCTCGCTGTCGCGCTCCGATCGCCTGGCCAAGTACAACCAGCTCCTGCGCATCGAGGAGCAGCTCGGCACCCAGGCCCGCTATGCCGGGACGTCGATCCTGCGCGGCTGAGCCGGGACCAATCGAGACGATCAAGGGTCGCTGCGGCGGCCCTTTTTCATGTCCGCCAGGGCGGTCATTAGTTGACGAAGGCAATCAATTGATTGACGATGGCAACCATTCTGGAGGTTGCCATGGCAACGTCGTCGCTCGCATCCCGCATCGAGGCGGTCCGCCGCTTCTCGCGTTTCTATACCCGCCGCATCGGCGTGCTCGAGGAAACGCTGCTGCACAGTCCCTTCACGCTCCCCGAGGGGCGGCTGGTCTACGAAATC
The DNA here is from genome assembly GCA_002281855.1 of Rhodospirillales bacterium 24-66-33. GTDB lineage: Bacteria > Pseudomonadota > Alphaproteobacteria > Reyranellales > Reyranellaceae > Reyranella. Next base: position 101,186 of record NCHQ01000002.1, on the reverse strand, counting down.
GCCAATCGCGACCGGCCGACGGCGCAGGAGCTGTGCCGCGATCTCGCTCTCGACCCGGGCTATGTCAGCCGCCTGCTGAAAGGGCTGGAGAGGCGGGGCTGTCTCGCCCGGACGCGCAGCCAGGAGGACAAGCGCGAGACGCAGCTCGCGCTCACGGCCAAGGGCAAGCAGCTCTGGGCGGCCATGAACGAGCAGTCGCGCCAGGACATCGCCAAACTGCTGGCCGAACTGCCGGTCGAGCGGCAGGACAGGCTGGTCAAGGCGCTCGAGACGGTCGAGAAGCTGCTCGACGAGCCGCCCGAGAAGCGCACGCCGTTCACCCTGCGGCCGCATCAGCCCGGCGACATGGGCTGGATCATCCGCCGTCAGACCCAGCTCTATGCCGGCGAGCACGGCTGGGACGGCAGCTTCGAAGCCATGCTCGCGGAGATTTCGGCAAAGTTCATCCGCAAGTTCGACCCCAAGTCGGACAATTGCTGGATCGCCGAGCGCAACGGCGAGATCGTGGGATCGGTCTTCCTGGTGCGGGCGGGCAAGGCCACGGGCCAGCTCCGCATGCTCTATGTCGAGCCGACGGCGCGCGGGCTGGGCATCGGCCAGAGCCTGGTCGCCGCCTGCATCGAGGATGCCCGCGCCAAGGGCTACCGGAAGCTGATGCTGTGGACCAACGACATCCTGGTCTCGGCGCGCAAGATCTACATTGCTGCCGGCTTCCGGCTCATCAAGGAAGAGAAGCACGAGAGTTTCGGCAAGAAGCTGGTCGGGCAGTTCTGGAACCTCGACCTGTGAAGCGACCCGGCCCGCTCTGGGCCGCAGCCGGGACCGGCATCCAGGTCGGCGCCGCCATGGTGGCGACGCGCTACGTCGTCGATGCGGCGGGGCCGGGGTCGCTCGGGTTCCTGCGCTATCTGGTCGGGCTGATCTGCCTGGTGCCGGCCCTGTGGCTGCGGCCGTGGCAGGGCATCGCTGCCCGCGATCTCCTGCCGATCGGCCTGCTGGGCATCGGACAGTTCGCCGCGCTGATGGTGCTGCTGAACTACTCGCTGCTGCACATCCCGGCCGCACGGGCCTCGCTGCTGTTCTCGACCTTTCCGCTGATGACCATGATCCTGTCGGCGCTGCTCGGCCGCGAGCGCTTCACGATGGCGAAGGTCGGCGGCTCACTGCTCACCTTTGCGGGCGTGGCGGTCGCGCTGGGAGGGGCCGCGATGACGGCGCAGCCGGAGCAGGGATCGGTCTGGCTGGGGACAGCGTCGGCGCTCGGCGCGGCCCTCTGCGGCGCCGTCTGCTCGCTCTTCTATGCGCCCTATGTCGCGCGCAGCTCGGCGCTGCACGTGACCGCCTTCGCAATGTTCGTGGCCGTCCTGGCGCTCGCCGGCATCGCCGGGGCCGAGGGCTTCTTCGCCGTATGGCCCTCGTTCACAGCCGGCGAGGTGGCCGCCATCGCCTTCATCGGCCTGTCGAGCGGCGTCGGCTTCTTCCTCTGGGTCTATGCGCTGGGCAATGCACCCCCGAGCCTGGTGACGCTGTTCCTCGGCCTCGGTCCGGTGACCGCGGCCCTGGGCGGCACGGCGCTGCTGGGCGAGCCCTTGCCCGTGGCCGCTCTGTTGGGGCTCGGCTGTGTCCTGGCGGGCCTGTGGTGGGCGCTGAAGCCCTACCAGCGGGCCGCGCAAACGAAATAACCGAAATAGCCGAAACAATCGAAACGAGAGTCGCACCCCGGACGATCCATGGGGTCGGCGTGGCTTGGATTTCGCCGCGCTGATCGAAAATTCTTGACGGAAGGCCACCACATGTTGCCATATGCCTGCAGGAACGCAGCATATGTTGTTGAGACCGCGTCAGATTCTGGCTCCCGTCATCTTCGCCACGGTGTTCGGGTATTTCGGATACCACCTGGTGAATGGTGATCGGGGACTCTTGGCCATGGCGCATCTCCAGCGTGAAGTGCTGATCGCCGAACAGAACCTTGCCGAAGCCGAGGCGACCCGGAAGATCTGGGAGCGGCGCGTCGCGGCGCTGCGCAACCAGAGCCTCGAGCCCGACATGCTCGACGAGCGGGCGCGCGTGCTCCTGAACTTCGCGCGCAAGGACGACATCATCGTCTTCATGCCGACCCGCTGACGGTGAGATCCCGCGACGATGACGCCTCGTTCAGCGTTCGCCTCGCGGTCATCTGAAAGAAACTGTCCGGTGCGATCCACCGTAGGCAAACAATCGCTCAAATGCTGCGGCGCACCCGCGCCGGGTCTGTTTTTTCCAGCTAGATCAAATACATCGCCCTGAGCGATGCTATAAGCCGAAGCGCGTTCAAGAGGGGACTGCCATGGCGAAGCCGGCCACGAAGCCGAAAGACGATCCTTCTCCCGCCAAGGCGAAGTCGCCTCCGAATTTGGGCGACAACAGCGTGAGTCCCGACGAACTCCAGGCGCATTATCGCGACATGCTGCTGATCCGCCGCTTCGAGGAGCGGGCGGGCCAGCTCTACGGCATGGGCCTGATCGGCGGCTTCTGCCATCTCTACATCGGCCAGGAAGCGGTCGTGGTCGGGATGCAGGCCAACGTCCGCGACAAGGACGCCGTCATCACCTCGTACCGCGACCATGGCCACATGCTGGCCTGCGGCATGGACCCCAAGGGCGTGATGGCCGAGCTGACGGGACGCAGCGGCGGCTACTCCAAGGGCAAGGGCGGTTCGATGCACATGTTCAGCCGCGAGAAGAGCTTCTACGGCGGCCACGGCATCGTCGGCGCCCAGGTGCCGATCGGCACCGGTCTCGCCTTCGCGCACAAATACAAAGGCAACCAGAACGTCTCGCTGACCTACTTCGGCGACGGCAGCGCCAACCAGGGCCAGGTCTACGAGGCCATGAACATGGCGGCCCTCTGGAAGCTGCCGGTGGTCTACATCATCGAGAACAACCGCTACGGCATGGGCACCTCGGTCGAGCGCGCCTCGGCCACGACCGAGCTCTATCGCCACGGCGAGGCGTTCGGCATACCCGGCGAGCGGGTCGACGGCATGGACGTGCTGGCGGTGCGGGCGGCCGGCGAGAAGGCCATCGAGCATGCGCGCAGCGGGCAGGGGCCCTACATCCTCGAGATGCAGACCTATCGCTATCGTGGCCATTCGATGAGCGATCCGGCGAAGTACCGGACCAAGGAAGAGGTCGACAAGTTCCGCAACGAACGCGACCCGATCGAACACATCCGCAAGCGCCTGCTCGACGCCAAGATCGTCGACGAGGCCGCCCTCAAGGCCGTCGACACCGAAATCCGCAAGATCGTGAACGACGCCGCCGAGTTCTCGCAACACAGTCCCGAGCCCGATCCGTCGGAGCTTTGGACCGACATCCTGGTCGAGGCCTGATCCCATGAGCACTCAGGTTCTGATGCCGGCCCTGTCTCCCACCATGACCGAGGGCAAGCTCGCCAAATGGCACGTCAAGGTCGGCGATGAAGTGAAGTCCGGCCAGGTGATCTGCGAGATCGAGACCGACAAGGCGACGATGGAGGTCGAGGCGGTCGACGAAGGCACGGTCGCCAAGATCCTCGTCGAGGAAGGCACCGAGGGCGTCGCGGTCAACACGCCGATCTGCGTCCTCGCGGGCGAAGGCGAGGATGCGAGCACCGCGGCCGCCAGTGCCGCCGCTCCGCCGTCCGGCGGTCACGACGCCACACCGCCGCCCGGCGGCAATGCAGCCAAGGCCGACGTGCCGAACACCGAAGGCAAGCCCAAGGCCGAGATGGCGCCCCAGCCGGTGGCGGCTCCGGCCGCCGCGCCGGCGCCCGAGCCGGAATGGAAGGGCGGGACCCAGCACATCACCGTGCGCGAGGCGCTGCGCGAGGCCATGGCGGCCGAGATGCGCGCCGACGAGTCGGTCTTCCTGATGGGCGAGGAAGTCGCGCAGTACCAGGGCGCCTACAAGATCAGCCAGGGCTTGCTGGAGGAGTTCGGCGCCAAACGCGTCATCGACACGCCGATCACCGAGCACGGTTTCGCCGGCCTGGGTGTCGGTGCGGCGTTCGGCGGCCTCAAGCCGATCGTCGAGTTCATGACCTTCAACTTCGCCATGCAGGCGATCGACCAGATCATCAACTCGGCGGCCAAGACGCATTACATGTCGGGCGGCCAGATGACCTGCCCGATCGTGTTCCGTGGTCCCAACGGCGCGGCCTCGCGCGTCGCCGCCCAGCATTCGCAATGTTATGCGAGCTGGTACGCCCATGTGCCGGGCCTGCGCGTGCTGGCGCCGTGGAGCGCAGCCGACGCCAAGGGCCTCCTTCGTGCCGCGATCCGCGACCCGAACCCGGTGATCTTCCTCGAGAACGAGATCCTCTACGGCCAGTCGTTCGACGTGCCGGAGGATCCCGACTTCGTGCTGCCGATCGGCAAGGCGAAGATCGAGCGCGCCGGCAAGGACGTCACGATCGTCGCCTTCTCGATCATGGTCGGCAAGGCGCTGCAGGCGGCCGAGGAGCTGGCCAAGATCGGGATCGACGCCGAAGTCATCAACCTGCGCTCGCTGCGCCCGTTCGACACCGAGACCATCGTCGAGTCGGTGAAGAAGACCAACCGGCTCGTCTCCTGCGAGGAGGGCTGGCCGTTCGCCGGCATCGGCTCCGAACTCTCGGCGCTGATGATGGAGCACGCCTTCGATTGGCTCGATGCGCCCGTGAAGCGCGTGGCCGGTCTCGACGTGCCGCTGCCCTATGCCGCGAACCTCGAGAAGATGGCGCTGCCGCAATCCTCTCACATCGTCGAGGCCGCGCGCGCGGTCTGCAATCGCTGACGGGAGAGACGGCATGTCGATCAACATCCTGATGCCCGCGCTCTCGCCCACCATGACGGAGGGCAAGCTCGCCAAGTGGCATGTCAAGGTCGGTGACACGGTCAAGTCCGGCCAGGTCGTCTGCGAGATCGAGACCGACAAGGCCACGATGGAAGTCGAGGCCGTCGACGAGGGCAAGGTCGGCCAGATCCTCGTCGAGGAAGGCACCGAAGGCGTTGCCGTGAACGCCGTCATCGCCGTGCTGCTCGAGGAAGGCGAGACGGAAGTCGCCAAGTCCGCGGCGCCCGCCGCTGAAAAGCCCGCGCCCAAGGCCGAGCAGAAGCCTGCGGAAAAGCCCGCGGAGAAGCCAGCGTCTCCGGCAGCGGCGCCCGCACCGGCAGCTGAGGCGGCCGCGCCCGCCGCTTCGTCCGGCGGTACCCGTATCTTCGCCTCGCCGCTGGCCAAACGCATCGCGGCGGAGAAAGGCATCGACCTCGCCGGGCTCAAGGGCTCGGGCCCGAACGGCCGCATCGTCAAGGCCGACGTCGAGAATGCCAAGCCCGGTGCTGCGCCCGCGGCGGCGGCTCAGGCTCCGAAGGCCGCGGCCAAGGCTCCGGCGCCGCCCGCCGGCGGCCAGCCAGTGTTCGTGGCACCCGGCGACAGCCGCGTGCCGCACACCAGCATCCGCAAGGTCATCGCCCGGCGCATGCTCGAGTCCAAGCAGACCGTCCCGCACTTCTACCTGACGGTCGACTTCGAGATCGACGCGCTGCTGACCGCGCGCACCGCGATCAACGCGGTGGTCGAGAAGAAGGGCACCAAGGTTTCGGTCAACGATATGGTGATCAAGGCCTGCGCCAAGGCGCTCCGCGACCATCCGGAGTGCAACGCCTCGTGGACCGAGGACGAGATGATCCAGTACGGCGCGGTCGACATCTCCGTCGCCGTTGCCACCGATCGCGGCCTCATCACGCCGATCGTGCGCAATGCCGACATGAAGGGCCTGGCGCAGATCTCGATCGAGATGAAGGACCTCGCCAGCCGCGCCAAGAGCGGGAAGCTCAAGCTCGAGGAGTTCCAGGGCGGCGGCTTCACCATCTCGAACCTCGGCATGTTCGGCATCCGCGACTTCGGCGCCATCATCAACACGCCGCAGGCCATGATCCTGGCCGTCGGCGCGGGCGAGGAGCGGGTCGTGGTCCGCAAGGGCGAGATGGTCATCCGAAACATCATGAGCTGCACGCTGGCCGTCGATCACCGCGTGGTGGACGGCGCCCTGGGCGCGCAGTTCCTGCAGACGCTCAAGGCGTATATCGAGCAACCCGCCGCGATGCTGGCCTAGGAGCACGTCATGGCCGAAACCAGTTTCGATCTCATCGTCGTGGGCGGCGGGCCGGGCGGCTATGTCGCCGCGATCCGCGCCGCGCAGCTCGGGCTCAAGACCGCCGTGGTCGAGCGCGAGCATATGGGCGGCATCTGCCTCAACTGGGGCTGCATCCCGACCAAGGCGCTGCTGCGCACCTCGGAGGTCTACGGCCTCATCAAGCATGCCGAGGCCTATGGGCTCTCGGTCAAGGACGTGTCGTTCGATCCGAAGAAGATCGTCGAGCGCTCGCGCAAGGTGGCGAGCCAGCTCAGCAACGGCGTCTCGATGCTGATGAAGAAGAACAAGATCGCGGTGTTCGACGGCACGGCGAAGCTCGCCGGCACCGACGGGGCCACGCGCAAGGTCGCGGTCGCGCTGAAGGACAAGAGCAACGTCACCCTGACGGCCAAGGACGTGATCCTGGCCACCGGCGCCCGCGCGCGCCAGCTTCCCGGCCTCGAGGCCGACGGCAAGCTGGTGTGGAGCTACAAGGAAGCGATGGTGCCGCCGGAATTCCCGAAGTCGCTGCTGGTCATCGGCTCGGGCGCGATCGGCATCGAGTTCGCGAGCTTCTACCGCACCATGGGCGCCGAGGTGACGGTTGCCGAAGTCATGGACCGCGTGCTGCCGGTCGAGGATGCCGAGGTCTCCGCCTTCGCCAAGAAGGCGTTCGAGAAGCAGGGCATGAAGATCCTGACCAGCGCCACCGTGTCGGACCTGAAGAAGGGCGCCAACAATGTCACGGCCACCATCACGGTCGGCGGCAAGGCGCAGGAGATCACGGTCGACCGCGTCATCAGCGCCGTCGGCATCGTCGGCAATGTCGAGAATATCGGCCTCGAAGGCACCAAAGTGAAGGTCGAGAAGACCCACATCGTGATCGACCAGTGGGGCTTCACCGGCGAGCCCAACGTCTATGCGATCGGCGACGTCGCGGGCCCGCCCTGGCTCGCCCACAAGGCGATGCACGAGGGCGTGCTGGTGGTCGAGAAGATCGCCGGCGTGAAGGGCGTGCACCCGATGAAGACCGAGAACATCCCGGGCTGCACCTATTGCCAGCCGCAGGTCGCGAGCATCGGCCTGACCGAAGCGGCGGCCAAGGCCAAGGGGCTGGAGCTCAAGGTCGGCAAATTCCCCTTCATCGGCAATGGCAAGGCGATTGCCCTTGGCGAACCCGAGGGTTTCATCAAGACGATCTTCGACGCCAAGACCGGCGAGCTTCTGGGCGCCCACATGATCGGCGCCGAGGTCACCGAGCTGATCCAGGGCTACAGCATCGCCAAGACGCTGGAGACGACCGAGGCCGAGCTGATGGCCACGGTGTTCCCGCATCCCACTCTTTCCGAGATGATGCACGAGTCGGTACTGGCGGCCTACGGCCGGACGCTCCATATCTAACCGATCATGGACGGAACCCTCGACAAGCTTTCCCTGAGCCGGGCGGAGCGCCACCCGGAAAAGGCCCATCGCCCCGACAACCCCATCCAGCGCAAGCCGGATTGGATCAGGGTGCGTGCGCCCAATTCGCCGGAATATGCCGAGACCAAGCGGCTGATGCGCGAACTCAAGCTCACGACGGTGTGCGAGGAAGCGGCCTGCCCTAACATCGGCGAGTGCTGGAAGCAGAAGCACGCGACCTTCATGATCATGGGTGAGACCTGCACCCGGGCCTGCGCCTTCTGCAACGTGGCGACCGGCAAGCCGGGCGCACTGAACCCGCATGAGCCGGCCAACATCGCCGAAGCGGTCGGCAAGCTCGGCCTCGGCCATGTCGTGGTCACGTCCGTCGACCGCGACGACCTCGCCGATGGCGGGGCAGGGCACTTCGCCGAGGTGATCACGGCGCTGCACCAGGCGGCGCCCACGACCACGGTCGAGATCCTGACGCCCGACTTCATGCGCAAGCCCGGCGCCATCGAGACGGTGGTGGCCTCGCGGCCCGACGTCTTCAACCACAATCTCGAGACCGTGCCGCGCCTCTATCCGACGATCCGCCCGGGCGCGCGCTACTTCACCTCGCTGCGCCTGCTGTCGCGCGTGAAAGAGATCGATCCCGCGATGTTCACCAAGTCCGGCCTGATGGTCGGGCTGGGCGAAACGCGCGAGGAGATCCTGCAGGTCATGGACGACCTGCGTGCCGCCGACGTCGATTTCCTGACGATCGGCCAGTACCTGCAGCCGACGCCCAAGCACGCCGCACTCGACCGCTTCTGGACGCCGGCCGAATTCTCCGAACTGGCCCAGATGGCGCGCGCCAAGGGCTTCCTGATGGTCTCGTCCTCGCCTCTGACCCGGTCGAGCTATCATGCCGGCGACGACTTCGCGCGCCTCAAGGCCGCGCGTCAGGCGCAGCTCAAAGGCTGACGGTTCCTTGGCTACCCGTCATCAGGAGCGGCGAGTCGTTCCGTTCCAGCCGCGGCAGTTGTTCGACCTGGTCGCCGACGTGCCGCGCTACCCCGAGTTCCTCCCCTGGTGTTTCGCCGGCCGCATCCGCCGGCGCGAAGGACCGAACGTGGAGATCGCCGAACTGGCGATCGGCTTCGGCCCGTTTCACGAGAAGTTCGTGTCGCGGGTTGAGCTCTTCCCCGACGATCCGGAAGGCATGCGCATCGTCACGACCGGGACCGAGGGACCGTTCCGGCTGCTCCGGAGCCGCTGGCTCTTCAAGCCCCATCCCGAGGGCACGCAGATCGACTTCGAACTCGAATTCGATTTCCGCTCGATCCTGCTGCAGAAGACGGTGCAGCTCCTGTTCGCCGAAGCCGTCCGCCGCATGGTCTCGGCCTTCGAGGCGAGGGCGGCGCAACTCTATGGGGCGCCCCCGAAACCGGCCGGCGCCAAACTGTCGTCCTGAGCGCCACGAAGGACCTCACGGAACGATCAACGGACGACCTGGCGGGCGCGAGATCCTTTGCGGCGCTCAGGCGGACAGGTGTGCGATTACCGCTCCGCCAGTTTCGCGAGCATCGCCAGCGCCGTGATGACCGTGAGGCGGCGGATGGCGTCGCGGTCGCCGGGGAAGATGTGGCGTTCGGTCACCGGCTCGAAGCCCGAGCGCGCCGCGCCGAAATGGACGAGGCCCACCGGCTTTTCGGCCGAGCCGCCGCCGGGACCGGCGACGCCCGTAACCGACACCGAGAGCTGCGCGCCCGAACGGGCGAGGGCGCCTGTGGCCATCGCGCGCGCCACCGGCTCGCTCACCGCACCATGGCTCACGATCGCGTCCCACGGCACGTCCAGCATCTCGCGCTTGGCCTCGTTGGAATAGGTGACGAAGCCGCGATCGACGACGTCGGACGAACCGGCAATGGCGGTGAGGGCGGCGGCGATCAGGCCGCCGGTGCAGGACTCGGCCGTGACGACCTTGAAGCCGCGCTTGCGGCAGGCGAACAGGACGTGCTCCGCGGCTTCCCGCATTTCGTGATCGAACATGTGCCGCTCAGCTCCCTGGCAGTTCTACGGTCGCAATGGCCTGGGCGGCGATGCCTTCGCGCCGGCCGGTGAAGCCCAATCCCTCGGTCGTCGTCGCCTTGACGCTGACTCGTCCGGCGGCAATGCCCGCGATGGCGGCGATGCTGTTCACCATGGCGTCGCGATGCGGTCCGACCTTGGGGGCTTCGCAGACGATGGTGACATCGAGGTGAACGATGCGGCCACCCCGCGCGCTCACGAGATCGATGGCGTGGCGCAGGAACCGGTCGGAGGACGCGCCGCGCCATTGCGGGTCGGAGGGCGGGAAGTGCTTGCCGATGTCGCCGGCGCCGATCGTGCCCAGCACGGCATCGGTCAACGCATGCAGCACGACATCCGCGTCGGAGTGACCGGCGAGCGCATGGGTGTGGGGAATGGCGACGCCGCCCAGCATCACGGCATTGCCCGGCGCGAAGCCGTGCACATCGAAGCCGAGGGCGCTGCGCGTTTCCATGTGATCGGAGATGAGGTCAGCGGTCGTGGTGATCTTCCGGTTATCTCCGCTGCCCGCGACCATGACAAGCTTCAGCCCGGCGCGCTCGGCGACGGCGGCATCGTCGGTCAGTGCAGTCGCTTCGTCGGCGCCCAGAGAGGCGGCGGCGCGATGTGCCGCCAGAAGCGGGGCGAAGCGAAAGACCTGAGGCGTCTGCGCGCGCCACAGGTCGCGCCGTGGCACGGTCTCCGAGATCATCTGGCCCTCGCCGACACGCTTCAGCGTATCGGCGAGGGGAATGCCGAGGACGGCGCCGTCGATCCCGTCGACCGAGGCGGCGTCGAGGCAGGCCTCGATATCGTGAGGTCGCACGAAGGGGCGCGCGGCATCATGGATTGCCACCAGATCGGGCGCAGCACCGGCCAGCGCTTCGAGCCCATTCAGCACGGATTGCTGGCGGCTGACGCCCCCGAGCACGGGTTCCGACAGCCCCAGTCCTGCCGTCGCGGCTGTGTAATGTGCGTCATCTCCCAAACTGATCACGACCAGGATCCGGTCGATACCGGGGGCGGCCTTGAGGGCGGTAATGGTCCGGCGCAGGACGGGCTCGCCGTCCAGAAGCGCATATTGCTTGGGCAGTGGGCCACCGAAGCGGCTGCCGCGGCCAGCGGCGACGATGAGGGCTGTACAAGGGGTCACATCCCTCAATAACACTGGCTTCGGGGATTGCGCACTTCCGACCCTTGCGCAGTTTGGCGGCACAGGCTATTGCTCGCTCAATTATTGTGCACTGCACAAGATGCCTATAAACTGAACAAAGAATGCAAAACGCACACCGCCTCAAACCCGTCGACATCGGCCCCGTTCGTATCGAGGACCCCGTCATCCTGGCCCCGCTGTCGGGTGTCAGCGACATGCCCTTCCGCCAGATGGTGAAGCGGCGTGGCGCAGGGCTCGTCGTTTCGGAAATGATCGCGTCCGCCGCGATGGTCCGCGAGAACCGCAAGACGCTGATGATGGCCAAGACCACGCCGGAAGAGTTTCCGATGTCGGTCCAGCTCGCGGGCTGCGAGCCCGAGGTCATGGCCGAGGCCGCAAGGCTCAACGAGGATCGCGGTGCTGCGATCATCGACATCAATTTCGGCTGTCCGGTGAAGAAGGTCGTGAACGGCCATGCCGGTTCGTCGCTGATGCGCGACGAGGTCCATGCCGCGAAGATCCTCGAAGCGACGGTCAAGGCGGTGAAGCTGCCGGTCACGCTCAAGATGCGGACCGGCTGGGACTCGACCAACCGCAACGCCCCGAACCTCGCGCGCATCGCCGAGGCGTGCGGCATCCGGATGCTGACCGTGCACGGCCGCACGCGCTGCGACTTCTACGAAGGCCACGCCGACTGGGGCTTCATCCGCTCCGTCAAGGAGGCCACCAGCCTGCCGGTGATCGTGAACGGCGACATCAACACGCTCGACGACGTCGACCAGGCGCTGGAACAGTCGGGTGCCGACGGGATCATGATCGGCCGCGGCGCCTATGGCCGCCCGTGGTTCCTCAACCAGGCGATCCACTATCTGCGAACGGGCGAGCGTCTGCCCGATCCCTCGATCGCCGAGCAGTACGCGGCGGTGCGCACGCATTTCGAGGCGATGCTCGAACATTATGGAACGGAGACCGGTGTGCGCATGGCCCGCAAGCATCTCGGCTGGTACTCCAAGGGGCTTCCCGCCTCGGCTGATTTCAGGGCGGCGCTCAACCGCGAGACCGACGCCGGCAAGGTTCGGAGCATGCTCGCTTCGTTCTTCCTGCCGGCCGTGGAGCGGCAGGCAGCCTGATGTCCCTGCGCCCTCTCAAACGGAACGGCATGAGCGATCAGTTTCCGACGGCTCTTCTCGATTCGCTCTCGGAAGCGATCATCGTCGTCGATGCAAACGGCCAGATGCATTACGCCAACCTCTCGGCCGAGCAGTTCTTCGGCGTCGGCCGGGCCCGACTCGTCGGCCATCCGCTGAGTGAGTTCATTCCCGAGGACACGCCGCTCTTCTCGCTGCTGGAGCAGGTCGTTGTGACCGGCGGCGCGGTGGCCGAAAACGGCGTGACGCTTGCCTCGCCGCGCATCGGCACGCGCTTCTGCGCGCTCCGCCTCTCGCCGGTCGTCGACAGCGAAGGGCTGGTGGCGATCTCGCTGGTCGAGCAGACGATCGCCCGCAGCATCGACCGCCAGCTGTCGCACCGCAGCGCCGCCCGCTCGGTGAGCGCGCTGGCCGCGATGCTGGCGCACGAGGTCAAGAACCCGCTGTCCGGCATCCGCGGCGCCGCCCAGCTCCTCGAACAGTCGGTGCCGGATTCCGATCGCGAGCTCACAGAGCTGATCTGCGAGGAGACCGACCGCATCGTCGCGCTGGTCGACCGCATGGAGGCCTTCGCCGACGGCCGCCCGATCGAGCGCGGGCCGATCAACATCCATCAGGTCCTGAACCACGTGCGCCGCCTGTCGCAGAACGGCTTCGGCAAAGGGGTACGCTTCATCGAGACCTACGATCCGTCGCTGCCGGACGTGCATGGCGACCGCGACCAGCTCATCCAGGTGTTCCTGAACCTGGTGAAGAATGCCTGCGAGGTCCCGGGCGACGTCGATCGCGAGATCGAACTGTCGACGGCCTACCGTCATGGGCTGCGGCTGGCCGTGCCCGGACAGCAGACGAGGGTGAACCTGCCGCTGGTCGTTTCCGTGCGCGACAACGGCCGCGGCGTGTCGGACGAGATCCGCAGTCACCTGTTCGACGCGTTCGTGACCAACAAGCCCACCGGAACCGGCCTGGGTCTTGCTTTGGTCGCCAAGATCATCAACGACCACGGCGGCGCGATCGAATTCGATAGCGAGCCTGGCCGCACAACATTCAGGGTCATGTTGCCGCTCCAGTTCCCGCAGGCCACGCCATGAGCGAAGGCACCACCATTCTCGTCGCCGACGACGATCGCGCCATTCGGACCGTCCTGCATCAGGCCCTCGGCCGGCAGGGTCACACGGTCCGCAGCACCGGTACCGCCTCGACCCTCTGGCAATGGATCCAGGAAGGCGAGGGGCAGCTGGTCATCACCGACGTGGTGATGCCGGACGAAAACGGTCTCGACCTGGTGCCGCGCATCCGCAAGCTGCGGCCGGACCTGCGCATCATCGTCATGAGCGCGCAGTCCACCCTGCTCACGGCGGTGCGGGCGACCGAGCGCGGCGCCTTTGAGTACCTGCCCAAGCCCTTCGACCTCAACGAACTGATTTCGGTGGTGAACCGCGCGCTGTCGGCGCCGGCCGCCTCCATGCCGCGCTCGGTACAGCCGCGGGAAGACGGCGAGCGCCTGCCCCTGATCGGCCGGTCGCCCGCGATGCAGGAAATCTATCGCGCGCTGGCCCGCCTGATGGCGACGGACCTGACTGTGATGGTCACCGGCGAATCGGGCGCGGGCAAGGAACTGGTGGCGCGCGCGCTGCACGATTACGGCAAGCGCCGGAAGGGTCCGTTCATCGCCCTCAACATGGCGGCGATCCCCCGCGAGCTGATCGAGAGCGAATTGTTCGGCCACGAGCGCGGCGCCTTCACCGGCGCGGTCCAGCGCTCGGCCGGCAAGTTCGAGCAGGCCTCGGGCGGAACCCTGTTCCTCGACGAAATCGGCGACATGCCGCCCGAGGCCCAGACCCGCCTGCTGCGCGTGCTACAGGAAGGCGAGTACATGACGGTCGGCGGCCGCACGCCGATCAAGGCGAACGTCCGCATCGTGGCAGCGACCCATCGCGACCTGCGCCGGCTGATCCAGCAGGGCCTGTTCCGCGAGGATCTGTTCTATCGCCTGAACGTGGTTCCGATCCGCCTGCCGCCGCTGCGCGAGCGGCTCGACGACATTCCGGAGCTCGCCAACCACTATCTGCAGGCCGCGACCGCCGACGGACTGCCGACCAAGGTTCTGTCGCCCGAGGCGATGGCGCGGCTGAAGCAGCATCGCTGGCCGGGCAACGTGCGCGAGCTCGTCAATCTCGTGCGGCGCCTGTCCGCGCTCTACTCCGAGGAAATCATCGGCGTGGAGACGATCGAGGCCGAGCTGGCCGACGCCGTATCGGCGATGGAGCCGTCGTCGGACTCGTCGGATACGGCCGAGGACGTCTCGCTGGCCGACGCGGTCGACCGTCACCTCCAGGCAATGTTCAACGCGCATGGTGACCGGCTGCCGCCGGACGGCATGTACGATCGTGTCATCTCGGAGGTGGAGCGGCCCTTGCTCGCGCTGGCGCTGGGGGCTACGCGAGGGAATCAGTTGCGTGCGGCCCGCCTCTTGGGGCTCAATCGCAACACGTTGCGCAAGAAGATAAAGGACCTCGACGTCCCCGTGGTTCGCACGCCGCAGGTTCGCCGAGGCGGGTGATTTGGTGACAGCTGCGCTGAGCGTCTCACGCTTGGGCGACAAGATGAGCACGGTGCTCCGCAGCCTGAGCGGCCGCGTCGCCGCCGTCTCGTTGGCCATTCTCGCCATGGCTGCCGGCGGCGCAACCTATGCGTGGCTGGCCGGCTTCGTGCCGGAATCGTTCAGCACGCGCGGCTGGATGACGGGCCTGCTGGTGGCTGACCTGGTCATCGCCATCGCCCTGGTCTCCGTGGTGGCCGTCCGCCTGACCCAGCTCTGGCTCGACCGCCGCCGCGGCGCGGCAGGCTCCCGCCTGCACATGCGGCTGGTGCTGGTCTGCAGCATCTTCACGATCACGCCAACCGTCATCGTCACCATCATCCTGTCGATGCTGGTGATCAGCTTCACCGACTTCGTCGTGAAACCCTCGCAGGCCTCCTACGAAGCGGCGCGCGCCATCGGCGAGCCAGTGCGGCGCGCCCGGGAGCAGGAGATCCTGAACGACATCGAGGCCATCTCCGCGCCGCTGCAGGCCGAGGGGGTGGACGCGGTGCGTGATCCGGCGGCGACCAAGGCGATGCTGGAGCGGCTGATCGAGGGCCGCCCGATCATCGAGGCCACGGTGCTCGATGCCGACAAGGGCGTGATCGCCCAGGCCAAGGCGCCGGATGCGACGGGCATGGCCAATCCCGTGCCGCCGGCGCAGTTCCTCTGGCAGGCGGTGAACCAGGCGAGGCCGGTCCAGATCGAATCGCCCACCGGCGCCTACTTCGTGATGCAGCTGTTCGTCGGCGAGCCGCTGTTCCTCGCGACCGGCCACGCCGTCGACCTGCGGGTGGTCGACTACATCAAGAGCATCGAGTTCGCCGGCTCCTTCTATTCGCAGATCGAATCGGCGCTGCGGCGCAGCCAGCTCATCATCTTCGTGGTCTGCGGCGCGATCGCCTTCCTGATGCTGCTGGCCGCGGTCTGGCTCGCCATCCTGTTCGCGACCCGCCTGACCGAGCCGATCGGCGGACTGATGCAGGCGGCCGAGCGCGTGCGCGGCGGCGACCTCAGCGCCCGCGTCGAGGAGGGACCACCCAACGACGAGCTGGGCCAGCTCGCGCGCTCGTTCAACCGCATGGCCAGCCAGATCGAGCAGCAGCGCGGCGAGCTGGTGCACGCCAACACCGAGCTCGACACCCGGCGCCGTCTCACCGACGCGGTCCTCGCGGGCGTTTCCGCCGGCGTCCTGAGCGTCGATGGCGAGGGCGTCGTGATGCGGTCCAACCGATCGGCACTCGACCTGCTGGCCCTGCCCGACGACGGCGTGCTGGGACGGCCGCTGATCGCGGTGCTGCCCGAACTGGCTCCACTGGTCGCCCAGGCGGCCGAGCGGCCGGACCGGATGACCCAGGGCCAGGTCGAGATCCTGCAGCGCGGCGCCCGGCAGATTCTGCTGGTCCGCATCAGCGCCGCCAGCGGCGCCGGCTACGTCGTCACCTTCGACGACGTCACCGACCTGATGTCGGCGCAGCGCATGGCGGCTTGGGGCGACGTCGCCCGCCGTATCGCGCACGAGATCAAGAACCCGCTGACCCCGATCCAGCTCTCGGCCGAGCGGCTGAAGCGCCGCTACCTGAAGCAGATCAAGGAGGATCCCGACACCTTCTCGATGTGCACCGACACGATCATCCGCCAGGTCGGCGACATCGGCCGCATGGTCGACGAGTTCTCCTCATTCGCCCGTATGCCGCGGCCGACCGTGAAGGAGGAGGATGCGAAGGAGTTGTGCCAGCAGGCCCTGTTCCTGCAACGCAACGGCAATCCCGGCATCCGCTACACGGTGAACCTTCCCGGCCATCCGGTGCCGCTGAACTGCGATCGCCGCCAGGTCTCGCAGGTGCTGACCAACATCCTGAAGAATTCGGCCGAGGCGATCGAGGGCAGGGACGAGAAGCCGGACACGCCTTTGCCACAGGGCGAGATCGGCCTGTCGCTGATCGAGGACGAGACAGGCCTGCGCATCGTCGTCGAGGATAATGGCCGGGGATTGCCGAAGGAGGGCCGCGAGCGGCTCACCGAGCCCTACATGACCACCCGCGCCAAGGGCACCGGCCTCGGTCTCGCGATCGTGAAGAAGATCATGGAGGACCATGGCGGGTTCCTGTCGCTGCAGGATCGCGAGGGTGGCGGTGCCCGCATCAGTCTGGTATTCCGGCAAGACGCGAAGGAAATCGCGTCGGCTCGACCGCACGTGACAGCCGCACAATGACCCGCCGTTCCACGCGGGCTGCTTGAAGTGACATGGCCCACGATATTCTGATCGTCGATGACGAACGCGATATCTGCACGCTGATCGCCGGCATCCTCGAGGACGAGGGTCACACCGCGCGCCGTGCCCACAACAGCACCGAAGCGATCGAGGCCGTTCGGCAGCGCCGGCCGGCGCTCGTCATCCTCGACGTCTGGCTGCAGGGTAGCGAACTCGACGGATTGCAGATCCTGGAAGTCATCCGCCGCGAGGATCCGCCGATCCCCGTCGTGATGATCAGCGGTCACGGCACCATCGACACCGCGGTGTCGGCCATCAAGAGCGGCGCCTACGATTTCGTCGAGAAGCCGTTCAAGGCCGATCGCCTGCTGCTCGTCGTCGACCGCGCCATCGAGGCCGACAAGCTGAAGCGCGAGAATGTGGCGCTGCGCCGTCGGGCCGGCGGCGAGGTGACCTTCGTGGGCTCCTCCAGCGACGCCGCCGGCGTGCGCGCGCAGATCGAGAAGGTGGCGCCGACCGGCAGCCGAGTCCTCATTACCGGCGCCTCCGGCTCGGGCAAGGAAACGCTGGCGCGGTTGATCCACCAAGGGTCGAAGCGCGCCGACGGGCCCTTCGTCGTCGTCAATTGTTCGACCCTGCCGGCCGAGCGTCTGGAGATCGAACTGTTCGGCACCGACGGCGACACCGATGCCGAGGCGCTTCGCGTGTCGGGCGCCTTCGAGATGGCCCATGGCGGCACGCTGGTGCTCAAGGAAGTGGCCGACCTGCCGCTGACGCTGCAGGGAAGGCTGGCGCGGGTGCTGCATGAACAGTCCTATGCCCGCGACGGCGGCCGGACCAAGGTCGAGATCGACGTACGCGTCCTGGCGACGACGGCGCGCGATCTCCAGGAGGAGAGCGCCGGCGGCCGGTTCCGCGAGGACCTGTTCCACCGTCTGAATGTCGTGGGACTGCGCGTGCCGCCGCTCAGCGAGCGCCGCGAGGACATTCCCGAACTGGCGCTCGACCTGCTGAAGCGGGTGGCCGACGCCACCGGCTTGCCGGCGCGCTCGATCGGCGAGGACACGCAGGCCGCGCTGCAGGGCCACGACTGGCCGGGCAACGTGCGCCAGTTGCGCAATGTCATCGAACGTCTGCTGATCCTGGCGCCGCCGGGCGGCGCGCCGATTCGCGCCGACGTCCTTCCCAATGACGTGAGCGAGGATGCGCCCTCGGTCCTGCGCTGGGAGAAGGGCGGGGAGATCATGCAGCTGCCGCTGCGCGACGCGCGCGAGGTTTTCGAGCGCGAATACCTGCTCGCGCAGGTGACGCGCTTCGGCGGCAACATTTCACGGACGGCCACCTTCGTCGGCATGGAACGCTCGGCCTTGCATCGCAAGCTGAAGTCGCTCGGCCTGCACGGTGGTCTGCCCGAGGGCAACGGCACCGGTGTCGAGCCGTCGGTCTGAGGAGGAGAGGGCGTCATGGCGCGTTATGCCTATGTCAACGGTCGGTACGTCGACCATCGTGAAGCGAGCGTCCATATCGAGGACCGCGGTTACCAGCTGGCCGACGGCGTCTACGAAGTGGTGGGCGTGCGCGACGGCAAGCTGATCGACGAGAAGCCGCACATCGACCGGCTCGATCGCTCGCTCAAGGAGCTGCGGATCGGCTGGCCGGTGTCGCGCAACACGATGGGTTTCATCCTGCGCGAGCTGATGCGGCGCAACCGCCTGCGCGACGGGCTGGTCTACATCCAGGTGACGCGCGGCGTCGCCCGCCGCGACCACGGCTTTCCGACCACGCCGGTGAAGCCCGCTCTCGTGATGACCACCAAGGCCACCAAGCACATCGAGGCCGATGCGGGTCCGGGTGTCGCCGTGAAGAGCATGCCCGACATCCGCTGGGAGCGTTGCGACATCAAGACGGTGGCGCTGCTGCCGAACGTGCTGGCCAAGCAGGCGGCGCGAGAGGCCGGCGCCTACGAGGCCTGGCTGCTCGACGACAAGGGCTGCGTCACGGAAGGCGCGTCGACCAATGCCTGGATCGTGACCGACGACGGCGAACTGGTGACCCGCCAGACAGACAACGGCATCCTGTCCGGCATCACGCGCCAGACGCTGAAGTCGCTCTGCAATTCGCTGCAGCTCAAGTTCGTCGAGCGGCCCTTCACCTTGGACGAGGCGAAGAAGGCGAAGGAAGCCTTCATTACCAGCGCCACCTCCTTCGTGACGCCGGTCGTGAAGATCGACGGCGACAAGGTGGGCGACGGCAAGGTCGGCGCCACCGCGCGGCGCCTGCGCGAGGAATATGTCCGCTTCTCGGAGGCGGGAGAGGCCGTGACGTGAGCCTGCCGGAGGGCCTCAGGCCGCCGCGCGCCGTGTTGTTCGACTGGGATAACACGCTGGTCAACACCTGGCCGACGATCGTCGAGTGTTACCGCGACACCTTCACCGCGCTCGGGCTGACGCCGTGGACCGCCGCCGAGGTTCAGGACCGTGCCCACGGCTCGCTGCGCGAAGTCTTCCCGACCCTGTTCGGCGACCGCGCGGGGGAGGCGGAGCGGGTGTTCTACGAGACCTTCCTGCGAATCCATCTCGAACGGCTGGAGCCGCTGGACGGCGCCGACACCCTGCTCGCGCACTGCCACGCCAAGGGCCTCTACGTGGCGATCGTCAGCAACAAGGTCGGTGACAACCTCCGGGCCGAGGTCGCCCATCTCGGCTGGGGCAAATGGATCGCCCGCTCGGTTGGCGCGCGCGACGCCGCCCGCGACAAACCAGCGCCGGACCCCATCTATCTCGCCCTCGACGGCACGGGAATTGCCCCGGACGAGAGCGTGTGGATGGTGGGAGACACCCAGGCAGACCTCAAGAGTGCACACGCGGCCGGGTGTCTGCCGGTTCTCGTGGGGGGCGCGGACGAGTTGTCCGGTTCCCTGCTGGAGCATCCACCGAGACTACGAGCGCGTAATTGTCATCAGCTGGTGGCATTGCTTTGAGACCAACCTCCCCTATATACGAGGCGACTCGGTAGCGGGGAGAGACCCCGTACCCCCAATCCGGCCACCCTCTGGCAGCCGGTCGCCCACCAAGAGGCCAAGAATATGAGCGAAAAGGCACAGAACGTTCAGGATGTCTTCCTGAACCACCTTCGGAAGAACAAGACTGCGGTCACGATCTTCCTCGTGAACGGCGTGAAGCTGCAGGGCATCGTCACGTGGTTCGACAATTTCTCGGTGCTGCTGCGCCGCGACGGGCATTCGCAGCTTGTCTACAAGCACGCGATCTCGACCATCATGCCGGTCACCCCGGTGCAGCTGTTCGACGGGGACAAGGCCGACGCAGGCTGATTTGATCGACGAATTCGAGCCGGACCAAGAGGAAAAGCGCGCACGGCAGCCGTTGGAGACCGTGCGTCCCGCAACGGTCGCTGCGGTCGTCTGCCCCTATACGGCCGGACCGCGCGGTCGCGGCAGCGAACGCGACAGCCAGGCCAAGCTCGAGGAAGCGGTGGGTCTTGCGCGCGCGATCGACCTCGACGTGCGGCTGGAGCAGGTCGCGCCGTTGCGTCAGATCACGCCGGCGACCCTGCTCGGCAAGGGCGTCGTCGCCCGGATTGCTGCTGCGGTCGAGGAGCTGGGCATCGGCCTGGTCGTCGTAGACGACAAGCTGACGCCGGTCCAGCAACGCAACCTCGAAAAGGCCTGGCAGGCCAAGGTCATCGACCGCACCGGCCTGATCCTGGAGATCTTCGGCGCGCGCGCGCGCACGCATGAGGGGCGCCTGCAGGTCGAATTGGCCGCGCTCGACTACCAGCGCGGCCGTCTCGTGCGGTCCTGGACCCATCTCGAGCGCCAGCGCGGCGGCTTCGGCTTCCTGGGCGGCCCCGGCGAATCGCAGATCGAGATCGACCGCCGCCTGATCGGCGAGCGCATCGTTCGCATCAAGCGCGACCTCGAAAGCGTGCGCAAGACGCGCGCCGTCAATCGCGCCGGCCGCAAGAAGGCGCGCCTGCCCACCGTGGCGCTGGTCGGCTACACCAATGCCGGCAAGTCGACGCTGTTCAATCGCATGTCGGGCGCCGAGGTGATGGCCAAGGACCTGCTCTTCGCCACGCTCGACCCGACCATGCGCTCGATCAAGCTGCCGAACGGCAAGTCCTGCGTCCTCTCCGACACGGTCGGTTTCGTCTCCGATCTGCCGACGCATCTGGTCGCCGCCTTCCGCGCGACGCTGGAAGAGGTCATTGAAGCCGATCTGATCGTGCATGTGCGCGACATCTCCCATCCGGATAGCGAGCAGCAGCGCGCCGATGTGGAAGAGGTGCTGCAGGAGCTCGGGGCGCTGGACGAGGCGGGGGGCCGCCCGTTCATCGAGGCGCTGAACAAGGTCGATGCGCTGCCCGAGGAGGTGCGCCAGACCCTTGAGACCCGCACCGCCACCGGCGCCGAACGCGCCCGCCAATACCCGGTCTCGGCGCTGACCGGTGAGGGGGTCGAGAGGCTGCTGAACGCCATCGCCGACCTGCTGGGTGCGGCCGGCGAGGCCCGCGAAGTCTCGGTGCCGCTCGCCGACGGGGCGACCATCGCCTGGCTTTATCGCCACGGCGAGGTGCGCAGCCGCCGGGACGAGGGCGATACCGCCTGGCTTACGGTGGCGCTGGACGCCGCCGCGGCCGCCCAGTTCGAACGCCGCCAGCAGGTGCGCTGACAGCTCTGCGTTGACACTCAACGGGCGCCCTTTCTATAAGCGCCCAAACCTCAGGACGAAGGAAACACCATGGCTTTCAAGCCTTTGCACGATCGAATTCTGCTGAAGCCGGTGGCCGCCGAGACCCGCACCAAGGGCGGACTGATCATTCCCGACACGGCCCAGGAAAAGCCGATGCAGGGCAAGGTCGTCGCGGTCGGCAAGGGCCGCCGCCTCGAGGACGGCCGCCTGCAGGAGCTGGGCGTCAAGGTCGGTGACACGGTCCTCTACGGCAAGTGGGCCGGCACCGAGGTGAAGCTCGGCGGCGAGGATCACGTGATCCTGAAGGAAGAGGACCTGTTCGGCGTCGTCGGCTGAGGCCGATGCTCGACTCCGGCGGCTCGGAACGGGTCGCCGAACTCATGCGCGAGACGGCGGCGGCCGAGCTGCTGCCCCGTTTCCGCAATCTCTCCAAGGACGAGGTCCGCCAAAAGCGGCCGGGTGACATCGTCACCGTGGCCGACGTGGCGTCCGAGCATCGGCTGACCTGCGGGCTGGCGAAAATCCTGCCGGGCGTGCCGGTCGTGGGCGAGGAGGCCGTCGAGAAGGATCCGGGCCTGCTCGATCTCGTCGCCCGTCCGGGAGAGGCTTGCTGGATCGTCGATCCGCTCGACGGTACGGCGAACTTCGCCGCCGGCCGCGATCGCTTCGCGATGATAATCTGTCTGGTGCAGGATACCCAGGCGGTCGCCGGCTGGATCCTCGATGTGCCGAACGACCGGCTGGCCGTGACCGAGCGTGGCGGCGGCGTGCGCTTCGATGGCAGGATCGTGCAGAGCAGGCCGGCCACGGCGCCACTCAACGGCTTCGTGGGCTACAAGATCGCCAGGTCCTTCGACGAGCAGCTGAGCTCGGAGCAGCGCGCCCGCCTAGGCACTATCACGACCCTGCGCTGCGCCGGCGCCGAGTATCTGGAGATCCTCGCGGGACGTGCGAGTTTCAGCCTCTACCGCACGACCAAGCCTTGGGATCATGCCGCGGGCACGCTGATGATGAGGGAGGCGGGCGGCGGCGCCGTGCAGTTCGGCGCGGCACCCTACAGCCCGGCCCAGCCCCTTAATGCTGGCCTCATCACCGCCTCGACGGAAGAGGCCCTGAGCGAGGCGAGGGCGCTTCTGGAGGCCTCGCGTCTGCCGCTGCTGACGCCGAGGCCGTAGAAGACATCAAACCCGCGTCTTGGCCTCCTGCCACAGCGCTTCCATTTCCTCGAGGCTGGCGTCGGAGGGCTTGCGGCCGCTTTCGGCGAGGCGACGCTCGATGTGGCGGAAGCGCTTTTCGAACTTGTCGTTGGTGGCCCGCAGCGCCACCTCGGGATCGACCTTGCAGTGACGGGCCAGGTTGGCGACCGCGAACAGGACATCGCCAAGTTCGCCTGAAACCTTCTCCTGTTCGATCTTTCCGGCTTCCAGTTCGACACGCAGTTCCTGCAGCTCCTCCTCGATCTTGTCGATGACCGGACCGATCGTGGCCCAGTCGAAGCCGACCCGGGCGGCCCGCTTCTGGATCTTCTCGGCGCGCATCAGGGCGGGAAGGGCGCGCGCCACCCCGTCCAGAGCACCCGGGCTGCCTTCGGTGGCGCCCTTGGCCGCTCGTTCGGCTGCCTTGCGGGCCTCCCAGGACACCGTCTGGGCATCGGCGGTCTTGATGTCCATGTCGCCGAACACATGCGGATGGCGGTCGACCATCTTGTCGGCGATGGCGGCTGCCACGTCGTCGAAGGCGAAGGACTTGGACTCG
This sequence comes from Rhodospirillales bacterium 24-66-33, assembly GCA_002281855.1. Classification (GTDB taxonomy): domain Bacteria; phylum Pseudomonadota; class Alphaproteobacteria; order Reyranellales; family Reyranellaceae; genus Reyranella. The sequence goes on along the minus strand of NCHQ01000002.1, from coordinate 78,031 downwards.
CTGGCGATCTGGCTGTGATAGACGACCTGCAGCAGCAGGTCGCCGAGTTCTTCCTTGAGCGCCGGCATGTCGTCGCGCTCGATCGCGTCCGCAACCTCGTAGGCTTCCTCGATCGTATAGGGTGCGATGGTGCGGAAGGTCTGGTCGATGTCCCAAGGGCAGCCGTGCTGGCGGTCGCGCAGCCAGCCCATGACGGCCAGCAGCCGAGGAAGCGGTTCCTTGGGCAGGGAATCCGGGGTGGGCTTGCCTGTAGTCATGGCGTCAAACTCATTCCCAATTATCGTATAATATATATTATGACAAATATGAATAAATTATCTATATCAACTAATTACCAATCGATCCGCATGTTCTGAGTTATCAATGCCAGCAGGTGCAGGCCGCGACCGGCCTCACTCGTGGGCACGCCGAGCGTGACCAGAACACCGACCTTGGTGTTCCTGGGATCCGGAATGACCAGATCGAAAACGGTGCGCGGCCCGGAGCTGTCCGACGGTCCCCTCGGCACGTTCTCGTAGACGACCAGGAAACGGCCGTCCGGGAGCTTGCGGGCCTGGGCCTGGACGCCAGGGCGGCGCGCCTTCATCGAGCCGGCCTTGGTGGCGGCATAGTGCTCGGCGTCCCGGACGCCCTCGTAGGCGAAGTCGACCCGCCAGACGATCAGACGGATGCGCTTGTCGATCGTGTAGGCGACGCCCCGCTCCCCATCTTCGCTAGCCTGCCAGCCCATGGGCAGCAGCAGCTCGACCTTGACCGAATCGAAGCGCAGCCGAACCGCTTGGCTGGCCGGATCGATCCCGAGGACGCGGGTAAATTTCTGGGTGGTGCCGCCGCCGATGCTCTGTTCGCCGCGGGTATAGCTCGCGCCATTGTCGGGGACCCCGAAGTCCCGAAATGTGAGGCCGCCCGGATCCAGGCGATTGGCCGTCTGGGCGTGGAGCGGCGCCATCGGGGCCGCCAGAACGAACGCGGCAGCGCCCGAGAGGAACATCCGGCGTCCGGACTCCTTTCGTTTACGCTCATTCGTCAGATTAGGATCGTCCGATAGACACCTGGAATATAACAATTATACACCCTAGAGGTCGATGTGCAGACCGTCGTGGCAAGGCGTCACGTGAGCCGGCGTCGTCCGGTCGACTTCGGCATAGTCCATATCGACATGCAGGTTGGTCAAGAACGCCCGCCGAGGCTTCAAACGCTCGATCCATTCGAGGGCGCGGTCGAGATGTGCGTGCGTGGGGTGCGGCCGGTAGCGCATCGCGTCGACGATCAGCACCTCGACCCCCTCCAGCGCCTGCAACGACTCCTCCGGCAGCATGACGACGTCGTTGGCATAGCCGACGGCACCGAAGCGAAACCCCAGCGACGGGATCGTCCCATGGTCCTGGAGGAACGGCACGACCGGTAGCCCGGCGGCCTGGAAAGGACCCGAAATCACGGTGTGGCGGTAGATCGGATTGTAGAAGCCGTTGCCCTCGGCGTGGAAGCAGTAGCCGAAGCGCCGGCTCAGCACCCCGTAGGTCCGTTCGTCCGACCAGGATTCGATCTGGCCCTGGCGCAGCGCGAAGGGCCTCAGATCGTCGATCCCGTGGCACTGGTCGGCATGATCGTGGGTCCAGATCACCGCGTCGATCCGCTCGACCTCGGCGGCCAGGAGCTGGCTGCGCACGTCGGGTGAGGTGTCGACCAGCACGGTCTTGCCGTGGTCCTGGACCAGGATGGAGCAGCGGGTGCGACGGTTGCGCGGGTCGGTGGGGCTGGCCGCCCCCCACTCGCCCTTCCCGCCCGGTCCGCCGACCCGGGGTACGCCCGCCGAGGTGCCGCAGCCCAGGATGGTCACACGCACCGCGAACGCTCCGCCTTGGTGAACAGCCGGAAGAAGTTGTCGGTCGTCGCGGCCTCCAGCTCAGCCAGGCTGACGCCCTTGAGTTCGGCCACCTTGGCCGCGGTGTGGGCGACGAAGGCGGGCTCGTTGGTCTTGCCGCGCTTGGGGATCGGCGCCAGGTAGGGCGCGTCGGTCTCGACCAGCAGCCGGTCGAGCGGCATGTCGCGCACGATGGCGCGCAGGTCCTCCGCCGCCTTGAAGGTCACGATGCCCGAGATCGAGATGTAGAAGCCGAGCGCCAGGGCGCGTTCGGCCACGGCGCGGCCCGAGCTGAAACAGTGGATCAGGCCGGGGAAGGCGCCCTTCCCGTGTTCCTCCTCCAGCATGTCGCCGGTCTCTGCATCGGCGTTGCGCGTGTGCACGATCAGCGGCAGGCCGGTCTCGCGGGACGCCGCGATATGGGCGCGGAAGCTCTCGGCCTGCTCCTCGCGCGGGCTGTGCTCGTAATAGAAGTCGAGGCCGGTCTCGCCGATGCCGACGACCTTGGGATGGCGGGTCGCCTCGATGAGCCGGTCGGGGGTGCGTTGCCCCTCCTCCTTCGCCTCGTGCGGATGGACACCGACCGAGCACCAGACATTCTCGTGGCGCTCGGCGATCGCCCGCACCCGCTCGAACTGGTCGAGCCGCGTGCTGATCGTCAGCATGCCGGCGACGCCGGCCGTCCGGGCACGCGCCAGCACCCCGCTCTCGTCGCTCGTGAGCTCCGGGAAGTCGAGATGACAGTGACTGTCGATTAGCATGTCAGCCAGCGGCTTTCGGCGGCTTCGGAGCCTTCGGCTGTTTCGCCGGCTTGGCCACGGGCTCGGCTGCCGGCTCGACGAAGCGCGGGAACACGCCTTGCGGCGGCGGCAGTGCCGTGCCGGAGACGAGCTCGTCGTCGAAGGCAGCAAAGATGCGCTTCTCCGGCGCGACCGCGAGCTGGTCGAGGATCTTCGCCGTCGAGTCGGGCATGAACGGCTGGACCAGCAGGGTGACCCGCCGGATCGTCTCGGCCAGCACCCACAGCACCGTGTCGCGCCGCACCGGGTCGGTTTTGGCCAGCGCCCACGGTGCCTGCGCATCGACGTAGCGATTGGCGTCGGCGATCACTTCCGAGATGACGGTCAACGCCTTGTGGAAGGCCTGCTCGTCGAGCTCGGCGCGCACGATGACCAGCAGGCCGCGCGCCCGCTCGAGCAGCGCCGTGTCGGCCTCGATCAATCCCCCACGGGGCGGAACCTTCTCGCCGCAATTCTTGGCGACGATCGACAGCACGCGTTGGCAGAGATTGCCATAGGCGTTGGCGAGGTCGGCGTTCATGCGGCCAATCAAGGCGCGGCGCGAGAAATCGCCGTCATTGCCGAACGGCACTTCTCGCAGGAGGAAGTAGCGGACCTGGTCCAGCCCGTAGGTCGTCACCAGGTCGACCGGATCGATGGCGTTGCCCAGCGACTTCGAGATCTTCTGGCCTTCGTTGGTCCACCAGCCGTGCGCGAAGACGCGCTGCGGCGGCGGCAGGCTCGCAGCCATCAGAAAGGCCGGCCAGAACACGCAATGAAAGCGGATGATGTCCTTGCCGACCATGTGGAGGTTGGCCGGCCAGTACTTCCACAGCGCATTGCTCTGGTCAGGATAGCCGCACTCGGTGATGTAATTGGTGAGCGCGTCCAGCCAGACATACATGATGTGCTTGGGATCGCCCGGCACCGGGATTCCCCAAGAGAAGCTGGTGCGCGAGACCGAGAGGTCCTGCAGGCCGCCCTTTACGAAGCTCAGCACCTCGTTGCGCCGGCTGTCGGGGCCGATGAAGGCGGGATTCTTCTCGTAGAACTCGATCAGGCGGTCGCCCCAGGCCGAGAGCCTGAAGAAGTAGGATGGTTCCTCGACCCACTGCACTTCGGCGCCCGTCGATATGGCGCGGCGCTTGTTGTCGGGCCCAACCTCGGTCTCGCCTTCGACGAAATAGGTTTCGTCGCGCACCGAGTACCAGCCGGCATACTTGCCTTCATAGATGTCGCCCGCCGCCACGAGCTTCTCCCACAGCGCCTGGCAGGCCGCGTAATGGCGCGGCTCGGTCGTGCGGATGAAGTTGTCGGGGCTGTAGTTCATCACGCCGATCAGGTCGCGGAACGACTGGCTGACCTTGTCGGTGAAGGCCTGCGGCGGCAGGCCTGCGGCGGCGGCGGCCGTCTCGATCTTCTGGCCATGCTCATCGGTGCCGGTCAGGAAGTGGACGTCATAGCCGTCGAGGCGCTTGAAGCGCGCCAGGACATCACAGGCGAGCGTCGTATAGGCATGCCCGATATGGGGCACGTCGTTGACGTAGTAGATCGGCGTGGTGACGTAATAGGTGCTTTTGCCCGACATGATACTGAACTCCGAACGGCCGCCCCTACCGGGGCACGAGACTCAAGCGCGTTCAGCCCCGCATTCGTGCGCAGGACAGCGAGTCTCTGATGTCGGGCCGGGGCAACATGGCCGGTCTTTTCCCATGCCTCCCTCCGGGGATCAAGAGTCGGAGCCGGGGCGGTCCGCTCATCGCGTTGCCGATTGCAGCTTCAGGAAGCTGCCCATCACGGTCTGCTTGCGATCCAGGTTGACCGCATCGGCCCGCGCAAACAGGTTCGCCACCTCCTCCGATGCCGTCATCCAACGATCGAAGCTCGCGGTCGCAAGCAGACGCGCCTGCAGGCCGCTTTCCATCGGCACGACGGGTGCAGCTTCCGTGGTGAGCGCGGCCTGACGCAGTAGTCCCTTCAGCCAACCGTCGAACAGGTAGTTGAGCGAGCGCCAGTCGGCATTGGCCTCCTCGCCGCGTTTGGCAAATCGCTCGGCGAAGGCATGCAGCCGCGGCATGTCGAGATCGGGCAGGGTGGCCAGCACCTCTACCATCTCGCGGTAGAGGTCGAGACTGCCCGCCGCCCCGAGTTCCAGCGCCCGCCCGATGCTGCCCTCGGCCAGCCGGGCGAGCGCCCTCTTCTCCTCAGACTTCGTCTCAGGCGCATGGGTGCCGAGCAGGTCGACGACCGCATCTTCCGACAAAGGCTGCATCGCGAGCCTTCGGCAGCGCGAGCGGATGGTCGGGAGCAGCCTTCCGGGCGCGTGCGCCACGATCAGCAGCACGGCGTTGGGCGGCGGCTCCTCGAGGATCTTCAGCACCGCGTTGGCGCTGTTGCGGTTCATCTCGTCGGCCGCATCGACGATGGCGACCCGCGCCTTTCCCATCGCCGGTGTCATGTGCATGAAGCCGCCGAGGTCGCGCACGTCGTCGACGGCGATCTCGGCGCGCATGCGTCCCGTGTCGCGGTTCAGCGAGCGGCGCAGATGGAACAGGTCGGGATGCGAGCGCGCATCGACCAGGTGCCGGCCCGGCGCGTCGACCGGAACGTCGAGCGATTCGGGGCCGCCACCGAACAGGCCGCCCTGGTCCTGTCCCGCCAGCAGGAAGCGCGCGAAGCGCCAGGCCAGGGTCGCCTTGCCGATGCCGCGCGGCCCCGTCAGCAGCCAGGCATGGTGCAGCCGGCCGCTCTGCTGCGCCGCCAGCATCGTCCGCTCGGCCTCCTCATGTCCGACCAGCCGGTCGTTGCGCCACGGCGGCGGCCAGGCATAGGGCCATTCCAGCTTCTCGGCCTCGGCCGGATCGGAGGGCGTCTTGCCGCGCGCCACGTCTCAGGACCCGAGACGTGTCGCGAGCGCGTCGCCGATCGTCCGGGCGATGTCGTCGATGCCGGCGGTCGCATCGATCACGACGCAGCGGCCGGGATCGGCGGCGGCGATGTCGAGGAAGCCGGCGCGGACACGCTGATGGAAATCGACCGGCAGGGACTCGTACCGGGTCTCCTTGCCGCGACGCGAGGCGGCGCGCGCGAGGCCGGCTTCAACCGGCAGATCGAGGATTAGCGTGAGATCGGGCCGGAAGTCGCCAACCGTGATGTCGTAGAGCGTTCCCAGCATCGTGCGGTCGATGCCGTGGCCGTAGCCCTGATAGGCCATCGTCGAATCGGCGAAGCGGTCCGACACGACCCAGGTGCCGCTCGCGATGGCGGGCAGCACCGTGGTGCGCAGATGCTCGCGGCGGGCCGCGAAATGCAGCAGCGCTTCGGTCACGCCGTCCCAGCGTTCTGCCGGGCCTTCGACCAGGAGCTTGCGCACCATCTCGGCACCGGGCGCGCCGCCCGGCTCGCGCGTGGCGATGCATCGGTGCCCGCGCGCCTCGATCCGTTCCCTGAGGCGGGCGACCTGGGTCGACTTGCCGGCCCCTTCTCCACCCTCCAGCGTGATGAAGCGCGCTCGCGTGCGCGCCGTCACGACATCCAGCCGAACATGTAATGCCGCAGCATAGTGGCGACCCGGCTGAACACACCCATGCGCGGCACGTCGGCGCCAGCTTCCAGCGGATACTCGATGGTCCGGTTGTCGGGCAGCGTGACGACGGCAGTGCCGATCTTCGTGCCCTTCACGATGGGGGCCGCGATCGGCCCGTCGAAGCGTGCGACGGCCCGCGGCGCCGCACCCTGCCCGGTCGGCACGGTGAGCTGGACCGTCTTGGGGATGACCAGCGGCACGGTTTCCTGGGCGCCCAGCCAGACTGGCGCCTCGACCAGCATGTCGCCGGCCCGGAACACCGTGATGTTGGTCGACTCGCGATACCCCCACTCCATCAGGCGCGCCGTCTCCGAAGCCCGCTCCGCCATCGAGCTGAGGCCGTTGACGACCAGGATCAGGCGGCGCCCGTCGCGCACCGCCGAGGTGGTCTGTCCATAGCCGCCCTCTTCCGTGTGCCCCGTCTTGAGGCCGTCGGTGCCAGGCGTAATCTTCAGCAGGCGGTTGCGATTCTCTTGACGGATGTTGTTGTAGGTCCAGTTCGTCTCGGCATAGTACTTATAGTACTTCGGGTAGTCGTCGATCGTATGCCAGCCCAGCACAGCGAGATCGCGCGCGGTCGTGTACTGGCCCTCGGCCGGCCAGCCCGAGGCATTCTTGAACACCGTCTTGGTCATGCCGATTTCTCTCGCGCGCTTGTTCATGCGCTCGGCGAAGGCTTCCTCGGTGCCGGCCAGCCCCTCGGCAACCACCACGCAGGCATCGTTGCCCGAGAGGATGATGATGCCCTTGATGAGGTCCTCGACCGTGGGCTCCGAGCCCAGCTCGAGGAACATGCGCGAGCCGCCCATGTTGCGCGCCTTCTCGCTGACGCGGAACCGCGTGTCGAGCTTCAGGCGGCCCGCCGCCAGCTCGTCGAAGATGATGTAGATGGTCATCATCTTGGACATCGACGACGGCGGCATCGGCGTCTCGGCGTCCTTGAACAGGAGGACCGTGGAGGTCTGCGGATCCACCATGAAGGCATGGCGCGCGAGGGTGCCGATGCCGACCTGCGACGGCGGCAGCGACTCCACCTTGGGCGCCGCCGCTTCCTTCGGAGACACGGGCTTGGCGGCGGCCGGCGCGCGCGGCTTGGCCGGCGGCTTCTGCGACTGGGGTGGTGGCTTGCGCGGCGTGTCCTGCTGCGCCGAGGCGGTGAGCGAGAGACCGGCCAGGCCGGCTACGGCGAGCAGCGCCAGTCCGGCGCGATTGAGCCTATTCAGAGACCACACGGGCATCCCCATAGCCTGAGCGCTTGAGCCTGTCGGCGACAATGCCGGCGGCATCTTGAGTGGTATAGGGCCCCAGCCGCACGCGATAAACATCGCGTCCATTGGCCGAGACCTGGGAAACTTCCGGATTGCCGTAGCTGCGCACCGCGCTGCGCTGCCGCTCGGCATTCTCATGCGTCGAGAAGGCACCGACCTGAACGAAGAAGCCGCTGAGCTGCGACGACGGCGTGGCGGTGCTGGTCGTCGCCGACAGCGACGCCATGGTCGGCGGCACGTCGCCCGACGCGGATCTCGGCGCCCCGAACGGCACGTTGCGCGGCGGCGGCGCGTACACGGTCTGGGTGGGAGGCGCCGGCGCGGGCGCGGGTGGCGGCTCATAGGAAGCCTGCATGATCGGCGGCGGCGGCGCCGCCACCGGCGCCGGTACAGGGGCCGGTGCGGGCACGGGAGTCGGCGCCGGGGCCGCCCGGCTGCCGCTCGCAAGCTGGGCCACGGCCTGCTGCTGTTCGGCCGGTCCGCCGCCGCTCAACGCGACGTCCTTTACCGCAAGACTCTCGGCCTGGAGCTGCTCGACGCGGACCCGCGCCGTACCCTTCCCAACCATGTCGATTTCCTCCGCCGCGGTGCGCGACAGGTCGATGACACGGCTGCGGGCGAAGGGCCCGCGATCGTTGACGCGCACCACCGTGCTGCGCCCGTTCTCGAGATTGGTCACGCGTACGATCGCCGGCATCTGAAGGGTGCGATGGGCCGCCGTCCGGTCGGCCTGGTCGTAGCGCTCGCCGTTGGCCGTCGACTTGCCGTGGAAGCCCGGCCCGTACCAGGAGGCCGTGCCGGTCTCGTTGAGCGTGAAAGTTTCGCGCGGCGTGTAGGTGACGCCGTCGATCTTGTAGGGCTGCCCGACCTTGTAGGTGCCGCGCTGGGCCACGCTGCTGCCGGGGGTCCCGCCCCCGCCCTTGCTCGATGAGCCGCAGGCCGCCAAGCTGGCCAGCAACGCCGCAGCCCCGCACAGCCGAAGCGCGCCGGACAGGGGAAACCCTATTTTTACCAATGCTAGCGGCATGATGTTCACATCATACATCATATCGGCCGGCGGGTGGAGCGGCCTGCTGGGCCGCTCCACCCGCGCCGGTCAGGCCGCAATCCGGTCGGACAGGAGGCCCACCGCCAGGGCGAAGAAATCCGACTGGTTCCAGCGCAGGATCACCTTGAAATTCTCGGTCGTCTGGTAGGCCGGGCCGCCCGCTCCCGCCGGCCGCACGATGCGCCCCCCGCCCCCCGCTTGGGCGCCCGACGATACCTCGTTGCCCCAGCGCACCCCCGGCCGCCAGCCGACCCGGCGCAGGTAGTTCACGATCGAGGCGAAGACGTCGAGCTTGTTGGTCCAGATGTCCTTGCGGCCGTCGCCGTCGCCGTCGGCGGCATAGGCTAGGAAGCTGGTCGGGATGAACTGGCACTGGCCCATGGCGCCGGCCCACGAGCCCTTCATCGCGTGCAGACCGATATGGCCCTGCGACAGGATCTTCAGCGCGGCGATGAGCTGCTCGCGGAAGAACTTGGCGCGGAAGTTGTTGTGGACCAAGGTCGCCAGCGCCTCGACCACCTCGAAGTCGCCGAGCCGGGTGCCGTAGTTGCTCTCGATGCCCCACAGTGCCACCGCGACCTGGGGCGGCAGGCCGGCCGGGCCGGCGAACCGTTCGATCGCCGCCCGGTTCTCGGCCAGCAGCGCGCGGCCGCGCTTGATGCGTTCCTCCGAAACGACCAGTCCCTGGTAGCGCTCCCACGTCATATTGAACTCGGGCTGGTTGCGCGCCTGCTCCATCACGCGCGGCACCTCGCGGATGTCGGCCAGGGCTGCATCGAGCGTTCCCTTGTCGACGCCCGCCCGCAGCGCCTCCTGCCGGATCCCCTGCAGCCAGGCGGCCGGGAACCGTCCGTCACCCTGGGCGAAGGCCGGCGCGGAGGCCGTCAGGGGTGCCAGGGCAGCGCCGGCACACAGGAGTCTGCGAGTGATCATGAAGCGTCCGCTCGTTGTTCGTTGCCCTCACGGGATGCGATACCCCTGTGCCGGCCAATCTTGCGCACACTATGGCGACCTCGCCTGCCCTGCCATCGTCACTTGCGGCGATAGAGGATCATGCCGCCATGATGGAGCGTGTTCTCGTCGACGAAGACGCCGTCGGCGGTGAAGCCGGTGTCGTCCCAGTATTCGATCCGCGTCCCGGTGACTTCGTATCGTCCGCGATAGGCGCTCTCGCGCGTGCCGCGCGCTTCGTCATAGCGATTGCCTGGCAACAGGTTGTGACGGACGTATCCGTCGGCCGTCACCCACAGGCCGATATAGGAGTGGGTCGTCATTTCGGCATGTCCTCCGGTCGCGAGGATGAAGGGGCTGCTGACGGCGAGTGCCAGGGTCAGGAGGCGCATGGCCCTCATTGCGGGCGCCTCGCATCGCGGCGCTCGGCCAAGAGCTCCGAGAGGACCTGCGAGGCTTCGATGGCGCGCGAGATGCCGGCCGGCACGGTGATCATGTAGATGATCTCCTTCAGCTCCTCCTCGGACACGCCGATGTTGAGCGCATAGCCGGCATGGACCTTCATGAACGGCAGCTGGCCCGTGGCCGCGAAGGCCGCCACCGCCGCGAGCTGGCGTGTGCGGCCGTCGAGCCCCGGCCGCGCCCAGACATCGCCCAGCGCGTAGGCCTCGGTCGCCTCGGCGAGGAAGGGGAACTCCTGGCGCATGCGCTCCAGCGCCGGCTGCGGCTGGCCGCGATTGAGGTCGTGGATCACGGCGTCGCCGCGGTTCCGTCGCTCCTCGACCGTCTGCGCGACGACCGGGGCGGCGTTTACGGCAACGAACAAGCCGGCGGCGACAGGGCCGAGCATCGATTGCAGCGTCATGTCTCATCCTCCTGTGGTGGCAGTGGGGCGCACAACGATCTCGTTCACGTCGACGTCGTCGGGCTGTTCGAGGGCGAAGCGGACGGCCCGGGCGATCGCGTCGGGCTTCAGGGCGATCTGGCGATACGTCTTCATCGCTTCGGCGACGACCGGATCGGTAATGGTGTCGGCAAGCTCGCTCTCGACGACGCCGGGATGGATGCAGGTGACGCGGATCCTGTCGTTTTCCATCCGCAATCCGTCCGAGATCGCACGCACCGCATACTTGGTCGCGCAGTAAACGGCGGCAGCGGGGAAAACCTGCAGCGCCCCGATCGAGGCGATGTTGACGATGTGACCAGAGCCGCGCGCCGTCATTTCGGGCAGCACGGCGGCGATACCGTAGAGCACGCCCTTGATGTTGACGTCGACCATGCGCTCCCACTCGGCGACCTTCATCGAGGCCATGGCCGACAGCGGCATCACGCCGGCATTGTTGACGATGACGTCCACCCGCCCCCACGCCGCCCGCGCCGCCTCGGCGAAGGACGCGACGCTCTGCCGGTCGGTGACGTCGAGCGGGCACACGCGGGCCTCGCCGCCGGCGGCGATCAACTCGCCCGCGAGCGCTTCAAGGCGGGAGAGGCGGCGCGCGCCCAGCATGACGCGCGCGCCCGCGGCGGCGAGTTCGCGGGCGATGGCGGCGCCGATGCCGCTGGAGGCGCCGGTGACGAGAACGACTTTATTGAGAGACATGATCGGGTCCTTTCGGTAGGGCGGTTTGCTTGCCCTCAACATGGACCTGAGCGATTGTCGCGATAAGACGACAATGTCTTACCAATCTGGAAAGCAATTCTAACCAATGGAGCCGGATCTAAACGCGCTGGCCGTCTTCGCCCTGGTGGCCGAGGAGCGCAGTTTCAGGGCCGCGGCCGACCGGCTGGGCGTGACCCGTTCGGCCGTCAGCCAGACGATCCAGCGCCTCGAGGGCAGCCTCGGCATCGCGCTGGTCCAGCGCACGACCCGCAGCGTCAGCCTGACCGAGGCCGGCGAACGACTGCATCTGGAGATCGCCCCGGCGGTGGCCGAGATGCGCGCCGCCCTGGAGAAGACCGCCGCGCTCGAGGGACGAGCGCGCGGCCGGCTGCGGCTCGCCGTCTCCTCGATCGCCGAGCGCTTCCTCGCAGGGCCGTTTCTGGCCGGCTTCGCCAAGGCCAATCCCGAGGTCGAGCTCGACGTCACCGTCACCGACGACACGATCGACATCGTGGCCGAGGGCTACGACGCCGGCGTCCGCCTGGGCGAGGTGATCGAGCAGGACATGATCGCCGTGCCCGTGGCCGGCGACGAGCGCCAGCTGCCGGTCTGCGCGCCCTCCTACCGCGACCGCTTCGGCGTGCCGCGACACCCCGCCGACCTCACGTCGCACACCTGCATCGGCTGGCGGCCCTCGCCGAAGTCGGCACCTTACCGTTGGGAATTCGCCGAGGGGGACAAGGAGTTCAGCGTCGCCGTGGCGCCGCGTTTCGCCACCAACGACATGGCGCTGATGATCAAGCTCGCGGTTGCCGGCGCCGGCATCACCTTCGGCATGGAGGAGAGCTTTCGCGCCCTGATCGCCCGAGGCGAACTCGTGCCGATCCTCGAGGAATACTGCCCCAGCTTCGCCGGCTTCTACCTCTACTATCCGAGCCGCCGGAACATCGCGCCGAAGCTGCGTGTCCTGATCGACTATCTGCAGCGCCAGCGGTGACGACGGGCCGCCCCCTGACAGGGCGCCCCCCGCTCCCTATATTCTCCTTCCAAAGGCCCGTTGCGACAGGAGCGCGAAATGCAGACCTACAAGAAGAGTCCCGAAGCCCTGGCGAAGCTCACGCCCGAACAGTTCTTCGTCACCCAGGAGAGCGGCACCGAGCGCCCCGGGACGGGCGCCCTGCTGCACAACAAGGACCCCGGCATCTATGTCGACGTCGTGTCGGGCGAGCCGCTGTTCGCCTCGGCCGACAAGTACGAATCGGGATGCGGCTGGCCGAGCTTCACCAAGCCGATCGAGCCCGCCAACGTCGCCGAGCTGAAGGACGGCTCGCACGGCATGCTGCGCATCGAGGTACGGTCGAAGCATGGCGACAGCCATCTCGGCCACGTTTTTCCCGACGGCCCGCGCGACCGCGGCGGGCTGCGCTACTGCATCAATTCCGCCTCGCTCCGCTTCATCCATCGCAAGGACATGGAGGCGGCGGGCTATGGGGCCTATCTCGACCAGGTGGAGGACGTGAAATGAGCCAAGAGCGCGCAGTACTGGCCGGCGGTTGTTTCTGGGGCATGCAGGACCTGATCCGTCGGATGCCGGGCGTCGTGTCGACGCGGGTTGGTTACACTGGCGGGAACGTGGCCAACGCCACCTACCGCAACCATGACGGCCATGCCGAGGCGATCGAGATCGTCTTCGATCCGTCGAGGCTGAGCTATCGCCAGCTGCTGGAGTTCTTCTTCCAGATCCACGATCCCTCGACGCTGGACCGCCAGGGCAACGACCGCGGCACCTCCTACCGCTCGGCGATCTTCTACACGAGCGACGAGCAGCGCCGCGTGGCCGAGGACACGATCGCTGACGTGGACGAGTCGGGCCTGTGGCCGGGCAAGGTCGTCACCGAAGTGACGGCAGCCTCGGATTTCTGGGAGGCCGAGCCCGAGCATCAGGATTATCTCGAGCGCATTCCCAACGGCTACACCTGCCACTTCGTGCGGCCGAACTGGCGGCTGCCGGTCCGTTCGAGATCCGGTCAGGCCGCCTGAGGCCTCACTCGACCTTGAGGTTGAGGCCCGAGACGATGGTCTTCCAGACCAGGAACTGATCTTTCTGGTACTGGACGGCCTGCGCCCGGGTGGACGGCATCGGCACGAGGCCGTTCTGCAGCATCTTCGCCCGCACCGATTCGGTGCCGAGGATCCTGACCAGCTCCTTGTTCAGGCGATCGAGAATCTCGGCGGGCGTCCCCGCAGGCGCCACGGCGCACCACCAACCACTCATGTCGGGCGGTGTCGCCAGCCCCTGTTCCGAGAAGGTCGCCACATCGGGCAGCAGCGCATGGCGCTGCGCCGTCGTCATGCCGACCGCTCGCACTTTCCCCGCGCGGATCATCGCCAGCGCCGAGGGCACGTCCCCGACCATGATCTGGACATGCCCGCTGAGCAGGTCGGCCAGCGCCGGTGGCGTCGACTTGTAGGGCACGTGCGTCACGTCGAGCTGGTAGGCATTCCTGATATGGCCGCCATAGGCGATCCCGCCGGTGTTGCCGCTCGCGTAGTTGTACTTCCCAGGATTGGCCTTGATCAGCTGGATCAGTTCGGGGGCCGTCTTCGCGCTGACGTCGGCATTGACGAGCCAGACATAGGAGACCGACGCCACCAGCGAGATGTAGCTCAGGTCCTTGGCCGGATCGTAGCGAACGCCACTGGTCAGCCCGGCGGGGCTTGCGACCAGTCCGGAATTGGTCAGCAGCCCGAACGTGTAGCCGTCCGGCGGCGCCTACACGACCATCTCGGTGCCGAGCGTCGTGTTGTTGCCCGGCTTGTTCTCGATGACGATAGGCTGGCCCAGCGCCTGGGCGAGCGGCTCCGCAAGGATGCGCGCGAGGATGTCGCTGGCGGAGCCTGCGCCGAACGGGACGATGAGCCGGATCGGCTTGTTCGGATAGGTCTGCGCCATCGCGGGCGCGGCAAGCGTGACACAGACGGTGACGGCGAACGCGGTAAGCCAGTGAACGACCCTCATGACCTTCCTCCCTGTCTCGCGACTCTGTCTTGTTGATACAGTGCCGGAACGACCCTTCTTTCTCCCTCGATTGACGTGACGGGTCAGAACCTGAAGCCGAGGTCGCGGGCGATCAGGTTCTTCTGGATCTCGCTGGTGCCTTCGCCGATCACGTAGACCAGCGCGTCGCGATGGATGCGGCCCACCGGGTATTCGCGCATGATCCCGGCGCCGCCATGGATGCGAATCGCCTGCTCGCTCACGGCGACGGCGGTCTCGCTGGCGATCAGCTTGACCCGCGCGGCGGTCGCGGAATCGAGCGTGTTCTGGTCGACCCTCCAGGCGCCGTAATAGACCAGCCACTTGGCCGCCTCGATCTGTGCCGACATATCCGCGAGCTTGTGGCCGATCGCCTGGTAGTCGCCGATGCGCTTGTTGGCGACCAACCGGTCGCGCGCATAGGCCGTGGCGGCATCGAAGGCGGCCCGCGCCATGCCCAGCGCATTCGCTGCGACCCCGACCCGGTTCTCGCTGAGCGATTCGAGGATCACCGGATAGGTGCCCAGCCGGTCGCCAAGCACGCAGTCGTCGGGGACGAACACGTCCTCCATGTGGATGAGGCCGGTTTCGGAGGCGCGGATGCCCTCCTTCCGAAGCTTCTCGATGCTCATTCCCGCAGCCGGAAGCTCGACGATGAACAGGCTGATCGCCTCGCCGCTCAGTTCCGGCGCGGTGCGCGCCGCGACCAGCAGGAAGTCGGCGATCGGCGCGTTGGTGATGTAGAGCTTGCTGCCCCGCAGCCTCCAGCCGCCCGCCGCCCGTTCGGCGCGGGTCCGCAGCGCGCGGATGTTCGAGCCGCCATCGGGCTCGCTCAAGGCAAAGCCCGCGATCTTCGCGCCCTGCAGGGCGGGCCGGAAGAAGCGCCGGCGCTGCGGCTCCGTGCCGGCCTTCCAGATCGGCCAGATGCCCAAGTGGCTGTGCGCCGACCAGCTCGAGGCGAAGCCCTGGCTCATGTAGCTCAGTTCCTCACGCACGATGCAGTCGCTGATCTTGTCGAGTCCGCTGCCGCCATCCTCTTCGGGATAACGGACGCCCAGCAGGCCGAGTTCGCCCCAGCGCGTGAAAACCTCGCGCGGCAGGACCTCGTTTTCCTCCGCCGCCGCCACCAGCTGCTGGTGCTCCGACTGGCACAGGCGTCTGACAGTGTCGCGCACGGCCTCGTGCTGCTCCGAGAATGCGAAGTCCATGGTCGAGGGCGTTTCCTGTGTCTTGGTTGTTTTCACGAACACTGACGACGAACCAACTTCGGGTCAATCGACGCCGCGGCCCGCGTGCTATAAGCCGGGCGCACGATCAGCCCCGCAAGGTTCCCGCCGTTGAAAGCCTCCTTTACTCCCCTCGCCCTGCTCTCCACGCTCGCCGTCCTGGCGATGGCGACGGGCGCCGCCGCCCAGTCCTCCGACGACGATACTGTCCTGCCGCCGGCGCCGAAGCCGCGCTTCACGGTGGTCGACGGCGACACGGTCAAGTTCGGCCCGCAGGTCGTGCGGCTGTTCGGCATCGACGCGCCCGAGCGCAGCCAGACCTGCGACGACGGCCAGTGGCGCGCCGGCTCCCTGGCCCGCAAGGCGCTGGAGGAATTCATCGCCGGCCGCCCCGTGACCTGCCGCCTGGTCGATCCCGACCGCAAGACCCGCCCGCCCGTCGCCCAGTGCTTCGCCGGCGAGGACGACCTTCAGGAGAAGATGGTCTCGGCCGGCTGGGCCTGGGCGCTGCCCGTCAACGGCAAGGACCGCTACGGACCCGACGAGCGCGAGGCCGCGCTGCGCAAGGTCGGCGTCCATGCGCACAAGTGCGTGTCGCCTGCCGAGTGGCGCGCCATGCTTCGTCGCGAGGCACTCAGGCGCGAACAAGGCGGCTGAACGCCAGCGCTAGGCCAGTGCGGGCAGCCGGGCAACCGGGCAGCCAGCAGGCTGGCGACCATGGCATTGCCGCACCTGCTCAGGTGCGTGTTGACGCAGAAGGACGCGGCCGCCGGCTCGATGGCGAATCGGGGGAACGTATCGACTGTCGCCAGGCCGAGGCTGCGCGCGTGATCGAGAACGAGTGCCGTCACCCCACGGTCTTCGGTGGCGAACACTCGATCCCCTGGCCCGCGGGATGTTGCCTCACATGGTAGCCGAGGACCTGCTGCAACCCTCCCGGCAGCGCGATCAAGGCCCGGTCGAGGCGATGACGCAGCCAAGGTGGCGCGCGCCACCGGCGTTCCGGCAGAATCCGCTTTGTTGCAATCGCGGCGGTGCCTGAGTATCTGATCTCGCTGAGCTGGATGGGTGGCCGAGCGGTTTAAGGCACCGGTCTTGAAAACCGGCGTGGGTTCACGCCCACCGTGGGTTCGAATCCCACCCCCTCCGCCAGTCCGACGATTCCCGGTCGGTGGCTCGATGGAGCACCTCCGCCGGGGCCAAGCCACCCCCCTGCTAATCGCCTCTACAGCTTTTGCTCCTTCGCGCGCCGGGCGATGCTTTCCGCGAACAGCGGCGTCTCCCGGCGGTTGTGGTCGCTGCCGGCCGCTTGGCGGGCAGCAGCGGCATCAGCGTACGCAATGCCGTACTTGTCGATGAAGGTCATGAAGGCATCGGTGGGGCGGGCGGTGACGCGGTTGGTGTAACGGGTGCGCCCGTTGCCGGCTTCCTCTGCAATCAGCTCCCAGAGCACATTGACCTGAGTGCGGCCATTGGACGAGAAGGCATCCGAGATTGAGTTCATCCGCACGTAGGTCGGCGTGACCTCTTCGGCGACATAGTGCTGGATCATCAGGGTCGTGCCGATCATCTCCACGTTGATCGACATGCGCTGGCCACCGTCCGTGGTCGTGGTGCCCACCGCAATGTGATCGGGCACGCAGCAGCGCTGGTATTCCGCCTCCGGCAAATTGAACAGCCAGTCGGCAATATCGACCTCAGCCAGCGGGACGTCGATCTCGTGCGAGTAGGCAGATTGGGACAGTATCTGGTCGAGGATCTTCATGGCTATTTCCTTTGGCTTTTCGGCGAGACAAAGAGCGTCTTTCCGTTGACCTTGAGATGGCTCGACATTGCCGCAATGATAACCGATGCGATGCCACAAACGGCTTTGCGCCTTTCGCAAAGATGGAGCGCATGAAGGATCCCCGTTTCGCGGAGCATCTGGCGGTCTTCGCCGAAGTGGTGCGACTGGGCAGCTTTTCTGCTGCAGCGCGGCGGCGCGGACAGACACCGTCGGCGATCGTCCGGCAGATCGGCGCGCTCGAACATTCGCTTGGCGTGCCCTTGCTGATTCGCTCCACACGCGCATTGACGATGACCGATGCGGGTGAGCGCCTGTTCGAGCGCACACAGCCACTCCTCGACCAGCTCGCGGACACGCATGCGGAAATTGCCGCTTTCGACGGTGCCGTCGCCGGTGTGCTCCGGCTGGCCTGCTTTCCGACCTTCGGCAAACGCTATGTCATTCCAACGCTTCAACGGGTGATGGCCGAACATCCGCGATTGACCGTCGAACTGGACCTGACGGAGCGCTTGGCCGATCCGGTCCTCGATCGTTTGGACGCGGTGATCCGGATCGGCCGGCTGGCCGACAGCACGCTCATTGCGTCGAAGCTCGCCGATCAATACCGGCTGCTGGTGGCGAGCCCCGATTATCTGGCGCACGCCGGACGCCCGGGATCGGTGGCGGAACTCGCCGGCCATCGGTTGATCGACAAGATCCATGGCGCTGATCTCCTGGGCTGGAGCGACGTGGCGGCAAAGCCGGGAGGCGCCGGAGCGATTGGCCTCGCCGTTTTCCGCTGCGACGATTTCGAGGCCATGAGACTAGCTGCGCTGGGCAACGTGGGTATCGCCTTTCTGCCCGATTGGGTGGTCGGCACCGATATCCACACGAAGGACCTGATTCGGCTGGATCTGGATGGCGAGCACTGGAACGCTGCCCCGAGCGGTGTCTGGCTTCTTCGCGCTCTCGAGCAGCCGTCAGCTCGTCTTCGCGTCGTTACAAGCGCTTTGCGCGAGAGCATTGGCTTCCCGCCGGTTTGGGTTGGCAAGGCGACCTAGGCACTGATCGGCTCTGCACCCGATCCACACTTAGTCATCGAAGCACGCTGAAGGCCGGACGCGCGCTGCAACGTTACCGCCCGTCCCCGATACCGGAACGATGGTCTTTTGCATCTTCGTGGGGGAAAAGACGGTGTGAGAATTCCGCGCCTTCGCCGAAAGGCTCTCGTCGGCGCCGTTCCAGGGGTGGGTCGGGCAATGTCGGGCAGACGGCTGATCCGCGCCGCAGCGGTCGCCTTGTGGTGTGCGTGTCTGGGAGTGACGCCGCTGCAGAGCCGGTCGGCGCGCGCCGACGAACCGGCGCCGAGAAACCCGGGCCTGTCGTCGTGGCTGCGGGGGCAGTACATGACCGGCGACTGGGACGGGACGCGCGGCGATCTCGAGGCCAAAGGCATCGCGCTGCGCGGCCACCATATTTCTGAATCCGCGGCCAATCCCATCGGCGGGCTGAAGCAAGGCGCGGCCTATACCGAGCAGGTCGACGCGGGCGCTGATTTCGATCTCGAAAAG
This sequence comes from Rhodospirillales bacterium 24-66-33, assembly GCA_002281855.1. Lineage (GTDB taxonomy): Bacteria > Pseudomonadota > Alphaproteobacteria > Reyranellales > Reyranellaceae > Reyranella. The sequence continues at coordinate 59,336 of NCHQ01000002.1, read as the reverse complement.
CTGATCGGCTGGCCCAAGGCCAAGCTCCACGTGACGTTCACCCAGCGCGCCGGCCAGAGTCTGGCGGCCAACGCGATCGGCAGCTTCATCTCCGTGCAGGAGATATATGGCGCCGGCCAGAACGTGCGGCTTGCGGAACTGTCCTACGAACAGCTGCTGCTGCAGGACCGCCTTCGCATCAAGCTCGGGTGGTTGCACGCCTCGGACGATTTCGCGACCTCACCGATCTACTGCTACTTCCAGAACAACGGCTTTTGCGGACAGATCGCCATCGTCGTGAACAGCGGCTTCACCATCTATCCGACCGGCAGCTGGGGCGGCATGGCGAAGGTCAGTCTCTCCGACGAGGTCTACGTCCAGTCGGGTGTCTACGAGGTGAACCCGACGCTCGCGGCACCGGCCAACGGCTTCAAGCTCGGCATCTCCGGCGCCACCGGCGTCATCATGCCGGCCCAGCTGGGCTGGCAGCCGCGCCTCGGCACCGCCGGGCTGAAGGGCCATTACAGGCTGGGCGGCTACTACGATACATCCGACGTGCCCTATCTGGGATCGCCCCCCGGCGGCCTGCAAGCCAGCGCCCGCGGCCGCTGGGGATTCTACGGTCAGGCCGACCAAATGATCTACCGCACCGCGCCCGGGACCGACCGCGGACTGACGGCCTTCGCCGTCATCGCCTATGCTGCCCCCGACACCGCCATGCTCGAATATATCGGGCAGCTCGGGCTGCTCCTGAGAGGAACCTTTGCCGAGCGCGAGGGCGATTCGATCGGCCTAGCGGTCAGCTACAGCAAGGTGAGCAGCACACTGGTCGCGGTGCAGAATGCTGCGAACGCCGTGGCGCCGGGATCGGTCGGCGTCCAATCCGCCGAGACCACCATCGAGCTCAACTATCGTGCCCAGCTGACGCCGTGGTTCTCGTTGATGCCGAACGTCCAGTATGTGATCCGGCCAAACGGCGTGACCACGATTCCCAACGCCCTGGTTTTGGGCCTCCAGGTCAGACTGACATTCTGAGGCGAGAGCGTTGCGACGAAGGCCTGAAAGTTTCGGGCGATATTCTGCAACGCGAGATTGCAGGCGCCTGAACGCCAGCGACGGTAAGGTTCCCAACCATCGCCGATGTTGCCCGGCGCCAACGTCGTTGGCCATAAGATCAGTCAACGCAGACGGTTGACTAGGGAGTCCCTCGACATGGCCAGCGCACCCGATGACGGTCCGGACAACGACACGCCGCCGAGCGACCTGACGACCCCCAAGGGCGGCCTGTTCGGCGCGGCGTTCGACTCGAGCGGGACCGAAGATCCCAACGTCCGCTCCCTGCTGTTGGATTATCACTGGGTCACCACCCTGGGCGGCACCACGGCGGCGACCGTCATCAAGTATGCGTTCCCGACCGACGTGACAGATTTCACCGAAGGCGTTCCGGGTGGCTATCCGGACACCAAGCTGCTCGAAAAGTTCGAGGAAGTCAGCGACGAGCAGGAGGCCGCGGCCCTCGCCGCGATGAACCTCGTCGCATCGTACACGAAACTGAAATTCGAGGAGGCCGTCTCACCGTCGGCCGTCGATGCGACGTTGCGCTTCTCCGGACTCACCGACGGCAGTTCGCAAGCGGCCTTTCCCGCCAACCCCGGCCCCTACTCACCCCAGGACGCCCGTGAATCCGGCGACAACTGGCTGAGCACCAATGGCCGGCCGCCGGCGGATTTCTATGGGACCGACCATTTCAACACCATCATGCACGAGATGGGGCATGCGCTGGGTCTGAAGCATGGTCACGACTCGACGTACAACGGCGCTCTGGCGGCGAACCAGAACGACAACGAATTCTCCGTCATGACCTACGCGAGCTATTTCGGCGCCAATACCAGCACGGCGACCGAGGCTCACCTGGGCTCCTCGCCGCAGAGCTACATGATGTACGATATCGCGGCGCTACAGGCCTATTACGGCGCGAACTTCGACAGAGTCGGCACGACGTCCGCCTATACCTGGGACGAGACGACCGGGCAGCAGTACATCAACGGCACCGTGGCGCCGAATACGGGCGTGACAGCGACCCACAAGATCTTTTCGACCGTGTGGACGCAGGGCGCGCTTTCAACCTACGACCTCAGCAACTTCGACGAGGATCAGCATGACGACCTGCGCCCGGGCCGCTGGCTCACCTTCTCACGCGAGCAGCTCGCGGACCTGAACGGCGCCCTCGCACTTCCGGCTCCGGCAGGCTTCATCGCCCAGGGCAACGTCTACAATGCCCTCCAGTACGGCGACGATACGCGCTCGCTGATCAGCAACCTGATCGCCGGCCGCGGCAACGACACGATCGTCGGCAACGTGCTGGACAACGAGCTCAACGGCAATGACGGGAACGACTACCTCCAGGGCGAAGCCGGGAACGACACACTGATCGGCGGCAACGGCAGCGACTTCCTCGACGGCGGCGACGGAAATGACCTGCTGCTGGGCGGGGCCGGCGTCGACCAGCTGCGGGGCGGCCTCGGCGTCAACATCCTGCAGGGCGGCGCCGCCGGCGATTTCATCGAATTCGGCGACGGGATCGATACGTTGCGGGACACCTGGACGGACATCGCACGGGACGTGGTCAGCGGCTTCGGCGCCGGGCACTCCGTCGATGTGTTGCGCTCGCTCGTAGGCCGCTCGAGCCTCGGCATCGAGTATAACGACGACTTCACCAATGCCACCCTCACCGCCGGGTCGAACTCGGTAAACCTTGGCGGCTACTTCGAGGGCGGCGACTTCATCGCGGCGGCGCGCGGCATGGGCGTCGACGCCCACACGACGATCACCTACGTGAACTTCCTGCCCGCCCTGCAGGAGGGCGTGCGGGTCGCCTCCTCGTTCATCAACGGCATCGCCAGTGATGCCTATCTCGAGGGCGACGGCTTGGTGACCTTCACGCTCGACTTCAAGTCGGCCATCTCGACCTACGCGAACTCCTTTGGTTACTATGAAGTCGAGGCCGGCGGCGTGCTGGGCGACGTCCATATCCTCTTCGCCAACACGCTCAACGTGGCGATGGGTGCCCGCACCGTCGAGCTCACGCCGGACGCCGATACGCGGCTTGGCTTCTTCCTGATCCAGGACGGCTACAACCGGCTGGGTGGCCTGCCGGACGACCTCTCCTTCCGCGCCCCGGGCTCGGACGATCCGGCCACGCTCGATGCCGGCCTGCCGCCGATCCTGTTCAGCGACTCGCGCGGCTCGCTGGACGGCGCCGTGATCTTCCACACCTTCTCGACACTCAATCCGGGCGACATGGTCCAGGTTCTCTCGGGAACCTCACAGGGTGGACTGGAAATGTCGCTCGGCTTCGAGGATCTCCCGTCGACTTGGGGCGACAACGACTTCCAGGACCTCGTCATATCCATCCAGACCGACACCGACGGGCTGTTCGTGGTGTAGGCAAAGGCCTCCCACCACTACGGAGGGCCCGGCATCGGCGCCGCTCGTGCCAACGACCGCCGCCGATGGCCAATCGTTGCTGCTTGCCGACCGCCAGCTACACCGTTGGGCCGTCGCCCGAGCGTCAGAACGGACGGATGAAACGGATCACGGCCCAGATCACCAGCACGATCGTCGCCGCGATCAGCCAGACGCGCTGGCGCCGCACCAGCCCGAGCACGCCGAAGATGACCACGAGGGCAATGGCGATGAGGTCGGTTGAAGCGATGTAGTCGTTGAAGAACATGTCGTTATCCCCCTTCAGAATTGAGAGCGCTCGCAGATGCGTTACCCCAGATTCCTACATAGGGCCGAACCGAGGACAGGTCCAACGCGTGTCGAGAGTGCTCCAAGGCACGTGGAAGCGCTGCCGCTCGGCCGCCCCGCCGGGTTCAGTTCACGCCATACTTGGTGAACTCATTGGAGATGCTGGGCTGGATGCCGCTTGCCGTCGACATGTCATCAATGCCGGCCGGCCGCTCACCCTTTCGCGACTTTGCGAGGCCGCGTCCGTAGAGCGCTCGGGGTCGCTGGGGATCCACCTCGAGTGAAGCGTCGTATTGAGCGATCGCCTTGTCGTACTGCTTCCGCTTGAGATAGATCAGCCCGATATTGTCATGGGCATAGGGGTCGTTCGGGACCTGCCGGAGGACCTCGTTGCAGTCGGCAAGCGCCTCGTCGAGGCTGGCGCCCATCACCGCCCGCGTCAGGCACCGGTTGTTCAGCGCCGGCGTCATCTTAGGGTCGAGCTTCAGCGTCTCGTCGTAGTCGGAAACGGCCCTGACGTAGTCGCCCTTGTTGAAGAAGGCGATACCACGATTGAGGAACAGATTGGCGTCGCGCGGCCGCAGGCGGATCGCGCTGTTCAGGTCCTCGATCGCCTTCTCGTACTCGCCGATGCTGCTGTAGAGGTTGGCGCGGCTGGCGTAGATACGCGGATTCTTCACGTCGACGCGCAGCGCCTGGGAATAGTCCTCGATCGCGCGGACGATATCGCCGCGGAAGGCAAGAACCTGCGCGCGATAATACAGCGCCGTCGGATTGCCCGGCGACAAGCGCAGCGCATCGTTGATGTCGGCGAATGCCCGCGGATAATCTTTCTTGAGACCGTAGGCGAAACCGCGCTGGATGAGCGCATTGATGTCATCGGGGCTGATGAGGAGTGCCGCATCGAAATCGGCAATTGCGGCATCGGGCCGGTCCTTGAAGATCTCCGCCATGCCGCGGTTGATGTAGGCCAGTGGCTCCTTCGGATCGAGCGCGATCGAAGACGTATAGTCGGCGATCGCGTGGTCGTAGTCGTCGATGCGATGGTAGGCGGCGCCCCGCTCGAAGAAGGCAAACGCCATGCCGGGCGCGAGCTTGATCGCGTGGTCGAGGTCGGCGACGGCCTCCTTCGCCTTGTCCATCTTCAGGTAGGCCGCGCCGCGGCCGAGATAGGCGCGCGGCTCCTTCTCGTTGATCTCCAGCGCAGACTCGAAGTCCTTCACTGCGGCCTCGTATTCCTGCTTGTCGATCAGGGCCATGCCGCGCTGGTAGTAGGCATTGGCCACCTGGTCGGCGATCTGCGCCGTGGCCGGGTCCCGCTTCCCGTCCTGGTCCTTCTGCGTGAGCTTCAGGATGTTGGCCGTCTGGCGGCCCAGCCGCACCGCAGTGTTGAAGTCGACGATGGCACGATCGGGATCGTTCCGCTGACGCCAGGTGACGCCCCGGTTGATGAGGGCGTTGATCTCCTTGGGGTTCAGCTTGAGGGCCCGGTCGAAGTCCGCGACCGCCTCCTCGAACTTGCCCTTTTTCGTATAGTAGAGGATGCCGCGGTTGACGAGCGGACCCGGATCCTTCGGCGTCAGCTCGTGCGCGATCGTGTAGTCCTCGAGCGCCTTGTCCGAATCGCCGATGCGATGATAGGCGATGCCGCGCTGCATGTGGGCAAAAGCCTGGCCGGGCTTCAGCTTTATGCTCTCGCTGAAGTCAGCGATCCCCTGCTTCACGTCGTTCTTGTACATGTACGACGCGCCGCGCCCCACATAGGGCGCCGGGTCGCGCGGATTGAGGCGGATCGACTCGGAGAAGTCGGCGATCGACTTGTCGTAATCGCTCTTGTCGTACCAGGCGAGGCCGCGCTGAAGGTAGGCAAAGGCAGCCTGCAACGCAATGCGGTTGACCTCCTGCTGCGGAGACCTGTCGAGCTGGCTGGTGATGGTGTCGTGCACCATCGAGAACGACACAGGCTCGATCTTGTCCGGCAGGAGCTTGATCGCGGTCGTGAAGTCGGCGATCGCCCGGTTCAGGTCGCCCTTGCGGCGGTAGACGATGCCTCGGTTCGTCCAGGCGCTGATCTCCTTCGGATTGATCTTGAGCGCCGCGTTGAAGTCGGCGATCGCGCCCTCGTTGTTGTCCTTGCGCAGATAGAGGACGACCCCACGATTGATCAGCGGCAGAGTCTCGCGCGGCGCCAACCGGATCGCATCGCTGTAGTCGATAATGGCGCGGTCGGCCTCGCCGATCGTCTGGTAGACGACACCGCGCTGCATATAGAGGTGCGGGTTGAGCGGCTGCGCCATTATGGCGTCGTTGTACATCCGGATCGCCGTCCGGAAGTCCGCCTTGGAACGCTTGTCGGTGTCCGGACCGCTCATCGATAGGCCGCGGTGGAGGTAGGCGAGCGCCAGGGGACCGCCCCTCAACAGCCCCTTGTCGATGACCACCGTGCACGCGGCGACCTTCGCCGGAGCGTCGGCGCCCGTCACGCCGTAGCAGACATCCGCTTCCGAGGGCTCCCCGGGCTTCTTCGCTGCCGGCGACTGCGGAGGCTGGGCTTGTGGAGAGGTCTTCGGTGGCGACGGGCCCGCAGGCTTCGGCTGGGCCGCCGCCGGAGTCACGACGACGGCGCACAAAGCCGCGACGACGGCGCCACATGCGACGAGGCGCACCGCATCCTCACGCTCAAAACCCCACATGACCGTTCCTCATGAAGTGCCACGGCTCCCAAAGCCATTTCGCACCCGACAGGCGAAAGTCCCAGATGGGGGACTTTTGTTTCATTCGGGTGGCGGTTTCAAGGCTGCCCCATCGACGGGGATCGTGTTTTTTGGCACCCTCGCTGCGTCAAAAGGGAGGAAACAAACAATGACACTCAAGATGCGTCCGATCGGGCGCCGTACCCTCGTGGGCGGACTCGCCGCAGCAACCCTCGCCGCCCCGGCAATCGTCTCGGCCCAGGGCACCTATCCCAACAAGTCGGTGCGCTACATCAATCCGTATCCGGCCGGCGGCGCCACCGACACGCTGTCGCGCATCTTTTGCGCCAAAATGACCGAGCTCAGCGGCCAGCAGTGGATCGTCGAGAACAAGGGCGGCTCCGGCGGCAACGTCGGCATGGATGCACTCGCCCAGTCGCCGCCCGACGGCTACACGCTGGGCCTCGGCGGCATCGCCAGCCACGCCATCTCGCCCACCCTCTATGCCAAGCTGCCGTTCAACGCCAAGACCGACTTCACGTTCATCTCGACGATGTGGCAGCTGCCCAACATGCTGGTGGTCAATCTCGACCTGCCGGTGAAGACGGTGGCAGAGCTGATCGAGCTGCTGCGCAAGAACCCCGGCAAATATTCCTACGGTTCCGCCGGCTCGGGCACGACGCTCCATCTCTGCGGCGAGCTGTTCAAGATCATGGCCAAGGTCGACATGGTCCATGTCCCCTATCGCGGCGCCGCGCCGGCGATGCAGGACCTGCTGGCCGGGCAGATCCAGATGATCTTCGACAACATCCCCGGCGCACTGGCCCAGTCGCGCCCCGGCAAGGTGCGGGCGCTCGGCGTCACCTCGGCGAAGCGCAGCCCCGTCGTGCCCGACGTGCCGGCCATCGCCGAGACCCTGCCGGGCTTCGACATCAGCTCTTGGACCACCCTCACCGGACCCGCGAAGCTGCCGCCCGGCGTCGTCGCGCGCCTTTCCGAACTGTCGAAGAAGGCGCTGGAGAGCGAGGACATCAAGGCGAAGTTCCTCGAGCAGGCCTCGATCGCCATCTGGCGTTCGCCGGCCGACACCGTAGCCTTCCGCGATGCCGAGGAAGCCCGTCTCGCGCCGATCATCAAGGCCTCAGGCGCGCGCGTCGACTAGCGCGCACGAACCGGTAGGCGTGTAGACTGCAGGCATGCAGACCCTCAACACCGCCCAGACCGTCCTGTCGATGCTGGAAGTGAACGGCATCGACACCCTGTTCTGTCTTCCCGGCGTCCAGAACGACCCGTTCTTCGACGCGCTCTACGACCGCACCAACGCCATCCGGCCGATCCATGCGCGCCACGAGCAGGCCTGCGCCTACATGGCGCTGGGCTATGCGATGGCGACCGGCAAGCCCTCGGCCTACGTGGTCGTCCCCGGCCCCGGCTTCCTCAACACGACGGCGGCGCTGGCGACGGCCTACGCCGTCAACGCGCCGGTGCTGGCGCTGACGGGCCAGATCCAGCAGTCGATGATCGGCCGCAACGTCGGCCTGCTGCACGAACTGCCCGACCAGCTCGCGATCATGCGCGGTCTCACCAAATGGGCCGACCACATCCCCTCGCCCAGCGCAGCGCCCGGCCTGGTGAACGAGGCCTTCCGTCGTCTTCTCTCGGGACGGCGGCGCCCCGTTGCTTTGGAATGCGCCATGGACACCTGGGCCAGGCGCGCGCCGGTCGAGCTGATCGGCACGGCGGCGGCTGCCGATCCCTGCCCGGTCGACGAGGATGCCGTGGAGCGTGCCGCAAAGCTGCTGGGCGGTGCCGAGAATCCCATGATCGTGGTCGGCGGCGGTGCCCAGGGCGCCGGCGAATACGTCCAGCGCATCGCCGAGCTGATCGATGCGCCGGTCATGACCGGCCGCATGGGCCAGGGCGTGATCGACGGGCGCCATCGCCTCTCGATCACCGCGCCGGCCGGCTACCGCTTCTGGGGCAAGGCCGACGTCGTGCTCGCGGTCGGTACGCGCCTGCAGCCGCAGCAGCAGAATTGGGGCCTCGACGACACGCTGAAGATCGTCCGCATCGACGCCGACAGCGAGGAACTCGACCGCCATCGCAAGCCCGAGATCGGCATCGTGGGCGATGCCACCGCAACCCTGAAGGTGCTGGCCGATCGCCTCGAAAAGCACGCCCGCAAGCATAGCGGCCGGGCCGCGCATGTCGCGGAGATCAAGGCGGCGGCCACCAGGAAGATCCAAGAGACGCTCGCGCCGCAGATCGCCTATCTCGAGGCGATCCGCAAGGCGCTGCCCGACGACGGCATCCTGGTCGATGAGCTGACCCAGATCGGCTACGCCGCCCGCTTCGCCTGGCCGAGCTACGGGCCGCGCACCTTCCTGTCGCCGGGCTACCAGGGAACTTTGGGCTGGGGCTATGCCACGTCGCTCGGGGCCAAGGTCGCCAGGCCGGACACCGCAGTCGTATCGATAAGCGGCGACGGCGGCTTCATGTTCACCGCGATGGAGATGGCCACGGCTGCCCAGCACGGGATCGGCGTCGTGGCGGTCGTGTTCAGCGACGGCGCGTTCGGCAATGTGCGGCGCATCCAGCAACAGTCGTTCAACAACCGCACCATCGCCACCGAGCTGCGCAACCCCGACTTCGTGAAGCTGGCCGAAAGCTTCGGCGTCGACGCGGTGCGCGTCGGCTCGCCGGACGAGCTGGGCACTGCCATCGCCCGCGGCATCGCCAAGGGCGCGCCGCTCCTGATCGACTGCCCCGTCGGCCAGTTCCCCGACCCGTGGCCGCTCGTCACCTTGCCGCGCAACAGGCCGCGGAAGGTCTGAACGTCTCAACGGAGCGCGCCACTCCAGTGGCGCATCAAGCTCATGAGCGCCACTGGAGTGGCGCGCTCCAATGAGGCTAGACGATCCCGCCGTTCGCCCTGATCTCGGCGAGCAGCTTGGTGGCGTGCACCGGATCGGCGATGCGCTTCGACGTGAAGCGCGGGTCGAGGGCGGGGGCGATCATCAGGAGATGCGAGGCGAGGAAATCCGGCAGCGGCGGCGGCTCGCTCTGTTCCTCCGGCATCTCGACCTCGGCCATCGCGAAGTAGGTCGAGCCGTCGTCGCGCTTGAAGAAGTCGACGTCCCAGTGATAGGGGCCCTGGGTCCACGAGTAGCGGACCTTCAGCAGCGTTTCCTTCCGCTGCGTCCACAGCCGCGCGAAGTCGATGGCGCTGAGGCCCGTCTCGATCTCGACGACCTGGCCGTCGATCGTGCGCTTGTAGGTGAACACGTGGTCGGTCTTTCCGTCGCCCTCGAGCGAGCGGATGCGAAGGCCCGGGGCATCCAGATAGGCCTGACGCAACAGGTGGCGTGCGACACCTTGCCTGGCGTCAAGTTCCGCTTCCAGACCGATGGCCTGCTCGTTCAGGACAAACTTGCGCTCGTTTTCGATCGGCATGCTAAAATCGTCACCATGGCCACACAGACAATCGACGATCTGCCGACTCCCGCCCTCATTCTCGACCGGGCGATCCTGCGCCGCAACCTCAAGCGCATGAGCGAGCGGCTTCTTAGCGCAGGTGTCATGCTCCGCCCGCACCTCAAGACCGCCAAATCGGTCGAGATCGGCCGTATGGCCGTCGAGGGCCATGACGGGCGGATCACGGTCTCGACCCTGGCGGAGGCGCGCTACTTCGCCGATGGCGGCTTTAACGACATCCTCTACGGCGTCGGCATCATCCCCTCCAAGCTCGGCGCAGTGACGGAGCTGCGCCGGCGCGGCGTCAACCTGCGCATCGTTACCGACAATCTCAGCGTGGCCAAGGCCATCGCGGCCGCGGCGAAGGACGGCGACACTTTCTCGGTGTTCATCGAGATCGACAGCGGTGGCGGCCGCGCCGGTCTGCCCTTCCCCGCTCTGCCCGGCCTGCTCGACATCGCCCGCGTCCTGCACGAGGTGCCCGGCGTGGACCTGGCCGGCGTCATGACCCATGCCGGTCACTCCTATCACCAAAGCACCCCAGACGGAATCGCGGCCGTCGCCGAGCAGGAACGTCTGGCCATCGTGACCGCGGCGGAGAAACTGCGCGAAGCCGGCATTCCCTGCCCGATCGTCTCGGCTGGCTCGACGCCGACGGCCGTGCATTCTCGCGACTTTACCGGCATCACCGAGATGCGGCCGGGCGTCTATGTCTTCAACGATCTCGACCAGGAATATATCGGCGCGTGCGGTGCCGGCGACATCGCGCTCTCCGTGGTGGCCTCGGTGATCGGCCACTATCCGCACCGCAACCAGCTGCTGGTCGACGCCGGCGCGCTGGCGCTCTCCAAGGATATCAGCGCCCAGGAATTCCAACCCAAGGTCGGCTACGGCACCATCGCCGATCCGCCTGCCGCCGGCATGGCCGTCATCGAATGCTCGCAGGAGCACGGCTTCGTCGCCGCCGACGATCCGCTGCCCTACGGCAACCTTCCGATCGGCGCGCGCGTCCGGATCCTGCCCAACCACGCCTGCATCACCGCGGCGGCCTACGACCGCTACTACGTCGTCGACAGCGACCTCGACGGCGGCAGGTCGGTGGTCGACGTCTACGACCGCATCAACGGATGGTGATGTCCCGTCGTCTCGACCGGAGCGCGCAGCGCGGAGTGGAGAGACCTTGCACCTACGAATAGCCGGCTATGCGTGGAGGGAAGGTCTCTCCGCTACGCCTCGCTGCGCGAGGCTCCGGTCGAGACGACGGGTTTAATTCTATTTTCAATTCATCCCGTTTTAGAGCGAACTCACCATGTGGCCGCCGTCGACGGTGATGATGCTGCCGGTCATGAACGCACCCGCTTCCGAAGCGAGCAGGAGCAGCGCGCCGTCGAGATGCTCGGGCTGGCCGATACGGCGTTGCGGGATGCGGTCGATCAGGCGCTGGCCGCCCGGCGTCTTCCAGAAATCGCCGTTCATCTCGGTTTCGATGTAGCCCGGGCAGATCGCGTTGACGCGGATCTGGTAGCGCGCCCACTCCATGGCCAGCGCCCGCGTGAGATGGATCAGCCCCGCCTTCGAGGCATTGTAGGGCGCCACCTGGCCGATCGTGCGCAGGCCCAGGATCGAGGCGATGTTGACGATCGAGCCCGGACGCTTGGCCGCCACCCAGCGTTTGCCCGCAGTCTGCGTCATCAGCCAAGCGCCGCGCAGGTTGGTGTCGACGACCGAATCCCAGTCGGCTTCGGGCATGTCGAGCGCCGGCTTCACGATCGAGATGCCGGCATTGTTCACCAGGATATCGACCGGTCCCAGCGTCGCCTCCACCTTGTCGAAGGCCGCGGCGATCGACTCCGCCGACTGCACGTCGAGATCGACGGCCAGCGCCTTGGCGCCCCCCTGCTCCAGTTCCGCCTGCAGAGAGGCGAGCCGGCCGGCACGCCGCGCCGCGATCGCCACCGAAGCGCCCGCTTCGGCCAGAGTGCGCGCGAAGTGAACGCCGAGGCCCGACGAGGCGCCGGTCACCAGGGCCACTTTGCCGCTAAGGTCGAATCGCTTGGACATGCCGGACGCTCCACTGTTTCATGCCGGCCTTATAGGCGAGCGACCCGTACGGAGGAAACATGGACCTCGGTCTCAAAGGCAAGCGCGTGATGGTGACCGGCGGCACCAAGAGCATCGGCCGCGCCATCGTCGACACTTTCCTCGCCGAAGGCGCAGTTGTAGGCTTCTGCGCCCGCGATGCGGCGCTGGTGAAGGAGCGCGAGGCGGAATGGCGCGCGCAACAGGGCCGCGCCACCGGTACGGCGCTCGACGTTACCGACAGCGCGGCCCTCAAGGCCTGGATCGACGGCTTCGCGGCCGAGGGCGGCATCGACCATTTCGTGGCCAACGTGAGTGCGCTCGGCACCGACAACACTGCCGAGGGCTGGCGCAAGGCCATCGAGATCGACCTGGTCGCCACGGTCAACGCGGTGCTGGCCGTCCGGCCGCATCTCGAGGCGTGCGGCCAGGGCGCCACACTCACCATCATCGGCACGACCTCGCTGGTCGAGGTCGCCGGCCCGACCCAGCCCTATCGTTCGGTCAAGGCGGCGCTCGTGCCCATGGTCAAGTCGATGGCAATCGAACTGGCGCCCAGAGGCGTACGCGTGAACATGGTTTCGCCGGGCACGATCCTCGAGGACGGCAACACCTGGGGCCGCCAGCGCGACGCCGCCACGGAACGCTACACGCGCTCGCTGGCGCGCAATCCCATGGGCCGCATGGGCACGCCGCAGGAAGTGGCCAGCGCCGTCGTGTTCCTGGCCGGCGCGCCCGCCTCTTTCATCACCGGCATCAACATGGTGGTCGACGGCGCCATCACCGCGCGGGTGCAGTACTGACTCCAACCCGCACGCCGTGGCCGCTGGCCGCGCTGCTGGTCGCCGCCGGCATGGTCGCGGCGTTCCAGGTCGGCAAGGCGCCGCCCGCGCTGCCGTCGATCCGCGAGGATCTCGGCGCGACCCTCGAGCAGGCGGGCTGGCTGCTGTCGGTCATCAACCTGATGACGGCGCTGGGCGGCATGGCGATCGCCCTGACGGCTGATCGCGTCGGCCACCGGCGGCTGGCGATCTTCGGCACGCTGCTGGCCGGGGCAGCCAGCTTCGCCGGCGCTTTCGCACCCAACGTCGAGGCGCTGCTGGTCGGCCGCGTCCTGGAAGGGCTCGGCTTCATCACCGTCGTCGTGGCCGTGCCGACCCTGTTGCTGCGACTCACGCGTCCGGCCGACCAGCGCCTCACCCTGGCGATCTGGAGCACCTACATGCCTGCGGGCTCGGGCACCATGATGGTGATCGCGGCAATCGTCCTGCCCGGTACGTCGTGGCGGACCGTCTGGCTGGTCGCGGCCGGGGCCGCCGCGCTGATGGCAGCCGCGCTCCTCCTGCGCGCCGTGCCGCGACGCGAGCTCGATCCGTTGCCGGTCGCGCGCCGTCCTGTCCTCGCGGAAATGAAGGAAGTCGCCACCAGCGGCGGCCCGCTGGCGATTGCGCTCTGCTTCGGCGCCTATGCTTGCTGCTGGTTCGCGATCATCGGCTTCCTGCCGACGCTCCTGATCGAACGGCTGGGCTATTCGACCTCGACGGCGGCCATCGTCACGGCCGTGGTCGCCATCCTGAACGTGACCGGCAATCTCGGGGCCGGCTGGCTGCTGCACCGCCGCGTGGCGCGGGTCACGGTGATCGTCGGCGCCACCCTGTCGATGAGCCTGTGCGCCGCCGGCATCTTCGTGAGCGGCGTACCCGACCTCGGGCGGCTGCTTCTGGCCGGCGTCTACTCGGCGGTGATCGGCGTCGTGCCGGGGGCCCTGTTCACGGCCATTCCGGTTCATGCGCCGCGACGGGAACTGGCCGGCGCGTCGACCGGCCTCCTGATGCAGGGCTCCAACATCGGCGGGCTTCTCGGGCCCCCGATCACCGGTGCCCTCGTGGCCTGGGGTGGCTGGCCCAGCGCCGCCTGGCTGACCACGCTCGCCCTGGGCGTGGCGGCCGCCGCCGGCCTCTTCCTGCACTGGCGCGAAAGGCTTAAGCTCGGCCCATGATCTACGTCGACATCGTCTCCGATACGATCTGTCCCTGGTGCTACATCGGCAAGCGCCGCTTCGAGCGCGCGCTGGAGCAGAGCGGCCGCACCGACGTCGCGGTCGCGTGGCGCCCCTTCCAGCTCAATCCCGACATGCCGGCCGAGGGCATGACGCGCGACGACTATGTCCGCGCCAAGTTCGGGGGCGGCGACCGGCCGCGCCAAATCTATCAGGCGATCGCCGAGAGCGGCCGCGAGGCCGGAATCGACTTCCAGTTCTCGCGCATCAAGCGCACGCCCAACACCGTGCTGTCGCACCGGCTGGTGCATTGGAGCGCCAAGAGCGAGCGGCAGGACGAGGTGGTGGGCGAGCTGTTCAAGGCCTATTTCGAGGAAGGGCTCGACATCGGGGACCTCGATACGCTGGTCGAGGTCGCGGTCCGCGCCGGGATCGAGGAAGACCCTGTCCGGCACTTCCTGTCGGGCGACGAAGGTCGACAGGAAGTCGTCGCCTCCGACGTCTATGCCCGCCGCCTCGGCATCAACGGCGTGCCCTGCTTCATCGTGAACCGCAAATACGCCGTCTCCGGCGCCCAGCCGCCGCCCGCCTTCGTCGAGGTCTTCAACCTCGCCGAACGCGACGCCGCCACCAGCGCGGCACAGTCGACTGCTTGATCCTTGCTGGGGGCGCGCCACTCCAGTGGCGCGTCTTCGTTTGAGCGCAGAACATGATCGCGCCACTGGAGTGGCGCGCCCCCAGCTCGTGACCGTTCGTATGTCAATCCTCATATGATATGATTATCGACATATCATGCCCATCAGCGCCACCCGAAAGGCCGCCATCCGCGCCGAGATCGTCGAACATGCCGCAAGGCTGTTCCGGCTGCGTGGCCATGCCGGCACCAACATCGACGACATCATGCTGGCGGCCGGGCTGACGCGCGGCGCGTTCTATGCACACTTCACCTCGAAGGACGCCCTGTTCGCCGAGATCGTGCGGATGGGACATGGATTGCTGCCCAAGCTGCGCGCCGGGAAGCCCTCTGCAGTGCTGGATGCCTATCTCGATCGGGAGAGTCTGAGCGCCACGGCGCAGGGTTGTGCCCTCGCCGCCCTGGCCGGAGACGTCGCCCGGTCGCCGCTGTCGGCACGGCTCGCTTATGCCAACGTGCTGCACGGGGTGATCGCCGAGCTGGCGCGCGGAAGGAAGCGCGCGCTCGATGCCGATGCGACCGCCGTCGCGATCCTCGCGGTCGGCGCCGTGGCGCTGGCCCGCGCTTCGGGCGACACGCGGCTCAGCGATTGGCTGCTGCGCTGCGCCCGGCGTGCTGCGAAGACATTGATGAAGCCGAAACCGAAGAAGCCCGCGCCTAAGCGGCGAGCTTCGCCAGCGAAGAAACGATCGACGTCACGCCCGAAAGCCGCTCCCGCTCTTCCTTCCAGACGCGCTGCACGATCACGCGGTGGTCCGGCCTGAGTTTCACCAGCGGCGCATTCTTCTGGATCCAGCCGATCAGGCGGTCGGGCCGCTCGAACTTGTTGTCGTGGAAGCTGAAGACGACCGCCTTCTCGCCGGCATCGATCTTTTCGACATGGGCGGCGCGGCACAGCAGCTTGAGCGCCACGGTATTCAGCAGGAACTCCGCCTCGACGGGCATACGGCCGAACCGGTCGACCAGTTCGGCGGCAAAGGAATCGATCTCGCTCTGGCTGGTGAGGCCGCCCAGGCGGCGGTAGAGGCCCATGCGCACCGAGAGATCTGGCACGTATTCCTCGGGGATCAGCACAGGGATGCCGAGGTTGATCTGCGGCGACCATTCCGACTTCTCGGCCTCGTCGGAGCGCCCGCGCGCGGCCGCGACGGCCTCCTCCAGGAGCTGCTGGTAGAGCTCGATGCCGACCTCGCGGATATGGCCCGACTGCTCGTCGCCCAGGAGATTGCCGGCGCCGCGGATGTCGAGATCGTGGCTGGCGAGCTGGAAGCCCGCGCCCAGCGTGTCGAGGGTCTGCATCACCTCGAGCCGCTTGGCCGCCGACTCGTTCAGCGCCCGCCCCGGCGGCACCGTGAGATAGGCATAGGCCCGCGTCTTCCCGCGACCGACCCGGCCGCGCAGCTGGTAGAGCTGGGCGAGACCGAACATGTCGGCGCGATGGATGATCATCGTGTTGGCGTTGCGGATGTCGAGGCCGCTTTCCACGATGTTCGTGGAGAGCAGCACGTCGAACTTGCCCTCGACGAAATCCTGCATCGTGTTCTCGATGGTGGTCGGCGACAGCTTGCCGTGCGCCATGCCGAGCCGGATCTCCGGCACCAGCTCGCGGATTTCCGCCGCGACCGACGCCAGATCCTCGACCCTCGGGCAGACATAGAAGGTCTGGCCGCCGCGGAACTGTTCGCGCAGCAGCGCCTCGCGGATGGTGACGCCGTCGAACGGCGTGATGAAGGTGCGCACGGCCAGCCGGTCGACTGGCGGCGTGGCGATCAGGCTCATGTCACGCACGCCGGTCAGCGCGAGCTGCAGGGTGCGCGGGATCGGCGTCGCGGTCAGGGTCAACACATGGACGTCGGCGCGCAGCTCCTTCAGTCGCTCCTTGTGGGCGACGCCGAAATGCTGCTCCTCGTCGACGATCAGCAGGCCGAGATCCTTGAATTCGATGCCCTTGGCCAGCAGCGCATGCGTGCCGCAGACGATGTTGATCGTGCCGTCCTTCAGCCCTTCCTTGGTGGCCTTGGCCTCCTTGGCCGTGACCAGGCGCGACAGGCGCCCGATATTCACCGGCATGCTCTGGAACCGTTCGACGAAGGTGCGGTGGTGCTGGCGGGCCAGCAGGGTCGTCGGGCCGATCACCGCCACCTGCTTGCCCGACATCGCCGCGACGAAGGCCGCCCGCAGCGCCACCTCGGTCTTGCCGAAGCCGACATCGCCGCAGACCAGCCGGTCCATCGGCTTGCCGGACGACAGATCATCCATGACATCGGAGATCGCCTGCAGCTGGTCGTCGGTCTCGGCATAGGGGAAGCGCGCGCAGAATTCCTCGTACAGGCCTTCAGGCGGGCTGAGCGTCTCGCCGCGCTTGACCGCGCGCTCGGCGGCGATCTGGATCAACCGGTCGGCCATGTCGGCGATGCGCTGCTTGAGCCTCGCCTTGCGCGACTGCCAGGCGACGCCGCCCAGACGGTCGAGCACCGCGCCCTCCTCGCCGGCGCCGTAGCGGCTCAGCACATCGATGTTCTCGACCGGCACGAAGAGCTTGTCGCCGCCTTCATACGTGAGCCGCAGACAGTCGTGGCGCGCGTGGTGGATCTCGAGCGTCACCAGACCTTCGTAGCGGCCGACGCCATGCTCGCGATGCACCACGAGATCGCCGTCACTGAGCGCCGAGGCCTCGGCAATGAAGCGCTCCGACGGTCGGCGCTTCTTGGCCGGCCGCGACAGGCGGTCGCCGAGAATGTCCTCCTCGCCGATCACCTCCAGCCCATCGAGCACGAAACCGTGCTCCAGCGGCCATATCGCGATAGCGAGCACGCCGGCAGGCAGTCCCTGCACCATGGCGAAGTCGGCCGCAAGCACCGGCGTGGTGGCACCATGCTCCTGCAGGAGATGCTGCAGGCGCGTTGTCGAGCCGTCGGTGTAGCCCGCGACGACGATGCGGCGGCCGGCCTCGTTTGCCGCCTTCACGTGCTCGGCCACCTTGTCGAACAGGTTCACGCCCTGCGCGGTGCGCGCCTGCGCGAAGCCCTCGTGGCGGCGGCCGCCGAGATCGATCGTGTTGACCGCGCCCGGAGCCGAATCGAAGGTCGAGAACTGCGCGACGGTACGGCCGTCGAGCAGCCGCTCCCATTCCGAGGGCTTCAGGTAGAGCCGGTCGGGGGGCAGCGGCTTGTAGTCCGCGCCGCCGGTCATGCCGCCCTTGGCGCCGGTCTTCTGGCGGGCATCGTAATAGTCGGCGATCAGCTCGTAGCGCGCGCTTAAGGCTTCCGCGGCCTCATGATCGGCCGTCACAACCGCGCCGGGGCAGTAGTCGAGCAGCGTTTCCATGTGGTCGTGGAACAGCGGCAGCCAGTGTTCGACACCGACATGGCGCTGGCCGGCCGAGACCGCTTCGTAGAGCAGGTCGTCGCCCGAGACGTTCCCGAACAGATCGCGATAGCCGCTGCGGAAGCGCTCGATGCTCGCGGGCGTCAGCAGGACTTCGCTGACCGGCAGCAGCACGACTTCCTCGCGCGTGCCGGTCGAACGCTGGCTCATTGGATCGAAGGAGCGGATGGCCTCAAGCGTGTCGCCGAACAGGTCGAGCCTCAGCGGCTCCTTGGTGCCCGGTGGGAAGAGATCGAACAGGCCGCCGCGCACGGCGAACTCGCCCGGCTCCATCACCGTCTCGGCCCGGCCATAGCCGTTCTCGCCCAGAAATTTCGTGAGCCAGGCCACGTCGACCGTCTGGCCTTTGCGCAGGATCGTCGCCGCCTCGGTGTAAAGGCTCCTGGGCGGCACACGCTGCAGCACGGCGCCCACCGAAGCGAGGATGATCCGCGCCGGTGCCCCAAGGCCCTTGGGTGCGGCCAGCCGGCTCAAGGTCTCCAGCCGCTCTGCCACGATGTCGGGATGCGGCGACATGCGGTCGTAGGGCAGGCAATCCCAGGCCGGGAAAACCAGCACCTCGCGATCGGGGCTGAAGAAGCGCAGCCCGTCCTGCAGCCGCTCCAGCCGCTGACCGTCGCGCGCCACGTGCAGAATGTCCGCGCCGCCGGTCGCGCGCGCCAGCTCGGCGAGGATCAGCGCGTCGGCCCCTTCCGGCAGGCCCGCAAGGGTCCATTTGACAGCCTTGCGAGGGATTGCAGCCAGCGAACTGGCGAACGGCAGAGACACTAGAACCTCACGCGAAACGCCAGCAGCTTGCGCACCACGACGGAATCCTGATCGGCGGGAACTTCCACCTTCCCTGAGACCCAGTCGTAGATGTCGTTGTCGCCGACCGAGAGCAGCCGCTCATACTGGTCGAGCTCGGCGGCGCCGAATTCGCCAAGATGCGCGCGCGCGAATTGCCCAAGGAGGATGTCGTTCTCCTTGTTGCCGCGATAGGTGCTGCGGTAGAGCAGGCGCTTCCGCCGCGTCTCCAGATCCGTGTCGCCAACCATGTTTTCCCCAGTCCCGGACCCAAAAGGGGCGTAGCATATAGGCGGCGGCGATGACGAAGTCACGCAGCCCCCCGATCCAGCCAACGATGCGCCCGCAAGCCCTCACCCCCCTCTTCGCTCATGTCACGTCGCTCCCCGGAATCGGGCCGCGGCTGGGTACCCTCGTGGAGAAACTTGCAGGCAAGCTGGTCGTCGACCTGCTCTTGCACCTGCCCTTCGCCGTGATCGACCGACGTAACGCGCCCGATGTCGCCCAGGCGCGCGGCGGCGAGGTCGCGACCCTGACGGTCAATGTCGACGAGCACATGGTCCCGCACAGTCCGCGCCAGCCCTACAAGATCTGGTGCAGCGACGAGAGCGGCCGGATCTGCCTCACCTACTTCAACGGCCGCGAGGACTATCTCAAGAAGCTGCTGCCGCCGGGCGACACCCGCGTGGTGAGTGGCAAGGTCGAAATCTATCAGGGCGAGGTGCAGATGACGCACCCCGACCATGTCGTGCCGCTGGCGGAGCGCGAGGGGATCCTGCGGGTCGAGCCCCTCTATGGCCTGACGGCCGGCCTCACCCAGAGGCCGGTGCAGAAGGCCATTGCGGCCGCCGTCGAGCGTGCGCCGGCCCTCCCCGAATGGCAGGACGCCGCCTTTCACCGGAAACAGGGCTGGAGCGACTGGAAGACTGCCGTTGCGCGCGTCCACGCGCCTGAGGAGCTGGGCGATCTTTCTCCGTCGCACCCTGCCCGCGCGCGCCTCGCCTTCGACGAACTGCTGGCCAGCCAGCTCGCCATCGCGCTGGTGCGCCATCACAACCGCACCCTGGCCGGTCACGCGACGAAGGGAGACGGCCGCCTGCGCGAGGCCGCCCTCGCCTCGCTGGGCTTCGAGCTGACCGCCAGCCAGACCCAGGCCATCGCAGAGATCGCCGACGATCTCGGCAAAGAAGAGCGCATGGTGCGGCTGCTGCAGGGCGATGTGGGCAGTGGCAAGACCCTGGTGGCGTTGCTCGCCATGCTGATCTGCGTCGAGGCGGGCGCGCAGGCCGCGATGATGGCACCGACCGAGCTTCTGGCGCGCCAGCATTACGCGACCATCGCGCCGCTGGCCGAGGCGGCCGGCGTGAAAATCGCGCTGCTGACCGGGCGCGACGGCCAGCGCCAGAAGAAGCAGACCTTGCAGGGCCTGGCCGACGGCACGATTCAGCTCGTGGTCGGCACGCACGCGCTGGTGCAGGAGGATGTCGAGTTCGCCGATCTCGCGCTGGCCGTCGTCGACGAGCAGCATCGGTTCGGCGTGCATCAGCGCATGGCGCTGTCGTCGAAGGGACATGCCGTCGACCTGCTCGTCATGACCGCGACCCCCATTCCGCGCACGCTGATGCTGGCGGCCTACGGCGATCTCGACGTCTCGAAGCTCACGGAGAAGCCCAGAGGCCGCCAGCCGATCGACACCCGCACCATTCCGCTCGAACGCCTCGGCGAGGTTGCCCAGGGCATCGGGCGCCAGATCGCGGCCGGCGCGCGCGTCTACTGGGTCTGCCCGCTGATCGAGGAGTCCGAAGAGATCGACCTCGCCAACGTGACCGAGCGCTTCAAGCTGTTGAACGACCGCTTCCCCGGAAAGGTCGGCCTGCTGCATGGCCGCCTGAAGGGCGCCGAACGCGAGGCCACGATGGCCGCCTTCGCCGATGGCCGCCTGTCGATCCTCGTGGCCACCACCGTGATCGAGGTCGGCGTCGACGTGCCGGCCGCCACGGTGATGGTGATCGAGCATGCCGAGCGCTTCGGCCTGGCCCAGCTCCACCAGCTGCGCGGCCGGGTGGGACGCGGCAGCGCCAAGTCGACCTGCCTGCTGCTCTACGCGATGCCGCTCGGCGAGACCGCCAAGTCGCGCCTCGCGATCATGCGCGAGACCGAGGACGGTTTCCGCATCGCCGAAGAGGATCTGAAGCTGCGCGGCGCGGGCGAGCTCTTAGGCACGCGCCAGAGCGGCCTGCCCGACATGCGGCTGGCCGACCTCGCGATCCACGGCGAACTGCTTCAGGCCGCCCGCGATGACGCACGCCTGATCGTCGATCGCGATCCCGACCTGCAGACCGAGCGCGGCACGGCGCTGCGCGCCCTCCTCTACCTCTTCCGCCGCGATGACGCGGTGCGGACGCTGCGGGCGGGCTGATCCTCTTTTCCTCCCCAGTCCGCTGGGGAGGTGGCGGCATCTTACGCCGACGGAGGGGTCATGGCCCTTGCCGCGCATGACCCCTTCGCCCCGTAAGACGGGGCACTTCCCCATTTGAATGGGTAAGCCAATGAGGAGAGTGATCAGCCGAGCTGACTCACGTAGGTGCGCAGCACGTCGCGTGCCGCTGCGGCTGCCTTCTCGGCCTCGGCGCGGCGATTGGCGAGGGCTTCGAGATCGGTCTCCTGCTTGTCGAGGGTCGCGAGATAGCGGCGCTGGAGGTCGCTGTTGGCCGGCACGCGGGCGAGATTATCGCGCAGTCGGCCCTGCTCCTGCACGATGGCCTGCCGTTCGGCGTCGACCTGCGCCACCTTGCGCTGGGCTTCTGTCGCCGCCTGCTGGAGCTGCAGCACGCGGGTGAGCGCTTCGCGCGTCTTCGGGTCGAACTCGCGGGCTTCGGCATAAACACGGATCTGCTCGGCCGCGCTTTCGACCAGCCTGATCTCCTGTTGCTGGGTCTGCTCCTGCACGACTTCGAAAGTCTGGGTCTGGTCGCCGCCGGGAAGCTGGAACGGGATGCGATAATTGCCTTCGCTCAGCTCGACGTCCTTGGTCTCCGGCTTGGTCAGTGTCCAGCCCGGCAGCCGGCGCTGCACGACGACGAGTTCGCGAGGCTCCCTGGCCGGGCCGCGTACGCGATAGGTCGTGGTCTGACGCACCACCCGCGACAGCCGCAAGGCGCCGTTGGCGATGGTGCCCGAAGCCACCCGATCGATCTGCGCCACGTCGCGCTCGATGATGATCTTCTCGTCGAGCGCATAGGCCAGCAGGCGGGTTTCGCCGACCGGGAAGCCCGACAGGCGCGCATCGCCGACATAGGAAACGTTGCCGCCCTTGTCGCGCTCGTAGAGGGTAATGATGCCCGGCGGCAGACCCGACTCGCCGTCGTTGGTCAGGCGGATCGCGGCCAGCGGGTTACGCGCGGCGGTGTCGGCCTGATAG
Organism: Rhodospirillales bacterium 24-66-33; assembly: GCA_002281855.1. Classification (GTDB taxonomy): domain Bacteria; phylum Pseudomonadota; class Alphaproteobacteria; order Reyranellales; family Reyranellaceae; genus Reyranella. Next base: position 37,071 of record NCHQ01000002.1, on the reverse strand, counting down.
AGCGCGAGGCGCGCCGCCGGCACCTGCCGGTCGACGATCGGGATCGACAGGGTGCGACCGTTCTCGACGCTGACGGCACGGGGAAACTTGAAGATCACCTGCGTGGCGGCGTCGCTTGCCTCGATCTGTTCGGCGGCCGCGGCCAGCCCCGCGGGCGGCGGCGGAGGCGGCGCCATGGCGGGCGCGCCGACCGAACGCTCCTGCCGCGCGCGATACGGCGCGGGCGCCGGCATCGGCAGCGAGGACTTGGCGCGCTGCTGGTCGGCGGTGACGCCGCCGCGATCGATGCCGGGCATAAGGCGGCCCGCAATCTCCACCGGCACTTCGGGGCGGGTCACGTAGTAGGCGTTGTAGAGGGCCTGGTGGAACGCCACCGGCCGGCCCGACACAAGTGTCAGCTCGACGTCCTTCCAGTCCTGACCGCTCAGATTCTCGACCACGGCCCAGCCCTGCAGGCCCGAGCGTGCCGCGGCCGGATCGGCGCCGAGGGTCAGGCGGTAGGAGGCCTTCCAGACCGGCACCTCGACGATGTAGGCGACGCGCACCGTGCGCTTGCCCTGCCCGCGTATCGACAGGTCGATGGTGCGTGCGTCCTTGGCGCGGTTGCCCTGGATGGCGACCAGCGCCTGACCGACCTTGTCGCGCAAGGCGGCATCCGCGAACTGCAGGTTCTCGGCATCTTCCAGGATGAATTGCTGCAGGCCGCGGTCGGTGTAGAGCGTGACCCGCGTGCGCTTCACCATGCCCTTGTTGTCGGGCAGCGCGACGCTGTCCTCCTCGACCGACACGATGCGGCCTGAGATCGAACGGCTTCCGCCGACCGTGACCTGGGCGCCCTTCAGGGTCTGCAGCAGCTCGGCCGGCGAGCCCAGCGAATTCTGGTCGAATGGAAGATCCTTGAACGCCTGCGCAAGCGGCTCGCGGCCCGGCAGGCTGAGCCCGCCCACGCTGCCTTTGTCGTCATAGACCACGAGGCTCTTCAGCACGTCGTCGACCTGGCCCAGCGATACGGTGAGCTTCAGGGTCGCGTCGCCGTCGACGCTCGCCTCGTATTCGAAGTAGCCGAGGCCGCCGGACGAAAGCATGACCCTCTTCAGCGCGAGGTCCTGGGCGAAGGCTAAGCTCGGGAACGCAAGAAGACCCGCCAGGGCCACGACGTTCATAAAAAAGCGCATGGTCTCTCCCGGTCGATGCTTGTGCACCGTGACCAGCGACTGTGACACGAGCGCGGCAGCGGCGCGACCAAACTACGGGTCGGTGAAACCACTCATTGGAGTGCGCCACTGGAGTGGCGCGCTCCATTAGCTAAGCCAACGCGTCCTTCAGGGCTTCCAATGGCAGCAGCACGCACTCCTGCCGAGACTTGTGTGCGGCCACAGGGGCGAAGGCGTCGAACGGCTCGTGCGTCTCGCCGGGCTCGCGGCCGAGGGCCCGTTCGGCATCGTGGCGCAGCTCGGCGATGCCCGCGGCGTCGCGGCCGACGGCGACCGCGGAAAGCGCGGAGGCCGAGGCCTGACACAGGAGACAGCCGCGGACCTGATGGCCGATCTCGGCGATGCGCCCTTCGCCGTCGAGGCGCACGTCGACGATCACGCGATCGCCACAGAGCGGGTTGTCGCGCCGCGCCGTCCGGGTCGGGTTCTCGAGCTTGCCGGCGCCGGTCTTCGCCTTGGCGAGAGCGACGATGCGCTCCTGGTAGATCTGGTCGCTCATCGCAGCGTCTTCGCCGCGTGCGCGACGCCGGCCAATAGCACGTCGATGTCGCTGTTGTCGTTGTAAGGCGCCATCGAGACGCGCGTCGTGCCGTCGAGATCGAAGCGTTCCATCAGCGGCTGCGCGCAGTGATGGCCGGCGCGCACGGCAACGCCGAACGAATCGAGCGTCTGCGCCACGTCGTGCGGATGAACACCGTCCAGCATGAACGACACGACCGGGTACCGGTTCTGCAGGCCTGCCGGGCCGAAGAGCTGCGTGCCGTCGATCTTCTGCAGGCCATCCATCAGGCGTTGCACCAAGTCCATCTCGTGCTCGTGCGCAGCCGCCCAGTCGAGTGCCTGCATCCAGGCGCAGGCGGCGCCCAGACCGATTGCTGGACCGATCGGAGGCGTCCCAGCTTCGAAGCGGCGTGGCGACGGCGCCCACGTGGTCTCGGCAAGTGTCACTCGCCCGATCATCGAACCGCCGCCCATGAAAGGCGGCATGGCGTCCATCAGTTCGGGCCGGCCCCACAGCGCGCCGATGCCGTTCGGTCCGTAGGCCTTGTGGCCGGCGAAGGCATAGAAATCGATGCCGAGCGACGGCAGGTCGAGCGGCCCGTGCGGCGCGCGCTGGGCGCCGTCGAGCATCACCTTCGCGCCGACCGACTTCGCCGCCTCGACGACGGTGCGCACGTCGAGCAGCGCGCCGGTGACGTTCGAGACGTGCGCCAGCGACACGAGCTTCGTCTTCGGCGTCAACAAACTGGGCAAGGCCGAGAGATCGATGCGGCCGTCGGTCGTGACCGGCAGCATGTCGAGTTCGATGCCCGAGCGCGACCGCAGCAGCTGCCACGGCACGATGTTGGAATGATGCTCGAGCTCCGACAGCAGGATGCGATCACCGGGCTTCAGCAACGCGCCGTAGGAATAGGCCACGAGATTGATCGCCGCCGTGCAGCCGCCCGTGAAGACGATCTCCATGGTTGGGACGCCGAGGAACGACGCGACCTGGGCGCGCGCGTTCTCGTAGGACTCGGTGGCGCGTTCGGCCAGCCGATGAACGCCGCGCAGCACGTTGGCGCGGCCCGTCGTCTCGTAGCGCCGCACCGCATCAATGACGGCCAGCGGCGTCTGTGCCGAGGCGCCGTTGTCGAGATAATGGACGGGCAAGCCATCGATGATCTCGGACAGGATCGGAAACTGGCCGCGGACGGCGGCGACATCGAAGCTCATGCCAATACTCATGCCGGTACCCTCGCCCGCCACGCGGCCAGCGCCTCGGGTGTGTCGATGTCGGTGATTGCCGCCTCGCCGGTCGTCTCGACCTCGCAGACGAGATCGGCATGCTCGCCGATCAGGTGCTTGGCACCGCTGTCGCCGGACAGTTTCGCCATCTCGGGAAAGAAGCGCCGCGCCCACAGGACCGGGTTGCCGCGCTTGCCAGCCACCGTCGGCACGCAGATCGCGCGACCCTCGACGGGACTGAAGGCGGCCATCAGGCGATTGAGCAGCGGGGCACCGACGCCCGGCATGTCGCCGAGCTGAACCACCGCCGCATCGACGGTGGTCGGCAGCGCGCCGATGCCGGTGCGCACCGAGGTACTGAGGCCCTCGGCAAAATCCGGATTGGTGACGAAGCGCACGCGCGAGCGCGGCGGCACGGCCTTCTCGACCGCGCCGCGGACCTCGTCGGCCATGTGGCCCAGCACGACCACGACTTCTATCGCCTGCGAGCCAAGCGCCGCCTTCACCGCATGGACGACCAGCGGCGCGCCTTCGGCCTCCGCCAGAAGCTTGTTCGGCCCGCCCATGCGCGTCGAGCGGCCGGCAGCCAGAACCAGCACCGCGACCCTCGGCGCCTGCTGCGGGCCGGCTTCCTCGGCCTCCGGCTCGTCGCGCGGCTGCGGGCGGCTGGGAATCTCCGCGAGCAGCCCGCCCGATCCCATACGCACGATCTCGGCACGGCCGACCGGCAGGCGCGCCGCGAGTCGCTCCAGCACCATGTCGAAGCCGTTGTACTTGGGCGACTTCGCGCAGCCCGGCAGGCCCAGCACCGGCTTGCCGTCCAGCTCGGCCATGAGCAGCAGGTTCCCCGGATCGACCGGCATGCCGAAATGGATGAGCTTGCCGCCTGCCGCTTCGATGCCGGCCGGCACCACGTCCTGCCGGTCGACGATCGCCGAGGCGCCGGCGATCAGGAACAGGTCGCAGCCCTCGGACTTCAGCTCGGCCAGGGCTTCGGCAATGGCGCTGGCGTCGTGCGCGACCCGGCGCTCGCCGTTCAAGGTACTGCCGAGCGAAGTCAGGCGCTTGGTGGTCGTGCTCACCGCCTTGTCGAGCACCTTGTCGCGCGTGCCGGGCAGCCGTGTCTGCACCAGGCCGGCGCGCATCGCCCGGAAAGGTGCGACGGAGATCATCGGCCGGTTGGCAGCCTTGGCAACATCGACGGCGCGCGCGACCGCGGCGCGCGGTGCGCCATAGGGAATGATCTTCACCGTCGCCACCATCTGGCGCGGCTCGACCCGCGCAAATGGCGGCAAGGTCGCCACGGTCACCGATTCATGGAGGTCGTTCAGCGCGTCGATGCGCTCCTGGTCGAGCACGGCAAGGCCGGCCTCGCGGGCGAAATGATTGCACCGGCCGGTGAAGGCCGCGGTGACCTCGATCCCCTCGCCCGCCAAAGCCCGGGCGACGGCGGCGGCCGCCTCGTCCTCGTGCATGTCGTCGTCATCTAGGCGCGCAGCGACGACCGTCGAGACACCGGCTTGCTTCAGGCGCGCGATATCCTCAGTGGAGAGGACGCGCCCCTTGGCGAAATTGATCCCGTCGGCGCGCCGGCTGTGCGCCAGGATGGCGCCGGCGGCCTCGTCGACCGGGGTCGCGCCGAATCTCACGCCGCAGCGACCTTCGGCGCAGACAGGGCTTCGAGGCGGCGCGCGCGCACCTCGATGATCTGGCCCAGGATCGACACCGCGATCTCGGCCGGCGACTTGGCGCCGATGTTGAGACCGACCGGCCCGTGGACGCGGGCGAACATCTCCTCGGTGATGCCGACCTCGGCCAGGCGCTCCTTGCGCTTGGCGTGGGTACGCCGGCTGCCCAGCGCCCCAATGTAGAAGACGTCGGATTTCAGCGCCGCTTCGAGCGCCGGATCGTCGAGCTTGGGATCGTGGGTCAAGGTCACGACCGCAGTCGACACGTCGAGACCCATCGCCTGGAAGGCCTCGTCGGCCCAGTCCTGGATCACCTTCACGCCGGGGAAGCGTTGGGTCGTCGCCCAGGCGCCGCGCGGATCGACGACCGTGACATCGAACTCGAGCATGGCCGCCATCGGCGCCAGCGACTGCGCGATGTGCACGGCGCCGACGATGATCAGCCGCGGCGGCGGCACGTAGACGTTCAGGAAGATCTTGGCCCCGCCGATATCCACCGTCTCGCTCTTGCCGATATCCATGGCGCGCTGCGCCGCCGCGACGATTGCGGCATCGCTCGCCAGCTCGCCTTTGGCGTCGTCGCGATAGACCAGTGCTTCGGCGGCATCGCTGAGGCGAGTGGCGAGCGTCACAGCGCGCCGCTTGACGCGTGCGTCCTGGAGGGCGGCGAGGGTTTCGGCTTTCATCGGATCAATTCACCTTCTCGACGAAGACCTGGACCTTGCCACCGCAGGCGAGACCGACATCCCAGGCCTGCTCGTCGCTGACGCCGAAATCGAGCAGCCGCGGCTTGCCGTCCTTGATGGCGTCCAGCGCCTCCTTGACGACCGCGCCTTCGATGCAGCCGCCGGACACCGAGCCCACCATGTTGCCGGCATCGTCGACGCCGAGCTGGCTGCCGACGGGACGCGGCGAGGATCCCCAGGTGACAATCACGGTGGCCACGGCGACGCCCTTGCCGTCGGCCTTCCACTGGCCGACCTGATCGAGAACTTCCAGCGCATCGCTCATGGTCTACTCCTTGCGAAGTTCGGTCTGCCATCCCGACAGCCGCTTGTCGGCCGCGACGGTGCGGGCACCCAGCGCCGCGATCAGGCCGGACAGGCTCTCCAGATTGTGGACGGGCCTGAATTCGTCGACATGCGGCAGCATGGCCTTGTTGCCCTGAGACTTGGGCTCGTAGCCGCCGTACCGCAAGAGCGGGTTCAGCCAGATCATGCGTGAGCAGGACTTATGCAAGCGTTCCATTTCCTCATCCAAACCGGACGCGCCCTCGCGATCCAGCCCGTCGGTGATGAGGAGAACGACCGCACCCTGCCCCAGAACGCGGCGCGACCACTTGTTGTTGAACTCGTGCAGCGCCTGGCCGATGCGCGTGCCGCCCGACCAGTCCTCGACCTGCGACGAAGCCTTCTGCAGGGCGATGTCGACGTCGCGGTTGCGCAAGGCCCGTGTCACGTTCGACAGGCGCGTGCCGAAGGTGAAGCAGTAGACGCGGTCGCGGTCGTTGGTGATCGCATGCATGAAATGCAGGAACATCCGCGTGTAGCGAGCCATCGAACCGGAGATGTCGCATAGGATGACGAGCGGCGGCGGCCGGCGGCGCGGCTCGCGCCGGGCCAGTTCCGTCAGCCCCTCCGGCCGCATCGCGCGGCGCAGCGAGGCCCGGAAATCGATGCGCGGCCCGCGCCGCGCCGCCTGGTACCGGCGCGTGCGCCGCTCCGGCACCGGCAGGCGCAGGCGGGAGATGGCGCGCAAGGCCTCGTCGATCTCCGTCTGCGACATCTGCTCGAAGTCGCGCGTCTGCAGGACCTCACGGTCGGACACGGTGAAGGTCGCCTCGACCTCGACTTCCGGCGGCTCCTCGGACTGCTCCGGCGGCGCCTCGCCCTGCCCCGGCTGCAGCGCTTCCTGCAGGCGCCGGCTGAGCTGCTTGCCCTTGTCCTGCTCGGCCGGCACGCCGATCTGCGGCAGCAGCATGTCCATCATCTTCTCGAGCAGGCGCGGATTGCGCCAGTAGACGTGGAACGCCTGGTCGAAGATCTCGCGCTGGTCGCGACGGTTCACGAAGACCGAATGGAGCGTCCAGTAGAAGTCGTCGCGGTTCCGCAGCCCCGCCGCCTCCACCGCTTCGATGGCGCGCAGAATCTGCCCCGGCCCGACCCGCAGGCCGGCCGTGCGCAAGGTCCGCGCGAAGTGCACGATGTTGCTCGCGAGCTTACCGTCGCGCGGCTGAGGCACGGGCGTGGTGGGTAGAGTGTCCACTACAGGGTCCGCCTCTCACCATCCTCCCCCGTCAAACGGGGGAGGTGCTCCGTCATACGGAGCGGAGGGGGAAAGCCCCAGTAGAGGTGCGTGCCGATTTTGATCCCAGAGCTTCCAAAGACCGCCTTTGGGGCCTTCCCCCTCCGGCCCTTCGGGCCACCTCCCCCGTATGACGGGGGAGGTGTGAGTGTGCGGCACACCACCGGCTCAGCCCAGCGGCTGGGCGGCGATGTCGGACTTTACCTTGCGCAGAATCTCGGCCGCTTCCGAGCCCTGCAGGCGCTGGATGTCGTCCTGGTACTTTAGCAGCACGCCCAGCGTGTCGTTGATCGTGCGCGGGTCGAGATCCAGCACGTCGAGTTCGGACAGCGCCGTAGACCAGTCGATCGTCTCGGCAACGCCCGGCGCCTTGAACAGGTCGAGCTTGCGCAGCTCCTGGACGAAGCCCACGACCTGGCGCGACAGGCGCTCGCTGGCGCCCGGGGCCTTGACCCGCAGGATCTCCAGCTCGCGCTTGAGGTCCGGATAGTCGACCCAGTGGTAGAAGCAGCGCCGCTTCAGCGCGTCGTGGATCTCGCGCGTGCGGTTCGAGGTGATGATGACGATCGGCCGTTCCGCCGCCTTGATCGTGCCGAGTTCCGGGATCGTCACCTGGAAGTCCGAGAGGACTTCGAGCAGGTAGGCCTCGAACGGCTCGTCGGTGCGGTCCAGCTCGTCGATCAGCAGGATCGGGGCGCCGCCGACATGCGGCTGCAGCGCCTCGAGGAGCGGACGGCGGATCAGGAACCGCTCGTCGAAGATGTCGGCCGAGAGTTCGCCACGGTCGTGCACGCCCTGCGCCTCGGCGAGGCGAATCTCGATCATCTGGCGGGCGTAGTTCCACTCGTAGACCGCCGAGGCGACGTCGAGGCCCTCGTAGCACTGCAGGCGGATCAGCGGCCGCTTCAGCGTCTCGGCCAGCACCTTGGCGATCTCGGTCTTGCCGACGCCCGCCTCGCCTTCGCAGAACAGCGGACGGCCCAGCTTGAGGGCGAGGTAGAGGACCGTGGCGAGGCTGCGGTCGGCGATGTACTCGCCGCCCTTCAGCAGCTCGACAGTGGCGTCGATGGACGCCGGAATGGGCGAAGGCATGAAACTCCCGCGAAAACTCGAGACACCGAAGCGCACAGTGTAGCGGATGCCCCGGCGCGCCGATATGCTGGGATTTGCAAGATAATTCAAGGATTTGGGAGGAAGACATGGAGGCCGAACTGTTCCGGGGCCGGACCGCGATCGTGACCGGCGGCGCACGTGGCATAGGCTTCGCCTGCGCCGCGAAGATCACCGCAGGCGGCGGGCGGGTCGCCCTGTGGGACCGCGATCCCGAGCGCGCGAGGCAGTCCGCCGCGACCCTAAAGGGCGCGGTCGCCATCGCCGTCGACGTCACCAGCGAGGCGGATGTCGCCAGGGCGCTGGCCGAGACCGAGAAGCTGCTGGCGCCGCCGGACATCCTGGTCGCCAGCGCCGGCATCACCGGCCCCAACACGACCGTGGCCAAATATCCCGTCGATGCCTGGCGCCAGGTGATCGACATCAACCTGACGGGTGTCTTCCTGACCAACCGCGTCGTTATCGACGGCATGGTGCAGCGCGGCTGGGGCCGCGTCGTCAACATCGCCTCGGTGGCCGGCAAGGAGGGCAATCCCAACGCCTCGGCCTACTCCGCCTCGAAGGCCGCCGTCATCGGCCTCACCAAGTCGCTCGGCAAGGAACTTGCTACGACCGGCGTGCTGGTGAACTGCGTCGCGCCGGCGGTGGTGAAGACGGAACTGTTCAGCCAGATGACCGAGCAACACATCAACTACATGCTGTCCAAGATCCCGATGAACCGCTTCGGCGAGGTCGAGGAGGTGGCCGAGATGGTCGCCTGGCTCGCCTCTTCCCACTGCACCTTCGCGACGGGTGCGGTTTTCGATCTCTCTGGTGGACGGGCCACTTACTGATGTCCTTGCATGAACTCACCCTGACCGAACTCTCCGCCGGCCTTGCCGCCAAGCGCTTCTCCTCGCGCGAGGTGGTCGACGCGTTGCTGGCGCGTATCGAAAAGGCCGACGGCAAGCTGCACGCCTTCAACGAGGTCTACGCGAAGGAAGCCCGCGCGATCGCCGACGGCGCCGATGCCGCCCGCGCGTCGGGATTTCCGCTGCCGCCGCTGCACGGTCTGCCGATCGCCTACAAGGATCTCTGCGACATCGCCGGGCGCATTGGTACCGCCGGCTCCAAGATGTGGGAGAAGCGAGTCGCCACCGAGACCTCGAACACGGTCGAGCGCCTGACCGCGGCCGGCATGATCCCGCTCGGCAAGCTGCACATGGTCGAGTTCGCCTTCGGCGGCTGGGGCACCAACCCGCTGATGGGCACGCCGTGGAATCCGTGGGACCTCGATACCCACCGCACGCCCGGCGGCTCGTCGAGCGGCACTGGCGTCGCCGTCGCGGCGCGTCTCACGCCCGCAGGCATCGGCAGCGACACCGGCGGCTCGGTGCGCATTCCCTGCGCCTTCAACGGGCTGGTCGGCCTCAAGGTCACGTTCGGCCGCATCAGCCTGCATGGCACCATGCTGCTGTCCTGGACGCTCGACTCGATCGGGCCGATGACGCGCTCGGTCGAGGATTGCGCCTTGATGCTCAATGCGCTGGCAGGTCCCGATCCGCGCGATCCGACCACCCTCGGCCAGCCGCTCGAGGATTTCACCGCCGCGACCAAAGGCGGCTCGATCAAGGGCCTGCGCATCGCCCTGCCCGACGCCTCTTCCCTGCCCGAGTGCCATGCCGACGTGATCGAGGCGTGGCTGGCTTCAGCCCGGATGCTGGAAGAGCTCGGTGCCATCGTCGAGCCGGTGAAGATCCCCGAATGGTATTTCAATCTCGGCGTCGGCGCGGGCTCGATCTCGGCCTCCGAACTCTGGTCGCTGCATCGCGGCTGGATCGAGGACATGAACCAGCCGATCGGCGCGGGCGTGCGCGGTCGCGCGATGGCGGCCAAGGGCTTCGCCCCGGCCCTCTATGCCGAGGAGCTGCGCCGCATGGGCGAGCGCCGCGCCGCCTTCAACGCCTGGATGGCGCCCTACGACGCGCTGCTCACGCCGGCACTGGCCTCGGGCGCCATCCCCGTCACCGAGGTCGACGAAACCTCGCCCGCGATCTCGCTGATGACCCGCCCCGGCAACTATCTCGGCCTGTGCGGCCTCTCGCTGCCGAACGGGTTCTCGAGCGGCCTGCCGATCGGCCTCCAGCTGCTGGGCAAGCCCTACGCCGAGGGCACGGTGCTCCGAATCGGCAAGGCGCTGCAGGACGCGACCGATTTCCATAAGCGCGCGCCGGACCTGTCGACGCTGGGGCTGTAATTGGAGGCGCGCCCGTCCCTTCCCTTCAATTCGTTTGCGGTTTGCGCCCCTGCAGGCCGACCATCAGGCCGGCGCCGACGACCACGGCTGTTCCGAGCCAGGTGTAGAAATCCGGCACCTCGGCGAACATCAGGTAGCCCACGGCGACCGAGCCGATCATCTGCGTGTAGTTGAACGGCGCCACGAAGTTTGCCGAGGCGTAGGTCATGGCCTTGGCCACGCAATAGTGGCCCAGCGCTCCCAACGCCCCCAGCGAACAGAGCAGCGCCCAGTCGGTCGCGCTCACCGGTGTCTTCCAATGGAAAGGCAGCCAGATCGACATGAGGATGGCGCCGAGCAGCACGCTGTAGAAGATCGACGTGGCGGGCGCGTCTATGCCGGCAAGCCGCCGGATCAGGATCTGGTACATGGCGTAGCAAACGGCGCTGCCCAACAGCAGCAGCGACTGCCATTGGAAGACCGCGCTGCCCGGCCGGATGACGATCAGGACGCCGGCAAAGCCCACGATCACCGCGGCCATGCGGAAGAAGGTGATTCGCTCGCCCAGCAGCGGCCAGGCGAGCAGCACCACGGCGAGCGGTGCCACGAAGGTGACCGCGATGGCCTCGGCGACCGGAATGGACTTCACCGCCGAAAAGAAAAACAGCGTCGACAGCATCATCATCACCGAGCTGACGAACTGCGTGCCGATGCGTCGCGTGCGCAGCAGGCCCAGTCCCATGCGCGGCATGAACACTGCGGCCACCAGCACCAGATGCAGGATGATCCGGAACCAGACGATCTCCTGCGGGTCGTAGGTCGCGGCCAGCAGCTTCACCAGCCCGTTCATGATCGGGAACAGCGTGCAGGCCGTGCACATGAAGAGCACGCCCAGCAGGGGCCGCGACGACCGACTGGGCGCCTTGATCTCGGCCACCTTCGGTCTCAGCGCAGGAAGCGTTCGAGCGACCCCAGCAGCAAGGTGCCGCCCGTCGCGATCACGATCAGCGAGGCAGCGATGGCCGTGAAACGCCCGATCTCCTGCGAGCGCCCCTCGGCGATGATCAGCCGGTGCGCCACCATCGAGGCCATGCCGATGGCCACCAGGGTGACCGCCATGCCGAGCGCGATGGCGATGACGCCGACCACGCCCGCCCACAACACGTCGAGCGCGATCGCGAGCAGGATGATGATCAGTGCCCCCGCGCAGGGCGCGATGCCGGCCGCCGTCAGCAGCAGCCAGCCGGCAATCGTGCGCTGCGGCGGTGCGTGATCATGGTGATGATGCCCGTGCGCGTGATCGTGCCCGTGATCATGCCCATGATGGTGATGATCGTGCCCATGATCGCCATGCGGGTGCTCGTGCAGGCGGCCGGTGATGCCGGCCCACAGGCGCCAGAACCCGACCAGCAGGATCAACGTGTAGGAGACGATCTCGACGTTGCGCACCTCGCGCATCGCGCCCAGCAGGCCGACCGTCGAAGACAGTTTCAGCGCACCCGCCAGCAGCAGAGCGGCCAGCGTGTGGGTGAAAGCGATCCAGCCGCCGGCGAAGATACCCTCGATCCAGGCGCGCGGCCGGCTGCTGTCGAGGAAGTAGGCCACCACGACGGCCTTGCCGTGACCGGGCCCGAGCGTGTGCACGACGCCGTACCCGAAGCAGACGGTGACGAGGGTCCAGAGCGCCAGGGAGCCCGTCCCCGACTGCACGTCGCGCAGCGAGGTCGAGAGGACATGGTTGATGCGGCGCTGATATTCGGCCGAGTAGCGGGCCAGCTCGGCCACGCTGTCGCTGAACACCAGCGCGCCCGCCAGGGCGACCAGCAGGAGCAGTCCCACCCATAGGAAGGGCGAGCGCAGAGCGGAGGATCTCACGGAAGTTGGCATGTCACCACGTCGGCGAAGAAGGGATAGCCGCGCACGAACTCGGACTTGTGGGTGGGATGCTTGCCGAGCGTGCAGCCGGCGGGGACCGAAGCCTTGTCGACCTCGATACGGATGAAATCCTCGGGGTCATAGGTCGCGATCGACACCAGCTTGGAGGGCTGCGGCAGGGCGAAGCGCATCACATAGACGAGATTGCGCGGACCCTGCTTGCGCGGCGCCCCCGGCGCATCGGCGCGCTTGTTGGTCGGCATCGGCATGCCGGCATTGTCCCCGGCGTTGCGGTCCCATTCCGGCGGGATGAAGCTCGCGGGATCGTCGATGCGGGCGGAGAACTGCGGCGCCTTGGGGGGGCGGAAGTCCTTGGCGCCGGTGTTGAGCCAGCTCAGGTACCCGTACTTGCCGAGCTCGGGCATCATCTCGCCGGAGAGCAACTTGATTTCCCGGGCCGAAAACTTGCCGTTCCTGTCCTCGTCGATCAGCGGGATCTCGACTTCGCTCGAATAGGGGTCGAACCGCCATTCGATCTCGACATGGGTGTATTTGCCGTCCTTGGCGACCATGCGCACGACCTGCTGCACGACGATGTGCGGATGGGCGAACGCCGCCGCCGGCACGAGCAGTGCCAGGGCGGCCAGGACCGGGGCGAGGAGCCGCCTCACGCGCCGTCCTGGTGCGGAACGGGGCGCGGCTTGCCCTCCTCGTCGATCGCCACGAACACGAAGGTGCCGTGGGTGACGCGCAGGTCCGTTTCCTCGTGGCGGCGCTGCACCACGGTTTCGAGCCCGATGGTGATCGACGTCCGGCCGACTTTCACGACTTCCCCATAAATCGACACCATGTCTCCCACCTTGATCGGCTGGACGAAGGTCATGGCCGTGATCGCAACCGTGGCCACCCTGCCCTTCGCCACCCGGGCCGCGAGCGAGCCGCCCGCAATGTCCATCTGGCTCAGCACCCAGCCGCCGAAAATGTCGCCATTTCCGTTCATGTCGGCGGGCTGCGGAACGGTCCTTACGATGGGATCGCGGCGACTTTCGGACATCAATTCCTCACCGGATATGGTTGCTTTCACGCGGTTTTGCTACCATACCCATGCCGGACCGGCCACCCAGCGATCCCCTCGCGCGGCCGCGGAAAGACAAGAAGCAGGCATGGCACGAAACGGCGATCTCTTCGATCGGTCTGGCGGCGGCAAGCGTGCCGCGGGTCCGAAAGAAAATTCCTACACGGCGAGTGACATCGAGGTTCTGGAGGGGCTCGAACCCGTCCGCAAGCGCCCCGGCATGTATATCGGCGGCACTGATGAACGGGCCATGCATCATCTGGTGGCCGAGATCCTCGACAATTCGATGGACGAGGCCGTCGCCGGCCATGCCGACACGATCTGGCTCGAAATGCTGCCGGGCAACTACGTCGCGGTGCGCGACAACGGCCGCGGCATGCCGGTCGATCCGCACCCCAAGTTCAAGAACAAGTCGGCTCTGGAGGTGATCCTCACCACGCTGCACGCCGGCGGCAAGTTCAACAGCAAGGTCTACGCCACCTCGGGCGGCCTGCATGGCGTGGGCGCCTCGGTCGTGAACGCGCTCTCGGACGACCTCGTCGTGGAGGTCGCCCGCGACCGCCAGGCTTGGACACAGAGCTTCTCGCGCGGCCTCCCGGTCTCGAAGCTGAAGCCGGCCGGCCCCGCGCCCAACCGTCGCGGCACGATCATGACCTTCCATCCCGATCCCGAGATCTTCGGCAAGCAGCAGTTCGTGCCCGAGCGCCTGTACCGCATGGTGCGCTCCAAGGCCTACCTGTTCCGCGGCGTCGAGATCCGCTGGAAGTGCGACAAGTCCCTGCTCAAGAACAGCGGGATCCCCGAAGAAGAGACGTTCCGCTTCCCCAACGGCCTGAAGGACTACATCACGTCCGAGATCGGCCAGCGACCGACCGTCGTGCCTCAGCCCTTCGCCGGTGAGGCCAAGAGCGAGAGCAACGGCAAGGTCGAGTGGGCCGTATGGTGGCCGAACGACGAGGAAGGCTTCGTCCGCTCCTACTGCAACACCGTGCCGACCGCCGAGGGCGGCACCCACGAATCCGGCTTCCGTAGCGCCCTGGTGCGCGGCCTCAAGCGCTATGCCGAGCTGACCGGCAACCGCAAGGGTTCGGTCATCACCGCCGACGACGTGATCGACGGTTCGACGGCCCTCGTCTCCGTCTTCATCGAGCAGCCGCAGTTCCAGGGCCAGACCAAGGAAAAGCTGGTCAGCGTCGAGGCGACCAAGATCGTCGAGACGATCGTCGGCGACAATTTCGAGCACTGGCTGATCGGCGACAAGGAAGCCGGCAACGTCCTGCTGGAGCATGTCGTCGCCAAGGCCGAGGAACGGCTCCGCCGCCGGCAGGATCGCGAGCAGCAGCGCAAGACCGCAACGCGCAAGCTGCGCCTGCCGGGCAAGCTTGCCGACTGCTCGAGTTCCTCGTCGACCGGCACCGAGATCTTCCTGGTCGAGGGCGATTCGGCCGGCGGCTCGGCCAAGGCCGCGCGCAACCGCGAGACCCAGGCGATCCTGCCGCTGCGCGGCAAGATTCTCAATGTGGCCAGCGCCACGTCCGAGAAGATGCGCGAGAACCAGGAAATCCAGGATCTCATCCAGGCGCTGGGCTGCGGCGCCGGCACCCACTACAACGACGACCGGCTGCGCTACGAGCGGGTCATCATCATGACCGACGCCGACGTCGACGGCGCGCACATCGCCTCGCTGCTGATGACGTTCTTCTATCGCGAGATGCCGAAGCTGATCGAGAACGGCCATCTGTTCCTGGCGCAGCCGCCGCTCTTTCGCATCAGCAAGGGCGGCCGCACCGAGTACGCCCAGGACGATGCCCAGAAGGACGAGCTGATCCGGACGGTATTCAACGGCAAGGCCGACATCACCCGCTTCAAGGGCCTGGGCGAGATGCAGTCGGTGCATCTGCGGGAAACCACGATGGACCCGACCAAGCGGATCCTCCTCAAGGTCGACGTGCCGCTGATCACGGGCACCGAGCCGGAGGGCCGGATCGAGGACATGCGCACCCGGACCCTGGTCGAGGACCTGATGGGCCGCAAGCCCGAGAAGCGCTACGCCTTCATCCAGGAGAACGCCCGCTTCGCCCGCGACCTCGACGTTTGAGCCTGCTTGCGCCGGGCTTACGGTCCGCACGCAAGAATGTGACATCCCGGGAGCTATGTCCCGGGCGTATGATAGGCGCGTAATCCCCGCAGGAGTTTGCCCAATGCGTTTCAGGTCCAGGATTGTCGCTGCACTGCTGGCGGTCGCCGCCCTTCCGGCCGCGGCCTACGCAGCCACCATTGGCGGCACCTACTACGCGGTCCAGTATGACTACCGCGAGTTCTTCGCCGCCACCGACGGCAAGAACTTCCAGGTCGTGCTCCACGGCAATCCCTTCCCCGGCACGGATCCCGCCGTCGTGGCGCGCGACCTGCTGCCGATGATGCAGGCTGCCAAGCCGATGCCCCGGCTCACCTTCACCTACGAGACGCCGGCGGAAAAGCCGCGGCCCGACTACCGGCTTATGCTGGTCTTCGACCCGGCCAACGATCTCAACAGCGATTCGGTCTGCAAGGGCACGGTGCGCTTCAAGCCCGGCAAGCCGGGCGTCTTCAACGTCTATGCCATCTACTGCCGCAACGACATGACGATGTCCGAGACGACCGCGTGGACCCCAGCGAACGGCCCGACCGATCCGCGTATCGGCACGCTTTTCCGCGAGCTGTTCATGGTCGTGTTCTCCGACTCGCCCTCTCTCCGACCCAATCAGGGCGGCGGCATGGGCCGCGACTAGCGTACCCGAGCGCCCCAAGCGCTCCACAGGGAACATCTGCTAACCAGACGGCAATGGCCGTCTGGTATTCCCTCCTCGATCTCGCCCTCTCCCGTCTCGACGCGGAGGCCGCCCATGGCCTCGCGATTCGTGCCCTCAAGACCGGCATGTTGCCGGGCGATGGGCGCGCCGACGCCGCGTCTCTGGCGACGAAGATCTGGGGCCGGTCGCTGCCCAACCCGATCGGTCTCGCCGCCGGTTTCGACAAGAATGCCGAGGTCGCCGACGCCATGCTGGCGCAGGGCTTCGGGCTGGTGGAGATCGGCAGCGTCACGCCGCGGCCGCAGGAGGGAAATCCACGTCCCCGCCTGTTCCGGCTGCCGCAGGATCGCGGAGTCATCAACCGCATGGGCTTTCCCGGCCAGGGTCTCGATGCCGCCCGCTCCCGCCTCGCCGCCCGCCCGCGGCGCGGTTTCGTCGGCGTCAATGTCGGCGCCAACAAGGACAGCGTCGATCGCGCCGCCGACTATGTGACGGGCTGCGTGGCCCTGGCCCCCTATGCCGATTACCTCGTCTGCAACGTCTCCTCGCCCAATACGCCCGGCCTGCGCAACCTGCAGGGCCGCACCGAACTCGCGGGCCTTCTGAAGCGCGTGCAGGACGCGATCGCGGCCAAGCCCGTGCCGCTGGTGGTCAAGATCGCCCCCGACGCGACCGACGAGGATCTCGACGACATCGTCTTCGTCTGCCGCGACCTCAAGCTGGACGGCATCATCATCGGCAATACGACCCTTTCCCGCCCCGCCTCGCTGACCTCCGAGCGGCGCGGCGAGACCGGCGGCCTGTCCGGTGCCCCGCTCACGGCGCTGTCGACCGAGGTGCTGCGCAAGACCGCCCAGCGCGTCGAGCGACAGTTCCCGCTGATCGGCTGCGGCGGGGTCGGCTCGGGGGCCGACGCCTATGCCAAGATCCGCGCCGGCGCCACGCTGGTGCAGCTCTACTCGGCGATGGTCTACGAGGGTCCGCCGCTCATTCGGCGCATCAAGGACGAGCTCGCAGCCTTGCTGGCGCGCGACGGCTTCGCTTCGGTCGCGGACGCCGTCGGTGTGGACGTTGGGGCCTAGCTGGCTGTTGAAATAGGTTTTTGCAGGCGCCGGCGAGAAACATCGTGTCGCCAACGGTACCGAGATACCTCAACCAGGGGCCGCGACACTCATTTCGTTTATTGCGTTTATTTCGTTGGTTTCGTTTATTCGCCGGGGCCTGGCTTTTTGGGGGGCCGGCCAGGGCCTCGTCGCATCGCGAAAATCTAAACCGCAGACGCCGGCCTAGCGAGCCCATACACTCCCGGACAGGGAGATAACGCCGTGCCGCTCTGGATACCGATCACCGTCGCTGCCGCTCTGTGCCAGAACATCCGCACGACGATGCAGCAGAAGATTCGCGGCATCCTGAGCGTCGACGGCGCCAACTTCGTCCGCTACCTCTACGGCGCCCCGCTGGCGCTGGGCATGCTGGCCTTCTTGGTCTTCGTGACCGGCCGGCACGTGCCGGCGATCTCGCTGCACTTCCTGTTGCTGGTGACCATCGCCGGCGTCGCGCAGATCGTGGCCACGTCGCTGATGATCCACGCCTTCTCGCTGCGCAATTTCGCCGTCGGCACGGTCTACTCCAAGACCGAGACGGTGTTCGTCGCCCTGTTCGCCACCTTCATCGCCGGCGAGCCGCTGAAGCTCGGCGCGTGGGCCGGCATCCTGGTCTGCCTGGGGGGCGTCGCCATCCTGAGCGTGCGCGGGAAATTCTCCGACGTGCGCGGCGTGCTGGCCGACCTCACGCACAAGGGCGCGATGTACGGCATCCTGTCGGGCGCGATCTTCGCCATTGCCGCCGGCACGATCCGCGAGGCCTCGAAGCTGCTGCCCGACGGCGATTTCATGGTGCGCGGCATCACCGTGCTCGCCTGCATGAACACCATCCAGGTGATCCTGATGGCGCTCTACCTGTCGCGGCGCGACCGGCCGCAGCTTTCCAAGGTCTGGTTCAACTGGCGCTCCTCGATCTGGGTCGGCATTTTCAGCGTGCTGGGATCGGCCGGCTGGGCCCTCGCCATGACGCTCGAGAATGCCGCGCTGGTGCGCGCGGTCGGCCAGATCGAGCTGGTCTTCACCTTCATCTCCTCCCGCCTCATCCTCAAGGAGCGGCCGTCCCTCGGCGAGTGGATCGGCAGCCTCCTGGTGGTCGGCGGGGTCGTTCTCATCCTCGCAACACGGTGACCCCATGACAGACATGACGAGGCCGCTCGACGGCCTGCGCATCCTCGACTTCTCGACCACCATCGCCGGCCCGCACTGCAGCCGCCTGCTCGCCGACATGGGCGCCGATGTCGTGAAGGTCGAATCGCCCGAAGGCGACCTGATGCGCTCGCGACCGGTGCAGCGCGACGGCTTCAGCACGATGTTCGGCCAGCTCAATGCCGGCAAGAAGTCGATCGTGCTCGACCTCAAGAAGCCGGAAGCGGTGGCTGCGATCAAGAAGCTGGCCGCCACGGTCGACATCCTGGTCGAGAATTACCGGCCCGGCGTCATGAAACGGCTGGGCCTCGACTATGCCGAGCTGTCGACGGTCAATCCGCGGCTGATCTACTGCGCCATCTCGGGTTACGGCCAGACCGGACCCGGCGCAGGGCGCCCCGCCTACGCTCCGGTGATCCATGCCTCGACCGGCTACGACATGGCGCATCTCTTCTACCAGCAGGGCCGCCAGCGCCCCGACAATTGCGGGATCTTCGTCGCCGACTATGCGAGCGGCGCCTATGCGATGGGCGCGATCCTGGCGGCCGTCCACCAGCGCCATGCCACCGGCAAGGGCCAGATGGTCGACGTGTCGATGTTCGAGACCCTGGTCGGCATGCTGCTGGGCGAGGTCAACCGCGCGCAGTTCGACTTCGAGATGCCCTCGCGGCCCATGTATGGCCCGATCGAAGCCAGCGACGGCTACGTGATGCTGGCGACCGCCAGCGAAAAGACCTTCCAGGACATGGCGACCGCGGCCGGCCGCCGCGACTGGCTGACCGATCCGCGCTTCGAGAAATATCATGAGCGGCGCATGAACTGGGGGGTGCTGGTCGACGAGCTGGAGGAGTGGTCGAAGAAGATGAGCGTCAAGGAGGTCGTCGCGGCGCTGGAGAAGCAGGGCGTCCCCTGCTCGCCCTACGTCACGGTCACCGAGGCGCTGCAGGACCCGCAGGTCGAGCATCGCGGCTCGCTCTGCACCATCGAGGATGGCGGCGGCACCTACCAATCGCCCGCCCCTCCGTTCCGTTTCTCCGGCTCGCCGCTGCAGAGCGGCCCCAAGGTCGCCGCACTTGGCGAAGACACCAGGACCGTGCTGGCGCAAGCCGGCCTGACGCAATCCGAAATCGAGGCTCTCGTTAAATGATCGATCCGCGTACCCCCATCCTGGTCGGTGCCGGCCAGATCACCGACACGGTCGGCGCGCCCTCCAGCGAGCGCTCGCGGGTGGCCTTCTGCACCGAAGCGGCCAACCTGGCGCTCGAAGACACGCAGGCCGCCATCGGCGGGCACGCGCTCGGCCATCTGGTCGACGCCATCGCCGTCATGGAGTTCTTCAGCGACATCAGCCCGCGCTTCGCCTCACCCTACGGCCGGTCGAGCAACCCGCCGCAGAGCGTCGCCAACCGGCTGCATGCCGATCCGCGGCAGCTCCTCTACACACACTCGGGCGGCAACATGCCCCAGTATCTGGTGAACAAGTTCGCCGAGCAGATCACCAGGGGCGAGACCGAGCTGGCCCTGATCTGCGGCGCCGAGCTGCTGCGCAGCACGCAGAACGCCCGCCGCGCCAACATGAAGATCGACTGGAACGAGGATCCGGGCGGCGGCGAGCCGACCCGCATCGGCGATCCCCGCTTCGGCTTTAGCGAGGAAGAGGCGCGCCACGACCTGCGCGCCGCGATCCATTTCTATCCGCTGCTGGAAAACGCCATCCGCGGCGGGCTGAAGCGCGACGTCGACAGCCACATGAAGTCGATGGGCCGGCTGTTCGAACGCCTCGCCGCGGTCGCCAAGGACAACCCGCTGGCGACACGTCGCGAGGGCTACAGCGCGGAGGCCCTGTCGACCATTTCGCCGGACAATCGCTGGATCTGCTTTCCCTATCCACGCCTGATGAACGCCAACGCCATCATCGACCAGGCGGCGGCCGTGCTCGTCACCTCGGTGGGCAAGGCCCAGGAATGGGGCATCCCGCAGGACCGCTGGGTGTTCCTGCACGGCTGCGCCGACGGCACCGACACGTGGGTGGTGTCGGAGCGTGACAAGCTCGACGCCTCCCCCGCGATCCGCGGATGTGCCCGCATCGCCCTCGACATGGCGGGCAAGAAGGTTTCCGACATCGACGCCTTCGACCTCTACAGCTGTTTCCCCTCGGCCGTCGAAGTCGCGATGACCGAGATCGGCATTGCGGAGGACGATGCGCGCCCGATCAGCGTGACCGGCGGCCTGCCGTTCTTCGGCGGCCCCGGCAACAACTACGTCACCCACTCGATCGCCGAGATGATGAACGTGGTGCGGGCGAAGCCCGGCTCCTTCGGCATGGTGACGGCCAACGGCAACTACCTCACCAAGCACTCGGCCGGCCTCTATTCGACCGAGCCCACGAAAGGCGCATGGAAGCGAGAAGACCCGAAGAAGTTCCAGGCCGAACTCGACGCACTCCCGAAGCGCAAGGTCGAGACCAAGCCCACGGGCACCGGCACCATCGAGACCTACTGCGTCACCTACGGCAAGGACGCGCCCGAGCGCGGCTACATCCTGGGCCGCCTCGACAGCACTGGCGACCGCTTCGTCGCCATGACCCCGGACGATCCCGCCCTGGTCGCCGACATGCTGACCCGCGAGCAGCTCGGGCGTAAGGTGGCTGTCTCCGAAACGGGCGGCCGCAACCTCTTCCGCCCCGTCTGAGGCTGTCGCATATGACTCAAAGGTCCTTCGCTTCGCTCGGGATGACAGCGTTTTCTTCATCAGCGCACTGCGTCTATCCCGAAATATTGTCATCCTGAGCGAAGCGAAGGACCTTTCTCTTCCTTGAAGTGAGGAAACGATGCCGAACGTTCTGAGCGCGGCACAGACCGCGGAGTTCGACGAGAAAGGCTTCACCTATGCGCGTGGGCTGTTCGCGCCCGACGAGGTGGAACTGCTGACCCGCGCCATGGAGGAAGACCCTGCGGTGCGCGACAGCATCCTCGATCGTCGCGATGGCGAGGGCCGCTCGACGCGCATCGCGCTCTGGAACCGGGCCGGCGACAGCGTCTACGGGCTTGCTGCACGGGTGCGGCGCATGGTCGACACGTCGGCTTCGCTGCTGGGTGGGCCGGTCTATCACTACCAGTCGAAGCTCACGGCCAAGGAACCCGAGGTCGGCGGCGCCTGGGAATGGCACCAGGATTACGGCTACTGGTACTACAATGGCTGCCTGCGCCCCGACATGCTCTCGATCATGATCGGGCTCGACCGCACCAACCGCGAGAATGGCTGCCTGCAGATCGCCACCGGCTCTCACAAGCTCGGCCGCATCGACCACACGCCGCTGTCGCCGACGCAGAACGAGGTCGATCCCAAGCGCATGCCGCACATCCTCGAGAAGTCCCCGGTCGAGTATTGCGAGCTGGAGGCCGGCGATGCGCTGATCTTCCATTGCAACGCGATCCATCGCTCCGACGCCAACCGCTCGCCCAACCGGCGCTGGACCTTGCTGATCTGCTATAATCGCGTCGACAACGACACCTTCACCAAGATCGACGACCGCTACTACGTGCCGCTCGAGCCGGTCGACGACGACGCGATCCGGCTGGCCGGCCTGCGCTTCGCCCGCGGCGACGGGCAGGAACATTTCGCCAGCAAGCCCTACGTCCCTGACCTCCGGAAGGCTTCGTAGAAATCATGTCCGGACCCAGACTGATCGAGATCTTGCTGAAGCAGCGCGAGGCACAGCTCAAGGATGGTGCCCCGCCCGCCGAGTTACGCATCGACCGTCTCAACCGCTGCATTGCCCTTCTGGTCGACCGTCGGCGCGATATCGAAGCGGCCCTCACCGCCGATTTCGGCGCCCGCTCGCCGACCGTGACCGCGTTCGCCGACGTCGCCAGCTCGATCGGCCCGCTGAAACATGCGCGCGACCATGTCCGGAGCTGGATGAAGACCGAGCGCCGCCGCACGACGCCGCGCATCCTGGGATTCCTCGGCGCCAAGGCCGAGATCCGCCACCAGCCCAAGGGCGTGGTTGGCGTGATCAGCCCGTGGAACTTCCCCGTAAACCTCACCTTCGCGCCGCTGGCTGGCGTTCTCGCCGCCGGCAACAGGGCCATGATCAAGCCGTCCGAGACGACGCCGGCCACGTCCGAATTGCTGAAGCAGATGTTCGCCGGCGCCTTCGATGAAAGCGAGATCGCGGTCGTGACGGGCGGCCCGGAGGTCGGGCAGGCCTTCTCGTCCCTGCCCTTCGATCATCTCGTCTTCACCGGCGCGACCGCGATCGGCCGCCATGTGATGCGGGCGGCCGCGGAGAACCTCGTCCCGGTGACGCTGGAGCTGGGCGGCAAGAGCCCCGTCGTCGTCGGCCGCTCAGCCGATATGTCCGTCGCCGCAGCGCGAGTCATGAACGGCAAGACCCTCAATGCCGGGCAGATCTGCCTGGCCCCGGACTATGTGCTGGCGCCCGCCGACCGCCTCCCCGACTTCGTGGCTGCGGCGAAGGCCTCGGTTGGACAGATGTTCCCGAGCATCCGTGAGAGCCCGGACTACACCGCCATCGTCACCGACCGGCACTATGCGCGGCTGATGGACTATCTCGACGACGCGCGGGCCAAGGGCGCGGAGATCGTCGAAATCAATCCAGGCGCCGAGGATCTGCGCCAGCAGCCGCATCGCCGCATCGCGCCGACCCTGATCCTCAATCCGACCGACGACATGAAGGTCATGCAGGAGGAGATTTTCGGGCCGCTGCTGCCGGTGAAGGCCTATGGCGACGTGCAGCAGGCGATCGATTACATCAACGCCCACGACCGCCCGCTCGGCCTCTACTATTTCGGCAGCGACGCGGCGGAGCGCGACCGCGTGCTCGACGGCACCACGTCAGGCGGCGTCACGGTGAACGACGTGGTGATGCACGTTGCCCAGGAGGAGTTGCCGTTCGGTGGCATCGGCCCGGCCGGCATGGGCGTCTATCATGGCCACGACGGTTTCCGCGAGTTCAGCCACCGCAAGTCGATCTTTCACCAGATCAAATGGGACCTCGCCCCGCTGCGCATGCTGCGCCCGCCCTACGGCGCGGGGCTGGCGAAGTATCTCTCGATGCAGATCAAGCGTTAGCTGCAGGAAGTGCAGCTGCCCATATAGTCATCCTGAGCGCAGCGAAGGATCTCACGTTAGCCATGTAGTGCTCTGGTAGTGCTCTGGCCGTTCCGCAAGGTCCTTCGCTGCGCTCAGGACGACATCTATTCTTCAGACGCCACCAAACTCACGCCGCCTTGATGTTCGAGCGTTGGATGCGGTCGAGGTTGGCGCCCTCGATGCGCACCAGCCTGGTCAGACCGTCGCGCTTGGGCGAATGGACGACGCCGACATCGTAGAAGTGGCTGTCGCCCGGCTTCAAGACGTAGGTGTTGGCGGGCTCGACCAGCGTGGGCTCATCGCCCTCGCCCTTCTTGACGATCCGCCAGTCCGTCATCTCCGTGTCGCCGGTGGCCAGGCCGTAGATCGCCCAGCTGGAGCCGTGATCGTGCGGCCCGCCGTGCGCGGCCGTCTCGTAGACATGCCCGCAGATGCAGAAGCCCAGCTCCGGATCCTCGTACAGGACCTTGCGCGGGCGGCACTGCTCGGCGGTCAGGTGCGTGGCGACGAATTCCTCGTCGAGCAGCACCTTCGACACCAGCTTGCAGACTTCCTGCTTACCTGCGATCCCGGAATCGGCCTTGAGGGCCTTGCCGATGTCGGCGCTCAATTGCTCAAGGGTATAGGTCATTTCTTGCCTCCATCTGAATATCCATATTCGCACGGTGGATACTGGAGATCACCTCTTCGCCACCGCCGGCAATCGCTCTGCGAGCCGCGCTAGACGCCCAATCTCTCCAGCGCCGCGCTCAAGCGTGCACCGGTCTGTTCGGCCTGTGCGCGACGCTCGCGCTGCTCCTCGACGACCTCTTCCGGCGCGCGTGCGACGAAGGCGGCGTTGGCGAGCTTGGCGTCGATCTTGCCGACCTCGTCGGCGAGCTTCTTGATCTCCTTCTGCAGTCGCGCGCTCTCGGCCTTGAGGTCGATCACGTCGCCGACCGGCAAGGCATAGGTGGCTTCGCCGACGACGATCTGCAGCGATGCCTTGGGCGCCGATGTCGCCGCCTCGACGCCTTCGATCCGGGCCAGCCGCTCGATGGCCGGGCGATGCGTCTCCAGTCGCGCCGCGGTCGTGTCGTTGCCGCCGATCACCAGCAGCTTGAGCTTGGCGCCGGCCGGCACGTTCAGCTCGGCGCGCGCCGAGCGGATGTCCTGGATGAGCTTCACCAGCCAGCCCATCTCGGCATCGGCCGCCGCATCGACGGCGGTCGGCGCGGGCCAGGGCTGGCCGATCAGCGGTCCATGCTCGGCGCGGTGGCCGAGCTTGTCCCACAATTCCTCGGTGATGAACGGCATCACCGGGTGCATCAGCTTCACCGTCTCCCGCAGCACGAAGGCGGTGACGGCGCGTGTCTCGTCCTTCTCCGGCCCGTCGGCACCCTGCACGATCGGCTTGGTGAGCTCGACGTACCAGTCGCAAACCACGCCCCAGACGAACTCGTAGAGCGTATTGGCGGCCTCGTTCAGGCGGAAGTCGGTCAGGGCCTTGTCGATCGCCTGGTTGGCGCGGGCGAGTTCACCCAGCATCCACTTGTTGACCGTGAGCCTGGCCGACGCGGGATCGAAGCCCTTCGGCAGGGCCGCGCCGTTCATCTCCGCGAAGCGCGTCGCGTTCCACAGCTTGGTCGCGAAGTTGCGCGCGCCCTCGACCCGGGCCGGCGCCAGCCGCAGCCGGCCGGCCTGCGATGCGGCCAGCGACGTCATGGTGAAGCGCAGCGCATCGGCGCCGTATTTGTCGATCAGCTCCAGGGGATCGATCACGTTCCCCTTGGACTTCGACATCTTCTGGCCCTTCTCGTCCGTCACCAGCCCGTGCAGGTAGACGGTACGGAACGGCACCTCCTTCATGAAGTGCATGCCCATCATCATCATGCGGGCGACCCAGAAGAACAGGATGTCCCAGCCGGTGACGAGCGTGCTGGTGGGATAGTACTTCGCCACTTCCGGCGTCTGGTCCGGCCAGCCCAGCGTCGAGAACGGCCAGAGGGCGGAGCTGAACCAGGTGTCGAGCACGTCGGGATCACGCTCGAGTTCGACGTCCCTGCCGTAATGCGCCCGGGCTTCGGCTTTCGCTTCCTCCTCGGAGAGCGCCACGAACACCTTCTTGTCCGGCCCATACCAGGCTGGAATCTGGTGGCCCCACCAGAGCTGGCGCGACACGCACCACGGCTCGATGTTCTCCATCCAGCGGAAGAAATCCTCGCGGCCGCGCTCGGGCACGAACTTCACGCGCCCGTCGCGCGCTGCCGCCAGCGGCGCCTCCGCGAGCTTCTTGGCGTCGGCGTACCACTGCTCCGTGAGATAGGGCTCGACCGGCACACCGCCGCGGTCGCCGTACGGCACTGCATGCGTGTGCGGCTCGATCTTCTCGACGAGACCCAGCTCTTCCATCTCGGCCACGACGATCTTGCGCGCCTCGAAGCGGTCGAGGCCGCGATACTTCTCCGGCGCCTTGTCGTTCACCCGCGCGAACTTGTCGAAGATGTTGATGGCCTCAAGATTGTGCCGCCGGCCAACCTCGAAATCGTTGAAATCGTGCGCCGGGGTGATCTTGACGGCGCCAGAACCTTTCTCCGGGTCCGAATACTCGTCGCCCACGATGGCGATCCGGCGGCCGACCAGCGGCAGCACCGCATGCCTGCCGATCAGGTGCTTCCACTTCGGATCGTCGGGATGCACGGCGATGCCGGTATCGCCCAGCATGGTTTCCGGCCGCGTCGTGGCGACCACGATGAACTCGTCCGGGCTGCCTTCGATCGGATACTTGAAGTACCAGAGATGGCCCTTCACCTCGCGCGACTCGACCTCGAGGTCGGAGATCGCGGTCAGCATCTTGGGGTCCCAGTTGACCAGCCGCAGGTCCTTGTAGATCAGGCCTTCCCTGTAGAGCTCGACGAACACCTTGAGCACGGCCTTCGACAGGCCCTCGTCCATGGTGAAGCGCTCGCGGCTCCAGTCGCAGGAGGCACCGAGGCGGCGGAGCTGGCTGGTGATCGTGCCGCCGGAATAGGCCTTCCACTCCCAGACCCGGGCGAGGAACTCCTCGCGGTTCAGCAGCTTCTTGTTGGCATCGTTGCGGGCGGCGCCCTCGACTGCGAGGCCGATCCCCTCCTGCTCGAGATTGCGCACGACCACCATCTGCGTGGCGATGCCCGCATGGTCGGTGCCGGGCTGCCACAGCACGTCGTCGCCCTTCATGCGGCGCCAGCGGATCAGCACGTCCTGCAGCGTGTTGTCGAGCGCATGGCCCATGTGCAGGCTGCCCGTGACGTTGGGCGGCGGGATGACGATGCAATAGGGCTGCTTCGGCGACTCAGGGTGGGCGCGGAAAGCTCCCGAGTTTTCCCACTCGGGATAGCGCCGCGCCTCGATTTCCTTGGGGTCGTAGGTCTTGTCGAGCATCTTCTGGCCTTAAACGAAAAACGCCACGGTTGCGACACCGTGGCGATGATGGAGGGTGGCGCCCGGGGTCAGCGGCGTGTCAGCCGCGCAATCTCGCGTTCGACATAGCGCTCGACCATCGGCGGCAGGTTGGTGTCCAGCCACTCCTTGAGCATCGGGCGCAGCATTTCCTTGACCAGATCTTCGATGCTCTGCCCGGAGCCGCCGACCCTGGGGCCGGGATCGGTCGCCGCCGGCGCAGGCACGCTGTCCTGGACGGCCTGGTTGAGCCGCGCGAAGGCCGAACTGGTGGCCCCCGCCACGCCCGCGCCGACCAGCGCCTCGCCCGGCGTCGTCTTGGCGGCCGGCTTCTCGCTGACGACCGGCTCCGTCGCAGGCTGCGGCATCTCGGCCGCGATCACGGGATCGATCCGCGGCATCGCGGCGGGCTGTTCGTTCGGCATCGACTTGGGTTCTTCCACGATCTCGGTGAGCAGGAGCACGTCGTCGCCCGGGGCGGACGGCGGCGCAGACGGCAGCACGGGAGGTATCACGGGCGGGCGCTCGCCGGGTCCGGCGTTGGCATTGCGCAGGCCTCCGACCTGGGCGCGGGCCTCGTCATCCGAGATGATCTTTCGGATGGACGCCAGGATATCGTCCATCGAGGGGTCCTGGTTGGGACCGCTCCTGGCGTCGCTCATCTCCCGCTGCTCCCCATCGGAGCGGCCCCGGCGACGCCGGCCGGCGAGTTGGACGGCGGAATGTTGCCCGTACCGGACTCGCCGCTGCTGCCCCAGCCGACCCAGCGGGAGCCGACATCCTTGTAGTAGCGCTCCTCATCGTAATATTCGACGGGCAGCGCCAGGGTCCGGGCCGTCAGGCGGCCGATACCGGCCAGCACGCCATAGTAGGCGACCTGCACGTCATGGCGCGCCTGGATCAGATTGACCTGCGAATTGAGCAGTTCCTGCTCGGCGTTCAACACGTCCAGCGTGGTGCGCGAACCGACCAGCGCTTCCTGCCGCACGCCGTTCAGCGCGACTTCGTTGGCGCGGACCTGCGATTCGAAGGACGTGACGCGAGAGCGCGAGGAATCGAGCTGACGCCAGGCGCGGATGACGTTCTCCGCCACGGCGCGCCGGGCGCTGTCGAGCTCGTTGCGGCGCTGTCCGACCAGTTCGCGCGCCGAGCGGACGCGCGACCATTCGCTGCCGTTCTGGAAGATCGGGATCACCGCCTGCAGGCGAACCGCGTAGTTGTAGTACTTGTCGTTGGGGACCTGCAGGTCGAACTGCTGCTGCAGCGCGCCCACCAGGTTGACCTGCGGCAGCAGGTCGCCGACCGCGGAGTTCACGCCGTAGTTGGCGGCCGTGATGCGGTGGGCGGCGGTCACCGCGCGGGGGCCTGCATCCATCGCCAGGCCGATCGCCTCCTCCTCGGACGACGGCAGGCCGCCGATCATGGGAATCTCACCCAGCTTGCCCGGCTTCTTGCCGATCGTGCGCTGGAACGCCGCCTCGGAGATACGGACGTTGGTCTCGGCCTGCACCAGATCGGCCTTTGCGAGTTCGAGGCGGGCTTCGGACTGCGACACGTCGGTGATCGTCAGTTCGCCGACCCGGAAGCGCTCGCGGGTGGCGTCGAGCTGCTGCACCAGCACCCGCACGTTGTTGCGTCGGGCGTCGGCGATGCCGATGTTCTGAACAAGGTCGGCATACGATGTCACCGCCGACAGCAGCACGTTCTGCTCGGTCTCGGCGAGCTGGGCCCGTTGCGCCTGGATGTTCGACTGTGCCTGCTTGGTCTCGGCGATGGTCTTGCCACCGCGGAAGATCGGCTGAACCATCTGCAGGGTCGTGAACTTGCCGTTCAGCGCATAGAAGGTCGGCGTTGAGCGCTGCGAGTAGGAGTCCTGCTCGACCTTGTTGTATTCGACGTTCAGCGTGACGCGCGGACGCCAGTTGGCGACCGCCTGGGACAGCGTCTCGTCGGTCTGCCTCAGGATCGCGCGGCTGGCCAGAAGATCGGGGTTGCTGTTGTAGGTCGTCGACAGCGCCTCGATCAGGCTCTGCGACCACGCGCTGGAAGCTCCCCCGAGCCCGACCGCCAGGATGCACGCGGCCGCGGTGCGGGCATGCCTCAAACCGGGCCGGATACGCATTGCTCTACCCTCATCTTTGGATGGCACCCTAGCATCAGGCGGAACACTATGGGTAGCCCCCGGCATGGGAAAGACCTGAACGGCTCAGAAGGTAAAGCGCGCAGGCCGTGCGAAGCCCGGCAGCAACGGCGTGCCGGCGTCAAACAGCGGCCGTCCCGACATCACCCCGCCCTGCTTCACGAACAGATGCGCGACCCCGAGCGCGCCGCTCGGATCGGCAATGACCGTGGCCAGCCGGCCGCCCTCGGCAAGCTGGTCGGCAATGGCCTGCGGGACTTCCGGCACGGCGCCCTCGATCAGGATGATGTCATACGCACCGGACGCGGCGGCACCCTGCTCGGCCGGACCGGCCACCAGTTCGACCCCGGTCACGCCGAGCTCCTGCAGAGTCTTGCGGGCCGCGGCGGCGAGGCCCGCATCGGCCTCCACGGCCACGACCGACTTGGCCAACCGCGCCAGGATGGCCGCGCCGTAGCCCAGACCGGCGGCCGCGACCATGGCCTTATCCTCAGCCCGCGGCTGCAGCACCTGGATGAGGCGCGCCAGCACCATCGGTTCCATCATGAAGCGCCCGTTGCCCAGCGGCACGTCATCATCGGCATAGGCGACCGACCGCAGCCCCTCGGGCAGGAAACGCTCCCGCGGCAGCTCGCTGAGCCCCGCCAGCAGTCCGGCATCATTGACCCGGTTGGGCCGGAGCTGCCCGTCCACCATGTTGCGTCGCGCGAGCGCGAAATCCGTCATAGGCTGCCCCCTAGATGTAGCGGTGGTATATAGGCGGCGGCGGATGAAAGCGTCAAAGGTCTCTCCGTCGCGCCCGGCTTGACCGGTCCGTCACACCATGAGTATAGCACCGCGCGCTTTCGTGCGGCCCGGTAGCAAAGCGGCTATGCAGAGGACTGCAAATCCTTCCAGGCCGGTTCGACTCCGGCCCGGGCCTCCACGAATGCACACGCAACAGGTCTTGCATGAGCGGACACGCTCTGTCACAAGACCGCGCCTCGCGGCAGAGTTACCGCCGTCGCGACGAATTCCATTCCGGAGTAGCTCAGCGGTAGAGCAGGCGACTGTTAATCGCCCGGCCGTAGGTTCGATTCCTACCTCCGGAGCCAATTGGGGGCCGTTCTCGAAAGGGAGCGGCCCCTTTTCGCTTGTGGGGTGCATGTCATGCCGTCGGTTGCGCTGCCCGGTGAAAAGGCCGAACTGCTCGAAAGAACCGTGGCCTTCCAAGGCTACTTCCGCCTCGCCCGTTACCGGTTCCGCCACAGCCTCTACCGCGGCGGCGTGAGCGGCGCGTTCGACCGCGAAGTCTTCGAGCGTGGACAGGCCGCCGCCGTGTTGCCCTACGACCCGGTGCGCGACGAGGTCGTCCTGATCCGCCAGTTCCGTGCCGGCACGTTCGCCGCCGGCCGCCATCCCTGGTGCTGGGAGATCGTGGCCGGGATGCTCGAGGACGGCGAAACGCCCGAGGAGGTCGCGCGGCGCGAGGCTGTCGAGGAAGCCGCGGTGGAGATCCTGGATCTCGTGCCGCTCTACAGCCTCGTGCTGAGCCCCGGCGCCTGCTCGGAAACCTGCACCATTTTCCTCGGGCGGATCGATTCGACCGGCATCGGCGGCGTCCACGGCCTCGACACGGAGAACGAGGACATCCTCGTCAAGGCGATGCCCTTCGCCGAGGCGCTGGCGCTCCTCGCCCGCGACGAGATCGACAATTCAGCCGCGGTAATCGCGCTGCAATGGCTGGCGCTCCACCGCGACGAACTGAGAAACCGCTGGCGCTGAGCCGCCGCCCTATTCGTAGAGAAATCCGACCGGCTTGCCCTGGGTACGCTGCGGCCGCGGCTCCTTGCGGGTGATGATGCGGCCGGCCAGCCCGTCGATCTCGTCGCGCTGCGCCGCCGTCCATCGGCAGAGATCGTCCATGCCCTTGAGGAGGCCGAGGCGGAGGAGCTGAGTATTCTCCCCCAACCCGACGAGCGTCGCCGAGTTTTTCCCGGCGGTGACCGAATCCCCCGTCGCGAGTTCGAACCGCTTGCCCGCCCCGTCCTTGAATTCGGCGGTGCCGCGAATAACGCGATAGACCACGACCTCGCCCTTTCCGAGTCCCGTGATGTCGGCGGCGCCGGCCGCGCTCTTCGGCAGGAGGGACTGGCCGTGCGGGTCCGTGGCGATGATGTGGCCGGTGACGAGATGGCCGCTCGGGGCCTCGATGCCGAAATCGCGGACAAGGACGGGCATTGCCGACGTCACGATCCCGGCCGGCACCGGTCGGTAGAGCGCGTCGAGCGACAGCGGGTCCTGGACCCAGAAGGCGGCCGCCTGCGGGCGGTCATGGAACGGATGGCTCCAGGCCAGACGCGGCGTCTCGGCCTCGTCGATCTCATCTGCGTGAACCACCGTCGGGTTGGGAAAGGTCGTCGGCTCCGTGATGAAGGCCTCGATGAACTTGCCCGAGTAGCCCATGGAGAGCGGATCCGGCACGACCGTCTGCGGAGTCTTGAGGTTCGCTTCCGTGGGGAGCCCCGACCAGCTGTAGGAACTCTGCCGGTGCACGATCGCGCTCTGCAGGATCAGCGCGCCCGGCCCGACATGGTGCAGCAGCCCATCGTAATCGAAGGTGAAGAGGCCTGACGTGACCAGCACGAACTGGAAACCGCCGGGAGGCAGGTGGAGATGGAAATCGGTCGGCCCGGCATCCGGCCGGTAGATCGGCAGGTTGGTCGCAACTTCCTGCAGCAGGAAGGCCTCGTTGTTCGCGTGGAAGCCGTTGCTCACGCGATTGTAGAGCGCCTGGGGCCGATAGATCGGGTCGTAGGTGGCGTCGCCGTCCCGGTCGATGGCCACGAAATCCTGGCGATTGAGACGGATGGGATCGCCGTTCGGATGAACGAGGCTCGCCCAGTTCGAATGGAGAGCGGCATGCGCAGTCATGGGAACTTCCAATCTGGGCCCTGCAGGGCGCAAAGCCCGGGAGGGATCATGCGAATTCCGGGCCAATCATGCCGCCAAACGGTATCGTCCGGTTGCGATCCCCCCTGCTCCCTGTCTACGGTCCGGCCCGGGGGCGGCGCAGGGTCAGCGGAGCGAGTAGGTCATGAACGTCCGGTCGGGTTTCATCGATAGCATCGGCAACACGCCGCTGATCAAGCTGCGCGCCGCGTCCGAGGCGACGGGCTGCAACATCTACGGCAAGGCGGAGTTCCTCAACCCGGGCGGGTCCGTGAAGGATCGCGCCGCGCTCGCCATCATCGAGGACGCCGAGAAGAGCGGCAAACTGAGGCCCGGCGGCGTCATCGTCGAGGGCACGGCCGGCAATACCGGGATCGGCATCGCGCTGGTCGCCAATGCCCGCGGCTACCGCTCGGTCATCGTGATGCCCGAGACGCAGAGCCAGGAAAAGAAAGACATGCTGCGCCTGTGCGGCGCCGACCTGCGCCTCGTCCCGGCCGCGCCCTATTCCAACCCCAACAACTATGTCCGCTTCTCCGGCGCGCTGGCCGAGAAGCTGGCAGCCAAGGAGCCGAACGGCGCGATCTGGGCCAACCAGTTCGACAACACGGCCAACCGGGACGGCCATTACCGCACGACGGGGCCGGAAATCTGGGACCAGACCGACGGCAAGGTCGACGGTTTTACCTGCTCTGTCGGCAGCGGCGGCACCCTGGCCGGGGTGGCGCGGGCCCTGAAGGAGCGCAATCCCGAGATCAGGATCGCGCTGAGCGATCCCATGGGCTCGGCGCTGTTCAATTGGTTCGCCAGGGGCGAGCTCAAGGCCGAGGGCAACTCCGTCACGGAGGGCATCGGACAGGGTCGCGTCACCGCCAATCTCGAAGGCACGGCGATCGACATGGCCTACCAGATCACCGACGAGGAAGCCCTGCCCGTCCTGTTCGACCTGATCGAACACGAAGGCCTCGTGCTGGGCGGCTCGTCCGCAATCAACGTCGTGGGCGCCATGCGCCTCGCCCGCGAACTGGGACCGGGAAAGACCGTCGTCACCATCCTGTGCGACGGCGGCAGCCGGTATCAGTCCAAGCTCTTCAATCCGGCGTTTCTGCGCGAGAAGAGCCTGCCCCTGCCGCGCTGGATGGCGTGAGCGCGCCCGCATGAGCCGGGTCGTCGTCTGCGGCAGCCTCAACATGGATGTCGTCGTGCAGAGCGCGCGGCGGCCCGCACCCGGCGAGACGATCCTGGGCGCGGAGGTCTCTTTCCTGCCCGGCGGCAAGGGCCTCAACCAGGCCATTGCCTCGGCCCGCCTCGGCGTACCCACGGCGATGGTCGGCGCGGTTGGCGACGACGCCTTCGCCAACAGCCTGCGCGGCTTCCTGGCCGACAACGACGTCGACAGCACCGGCGTGACCGAAATCGAGGGACCGGCGACCGGTGTGGCTTTGATCCAGGTGGCTGAAGGCGACAATTCGATCACCGTCGCGTCCGGCGCCAACACGCACTTCGCTGCCTCGATGCTGCCCGACGAGCCGCGACCCGACGAAGTGTGGGTGGCGCAGTTCGAGACCCCGCTCGCGGCCACACAGGAGATCCTTGCCCGCGCCCATGCGGCCGGCGCCCGCACCGTCCTCAACCTGGCGCCGTACGCGGATCATCCGCCGGAACTGCTGAAGACGGTCGACGTCGCGGTGCTGAACGAGATCGAGCTCTCCCAGGCGACCGGCACAAGGCTCGATGCCGCCAGCGCGACGGATGAAGTCGTCGCAGCCTGCAATGTCCTGCGCGAACGCGGCGCGCGGGCCGTCATCGCAACTCTGGGCCCCCGCGGGGCGGTCGTCGTCAGCGCGACGGGCGTCGACACGATCCCCGCTGTGCAGACGAAGGTCGTCGACACCACGGGCGCGGGCGACTGCTTCGTGGGCGCCCTCGTCGCGCGTCTCGCGGCCGGTGTGACGCCGGTGGAGGCGGCCCGGTTCGCCAGCGCCGCGGCCTCCTGCGCCGTCGAACGTCTTGGCGCCGCACCTGCCATGCCCACGGGCGAGGAAGTTGCGGCGCGTCTGGCGAAAGCCTAAATCCCGGTCATGGTCGAAGAACTCTTCAGGCAGGACGCCTACATCAGGGAAGCCGACGCTACCGTGACCGCGGTCGAGGAGCGCGGCGTGCGGCTGGACCGCTCGATCTTCTATCCGACAGGCGGCGGTCAACCCGGCGACACCGGCCTGCTGCGCTGGGACGGCGGCGAGGCCCGGATCGTCGACTCGGTGAAGGCCGACGGCGGCGACGTGTTGCACGTGCTCGCTCCCGACGCGCCGCGCCCAGAGGTCGGGACGAAGGTCCACACGGTGCTCGATTGGGAGCGCCGGCATCTGCATATGCGCATGCACACGGCGCTGCACGTGATCTCGGCCGTCATCAAGGGCAACGTCACCGGCGGCCAGGTCGGTGTCGACAAGAGCCGCCTCGACTTCAACCTCGAGGGCGAAGTTCCGACCAAGGAATGGGTCACCGAGGAGGTCAACAAGCTGATCGCCCTCGACCGTCCGGTGACGCAGCAATGGGTCACCGACGAGGAGCTGACGTCGCGCCCCGAGCTCGTGAAGACGATGAGCGTTCGGCCGCCGATGGGCGCGGGCCGCGTCCGCCTCCTGTCTATCGAAGGCGTCGACCTGCAGGCCTGCGGCGGCACCCACGTCGCCCGCAGTGGCGAGATCGGGCGCGTCGAATGCATCAAGATCGAGAACAAGGGAAAGATGAACCGGCGCTTCATCATCGCGCTGGCTTAGGAGAAATCACGATGGACTACGCAAGGCCCGACGCCCTCGTCAGCACCGACTGGCTCGCTGCCCGTCTCAATGCGCCGGATGTGCGCGTCGTCGACGGCTCCTTCTACCTGCCGGCGCAGAAGCGCGATCCCAAGGCCGAGTTCGTGAATCAGCACATTCCGGGCGCGGTATTCTTCGACATCGACGAGATCGCCGACACGACGAGTCCGCTGCCGCACATGCTGCCGCCGCCGGAAAAGTTCTCCGCCCGCGTTCGCAAGCTGGGGCTGGGCGACGGCAACAAGATCGTGATCTACGACACCACCCCGATGACCGGCG
This sequence comes from Rhodospirillales bacterium 24-66-33, assembly GCA_002281855.1. Taxonomy (GTDB): domain Bacteria; phylum Pseudomonadota; class Alphaproteobacteria; order Reyranellales; family Reyranellaceae; genus Reyranella. The sequence goes on along the minus strand of NCHQ01000002.1, from coordinate 2,111 downwards.
CCTGCCGCGTGTGGTGGATGTTCCGCGCGATGGGCTATAAGGACGTGTCGGTCCTGAACGGCGGCCTGCCGAAGTGGATGAGCGAGGGCCACCCGGTCACCGACGACCCGACGCCCCCGCGTGAGCGCCACTTCACGTCGCGCCTCGACAACTCTCTCGTGCGCTCGATTGACGACGTGTTCGGCCTGATCGACAGCAAGCGCGAGCAGATCGTCGATGCCCGTGCTGCCAACCGCTTCCGCGGCGAGGTGCCGGAGCCGCGCGCCGGCCTGCGCGGCGGCCACATGCCGGGCGCCTACAACCTCCCCTACAACGAGCTGCTGGATCCCGCGACCGGCACGATGCTGCCGGCAGACAAGCTCGCGGCCCGCATCGCCGCCTCCGGCATCGACCCGTCGAAGAAGGTGACCGCGAGCTGCGGCTCCGGCGTTACCGCCTGTGTCGTGGCGCTGGGCCTCTACCTCACCGGTGCGCCCGAGGCCGCGGTCTATGACGGCTCGTGGACCGAATGGGGCGGACGGGCCGACACGCCCATCGTCACCGGAGCCTGATCCCTTCGTTCATCGGATAGCGGTTGTGCGTCGTGCCCGGACGTCTATCGCTGGCCGCCGGCGCGAAGCCTGTGCCATAGTTGAGTCATGACCTCGAAGAAAACTTATACTCGCCCCGACACCGTTTTGGCCGTCTCGGGCCGCGACCCGGACAACAACTTCGGCATCGTCAATCCGCCCGTCTATCACGCGTCGACGATCCTCTCGCCGACGATGGACAAGTTCGAGAACCGCATCCCGTTCGAGGGCTTCGGCTACGGCCGCAACGGCACGCCGACGCAGAAGGCGCTGGAAGACGCCGTCGCCGCCATCGAGGGCGCGCACCGTTCCATCGCCGTGCAGTCGGGCCTGGCTGCCGTCACCGGCGCCATCGTGGGCTTCCTGAAGACCGGCGACCACATGCTGGTGACCGACAACGCCTACGGTCCGGCGCGCCGCTTCGCCAACACCACGCTGAAGAACTTCGGCGTCGAGACCACCTACTTCGATCCGATGATCGGCGCCGAGGGCATCGCCAAGCTGATGCGGCCGAACACCAAGGTCCTCTATCTCGAGGCGCCGGGCTCGCAGACCTTCGAGGTCCAGGACGTCGACGGCATGGCTGCGGTCGCGAAGAAGGCCGGCGCGACCGTCATGATCGACAATACCTGGGCGACGCCGCTCTACTTCAAGCCGTTCGACCATGGCTGCGACATCTCCATCCATGCCGGCACCAAGTACATCGTCGGCCATTCGGATGCGATGATGGGCATCATCTCCTGCGCCACGCGCGCGATGTTCGAGACGGCGAAGACGGCCTGCCAGTCGTTCGGCTTCCACGCTGCGCCCGACGATTGCTACCTGGCGCTACGCGGCCTGCGCACCATGGGCGTGCGCCTGCGCCATCACGAGAAGAGCGGCCTCGAGATCGCGAACTGGCTGAAGACCCAGCCCGAGGTCGACAAGGTGCTGCACCCGGCCCTGCCCGACTGCCCCGGTCATGAGAACTGGAAGAAGCAGTTCCAGGGCTCGTCCGGCCTGTTCTCGTTCACGCTGCGCGACGGCATCAAGCGTCCCGCGGTGGCCGCCATGCTCGACGGCATGGACATCTTCGGCATGGGCGCGAGCTGGGGCGGCTACGAGAGCCTGATGATCCCGGCGCACCCCGACCAGTACCGCACCGCCGTGCCGTGGCCCGAGGGCAAGCAGCTGCTGCGCGTCCATATCGGCCTCGAAGACGTCGAGGACCTGAAGACCGACCTGGCCGAAGGCTTCGAGCGCCTGAACCGGGCGCACAACGCCTGACCGGACCTCAACTGGTTCGGCGAGCGTTCCACATACCAACCTCATGCTGAGAGGCCGCAAGGCGGCCGTCTCGAAGCATGGGCACGCGCACGTTGTTGTTGCCCATCCTTCGAGACGCGGCCTGCGGCCGCTCCTCAGAGGCTGGCCGAAAATGAATTGAATCGATTCAAGCACTTGCCTCATCCTGAGGAGCGCCGCGAAGCGGCGCGTCTCGAAGGATGGGCAACAGGCAAGGTGCGCGTTCCCACCCTTCGAGACGGCCCTTCGGGCCTCCTC